>NC_005070.1:0-1200000 GCF_000195975.1 Parasynechococcus marenigrum WH 8102
ATGGGCAGTGTTCCCCATTTCCCCAGGCCCTACGACGACTGTTTTGGTTTTACTTCTTAGAAAGAACTAGAACAAAACAGCCGAAGAACGGTTGGGCTCAACCAGCCATTGCGCTTCGTTCTCTGCTGTGAAACGGTGGGGCATCGATACCCAGCGAACAGGCCTGCAGCACGATGAAGGTGGTGTGCTCCCAGTCCGAACTCAACGCCGCTCTGCAGCTCGTGAGCCGTGCTGTGGCAACCCGCCCTACGCACCCGGTTCTGGCCAATGTGCTGCTGACGGCCGATGCCGGCACCGATCGCCTCAGCCTCACTGGATTTGATCTCAACCTCGGCATCCAGACCTCCCTCGCTGCCAGTGTCGAGACCAGTGGAGCGATCACGCTCCCGGCTCGGCTGCTCGGTGAAATCGTGTCGCGACTGGCCAGTGATTCCCCGCTCACGCTCACCACGGAGGAATCCGGAGAGCAGGTGCAACTCAACAGCCTGAGCGGCAGCTACCAGATGCGGGGCATGCCGGCCGACGATTACCCGGATCTACCGATGGTGGAAAGCGGCTTGACCCTCAAGCTGCAAGCGTCCGGTTTGGTGCAGGCACTGAAGGGAACCCTCTTTGCCAGCAGCGGTGATGAAGCCAAACAGTTGCTCACAGGCGTTCATCTCAGCTTCACCGATACAAATCTGGAGGCTGCCGCCACCGATGGTCATCGGTTGGCGGTGTTGCAGGTGAACGATGCCCTTCAGGCTGCAGCTGAGGGTACGGAGGGCGAGGGTGCTGCGTTTGCCGTGACCTTGCCGGCGCGATCCTTGCGTGAGGTCGAACGGTTGGTGGCCGGGTGGCGGTCCGAGGATCCGATCAGCCTGTTCTGTGATCGGGGTCAGGTGGTTTTTCTTGCGGCTGATCAGATGGTCACGAGCCGCACGCTGGAGGGGACCTACCCCAATTACCGCCAGCTGATTCCCGATGGGTTCAGCCGCACGTTGACCATGGATCGCCGTGCTCTGGTGGGAGCTCTCGAACGCATTGCGGTGCTTGCCGATCAGCACAACAACGTCGTCAAATTCAGCAGTCAGCCCGAATCAGGCGTGGTGCTGATCAGTGCCGATGCACAGGATGTTGGCAGTGGCTCGGAGTCTCTCGCCGCAGAACTCAGCGGCGATGCGATTCAGATCGCGTTCAATGTCCGCTACATGCTGGATGGTTTGAAAGCCATGGCCGGAGATCGTGTGGTTCTTCACTGCAATGCCCCCACCACTCCAGCGGTGTTGCGTCCTGTGGAGGACGGTGATGGTTTCATCTACCTCGTGATGCCGGTTCAGATCCGCTCCTGAATTGGCGCTCCCCGACCAGCTTCTGCTCAGTGATCTGCTGCAGCACACCGTGCGCTGCGATCTAGGGCTTGACCATGGCCCCGGGGTGATGGCTTGGATTCATCCACCGGTGCATCGTCTGTTGGGATGGGTGAGCCGGCCGTCCGCTTTGCGGTTGACACGTGAGGTGTGGCGTCTGGATCAATGCTGTGGTCTCACTGACCAGCAGATCTACGTGCGAGGTGAGCCGGCGGTTACCGATCCAGCCACCTTGGATCGACTGCCGACCCTGTTGGAGTCGGATCTGCTTGCTCGTGATGGAGAGCGCCTTGCTGCTGTGGTGGACCTGGTGTTTGAGCCATCAACCGGGGCCATCGCCCACTATCTGGTGGCCCGCAGCGATCCTCGTCTTCCAGGAAGTTCCCGCTGGCGGCTGACACCGGAGAGGATCGTGGACCATCAACCCGGCCGGGTGATCACCGCCTTAACGGGATTGGATGATCTGCCGATGACGCGCGCCAGTGTTCGCCAGGATCTGCTGCGGCGTACCCAACGCTGGCGCGAGCAGTTGCGTGACATGGGCGATCGGGCTGGGGATCGACTGGAAGGTTGGCTGGAGGATCCGGCCTGGGACGAAACAGAGCGTTCTGAACCACCACAACCGCGCTCGCAGAACGGCCCTGAAATCTGGGATGACGAGGGATGGCGGGATGGTCGCCGTCAGCGGGATGAGGATCCCTGGGTCTGATCCCGCCGTCGGCAACACTGGGAACAGCTGCTGGTCAGTCCCGCGTGTCCTCCCC
The DNA here is from genome assembly GCF_000195975.1 of Parasynechococcus marenigrum WH 8102. Lineage (GTDB taxonomy): Bacteria > Cyanobacteriota > Cyanobacteriia > PCC-6307 > Cyanobiaceae > Parasynechococcus > Parasynechococcus marisnigri. The sequence goes on from NC_005070.1 coordinate 2,114, forward strand.
TGCCTACGACGTTATTGCGGCTCTGAAACAGGAAGGTCTGAAACCGTCGGATTGGCAGGAGATCTGTCGGCGGCTTGGACGGGAGCCCAACCGTGCCGAGCTGGGAATGTTCGGGGTGATGTGGTCGGAACACTGCTGCTATCGCAACTCCAGGCCGCTGTTGCGGGGGTTTCCAACGGAAGGACCTCGAATTTTGGTGGGTCCTGGCGAAAATGCCGGTGTGGTCGACCTGGGGGAAGGCCATCGCTTGGCCTTCAAGATTGAAAGCCACAACCACCCCTCGGCTGTGGAGCCCTTCCAAGGTGCCGCCACCGGCGTCGGCGGCATCCTGCGGGACATCTTCACCATGGGAGCTCGCCCGATCGCGTTGCTGAATGCATTGCGTTTCGGCCCCCTAGAGGACCCCGTCAACGTTGGGCTGATCGAAGGCGTTGTGGCCGGCATCGCCCATTACGGCAATTGCGTTGGTGTGCCCACCGTTGGTGGTGAAGTGGCTTTCGATCCCTCCTACGGGGGGAATCCTCTGGTGAACGCCATGGCGTTGGGTCTGATGGAGACCGAAGAGATCGTCAAGTCCGGCGCCCAGGGGGTGGGGAATCCTGTGGTTTACGTGGGCAGCACCACCGGTCGGGATGGCATGGGCGGCGCCAGTTTCGCCAGTGCTGAACTCAGTGCCGATTCTCTGGATGACCGCCCCGCCGTTCAGGTGGGCGATCCCTTCCTGGAAAAAGGGTTGATCGAGGCCTGTCTGGAGGCATTCTCCGGTGGTGATGTGGTGGCTGCTCAGGACATGGGGGCTGCCGGACTCACCTGCAGCTGTTCGGAAATGGCGGCCAAAGGTGGTCTGGGGGTTGAGCTCGACCTCGATCGGGTTCCGGCCCGCGAAGAGGGCATGACGGCCTACGAATTTCTGCTCTCGGAGTCCCAGGAGCGGATGTTGTTTGTGGTGAAGGCCGGCCGTGAAGAGGCGCTGATGCAGCGCTTCCGACGCTGGGGTCTGCAGGCCGCTGTGGTGGGTCAGGTGCTGCAGGAACCCTTGGTGCGCGTGCTGCATCACGGCGAGGTGGCCGCCGAGGTGCCGGCCACCGCTTTGGCGGATGACACGCCCATTGAGCAGCACGAGCTGTTGCAGGAGCCTCCTGCGGATCTTCAGGAGCTTTGGCAATGGCAGGAGAGTCAACTCCCTGCTTTGGACGACCCTGCAAGCGTTCTGTTGACCTTGCTTGATGATCCGACCATCGCCAGCAAGCGGTGGGTGCATCGCCAGTACGACCAGCAGGTGCTCGCCAATACGGTGGTTTCTTCTGGAGCAGCGGATGCCGCTGTGGTGCGCTTGCGGCCGCAGCAGGGTCAGGGATCCATGGAATCTGTGCAGCGGGGTGTGGCTGCCACGGTGGATTGCCCCAACCGTTGGGTGGCTTTGGATCCCGAGCGTGGTGCTCAGGCGGCCGTTGCTGAAGCTGCCCGCAACCTGAGTTGCGTCGGTGCAGAACCATTGGCGATCACCGACAACCTTAATTTCCCTTCGCCGGAAACACCCAAGGGGTACTGGCAGCTGGCCATGGCTTGCCGTGGGATCGCGGAGGCCTGCCGTGCTCTGAACACACCGGTCACCGGCGGCAACGTCTCCCTCTACAACGAGACCCGCCGTGATGACGGCACGCTTCAACCCATCCATCCGACCCCGGTGGTGGGCATGGTCGGCTTGGTGGAGAACATCGAGCGGGTGGTTGGTCTGGGTTGGCGACAACCCGGTGATGCGGTGTTGTTGCTGGGTGTGGCACCCGATGAACAGGGAGATGACCGCCTTGGTCTTGCCGGCAGCAGCTATCAGATGCTGGTCAGCGGGGTGTTGGCGGGTCGGCCACCACGGGTGGATTTCGAGTTGGAACGTGGGGTTCAGCAGTTGTTGCGGCAGGCGATTGATGCTGGGTTGTTGGCCTCGGCCCACGACAGCAGCGATGGCGGTCTCGCTGTAGCCCTTGCGGAAAGCAGCATTGCGTCATCTCTTGGCGTTGAACTGAAGCTCAATGGGCGACCTGAGGGCCTGACGCGAACGTTGTTTGCTGAAGGTGGTGCCCGGGTGGCGATTTCAGTGAAAGCTGAATGCCGGCCGCAGTGGGATCAGCTTGCGGCTGAGTCGACGGTTCCCATCACTGAACTCGGTGTGGTGAACGATGGTTCAACATTCCGGATCCACTGCGGTGAGAAGGATGTCCAGTGGTCGTTGGCTGATCTGAAGCGGGCCCATCAGGAGGGTTTGCCGCGCCGGATCGGGGGTGAGGCAGAATCCTGAAGGAAGTCTGAAGTCGAGGCGCTCAGTGCATGTGCTGAAGGCAGAGCGTCCCGATCGGATGGAAGAGGCCTGCGGTGTCTTCGCCGTTCTGGCCGGGGAACAACCGGTGGCGAACCTGGCTTATTTCGGTCTGTATGCCCTGCAGCATCGAGGCCAGGAATCGGCTGGCATCGCGGTGTTCAACGAAGGCAAGGTTCGCCTTCATAAGGACATGGGCCTGGTCAGCCAGGTGTTTGACCAGGACGTGCTGGCCCGCATGCCTGGAGACCTGGCCATCGGCCACAACCGCTACTCCACCACGGGCAGCAGCCGGGTGTGCAATGCCCAGCCTGTGGTGTTGATGACGCGGCTGGGGGCCTTTGCTTTGGCCCACAACGGCAACCTGGTGAATGCCCGCGAATTGCGGGAGTTGGTGGACGACGGACAGGCGGAGTTCACCTCAACAACGGATTCGGAACTGATCGCCTTCGCTGTGCAGCAGGCGGTGGATCGTGGGCTCGACTGGTCAGATGCCATAGAGGCCGCGCTCAAGCTGTGTCGGGGTGCGTTCAGCCTTGCCATCGGAACGCCGGATGGTCTGTTTGCTGTACGCGACGGTCATGGCATCCGTCCTTTGGTGTTCGGCACGCTGGGGGATCCAGCCACTGGTCATTGGGTGGTGAGCAGTGAGACCTGTGGCTTGGAGATCATCGGCGCCCGCTATGTCGATGATGTCCAGCCCGGTGAATTGGTCCGGTTTGAACTCGGATCAGCAGAGCCTCAGCGTCGGCGTTGGAGTGAGGAACCGAACCGCCTGTGCGTGTTCGAGATGATTTATTTCGCCAGGCCGGACAGTCAGTTCTTCGGCGAGTCCCTCTACAGCTACCGCCAGCGCATTGGACGAACCCTTGCTCGCGAGTCGTGCGTGGAGGCTGATCTGGTGATCGGTGTCCCAGATTCCGGCATTCCTGCAGCCATTGGTTTTTCTCAGGAAAGTGGCATCCCCTACGGCGATGGTCTGATCAAGAACCGTTATGTCGGCCGTACTTTCATCCAGCCCACCCAGGCGATGCGGGAAGCGGGCATTCGGGTGAAACTCAACCCTCTGCCGGATGTGCTGGCCGGAAAGCGCTTGATCGTGATTGATGACTCGATCGTGCGTGGCACCACCAGCCGCAAATTGGTGGTGGCGTTACGGGATGCCGGTGCCACTGAAGTGCACATGCGGATCAGTTCGCCTCCGGTGACGCATCCCTGCTTTTACGGGATCGACACCGACACCCAGGATCAACTGATCGCCGCTCAGATGACCCTTGAGCAGATCAAGGATCACCTCAAAGTGGATTCTCTGGCTTACCTCAGCAAGGAAGGAATGCTCGAGGCTGCGAAGGCTGAGTCCGGCCATTTCTGCAGCGCCTGTTTTGACGGGCAATACCCGATCCCCATGGATCAGACGTTGCTGTCCAGCAAATTGATGATGGAGCCTGCGGGGATTGCTGCGACGTCTTGATCAGCTGGTTTTCAGAGCTACCACTGAAAAAACCTGCTCTTTGCTGTTCAGATCAAGTTGATTGCCCCAGGACTGGCCTGGTGCTGTTAATTCAACTGCACTGGCGTCCAGTCTTCCATGGCGTTTCTGATCGGTCACGATTCCGGCCAGGGAATCTCCGGAACAAAGTCCAGCCACGGAGTCTTCATCGGCACTGAGCACAACCGCCATGATTCCCAGATCTCCCCGTTGGCAACGACGCAGTGGAGTGAGGTCGATCCGCGTCATCTGACCTTTGCGGCTGACCAGCAGCAGGGTTGGATCTGTTTCAGCTACGTCGATCGACAGGCTCCCCACGAGTTCTTCTCCGGGAAGAAGACGCATGGTCATCGGTCCCTGCGCCAGACGCCCCATCTTGGGCAGCACGGAATCATTCACGGGCAGCCGCAGCAGACGCCCCATACTGCTGACCAAGACCAGATCGCTGTGCTCGCGACAGATCACGGCTGAACAAAGGCTCAAGCCTTCCTTCAACTTCACCACGCTGGTGGCTCGGCCGGAGAGGTCCAGAACGTCGGCCAGGGGGAGTCGCTTAAAGCGTCCATCGCTGCTGAGCAGCCCAAGGCTGAACTCTGTGCCATCACCCACGGGGAGTTCCAAGATGGCGATCAATGGGTCACCGTCAAGACCGCTGGGTAGAAATTTCTCCAGGGATCCAGGCTGTTGTCCGGCGAATTCCCAGCGGACCAAAGCAACGCGCCCGCTGGCGCTGACCCCCAGGAGTCGAGGTGATGGTTCGATTGGGAGGATGACCTGTGCCGGAGAGGGGTGGTCACCCACGGCACAAGGTTCGGACAGGTGCATGCGACCCAGCACCGGGGGACTCATCACCTTCACCTGCCCATCAGCTTGGATGAGCAATCGTGCATCGGCAGGCAAGGCCTCCAGGGCCTGCTGACGCAGCAGCTCAGTGTTGGGTCGCTGGCTGGCGGCCCGTTCTGCCATCAGAGCATCGCCACCTTCCACCAGTCGCGTCCGGCGCGGCGTGCTGAAGCGCTTTTTCAGTCCCTTCAGCTCCTGGACCATGGCATCGAGCAGTTGATCCCGGTTGTCCAGCAGCAGGCGCAAACGTTCCCGTTCCGCTTGCAGCTCCTCGAGTTCCTGACGCAGGCTTTCCTGTTCCAGACCAGTCAACCGTCGCAGTGGCATGGCCAGAACGGCGTCAGCCTGGCGTTCACTCAAATCGAGGCGCACCATCAGGCTGGCTCGCGCCGAAGCAGCATCGCGAGCTTCTTGAATCATCGTGATCACTGCCTGAAGGTTGTTCAGCGCGGTGATCAGGCCGTCGACCACTTCAAGGCGGTCTTCCGTTTTGCGCAAAGCATGGCTGGTGCGCCGGATCAGGGTTAGTTCCCTGTAATCCAGGAAGGTCTGCAACAACTGGCGTAGGGAGAGCTGGCGGGGCTGACCATCAACAAGGGCCAGAAGGATGGCACCGAAGTTGCTCTGCAGCGCCGTGCGCCGTTGCAGATCAGCCAGCACCTTGGCTGGATCGGCATCGCGTCGCAGCTCCACCACCACCCGCATTCCTTCGCGGTCGCTTTCATCGCGGATGTCGGCGATGCCGCCGATCTTTCCGTCATTCACCGATTCCGCCAGCTTTTCGATCCAGCCGGCTTTGCTCAGCTGGTAGGGGAGTTCCGTCACCACAACGGCATTACGTTTGTGGTGACCCTTGCCGGGTTGCACTTCTTCGATGTGGGCAATCCCACGCATCGGGATGCTGCCCCGTCCCACCAGGTAGGTGTCGCGGAGGCCACTGCTCAGCAGTACCTCCCCACCCGTTGGGAAATCAGGTCCTGGAATGAGTTCCAGCAGTTTGCTGTCGCTGAGTTCCGGTTGACGAATCAAGGCCACTAGGCCATCCACCACTTCGCCGAGGTTGTGGGGAGGGATGCTGGTGGCCATGCCCACGGCAATGCCCGAACAGCCGTTCAGCAGGAGAAAGGGCAGTTGCGCCGGCAGCACGGTGGGTTCCTGCTGGGACCCATCGAAATTCGGTGCGAAATCAACGGTGTCGTCGCCGATTTCCTCCAGCAATGCCTGGTGAGCAATCGGTGCCAGGCGTGTTTCGGTGTAACGCATGGCTGCCGGCGGATCATCGTCGACAGAACCGAAGTTTCCGTGACCATCCAGTAGTGGGTGTCGACTGGCGAAGGTCTGAACAAGCCGGACCAAGGCGTCATAAACCGCTTGATCGCCGTGGGGGTGGTATTTGCCCAAGACGTCGCCGACGACGCGGGCGCACTTGCGGTACGGCCGGTCTGGGGTGAGCCCCAGTTCCTGCATCGCATAGAGAATCCGGCGTTGCACCGGTTTCAAGCCGTCGCGGGCATCGGGCAAGGCCCTGCCCACGATCACACTCATGGCGTATTCGAGGTAGGAACGCTGCATCTCCTGATGCAGGGCAATCGATTCAACGCGCTCCTCAGCCATGTCGTCCGCCGGTCCACTCGCGGAAGGGGCTCAGCCTACAGACGTTCACTGGCGTTTTTTCCAGGTTGCGTTGGCTTGGGCCCGTTCCACACTGCTGGCCATCTCCGGTACCTCCAAAAGCAAAGCTGCAGCCCGCCGGATTTTTGCTCCCCATAGTTGCTCGATTTGATGAGGTGTCAAAACGTAATTGGGTTCCTGATCTAGGGCCTCACGAGCCATCTTCAAGGGAATCTCTGAATTGTCTCCCTGGTGGTGCAGTGCTGCAGCGAGAGCCAGCATCGGTTCAGGATTGTTCTCGAGCTTGAGAACGGCACGCCAGCGACGGATTGCTTCATCGGCGTTACCCATCTCATAAAGGACAAGGGCCTGGTTGTTGAGAGCTTCCCAGAAGTCAGGCTTCAGGTTTGTTGCTTGTTCAAAGGAATTAAGGGCGCCCGGTAAGTCCTTGAGCATGATCCGTGCATTGCCGAGATCGAAGTAAGCCGAGGGGTTGTCAGGATTCAGCTCAAGTCCGCGTTGAATCAAAGGAATGGCTTCCTCTGGTCGCTTATCCCTCAAAACGAGTGCTGCTTGAGCAAACCAAAGACTGGCTTTTTCTGGATTGAGCTCCTTGGCCCGAGCCAGGGAATAGCTGGCTTGCTCAAGGTCATCACTGCGCAGTTGTGCTTCTGCCAGTACGGACCACAGACGTTCATCCCGTGGATCCAGACGAACGGCCAGGGCGCCTAGTTGGGCAGCTTCCTTGGGTTGACCCATCTGAAGCAACTGGGCAGCTGTGCGACCGATCCCAATCGCAGATCCCTTCAGCTCCTCTGAACTTGGGACATACACATAAGGGGTGACGGCATCTGCAGCCGGCGCGACAGAGAGTGCTGAGACGCTCAACAACGCAACAAGGAAGCGTTGTTGAATCCTCTTGATCAGCACTTGTGACACCCAATTTCGTCAAAGGCTAGAGGGAGGATTCGGTTGTGCTGCCGCAGCGTTGCGTCGCCACATCCAGGGTTTGATGCGACGGAGAGCTGATCCCTGCAAGTGGGTGTCCCAGGTTGTGGCGTCCCAGGTCTCCAGCGTGTCTTTATTGAGATTGAGAAGCCAGGGGCGCGGTTGCAGTTCGGGGTCGTCAGAGCTCGGTAGTCGCTGATGGTTCCAGGGGCAGACCTCCTGGCAGATGTCGCAGCCGGCGACCCACGGGCCAAGGGCATCAGCGATCTGATCTGGAAGTTCAGCGTCTCGATTTTCGATGGTGTGAAAAGCGATGCATCGGCGGGAATCGACGACGAACGGTTCAGTGATGGCGTCTGTCGGACAGGCATCCATGCAAGCTTTGCAGCGACCGCAAAGGCTTCGAGCCGGTTCATCGGGTTCGAGATCCAAGGTGGTGAGCAGATGGCCGATCACCATCCACGACCCCCGTTGGCTGTTGATGAGGTTGCTGTGTTTACCGATCCAGCCCAGACCGGCTTCCTCCGCCCAGGCCTTGTCCAGCAGCGGTGCGGAATCCACACAAGCTTTCCATTCGCAATCTGGATGCTGGTCTGACAACCAACGCCCCACGCGGCGGAGCCGCTGGTCCACGACCCGGTGGTAATCACGTCCCCATCCGTAACGAGCCACACGAAGTGAGCCTGGTGCCGCTTGCACGTCCACGTGGTAATTCAGACCGACCGCCAGAAGGCTGCGGGCACCCTTCAACAACGTTGTCGGGTCCTTCCTGCGCGGTGCGGCCATCCAGCCCATGTCCGCCTGATGGCCCGCCTCCAGCCAACGCTCTAGTGCGGCTGTTCTGAGCTGGAGTCTCCTGCTTCCCGGAAGCCGTGCGATTCCGACCGGTGAGAATCCTTCGGTCTCTGCCCGTTGCTTCAGCATATGGCTCAACTGCTGATCTGATGGGATTGGTAGTTCCGACATCGTTCCTAGGATCGTCGGACATACGCATTGTCAGGTGGCAGCAACGGACATGGGAGCAGGGGATAGCCGTTTGGCACCTCTGCTGCGTTGGCTTGGCCTCACGATGGTGGTGATCCTGTTGCTGCAGATGGCAGCTGTTCTGGTCGGGGTTGATTGGTCGGATGACACCACACGACCCCAAGTCACCGGCCCGCTGGTGGCCCTGGCTCCCTTGGGTTTTCTCGGGCTGTTGGTGGCCTTGATGGGGGATCGGTTGGACAATCCACGTCGTCGCCAAACGCCCCTGCGGTGGTTGATCTGCGGCCTTTCAGCCCTGCTGGCTGTGGGGATGTTGCTTGCGATTCCGTTCTCACTTGATGGAGCCTCCGGTGATCCAGCACAGGCTGAGAACCTTGAACAGGGCCGCCTGGCCCTTGTGGAAGCCAGGCAATTCAGAGCCGACGACGAACGGGTCAAGGCAGTTGGTGAACAGTTGGCTCAAGCCGGTCAGTTGGCAGCGGATGCCAGTGACGAGGACAAGATCAAGGCGGCTGAAACCTTGATTGATGAGCAGATCGCTCAGATGGATCAGCAGCTGAAAAAGGTTGAAGGTCAACAGAACCGCCAGAGCCAGCAACTGTTGATCGGTGGAACCGCCAGCGCCGCTGTTTTGGCAGTGGCTTTTGTACTGCTGGCACTCACGGCTGTGCTCTGATCGCTGGTTAGGTTGGTCTGACTCAACCGATCCCGGGTGCAGAGGCTCCTTGGTCCAGACCAATCCCAGGCCTGATCTGCCGTTGTCCTCGAGGCTTCGACAGGATCTCAAAAATGATCTGATCGCCGGATTGCTGGTGGTCATCCCACTTGCGACCACCATCTGGCTGTCCACGGTGGTCAGTCGCTTCGTGCTGGCGTTTCTCACCTCCGTTCCCAAGCAACTCAATCCGTTCATCAACCTGAACCCATTGCTTCAGGACCTGATCAACCTGGCGCTGGGTCTAACTGTTCCCTTAATGGGGATCCTGTTGATCGGACTGATGGCCAGAAATATCGTGGGTCGCTGGTTGCTGGAGTTCGGTGAGGGCACCCTCAGCCGTATCCCGCTCGCAGGTTCGGTTTACAAAACGCTGAAGCAGCTACTCGAAACATTTCTGAGAGACAACTCGACCCGTTTCCGCCGCGTCGTTCTCGTTGAATATCCCCGGGAGGGATTGTTCAGTGTCGGCTTTGTAACAGGAGAAGTGGGGCCGTCTTTGCGATCTGATCTCGATCAACCGCTGTTGAGTGTGTTCATCCCGACGGCGCCCAATCCCACAACGGGCTGGTACACCTTGGTTCCGGAACAAGGGGTGCGTGAGCTCAACATCAGTGTTGAGGAGGCATTCCGCACCATCATTTCCGCTGGCATCGTCAATCCTGATGATCAGGAAGCTCCGGCGAACCGCAGTTTTTCCAGTTTGATTGCCCAGTTGCGGGCATCTGCTTCTCCCTCCAGTTGATTCATGGCCACCCGATCCCTTGCCCGTGAGCTGGCCTTGCTCGTGCTTGGTCAGGTTTCCGATCAGAAACCGATTCCGGCCGCCAATCTGGCCATGGATTCTGTGCTAGAGCAGGCGTTGGACAGCCTGATGCAGCACTGGCGCGAATCGCTGGATGCCAGTGCTGCTGAGTTGGAGCAGGCTCAGCAAAGCCTTCTCGACAGCGAACTTCAGTCCGGTGAATCCGCTGCGTTGCCCACCGGTCAGGATCATCTGCGCAGCTGTCTGACCATGGCTGAGCAAGTGCTGAATGGACTCTCTGCCAGCCTTGAATTGCCTCGGTTGCTGATGCTGGGGGATCAGGAACAGATTCGTCATGGGGCGATGGATCGCGTGTCATGCGTTCTCAATAAGCGCGATCGCATCGATGCAGAGCTTGATTCCGTGATGGAGGGATGGCGGCTGAGTCGGCTGCCCCGTCTCGATCGCGACATCCTGCGGTTGGCGGTTGTTGATCTACGTGATCTGGGTACACCCGCACCCGTGGCCTTCAGTGAAGCGGTCGAACTGGCGAACCGTTACAGCGATGAGCAGGGCCGCCGGATGATCAATGGCGTGTTGAGGCGTTTCCACGACGCCGCATCCAAGGCGGTGGGCTGATGGTTTTCGACTGGTTCAAACGCGGTGGCGGCGAACAGCCGCAGCCAACACCAACGCCTTCTCCTGAGCCGACGCCGGAACCGACAGCTGAATCGGTGGCGACTTCACCTGAAGATGAAGCGATGGCCTGGGCCCGCGAGGCCTTTGCCCGTCTCAAAGCGCAACAGGCTCAGGCCTCAGAGGACCAGCCATCTCCGACATCAACACCTCTTCCGATCCCCTCACCGCAGCCAGAACCACCGCAGCCAGAACCACCGCTGCCAACGCCTGCACCAGAGCCGCTTCCAACTCCCGCACCCAGTCAGGGACTGTCTCTGCTTGAACAGGCTGCGGCTCAGCGGCAGCAACGGCAGCAGGATCAGGACGCCAGAGCTCTTGAACCGGAGCCGACTCCGACTCCGACCCCAGCTCAGACAGCTGCGGTCTCGGATGAACCCACCCTTGGTGATTTCGATGATGACTTCACCTGGTCAGCGGAGGTGCTGGCCGCCCAGGGACGTCGTGTTGATGACATCTCCCTGGAGGAGATCGACTGGTTGGGTCGACTTCGCCGTGGCCTGGAGAAAACCCGGCAGGGGTTTGTCAGTGGTCTGCTCGAGAACCTGGGTGACGATCCCCTTACCCCCGAGGTCCTCGATGATCTCGAAACGCTTCTGCTCCGCGCTGATGCCGGGGTTCAGGCGACGGATCAGGTTCTTGATGCTCTGCGTCAACGCATGAACGTGGAGGTGGTGGATCCTGCCGAAGGCATCCGTTTCCTCAAGGAGCAGCTTCGCGGTTTGTTGGATGCACCGATTGCTGCCAGTGGTGCTCAGTTGATTGCTCCTGAACGGGATCGGCTCAACATCTGGTTGATGGTCGGTGTGAATGGCGTCGGCAAGACCACGACCCTTGGCAAGTTGGCCAACCTTGCGGTGCGCAGTGGTTATTCAGCTTTGATCGCAGCAGCTGACACCTTTCGTGCCGCTGCCGTTCAGCAGGTTCAGGTCTGGGGAAAGCGCAGTGATGTGCCAGTGGTTTCCAATCCCAGCAGCAACGCTGATCCAGCGGCTGTGGTGTTCGATGCCATTGGTGCTGCCCGTTCACGGGGAACTGACTTACTGCTTGTGGATACCGCAGGTCGCTTGCAGACCAAACACAACCTGATGGAGGAATTGCAGAAGGTTCGCAAGATCATTGATCGATTGGCGCCGGAGGCCAAGGTCGAATCGCTGTTGATCCTCGATGCCAGCCAGGGGCAGAACGGCCTTCGTCAGGCGATGGCGTTTGCCAAAGCCGCTGGTCTCACGGGTGTGGTGATCACCAAACTTGATGGCACGGCTCGAGGGGGTGTTGCGCTGGCGGTGTCCTCGGAAGCTGGACTGCCGATTCGCTTCATCGGGGCTGGTGAAGGCATTCGGGATCTTCGACCCTTCAACAGCTACGAATTCGTTGAAGCGTTGCTGGCCGGACGCTGAAGCGTTGCTACGTTTCGGCTCCTGAGGGGCTGAGCCGTGAGCAGCAAGCCGCCTCGTCGGCATTCCACTCCATCCTTTAGAGGTGTTGCACCACCTCCGCAGGCGATGGCGTCGCTGCGGCAGTTGTTCGACAGTCTCAGCCGTGAGCAACGCCGCAATCAGGATCTGTTGGTGTCCTTGGCGTTTGCCCAGCGCAGCTTCACCAACCTGAATCGGTTCCTGGAGTTGGTTCCGGTGGTTGCATCCCGTCTTGTGGGGGTGCAAGGAGCAATTCTGGTGCCGTTCCAGTCCGACGGGCGACTTTGGCGGGAGCAACTGCAGGCAGTTCCCGCGGAAAGCAATCAGGATCTTTTGCAACGTCTGGCGGCTTTCGAGCCAGGTCATGGTGCAGGGTTTGGCACCGATGACGACCAGCTGCTGCTGATGGATCGTCTGGTGCAGCGGCTGTGTCCTGGGGCGGGACTGTTCGCTACCTCGGTGGTCGCACGGGGACGCTCCCGTGGTCGCTTGTACGTGTTCGAACCGTCAGGAGATCTCGTCTGGACCGATGTCCATCGTCGCCACGTTCAGTTGGTGGCAGATCTTGCCGGGGTCGCAATTGAAAACGACCAGATGCTGCAGGAGGCACGCCGCCATGAGCGGGTGGATCGTCAGCTCAGCATCGGTGCGGAGATCCAGGCTCAATTGTTGCCGGATCACTGCCCAGTGATTGAGGGCGTCGAACTAGCGGCACGCTGCCGACCGGCTTTTCAGGTGGGAGGTGATTACTACGACTTCATTCCGACACGGCCGGAGTTGACCGGGCGCCGTCGGGAACGCGGCCGTTGGGCCTTGGTGATGGGTGATGTGATGGGAAAGGGAGTACCAGCTGGTCTGTTGATGACCATGCTGCGGGGCATGCTCCGGGCTGAGGTCCTCAGCGGTTTGCCGCCCGATCGGATCCTGCACGACCTGAATCAATTGGCTCAGGAGGACCTGGCTCAGTCCCACCGGTTCGTGACTCTGTTTTATTCGGATTTCGATCCCCGCAGCCGACGGCTGCGGTATGCCAATGCAGCCCACAATCCACCTCTGCTGTGGCGGGCCGAACGCCGGAGTATCAGCCGCCTGGATGCTGCTGGCTTGTTAATCGGATTGCAGCCGGAAGCGGATTACGGACTCGGGGAGGTCCGGCTCGATCCCGGAGATGTTCTCCTCTATTACACCGATGGTGTGACAGAGGCTCCTGGCATCACGGGTGATCGATTTGATGAGGCCCGTTTGATTCGCACTCTGGAGGGTGCCTGCCGCAGTGGTCAGGGGGCTCAAGGGATTTTGGATCATCTCTTCGATCGACTTGATCGGTTCGTCGGAGCGGATCACCACCTTGAGGATGACGCGTCGATGGTCGTTTTGAAGGTTCCTGAGGCCGTCAGCCTGCCGAGTGTGTCGCCATCCATCAGCCGCCTGACAAGCTGAAGGGATTGGCAGAGCAATCCATGGCGGGTGGTGTGACCGGTGGCGCTGCAGGCGCATGGAGTGATCGTTTCGAACAGGGACTGCATCCCTTCGTCGAAGCGTTCAATGCGTCCATCGGTTTTGATCTGACGCTGCTTCAGGAGGACCTGGACGGCTCCATTGCCCATGCCCGGATGCTGGCGAGTTGCGGGGTGATTGCAGAGGAAGAGGCCGTTCAGCTGGTGGACGGTCTGGAGTTGATCCGAACGGAGGCAGCCGACGGTCGCTTCAATCCAGGCCTGGAGGATGAGGACGTTCATTTCGCCGTGGAGCGGCGGTTGATCGCTTTGGTGGGTTCCGTGGGCAAAAAGCTCCACACGGGGCGCAGCCGCAATGATCAAGTGGGGACGGATCTTCGGCTGTGGCTCCGGCGCAGGCTCGATGAGATCGATGGCGATCTGCAACGGCTTCAAAGGGCTTTGCTGGATCAGGCGGATCGGCACCAGTCCACGATGATTCCCGGTTACACCCATCTCCAGCGTGCTCAGCCGCTGTGTCTGGCGCATCATCTGCTCGCTTACATCGAGATGCTCCAACGGGATCGTCAGCGTCTTGGCGACGTCCGTGGGCGCGTCAATATTTGTCCGCTAGGGGCTGCAGCTCTGGCGGGTACACCGGTACCGATTGATCGCCGCCGGACGGCTGAGGATCTTGGCTTCACAGCGATTTACGCCAACAGCCTCGATGCCGTCAGTGACCGTGATTTTTGTGTTGAATTTTCAGCGGCTGCATCCCTGGTGATGGCTCATCTGAGCCGTCTGGCAGAGGAGGTGATCGCCTGGGCGTCGGAGGAATTTGGTTTTGTGCGGCTGAGCGATCGCTGTGCCACGGGCAGCAGCTTGATGCCGCAGAAGAAGAACCCCGATGTGCCGGAGTTGGTCAGGGGTAAATGCGGCCGTGTCTTTGGCCATCTGCAGGGACTGCTGACGATGATCAAAGGCCTTCCTTTGGCTTACAACAAGGATTTCCAGGAAGACAAGGAAGCGCTGTTTGATGCCTATCGGACCACACGTGACTGTGTGGAAGCGATGGCGATCTTGTTTGAGGAGGGGTTGGAGTTCCGCATCGACCGTCTCAATCAGGCGGTGGAAAGCGATTTTTCCAATGCCACTGATGTTGCCGATTATCTCGTGGCTCGTGGTGTTCCCTTTCGCGAGGCATATCAATTGGTCGGGGCTGTTGTTCGCCGTTGCCTTGAGCAGGATTGTCTACTGCGGGAACTCAGCCTCGAGCAATGGAAGGAGATCCACCCTGCCTTTGAGGCCGATCTGCACGAGGCACTCGCTCCACGGGCGGTGGTGTCGGCCCGTCGCAGTGAAGGAGGAACGGGATTTGATCGGGTTCATGAGCAGGTCATGCTTTGGCAAGAACGCCTCAAAGAATCTGCAGTTGGTTGATGACTGCTTTGCGTAACCGGGTCTACGCTGAATAGGTCATTGGATGTCATGTCTTGACCAAGTCATGCTCCTTTGACATAGGCACAAGCCTCTTCGGTTGTTTTTCGTACCCGGTCCACTCAGAACGTGAGCATTTTTGTCGGCAACCTTCCCTTCCGCGCTGAGCAGGAGGATGTCATTGAACTGTTTGCCCAGTTCGGCGAAGTCGCGAACTGTGCCCTTCCCCTCGAGCGGGACACCGGTCGTAAGCGCGGTTTCGCATTTGTCGAGATGGCGGATGAAGCTGTCGAAGACGCAGCGATTGAAGGGCTTCAGGGTGCCGAGCTGATGGGTCGCCCACTTCGGATTAATAAAGCTGAGCCACGGGGCAGTGCTCCTCGCGGTGGCGGCGGTGGTTACCGAGGCGGCGGTGGCGGCTACGGCGGCGGTGGCGGCTACGGCGGTGGTGGTGGTCGCGATGGCGGCGGTGGTTATGGCGGCGGCGGCGGTGGTTACCGAGGCGGCGGTGGCGGCTACGGCGGTGGTGGTGGTGGTGGTCGCGATGGCGGCGGTGGTTATGGCGGCGGCGGCGGTGGTTACCGAGGTGGCGGTGATGCTGGTGACCGTCCTTCCGGTGCCCGTGGCTGGGAAGACCGCAGTTATGGCGCCCGTGACAGCGGTGGTGAAGGTGGCGGCGGTCACGACGATGGCCGCAGCCGTCGTCGTCGCGGCTCATCCGGTGGCGGTGGTGGCGGTGACGACTATTCCGGTTACGGAGGTGCTGAGGGCTGATGCCCTCAGAGGCCGGCCTCGCGCAACTGCCTGCCGGCCTCTTCCAGCACTGTGAGATCGGCTCCGGGCCGTTGAGCGCGATCGCCAAGTTCACGCCGCCAGTGTCTGGCTCCTCGGACGCCTTCCACCAGTTGCACAAGATGGCGGCAAAGGTCCCAGAGTCGACCGCCACTGCTGAGGTGGGCAGCAGCATGGGGAAGCAGACCGGTCACCACATCGGAGGCCAGAAGATCTCGCGGTGGTTTGCCGAAGACGAGGTGGTCCATCGCTGCCCATCGCAGGGGATGGGAGTAGGCCGCCCGGCCCACCATGGCTCCATCGCATGTTCTTAGAGCCTCTATGCAGTCTTCGGGTGACTCCAACCCTCCGTTCAGTTCGATGGTGAGGTGGGGCCGGCGTTGCTTCAGTGCCTGTACGCGGTCGTGCTGCAGCGGTGGGATCGTTCGGTTCTGCTTCGGGTCCAGACCGTCCAGCCAGGCTTTGCGGGCATGTACGGAAAAACGGCTTGCTCCGGCGCTTGCCACCCGATCCACGAAGGCTGTTAACAGGTCATCGCTGTCGAGATCATCAATGCCGATGCGGTGTTTGACCGTCACCGGGAGTGACGTGGCGTTGGACATCGCCTCGACGCAGCGAGCCACGAGGTCTGGCTCCGCCATCAGGCAGGCACCAAAGTTGCCGGCCTGTACTTTCTGGCTCGGGCAGCCAATGTTGAGGTTGATCTCGTCGTAGTTCCAGTCGCTGGCCAGCCGTGCGGCATCAGCCAAAAGGGCCGGATCGTCTCCTCCCACCTGCAGGGCGATCGGATGCTCGACAGCATCAAAATCCAGCAGCTTGTCGCGGCGGTTGCTGTGGTGCAGAGCCTGAGCCACCACCATTTCGGAGTACAGCAAGGCATGGCGGCTGATCTGCCGCATCAACACGCGGAAGTGTCGGTCCGTGCAATCCAGCATCGGCGCCACGCTGAAGCGGTAGGCAGCGGTTTCGGTGGCGGTCATGGATCCATTAGAACCCTCAGCATTGACCGTTAAAGGCTGCGATGCCCCTTAGCGCCGTTTACCTGTCCCGCCGTTCCCTGTTGTTGGGCTCCATTGCCGGAGTATTTGGCAGCAGCTGGTGGCCGCGGCCTGTGCTGGCTGCATCCAAGGCTGCTGATGCAACCTGGGATCTCACCCCAGACCAGTGGCGTGAACGTTTGTCATCCGAAGCCTATGACGTGCTCCGCAACGAAGGCACTGAGCGTCCCTTCACCAGTCCACTGAACGCAGAAAAGCGCAGCGGCACTTATCACTGCGCTGGTTGCGATCTGTCGTTGTTCTCCTCGGAGGCGAAGTTCGACAGTGGCACGGGTTGGCCCAGCTTTTGGCAGCCCTTGCAGGGAGCGATTGCGACGAAAGTAGATTTCAAATTGATCATTCCCCGTACGGAATACCACTGCAGCCGCTGCGGTGGTCACCAGGGCCACGTCTTCAATGACGGACCTCGACCGACGGGTAAGCGCTACTGCAATAACGGCGTTGCTCTTGTCTTCCGACCCGCTGGCTGAATTTGATCTGTTGGTGGTCGGCGGCGGCGCTGCCGGTTTCATGGCGGCGATTACAGCCGCTGAAGCGGGTCTGCAGCGCGTGCTGGTGCTGGAAGCCACGGCCGAGCCACTGACGAAGGTTCGATTGAGCGGTGGTGGTCGCTGCAATGTGACCCACGCCTGTTGGGATCCTGGCGAGCTGGTGGGCCACTACCCCCGTGGTCAGCGCCCTCTGCGGGGGCCGTTCAGTCGCTTTGCCAGTGGTGATTCCGTTGCGTGGTTTTCAGACCGTGGCTTGGATCTGGTGGAGGAAGACGATGGCCGGATGTTTCCTCAGGCCAATCGCTCCTCCGCGGTGGTGGATTGCCTCAGGACAGCTGCGCGAAGGTCTGGAGTACAGCTGATCACCGGTGCTCCTGTTCAGTCTGTTGCTCGTGATCTGAGCGGTGGATTTGTTGCCTCCTGCCGCGGTGGTGGAAGGTTTCATGCCCGCCGTCTGCTGCTGGCTACAGGAGGCCACCCCAGCGGACGACGGTTGGCGGCGCAGCTGGGCCATCGGTTGATTGCCCCCGTGCCTTCGTTGTTTTCACTGACGTTGGATGCCTCCCAGTTGCAGGGTTGCGCCGGTGTTGCTGTTGATGATGTGCTCCTCACGCTTGAGGTGGGTGGGGAGCGATTCCGGCAGATCGGTCGGGTTCTGATCACGCATTGGGGCTTGAGTGGTCCGGCCACGTTGCGGCTTACGGCATTTGCGGCACGGACCCTTCAGGCATCGCGTTATCGAGCGACGTTGAACGTGAGCTGGTGCAGTGGTTCGTCCCACGCGAATCTGCTGGAGGCGTTGCAAGAGCAGCGAACCCAGGCTGCTCGCCGCACGCTGGCTGCTTCACGACCACTCGCTGATCATCTGCCTCGACGGTTGTGGTTGTCGATGTTGCATGGGGTTGGCGCTGCTCCTGATCAGCGTTGGGCGGACTGTCCAGCGAGGGTGGAACAGGGATTGCTCGATCAGCTGAAGTTCTGTCGGTATCCCGTGAAGGGTCGCGGTCCGTTCGGGGAAGAATTCGTGACTGCTGGAGGTGTCGATTTGGGTGAGATCAATCTGGCCACGATGGAGAGCCGATGTTGTCCTGGCCTGCATCTGGCAGGTGAGCTGATGGATGTGGATGGTGTGACGGGCGGATTCAACTTCCAGCACTGTTGGACCAGTGGTTGGCTCGCTGGTCAGGCTGCGGCAAAGCAGGTCACTGGATCTGATCGAACACCGTGAACATCGGCAGGTACATCGCCAACAGGATCGACCCGACAATGCCTCCCACCACAACGATCATCGCGGGCTCCAGCATTGAAGTGAGTGCCTTCACCATGGCGCCCACTTCGTCTTCGTAAAAATCAGCAACCTTGCTCAGCATTTTGTCCATTTCGCCGGTTTCTTCGCCGATGGCCAACATGTTGAGCGCCATATCGGGAAGAACCTTCTGACGAATCAAGGCTGTGCTGAGTAGCACACCCTCCTGAACCATTTCCCTTGACGCGAGGATCGCATCGGAAATGATCGAGTTGCCAGCGGTTTGGCTGGAGATTTCCATCGACATCAGGATCGGGACACCGGCGCGGGTCAGTGAGCTGAAGATTCGACAGAACTGGGCTGTGGCGGTCATCAGAATCAGCTCGCCGAACAGCGGCAGCTTGAGGATCAACCGGTCGATGACCCGACGACCGTTGTGGGTGGCGTAGTAGCGAGCGAAGAGCCAGATCACGAGCAGCAGAACTCCAACGATGTAGAGAGCCATTGGTGATCTCAGCAGCTCACTCAGATCGACGAGTAATTGGGTGAAGGCTGGTAGTTCTGCTCCCAGATCTTCAAAGATTCCGGCGAAGGTAGGAATCAGGAAAATCGTCATTCCAAGAAACACCAGGATCGCGATCACTAGAACGGCGACGGGATAACCCAATGCCCCTTTGATCTGGTTCTGGAGCTTGGCGTTGTCTTCCAAAAGTTTGGCGAGACGTTTGAGGGCTTCATCCAAGACGCCACCGGCTTCGCCGGCTTCCACCATGGCGATGCTGAGTTCATCGAAGACCTTGGGCCATTGGCGGATTGCGTTGCCGAGGGCAATGCCCTTGTTTACATCCAGGCTCACTTTGGTCAGGGCCCGTTTGAACATCGGCAACTTCTGCTGGCTTGCCATCAGATCCAGGCTTCGCACAATTGGCACGCCTGCATCCACCAGAGCAGCGAGCTTGCTAGCGAACACGGCTTTTTCTTTCACTCCTGGAGCCTGTTCAAAAGCCTTGTTGAGATCGATCGAAAGCAAGCCTTTTGCTTCAGCATTTCTGGCGTCTTCCGATCCTTTCTTCCGATCCGACGTTGCAGCGCGAAGGTTCGTGGCCCGGATTCCCCGGCGTCTTAACTGTTTGCGAGCCTCTGCTAGGTCGTTGGCCTTGAGTGTTAGGTCCTTGGGTTGTCCAGTCGGGCCGGCATAGGTGGCAGGAACGACGGCATCGTTCAGCTCAGTCCTGGATCATTCATCTCTGATCAGGCGTTCCAGTTCGCCTGGTTTGCTGGCCTTGGCCATGGCTTCTCTGCGGCTCACGTCGCCACTGTTCACAAGGTCAGCCAGTGCTTTCTCAAGGGTTTGCATGCCTTGCTCGCCGCCCGTCTGAATCTGCGAATAAAGCTGGGCGGTTTTGCCTTCGCGGATGAGATTTGCAGTGGCAGAGGTGTTAATCAGGATCTCCTGCGCCATTACCCGTCCGAATTGGCCGGGTTTGGGATCGTGCCGTTTGCAGAGGGTCTGAGAGAACACAGCCACCAGGCTTCCGGACAGCTGAACACGGATCTGAGTCTGCTGTTCTGGTGGAAACACATCGACCATCCGGTCAACGGTCTGTGCAGCGGAACTGGAGTGCATTGGCGAAGCTGCGGGTGTCTTCATTGAGCTGGCGCTGATGCACCAGGCTTTTGTCACTTTGATAAACGAATTCAATCGGGTCCTCAATGGTGAGGATGTGCTCGCTGCGCGTGTGATTGATGTGGTCTAGTAGCGCTGCCAGTGTTGTGGTTTTGCCGGATCCTGTTGGACCTGTCACCAAAACCAGTCCGCGGGGGCGTTTGCTGGTCTCCAGCACGACGGGAGGCAGGTTGAGCAGCTCAACGCTGGGGATCTTGCTGCCGAGGGCTCGAAGGCAGGCGGTATAACTTCCCTCTGCCGGTAAACGTTGACCCGGAATCGCGCCACTCCCTTCAAGCCATAGGCGCAGTCCAGCTCCCAGGTCTGCTCCAAGGTCTTGCGCTGACTGTTGTTCAGCATCGAGAAGATCAGCTTGTTGCAGTCTTCTTCTGCCAGAGCCTCGTCACGCATCGGACGTAGTTCACCGCTGAAGCGGCCGTAAGGGGGTTGGCCAGTGGCGATGTGCAGATCGCTGCCGCCGCCCTCGACCAGTTGCTCCATCAGATCCTCAATCATCAGATCCATGTCGCCAGCCTCAGTTCCGTTGGGTTAAGCAATAAGGACACTCGAGCCAGGTCTCCTGGAGACCAGCTCCGCAGCCTTTACACGTCATTGTGCTCAGAGCTTTTGCTCTGCGCTCGGATTCCAGGCCCGAGTCGGTGAGGATCATGCGCCCAACTTCCTCGAGGGTTGTGTGACCCTGTCGCACCAGATCCAGGCTGTAACCAAGGAGGGTCACCATGCCTGATTCAAGGGCGAGTTGACGGATGACATCGGTGGATGCGCCTGATGAGACCGCAGCGGCTAGGTCTTCATTCATGCGCAGCACTTCGTAAACCCCGACCCGTCCCTTGTAACCACTTCCTTTGCATTTTGGACATGGCGTGCCGGTGCCGTCATGGTGATGAGCTTTAAAAAAAGTCATTGCGCTCTCAGCACCTGTCATCAGCCCGAATCGACCCAGTTCTCGCTCATCTGGTCGGTAGGCCTCGCGGCAGCTGGTGCAGACCCGACGCATCAGACGTTGGGACACGATGCCGATCAGGGCGGCGGAGACCATGAAGGGTTCCACTCCCATTTCATCCAGTCTGGCGATGGTGCTCGGTGCGTCATTGGCATGCAAGGTGCTCAGCACCAGATGTCCGGTGAGAGCAGCCTCGATTGCGGTTTTGGCTGTCTCCAGATCGCGGGTTTCTCCAACGAGTAAGACATCTGGGTCCTGGCGCATGAATGCCCTGAGAGCGGTGGCGAAGTCGAACCCCTTTTCGCGATTCACCTGGCACTGGGTGATGCCCGGCAGCGTGTATTCGATCGGATCCTCCACTGTGGAGATATTGATTCCGGGGTCGTTGCGTTCCGCCAGCAGCGAATATAGGGTGGTGGAATTACCTGATCCGGTGGGACCCGTGACCAGGATCATGCCGAAGGGTTTAGCCCCCAGATCCCGCACCAGTTCGAGAGTGATGGGATTGGAGATCAACTTGTCCAGGCCCAGTTGCGTGGCGCTGCTGTCCAGCAAACGCAGACATATCTTTTCGCCGAAACGGCTAGGCAGGGTGTTCACCCTGAAATCCACGACCCGCTCCCGATAGCGGCGGCGAATCCTCCCGTCCTGAGCCTGGCGCCGCTCTGCGATGTCCAAGTCGGCCAGGATTTTGAAGCGGGAGGTCACCGCTGGGATCAGCCGGCCGGGGAGCGGCTCCACGTACTGCTGGAGCACGCCGTCCTGTCGATAACGCAGCCGGAGACCCTTTTGCTGCGGTTCAACGTGGATGTCAGAGGCCCCCACAGACATGGCCTGCAGCAGGATTCGATCCACCAGTGCCACCACCGGTGACGCTTCGGCGTACTGAAGGCTCGATTCCAGGTCAATTCCATCTGCAGCTAGGGCTGCGTCCTCGTCGTCCGCGGCCTCCAGCACGCCCTCGGCACTGAACCCTTCGAGGAAGGACGAGGCGTCTTCCTCAACGCTGCCCTGGTTGTCTGAGTTGCTTTCGTTTTTCTGATCGGTTGTTGCAGCTGGGGTTTCAGGAGGAGCTTGATCAGCTGCTGACGGTGTTGGTTGTTCGGATGACTCTGTCGTTAGAGCATCGATCAGATCCTCATGAAGCGTTGGATGTAGACGGATGGTTCGTTCGTTCTGCGGCAGTTGATCGATCAGGGCCTGCCATTCCGCTTCGCCCCATTGGCTGGGGATGGCGATGTCCAGTTGGTGCTCATTAACTGTGATCGGCAGGGCCTGCAGGCTGCGCCAGTGGTCAGGGCTGATGTCGTGAAGGGCATGGAGCAGCGGCAGGGATCGCTGTAACTGTTCGGGGTCGGGTACCGGCTGTTTAAGCAACAGCTCGAGCTCCAGACGTTTCTGGGCGGCGCTACGGGCGGCAGGAACAGACTGGGTAAGCGTCATCGGCGGGTCATCGTCTGATCGAGGTGCGGGCTTCCGCAGCTTGTGTGAGGTGAGCGTCGCCCTTCAACATGTCTAAGCAGCAATTCCCAAGCGGTCAGCATGAGCGGCGAGGCTTCCACCCCAGCGCAGGATCCGAGCGTTGAGCCGTTGGATGCGGCACCCGTTGCAGCGGAACCCGAGGTCATGTCCACGGAAACACCAGCTGAGGGTTCCTTGACCGACCCGGCCGAACGTCTGCAGCAGCTTGAACATGAATTGCAGACCCTGAAGCAGGAGCACGAGACGCTGCAGAGCCAGTACATGCGCATCGCAGCGGATTTCGACAACTTCCGCAAGCGACAGAGCAGGGATCAGGAGGACATCCGTCAGCAGCTGGTTTGCTCCACCCTCAGCGAGATCCTGCCGGTGGTGGACAACTTCGAGCGGGCGCGGCAGCAGCTGAATCCTGAGAGTGAAGAGGCACAGGCGCTGCACCGCAGTTATCAGGGTCTCTACAAGCAATTGGTTGATGTGCTGAAGCAGCAGGGCGTTGCTCGCATGGAGGTGGTTGGCCAGTTGTTCGATCCAACCCTTCACGAAGCAGTGCTTCGTGAAGAGAGCACCGAACAGCCGGAAGATGTGGTGATCGAAGAGCTCCAGCGGGGTTATCACCTCAACGGCAAGGTCCTTCGTCATGCACTGGTGAAAGTGTCGATGGGTCCTGGTCCATCGGCGGATGCTGAGGGTGCTGCTTCGGCTGAGGCGGAGGACTCCTGATGGCGGACTACTACGACCTGCTGGGGGTCGGACGTGATGCTGATGCCGATACGTTGAAGCGTGCCTATCGCAGCAAGGCACGCAAATACCACCCGGACATCAATAAGGAGCCTGGGGCGGAAGACCGCTTCAAGGAGATCGGTCGTGCCTACGAGGTGCTGAGCGACCCTCAGACCCGTGCCCGTTACGACCAATTCGGTGAAGCTGGTCTCGGGGGTGCGGCCGGTGCTTCGGATATGGGGGACATGGGCGGCTTCGCCGACCTGTTCGAAACCTTCTTCCAGGGCTTCGGAGGTCCCGGAGGGGCCGCCGCCGGTCGCTCCGGACGTCGCGGTCCCCAGCAGGGCGATGACCTTCGCTACGACCTCACGATTGATTTTGAGCAGGCGGTCTTCGGTCAGGAACAGGAGATCAAGATCCCCCACCTCGAAACCTGTGATACCTGCGGTGGCAGCGGAGCCAAGGCGGGCAGCGGTCCCACCACTTGCGGCACCTGCGGAGGAGCCGGTCAGGTGCGGCGGGCGACCCGGACTCCCTTCGGAAGCTTCACGCAGGTGGCGGAATGCCCCAATTGCGGCGGAACCGGGCAGGTGATCGCTGATCCCTGCAACGCCTGCGGTGGACAGGGCGTGCGTCAGGTGCGCAAGAAACTGCGCATCAACATTCCCGCCGGAGTGGACACCGGAACCCGGCTTCGGGTTTCCGGAGAAGGCAATGCTGGTCAGCGTGGGGGGCCGTCCGGCGATCTTTACGTCTTCCTCACGGTCAAGTCTCATCCACGGCTGCGCAGAGACGGTCTCAACATCCTGTCGACCGTGAACGTCAGTTATCTGCAGGCGATCCTGGGGGACACGATTGAAGTGGAAACCGTTGATGGCGACACAGTTCTGGAGATTCCCCCGGGCACTCAACCCGGTACCGTTCTGACCCTGGCCAACAAGGGCATACCCAAGTTGGGGAACCCGGTGGCCCGTGGGGATCAAAGGGTGCAAGTGATGGTGCAGCTTCCCACGCGTCTGTCGGATCCCGAACGAACGCTGCTGGAGGAGTTGGCGGGGCATCATTCGGCCCGAGGCAAGCAGCATCACCACCACAACAGTGGGTTGTTTGCCCGACTGTTCGGGCAGAAGTGATGGGGGCAACCCGCTCACTGGATCTGCGCGGTACCCCTTGCCCAGTGAATTTCATCCGTTGCAAATTGGCGCTTGAGTCACTCCAGGCTGGGGATCAGCTTCAGGTGCAACTGGATCGGGGGGAACCGGAAGCAATGGTGATTCCCGGGCTCAAGGACGCCGGTCACCGGGTGGAGGTCACCGCCGAGGATGTGGCCTGGGTGGGCCTGGAGATCACCTGTGCTGGTTGAGCTGTCGTGAGTGAAGCGGTCGGCATCGTGGTGGCGTTGCAGGCCAACTATCTGGAGGTGGAACTGGATCAGGCGCCTGAGCAGGGTCTCTCTAGGCTGCTATGCACCCGCCGCACGCGCCTCAGTCACCGGGGGGAGACTGTTCATGTCGGAGATCGTGTGCGGGTGGAGGCCATTGATCCCGTCCAAGCTCGTGCGGTGGTGTCTGGGGTTGAGCCGCGTTGCAGCTGGCTGACCCGTCCCCAGGTGGCCAATGTTTCGCTGGTGGTTGTGGCGCTTGCCGTCGATCAGCCGGCTTTTGATCCTGATCAGGCCAGCCGGTTTCTGTTGACTGCGGAACGCACGGGATTGCCTGTCCAGCTCCTACTGACCAAAGGAGATCTCATGGAGGAGCACCAACGCTTCGCTTTGGTTGAGCGATTGATGGGATGGGGTTACGACTCTTTGGTGGTCTCCAGCCAAACAGGCGAGGGGGTTGAGGTGTTAAGTCAGAGGTTGAAGGACACGGAGCTGGCTGTGCTCTGTGGTCCCTCCGGGGTGGGCAAGAGCAGTGTGCTCAATTGTTTAATGCCCCACCTGGCCCTGAGGGTTGGTGCGGTGTCCGGTCGACTGCAGCGGGGCCGCCACACCACCCGCCATGTGGAGTTGTTCCCGATTGCCCCTGGCTCTCGAGTGGCGGATACCCCTGGATTCAACCGACCTGATCTGCCGGACGATCCTTCAGAATTGGGAATGCTGTTCCCTGAGCTTCGTGTTCAGCTGAGTCCCTGGCCCTGTCGATTCCGCGACTGCCTGCACAGGCAGGAACCCGGCTGTGGCATCAATAGGGAGTGGGAGCGCTTTGAGTTCTACAAGGACGCCCTTCAGGAGTGCTCCGACCTCAGCCGCCCATCCCGGGCAGGTTGAGATTCAGTCCACCGGTGAGCTCTTCCATCCGCCCCTTCATCGTGGCGGTTGATTGCTCATAGGCCGCCTGCAGCGCTTCCAGAGTGGCCGCTTCACAGGTTTCCTGACCGGCGCTCAGCAGCTCGGGATCTAGGCGAACCCGCAGGGGCTGTTGATTGCCGGAAAGCCACACGCTGGCCCGACCATCAGCACTCTTGCCCTCAATTTCCATGCCGTCCAGTTCGTCCTGCAGCGCTTGAGCGTTCTGCTGGATTTCCTGTGCCTTCTTGAAGGCTTCGGTGAGCTGGCCGAAATTGGGTAGTCCGAACCCTGCCATGGTGCTGTTGACGGAGCCGGCAGATTAGGCGGCTTCGGTGAATCCGAGGCGCTTCACTTCAGGATGAAGGTGCAAGGAGTGGGCTGCTTCCACCTGTTGCTGGACGCGTTGGATGAGCGAATCGATATCAGCAGCTGTGGCAGCACCGGTGTTGACGATGAAGTTGGCGTGGAGAGTCGAGACTTCGGCACCGCCGACGCGATTGCCCTTTAGTCCGAGACCCTCGATCAGCCGTCCTGCTTTCAGCGGTTCAGGATTGCGAAACACGCTGCCGCAACTCGGTTGTGTGTAGGGCTGGGTGCTGGTGCGATGGCTGAGGTTGCCACTGGTGATACGGGTGATCTCCTCAGGGTCATGGCCCGGCTCAAGCCGGAAGCGGGCGGACAGCACCACCAGTTCCTCGTCTTGTAAACGGCTGTGGCGGTAATCGAAGTCGAGTTCGTCGCGGCTGAGTTCGAAGCTCACGCCACCAACAAGCGGAGCGACGCGGACCGATTCCAGCCAGTCCGCTGTGCAGCCCCCCTGCGCACCCGCATTCATCACGGCGGCGCCGCCCACGGTGCCAGGAATGCCGACGGACCAGGCCAGACCGTTCAGCCCAGCGCGTGCGGCACGGCGGGCCAGGGTTGGGATCGGTTCCCCTGCCAGGGCTTCCACCACGCCGTTCTCGGCGTTCAAGCTCGCTCCCTGCAGTTTTCGCAGGCTGAGGGTCAGGCCCGGCAAGCCGTCGTCATGAATTAGCAGATTGGAGCCGGCGCCGATCACTCGGCAGGGCAGGTGCTCCTGCTGGGCCCATTGCAGAGCTTCCAGGGTCTCGTCCACTGACGCGGGCTCCAGAAGCCACTGGGCCGGACCGCCCACTCTCCAGGTGGTGAAGTCCGCCATGGGGATGTTGGATCGCAGCGCAAGACGAGTGCTGAGCATCAGGCCGACAACCGTGGCCAGAGGCCGTTGACATCCCCAGCGCCCATGGCCAACACCAGGTCTTCACGCTGGCTGCGGGTCCTGACCAATTGGGTGAGGTGGTCGAGGTTGTCAGCCACGGCAATCTCTAGATCCGGCTTGAGCTCCTGGATCCGATCGGCCAGGGTCTGGCTGCAAACCCCCTTCAGCGGTTCTTCGCCGGCGCTGTAGACCGGCGCCAGCAGCAGGGAATCACAGTTCTGCAATGCACTTGCGAAGGACTCGAGGAATTCCTGGGTGCGGCTGAAGCGGTGGGGCTGAAACACAGCAAGCAACCGTTGCGGCGGGCTGGGGAATGGGCTGCGGCCACTGCTCACCATGAGCTGCGCCATGGCCAGGGTGGCCTTCACCTCACTGGGATGGTGGGCGTAGTCGTCGACGATGTATCGACCCTCCCAGGTGCCTCGCAGATCAAAACGACGGCCGGGCGGTTTCAAGGCTGTGAGTCCGTTCACCAGCCGCTCGAAGGGAATCCCCTCCATCCGGCAGGCGGCTAGAGCTCCAGCTGCGTTGCTGAGGTTGTGCAACCCAGGTAGGGGCAGCATGAAGTCCCCGACGGGCGCGCCGTTTTCGTAAAAACGCGCGAGGCAGCGATCGCCATCCAGCTGGAGCGGCAGGGCTGCGAAATCCACGCCATTGGCGCTGGTCACAGACCACCAGGCATCGGGCTGGATGTGTTCCTTAAGAATGGGGCAGTCGCGGTTAGCCAGCACCTGGTCGCAGCCGTCGGCGAAGAGCCGCATCGTGTTGATTAAGTCATCCAGGCCGTCGTAGTGGTCGGTGTGGTCGAGCTCAAGATTGGTGATCAAACCCAGCTGGGGCCGGAACTTCACCAACGAGCCGTCCGATTCATCAGCTTCGGCCACCAGCAGCCGGCCGTGACCAGCATGACCATTGCTGCCGAGGCAGGGCACGATGCCGCCGATGATGGCGGTTGGATCTTCGCCAGCCTCCATCAAAAGGGTGGTGGTCAGGGTGCTGGTGGTGGTTTTTCCGTGGCTGCCAGCCACGGCGATCGAGGCTTGCTGATCGATCAGCGCAGCCAGCAGATCCGAGCGATGCCAGATCTCCAGTCCGGCATCACGGGCGCGTCTCAGTTCCGGGTTGCTGGTGGGAATCGCTGTTGACACCACAACGATGGGTCTGCGGCCGTTGCTGAGGAGTGTTTCGATCGTTGCTTCTGTCTGTTCATGGACGACCGTCACACCGAGCTGCATGAGCTGATGGGAAGTTGGTGTGACCCGTGGATCGGATCCGCTCACCGGATGCCCACGGTCAACAAGGATTTTGGCCAGAGCAGACATTCCAATCCCGCCGACGCCGATGAAATGCACGGGGTGCTGGCGTTCAAGCGGACGGGACAAGGATCGGCATCAGAGGCTCGAAAGATAAGTCAGTTCAGAGGTTGCGTCCCCTCTGGACTGAGACGGATCGGATCCACTTTGAGGTTGATCCAGAAAAGAAAAAACTCAGATTTTTGGCCAATTTCTGTATGATCGGCGGCCAAATCCCTTACGCGGCAACCCCGCTCCTGTCATGACCCTGCGCGTTGCGATCAATGGATTCGGCCGAATTGGTCGCAATGTGATGCGGGGTTGGATCAGCCGTGGTGCTGATACGGGCCTGGAGATCGTGGGTATGAACTCCACGTCCGATCCCAAGACCAGCGCTCACCTGCTGACCTACGACTCGATCCTTGGCAAGCTCGATCCCAGCGTCAAGATCGAAACCACCGACGACACCATGCTGGTCAACGGCAAGGAGATCAAGTTCTTCGCTGACCGCAACCCCCTGAACTGCCCTTGGAAGGACTGGGGTGTCGATCTGGTGATCGAATCCACTGGTGTGTTCAACACCGACGAAAAAGCCAGCATGCACCTCGAGGCAGGCGCCAGCAAGGTGATCCTGACTGCCCCTGGCAAAGGTGATGGCGTCGGCACTTTCGTGGTGGGAGTCAATGACGACCAGTACCGCCATGAGGACTGGAACATCCTCTCCAACGCCAGCTGCACCACCAACTGCCTGGCCCCCATCGTCAAGGTTCTGGATCAGAACTTCGGCCTCGACTGGGGTCTGATGACCACCATCCACAGCTACACCGGCGACCAGCGGATCCTGGACAACAGCCACCGCGACCTGCGTCGCGCCCGTGCTGCTGCTCTGAACATGGTCCCCACCACCACCGGTGCGGCCAAGGCTGTGGCCCTGGTATACCCCGAGGTGAAGGGCAAGCTCACCGGTTTCGCCATGCGCGTTCCCACCCCCAACGTATCTGCCGTTGACCTCACCTTCGGACCGTCCCGTGCCACCAGCGTTGATGAGGTGAAGGCTGTGATCAAGGCCGCTTCTGAGAACGGCATGAAGGGCATCATCAAGTACAGCGACCTGCCCCTGGTCTCCACCGATTACGCCGGCACCAACGAATCCACAATCTTTGATGCCGACCTCACCTACGCGATGGGCGACAAGGCTGTGAAGATCCTGGCCTGGTACGACAACGAGTGGGGTTACAGCCAGCGCGTTGTTGATCTGGCTGAAGTGGTGGCCCGCAACTGGA
This sequence comes from Parasynechococcus marenigrum WH 8102, assembly GCF_000195975.1. GTDB lineage: Bacteria > Cyanobacteriota > Cyanobacteriia > PCC-6307 > Cyanobiaceae > Parasynechococcus > Parasynechococcus marisnigri. The sequence continues at coordinate 31,271 of NC_005070.1, forward strand.
AGTGATCCGGTTTCGTTGATCATTCATCCCTTCCTTCGGGAAGGGATTTTTTTTGGCCAATGGGCGTCCGTCAGCCCTGCGCGAAGTGATTAAAGCCCTCGTCCATTATGGGGGAGTTGTCGTCGCTCCAGATGACGGATCCTGCGTTGTTGGTGATCCGGCCAAAGCGCTGACAGCCGGGCAAGGCCTGTTCCAAGGCATCGGCCCACGCTGCAGGGAGGCTGAGGATCAGTTCAAAATCCTCCCCGCCTGCCAGGCACCACCGCTCCCAAGGGTCCCCATCTGGCCACCCGTGAGCTTTCGGTAAGAGTTTTCGGTCGAGACGTGCCCCTGTGCCACTGCTGCTGCAGAGCCCCCGAACAGCGGTCAGAAGTCCGTCGCTGCTGTCGGTTCCGCCTGCCCGCCAGGGCAGGTGAGCGGGTTTGCATGAGAGCAGTTGATGGAGGGCATCCAGCCGCGGTCGGGGTCGTTGGTGCTGGCTGATCGCTTGGCTCTGCAATGAGGCGTTGAGGCAAGTGGCTTGAAGCTGCGGGTCGTTCTGGAGCAGCGCCAGACCCAGGCGGCTGAGGCCATGGGGCCCGCTGCTGACCAGCACGTCCCCAGGTTGGGCGGTACTGCGCAGCAGCTGCAGCGGGCCGAGACGTCCCAGGGCAGTGACCGACAGCAAGCGGCTTACACCTGACGAGCAGTCCCCCCCCAGCACCGTTCCGCCGTGCTGCTGAAGCGCTGCACTGATGCCGTTGTAAACCCCCTCCACCCAACTCCACGGGGTGGTGCCGGGTGCCACCAAGGCCACGGTGATGCCGTCAATGCTCACAGCACCGCTGGCGGCCAGATCGGACAGGTTGGCGGCGACGGCGCGCCATCCCACATCGTGGGCATCGGTGGTGGCATCACTGAAGTGAATGCCATCCACCAGCACATCGGTGTTCACCAGCAGCGGACGTGGATCTGCACCGAGGCAGGCGGTGTCGTCATCGAGTTGTCCTGGTGGAGCAAACCGGGCCAGGCGCTTGAGCAGCTCCGCTTCCCCCAGCTCCGCCAGGGTGGGGGTCATGCGTGGCTCAACAGCCGGTCGGCGCCGTCGGTCACCGTGATCGAAACGATGGAGTCATCCACCCCAAGCTCCTGAAGCACGTCAAAACCATTCACCACATAGCCGAAGGCAGCGTTGCGGCCGTCCACCAGGTTCAGACCCGCTGGCGTCAGTTCAGCCTCGTAGAGAAACATGAAGAACTGAGAGGAGCCATCATCCAGGGCCTGATCCGAATGGGCCCATCCCAGGGTTCCGAGGGTGGCGAAAGGAAGGGTTGGGGTGGCCTTAAACAGGCCGACATCCTCAAAGGTTTCGTTGTAAATGGTGTCCTCTTCTTCCGGGACGCGGATCTCAAGCGGTACGTGCCGCTCCTGTTTGGTTTTTGGGTCGATGTATCCGAGCTCAGGACCTTCTGGGTCACCGCTTTGTAGCACGTAGAAATCCTCAGCTCGCACGAAGGGAAGTCCGTCGTAAAACCCTTTCTGAGCCAAATCGACAAAGGCACCGGCGGTGAGTGGGGCGTTGTAGCCATCCACCACGGTGGTCAGATCCCCCTGGCTGGTGCTGATTGTGAGGGTGGCGCGGCCCTGTAGCCGCGGCAGCGCATCGAATTCAGAGGGGATCTCCCTCTGGAATCCATCCTCCACAAGCAGAGCTTCCACATCACCGATGCGGCTGAGGGTCTGGCGACGATCGCGGATGAAGCCAGGCTTGTCGACCTCGTCGATGCGTTCCTCCATGGCTTGCAGACCCTGATCCACCTGTTTCAGAAAGGCCTCGGCACGGTCACGCCTTGAGGTGGGGACGGCTTCCAGAATGGAATTGCGGCGGGTGCTGAGCAGCGCTTCGCTGCGGGAAACCGTCTTGGCAAGGGCACCCCAGCGTTTCGCACGTAGATCGTCGCTGGTGAGCTCCAGCCGATGTTGCAGTTCGCGAATGTCGTCCTGTTGGAAGGGCAGGGAATCCCGAAGGATCGCCGCCGGATCCTTCACAGCATTGCCCTGGGGCAGAGCAGCCCAGGCTGGGGCTGCCAGGTTGATCAGGGCGAAGCCGAGCAAGGCGATCAGAGCGGCCTTGAAACGCGGATGGGCCAAGGGGGAACCCCAGTGCTGACGGGACTTTGGCACAGCCGTATAGTCCGTTGAACCGTTCGGCCGGAATGATCTCCAGCAACGACTTCCGAACCGGCACCACGATTGAGATCGATGGTGCCGTCTGGCGTGTGGTGGAGTTCCTTCACGTCAAGCCTGGCAAGGGATCTGCCTTTGTGCGCTCCAAGCTCAAGGCGGTGAAGACCGGCAACGTGGTGGAAAAGACCTTCCGTGCGGGGGAGATGCTGCCCCAGGCCTTGTTGGAAAAGGCCTCGCTGCAGCACACTTACATGGAAGGCGAGGACTATGTCTTCATGGACATGTCCACCTATGAGGAGACGCGCCTCAGCGCCGATCAGATCGGGGAAAGCCGCAAATACCTCAAGGAGGGAATGGAGGTGAATGTGGTGTCCTGGAACGGCAGTCCTCTTGAGGTGGAACTGCCGAATTCCGTGGTGCTCGAGATCACGGAAACCGATCCCGGCGTGAAAGGTGACACCGCCACCGGCGGCACCAAGCCGGCCATCCTGGAAACCGGTGCCCAGGTCATGGTGCCCCTGTTCCTGTCCATCGGCGAGAAGATCAAGGTGGATACCCGCAGCGACAGCTATCTGGGTCGTGAGAACGGATGACCATGCAGCTGGATCACGAACAACTGCACCGCCTTCTCGAGGTACTGGGCGAGAGCGACATTCAGGAGTTTCGGCTGGAGGGTGATGACTTCCGGCTGGATATCCGTCGCAACCTGCCGGGACAGGCCGTCATGGCTCCGGTGATGCCCGCCCCTGTGGCCGCAGCAGTGGCACCGGCCGCGGCCGAGCCTGCGTCTCCACCTCCTGCAGCCACAGCCACCCGTAGTGATCTGCTGGAGATCACGGCTCCGATGGTGGGCACCTTCTACCGCGCACCTGCACCGGGAGAGGCTCCGTTCATTGAAGTCGGCAATCGCATTGAAGTCGGCCAGACGGTGTGCATCCTCGAGGCGATGAAACTGATGAACGAGCTCGAAGCCGAAGTCAGTGGAGAGGTGGTGGAGATCCTGATGGACAACGGCACACCAGTGGAATTTGGTCAGGTGCTGATGCGCGTGCGGCCGGCCTAGGCCGCTGTGAGATCCCAAGCCGCCTGCAGGGCCGCGATCATGCTGTCCGGTCGGGCCAAACCCTGGCCGGCGATGTCGAATCCGGTGCCGTGATCGGGTGATGTGCGGAGGAAGGGCAGTTCCAAGGTGGTGTTGACGGCGGCGTCAAACGCCAGCAACTTCACCGGAATCAGGCCCTGATCGTGGTAAAGCGCGAGATATCCATCCGGGCCTGAGCCGTCCGGTTGGTTCCAGGCCTGAGCTGCGCTCAACCAACAGGTATCAGGCGGTATGGGGCCATCCAGCCGCACGGAAGGATGCTCCTGGCGCCAGCGCTTGAGCAGTGGAGACAGCCAGGTGTCCTCCTCCTGTCCGAGTCGACCCGCTTCACCGGCATGGGGGTTCAGACCTGCCACCACCAGATGAGGGTCGGGCCGGAACCGCTGGCAGAAGTTCAGCAGCACATTCAATTTGTGCTCCACCAATTCCGGGGTCAGCGCTGCGGTGATCTGGCTGAAGGGAAGGTGCGTGGTGGTCAGCAACGTGTTGAGTCGCCAGGTCCCATGGGGTGCGACGGCCGTGAACAGCATTGAGGACTGCTGTGAACCGGCGAGTTCAGCCAGCCGTTCCGTCTGCCCGGGATAGTGATGGCCTGCAGCATGCCAGAGGTGCTTGGCGATCGGTGCGGTGACCAGGGCACGACCGTGCCCATGCTGCACACATGCAACGGAGTGGGTCAGCCAGCGGAAGCACGCTGCGGCACCGGCTGTTGTCGGTTGTCCGGGTTGAACGGATACCTCCAGGGGTTGGTCGTCAATGATCAGCTGATCGGGATCGGCGACAGCTGTGATGCCCTGCTGCAGGAGGCGGGCGTGGGTTGCCATCAGGCTGCGACGGCAGCCGACCAGAACCGGTTGGAGTGACGCAGGAAGCCTGCTGCTCGCCAGTGCCTTGAGCGTGACCTCCATGCCGATGCCCGCTGGATCGCCAAGGGCGATCAGCAGCTGCTGGCTAGCGTTGTGGTCCAACGGTGATGGCATGGTCTGTGCTGAGACTGTTGCTCCTGGGCTTGATGTTGGTGGGCCTGGCCACCGGATTGCATCAGCAATGGTTGGTGGTTGACTGGCTCAAGCTCACAGACGACCTGGGCCTTCCAGCACCTGAAGACCTGGAGCCGATTGATTTCAACCGCTTGATCATCGGCGATCAGGAGCAGGACTGAGATTCCTGTCGCAGGCAATCCTGCAGGCCGGCTTTGAAATCCGGATGGAGCAGGGCATAGCCAAGCTGTTGGCACAGCAGGGTGTTGCGAACCCGGCGGTTCTCACTCCAGAACGACCGTGCCATGGCGGACATCGAATGGCTGGCCAGTTCGAACGGTTCCTCGTCGGGAAGCTTGCAGTTCAGCAGGGCTGCGCCGTACTGCAGGAGATCCTGAGGCGCTGCAGGGCGGTCATCGCTGACATTGACGATGGCTGGCCCGGGTCCTGCTGCGGCCTGATGCATCAGATGCAGGCAGGCGCCGGCGATGTCATCCACATGGATGCGGCAGAACACCTGATCGGCCTTCAGAATCCGCCGTGCCGTTCCGGTCCGAAGACTGTCGAGCACCGAGCGGCCGGGTCCGTAAATGCCGGGAAGTCTCAGGATCTGCACCGGGAGGCCGGAGTCCAGCCAGGCCTGTTCACAGGCATGGCGCCGCTGACTGCGCGGCTGGCCTGGATTAGCGGGATCGTCCTCCGACACCCAGCGCCCCTGCTGATCCCCGTAGACGCCGGTGGTGGAGAGATAGCCAACCCAGGTGAGTGATCGCTCTTTCAGCTGCGACCCGAGGTGGGTGAGCACCGGGTCGTGGCCCTCGGTTGTCGGGGGAATGGTGGAGAGCACGTGGGTAATGCCGTCCAGATCTCTCGACGTTGGGATCAGCCCGGCTGTGCTGTCGAAGACGAGATCAGCTTCCGGAGAGCTCAGGCTGCGGCGACTGCAGCGCACGGTGGTGCCGAGGGCCCTGAGTAGCCGTGTTAGGTGACCACCGCTGTAGCCGCCACCGAGCACCAGCACCCGTGCATCCCGGGCGAGTGGTTGGGATCGGTTGACAAGATCGGACAGCATCAGTACACCTGTATCAGTTCACCGCTGCCGTCATGACTGCAAGTTGTCTGCCGACCGCACCCGCTCAACGACGCGTGATTGCAACACGGGTCATTGTCGCTCTGGCTGTTCTGGTCGGAGCGATGACCTTGGCGCCTGAGGATCCTCGTTCTCAGGCGTCCATTTGCCAGCGCCACCACTCCGCTGAAGCTTGTCGCGTCTGGTGAACCTTAGGCCGGTTGAAAGCTCAATTCCATGCCGCCATCCGGCTTGGGCAAGGAAGCGTCCTGAGGGTGCGCCCACTGCAGCAATCGCAGGGCGAGGCGCAGGTCACCATCCATCCAGGCCCGAATGGCCATGGCACGTCTGGGGTCATAAAAGCGCTGTCGGCGGTACCAGTCGAAAACATCGGCATCGGATTTATGACCGTTGCAGGACAGGCAAGCCGGGACGCAATTTTCGGTGACGCTCAAGCCACCGCGGGCACGGGGAAGAATGTGATCAATGGATTCCGAAGGTTTACCGCAATAAATACAACTTTTGCCGGTGTAAATGTGAAGTGATTGTCTCCAGCGTCGGACGCGCAATTTGGGACAGAGTTCATCAAGAAAAACTGCATCCCGGTTATGCATCCGAATATTTTCGGTTGAGTAAAGTTTGCCTCGGAAGTCCCGGCCGTCAATGTGTCGACGGCTGCATTTTGGGCGATCTTTGGCCGAAGAGTTGAAGATGTTTGCGAGCCCTTGTTTTCCACCTTAGCCAAACTAAAGTGATGGTTTGTGGGGGATTTGATTTCCGATTCCGGATCGCTCTCCTGCGGGCTTGACCTATCGGCTGCCGGACTCATCCGTGTGGTCTGTCCTTTTGACGCCGTCACCCAGGCGCAATTGCGGCGGATCCGGCCCCGTGGTAGTTGGATGGGGCCGTCCAGGGGCTGGGAGTTTCCTCTGGCGGCAGCTGCAGCGTTGATCCAGGGTTTCGGGACGCGATTTCCTGTTACCCCCCAACTGCAGCAATGGCTGGATTGGTGTCACCACCCTTTGCCGCCATTGCCCCCCCACCGTGATCTGGTGGCGGCCGCCGATCTGACGATGGCGTTGCGGGATGGCCGGCGGCCACTCCCCCATCAACGCAGTGGAGCCCGTTGGCTGCTGGCGAGACGCGGAGCTGTTCTTGCCGATGAGATGGGGCTCGGCAAAACGTTGACGGCACTGCTGGCGGCCAGAGCCATGGTCCGCTGCGCTGAGCTGAGAGTCATGGTGGTGGCGCCGGTGGGGCTGCATGCCCATTGGCGCCGGGAAGCGGAGACGGTGGATCTCCAGCCGGAGTTGGTGAGCTGGGCGCGTTTGCCTGCTGAGCTTCCACCGGCTGGAACGCTGTTGGTGGTGGATGAGGCGCATTTCGCCCAATCCCTGCAGGCCAACCGCACGGCAGCCCTGTTGCGGCTGGCGCGTCACCCCCGGCTACGGGCGATCTGGATGCTCACGGGTACACCGATGAAAAACGGTCGTCCGGCTCAGCTCTATCCCTTGCTGGCGGCGATGGACCATCCGATTGCCAGGGATCAACGCCAGTTTGAGGAGCGCTATTGCCAGGGGCATTGGCGTGAGCAGCGGGGGCAACGGCGTTGGCAGGCCAGTGGTGCCACCCAGCTCGAAGAATTGCGCCGTCTCACACGGCCGCTGATTCTCCATCGCCGCAAGGCTCAGGTGCTGGAGCTGCCGCCCAAGCAACGCCGTGAGCACCCCATTGCCTTGTCAGACGCTGAATCCCTTGGATTCGACCATCGCATTGATCTGTTGGTGGACGACTTTCGGCGTCGAGCCCTCAAGGGTGAGGTGCGGTCCGATGCGGAACCGTTGGCGGTGCTGACCGCACTGCGCCGGGTTGCAGCCGAGTTCAAGCTCCCTGCGGCGGAAACCCTCGTGCGAACGCTGTTGCAAGCCGGCGAGGCAGTAGTTCTGTTCAGCGGATTTGTGGAACCGCTGCAGTTGTTGCAGCAGCGATTGGGTGGAGCCCTGCTCACCGGTCGTCAACGGCCGGTGGAGCGGCAGCAGGCGGTGGATTGCTTTCAGCAGGGGGGAGAGGATCTGCTGCTGGCAACTTTTGGTACCGGGGCTCTTGGATTCACCCTGCACCGGGCCAGGCATGTGGTGTTGCTGGAGCGCCCCTGGACGCCGGGTGATGTGGCGCAGGCCGAAGACCGCTGCCATCGCCTGGGGATGGAAGATGAGGTGCTCACCTGTCATTGGTTGCAGCTGGGGCCGGCGGATCAGCTTGTGGATGGTTTGGTGGCCAGCAAGGCGGAACGGATCGAGATCCTGTTGGGCCCCCGTCGGTTGACGCTGGAGCGTCAGTCCTTGCCGTTGATGGTGCGGCGTTGTTTGCAGGTGGCCTGACGCACCTCGAGTTCATGGCGAAGCATCGGATCCGCACCGTCATCCATCAGAGCGATCGCCTGTTCCACATCACGGCAGGCCTGATCGTGCTGGCCGAGCAGGGTCTGCACCAGCGAACGATCCCGCCAGGGTTCCGGTTGATCTGGGAAGGTTTCCACACTGTTGTTGCAGCGTTGTAGGGCTGAACGCAGCTGATTGGACGCAAGATCCTCCAGGCAGCTGCTGGTGGCCAGGGTCAAGTCAGTCGTTGGTTGTGGTGCGCTCTGACAGCCGCTGATCAGCAGCAGACCAAGAACCAGGGCGAGGTGAGGACGCCAGCGGTGATCAGTAGCTGTAACGCTCGGCCTCGCTGGCGGCGTAACCGTCGCTGCTGAAGGAGGTATTGGTCTGGGTTGGCGTTGAGGTGCTGCCAAGGCTTGCTGCAGTGGCGGTGGTTGCCCCGCCGAACAGATCGCCGAGGAACTGACCGCAGTCAGGGAATGTGCCGGGGTCCTTGACCACAGCTTCTGTGATCATCACAGAGGCATGTTCCGGTGATGTTTTGAACAGTCCGCGGCTCTGCCGCTTGATCAGGGCGTAGGCGGCGTTCCAGCTCACGTCATGGGCATTGCCGCTGCTGCGCATGAAGCAATACACCTGCGCACCCTTTTCTTCGGTGTCGGTGCCTGCCCATGCCGTGCTGGATCCACATAGCAATCCGACGATCACGCCGGCGCTGCACAGAATCCGTTGGGCGGTGGAGCGAAGCATGAAAGGACACCGTGGCTGAGTTGATCTCAAGGTATCGATGCCAGGGTCACTGTCCAGGGCTAATCATCCGGACCACCAGTGGCAAGACCAGCAGAACGGTGATCAGGCGCACCGCATGCAGTGCGGCCACGGCTGCGCCGACGCCGAATTCCGCTCCCACCAGACTCATGCCGCTGATGCCGCCAGGAGCGGCTCCAAGCAGCGCGATGACGGGATCGATCCCCAGCAGGCGGCTGCTCCACAGGCCCACCACGATGCCGGTGAGCACCAGGGTGAGAGTGATCAGCAACGCCGGTCGCCACAGCGTCTGCAGCTGATCAAGGGAGGTTCGGCTGAGGCCGGTGCCAATCACGGTGCCGATGCCGATTTCCAGGGCTGTGCGGGTTCCTGATGGCCAGGACGCCTGCTCCAGGCTGCCGCTCATGCTCAGCAGACCAGCGCCCAGGATTGCACCGGCGAGAGGCGCGGCGGGGATACCGCTCAGCAGCGCCAGCAACCCCACCGTCGTGCCGGCCAGCGTGTAGAGCAGCAGCGTTGCCAGAGGGGGCATCGGATGCGGTGGCGTGGGATTCCTTGATCTTGAGCCACCGACGTTCCTGTGTTGTCATCGGCGCAGTGTCGTCCCCGGCCATGAGCTCCTCCGTGTCGTTCAGGATCACGCGCACCGCTGAAGACCTGGCTGAGACCATCACGGCCCTCACCCAGCGTTTGGTGAAGTTGGAGCAACGCCAGGAAGCGTTGGAGCTTCAAGTGCGTCAGCAGCTGGAGTCGGTTCATCAGGTGCCTGACGAGGAGTTGGCCACACTCGATGGCATCGAGCAGCTGCTGCAGGAAACACGTCAGTTGCTGCAGTCCACGGACACGCTGGATTTTCCAGTTGCGCTGGAGGCTTCAGATCTCAGTGATGAGGTGCATGACCACCACGGCCATGACCACCACGGTCACGACATGGCCGCATAGGGGTGGCCAAAGGTGCCAAAATAAAAAGAAAGGCAACTATGGCCCCCACCATCCCTGCCTCAGGTGCTTGCACCGTGACCCATTCATCCACCACGCTTCACGGCATGTCCGTCCGGTCCCGTTCCGGATTCATTGAAGGTGGTCACCAGCTTGAGAAACTCGAGTTTGCTCTTGCACTTGCTGAAGCACGAGGTGATCAGTCCCGCTGCTCGACCTTGCGTGATCGAATTGCAGACCTTGGCGGTAATGCTGAAGAGCCGGGAACCTGAAAAACGATTGAGTGGAAAGTTGAAAGTTTGCCGGTAAGATTCAGAAAAGATTAATTTCTATTGATATTGATGCTTACGATTTCAAAGGCCGATTCATCACTTGATCAGCGTGATGCTTTTTCGCGAGCTGCGCAAAATCTGTTTGACAAAGCCAAGCTCGTCGCTGAGGGAGGCCAGTATTCAGAAGCTGGCTCGCTAATCCTGAAGGCTCTGGATCAGGAGCGTCGTGCCCAGAGCAGCGGTCCACAAGTGCTGCAGTTGATTAAACCCAGAAATTAATTTGTTTTGTCGTCAAGCGGGCGACCGGATTCGAACCGGCGACGTTCAGCTTGGGAAGCTGACATTCTACCACTGAATTACACCCGCAAAATGGCGAGATCGCTCTCGCCGTCTTCTGTTTCAGCTGAGTGCTGTTGCTGCTGCCGCGACGCCAGCACCCATGTTGCCGCTGTGCAAACCCAACGACTGAAGTGTGGCTTCAATGGCGGACACGGCGGTCAAGACATCGCGATCGCAGACATAACCAAGGTGGCCGATGCGGAACACTTTGCCCTTCAGGTGATCCTGACCGCCCGCCAGAAGGATGTCGTAGCGCTCCTTCACGGCTTTACGCAATTGCTCGGCATCGATGCCATCGGGAGCCACAGCGGTAATGGCTGGGCTGCCGTGTCCTTCAGCCGCAAACAACGGCAGGCCGATCGCTTTCATCCCCGCCTGGGCGGCTGATCGGTGGCGGGCATGGCGGGCAAAGATCGCTTCCAGGCCCTCGTTCTGCATCATCTCCAAAGCAGCTTCCAGGCCGAAATAGAGATTGACCGCCGGAGTGAAGGGGTTGCTGTTCTTGGTGGCGGTTTTTCGGTAAGGGCCCAGGTCCAGATAGAACTTCGGCAGATCCGAGCGTTCATAGGCCTGCCAGGCCCGTTCGCCCATGGCCACAAAGCTGAGGCCGGGGGGAAGCATGTAGCCCTTCTGGGATCCGGAGGCCACCACATCCACGCCCCAGGCGTCCATGGGTACATCGGTGGCCCCGAGGCTGGTGACGCAGTCCGCGATGGTCAGGGCGGTGCCGTGGGCCTTCACATGGCGGGCGATGGTCTCCAGGTCGTTAATAACGCCGGTGGACGTCTCGGAATGGGTGAGGATCACCGCTTTGATCGCCTTGGCGCTGTCGGCTTCCAGGGCCAGGCGGAAGGCTTCCGTGTCGAGGGGTTGGCCCCACTCGGCTTGGATCACCTCCACCTCCAGTCCGTAGGCGCGCGCAACCTTCACCCAGCGCTCACCGAATTTGCCGTTGTCGCCGCAGAGCACCTTGTCGCCGCGACTGAGGGTGTTGATGATGCCGGCCTCCATGGCGGCGGTGCCGCTGCCGGTTATCACCAGCACATCACCCTGGGTCTGGTGCAGCCATTTCAGCTGTTCCGTGGTGCGTTGAACAACGGCCTGGAACTCACCACTGCGGTGGCCGATCGGGTGGCGCCCCATGGCCTTGAGCACTGACTCGGGCACCGGGGTCGGACCCGGAATCATCAGGGTGAGCTTGTCCTGCACGGCGTGGAGGGAGCCAATCGGCGAGTCTAGAAAACAGCGTCTCATGTCCCATCGCATCCTCTGCTTCGAGCGGCACATCCGGTGGCCTCACCTTGCCGGTGTGGGTGGCCTCAGCGGCGCGGGCAGCCCTGCGAGCGCTGTTGGGGCATCCGTTTGAGCCAAATCAGCAGGTGGTGCAGCCCGATGGTGGTGAGCCTCTACTGGTGCCGGTGCGTTCGGCGGCTCGGTTGAGCGACGACCAGGCCCTGGCCATCAGCCGCTGTGATCCCGGCCCAGGGTTGGACCTCACCCGCGATCTGGAGATCTGGGTGCGCGTCGCCTGGACCCCCAGTGCGGATCAAGGCCTTGTGCTCATGCCCGGTGAGGGGGTCGGACGGATTGGTGCCGGGGGTGATGCCTGCCTGTCGACCTATGCCCGACAGCTGCTGGAGTGCACCCTGCTGCCGTTGTTGCCTCCCGGGCAGGGCCTGGAGGTGGAACCGGTGCTGCCCCGCGGTCGCAGCCTGGCGGAGCGCACCAGCAATGCCGCCTTCGGTGTGGTGGATGGCTTGGCACTAATCGGAACCCAGGCGGAGGTGCAGCAGAGCGCGGCACCGGAGCAGTTGGAGCAGGTGCTTCGTGAGCTTCGGGCTCTGGTGGCCGATCCGGGCTTTGGCGGGTCTGTGGCGCTGGTGATCGGTGAAAACGGTCTGGATCTGGCGCGGCGGGCGGGGCTATCGCCACTGCTGAAGGTGGGTAACTGGCTTGGACCGGTGCTGGTGGCTGCTGCGGAAGCCGGTGTGAAGGATCTGTTGCTGCTGGGTTACCACGGCAAATTGATCAAACTGGCTGGTGGCATCTTTCACACCCACCACCACCTGGCAGACGGCAGGTTGGAGGTGCTGACGGCCCTGGGGCTCGACGTAGGTCTCAGCCTCGAGGAGCTGCGTCACCTGCGTGCCGCAGCATCGGTGGAGGATGCATTCCAACGCCTGAATCCTGAAACGGCGATGGATCTAGGGCGGTTGCTGGCGGCGACGGTGGAACAGCGCAGCCAGGCTTACATCGCCCGCTATGGCGATTGGTCCTTGCGCATTGCGGCCGTTCTGTTTGACCGGAGCAGGACGCTGCGCTGGCGTGGGCCGATGGCGGAAGAGCGCTTCTTTACGCTGCAGGATTGACGCTCGACCCAGAGCGACAGACACCTTTCAGGAGCGATGTCCCAGTCTTCGTCCGACGGTCAGCGTCAGCCGGCCATCGTCATCCTTGATTTCGGCTCCCAGTACTCGGAGCTGATCGCCCGGCGCGTGCGCGAAACCGAGGTGTTTTCGGTGGTGCTCGGTTACAGCACCTCAGCGGAGGAGTTGCGGGCGATGCAGCCGAAGGGGATCGTCCTCAGCGGCGGTCCCAGTTCGGTGTACGCCGAGCACGCGCCCCTCTGTGATCCGGCGATCTGGGAGCTGGGCATCCCGGTGCTGGGGGTCTGTTACGGCATGCAGCTGATGGTGCAGCAGCTGGGAGGTGTGGTGGAAGCTGCCAGCGGCAAGGCCGAATACGGCAAGGCACCGCTGGAGGTGGATGATCCCACCGATCTGCTCACCAACGTCACCGGTGGATCCACGATGTGGATGAGCCATGGCGACTCGGTGAAGGCCCTGCCCGAGGGATTTGTTCGCCTGGCGCACACCGCCAACACCCCGGAAGCCGCGGTTGCCCATCTGCAGCGTCGCCTCTACGGCGTCCAGTTCCACCCCGAGGTGGTGCATTCCACCTGCGGCATGGCTCTGATCCGCAATTTCGTATACCACATCTGTGGCTGTGAGCCGGACTGGACCACCAGCGCCTTCATCGATGAGGCCGTCGCGGTGGTGCGGGAGCAGGTGGGCGAGAAGCGGGTTCTGCTGGCCCTGTCCGGTGGAGTCGATTCCTCAACCCTCGCTTTCCTGTTGAAGAAAGCGATTGGTGATCAGCTCACCTGCATGTTCATCGACCAGGGCTTCATGCGGAAAGGGGAGCCGGAGTTCCTGATGGACTTCTTCGATCGGAAGTTCAATATTCATGTGGAGTACATCAATGCCCGCCAACGCTTCATCAGCAAGCTGAAGGGGATCACCGATCCGGAGGAGAAGCGCAAGATCATCGGCACGGAATTCATCCGTGTGTTCGAAGAGGAGAGCAAGCGCCTCGGACCGTTCGACTACCTGGCGCAAGGAACCTTGTACCCGGATGTGATCGAAAGCGCCGGTACCAATGTCGATCCCAAGACCGGTGAGCGGGTGGCGGTGAAGATCAAGAGCCACCACAACGTGGGCGGTTTGCCCAAGGATCTGCAGTTCAAGTTGGTGGAACCGTTGCGCAAGTTGTTCAAGGACGAGGTGCGCAAGGTGGGGCGTGCCCTGGGCCTGCCGGAGGAGATCGTCCGCCGCCATCCCTTCCCCGGCCCTGGCTTGGCGATCCGCATCCTGGGGGAGGTCACCGACGAGAAGCTCAACTGCCTGCGGGATGCCGACCTGATCGTGCGGGAGGAAATCCGCGAGGCCGGGCTCTATCACGAGATCTGGCAGGCCTTCGCCGTGTTGCTGCCCGTTCGCTCAGTCGGGGTGATGGGGGACAAGCGGACCTATGCCTGGCCGATTGTGCTGCGCTGCGTCTCCAGCGAAGACGGCATGACCGCCGATTGGTCACGGTTGCCTTACGACCTGATGGAGACCATCTCCAATCGCATCGTGAATGAGGTGAAGGGGGTGAACCGGGTGGTGCTGGATATCACCAGCAAACCGCCGGGCACGATCGAGTGGGAATAGGGCTGGATCCAGTGGTCCGGGGTCGATATCTTGGGCCACCGGCTTCCTTGACGTGACGGCGACCCAACCGCAGGACCTGCAGCTGCAACGGCGTTTGCAGCAGGACAGCATTCAGCTGGGTGGTCGCACCGTCTACCTGAACCCATTTCTGTACTGGCGACGGTTCGACAGCAACACCGACCGCTGGCTGCGGGAACCGGGTCAGCTGACGGAGGATCAGATCACCGCCAACCGCCGTCGCTTCTACCCCGAACTGGATTGGGGTGAGCTGGATGACCACCAGACCGCTGTCCATGACGGTGCGGTGGAGATGTTCCTCAAGAGCCTCGATCTGATCAGCACCTTCCACCCCGAGCTGGGGTCCGGCCAGATGCTCGAGGTGGAGCGCAAGATGACGATCACCAAGAAGAAGGCCTTCGAGCGCTGGGTGGATAAAGCGCTGCGTCGCCGCAGCCGCGAGGAGGTTCGTGAACAGCGCCGCTTTGAGCGCAACCGCACCTGGCAGGCCTGGCGGGAGTGGTTCGGCATGGACACCACCCACAAGGCCCTGGTGCCGATGGTGATGCTGATGGTGCTCAGCGCGGTCGGGGGCTGGTCACTTGGGGCCAGTCCGTCGGCCTGCCCGACACTCACCCTGCCGTCAGGACAGACTGGAGTTCGCTGAACAGGCCCCATGGCCGCCGAATCCGGCTCGGACAATCCCCTCGACCAACTGCGTCTGTCGCTGATGCAGGAGATTTTGCCTGTGGGTTTGGCGGTGGTGGAGCGGGCCCGTCAGGGGGGGCCATCGAAGGTGGTGCAGGCCTTCACGACGGGGTCCGCAGACCCGTTGGATGATCTGCGCCAGGAGGGAGAGCCCACGGCCCGCAGTGTGCGCGAACAGCTTGATGCCGTCAGCCCTGGACTGGGTAATCCTGTGATGCCCGTGGCGGTGTCTGTTGAGGAACCCGAAGATGAGCGGGAGGAGTTGTTGGTCACCTTGCAGCGCATTGATCAACGCCTGGCAGCCCTGAAGGCTCAGCTCCAGGGCGACTGAACTGTGGCGGGATCGATCCAGCAGCGGCAGACCGGCCTACGTCAGCAACCGTTGGTGCTGTTGCTGGTGGTGCTGCTGTTTTGCGGCGCCATGGTGAGCCGCCTGGTGTGGATGCAGTTGCTGGAGGGCGCTCGTTACCGGGAATTGGCTGATGAGAACCGCATCCGTCTGGTGCCGCGGTCGCCGATCCGTGGACGTTTGCTGGATCGTAAGGGACGGGTGTTGGCCACAAGCCGACTCAGCTATTCGTTGTATCTCGAGCCACGGTTGGTGGGAGACGCGGACTGGCCGGATCTGAGGGATCGTCTGGCGCGGCTGCTGAACCTCGACCCGGCCAAGCTGGATCGGGAACGTCAGCGCGGACCGGATCGGGATGGATATCGCACCACCCTGGCCCTGGATCTACGGCCAGAGCAGGTGCTGCGCTTCCGCGAGCAAGCGCTTGGTCTCAAGGGGGCCCAGGTGGATGTGGACATCCTGCGCAACTACCCCCATGGCACCCTGGCCGCCCATGCCTTGGGATACACCCAGCCGATCACGGAATCGGAGTACGAAACCCTTGCCGAACGGGGTTACAGAATCCGCGACCGCATCGGACGCACGGGGGTGGAAGCGGCCTATGAGTCCCATCTGCGCGGCAAGTGGGGCGGTCAGATGCTGGAGGTGAACGCGATGGGGGAGGTGCAGCGGAATCTGGGTGATCGCCCGTCGGTGGCGGGGCAGGACCTCACCCTCACGTTGGATCTCGATCTGCAGCAGGCGGCGGAAACAGCGCTGGCGGACAAGCCGGGTGGGGCGGTGGTGGCCCTTAATCCCAAGGATGGCGCCATCCTTGCGCTGGCGAGCAAACCGGGATTTGACCCCAACTTTTTTTCCAAGCTGATCACCACGCAGAAGGAATACGACGCGCTCTTTTCCAATCCAAAGAAGCCATTGCTGTCTAGGGCGATGAACCCCTACGACCCCGGCAGCACCTGGAAGCCAGTGACGGCGATGGCGGGGATGGAATCAGGCAAGTTCCCGCCGGACATCAAGTTGCACACCACGGCTTGCATCATCTACGGCGGCCATTGCTTCCCCGATCACAACGGTGTTGGATTCGGCCATATCGGGTATGCCGATGCCCTGCGTTTCTCCAGCAATACCTTCTTCTATCAAGTAGGAGTCGGTGCCGGGTCCAAGGCGCTGAAAAGGGCGGCTGATCAGCTGGGCTTTCAACAGAAGACCGGTATTGAGATCGGCTGGGAGGAAAGTGTCGGATTGGTGGGTGATGAGACCTGGGCCGCGGCGGGTCGTGGCTGGGCGAAACCGGGGACGGTTCCCTGGATTCCTGAGGACATGGCCAGTGCGTCGATCGGTCAGTCTGTGGTGCAGATCACGCCGCTGCAGCTGGCCCGTGCCTACGCGGTGTTTGCCAACGGCGGTTGGCTGGTGACACCGCATCTGGCCCAGGGAACCACCGACTGGCTGGATGCTGATCACCGCCGCAAGGTGCCGATGAAAGCGTCCACGTTGGCCACGATCCGAGCGGGGTTGCGCAAGGTGGTGTCGGCGGGAACGGGGTTTGGACTCAACGGACCAGGCATTCCACCAGCAGCCGGCAAGACAGGCACCGCTGAGGACAGCACCGGCGGTCCGGACCATGCCTGGTTTGGTTCCTATGCCCCCTATCCCGATGGTGAGATTGTTGTGGTCGCTTTCGCTCAGAACACCCCTGGCGGTGGATCCGTGCATGCCCTGCCGATGGCGAAAGCGGTCCTGGCGGAATGGAACCGAACCCGTGAGGACTAAAGGTCAGGCCGCCGCGCTGAGCTCTCGCTCCAGCACCTGCCGGTAATAGCCACGCAGCTGTTCGGTTGCTCCAGCCCAGCCCCAGCGTTCCGCTTCGGAGCGGGCGGCACTGCGCAGGCTCTGGCGCTCGGCGGCGTTGCCCAGCAGGCGTTGGCTGGCTTCGATCAGGCTGGCGGCACCGCCATCGGCGCCATCGGGTTCATAGAGGCAGCCATTCACACCGTCGCTAATGATGTCAGGGATTCCGCCGCGGTTGGCGCCCACCACGGGGCAGCCTGCGGCCATGGCCTCCAGCAGCACCAGGCCAAGGGTTTCCGTGCTGGAGGGGAAGAGGAAGGCATCGCCGCTGGCGTAGGCACCGGCGAGTTCTTCGCCGGCCAGATATCCCACGAAGGTGGTGGCGGTGCCCTCGAAATGCTTTTCCAGTTGCTGGCGATGCGGACCGTCGCCCACCAAAGCCAATCGGGCGTCCGGAAGGGTTTCCAGTACCGGACGGATCCGTTCGATCTGTTTCTCGGCAGACAGCCGGCCCACATACAACAACAGGGCGCCGCGGTCGTCATGGCCCCCCAGGAGTCGCGCTCGCATCGTGTCTGAGCGCAGTTCGGGACGGAACAGGTCGGTGTCGACGCCCCGCTGCCACAAGTCAGTGTTCTGAATGCCTTTGTCGCTCAGTTCCTGCACCATGGCGGTGGAGGTGCAGAGGTTGAGCAGCGCTTGGTTGTGGGCGGCCTTGAGCAATTCCCACAGCAGGGGTTCGAGCATGCCCATGCCGTAGTGCTCGAGGTACTTCGGCAGGTGGGTGTGGTAGCTGGCAATCAGCGGAATCGATTTGCTTTTCGCCAGCCAGATGCCCCCCAGGCCCAGCACGGCGGGGTTGACGACGTGGATCAGGTCCGGTTGAAAGCTGTCGATCGCTTCGGAGACGGCAGGCCGTGGCAAGGCCAGCTTGAGCTCGGGATAGAGGGGGAGCGGCATGGCGGGCACGCCGATCAACCGGGCACCCATGTACTCATCCGGACAACCCTCCGGACAGAACACGATCACCTCATCACCGGCCTCCACCAGATGCCTCACTGTTTTGGTGAGGCGGGTGACGATGCCATCCACCTTCGGCAGGAAGGTTTCGGTGAAGAAGGCGATTTTCACGGGCTGAACCGGATCAGGAGGCGGTGCCGATGGCTTGTGCCTGGGTCTTAGTCCAGGCAGAGGTGCAGAGGATGCGGTTGCGGTCGCAGCGGTCGGCGAAGCGGGTGGCGATTTCCACCACTTCCTTCAGCAGTCCGTCATCGAGGGTGGTGGGATTGAGACCCAGCTCGATAAAGCAGCGGTTGTCCACGATCAGGTCGTTTTCGACGGCCTCATTGCGGGGGTTGGGCAGGTTGTTCACCTGCGCACCGGTGAGGGCGGCCACCTTCTTGGCCAGTTCGCCCACCTGGTGGCTTTCCGTCATCTGGTTGAAGATCTTCACCCGCTCGCCCTGGGTGGGGGGGTTCTCCATAGCCAACTGGACGCACCGCACCGAATCGCGGATGTGAATGAAGGCACGGGTCTGGCCGCCGGTGCCATGCACCGTGAGGGGGTAACCGATGGCCGCTTGCATCAAGAAGCGGTTCAGCACCGTGCCGTAGTCGCCGTCGTAATCGAAGCGGTTGGTCAGGCGTGGGTCGCGATCGGTGGCGTCGGTGTTGGTGCCCCAAACGATGCCCTGATGCAGATCTGTGATCCGGACCTTGTCGTTCTTGTTGTAGTAAAGGAAGAGAAGCTGATCCAGCGTCTTCGTCATGTGATAGACGCTCCCCGGGCTGGCGGGGTGAAGGATCTCCTCCTCGAAACGGCTGCCGTCCGGCTGGGGAACTTCCACCTTGAGGTAGCCCTCGGGGATGGTGGCACCGCGGTGGGAGCCGTAGCCGTAGACGCCCATGGTGCCCAGGTGCACCACATGGATGTCCTGCCCGCTTTCCACGATGGCGGCCAGCAGGTTGTGGGTGCCGTTGACGTTGTTGTCGACGGTGTAGCGCTTGGTGGCGCTGCTTTTCATCGAATAGGGCGCGGCCCGCTGTTCGGCGAAATGAACAATCGAGTCCGGCTTCTCCTCCAGCAGCAGATCCAGCAGCCTCTGATATTCGTGGGCGATATCCATGTGCACGAAGCGCATCGGCTTGCCGCCGATCTCCTCCCAGGCCTTCAGCCGTTCACCAATGCTGACGATCGGCGTGAGCGACTCAACCTCCAGATCGATGTCGATCTTCCGGCGACTGAGGTTGTCCACGATCAGCACGTCATGGCCCTGATCCGCCAGGTTCACCGCACAGGGCCAGCCGCAAAAGCCGTCACCGCCGAGAACGAGAACTTTCACCCCAAACTCCTGCTGGAAAGAGCGGAACGCTCATTCCAGGCAAGCTACTACAGGGATTTTCGTGGGCTGCAGTTCAGCTGATGGCAACGGTCACTGCCATCAAGCCAGCCACGAGCACAACACCACCGACCATCATCAGAAGTGAGCTGCGACCGCGGCTGCGGCTGGTCTCCAGGTCCATCACCTCCATGCGGGGTTCCTTGGCGAAGGCGTTGAGGCGTCCGCCGTCTTCTGTGGTGACCTGCATGGGTCTGATGCGACTGGACGGACGCTATGGGTCCAATTGCTCAGCGACCGTCAATGTGTCGCAGGCTTCATGTCACTTCATGTCTCTTCACTGAATCAGCTGCTGACCAGGCCGGTCGTAGGCGAACTGGCGGAGGCCTCCTCGCGGCGGGGAAGCCGGCCGGCGCAGAAGGCTGTTCGTCCAGCGATCACGGCCTGACCCATGGCCTCAGCCATGGCGGCAGGGTTTCTAGCTAAGGCGATTGCACTGTTCACCAGCACAGCGTCGGCACCCATTTCCAGGGCTTGAGCCGCTTCGCTGGGCACACCGATGCCGGCATCGACGACTACCGGCACCGAGGCGTTTTCGATGATCAGAGCGATGTTGGCGGCATTGTTCAATCCCTGGCCTGATCCGATGGGCGAGCCGAGGGGCATCACCGTGGCGCAACCGGCGTCCTCGAGGTGCTTGGCCAGCAAGGGATCAGCATTGATGTAGGGCAGCACGGTGAAGCCTTCGTTCACCAGTTGTTCAGCTGCCTGGAGGGTGCCGATCGGATCCGGCAGCAGATGACGGCCGTCGGGAATCACCTCCAGCTTCACAAAGGTGTTGTCCTCCTGACCAGCCAGCTTCGCGAGTTCACGGCCAAGCCTGGCCACCCGTACGGCCTCCTCAGCATTGGTGCAGCCCGCGGTGTTGGGCAGCATCCAGATGCGTGTCCAATCGATGGCTTCCATCAATCCGGCGTGGCCGGCTGCCACGGCCTGCACACGGCGCACCGCCACGGTGACCATCTCGCAGGCAGACCGCTTGATGCTCTGTTGCATCACCTCCATGGAGGGGTACTTGCCGGTTCCGGTGAACAGCCGACTGTGGAAGCGGCGGCCGCCAATGATCAGGTCATCGCCCTGGGCCAGGGAGATGGGTGGGTTGGGAACCATGACGCGTCTGAGCAAAAGGGCCTACCGTGGCTCCATCATCCCTCGCGCTTCATGCCTGTCCTGCTCGCCATGGATCTTCCGGTCGGCAGTCAGGTGCCGTTCCAGAGCAACCCACAGCTTCCGCTGGATCCGATTCAGCTGGCGATCCCCCTGGAGATCGACGACGGCAAGGTTGAGAGCTTCGATCCCGTCGCACGGGCCCAAGAACTGGCGACGACGCTTCCACGCACTTGGTGCGGGACATTTGAGCCTTTTGATGGCAATCCCACCGTTGATGTGACGTTGGAGCTCAGTGCCGTCACGGCGATCGGTCAGATGGTTGACCTGCGCGGCAGCATGACCATGGGGTCAGTAACCACACCGGTTCAGGGCAATCTCCATGCCAAATCAGATCAATTGGATCTGATTCCCCTCGGAGATCCGTTGATTGCCGGTGTTGAGCCTGGCGGTCTGTTTCTCGGTCTCCAGGGTTTCAGTCCCACCGGCTGGCAATCACCTCGTTTGATCAATACCGCTGACCCCAGCACAGGTGTTGGTGGCCGCTTGGCCCTCATGAGCAGCTGCCAGGCTGAGACGCCTGTGCCAGTCCAACCACTCTGGTGAAGACTGGGTGATCGTTGAATCGATCAGACCCGTTTTTCAAGCTTTTTGACAGCTCGTTTCGCTGTCTGGTTCTCAGGTTCGATCTCCAGGGTGCGCCGATAAAGCGTCAACGCCTCTTCTGTCTTGAGCAGCTTGTCCTGGGCATAGCCCAGATTGTTTAAAGCCACCGGGTAGTTCGGTTTGGCCTTGAGAGCAAGTTTGTAGTGCTTGCTCGCTTCCTCGTAGTTCTTCTGAGCAGCTAAAGCAAAGCCCAGGGCATTTTCAATCACGGCCCGAGCCTCATCGGGTTCATCACCCAGACGTTTCAACGCCTGTTTGAGCGTTGCTGTGGCCTGGGGATAAAGCCGTTTGCGCAACTGAACGGAGCCGAGTTCGTAGAGATCGGCTGCCTGTCGAGACTTGGCCGTGCCGGATTGTTCCAACTGTTGCAGCCGTGATTCGTCACGACGCACGCGGAGCAATTGCCTGCCGACCACCACCGCGGCGATGGCCAGCAGGCCGACCAGGCCCAGCAGGTAGGTCTGGGGCAGCAGATTCACAGCGCTGAATCAGCCTTTGGCGGTGGCGACCACGTTGCTGAAGCTGCCGGGATCCACGACAGCCAGCTGCGCCAGCATCTTGCGGTTCAGGCGAACGTCGGCCTTTTTCAGGCCACCCATCAAACGGCTGTAGCTCACACCATTGATGCGTGCTGCTGCATTGATGCGAGCAATCCAGAGGCGACGGAAATCGCGCTTGCGGCGACGACGGTCGCGGTAGGCGTTGCACAACGCCTTCATCACCCGCTGATTGGCGGTGCGGAATTGGGTTCCGTTGCCGCCGCGGAAGCCACGGGCAAGCCGCAGGATCTTGTTACGGCGCTTACGGGCGACGTTGCCTCTCTTGACGCGAGCCATGACGTTGGAAGGGTTGAATCAGATCGGGACGGAAAAAGCTTCAGGCGTACGGAAGCATGCGCACCACCCGCAGTTCGTCGGTCTCATGAACCACAGCCTTGGTGGCGAGGTGACGCTTCTGCTTGGGGGTCTTGTGGTCCAGCAGGTGGTTGCGGAACGCACGACGACGCGTGAATTTGCCAGTGCCGGTTGCCTTGAACCGCTTGGCGGCAGCTTTGCGGGTCTTCAGCTTGGGCATTGCTCTGCTCGTCCTGGCACAAACAACAAGAATACGCCTCGATGTGCCCCTCCACCCAATGATCCGGTTGCTGGCCCTGACAATGCTGCTGTGGGTCGCATCGGGTTGCCGCGCCCAGGTGAGCCCGCCTCCCCTCGAATCCCAGCGTTCCGTAGACGTCCAACAGCCGCTCACCCATCGCCCGGTGGCCGTGCCACCGGCGGTGACTGGGCGACAACCGCTGCTGTGGGTGTCGTTGGCGGCCCATCTGGGCGCTCGCGCTGATGCGGCACCACTCACGCTGACGGCTGCATCCGGCAGCCTCAGCCTGGAGGACCGTTCCGGACGGCGATGGTCGGCAGCGTCGGTTCAGATCAGCTGGCGCTCCGTTCCTTTGGAGCAACCGATGGCGTTGGCCCGTCGGGTGGCGGGTCCGTTTGCCAGTTTTGAGTCGGCGGAGCGGGTGGCGCTGCGTTGGCGGGCGCTTGGGGTGGCCGCTGAGGTGGCCCATCCGGCTGACTGGGAGGTCTGGGCGCCGGCGGGGGCTCCGGCTCCAGGGGGTCTGCCGGTGCGGGATTGGTCCAGCCGAATGGAGTCCAACGTGGAGCCGGTGCTGCAGCTGCCGGAAGGGGGGACGACGCCGAAGGGCCCGCTGCAGATCGATGCGCCCGGGGGATTGCGTTGGGGCAAAGGGGTGTTTCAGGGTCCGTTCCGTTTGCAGCGGGATGCCTACGGCAGCTGGACGCTGGTGGAACAGGTGCCCTTGGAGCGTTACCTCGAGGGGGTGGTGCCCCATGAGATCGGCGCGGGTTCACCGCCGGCGGCACTGCAGGCCCAGACCGTGTTGGCTCGAACCTGGGCCCTGGCCAACAGCCATCGTTTTCGAATTGATGGTTATCACCTGTGCAGTGACACCCAGTGCCAGGTGTACAGCGATCCCCGGCAGGCTGGGTCAGCGGTGCGGCAGGCGATCACCGCGACCCAGGGGCGACTGCTCAGTTGGCAGGGCAAACCGATCAGCGCCGTGTATCACGCCACAAACGGTGGTGTGATGGCAGCGGGGCCTGAGGCCTGGGCGATGGACGCTCAGCCTTACCTGAAGGCGGAGGCGGATGGTGATGCCGGCTGGCAGCAGCGCCATGGGTTGCCGTTGCAGCAGCGCTCTGCGGTGGCCAGCCTGCTGGCGCAACGCGAAGGGGCCTATGGCAGTGCCCACCCTCGTTTTCGTTGGACGCGAACCTTGACGGCAAGCGGGATCCGCCAGGCCCTTGGAGCGTCTGCTGCCGGATTGAATGGACCATTGCAACTGGACGTTCTGGAGCGGGGCCGCAGTGGAAGGGTGCTGGCCTTGCAGGTGGCCGGCAACGATGGTGGTGCGCCGGTGGTGCTGAAGCTCGACCGGATTCGCCGCACTATTCGGCGTCTGCCCAGCACTCTGTTCGTGATTGAGCCGCAGGGTGATCAGCGTTGGTTGGTGCGGGGTGGCGGCTTCGGTCATGGGGCCGGACTGTCCCAGTCGGGTGCCATTGATCTGGCCTGGCGCGGCTGGTCCACCGAGCGGATCCTGGCCCACTACTACCCAGGGACTGTCTACGGCCCGCTGCTTCCAGCGCTGGAGTCCCCTTAGAGTCCTGCCCACCTGAGTGGTTGCATGGCGTCCACCCCTGGATCTGGTGATCACCGCAGGGTGAAGTCGGCAGCTTTCCTGTTCGCCTGCGGATGTGCCGGTGCGGCACCCCACTGGCTGGATCCGATGCGATCGCTGTGGCCGGCCATCAGCCTGGCGATGCTTCTGGGCGGATATGGGTTGCGCACCGTGCTGCGCGCTGATCTGAAGCGGGGAGATACGGCTGAGACTGTTGAGTTCGACCGGGGATCGTTGCCCAGCCTGGATGTGGTGGTGGCGGCCCGCGATGAAGAGGGCGTGGTCACGCGCCTGGTGGAGCGGTTGACGGCGCTGCGTTACCCCGCTGATCGCCTCACTACCTGGGTGATTGACGATGGCAGCTTGGATCGCACTCCCCAGTTGCTGGATCAACTGGCGGAACGTCATCCTGGGTTGAACGTGATCCACCGGCCGCGCAATGCCGGCGGTGGCAAGTCCGGTGCATTGAATACAGCACTGGCTCAGCTGAGCGGCGACTGGTTGCTGGTGTTGGATGCCGATGCCCAGTTGCAGGAGGATCTGCTGGAGCGGCTGGTGCCCTATGCCCTCGATGGCGGCTGGTCAGCGGTGCAATTGCGCAAGGCGGTGATTGATGCCGATTGCAATTGGCTGACGCGGTCGCAGGCGATGGAAATGGCCTTGGATGCGGTGATTCAGACCGGACGTCTGGCTTCCGGAGGCATCGCAGAACTGCGGGGCAACGGTCAGTTGATTCGTCGTTCGGTGCTGGAGGAGAGCGGCGGTTTCAATGAAGACACGGTTACCGACGACCTGGATCTGAGCTTCCGCCTGCTCACCCACGGCGCGCTGGTGGGCATGCTCTGGGATCCGCCGGTGCAGGAGGAGGCGGTGCCGGGCTTGAAGGCCCTGTGGAAGCAGCGGCAGCGTTGGGCGGAAGGCGGTTTGCAGCGCTTCTTTGATTACTGGCCCACGCTCACATCAGCGCAGCTGACGTTGCGACAGCGATGGGATCTGGCCTGCTTCTTCCTGCTCCAGTACTGCCTGCCGGTGCTGTCGTTTGCCGACCTGAGTACGAGTGTGATCAGCCGTACTGTGCCCACGTACTGGCCGTTGTCGTTTGTGGCGTTCGGGGTGTCGGGCCTGGCGTACTGGCGCGGTTGTCGTGGACGCAATGAGGGGCCGTTGATTCCAAGGCCTGGTGTGTGGCACCTGCTGGTGGCGATGGTGTATCTGAGCCACTGGTTTGTGGTGATTCCGTGGGTGACGTTGCGGATGGCATTGCTGCCCAAGCGTTTGGTCTGGGCCAAAACCAGCCACGGGGGCGAGCAGGTCACGGCTGGCGCCTGATTGGCACGATATTTCATCGATCTCTTAACCAAATAATAGAGATATCGTGCCAAGAGAGGTCTTCAGACTTCTGGGTTGTCCATATCCAGCACCTGACCGTTGAAGAAATCGGCCAGATTTTTCGCTTGGCGGTCCAGACCTGAAGGTTCGCTCGTGTTGGCAGGCGGCCTCTTGGGTTCTGGAGGCTTGGGGGCTTGTGAAACAGGTTCGGGCAATTGCGGAGTCGCAGCTGGAGCTGCTCTGGTCTGGGCTGGTGGCGTTGGCTCAGGAGTTGGACTTGGCGTGTTGATCACCGGTGGGGTGACCACCGCCGCTGGTGGTGGCTGAACCTTCGGCGCTGCTCCGCCACTGCTGGCTTCCAGCACCAACTGGCGTGATCCCCCCAGGGCTTTGGCCATGGCCTGTTCCAGCAAGGCAGCCCGGCTTTGCACCATGCCCATCCAGTTGCTGGCCACCTGCACCACTGCTCTGTTGGCATCGAGCCGTACCAACTGCCCCTGCTGCGACAGCAGCATCCGGGTGGAGGGCAACTCCAGGCTGCCGAGGATCTGTTGCCATAGCTCCGCCAGGTTGGGCGCTGCACCCTCTGCAGCAGCTGGCGCCACCTTGGGCAGCTCCGGAGCCGTTGCAGGAGCTGCAGACGGTGTTGGCGATGGGGCAGGAACCGCTGGCGTGGGTGTGATCGCTGGAGCCGTTTGTGACGGCACGGCTGCGGTAACGGGTGCAGATGTTGCTGGTGCTGCAGCTGGCGCCTCCGCCAGCAAGCCCAGCAGCAGCACCTCCAGCCACAGCCGCGGTTGCACGCTCTGGCGCAGTTGCTGTTCGCTGCCCCGCAGCTGCGCCTGCCACTGCAACAAGCGGGCGCGGCCCAGGGCTTTGGCGAGGGGCGGCAGCTGGTCGCGGAATTGGGGTGACACACCGGTCAGTTCCGGCCGGTCCGGTGCCGCAGCCATCAGCACCAGATCGCGCAGGATCCCGGCCAGGCCCTGCAGCACGGCGCCCGGGTCGCGGCCCCGATCCAGCAGATTGCGGGTAGCTTCCAGCAGGGCCACCGGTTCAGCGCTGCTCATCGCTTGCACCAGTTGCAGCAGTTCCTGTTCGGGCACGGCCCCCAGCAGATCCCATACCGCGGTGGCTTCGATCGGAGGCGGCAGCAGGCTCAGTTGATCCAGCAGGCTCTCGGCATCGCGCAGTCCACCCTGGGAGCGCAGGGCCACCACATGAATCGCCTCCGGTTGGATCTCGATGGCCTCCTGCTCAGCAATCCAGCTGAGGTGCGCCTCGAGTGCATCGAGGGGAATGCGGCGAAAATCAAAGCGCTGACAACGGCTGAGGATCGTGGGCAGCACCCGTTGCGGGTCCGTGGTGGCCAGCACGAACACCACCTGCGGCGGCGGTTCCTCCAGGGTTTTCAACAGCGCATTGAACGCTGCGGTGGACAACATGTGGCATTCATCCACCACATACACCTTCCAGCGCGCCTGCACCGGTGCGAAGCGCGAGCGTTCGATCAGCTCACGGATGTTGTCGACGCCGGTGTTGGAGGCGGCATCGATCTCGATCACGTCCAGGGCTGTGCCCGCCGCAATCGTGGTGCACAGCTCACAGGTGCCGCAGGGTTCTGGTGTGGGACCGTCGCTGTTGAGGCAGTTGAGCGATCGCGCCAGGATCCTGGCGCTAGAGGTTTTACCGGTGCCGCGGGGCCCGCTGAACAGGTAAGCCGGCGCGATGCGGTTGCTTGTGAGGGCATGGCCGAGGGTGGCGGCAATGGCCTCCTGGCCCACCAGCTGATCGAAGCGCTGGGGCCGGTATTTGTGATGCAGCGGCTGGTAGGCCGTACTCATGCGCTGCAGTCGTTACGGGGAGATTACTCAGATTTGTCGGCTGGGGGCAGGGCGGCTGGCCGCTCCAGAAGTGAATCAATCCGCTGCTTCAACTCCTCCACCGCTGTCAGTTCATCCGCCAGGCTCTGTCCGCTCAGTAGCAGCGTCTGATTGCCACCTTCTCTTGCTTGTTGCAGCAGGATTTCGAGTTTGCCCAGCAGCTTCTGACGCAGCCGTTCCAGCTTGGCCACTCCCTGGCTTGCCAACTGGCGCGCGTTGTCGTCCAACAGTCCCTGTTGCACCAATAGCTCCAGGCCGCGCATCAGAGCCGCCGGCATCAGGCCGCTCCAGTGCCGGGCCCGTTCCAAAGCGGAGTCGATCTGGCCGCTGCGGTGGCGGCCGGTCTTGCACCAGGTGGCGAAGTGCTCGCAGTTGTTGAACAGCAGGTTGTAGTTCTGCTCGCCGATACGGCTCATGGCCCGTTGCAGGGTCACCCGTGTCGGTGAGGCATCGGCATGGGCGATCACGGTCAGGGCTTGTCTCTGGCTGAAGTCGTCCGTGGAACTGCGCAGGATTTCGCGGCCCTCTAGGTAGTGCGCCACGGTGCCATCGCCCAGATCGATGCCGTGGTGGTGGAACAGGCCGTGCTGACGCGGCACCTGCAGGTGGTCAGCGGCAGACATTTCGATCAGTGATGGACGTCAGGCGGTTTTCTGCTGTTCGGTGCCCGGCAGGGGGAGTACTTTGCCGCCGGTGTGCTGCTCCACCATCGCCTGGGTGATCGTGAATTCCTTCACTGTGCTTTGGGAGGGGAGGTCGTACATCAGATCCAGCATCAACTCCTCAACGATGCCCCGAAGTGCACGGGCGCCGGTTTTACGGCGATGGGCCTCCTGGGCGATGGCGTGGATGGCGGCCGGTTCGAACTGCAGCTGCACGTTGTCCATGCTCAGCAGGGTGCGGAACTGCTTCACCAGGGCGTCGCGGGGCTCGGTGAGGATCGATTCCAGGGCGCTTTCATCCAGCGGTTCCAGCACGGCACTCACCGGCATCCGGCCGATGAATTCAGGAATCAGGCCGTACTTCACCAGATCATCCGGTTCCAGGTGGCGCAGCACCTGGGTGGTCTGCAGCTCACGGTTGGCACGGCTGCGGCCGCGGCCGTCCGTGGGCATGAAGCCGATGGCATTGCGGCCCATCCGCTTCTGCACCACCTCATCGAGGCCAACAAAGGCACCGCCGCAGATGAACAGGATCTGGCTGGTATCGATCTGGATGCAGTCCTGATACGGGTGCTTGCGGCCCCCCTGCGGAGGCACATTCGCGACCGTTCCTTCGAGCATCTTCAGCAGGGCCTGCTGCACCCCCTCACCGGACACATCCCTTGTAATAGAGGGGTTTTCGCTCTTGCGGGCGATCTTGTCGATCTCGTCGATGTAGATGATGCCGCGCTGGGCCTGATCCACATCCATATCGGCCTTCTGCAGCAGCCTGAGCAGGATGTTTTCCACGTCCTCACCCACGTAACCGGCTTCGGTGAGGGTGGTGGCATCGGCCACGGCAAAGGGCACATCGAGCATCTCGGCCAGGGTCTGGGCCAGCAGGGTTTTGCCGCAGCCGGTGGGACCGATCAGCAGGATGTTGCTCTTGTGCAGCCGGGTGGCGGTCTGCTCCGTTTCACCCTGGCCATCTCCCTGCCAGGCCAGGCGTTTGTAGTGGTTGTACACAGCCACCGACATCACCTTCTTGGCGGCCTCCTGGCCCACCACCTGCTCATCTAGGAAGCTCTTGATCTGCTGAGGTTTGGGGATCGAGGCCAGGGTCGGCGCGGGCTTGCCGCTCTTCTTGGCAGCAGGCGCTGCCTTGCGGCTGCTGTCAGCTGCCTGGCCCCGATTGCCCTGGCTGTCCACCAGCTCTTCATCCAGGATCTCGTTGCAGAGATCGATGCACTCATCGCAGATGTACACGCCCGGTCCGGCGATCAACTTGCGCACTTGGTCCTGGGACTTCCCGCAGAAGGAGCACTTCAGATGGGCATCAAACTTGGCCATCGAACGCCGGGGACATCAAGAGAACAGGAAGCGACCGGGCGGTCTCCCTGGAACTCAGGATCGGGACAGGAGAGCGGCTTGTCAGCCCTCCGTAACGATTCCTTCGCCCCCGGAGCTGTCCACCACCCGATCGATCAGGCCGTATTGAACCGCTTCTGCCGGGGAAAGGAAGTAGTCGCGATCGGTGTCTTCAGCGATCTTGTCCAGGGGCTGACCGGTGTGGTCGGCCATCAGACCATTGAGCGTTTCCTTGAGGAAGAGGATCTCCTTGGCCTGGATCTCGATATCAACGGCCTGGCCCTGGGCGCCGCCAAGGGGTTGGTGGATCATGATCCGGGCGTTGGGCAGAGCCAGGCGCTTGCCTTTGCAGCCTCCAGACAGCAGGAAGGCACCCATGCTCGCTGCCAGGCCGTAGCAGATGGTCACCACATCAGGGGCCACCTGCTGCATCGTGTCGTAGATGGCCAGGCCCGCCGTCACCGAACCCCCCGGGGAGTTGATGTAGATCTGAATGTCCTTCTCGGGGTCCTCGGCTTCGAGGAACAGCATCTGGGCCACAAGGGCATCGGCAACGGCGTCATCCACGCCGGTGCCGAGAAAGATGATCCGTTCCCTGAGCAGCCTTGAGTAGATGTCGAAGGCGCGGTCTCCACGACCGGACTGTTCCACCACGGTCGGCAACGGGCCTGGGGCAGAGATGGGCATCTCAGCCCGCCAGCGGTTCTGGATCGGGTGATGGCTGCGGGCGTCGATCACGCGCTTGCTGTCCTTTTGCGTGGGATCAATCTATGGGCCCTGTTCAAGCCTCGGCGTCCGTTTTGGACTTGGCGGGCGTTTTCTTCTTCGCGGCGGGCTTTTTCTTGGCAGCTGGCTTCTCGGCGTCGTCGGCATCATCCGCCGCCGGTGCCTGTTCGGTGAGCGTGCTGTTCTCCTCCAGCCAGCTCATCAGCTGCTCCTGAATCAAGTCATCCATCACCGCCTGGCGCAGGCGCTGCGGGTCGATCTTGGCGTCTGCAGCCAGCTCTTTTTTCACCTCTTTGATCTTGGCGTCCACGGCGTCGTCCTCCACCGAGATCCCTTCGGCTTCCGCCAGAGCGGTGAGGGCAAAGCTGCGGCGCAGACGCTCCTCGGCTTCGGGCCGTGAATTCTGCATCAGGTTGCGCACCAGGTCTGGGGTGAACAGCGATTTCACATCCATGCCCTGCTGGGCGAACTGTGCAGCGGTCTGCTCCAGCAGATTGCGGCTCTCCTGTTGGATCAGGGCCTCTGGCAGTTCCACTTCCAACTGCTCCACCAAGGCGCCAATCAGGGCATCGCGGCGGTTGCTGGTCTGGCGACGTTCGGCGTCGTCCTTGAGCCGTTGTTCCAGCTCCTGACGCAGCTCCGCCAGGGTCTCCTGTTCGCTGGCCTGCTTGGCGAAGGCGTCATTCAGCTCCGGCAGCTCGCGGGTTTTGAGGTCCTTTAGCTCGATCTCGAAGGCCGCCTTGCGGCCGCGGGCATCCTCCTTGGGATAGTCATCCGGGAACTGGCAGTCGACGGTTTTGCTGTCGCCCACTGCCATGCCGATCACCCCTTCGATGAAGCCGGGGATCATCCGGCCATGCTCGAGGTCCACATCCATGGAGTCGGCGCTGCCGCCTTCGATCTCCGAGCCGTCATCGCTGTAGGTGCCCTTGAACCCGAGCACGGCGATGTCGCCCTGTTCGGCTGCGCGGCCCTCGACCGGCACCACCGTGGCCAGTTGCTTGCGGGAGTCCTCCAGCATTTCGTCCACTTTGGCGGCGTCGTAAGCCACCGGTTCAAAGCTGGCTTTCAGCCCTTTGGTGCTTTTGAGCTTGGGCGTAGGGGCAACATCCGCCTCGAGGGTGATCGTGACGGCTTCGCCGGGTGTGAAGGAATCCAGCAGACCTTCGAAGCCACCGCTGAGTTCCGGCTGGCTGATCGGTTCGAGGGATTCCTGCTGGATGGCATCGCGCCAGGCGCCATCCACCATGGTTTCCAGGGCAGAGGCCTTGATCCGTACGGCACCAAGCTGCTGAATCACCACCGTCCGCGGCACCTTGCCCTTGCGGAACCCCGGCAGGTTGATGCTGCGGCTGAGGCTGTTGATCGCGTCCTCGTAGCTGGTCTTGGTGCGCTCAGCCGGGACCGTCACGGTCACCGCCAGACGGCTGCCGGGGCGGCTTTCGGTGGTCACCTTCAAGGCGGCAGCGCTCATGGCGGAATTCAGAAACAACAGGCCAGCCCAACAGTTTAAGAAACGGTTGGCGATTCACCCTTCCCGGTAAGGTGTGGCCACGGTTCCAATGTGAACGTCACGATCTCCACGGGTGACGCATATTCGATTTGAGCCGGCAGCCTGCTGTCCCGTTCACCCCCCGCTTGTCCTCGTCTTTTCCAGCCCGTCCCCTCAACGTTGCTGTTCTCGGCGCCAGTGGTGCGGTCGGTCAGGAGTTGCTTCTACTCCTAGAGGAACGCAACTTTCCGGTAGCTGAATTGAAGCTGCTGGCTTCGGCACGCTCCGCCGGCAGCACGCAGCAGTGGAACGGCCGCACGATCACCCTCGAGGAGGTGAACGCTGCGGCGTTTGAGGGAGTGGATCTTGTGCTGGCCTCCGCTGGCGGGTCGGTGTCGCGGCAGTGGCGTGACGCGATCACCGCCGCGGGTGCAGTGATGGTGGATAACTCCAGTGCCTTCCGCATGGAAGAGGGTGTTCCTCTGGTGGTGCCGGAGGTCAATCCCGATGCAGCGTTGGCCCACAACGGGGTGATCGCCAACCCCAACTGCACCACGATCCTGCTCACCCTCGCCCTGGCGCCTCTGGCCGCTAGACGCCCGATGCGACGGGTTGTGGTGAGTACCTATCAGTCCGCCAGCGGTGCCGGCGCCCGGGCGATGGAGGAGCTCAAAACCCTGTCGCAGACCGTGCTCGATGGAGGCACCCCCCAAGGAGAGGTGCTGCCCTACTCACTGGCCTTCAATCTGTTCCTGCACAACTCTCCGCTGCAGGCCAACAGCTACTGCGAGGAGGAGATGAAGATGGTGAACGAGACCCGCAAGATCATGGATCTGCCGGATCTCCGTTTCACGGCCACCTGCGTGCGTGTTCCGGTGCTGCGGGCCCATTCCGAGGCCGTCAACATCGAATTTGAGCAGCCGTTCCCGGTGGAGGAGGCGCGTTCTCTGTTGAGCGCGGCCCCTGGCGTTGAGTTGATCGAGGATCCGGCCACCAACCGCTTCCCCATGCCCACCGATGTCACGGGCCGGGATCCGGTTGCTGTGGGGCGCATCCGTCAGGACATCAGCGATCCGAACGCTCTGGAGTTGTGGCTCTGCGGTGATCAGATCCGCAAGGGAGCGGCCCTGAATGCCGTTCAGCTCGCCGAACTGCTGCTGCCGTCATGACTTCCCCCGCTGCCCTGTCTCCCACACCCTTTGGCCGCGTTGTCACGGCGATGGTCACGCCGTTTGATGATTCGGGTGCGGTGGATCTTCCCCTGGCGGGACGCTTGGCTCGTCATCTTGTGGAGCAGGGTTCCGATGGCCTGGTGGTGAGCGGTACCACCGGTGAATCTCCCACCCTGAGCTGGCAGGAGCAGTTGCAGTTGCTGCAGGCCGTGCGTGAGGCGGTGGGTTCGGATGCCCAGGTGCTGGCTGGCACCGGCAGCAACTGCACCGCTGAGGCGGTCGAGGCCACCCGGCAAGCTGCCGCCGCCGGTGCCGATGGCGCGCTGGTGGTGGTTCCGTATTACAACAAACCCCCTCAGGACGGCCTGGCTGCTCATTTCCGTGCCATCGCCGAGGCAGCACCAGAACTGCCACTGATGCTCTACAACATTCCTGGGCGGACGGGATGCAGCATGGCGCCGGAGACGGTGGCGCAGCTGATGGACTGCCCCAACGTCGTCAGTTTCAAGGCCGCCAGTGGCACCACCGAGGAGGTCACGGCCCTGCGGCTGGCCTGCAGTTCGAAGCTTGCGATCTACAGCGGTGACGACGGCCTCACCCTGCCGATGATCTCCGTTGGAGCCGTGGGTGTGGTGAGTGTGGCCAGTCATGTGGTCGGCCCCCAGATCCGCGCCATGATTGATGCCTACATGCAGGGCGACGCAGCCGTCGCCCTTGCCCTTCACGAACAGCTGCAGCCTGTGTTCAAGGCCCTGTTCGCCACCACCAATCCGATTCCGGTCAAAGCCGCGCTTCAACTCAACGGCTGGTCCGTCGGCGATCCCCGTCCACCCTTGTCTCCCTTACCTGACGACATGAGATCAACCCTTGCCCAAACCATGGCTGCCCTTCGTCAGACCTGACGGTCCGGCTTAACGGCTTACGCAAACAGTTTTTTCAACAGGTTTCTTTCATGGCAAACAACGCACGATCCGGGAAGGGGCAGGAGCCTTGCTTGCGGGTGATTCCCCTTGGGGGACTGCACGAAATCGGCAAGAACACCTGCGTGTTCGAGTACGGCGACGATCTGATGCTGGTGGATGCCGGCCTGGCGTTCCCCAGCGATGGCATGCACGGCGTGAACGTGGTGCTGCCGGACACCAGTTTTCTGCGGGAGAACCAGAAGCGGATCCGCGGCATGATCGTGACTCATGGTCATGAAGACCACATCGGTGGCATCTCTCACCACCTCAAGCACTTCAACATCCCGGTGATCTACGGGCCCCGTCTGGCCCTGTCGATGCTCACTGGAAAGATGGAGGAGGCCGGCGTCTCCGACCGCACCACGCTGCAGACCGTCAGTCCCCGCGACGTGGTGAAGGTGGGCCAGCACTTCTCGGTGGAATTCATCCGCAACACTCACTCCATGGCGGACAGCTACTCGCTGGCCATCAAAACCCCGGTGGGAACCATCATTTTCACCGGCGATTTCAAGTTCGATCACACCCCGGTCGATGGCGAGCATTTCGACATGGCCCGCCTCGCCCATCACGGTGAAGAGGGCGTGCTGTGCCTGTTCAGTGACTCCACCAATGCGGAAGTGCCGGGCTTCTGTCCCCCTGAGCGGTCGGTGTTCCCCAATCTCGATCGCCACATGGCCGCTGCCGAAGGCCGGGTGATCATCACCACCTTCGCCAGCTCGATCCACCGGGTGTCGATGATCCTGGAGCTGGCCCTGAAGAATGGCCGCAAGGTGGGTCTGCTGGGTCGATCGATGCTCAACGTGATCGCCAAAGCCCGCGAACTGGGCTACATGCGCGCGCCAGATGAACTGTTTGTGCCGATCAAGCAGATCAACGATGTTCCTGATCGTGAAACCCTGCTGCTGATGACCGGCAGCCAGGGTGAACCCTTGGCAGCTTTGAGTCGAATTTCCAGGGGTGAGCACCCTCAGGTGCGGGTGAAGACCACGGACACGATCATCTTTTCGGCCAGCCCGATCCCCGGCAACACCATCTCCGTGGTGAACACGATCGACAAGCTGATGATGCTCGGTGCCAAGGTTGTCTACGGCAAGGGCGAGGGCATTCATGTGTCCGGCCATGGCTTCCAGGAAGACCAGAAGCTGATGCTCGCCCTCACCAAGCCCAAGTTCTTCGTGCCCGTGCACGGTGAGCACCGGATGCTGGTGCAACACTCCAAGACCGGTCACGCCATGGGGGTGCCGGAGAACAACACCCTGATCATCGATAACGGTGATGTGGTGGAGCTGACGTCCGATTCGATCCGCAAGGGTGATCCGGTGAAGGCCGGCATTGAGCTGCTGGATCAATCCCGCAACGGCATTGTTGACGCCCGTGTGCTCAAGGAGCGTCAGCAGCTGGCGGAGGATGGCGTGGTGACGATCCTGGCGGCGATCAGCACCGATGGCGCGATGGTGGCGCCGCCGCGGGTGAACCTGCGGGGGGTGGTGACCACCGCCGATGCCCGCAAGATGTCGCTCTGGACCGAGCGTGAAGTCACCTGGGTGCTGGAGAACAAGTGGAAGCAGCTCTGCCGCAACACCGGTGGCAAGGCACCGGAAGTGGATTGGATGGGTGTGCAGCGTGAGGTGGAGGTGGGCCTTGGCCGTCGCATGCGTCGCGAATTGCAGGTGGAGCCGTTGATCCTTTGTCTGGTGCAGCCCGCTCCCGGTGGCACGCCGGTGTACAAGGGTCGTGCCGATGCAGAACCCGATGACCGTCCGGCGCCTCGCGGTCGCCGTGGTGGTGGCGGACCCGGTCGCCGCAATGGCCACGGTGGTGCTGGTGGTGGCCAGGGTCGCAACACCCCAGCCCCCGTACGTACCAATGCTGCTCCTGCGGCAGCTGCGACGGCTGTGGTGGACAAGCCCGTTGTTCAAAAAGCTGTCGCGGCTCCAGCTGTCAGCCAGCCAGTGGCTTCGAAGGCTGAACCTGAACCGGAGATGCCGGCTGGTCGTACTCGCCGCCGCCGTTCGGCGGCCGCCTGATCAGCGGCGCCCGACCAGGGCCCGCAGCTGCTGGATCCATGACGGCCGCGGAGGTTCTTGTTGGACCTTCACTGCTGTCGGATCCGGCATGTTGATCTTGACTCGCAGAAGACTGCCGGCCAGGACCTCGAGGGGATCCTCCTCGGTGACCGCTGGTTCTGGTGTGGATTCCGGCACCAGCTCCGCTTCGAGGATGGGAATCTCTGTGGGTACGGGTGTTGGCTCCGGCGTGGGTTCAGGAGTTGGCTCCGGTGTGGGTTCAGGAGTTGGCTCAGGTGTGGCTTCAGGAGAGGGCTGAGGGGTCGGCTCTGGAGGAGCAGTTGGTTCGGGAGTTGTCGACTCCAGCCAGGGCATGGCTGTTGCTCTGGCAGTGGCTGTTGCTCTGGTGATCGAGGAGTTTGGAGCGCCCGAAGCGACGGGTTGATCCTTCAGAAACGGATCCCGCAGTATCTCCGGCAGTGGCTGTTGAGCCGTTGTCGCTTGGGATGGTTCCCCTGAAGACGCATCAGCTGGAGTTGGTTCTAGCTCTGAATGCGGCTCCGGCTGGCTGGTGACCGAGCTGCTCTGAAGACTGCGTTCCAGCCCTTGCTGCGCCAGTTCCGCCAGGGTCTCCTGGGGTTGGCTCACCAGCACCTGTCGGTAAAACACGACCGCTTGGGAGGGGTTGTTGTGCCCATAGAGCTCGATGTGGCCAAGCAACAGTGCCACGAAAGCCCGCCAGCCCAGAACCGCAGCCTGAGCTTCTGGATCCTGCGGCTGATCCACCAGTTGTTCCAACAGCCCGCTGGCCAGGCGATGGGACTCGGCGTAGTCGCCCAGGCCGTAGGCCCTCTCGGCGTTCTGGTACTGCTGCTGGAAATCGCCGTCCACGCGCTGAGAGCGGTTGCTCCAGTTGTATCGCTGATCAGCTGTCGAGGGGGGAGGCACTGCCCTGAGCGGTGTGCTGCTCCTGGCCCCCCAAGCCGAAGCCGGCGTGAACGGCCTGCAGGGCTGCCACACCGTCCTGTTCGGCCACCACGCAGCTGGTGCGGATCTCGCTGGTGGCGATCAAGGCGATGTTGATGCCGGCATCGGCCAGGGCACGGAACATCCGGCCGGCTGTTCCCGGGGTGGCGGGCATGCCGGCGCCGACGGCGCTCACCCGGGCGATTGATTCGCCCTCTTCCAATGCCGCTCCGGGCCATTGCGCCAGCAGCGGTGCCAGGGCCACATCAGCGCGGCTGCGGTCCTCCTTGCGCAGGATGAAACTGATGTCACGCGAGCCGTCCGTGTGTTGACGCTCCGATTGGACGATGGCATCGAGGCTGATTCCCCGTTCCGCCAGGGCGGAACAAAGGGCAGCGGCGGTGCCGGGGCGGTCTGGTACGTGCCGGACAGATAGCTGGGCCTGGTCACGATCGAGGGCAACCCCGCGCACTTCTGGCACGTCGCTAATGCTCAGATCGGGGTTGAGCTCCACCTGCGCGTCCGCCACATCGAAGGCCTCCTGCACCGCCTGAAGCGCCTTGCGGCCGGAGTCGGCATCGATCACGCAGCTCACCTTCACTTCGCTCGTGGCGATCAGGCGCAGGTTGATGCCCTGCTGTGAGAGGCAGTGGAATAAGCCGGCGGCGATGCCTGGGCGCCCCATGATTCCGGCGCCACTGATGCTCAGCTTGGTCATGCCGCCTTCAGCGGCCAGCTCGCCACCAAGGCTGTCCAGCACGGTCTGGCTGACGCTGCGGGCGGCCTCCAGATCAGCTTCCGCCACGGTGAAGGTGATGTCGTTGCTGCTGCCCTCGTGGGTGGACTGGATGATCAGATCCACGTTGATGCCAGCACCCGAGAGGGTTTCGAACAGGCGGGCGGCAATGCCGGGTTGATCGGGGATGTGCGACAGCGCGATCACCGCTTGATGGTCCATCTGCTCCACGCCATCGACAGGGCTGCCCAGTTCGAGCCCGGTCTGGTTGAGCGGCCGGCCGCGGCGGCTGGTGAGGCGGGTGCCGGGGGCTTCGCTCCAGCTGGAGCGCACCACCATCAGCACGCCGTAATTGCGGGCGATCTCCACCGCCCGGGGATGCAGCACAGAAGCACCGAGGCTGGCCAGCTCGAGCATTTCATCGCAGCTGATCTCATCCATCAGCTGGGCATCAGCCACCTTGCGGGGATCGGTGCTGAGCACCCCCGGCACATCGGTGTAGATCTCACAGGCATCGGCGTTCAAGGCTGCCGCCAGGGCGACGGCGGAGGTGTCGGAGCCGCCGCGGCCCAAGGTGGTGATCTCCGCCACACCGCCAATGCCGCTGCTGGTGCCCTGGAAGCCGGCCACCACCACCACACGGCCATCGGCCAAGTGGCCGCGGATGCGATCGGTGCGGATCTCGAGGATGCGGGCCCGGCCGTGAGTGGATTCGGTCACGATGCCCACCTGGGGCCCTGTCATCGAGACAGCAGCAACCCCTTGTTGGTTCAGGGCCATGGCCAGCAGGGCAATGGACACCTGCTCGCCGCTGGCCAGCAGCATGTCCATCTCCCGTTGCTGTGGGGTGTCGGTGATGGCGGCCGCCAGTCCGGTGAGTTCATCGGTGGTGTGGCCCATGGCCGACACCACCACCACCACGTCGTGGCCCTCCTCGCGGCTGCGGCTGATCCGCTCGGCGACCGCCTGGATGCGCTCGACACTGCCGACGGAGGTGCCGCCGAACTTCTGCACCAGGAGGGCCATTTATGCCGCTTCATATCGCTGGCGATTGTCTCACCGAGGCCGAGGCCTCCCGTCAGCGCAGGGGAGTGAGCTGCAGGCCTGCATTGCAGAAGCGCTCGAAATCCCGGTCGAAGCTGAGCAGCCGCCAGCCACCTTGGATCGCCACGGCGGCCAGGTAGGCATCCATCCACAGTTTTGGGGCAGGACGCTGATGATCCGCCAGCTGCAGCCAGAGGTCGCTCACCTCTGCAGGCTCATCAGCCACCAGAATTCTGGGATGGGCTAACAGGATCTCCATTGAGGCTCGGGCATCGCGGTTGCTGAGCGCCGGGGAGCCATAAGCGCTATGCAGAGCTGGTGTTGCCATCAACCGCAGATAGCTCTGCTGGGTGGCGCGGCACCACAGCCAGTGATCGGAGCCTGGACTGTCTTGAAAGGCTTGGCGGGCCAGGGCATGGCCCGGATGGGCGTCGAAGCTGATTGCCAGCCACACATTCGTGTCAATCAGGGTGGCCGTCATCCCAGGTGTGGTGATCGGTGAGCTCGTGGGTCTGGAGCAGGTCCTGCTCGAGCTGAAGCGCGTTCGGCACGGTGTGCACGGTCGGAGCGCTGGTGGATCGAATCAGAGGGAGACCCGTCGCATCGGTTTCCACCAGGCTGGATGCAGCGGGCATGGCGCTGAGTGACGTGCCCTTCAGTCCCTGGCGGATGTAATCGGCAATCAGATCCTTGAGGGTGCGCTTCTGCTGCAGGGCCCGTTGCTTGGCTTGCTGGATCAGGGCGTCGGGGAGATCGATGGTGGTTTTCATGGCGCAACAACCCCCGTCCTGTGGGCCAGGTTACTGGCTGGCCAGTTTGCTGGGTCACCCCAGCAGCCCATCACGGAAGGCATCACCGGGCTGGCTACCCCGTTTCAGCCGGGCTTCCACCTCCAGCAGCCGCCCCAGCAGGGAGAGGAAGCGCTGGGGTGGCCGGCCCTGCAGCTGCTTGCGCATCACATAGATCCGTTTGGGGTTGCCGATGCCAGCGGCCTTGGCGATCACCGCCACATCCCGTTCGCCCTGCTGCTCCATCAGGCTCACCCAGAGCCAGCCGCGGATCTGCCCGCTGAGGGTGGCCACGATGCGCAGGGCCGGTTCACCGGCTTCGATCAGGGCATCCCAGCGGGCGATGGCGTCGCCGGGGTTGCCCTCCAGCAGGGCATCCCCCACCTGCAGGGCATTGGTGGCGAGACCCCCAACGAGCTCGGCCACCAGGTCGGCGCTGATGGTTATTGACCGCAGGGAAAGCTTGCGCAGTTCCGACTCCAGCCGGGCGCTGTCGGTACCGATGGCATCCACCAGGGCATCGATGGCGTCCGGTTCCAGGCGGAGGCCAAGGGCTTCGGCAGTGCGCTGCACCAGCTGCCGCTGGCCGGCGCCATCCCACACGGCCGGTAACGGGAAACTCTGCTCCTGGTCCAGGCCGGCTTTGATGCGCTTCTGCAGTGCCTTGGTGGTGCGAAGGCGACCGTCGGGTTTGGAGGGATTGACCAGCACCAGATGGCTGCTGTCGGGGATCAGCGTCAGCGCGGCTTCGAAGCGATCCGCCAGCTCGGTGGGGCAGCCATTGCAGAAGGGACTGCGCTGCAGCAGCACCAGGCGTTCACCGCTCGCGAAGGGCGGCGTTCGGGCCTCATCGAGGGCCTGGGCCGCCTGACCGGCCTCGGCACCATCGAGGCGGCTGAGGTTGAGGCTGGCCCAGCTGGGATCCACCACTTTCTCGATTAGGCCGTTGATGGCCCGGTCCCGCGCGGCGGCGTCATCACCCCAGATCAGATGGATCGGCATGGGTCGATGATGGCGGCGATGGCCCAGGACCACCCGATCTTCACTGAAAGCATCCGGCGGATCCGTGTGGCTCTGGGTCCTACGGATCTGGAGCTGTTGCAACAGCAGGTGCTGGAGCGGTTAGTGCACAGCAGCGGCGACCTGGCCCTGGGGGCCTTACTGCGGTTCAGCCCCGGCGCCTGTGAAGCGGGTCTGACGGCCCTGCAGCAGGGAGCTCCAATCCTCACGGACACGGCCATGGCTGCGGCGGCGGTGGCGCCGATGGCCAAGCGCACGTTGCAAACGACGGTGCGCACGGTGCTGGAGTGGGCCCCGGATCAAGCGCCGCTGGGGTCGACGCGTACGGCAGCGGGGATGGAGCAGGCCTGGAGGGAGCTGTCAGCGGTCGGTCCTGCACCGCTGGTGTTGATCGGTAGCGCCCCCACGGCCCTGGAGGTGCTGCTGGAGCAGGTGGCTGCTGGAGCGCTATCTCCCAGCCTGGTGATCGGCATGCCGGTGGGGTTTGTCGGGGTGGCTGAAAGCAAACGCCATCTGGCTGAGAGCGGCCTGGCTCAGATCCGTCTGGAGGGCAGCCGCGGTGGGGCGGGACTGGTGGCTGCGGCGGTCAATGCCCTGCTGCGGGCGGCTGCAGGCTGAGGTTGTCCCCCTGCCATTGCAGCCTCCAGCCTCCGGGGAGATCGCAGCTGCCGCCCGCTGCACTGAGGGCCAGTCGGTCCGTGAGCTGCTCCAGCAGGGCGGCGTTGAGTGCAGTAACCCCCTGCTGCGCCAGCCAGATCACCAGCAGTTGGCGGCGGGTGGAGGGTTGCAGGGCCCCCAACCGGCGACGATCCAGGCCGGTGCTGGTGCGCAGCGGCTGGAGGGCCAGTTGGCTCAACTCCTGCTGGGTGTCCCGCAGCTGGGACGTTCGTTCCGCCAGGTTGGCCATCCGTTGGCTGCAGCCGGGGTGGAGCTGCTCCAGCACGGGCAGCACCTCAGCCCGGATCCTGTTGCGGGCGAAGGCTGGCGATTGGTTGCTGGGGTCATGCCAGATCGGAACCTGCAGATCTCGGCACACCGCGGCGGTGTCGGCGCGGCTGAAGCCCAGCAGGGGCCGCCGCAGCTGAGCACCGTCAGGGCTGTCGTTGAAGAGAGGCCGAACGGGGCGCAGGGCGCCGAGGCCGGCCAGGTCCGTGCCGCGGGCCAGTTGCAGCAGAAGTGTTTCCGCCCGGTCGCTGGCGGTGTGGCCCGTCACCACATCGGCCCCCAGCTCTTCGGCCCGCTGCTGGAGTTGGCTGTAGCGCCAATGGCGGGCGCTGGCTTCGCTGGCGGTGCTGCCCTGTGGTGCTTGATCCACCTGAATGGGTAGGTCCCGCTGTTGGCACCAGCTGCGCAGGTCAGCCGCGATCACCGCTGACCCGGAATGCCAGCCGTGGTCGCCGTGCCAGATGTTCAGCGGCCAGTGATGCAGCCGCTGCAGCTCCTGCAGCAGCACCAGCAGGGCCATGGAGTCCTGGCCGCCGGACACCGCCAGCAGCAGCGGTTGCCGCTGCGGCAGCAGCTGCGGATGCTGATGCAGCCGCCGGTGCAGACGGTCGTGCCAGGGGCTCCAGGCCAAAGCGAGTGGGCGTTGTTCCCCCACGGTGTGAGAATCAAGGGATCGCTGTCCAGTCCCCATGTCCCGTCTCCAGCAGCTGCCCGCCGCTCTGCAGCGCAGCCTCGAGCAGCGGTCCACCCTCAAGGTGATCGCCGGCCTGATGAATTTCGACGCCGCCAGCGTCGCCCGGGTGGCCCGTGCCGCGGGGCATGGCGGGGCGGATTTGATTGATGTGGCCTGCGACGCCGAATTGGTAAAGCTGGCAATCGAGGCCTCCGGTGGTGTGCCGGTGTGTGTTTCGGCGGTGGAGCCGGAACAGTTCCCCGCCGCTGTCGCTGCCGGCGCAGTGATGGTGGAGATCGGCAACTTCGATGCCTTTTATCCCCAGGGCAGGATCTTCGGTGCTGCGGAGGTGCTCGAGCTCACCCGCCGCACCCGGGAGCTGCTGCCGGAGGTGGTTCTGAGCGTCACCGTGCCCCACGTGTTAGCGATGGATCAGCAGGAACAGCTGGCGATTGATCTGGTGGCCGCCGGTGCCGACCTGATCCAAACCGAAGGCGGCACCAGCGCCAAGCCCTTCAGCGCCGGCAGCCTCGGCCTGATCGAGAAGGCAGCCCCCACCCTGGCGGCGGCCCACAGCATCAGCCGTGTGGCTGCAGCGCCGGTGCTGTGTGCCTCCGGCCTGTCGGCGGTCACCGTGCCGATGGCGATCGCCGCCGGTGCCGCCGGCGTTGGTGTTGGCTCGGCGGTGAACCGCCTCAACGACGAGCTGGCCATGGTGGCGGTGGTTCGGGGTCTGCGAGATGCCCTCAGCGCTGCAGTCACTGCCCGCGTCTGAACACCGGAGCTGAACGGATCCACATAGGCTGAGCCACCGCCCGGTCGGCTCAGCTCTTTCATGCCTGCCTACGACCTAACTGCTCCATACACCCCCAAAGGTGATCAGCCGACGGCGATCAAGCAGCTGGTGCAGGGAGTCAATGGCGGCGAGCGCTACCAGACCCTGCTGGGGGCCACGGGCACAGGCAAGACGTTCACGATGGCGAACGTGATTGCCCAGACCGGACGGCCGGCCCTGGTGCTCGCCCATAACAAGACGTTGGCGGCGCAGCTCTGCAATGAGCTTCGGGAGTTTTTCCCTGAGAACGCCGTTGAGTACTTCATCTCCTATTACGACTACTACCAGCCGGAGGCTTACGTTCCGGTCAGCGACACCTACATCGCCAAAACAGCGTCGATCAACGAGGAGATCGACATGCTGCGTCATTCAGCGACGCGGTCGCTGTTCGAACGCCGGGACGTGATTGTGGTGGCGTCCATCAGCTGCATCTACGGCCTGGGGATTCCGAGTGAATACCTCAAGGCAGCGGTGAAATTCGAGGTGGGAGAGACCCTCAACATCCGCAGCCAGCTGCGGGAGCTGGTGAACAATCAGTACAGCCGCAACGACACCGAAATCGCCCGTGGCCGTTTCCGCATGAAGGGGGATGTGCTGGAGATCGGCCCTGCCTACGAAGACCGGTTGGTGCGGATCGAGCTGTTCGGTGATGAGGTGGAGGCCATTCGTTATGTGGACCCCACCACCGGCGAGATCCTCCAGAGCCTGGAGACGGTGAACATCTATCCGGCCAAACACTTCGTGACGCCCAAGGATCGTTTGGATTCAGCGATCGG
Organism: Parasynechococcus marenigrum WH 8102; assembly: GCF_000195975.1. Taxonomy (GTDB): domain Bacteria; phylum Cyanobacteriota; class Cyanobacteriia; order PCC-6307; family Cyanobiaceae; genus Parasynechococcus; species Parasynechococcus marisnigri. The sequence goes on from NC_005070.1 coordinate 74,355, forward strand.
CGAAATCCGCCAGGAACTGCGGGATCGGCTTGATTTCCTCAATGGCGAGGGCAAGTTGCTGGAGGCGCAGCGGCTGGAGCAGCGCACCAAGTACGACCTGGAGATGCTGGGGCAGGTGGGCTACTGCAACGGGGTGGAGAACTACGCCCGCCATCTGGCTGGCCGGGAGGAGGGCACCCCACCGGAATGCCTGATCGATTATTTCCCCAAGGACTGGCTGCTGATCGTGGATGAAAGCCACGTCACCTGCTCGCAGCTGCAGGCGATGTACAACGGCGATCAGGCCCGCAAGAAGGTGCTGATTGAGCATGGCTTTCGTTTGCCCAGTGCGGCGGACAACCGGCCGTTGAAGGGTGAGGAGTTCTGGGAGAAGGCACATCAAACCGTGTTTGTGAGCGCCACGCCGGGGAACTGGGAGCTGGAGGTGAGTGGGGGTGAAGTAGCCCAGCAGGTGATCCGCCCCACGGGTGTGCTCGATCCGATCGTGGAGGTGCGGCCCACGACGGGGCAGGTGGACGACCTGCTGGGGGAGATCCGCGACCGGGCCAGCAAACAGCAGCGGGTGCTGGTGACCACTCTCACCAAGCGGATGGCGGAGGACCTCACCGATTATCTGGCCGAAAATGAGGTGCGGGTGCGTTACCTGCACTCGGAGATCCACTCGATTGAGCGGATCGAGATCATTCAGGACCTGCGCCTCGGCGAATACGACGTGCTGGTGGGCGTGAACCTGCTGCGGGAGGGTCTGGACCTGCCCGAGGTGAGCCTGGTGGCGATCCTGGATGCGGATAAGGAAGGGTTTCTGCGGGCTGAACGCTCATTGATTCAGACCATCGGCCGGGCCGCTCGCCATGTGGAGGGAGTGGCTCTGCTGTACGCCGACAACATGACTGAATCGATGGCCAAGGCCATCTCTGAAACGGAGCGCCGCCGCAAGATCCAGCAGACTTACAACGAGAAGCACGGCATCGTGCCGACAGCGGCGGGCAAGAAGGCCAGCAACTCGATCCTCAGCTTCCTGGAGCTATCGCGGAAGCTCAAGCAGGACGGCCCCGATGCTGATCTGGTGCAGGTGGCCGGCAAGGCCGCCCAGGCGCTGGAGGAGGACCCTGATGCCGGCCTGGCGCTAGAGGCGCTGCCGGAGCTGATTGATCAGCTGGAAGGGAAGATGAAGGAGGCGGCCAAAAAGCTGGACTTCGAAGATGCCGCCAACCTGCGGGACCGGATCAAGCAGCTGCGCCAGAAGATGGCGGGCTAGGCCGCGGCCTCGATCTGATCCAGCACTTGCCGGGCCCGCTGCACGACGGGGGTGGGCACCCCGGCCAGGCGGGCCGCTTCAATGCCGTAGCTGCGGCTGGCACCGCCTTGGCTCACCCGGTGCAGGAAGAGGAGGTCGTCGCCGGTTTCCTCCACCAGCACCTGGAAGTTGGCCACGTTGGCGCGTTCGTTCGCCAGGTTGTTGAGCTCGTGGTAATGGGTGGCGAACACGGTGCGTGCCCGTAAATCGCCGGCCAGGTGTTCGCTCACCGCCCAGGCGATCGAGAGGCCGTCGAAGGTGGCGGTGCCCCGGCCGATCTCATCCAGCAGCACCAGGGAGAGTTCCGTGGCGTGGTGAAGGATGTTGGCGGTTTCGGCCATTTCCACCATGAAGGTGGACTGGCCGGCGGCTAGGTCGTCCACGGCGCCAACGCGGGTGAAGATCCGATCAGCGATGCCGATGCGGGCCTTGGCCGCTGGTACCCAGCTGCCGATCTGGGCCAGCAGTTGAATCAGGCCGATCTGTCGCAGATAGCAGCTCTTGCCGCTGGCGTTGGGGCCGGTGAGCACCACCAGATCAGTGCCACTGCCGAGATGGACGTCGTTGGCGGTGAAGCGGGTCTCCACCAGCAGCTGCTCCACCACCGGGTGGCGGGCCTCGCTGAGGGATAACGCACGGCCCTCCACCAACTCCGGTGCGCAGTAAGCCCCGCTGGCGGCCGTATCCGCAAGGCCGGTCAGGGCATCAAGGCCGGCAACGGCCCGGGCAGCGCGGCGGATCGATGCCGCCAGGGCACCCACCTGCTCCCGCAAGGTGCAGAACAGTTCGTATTCGCGTTGGCAGGCGCGGGCCCGCAGCTGGAAGATGCGCCCCTCCCGTTCTTTCAGGGCCGGGGTGATGAAGCGCTCTTCGTTGGCCAGGGTCTGGCGACGGATCCAGTGGTCAGGCACGGCGCTGGCCTTGGCTTTGCTCACCGCCAGGAAGTAGCCGAAGGTGCGGTGGTACTGCAGCCGCAGGTTGCTGTTGCCGGAACGCTGGCGCTCCTGTTTCTCCTGCTGACTGAGCCAGGCGTCCTGGTCATCCAGCTGGTTGCGCAGACCATCGAGCAGCGGGTCAACACCGTCGTGGATCAGTCCCCCTTCACTGAGCGACAGGGGTGGGCTCTCCAGCAGGGTGTGACGGATGCTGCTGGCAAGATCCTGCAGTGCTGGGTCGGGCTGCAGCAGGTCGTCGAGCCAGTCGGGACCTCTGATGATGGTGCCCTCCAGGCGGGCGGCCAGTTGCGGCAGTCGCTCCAGGCCGTCGGCAATGGCCACCAGGTCACGGGCGCCGGCATGGCCGGCGCCGGCCCGTCCCGCCAGCCGTTCCAGATCCCCCATCGGCCGCAGCAACCGCCGCAGCGCCTGGCGCAGGTTGCGTTGTTCCACCAGGGTGCTCACCAGCTGCTGGCGTTGACGGATGGCATCGAGATCCATCAGTGGTGCTTCGAGCCAGCGGCGCAGGCAGCGGCCCCCCATGGCGGTGAGGGTGCGGTCGATCGCCCAGAGCAGTGATCCCTGCAGGGACCCATCACGCTGGGTGGCGGTTAGTTCCAGGTTGCGGCGGGTCTGGGCATCGAGCACCAGGGCATCGCCCCGTTGCACGATCGCAGGCACCTCCAGCGGCACGCTGGCGTTCTCCTCCAGCGGCTGGGTGTCGCGCAGATAGGCCAGTAGACCCCCCATCGCCCGTAGGGCAAGGGGTAGCTCCGGCAGCCCCAGGCCATCCAGGTTGGCGAGTTTGTAGTGGCGCAGCAGGGCCGCTTCGGCTGCAGGGCGGCTGAAAGGGGTACTGGCGACTGAAGTCAGCCGCAGCTGGTCGGGGCACCAGGCGGGGTTGCTCTCGGGTGTGCTGCTGAGCAGTTCGGCAGCCCCTAGCTGAGCCAGTTGCTGGTGCAAGGCGTCGCTGTCCTGCCGCTGCATCACCTGCACCTCGCCGGTGCTCACATCAGCGCTGGCCAGGCCCCAGCGGAATGGCTCATCTCTGTGGGCTGGCTCGATCACCACCGCCGCCAGCCAGTTGTTGCGGCGGGAGCTGAGCATGCCCTCCTCCAGCACGGTGCCGGGGGTGAGCACCCGAGTGATGTCGCGCTTGAGCAGAGCCCCCTTTGCCGGGGTGGTTTCCAGCTGGTCGCAGAGGGCCACACTGAAGCCGCGGCGGATCAGCTCTCCGCAATAGCGCTCAGCGGCATGGTGGGGAATGCCGGCCATCGGTACACGACCAACGGCCTTGCCGCCCTCCTTGCCGGTGAGGGTGAGTTCCAGCAGCCGCGACAGGGTGATGGCGTCTTCAAAGAAGCACTCAAAGAAATCCCCCAGCCGGTAGAGCAGCACCCGTTCGGGATGGGCGGCCTTGAGCTCCACGTAGTGACGCAGCATGGGTGTGAGCTGCTGCGGATCAACCTGGCTGTGATGTGCCCAGGCCGGATCGTCGCTGTTATCGCTGCTCTCGTCGGTGTTGCTGTCGTGATCTGCAGCGTTGTGATCGGCTGGTGCACGCCGGCGCGGTCGGGATGCAGCGTCGGCGGTGAGCTCCATATCGCTGAATGCTTCACAGGCTGTCGAAGGCTCGACGCCGGTTGCGGAAACCGTTGGTTCAGCGTCTGAGAAAAGGTTGCCCTGAAGAGCGATCTCCGTTGGGTCGTCGGAGGGTCCAGGCACAGCCTCACTGGGATTGAATCGTGATCGTAAAGGTGATCAGCTGCCGTCGCCCATTCGTTGCAAACGAGCCGGTTCATCTGGCGATGAACATGTCAGGGGGTAGCCAAAGGCATGGGCATCGCTGGCGTACAGCCAACGCACCTGTTGCTCCAGTGCTTGAAAGTCAGCCTCGGGGAGCTCGGGTAAGGGCCTGCGGGCTGGGTTGTCTTGCCCCAATCGAATCACCGGGTCGACGTGCTGTTGCAGCCAGTGTTCGAGTTTCTGCAGCTGCTCCTGGCGAAAAACGTGGATTCGCCTGTCGGGTTGAGTGCCGCCTGGTTGGCTCACCAGGGTGTCCAGTTGCGGACGTAGGTGCGGATGGGGCAACCATCGAGCGATATCGATGTATTGCTCGAGGCTGAGTTGATGGAGATCGCCTTGGGTACGCCAGTGGTAGTACGCCACCAGATCGGGATCTGGATTGCGAAAGGATGAGAGCAACCGCCGCCAAGGATCCCTTACCACGCTGAACAACACCGCGTCCTTCACAACATCGGGAAACAACTTCTCGAGCTCCGTCAAGGTGAGGTGCTGCAGAAAGTTGCTGGACAGGTTCTGCGCCAGCAGGTCGCGGCTCTGAATCAATCCAAAGCCGGTGTGCAGATTTTCCTGTTGCCAGGGTCCGAACAGGTTGAGGGCCTGCTCCACGGAGCTGCCGGCGGTTTTGGGAATGTGCAGAAAAACAAGCCGGCGTTGGCGATCAAAGGGCATGGCTCAACGCTTCAGCACCAGGAGTTGCTGCGGGTCGGCATCGCGGAACCCAAGTTGGCGATAGAACCCGGCGCTGTTGGTGGTCATCAGATAAATCCGTTCAACGCCAGCGACAGACGGGGTGTGCAGCAGCTCCTCCACAATCCGTCGACCAAAGCCCCGACCCTGCAGGTCGCCGGCCACCACGATGTCCCACAGCACGGCGCGACTGAAGCCATCGGATGTGGCCCGCCCGAAGGCCACCAGGCGTTTGCCGCGCCAGAGGCTGACGACAGCAGTGCTGCCGGCCAGCAGCCGCCGCAGCTGATCAAAGCTGCGACCACGGGCCCAGGTTGCATGACGGTCGAACAGACGTTGCAGCTTCAGCAGTGCCCTGCTGGGACGAAGATCTGGCCCCAGCCCCAGCCAACGCAGACCAGGGGCGCCGGGTGCGTGGCAAACCAGCCGGATCGGGGTCACAGCCTGTAAACCGAATGGATGCATCCTGCCCGGCGATGGGCCAGTCCATGGGAGGATGCGCTCCAGCTTTGGTGGCCGGACCATCCCATGCAGTTCCTGAACACTCTCACCGTGCTGGCCCTGGTGGTGATGTCTTTTGCCTTGATCGTGGCTGTTCCGGTGCTTTATGCCTCCTCGGAAGATAGTGGTCGTTCCAATCGTCTGATTCTTTTGGGTAGTGCTGTGTGGGTCGCGCTGGTGCTGCTGAACTGGGGGGTCAGCTTCTTCGTGGTGTGATGGCTCTTCTGTGAAGAGCCCCGAGTGCGAAGATCAGTCAATTCCGGCTGTGATCGATGACGACGTTTGAAGGGCGGTTCACCGACACTGCGGATCTGCGCATCGCTGTTGTGGTGGCGCGATTCAACGATCTGGTGACGTCGAAGCTGCTCAGTGGATGTCTTGATTGTCTGTCAAGGCATGGCATTGATACAGCAGAGACCAGCTCTCAGCTGGATGTTGCTTGGGTTCCCGGTTCTTTTGAGTTACCCATCGTTGCTCAGAACCTTGCACAAAGTGGTCGTTATCAGGTGGTGATTACGCTTGGCGCTGTGATTCGTGGAGATACGCCTCACTTTGATGTTGTTGTTGCCGAAGCCAGTAAGGGGATCGCAACTGTGGCGCGCGAGTCGGGTGTTCCGGTGATTTTTGGTGTGTTGACGACAGACACCATGCAGCAGGCTCTGGAGAGAGCAGGGATTAAAAGTAATTTGGGCTGGAGTTACGGCTTACAGGCTCTGGAAATGGGAAGTTTGATGGCAGCACTGGCCCAGTCGTGAGACTTCCAGACTTTCTCGGGATTGGCACCCAGAAAGGTGGAACCACGTTTGTGTACGAACTGCTGAAGCAGCATCCGCAGGTGTTTATGGCTGCTCCGAAAGAGCAGCATTTTTTTACGCTTCATTGGCAGCAAGGTGTTGACTGGTATCGAAATCAATTTGCATTGGCAACAAGTGATCAGATGTGTGGAGAGGTAACTCCTTATTATTTATTTCATCCGGAAGCGCCACGGCGCATTCACTCTGTGATGCCGAGGACCAAGTTGATTGTCGTACTGCGGGATCCGGTTGAACGCGCCTTGTCTCAGTATTTCCACAGCAAGCGTTTGGGTCTGGAAGCATTGAGCTTGGAGGATGCTTTGGCTGCGGAGCCGCAGCGATTAGAGGATAGTGATGAGGTTTTAGCGACCGGCAAACCGCATCGAAGTCATCAGCAGCATAGTTATGTGAGTCGTGGACGGTATGAGCAACAAATCAGCCGTTTTAAGCAGTTTTTTTCTAACCAACAATTGCTGTTGATGCGCAGTGAGCAATTGTTTGCGCAGCCTGATGTTGCATGGAGACAAATTCTTGATTTTCTTGGCTTGAGTTTTGTTCAATGCCCTCAGCAAAAGCCTGTTTATGCTGGTGGTGGTGAGGCTGCCAATGTGTCCTCTGAAATTAAAAACCAATTGCGCCAACAGCTAAGTAGTACTTACCAATGGATGCAGGATAGTTTCGAATGAACCTTCTTTTTATCCATGGTAACTTTCCGGGTCAGTTTAAGGATATTGCCCCTGCTCTTGCTTTGAATACCAACGGCAAGACATATTTTCTCAGTTTATCGGATAATCCCCAGAATATTGTTCTTCCGCGGGTTCAGTTTCGTCAATTTAAGCTGCATCGAGATGTCGGTTCTGAGACGCATGCCTATGTGCAATCGGCTGAGCTTGCTGTGCTCAAGGGACAAGCCGTGCTTCGTGCGCTTGATCAGTTGCATAAACAGGAAGGTTTTATGCCAGATGTTGTGATTTGCCACGGCGGCATGGGGTTTGGCCTTTTTGTGAAATCATTATTGCCTAATGTTCGCTTGATTTCCTACTTGGAGTGGTACTTTACGCCGTCAAATAGCCAAGAGTTGATTCTGAATCCCTCTATTAACGATTTTTGTCGTCTGGAATGTCGGAATATTCCTATTCTCCAGGAAGCAGCACAGGCTGATCAGCTGGTCTGTCCAACACGTTGGCAAAGGGATCAATTTCCAGCATTCATCAGGGATCGTATTCAGGTTGTTTTTGATGGCGTTGATCTTGATTTCTTCAGCCCCGGGCCTCCAGCTGATCCACTTGTTCTCAACGCCAATCGTGAATCACCACTGCAATTCACATCTGATCAGTTGTTGTTGACCTATGGAACGCGAGGGATGGAGCCACTCCGTGGTTTTCCTGAATTCATGCGGGCTGCTGCAGTTGCTCAACAGACGTTTCCTCAGTTACATGTCATTGTATTTGGAAAAGATCGTTCAGCTTATAGTTATCCAAGCCCTCACCCGAGTGGTAGTTGGAAACAATTCATGCTTGAACAGTTGGAAGGGCAGCTGGATCTAGAAAGGCTGCATTTTACAGGCTTACTCAATTACGGCGAGTTGGTTCAGTTGTTCCGTCGTAGCGATCTTCATTGTTATTTCACGCGTCCATATGTGGTGAGCTGGGGTGTTTTCCAAGCTGTTGCTTGCGGTGCTCGGTTGCTGGTGAATGACTTTGCAGGTATCGATGAAGTGTTTGATGGAAAGCCCTTCTTCTCCCCGGTAGATCTCGACCATCAAGAGCAAATTAATGCCTCTGTTATTGAATGTCTGCGTGTTGAAAAGGAATCAAATGCTGTTAGTCTTCCCTCTTCGCTTTCACTGTCGTCATGCATTGCCCAATGGGTTGATTTAATCTTTTCTATGTAATCTTGTTCGTCAAAGGGTTTAGGTTTTTGCTTTGAATAAAGCGGTTGATTAAAGAGTATCTATCCCTCTTAGGGTTTTGTATGCTCTAAAAATTACTGACTGATGTTGCCCTTGAGGCCATATCATTAAATATAGTATTTTTCTTTTGGATCTATGGGTGATTTTGGTTTTAATTTATTGGCGGTACTTTTCAGTTTGTTTGGTTGCCAATAAAAAAGCCCCTCCTAAAGGAGGGGCTGAATATTTGACTTGACGGTGATCAGATCAAGCGAAAATCACAAGATCAGTTGAAGTCAATGTAGGCGCAGTAGCTCCGTTTAATAGAGTTGCAACAGTAACTGCCGTGTTGTTAGTGCCAGTTCCGTCAGCGTCGAAGCTGAGGACACCGGTGTCTGTGTTGTACAGGAACTGTGCATAAGCCTGATCCACGACTGCAGGGGCGGCTGTAGTACCAGACTTCAAGGCAGTTGCGTTGAAGGTGGATGCGTTGTCTCCAGATGGTGGAGTGTAGGAACCAACAATGGCTGAATTTGCATTTGATGAAATTGCAGCATCACTGAAGGCCAGAGCTTCACCGTTAAGAGAAATGGCCTCGTTCGAGAGAGCTGTGGTGTTTTGAGCATTAGCCGTAGCAGTGCTCTTTCCGTAATCGGTAATGGTATCTCCCCAGTTTGCAACTGTTGAGAAGTCGTAGAAATCAATTCCAAGACCACCAGTGATGCTGTCAACACCACCGCCACCATTAAAGGTGTCAGCGCCAGCTGAACCTGTAATGGTGTCAGCGGAGGCACCGCCAGTGACATTCACTGAACCATCAGTTTCAGCGCTTGCGTTGAAGGTGAGCTTGCCTGTGAAGCTTGCATTGTTGGTCGTAACTGTCAGGCTCTTGCCGGATGCAATTGTTGTATCGAGGAGCGTGATGGATGCGTTGTCTTTTGCATTTTCCAGTTTGACGACTTCCACTTCAGACACTCTGTCGAGAATGTTGGTGGAGGCAGATTTGTGACTGAAAGCGATGGTATCAGTACCGTCACCACCAGTGATGAGGTCGTCTTTAGAAAGGTCGGTGTTCAGATCGAGGTAGTCATCTCCATCACCACCAACAAGAATGTCGGTACCTTCAGTACCAGCATCAATCGTGTCAGCTCCTTCACCACCGGTGAGGCTGTCACCACCGGATCCACCAGTGATTTGATCAGCGCCATCACCACCCAAAATGGTGTTGTCACCTTCAGTACCCTTCAGGATCATTCCCTGAGTGGCACCGTTACCTGCAGAGTTATCGATCAAGGAACCTGCAGTGGTTGCGCTTGCGGAGAGGTCAATACCAGCGATGTAGTCCTCTGCACTGCTGTCGAAGACGATTGATGAACCGGTGGTCACCGCATCTGTAGTGGCGATGATCAGACCTTCGGCCGCGATAGTACGCTTACCATCTGTTCCAGCGCTCATCGTAACTCGATCGAACGAGTCAATATCGATGAAAGACAATGCCTCAGCGACATTTGCTTTTACGTAAGTGCCATCACCGACAGTGATTGAGTCGACGACATCACCAGCGGTGAAGAATTCAGCGAAGGATGAATACTGAAGGCTAGTTGCGTATTTAGCATCTGTAGAACCTGCTGCGACAATTGTGTCTACGCCAGCACCACCAATGACAGTGTGGAACTTTTCATCAGCAGCCGTAACTACAGTGTTGACGTTAATTGAGTCAGCACCTTCGCCGCCCGAAACCATGCTGGCTTCATTTGTGCCAATGCTGATGACGTCGTCGCCTTTGTCACCGTAGTACGTACGAGATCCATCGGCACTACTAATGATGGTGTCATTACCTTGTCCACCGAAAATGGTTTCATCGGACTCAGAGGTAGCACCATCGATTTTGTCGTTGCCGGAATTACCCTTGGCTACTAATTCTGAACCAGCTCGGGCGGCAGTCAGGGAAAGTGTGTCAGCTCCATCGCCACCGAATACGCTTGCACCTGAAACAACACTAGCAATTTCAATTGTGTCGTTATCATTATCACCGTGAACAGCTACTGCAGCGGCTGTATCGATCTTGATTGAATCGTTGTCCTTGCCGCCGTAGAACCTGTTGCCAGTTCCCGCAAGAGTAAGATCGAGCGTATCAGCACCCTCGCCACCCTTCGCGATCAGGTTGGAGTGAGAACCTGAGATAGATAGGTTGTCATTATCTCCACCAGCGTCAACTAAAGAATCCAGTGATTCAGCAACACTGATCGCGTCGCGGGCTGCACCGCCCCTAACGGTCACACTAGTGATCCGCTTGTTGAACGTGAGGGAGTCATCATCAGCACCACCGTCAACGATGGTTCCACCACTCACCTTGTCGGTGAAAGTGATTGTGTCCTTATTGGTGTCTCCGTAGACAACTCCACCAACAACAGCTCGGTCGAAAGTGATGCTGTCAGCGGCCTTACCACCGTAAACCGAAGTGTTTGTGGTTGCACCCTTGATGGTGATGTAGTCAGCAGCTGCACCGCCTTTGATCATGGCGTCAGCAACGTCACCCATTGCGGTGAGGGTGTCTGAGTCGCCTGCGCCATAGAGCTCAAAACCAGTTGAGGTCTCTTCGACAACGACCTCGTCGTTTCCTTCCTTGGCGTCAAGGAACCAATCCTTGAGCTCGGAAACTTCGATGTAGTCGGGATTGGAAGTACCGCCTGCGACGGTGGTGAGAGTTGCCACGGAAGGAATGTGGATAATGGCTTCCGACGAAGGGTATCGGCTTATTACACGGGATGTCAATCCATGTTCCGCTTCCGTGACTGGCGCGAATTCCAGCTGTGGCCATGCATTTGGCCTCATCCCCTAGCAGTGCAGGCCGTCCTGAGTCTTGACCAAGGGACCGTTGGTAGTCCATGATGCATTGGCCGACGGACGAGGTCTGCGGCAAATTTGCGGATGTAGCTCAGTGGTAGAGCATCTCCTTGCCAAGGAGAGGGTCGAGAGTTCGAATCTCTTCATCCGCTTTGATGGTTTCACTAATCTATCGGAATATTCATTAATGATGCTTTTGCATCAGCACTGCGAGGGTAGACGGGTGTGAGGCCTCGATTTTGCAACTGAAAATCGGAATAATTTGCTTTAAGTTGTTTAATGGGTCATATATCGATTTAAGTGAATTCAAATTTAAGGAGATATTGATCGAATAAGTCTTATTTTGCTTTCGTGTTCGACCGAATGTTTTTGGTTAACGTATTGTTCTGCGTGATATTTATGAGTTCATTTTAGTCGGTTTGAAATCCTCATGACCAAGTCCCGTTAGGCTCTCCAGATCAATGGATTCCGTCTAGGCCATGCTCAAGCTCCTGCTGGGTGACCCCAATGCCCGCAAGCTGAAGCGCTACCAGCCGATTGTGTCCGACATCAATCTGCTGGAGGAGGACATATTCCCTCTTTCGGATGATGCCCTGCGGGACAAGACGGCAGCCTTCCAGGAGCAGCTGGCGAGTGCGGGCAGCCTCGAGAATCAGCGGCCGATCCTCGATGAGATCCTGCCGGAGGCCTTTGCAGTGGTGCGTGAGGCCGGTAAGCGTGTGCTCGGTATGCGCCACTTCGATGTTCAATTGATCGGCGGCATGGTGCTGCATGAGGGTCAGATCGCTGAAATGAAAACTGGGGAAGGCAAGACCCTGGTGGCCACGTTGCCCAGCTACCTCAACGCCCTCACTGGTCGTGGTGTGCATGTGGTCACCGTCAACGACTACCTCGCCCGTCGTGATGCGGAATGGATGGGGCAGGTGCATCGCTTCCTCGGTCTCTCTGTGGGCTTGATCCAGCAGGACATGCGTCCTGAGGAAAGGCGCCGCAACTACAACTGCGACATCACCTACGCCACTAACTCCGAGTTGGGCTTCGACTACCTGCGGGACAACATGGCCGCAGACATCAGCGAAGTCGTTCAACGGGAGTTTCAATACTGCGTGATCGACGAGGTTGACTCGATCCTGATCGATGAAGCCCGCACGCCGTTGATCATTTCCGGCCAGGTGCAGCGGCCCCAGGAGAAATACCAGCAGGCGGCCCAGGTTGCGCAGGCGCTCACTAGGGCTGCGGAGATGGGGAAAGACGGCATTGATCCGGAAGGCGACTACGAGGTCGACGAGAAGCAGCGCAGCTGCACCCTCACCGATGAGGGCTTCGCCAAGGCTGAGCAGATGCTGGGGGTGCAGGATCTGTTTGATCCCCAGGACCCCTGGGCCCACTACATCACCAATGCCCTCAAGGCCAAGGATCTGTTCGTTAAGGACGTTAATTACATCGTTCGTGATGGCGAAGCCGTGATCGTTGATGAGTTCACCGGTCGTGTGATGCCCGGCCGTCGCTGGAGCGATGGCCAACACCAGGCGATTGAAGCCAAGGAAGCGCTGCCGATTCAGGCTGAAACCCAAACCCTTGCGTCCATCACCTACCAGAATTTCTTCCTGCTCTACCCGCGCCTGGCAGGGATGACCGGCACGGCCAAAACGGAAGAGGTGGAGTTCGAGAAGACCTACAAGCTCGAAACCACCATCGTCCCCACCAACCGGGTCCGCGCCCGCCAGGACTGGCCCGACCAGGTCTACAAAACAGAAACCGCCAAGTGGCGGGCTGTGGCCAACGAAACCGTTGATATTCACAAGAACGGCAGGCCCGTGTTGGTGGGCACCACCTCCGTTGAAAAGAGCGAACTGCTTAGTGCCCTGCTGGCTGAGCAAGAGATTCCCCACAACCTGCTCAACGCCAAGCCGGAGAACGTTGAGCGGGAATCGGAAATCGTGGCTCAGGCCGGTCGCGCCGGGGCGGTCACCATCGCCACCAACATGGCGGGTCGTGGTACCGACATCATTCTTGGTGGCAACAGCGATTACATGGCTCGGCTCAAGCTGCGCGAGGTGTTGCTGGGTCGATTGGTGAAACCCGAGGAGAATCACAAACCACCCGTTCCCTTGCAGCGCAACGCCGCGGCAGGCTTTTCAGAGGCGCCAACCGCGTCGGCGACCCCCAGTCGCGACAGCCTCTACCCCTGTGTTCTCACGGACGACACCGATCAGACTCTGGCTCAGCTGGCTCGGGATCTGGTGAAGGCCTGGGGCGATCGGGCCTTGACCTTGATCGAGCTGGAGGAACGCATTGCCACGGCAGCCGAGAAGGCTCCCACCGATGACCCCAACATTCAGGCCCTGCGTGCGGCCACCGCTCGAGTTAAGGGTGAGTTCGATGCAGTGGTCAAGCAGGAAGAGCAGCGGGTTCGCGAAGCCGGTGGGTTGCATGTGATCGGCACCGAGCGGCACGAATCTCGCCGGGTCGACAACCAGTTGCGTGGCCGTGCCGGCCGCCAGGGTGATCCGGGCTCCACACGCTTTTTCCTCTCCCTCGGCGACAACCTGCTGCGGATCTTCGGGGGTGACCGGGTGGCCGGGTTGATGAATGCCTTCCGGGTGGAAGAGGATATGCCGATCGAATCCGGCATGCTCACCCGTTCGTTGGAAGGCGCTCAGAAGAAGGTGGAAACCTATTACTACGACATCCGTAAACAGGTGTTCGAATACGACGAGGTGATGAACAATCAGCGCCGCGCCGTGTATTCCGAACGCCGCCGTGTGTTGGATGGCCGTGCCCTTAAAAAACAGGTGATTGGTTACGGCGAACGCACGATGAATGAGATCGTGGAGGCCTATGTGAACCCCGATCTGCCGCCGGAGGAGTGGGATACGGCGCAGTTGGTCGCCAAGGTGAAGGAGTTTGTTTATCTCTTGGAGGATCTCACCCCCGAGCAGGTGCAGGGCCTAGGGATGGACGAACTCAAAGCATTCCTGCAGGAACAGCTGCGCAATGCCTACGACATCAAGGAGGGTCAGGTGGAGCAGCAGCGCCCTGGTTTGATGCGAGAAGCGGAACGCTTTTTCATCCTTCAACAGATCGATACCCTCTGGCGCGAACACCTCCAGGCCATGGATGCCCTCAGGGAATCCGTCGGTTTGCGTGGTTATGGTCAGAAGGATCCACTGATCGAATATAAAAACGAGGGCTACGACATGTTCCTCGAAATGATGACGAACATGCGGCGGAATGTGATCTACTCCATGTTTATGTTCCAACCTGCCGCTCCTCAACAGAGTCAGGTCTGAAGGCGTCATGTCTCCCTGGTCGTCACCCTTGCTACGTCGCCCTTGGTTCGGCCATCGACCTCTTCTTTCTGTGGTGGTGGTTTCTTACAACATGACCCGGGAGCTCAAGCGCACCCTTTATTCGCTATCGCCGAAATTTCAAAGGGATGTGAAGGCTCAGGACTACGAGGTGATTGTGGTAGACAACGGCTCAACCCTGCCGCCTGATCCGTCGGATTGGATTCAACGGCCAGGTTGGTCAGTCCGTGTGGTTTGCTGGCCAGCCTGGGATGTGTCGCCCTGTCGTGCCGTGAATGCGGGTGTTGCTCAGGCCCGGGCACGTCATGTTTGTGTGATGGTTGATGGTGCTCGCATGGTGTCGCCTGGGTTGATCTCAGGAATGCTGAATATCCTGCGAGCTGACCCTGATGCCCTGGCCATTACCCTTGGCTTTCATCTGGGCATGCAGCCGCAAAATGTATCGATCACCCAGGGTTATAACCAAAGGGAGGAAGATCGACTGTTGCGAAAGATTCGCTGGCGTAACAATGGATATCAGCTGTTTTCAGTTTCTTGTTTGGCGTTGTCATCAGCCGGGGGCTGGTTTGCCCCCATCACCGAAAGTAATTGTTTTGCGTTGAAGCGCAAACGTTTTCAGGAGCTGGGTGGTTTTGACGAACGCTTTCAATCACCTGGTGGTGGCCTCGTGAACCTCGATTTTTTCCGAACGGCTATCGCATCACCGCTGTTGCGTCCCTGGATGCTTCTCGGTGAAGGCAGTTTTCATCAGATCCACGGCGGTGTTGCAACCAATGTGCCGATGGAGAAGCATCCTGGCCTGCAATTCGCCCTGGAGTATGAACAGATCCGCGGCGAATCTTATGCACCACCGCGCTACGAACCTTCGTACTACGGATCGCTGCCGGAGGTGACCCGGCGTTGGATTGACCCTTCAACGGCAGTGACCAATGCGTCATGAAATTGTTCATGACCCTGTTGGTGCGGGATGAGGCCGACATTCTGGCCTTAAACCTCGAACACCATCTCGCCCAAGGTATTGATTTCTTCATCGTGACCGATAACGGTTCGGTGGATGCCACACCAGAGATTCTTCAAACGTACGCCGATCGCGGTTTGCTGGAACTGATTCAGGAACCATCGGAAACTTATGCCCAGGCGGTGTGGGTCACGCGCATGGCCCAGCGGGCGGCAGCCCTTGGAGCTGATTGGGTGATTCACGCTGATGCCGATGAATTCTGGATCGCTGCGCAGCCGGGGCTGCGGGTGCGTCAGGTGGTTCGGCGACTTCCCAAGGATCAATTGATCCTTGCCGTTCAGCGTTGGAACGCTGCCCTGTCGCGCCATGTTGAACGCCTTGATTGCGTTGAACCAACGACGATTCGCTGGTACGACAGCGATTCGCGCAATGCGGTTGGTCGCCCCTTGCCGCCCAAGGTGTTGCACCGCGGTTGCTCCGATGTGCAGATTGATCAGGGCAATCACAGCCTGACCTGGCCTGATGCTGCGGAACCGACCCACAGCTCTTCGGAGCTGCTGATCCTGCATCTGCCTCTGCGGGGGTATCGGCACTACGAACGCAAAATACGCCAGGGTGGTCGTTCCTATGCCTCCAACCCAGACCTGCCGGCCCGTCTGGGGGGAACCTGGCGTCAGGAGCATTTGATCTATCTCGCTGGAGATCTGCGTCGCCGTTGGCGCGAGCAGTTGCTCTCCATGTCTCAGCTGTTGCGTGGCCGCTTAACAGGTCGTTTTCGCCAGCCGCCCAACCCAATCACGCCGGCTCAACCCAGCCGTGGCGTGATCTGTCTGGCGGACGACAACTACTTCTTTGGTGTACGGCTGCTGTATCAGTCCCTAGCGGGGCAGGTTCCCCTCACCGTCTATGACCTTGGACTTGGTGATCGTGCTCGTCGTTGGGTGGACAGCCACAACGGCATCAGCATCCGGCCGATTCCACAGTCGCCACTGGTGCAGGCCGTGCGGGAGGCCTGCGGAGAGCGCAGCCTGGCCAAGGCCACCAAGCGTGAATGGCCGTTATGGATCTGCCCAGAGTTGCTGTTGGATGCTCCTTATCAGCAGGTCGCCTGGATTGATGCGGATGCGGTGGTGCTTCGCGGCCTGCCGAAGCTGTTCCAGCGCATCAATCGAGCCCCCTTCATCACACCGGAGAATCTGGCGCCGGAGCTAACCGCCAATCCCTATGAGTTGTATGAGGCGCTCCCCCTGGCCCGTGGGCGCCCCTCAGCGCCGCCGATTCTCCTGAATGCTGGTGTCAGCGGTTGGGATCAGCAGCGTGATCGTCATCTTCTTGAGGCTTACAACCACCCCGTGCGTTGCATCTTTCAGGGGAAGTCTCTGAATCGTGAACTGGTGCGTTGGCATGACCAGGGTTGTTTGATCTGGGCTCTGCAAAACGCCGGATATGACGCTTCAATTCTTCAACATCGACGCTGGAATCTTTGTGTCCGTCACAGCGGACTGGCTGGTTTGAAGGTCGATCCATCCAGCTGTGATCTGGAGATTCAGGCCTGGTTGGACCATGCCCGTTCCTTAGAGCCAAAGGCCAACATTGTTCACTGGAATGGCCACACCGTCCCTTGGCTCTAACGACCGAAATCAACGCGCTCCATACAATCCTTTGATCGATTGCTGGGGCTGGTGTTGATCCGGAGGATTTGGCCGTGGTACTCGCGACCTCGCGGTCCGCAGCAGGTTCTAACGGTGCTGGGCATGCACCGCAGTGGCACCAGCCTGCTGACCGGAACTCTGCAGGAGGCCGGATTGGTGTTGGGGGATGTTGTGACGGCCGCCCCACACAACCGCAAGGGCAACCGCGAATCATTGCCGATCCGTGCGTTGCACGACGACTTGATGCAGCGAGCCGGTGGCGACTGGGATCGGCCACCGCAACAGGTGAGCTGGCAGCCGGTGCACACAGCACTGCGGGATGCCGTGATTGATTCCCATCTCCATGACAGCTTCTGGGGGTTCAAGGATCCCCGCACACTGTTCTGCCTCGAGGGTTGGCTCGATGTGCTGCCGAATCTGCAGATGGTGGCGATTGTTCGCCATCCCGAAGCTGTGGCTCGGTCTCTGCAGGCTCGCAATGGCATGGCCTTGGCGGATGGCCTGGAACTTTGGCGCCTTTACAACGCACGCCTCCTGGACTGGCTCGAGCGTCGGCCAGGGATGCCGCTCTTGCATTTCGACGACGATTTAGGTCGCTTCCGCGTCGATGTCGTCGCGTTAACGACAACCCTTGCGTTGCCCAGACGACTCAAGTCCGATGCGCTCCGTTTCCCGGATGCAGCGCTGCAACACCAGCGATCGGGCCAGGAACCCTTGCCTCCGGCGGTGGATGCCTTGTATCAGCAGCTGCTTGAGCGGCGCTTCAGCCTGTGTTTTCCCCCAGAAACTCCAAGATCTCTCGATCTTTAAGGCTTTGGGACTCGCCACGGCAGACGTCCCGCAGCTGACGCCCTTCTGCAACTTCCTTGAGACAGCGCTGCAGATTGCTCACCGTGCTCTCCAGTTCGTCGATCCGCTCCATCAGGTTGCGAATCACGTTGGCTTCCGCATCCGGTAGGGCGGAGTGGGCCAGGGGATTGATCCGCACGCCGCTCTGGTGAATCACCCGACCCGGGATTCCAACCACCGTGCAATCGGCGTCCACATCACGCACCACCACAGAGCCAGCGCCGATCCGGGTGTTGGCTCCGATGTTGATGGCCCCCAGCACCTTGGCGCCAGCTCCCACCACCACGTTCTCAGCCAGCGTGGGATGGCGTTTGCCGTGGTCTTTGCCGGTGCCACCCAGGGTCACACCCTGATACAGCAGACAGCGGTGGCCCACCTCGGCGGTTTCGCCGATCACCACCCCCATGCCGTGGTCGATGAATACGCTGCGGCCTATGCGGGCTCCGGGATGAATCTCGATGCCGGTGAGGGTGCGGCTGATCTGGCTGAGGCAGCGGGCTGCCAGCTTCAGGGGGAGTGGGCTACGCCACAGGCTGTGGCTGAGGCGATGCAGGCTCAGGGCCTGAAAGCCTGGATAACAGCAGATGATCTCTAGCCAGCCACGAGCTGCCGGGTCGCGCTCACGGATGATCGCGAAGTCGGCGCGGATGTGATCGAACATCGGGTTGGGGTCAGCTGGCGGCCGCCGGGGTCTGCAGGCCGATCTCCTTGCGGAGGAGCTCGATCGTATCGGTGCTGAGGTAGCTCTCGGCGCAATGCACCTGCGGCATGCGCATCAGCTGGGAGCGGTTCTGGCGCAGACTTTGCTCCACCAACGGCAGGCTGGGGCGGTCGCAAAGCACGTGGCTGGAGGCTCGCAGGAGAGCCAGCAGGCGGCTGCCCACGTCAGGGGTGGCTGTCATTACCAGCAGTTCATTGCCGCGCATGGAGTGGAGGATCACCTCCGCCGCACGCAGGATGCCTGGGCTGATGCTCACCAGGCCAACGCAACTGCCGGGGCGGAGTTCCTTGAGCATGGCCAGCTCGTGGCGGAAGTCGTTGAGATCCACGGCCACAGCGCGAACACTGTGCTTTTTAACTAGGTCCTCCACGGGTTGGAGGAAGTAGCGGCTGGTCACCACGGTGCCGTTGCTGGAACTCTCCAGCACACTTTCCAGCTCCTCCATCGGCACCACTTCAACGGGCACATCGAGGCTGGGTTCCAGTTCCTCAGCGATCAACATCGACGCTCCGATGTCTTCGCGGGGGGTGCTCACCAGCACCCGGGCGCCGCAGCGCAATCGCCAGTCGATCTCGCGGGTCAGCAGTTCACGGGTCTGCTGCAGGGTGCAGCCGGCATTGAGCAGGCCGTCCACACACTTGCGCACCTCGCGATCGAGATCGGTCACCCCGCGGTTACGGATGTGAGGTGGTGTCTTGATCTCACGCGGCTTTTGCTGATCGCGCACGTAGATGCCGGAGCCGGCCATGGCTTCCACCACGCCGTCGGTCTCGAGCTGCCGGTACACCTTGCTGATCGTGTTGCGGTGAAGGCCGGTCTGCATCGCCAGTTGGCGGGTGCTCGGCAAACGGTGGCCGGGGGGGTAGTGCCGAGCTGCGATCGCGAAGCAGATCTGGTTGTACAGCTGGGTCGACGCCGGGATGTCGCTTTCCTGCTGGATGTGGAATCGCACGCCGGTGGGCCAGGTGGGAATGCGGCCACCATAAGGAGCGATTCCTGTGGTGACAATTGGGGGTGTGGCCTGTGGACCTGTGACAATTTCCGAATCAACGAGCGCTGGCTGGGTGTCTGTGGCCATTGGGCCGCTGCCGCTGCGCTGTTGGTGGTCACCCCCCGCTGGCTGCCGGCGCGATATTGATAATATTTCGATTGAAAATCGTGCATATATCGTGCTACCGGAGGTGTTCGGGGTGAATGCCTGGGTCCGTTCGGTCGCCGATCGCCTTGCGGCGCAGGGGATTCCGGCGTTGGCCGTGCCCCTGTTTGCCCGCACCGCCCCAGAGTTGGAGCTCGCTTACGAATCGTGCGATCTGGCCCAAGGGCGCGCCCACAAGGACGCCACCACCGCTTCGCAAATCCTCAGCGATGTCTCAGCGGCCGTGGCTTGGTTGCAGCAGCGCTGCCCCAACGCCGCCATTGATCTGGCCGGCTTCTGCTTCGGGGGCCATGCCGCCCTGCTGGCGGCCACGCTGCCGCAGATCCGCCACAGTTTCGATTTCTACGGCGCTGGGGTCAGCCGCATGCGTCCTGGTGGTGGTGCCCCCTCCCTCGAGCTGTTGCCGCAGGTGTCCGGCCAGCTCACCTGTGTTTGTGGCAGCGCTGATCCGCTCATTCCAGAGGAGGATCGCACCACAATCAGATCGGCTCTGGCTGCGGCTGATCCCTCAGGCAAGCGTATGAGTTACATCGAAATCGATGGAGTGGACCACGGCTTCATGTGCGAGGCGCGCGGCAGCTTTGATGCCGATGCTTCTGCCTTGGGTTGGCAGTTGATGCTGGCCTAGGCCTGTTGGGCGGCTACCTTGGCGGCGGTGGGTCGAGGCGGAGCCGGGATGGTGCGCACCGCCTTGGTCGGTGCAGCCTCCTTCTCCTCCTTCTTCACCAGCGGAGTCTTACGCGGTGTGAGGAACATGATCATGTTGCGACCCTCGCGCTTGGGAGCCTGCTGGATCTCAGCCTTCTCCTCCAGATCCTTCGCCATGCGGCGCAACAGGGTTTCCGCGAGCGCCGTGTGCTGAATCTCCCGGCCGCGGAAGATCACCGTGCACTTCACCTTGTCGCCAGCTTTAAGAAAGCGCACGGCCTGGCCGATGCGCACGTCGTAGTCGTGCTGGTCGATCTTGTAGCGCATCTTGACCTCCTTGACTTCGGTCTGATGCGACTTCTTCTTGGCTTCCTTGGCTTTCTTTTCCTGCTCGAATTTGAACTTGCCGTAGTCCATGATCCGGCAAACCGGTGGATCGGCCTTCTCGCTCACCAGCACCAGGTCCAGCTCGCGCTCCTTGGCCACCTCCAGGGCTTCCTCCCTGCTGATCACCCCGAGCTGACTGCCATCTGAGTCGACCACCCTTAACTGGGGGTAGCTGATCCGGTCGTTGATGTTGGGCAGCTCCCGAACAGGAGCACGACGGTCAAAACGGGGGCGTGGGGGCATTCAGGCGGAGACAGGGACAGATGCAGACAACTCGAGGATCACAACGTCTGCATCCTTCACCTTAGATGCTGCTCGATCAACGTCATCGCCTGATCAAGTTCTGTAGCCGGCGCCAGCCAATGGGGCTGGTGCTGGCGCCGGAACCAGGTGCGCTGACGCTTGGCGAATTGCCGCGTGCGCTGGGTGGTGATTCGGTTGGCTTTCGCCTGGTTCATCGTTCCTTCGAGGAGCTGCAGGGCCTCGCCGTAGCCAATGGTCTGCAGCAATGGCAGATCAGCGCCGTAGCGCTCCGAAAGTTGCCGGGTCTCCTCCACCAACCCGTCGCTGTAGAGCTGGTCGGTGCGCTGCTGAATGCGCTGGCGCAGGTTGGCAGGATCTAGCCCCAGTTCCAAAACCCGCCAGGGCGGTGGTGTAGCTGTGGCCTGGCTGCTCATCGGTCGACCGGTGGCGTACAGCACCTCCAGAGCCCGTTGGGTGCGTACGGCATCAGCGGGGGCGATCTTGGCGCCGGCCGTTGGATCGGCCTGCTGGAGCAGCGGATGGCAGATCGCTTGACCCAATTGGCTCAGCTGCTCACGCAGCTGCGCCTGCGGTGGCACCGCCGGTGGTTTGAGGCCACTGGTGAGGGCCTTGAGATACAAGCCACTACCCCCCACCAGCAGTGCCATGCCCCTGCTTTGCAGCTCACGCTGGATGCAGGGCTCGGCCTCCGCCTGAAATTCCTGCAGGGTGATCGGCTGATCGGGGTTGCGTAGATCCAGCAAATGGTGTGGCACCCGCGCCCGTTGCTCCGCCGTCGGTTTGGCGGTGCCCACGGTCATCTCCCGGTACAGCTGCCTGGAATCCACGTTGATCACCGGCAGATTGAGCCGTTCAGCGATCTCCAGCGACAGGGCTGTTTTGCCGCTGGCGGTGGGCCCCAGCAACGTGATCACCAAGGGTTCTGGCTGCGTCAACAATCAAGCGGGGGGTCCACCCCAGGATGGAACGGCGCGTGAGAGGCCTCTAGATGCCTCTATAGACAGCCGGTGGTAGATTGAGAATGCCAGGTAAAGGTTCAGAGCCATTGCGGCTACCCAGAACCCGGTTCCCAGGCTTAGTCATTTCTGCATGAGCGACGCTTCCAAGGTCCAGAACGCCTACGGCGCTGAGCAGATTCAGGTGCTGGAGGGCCTGGAGCCGGTCCGCAAACGCCCAGGCATGTACATCGGCACCACGGGGCCGCGTGGATTGCACCACCTTGTGTACGAGGTGGTGGACAACTCGGTGGACGAGGCCCTGGCGGGCCATTGCGACCGGATCCTCGTGACCCTCGGCGAGGACGGTTCCGCATCCATCAGCGACAACGGTCGTGGCATTCCCACGGATGTTCACCCGCGCACCGGTAAGAGTGCCTTGGAAACGGTTCTTACCGTGCTCCATGCCGGCGGCAAGTTCGGTGCTGGCGGCTACAAGGTGTCCGGCGGTCTGCATGGCGTCGGTGTGTCCGTTGTCAACGCCCTGAGTGAATGGGTCCAGGTGACGGTGCGCCGTCAGGGGCAGGTGCATCGTCAGCGCTTCGAGCGTGGTGCTGCCATCGGCAGCCTGGCCTCTGAGGACCAGCCCGCCAGCGAAGCCGGCGAGACCGGCACCACCGTGTGCTTCAAGCCGGACATTGAGATCTTCACCGGCGGCATCGTTTTTGATTACGCCACCCTTTCGGCCCGTCTGCGCGAGCTTGCTTACCTCAACGGCGGCGTGCGGATCGTCTTCCGCGATGAACGGGAATCGGCCCGTAATGAGGTTGGCGAGGCCCACGAGGAAACCTATTTCTACGAAGGCGGCATCAAGGAATATGTCGCCTACATGAACACGGAAAAGGATGCCCTCCATCCAGACATCATTTATGTGAATTCCGAAAAGGATGGTGTGCAGGTGGAGGCTGCTCTGCAGTGGTGCTCCGATGCCTATTCGGACAGCATCCTTGGCTTTGCCAACAACATCCGTACTGTGGATGGCGGTACGCACATTGAAGGTCTCAAGACCGTTCTCACCCGCACCTTGAATGCCTTTGCCAAGAAATTAGGCAAGCGCAAGGAATCGGATTCCAACCTAGCGGGTGAAAACATCCGCGAAGGTCTCACCGCCGTGCTGTCGGTGAAGGTGCCGGAGCCGGAGTTTGAAGGCCAAACCAAAACCAAACTCGGCAACACTGAAGTCCGCGGCATTGTCGACAACCTGGTGGGTGAAGGCCTCAGCCAGTTTCTGGAATTCAACCCCTCGGTGATCGGGTTGATTCTGGAGAAGGCGATTCAAGCCTTTAATGCAGCTGAAGCGGCCCGCCGTGCCCGGGAGCTGGTGCGACGCAAGAGCGTTCTGGAGAGTTCAACCCTGCCGGGCAAGTTGGCTGACTGCAGTTCCAGGGATCCCAGCGAATCCGAGATCTACATCGTGGAGGGTGATTCGGCTGGTGGATCCGCCAAACAGGGCCGTGATCGCCGCTTCCAGGCCATCCTTCCATTGCGCGGCAAAATTCTCAACATTGAGAAAACTGATGACGCCAAGATTTATAAGAATACTGAGATCCAGGCATTAATTACGGCTCTAGGCTTGGGCATCAAGGGTGAAGATTTTGACGTAAAAAATCTGCGCTATCATCGCGTTGTAATCATGACCGATGCCGATGTAGATGGCGCCCACATCCGCACCTTGTTGCTCACATTCTTCTACCGTTATCAGAAGGCCTTGGTAGAAGGTGGTTACATCTACATTGCCTGTCCTCCGCTCTATAAAGTAGAGCGAGGAAAGAATCACACCTACTGCTACAACGAAGGGGATTTGCAAAAAACCCTGCAGAGTTTCGGTGAGAAGGCCAATTACACAATCCAGCGTTTCAAGGGCCTTGGCGAAATGATGCCGAAGCAGTTGTGGGAAACCACAATGGATCCCACCACCCGAACGATGAAGCGGGTGGAGATTGAAGATGCGTTAGAGGCGGATCGCATCTTCACGATCCTGATGGGCGACAAGGTGGCACCACGGCGGGAATTCATTGAAACCCACAGTGCCGAGTTGGATATGACAGCTCTCGATATCTGATGCGGCCTGTTCATTCAGGACCTGTTCAATCGGGCGTTGGTCAGATCGGTGGACTGTTGCGCTGGAGCTGGCTGTTGGGTGTCGCCCTGATGGCGCCTGCGGCTTTGCCGGCAGGCGGTGGAGATTGCAGGCAGCCCCAGCTGCGGCGGCGCAGCGGCATTGGTCCTCTGCATCTCAATGCCGAGTCGCCTCTGCAGGTCAGTCCTCTAGCGGTAGCGCCAAGGCTGCGCACCTTGCCGGTGGGCACCTCGTTGCGTTTGCTCAGGCGTTGGTCCGGCTCCGATGGTCAGGACTGGCTACAGGTGCAGACCCTGGCAGGAGAGCAACGTCGTGGCTGGATCCGCGCCTGAGGCACTGCTGGTTGGCCTGGGGGCGATCCCCGGTGCCTGGTTGCGGCTGAAGGTGGTCAATCACTTCGAGCCGATGGTGCCCAAGAAGCACTGGGGCACGCTCCTGGTGAATGTGATTTCCTCCTTTGCCCTTGGCCTCGTGCTGGCGCTTGATGAAACCTGCTCTGCCAGCTCTGGCATCGCTCTGCTGATGGGGGTGGGGTTCTTCGGCACCCTCAGCACCTTTTCCACCTTTGTTGTGGAGCTTTTGAACGAGTTGCGGGCTGGTCATTTGCTTGCCGCTGCCGCCTTGGCCGTGATCTCCATCGTGGCGGGGTTGATCGCCGCTGCCGCCGGTTACGGCCTGGGGGCCTATGGCTGAACAGTTCTCCATGCTGCGCAGCGAACTCACCGAGTTGCTGCTGGTGGCTGTCGGTGCAGTGCCCGGTGCCTTGCTGCGCTGGCAGCTGGCCCATCATCTGGGGGATCAGAACCTGCTGGTCAACGTTTTGGGGGCAGCCCTCCTCGGCTTGCTGGCCGGACGTCCTGTGGCACCTCGCCGACAGTTGCTTGTGGGCATCGGCTTCTGCGGCTCGCTCACCACCTTCAGCAGCTGGATGCTGGCGGCTATGAAGCACGTCAGTGCTGGTGATTGGCCCGCCGCCTTGGGATTAATTGGGCTGACCCTCGGGCTGGGGCTGGGTGCCGCAGCCCTCGGGTTCAGTCTGGGGCGACGGCTCAGGCCGCCAGAGCAGCCTCGATCGGAGCCTTAAGTTCCTCAGGGTCCACACCGCTCTTGTAGCGGGCGATCACCGTGCCGTCCTTGCCCACCAGGAATTTCTCGAAGTTCCAGGCCACGTCACCGGTGGGGTCCATCTGGTTGAGGGTGGAGTATGGCTCGGTGGTGCTGCCCATGGCGTGCACCTTCTCGAACAGCTCGAAGTCGGCGCCGTAGGTGGTGGAGCAGAAGCTCTTGATCTCCTCAAGGCTGCCGGGCTCCTGGGCACCGAAGTCGTTGCAGGGGAAACCCAGCACCGCCAGGCCCTTGTCGGCGTAGGCCGCGTTGAGGCCCTGGAGTCCGGCGTACTGCTTGGTGAAGCCGCAGCGGCTGGCCACATTCACGATCAGGAGAACTTTGCCGGAGTAGTCACCCAGGGATTTGCTGCTGCCGTCGGGAGTGGTGACGGTCACGTTGCTGACGCTGATCGCCATGGTTTCGAGAAAGACAATTTAGATATTAATCATCTTTGTTTTTGTTCTGCTGTGCTCGAATTCTTTCCTCGAGCTGGCTGATCGAAGCGCGTAGTTTGTTTGAGTTCGGCCTCATGGTTAAAAGATGCTGCTTAAGTATTAAGGATGCCATTAAATTTCCAGATTTTTTGTGCCGCGCTGCAATGCGTTTTAAGTCCCTGTTTGTTAATCCTAAATTGGCCAATCGGAATCTGAGTTGATAGCGCTCGCTGATCCATGGTTTCTGCCTGATTGGTGCAGGGTCTGCCATGGCGCTGAGGTCAGTGGAATAACCGTAATGAGCAAAGTCTTCTGCATAGATCAAGCGTATCAGCGATGCTTCTTCTGGATTGATTTCATCCCGATATGTTCCGGTTGAGCCTGTTGGCCGTGGGTTGCGCGTTAACAATTTGATCGAATTTTTTTCCAGAAAGAGTTTCAGGCTCTTGATGTCTTCTATCCTGCCAATATAGGATGGGGTGATGTCCTTTGAGTGTAGAGTAAAGACTTGAGGGCGGTAGTGGATGTCGAATTGGCTTGGATTGATTTTGGTTGAGGATAAGGCTTTTAAAAATTCGAGAAAGGTTGGCTTTGCGTGGGCGTTGAAACCAAATGCTCGTGCGAACGGGAGCCAGACATTCCCAGTGGTTTCTTTGCCCCAGCCAATTTTATTTTTATAGCAAGAAATAGCACGACTGTAGGGATTGCGAGTTATCGTGATGATCTCGTGGTTGGAGTCGTTGGGATATTCGCAGATCTCTTCGATGGCGCGATGAACATTGCCTGTACATCCTCCTAGTAGTGAGTTTTTAATGGTTGAGCATGCCGCTTTTGGGTTGGAGATGTAGGTAATCGATTTATCGGGATGATGCAAAATATTTTTTAGATCAACATATTGCGGACTGGTGTTAATTGGCATATGCGCTCTGCTTAACTCTTGACTGTCAACTCAGACAGATAGCATTCCGCCAGCTTTGCAGCAGTGTCAAGTGCTGAAGCTGATCTTGCGCCGTTGAAAGAGCAAGGGCGCAAAGCTATGGCTGGCCATGGACCAGAGCGAGGTCATCTGTGTGCATGAGGCTCTTCGGCTGTAACGGCCATACACTTGGGCGCCGGCTTGTGAGCGATGACTGAGGGAACCGGGCAGGCGACGGCGGGCGTCACCGTGGAGCATCACCTGCTGGCAGAAGTCGTCACGCGGCAGCTCGAGGCGATGCTCAGCGTTGGTAACTACGACGCAGTGAAGCTCCTGCTGGAGCCGGTGCAGCCGGTGGATGTGGCTGAGGCGATCGGCAATCTTCGGCAGAACCTTCAGGCCATTGCCTTTCGTCTGCTCAGCAAGGACGAGGCCATCAGTGTTTACGAGTACCTCGACACCGTCACCCAGCAGAATCTGCTGAGCCTGCTGCGCTCCGGCGAGATGCAGGAGGTGATGGAAGAGATGTCGCCGGACGATCGGGCGCGGCTGTTTGAAGAGTTGCCGGCCAAGGTGGTGCGTCAGCTGCTGGATCAGCTCAGCCCGGAGGAGCGCAAGGTCACCGCCGAGCTGCTCGGTTACGAAGCCGAAACCGCCGGTCGTCTGATGACGACTGAATACATCGCTCTCAAGGAGAACCAGACCGCCCTTGAGGCCCTTGACATCGTCCGTCGTCGTGCCCGCGACACCGAGACCATTTATTCCCTCTATGTCACTGACAACGAGCGCCGCCTCACCGGCATCCTGTCGTTGCGGGATCTGGTGACCGCTGACCCTCACACGTTGATCCGCGACGTGATGACGGAAGAGGTGCTCAGCGTTCGTACCAACACCGATCAGGAGAAGGTGGCCCGCACGATCCAGCGCTACGACTTTCTGGCGGTTCCCGTGGTTGATCTGGAGCAGCGGCTGGTGGGCATCGTCACCGTGGATGACGTGATCGATGTGATCGAGCAGGAGGCCACCCGTGACCTCTATGCCGCCGGCGCTGTGCAGGCCGGTGATGAGGACGATTACTTCAGCAGCAATCTGTTCACCGTGGCTCGCCGCCGGGTGGTGTGGCTGGCGGTGCTGGTGGTGGCCAGCTTTTTCACCTCCGAGGTGATTGCCGCCAACGAGGAGGTGTTGCAGAAGGTGGTGCTGCTGGCCGCCTTTATTCCGTTACTAGGAGGAACAGGAGGGAACGTGGGGGCCCAGAGCTCCACCGTGGTGATTCGCGGCTTGAGCACCCAAAGCATCAGTGCCCTGGGGCCGTTGAAGGCTGTGGGTCGTGAGGCAATGGCCGGCGCCCTGCTGGGGATTTTGATGATGATCCTGGTGGTGCCCTTCGCCTGGTGGCGCGGCGAAAGCCCGCTGGTGGGTTTGTCAGTCGGCATGAGCCTGCTGGCGATCACCACCCTGGCGGCCACCGCTGGTGCGGCTTTTCCACTGTTGTTCGACCGAATGGGGTTGGACCCGGCGCTGATGTCCACGCCGTTCATCACCACCTGCACGGACGTGGCCGGCACCCTGATCTATCTCAAGACAGCCGAATGGCTGCTGGTGAACCTGCCGCAGCTGCTCACGGCCGCAGGTATTTCTACCCAAATCGCCCCAGTCCTGCTGTCCTGAGAGCTCCTTTACGTTTCTTAGAGGTACTCTTTACATAACTCAAAGAAGCTCCATGGCTCCCGCCGCTGCCACTGCTTCAAAACCTGCGACCTCTGCCCGCAGCGTCAGTGTCGATGTTGATCTGGTCCGTTCCTACCTGCGTGACATCGGCAGGGTCCCCCTGCTCACCCACGAGCAGGAAATCACCCTCGGACGCCAGGTTCAGGATTTGATGGACATCGAGGCAATGCAGACCGAGTTGGAAAGCCGCGATGGTGATAAGCCTTCACGCGACAAGCTCGCCAAGGCGTCAGGTCTCACACCACTTCAGCTGAAGCGCAAGCTGCAGCATGGGCGACGTGCCAAGGAGCGCATGGTGGCTGCCAACCTGCGGCTGGTGGTGAGTGTCGCCAAGAAGTACACCAAGCGGAACATGGAACTGCTGGATCTGATTCAGGAGGGCACGATCGGTTTGGTGCGTGGTGTGGAGAAATTTGATCCCACCCGTGGTTACAAGTTTTCCACCTACGCCTACTGGTGGATCCGGCAGGGCATCACCCGGGCGATCGCTGAGAAGAGTCGTACCATCCGCTTGCCGATTCACATCACGGAGATGTTGAACAAGCTCAAGAAAGGTCAGCGCGAGCTGAGCCAGGAGCTGGGCCGGACCCCCACCATCACAGAGTTGGCGCAGTACGTCGAACTCCCCGAGGATGATGTTAAGGATCTGATGTGCCGTGCACGCCAGCCTGTGAGCCTTGAGATGAAGGTGGGTGATGGCGATGACACCGAGCTGCTCGAACTGCTGGCCGGTGACGCTGATCTTCCCAGCGACCAAGTGGAAGAAGACTGCATGAAGGGCGATCTTCGCAGCCTTTTGGGTCAGCTTCCCCATCTGCAGGAGCAAGTGCTGCGGATGCGCTACGGCATGGATGGCGAAGACCCCATGAGCCTCACCGGCATCGGCCGCATTCTTGGCATGAGTCGAGACCGAGTTCGCAATCTGGAGCGTGATGGTTTAGCTGGACTCCGTCGAATCAGTGATCAGGTTGAGGCCTACGTCGCGAGCTGATATTCGTTTGGCAATCGCTTTACTATGAAACTCAGCTGAGTCTCGTTTGGTTTGAGTCCGAAAATTTCGAGACGTTTTTCAGAGATATACCATCATCAAGGAACTGATGCGCTGCATGAATGTGCAGAACGTCTTTTACTTCTTGGAAAAAGACGTCGGCTTGTTTCTTTAGCCAGATTTGTAATTTCCGAAGATATTGACGATCCTGGTTTGATTCGTCATGGAATCAATAGTTTGTTGGTTCTTGGGCAAGAGCAAAAGGCCAAGACTCTTTTTTTGAATTCACGGGAAAACTTGAATTCTTTTCCTGGCTATATTTCGATGTTGGATCGATACTTTGCGCGTTTTGAGATATTTTGTGGGCTCGAACAGTCCCTGCAAGAGCTTCAAAATCGCTTGCGCTATGAGTTTGTCTATGGTGCAAGCGATGCATCTTTCATTGCCGATCTGTCATCTTTTACGGATATTATTCTTGTATCTAACAGTCTTGATATTTCTTTTTCAGATGAAGAGAAAGGATGTATGCTGGCCATGAAAAAGCCGTTGTTTGTTTATTTTAATATTGGAAATCCTATCCTTTGCCAGGCCCGTGAAGAGTTCTACCCTGCTTCTGCTTCAGAGCTTTTGATCGGCAGCTATCAGCATGTTGTTGATGAAGACCATCGCTTGATTTTTCAGCCATTGATAGGTCATCGTTTTTTGGGTTGTTGGATGAGGATTGAGCGCCAGTGGCATGCTGATTGGCGAAACGTCTGGAAGGATGCATTTGACCATGCGAATCCTGATGTGATGTGCCGTGAATTGAAGGAGGCGCTAATGATTGAAGCTCTCTACCCATTGTCGTTGGCATCAGTCCGTCCCGGTGATTCAGTCAAACGTGTTCCCACCATTGGTGCGATTGCGATTGCCTTGGCTGACGCATTGCGTGAACAACCCGGTTCATTGCTCAGGCGTGTATGGGCTGCAGGGTTTTCGCTATCTCCGTCTTATATCTTTGAAGCATGTTTTGGAATCAACCTTCATGATTTTCCGTTTGAAGCATTGGCTTTGGAGTCAAGAATTGCTAATGGAACAGTGCGAATCATTGGCTCGACAGACTCTGCTCGGTCCGAGTTGGGGGCGCGGAAGCATTTGTCGATAGCTGGGTTGTCTGTCGAGAAATTGAACCGCAGCCTGCGACGGCCGAAGACTTGATCAACTGCTGTTCTGAAGGCAAGCTACTGTTCACTTTGGGATAAATTGGACCCGTTAAGTCGGAGGTATGGCGTTGAATCAGTCTTATTACCGCAACGTCAATCCAGATCTTCTCGATCGGATCCCCTTGAATGCCCAGACCGTCGTTGAGGTTGGCTGTGGTTCCGGCGCACTGGGTGGTGCCTACAAGTTGAGAAATCCTCAGGTTCACTACATCGGTGTTGAGGCGATGCCCGAACCTGCCGCTGATGCGTCAAGGGTGTTGGACCAGGTCATTGTTGGTAATGCGGAAGATCCGTTGTTGTTTAGAGACAATGTCCAGGATGTTGATTGCTTGGTGTACGGCGATGTGCTGGAGCATCTTGTCAATCCCTGGGATTGTCTCAGTCGTCATCTTGAGCTGCTGTCTGAGGAGGGTTTGGTTGTGGCTTGCATTCCCAACGCTCAGCATTGGTCTGTACTTGCAAATTTGCTGCAAGGTCAGTGGCCCCTTGAGGATCAGGGATTATTTGACCGCACCCATCTTCGTTGGTTTACCAAAGCAACCATCGTGGAAGGTTTTCAAAAGCTGGGGTTGACCATTCATGAGATTAAGCCAAGAGTCTTCAAGTTGGATCAAACACGTGCTTTTGTCGAGAAGCTAGAACCTGCCCTGAATAATTTTGGACTCAATCCTCAAAGTGTTCTGAATGGAAGTGCGCCACTTCAGTACGTGGTTGTTGCGGGCTTGAAGCCAATTCAGCGATTGAATGTGGATGGGTTCAGTCAAATCAATCCAGCGTCCATGGGCGAAGTTCGGCTGCGTCAGCCCATGCGAGCTCTTGCGTCGCTGCCGGCAACATCAATGCGTTATGCCACAGATTCATTTACGATTAAAAGTCATTCTGATCAGCTCAAGATCTTCCTGTGGCAGCGACCTGTCTTTATCAATCCAGACAGTGACTTTAAGCAGATACAATCGCTGATTCGTGCTGGCTATATCGTTGTTGTTGACTGGGATGATGATCCTCGGTTTTGGAAGGATATCGCCCCTGCGATTGAACGTACTTTCCGCAGTGTTCATGCCATTCAGGTCACCACGACGGAGCTCGCAGAATTGATCAAGCCGTTTAATCCAGAAGTAGGTGTGTTTCCCAATGCAATGTTTTCGCTGCCAGTACTCTCTCCAGATCGTTTCAATCGAGAAGGTCTCCGCTTATTCTTTGGTGCTCTCAACCGTGAAAAAGATTGGGCGCCGCTGATCGATGATCTCAACGCTGAGTTGCGCGATGCGCCAGACTTCTGGAGTTTCTCTGTGATTCATGATCGCCGTTTTTTCGATGCTCTGGATCTGCCGCCAGCGCGAAAATCGTTTGTTCCAACGTGTGGTTATGACCAATACTTAGCTGAAATGTCTCAGTGCGATGTGGCGTTTCTCCCTCTTATGGATACCCCGTTCAATCACATGAAATCCAACCTGAAGGCGATTGAGGCTGGAAGTTATGGACTCGCTCTTCTCGCCAGTGATGTGTTGTACGAGCGTTCGCTTGTTGACGGCGTTACAGCGCAGTTGTTCCGCGATCCCGCGCAGCTGCGACACCATTTGAAGGATTGGCGCGAACAACCAGATCGTGCACGTCAACTTGGCCAGCAAGCGCGCCACTGGGTTGAATCGGAATGCATGGCTGCGCATCAGGTTGCGCGCCGTGAGGCGTGGTACCGAGACCTTGCATCTCGTCGCGGGAAACTCAATCAGGCGCTGCTGAAGCGTGTTCCTGAACTCGCCGCAACAGCTGCTGATTAACCGTTTCCGGAGCTTCATCATGGGGACAATGCCCTGCACCAGTGATCACCTGTAGTGATCGCACAGTGGGGATGGTTTCGGCCCAGTTCATCGCTTCAGCGAGTGGCTCCCAGGGATCCTTTTCGCCCCAGATCAGATCAACAGGCACCGTGAGATTGCCCATCAATTGTGGTGCTAAGTGGTCATCAAACAGATTGATGAAGCCGCGGAACGCTTCAGCTGCACCATCACGCTGGGTAGGTTGATACAGCAGATTCACCAGTGCGTCATCGATGTTGGCTCCACTGGGATAAGCCTGTTTCAGAACGCTTCGGATCACCCCCGGACGGGCGGCATTACGGAAGAGGGCTGTGCTGAGCCAGCGCTGTCGCACCATCGTTTTCAACAGCGGCCGCACCCAGGTCATCCAGGCGGGTTGGCTGGCCAGCTGTTTGTCGTCCATCAGCCGCTGGGCACAGTCGATCAGCACGACTGAACGGCAGGGGCTGAGACCCGGCGTCTCCTCCAGCATCTGGGCTGCCCTCAGGGCCACGACCCCACCAATCGAGTTGCCCACCAGCAGCACTGGTCGACCGACCACCTCGCGGCAGAAGTCCGCGACCTGCCGGCCCCATAGGTCAAAGCCGTACTGGACTGAGCCAGACTCGCCCACTTCGTCTTTCAGGTGTGCTTTGGGTTGATCACTGCGGCCGAATCCCAGCAAGTCGATCGCATAGGTGGCCGTTGCTTTCGCCAGCACTGGTTGGTTGAAACGCCAGTGCTCTGTATTGGCGCCAAATCCATGGATCAGAATTACCGCAAGCGGAGCATCTGTGTTACCAATCAGCGACCAGCCGATGGTGTGACGATTCCAGCGCCATCGATCGTGCTCTTCGGTCACGCCGATCCCCAAACTTTCAGGAAACTTAGAAAGACCACGCCGTCGCCCGAGTGATCGAATCTCCCCTTGGTGTTCTGGTCGACGGCATCAGCTCAGTGCTGATTGGCAAACGTGATCAGGTCCAACTTGCTGTGAGCTGTGTGTTAGCAGGTGGTCATCTCCTGATCGAGGACCGCCCGGGCATGGGTAAGTCCACGTTGGCGGAAGCGACTGCCTGTGCCTTCGGCCTGGCGTTCAAAAGGGTGAGCTTCACCAGCGATCTGTTGCCCGCCGATCTGATTGGCATCAATGTGTTTAACCCCGGGAACGACCGAGTTCCGCTTTAAGCCTGGTCCGATCTTCACCCAGGTGCTGCTGGCGGATGAGATCAATCGGGCCAGCCCCCGCACTCAGAGCGCCCTTCTGGAGGCCATGGCGGCCAGTCGGGTGAGCGTGGATGGCATCAGCCACTCCTTGCCTCAGCCGTTTGTTGTGATCGCGACACAGAACAGCCTGGATCAGGTGGGCACCAGCCCACTGCCTGAGGCGCAATTGGATCGCTTTCTCATGCGCATTCACCTGGGATTTCCCGACCGCCAGGCTGAGCGTGCCCTTCTCAAGAACACTTCCCTCACCATCGCTGAGATCAGCAGTGGCCTTGATCCTGCGGCTCTGATGTCCCTGCAGCAGCAGTGCCGTCAACAGCACACCTCCGGTCTGCTGCTGGATTACGTGCTTGATCTGGTGGAGGCGAGCCGAGGCGCCGGCGTGGGGCTCTCACCCCGTGCCAGCCAGGGGTTGCTGGCGGCCGCCCGGGCCTGGTCGTTGCTGCAGGGTCGCGACCATGTTCGTATTGATGATGTCCAGGCTGTGTTCCCGTCCGTTGCGGAACATCGACTGGATTCCGGTGCCCTCGCGGACCACAGCGGTGGCTCTCCCCTCAGCCAGACCGTGCTCCAGAAGGTGAATGCACTCCGTTGAGCCTCCCCTCCTGCGTCGCTCCCGTAGTGCGCAGCTGCGCCTCGGTCTTCGCAACGTGTACATCGTGCCGACCCGCTTCGGTTTGCTCTGGCTGGCAGGGGTCGCCCTGCTTCAGCTCGTGGCGATTCAAACCAGGAGCAACGGCACGTTGCTGCTCGGTTGTCTGTTGTTGGGGTTGATGCTGTTCGCGATGCATCTCACCCACGACAACCTCAACGGGTTGCACCTGGTTTGCGATCAGCCTGCTCCAGGTTTTGCTTCTCAATCGGTGCCTTACTCCCTGCGCTTGCGAAGCCGGGTGGCCCGTCAGCGTCTGCGGTTGCAGCTGAAGGGCGGTGAATCCCTGGTGTTGGAAAGCCTGGAGGTCGGAGAAACGTCGATCAACCTCTCGTGGTGTCCGCAGCAACGTGGACTGCAACGGCCCGCTCCGCTGCACATCGAAACCATTGCGCCGTTGGGGTTGTTTGTCTGTTGGAGTCGCTGGGAACCCTCCTGCGAGCAGTTGATCATTCCGGCTCGGCGTCCTGGACCGGTGGCCGACCGACAGCCACGTTGCTTTCAGGACGGCATGGAGGACTGGCAGGACCTCAAGCCCTATCGAGCAGGAGAGCGGTTTGCCTTGGTGGATTGGTCCAGCCTGGCCAAGGGGCGCCCTCTGCAATCCAAGCAGTTTTCCGATCCCGAGCAGCATCAGTACCAGCTGCGACCGGTACCGGGACTTGCCTTCGAGACTGCGTTGGAGCACCTGGCTGACCGCATCTGGCGTCTGCATCAGCGCGGCGAAATCTATGGGCTTGAGCTACCCGGTCGTTGCCTGCCACCGCAGCGGGGTCTGCGGCACCGTGATGCCTGCCTCGAGGCCCTGGCGCTGGCATGAAACGCGCTTTGGCCTGGTTCACTGGCTGTCTGCTCGTCTTGCAGTGTTCAGGGCTGGATCTGGCTTGGTTGCTCAGTTGGCCAACGCTTGGCCTGGTGCTGGTCTCAAGCCTGAAGCTGTTGGAAGCTCGCCAACCAGCCGATCACCGCCTGGTGGCCCTGCTTCAACTTCTGGCTGTGGGATTGCTGGCGGCTCAGATGCCGGGGCTGCTGGCCAGTCTTCTTCAACTGTTCACCGCTCTGTTCGCTCTGGCGGCTCTGCTGGCCCAGGAGCTGGGGGGGGCCTTGCGATGGAGACGGTTGCTGCTGCGCAGCGGCCAATTGATCGCGGCAGCCCTGCCATTGGCAGCGGTGTTGTTTCTGTTTCTGCCCCGCATCGGTCCGTTATGGATCACCGACGTCGGTTCGGGTCAAGTGGCGACCACTGGGCTGTCGCCCGAACTCGATCCCTTGGGTATCGCCGAGCTGGTGCGCCGTGACGCTCCGGCTGCCCGGGTCAGGTTCTCGGGCGCTTTACCGGTGGAGCCTTACTGGAGGGTTCTGGTGCACGACCGTTTTGATGGCCGCCGATGGTTGCGCTCGGCGGTGGCGCGAAGCCGGCCACCATTCACGCCAGCCGTGGTGAGCGCCACCACCCAATGGTGGAGCCTCGAGCCTGCCCGCAGCCGATCGGTCCCCTGGGATGGGGCTTCGCTGCCAGCGTCTGCGGATCTACAGATCCAGCCCGATGGTGAGTTGATGCTCTGGCAGCCCCTATCCCAGCCTCGCACCGTGCGACTGCAGCTGAGCTCTGAACCGCTTCCCTGGCAGCAACAGCCGCCGACGGCCAGGGACCTGCAGTTCCCTCCCCGTGGCCAGCTGTCTCGGTTGGAAGCCCTTGCCGCGCAGTGGGCTGCCCTCCCCCGCGACGTCGACCGTTTGGCGGCCGCAGAGGCCTGGTTCCGTTCCCAACCCTTTCGCTACAGCTTGGCTCCAGGTGATCTCCGGGAGGCTGGCCTTGATGGATTTCTGTTCGATCAGCAGGTGGGCTTCTGCGGCCATTACGCCAGTGAGTTCACGGCGTTGATGCGTGCCGCCGGCGTTCCGGCTCGGGTGGTCAGTGGGTACCAGGGCGGCTTGTCGGTGCAACCGCTTGGTGGCAGCCCTTATCTCGAGATTCGGCAGAGCGATGCCCACGCCTGGAGCGAGATCTGGTTGGCGGGGGAAGGGTGGAGGCAGGTGGATCCCACTACCTGAGTTGGAGGTGGTTCAGTCGCATCTCGGGAGGCTGTGCTGGGTCGAAATCTCGGCGGGCCTCGGCGGGGGTGGTGGCGTTGGCTGCAGTGGCAGTGGTGGGGCCTTGATCTGGCCTGGAACCGCTGGTGGCTGAGTTTTGATCAGACCGCCCAGACGGCCTGGCTGAACCAGCTGCTTGGCTCCAACCCGAACTGGATCGGCTGGCTGGTCTTGGCCGGTGGGGCCTTGGCGTTTGCACTGGGTTTGCGAGTCACGCGTTGGCGGGCCGTTGCCACTCCGATTCAGCGGACCTTGCGATTGCTCGAGACATTGGACGTCACCCCGCAGCCTGGGGAATCCTTCGCGGCCCTCTGCCATCGCGCCGCTGCATCCACTCCGAGCTGTCCGTGCCGTTGCTGGCCGTGGCCGAAGCTCACCAGCAGCTTGCCCATGCACCTCTCTCCCGCCGTGAGCGTCAGCTGCAGCAACGGCTTTGGCAGCAGGCACTGAGGCACCTGGCCCGCAGCGTCAGTGATTTCTGGTCTGTCCGAGCAGCCAGGCGCTGAAGGCCAGCATCAAAACTCAGGCGCAGAACATCAGCAGCTCCGTTCTCGTGGTGACCTTGAACCCCACCATGTATTTGAAAGCGGTCACGATCAAGGCCACCACGATCACCTTGGTGAGCTTCTGTTTGAGGCCGTCCAGCGATTCGATGTTCAGCAGGTTGCGCCGAACGTCGGACGCCTCTTGCTGGCGTGGATCAATGTCTGAGATCACCAGCTCGTAAATCCCGTATCCGAAAATCAACAGAGCGATGCCAATCAGGTAGTAATCGATTCCGCCGACCACCTTGCCAATTAACAGGGTGCTGTTGGTGTGGGTGAAGTGGCCTTGAAAGACCCTGCTGAGCACGCTGACTTCGGCGTAGGTTCCGATCACAAAACAACTCACACTCCCGAACAGGCTCATCACCACCGGCACCAGGGTGATCAGGCGGAATTTCCAGATCATCGATTCAAAGCGTCGCTCCAGGACAGTGGTTCGAGGCTTTGGCCGGCTCATGGCAGATCGATCGTTGGTTCCGTCAGTTTCTGATCAAACGGTATTCATGGGTGTGATTTCGAGATCAGTGCCGGCGATGGCCCAGC
Organism: Parasynechococcus marenigrum WH 8102; assembly: GCF_000195975.1. Classification (GTDB taxonomy): domain Bacteria; phylum Cyanobacteriota; class Cyanobacteriia; order PCC-6307; family Cyanobiaceae; genus Parasynechococcus; species Parasynechococcus marisnigri. The sequence goes on from NC_005070.1 coordinate 111,369, forward strand.
ACCTGCTGGGCTGGTGGCAGATCAATGGACGCTGTGATTCGGCACAGAAGCCGTGGATGGTCAACCTTGCAGGCCGCTGGCCAACGGTCACCGACGAGCTTGATCTTTATGGCATCTGGATCGCCGAGGTGATGCTTCAGCCACCTGCCGTATCGGCTGGCTCTGATTGACGCAGCGGTTGTGCTGGGTTGACATCGACTCCCTGATTGCTGCCGGCAGGTGTTGTGCCAGGAAGAATTTCGAAGTCTGGTGTGAACTGCACAAGCATGGAGCGCAAGTTGTCTGCCACAGCCCGGCTGCCATCAAGCTGCATGACCCCTTCCTTAACCAGCTGATCAAAATCGGCGCTGCCGGTCATCAGGCGCTCAAGTTGCTCGCGTTTGATCGTGATCGTTAAATCGGGATTCTGCCCTACGTAACCCTGGATGCTTGTGAGGGCGTCGTTGCTCAGCTCGATTGCAAACCGTTCCTCGTTGTCTGGGGTGATCAAATTGATGCGGAAGGCCTTTCCCGCGGTTTGACCCGGATCCAGGCGGATCCCTAGGAAATCAAGCCATAGCTGGGTGGACATGGCTTTGATCATGTCTGGGCCTGATGTTTTGGGAATGGCACCAGAGGGGATGCCAGAGCGAAGCTCCAACGCGGCAGCTAGAAAGCTGTTATGCACGCTTGGACTTTCTTTTTGGTACCCGATCTGTTCGAAGGCATCAGCGAGCAGATCCTTGGCTGTGGTGTTAATAGGCTGGGCGTAGATCAGCTTGTTGAGAATTTCTGTCGCGAGAAGGTACTGTCCGGCCTTGATGAGTGCCTTTGCTTTGGTGAGGATTGGTGTTGCACCTCCCATCATTTCCACGTAGAGCGGGGCTGAATCAGACGGCGAAAGCGGTGTCAGTGTTGTGGGGTTGGCGTCCCAATACCCCAAATAGCGGTTGATCACAGCACGGCTGTTGTGCTCTTCAGACCCGTGATAGCTGTGAGCTGCCCACTGCTGTTTCAGGCTCTCTGGGAGGGTATAAACATTGTGAATCTCATTAATCATCACGCCTTTATTGGCGTGATGAAGCACATTGTTGTTGAGATGGGCATAGGCATCTCGCTGCACCCGCATCACTTCCTGAATGCGCACATTGCCCCAGCGTGGCCAGCTGTGTGAGGCGAACATCACATCGGCTTTGGTCCCATATCGAAAGAGAGCCTCATTAATCTTCTTGCTCCACTCCAGGGGGTCGCGGATCAAGGCACCACGCAGTGTATAAATGTTGTGAATGGTGCCGGTAATATTTTCTGCAGCCCAGAATGTTTTGAACTGAGGGAACCAGGTGTTCATCTCCGCTGGGGCTTCAGTGCCAGGAGTGTTCTGAAACTCCATCTCGATGCCATCAACGGTTAGCCGCTCGATCGGCTTGCTGATGATGCGAGAAGGTGGAATTAGGCCCGTCGTTCCAGCAGCGGTGTTCTCGTCAATGGATTGATCAACATGTCCGAATGGGCTGCGAGACAATAAAACACCATATTGGTAAAAGAGGCGACGGTTCATCGCGTTGCCTGCATAGACATTCTCACTAACGGCATGGTCCATGAAGCCCACAGGAGCAATCACCGGAACTTTTCCACTGAGTACATCTTTTTCATCGACAACTCCCCGAATTCCGCCGAAGTGATCTGCGTGGGAATGGGAAATTACAACAGCAGTGACAGGCCGTTCGCCTAGCTGATCATTGATGAGGTCGAGGGCTGCGCGAGCAGTTTCTTTGGCCGTGAGTGGGTCGAAGACGATCCAGCCTCGATCCCCCTTAATGAAAGAGATATTGGCTAGGTCGTAACCACGCACTTGATAGATGCGATCTGGAACGACCTCATACAATCCATAGGCCATGTTGAGTACTGCTTGCCGTTGAAGGGAGGGGTGAATGCTCTCAAAATCCTTTCCGTTGAGCAGCCATTCGTAGCTCTCCATATCCCAGACAACCGTTCCATCGTCTTTAAGGATTTGCTTGTAGGGGGGTGCTGCAATAAATCCCTTTTTTGCTTCATCGAAATCGCGGGTGTCATCGAAAGGAAGAGCGCCTTTGTTCTTTAGCCAGAGTTCGACGGTAGCCGCACTGGCCCCCTTGCCCTTCGGATGAAAATGCTTTCCGTGGGCGGCGCCTGGATCGGAAAGAATTGCTCCTCCGCCAGCTGCCAGCGCCGTGGCGGGAAGACTGAGGAGCGGGATAAGTGCACTCGCTCCAGCAATCAGTAACTTGGTTGTTATGGCCATGATTGCGTGCAGCTTTAAATCGTGTTTAGTGCTTCTCGGGGGGGGGAGGGCGTCAACGTCTTCTGCTGCAATGTCATGGTTAAAGGGTGAGTGAAATGAATGCGTTGCAGGCGATCGCAGGGTTCAATCTCTAGAGCTCGGTCACTTCCCCATTTCACAGGTCACTTTTGTAGTTGACTCCGCAAAAGGCCTGATGCATTTGGCTTACGAGTTCAGGATTTACGATATGACTGAATTTTTGGAAGGCCTGCGTGCTCGGCTCGGCCCTCCTCTGAGCACAAGTTTTGACGACGACACCTGCAACGACCAGGACTGGGTTTGGAACACCGGTGACGATCTGATCACCGCTGGGAAGCAGGACTTTTCCGGGAAGCAGGCTTTCCTGATTTCCCACCGTCCCAGCGGTTTGCGACCCGAAACACTCTGAAGCGACAGCTCAATCCGAGAGAGGCGAGGCATGGATCCCGTCACCCATGTCCTCTAACAAGATGATCCATGTCAATCAGAGCGGGGTTGTGCTGCTTGATGGGTCAACGAAGCGGCGCCGAACATCGTGACCTCAGCGCCCTAGCGCCTGAGCTCAGTCAATCCCTGTTGGCCTGGTGGGAAATTCATGGTCGGAAGGACCCTGCGCTCAAGCCGTGGATGTTCACCAAGGACGGCAGGTGGCCCGAACCCCATGAACATCTCAATGTCCTGGAGTGCTGGATCGCCGAGGTGATGCTGCAGCAGACCCAGCTGAAGGTGGTTTTGCCCTATTGGCAGGGTTGGATGAAGGTGTTTCCCACCGTTGATGCGTTGGCCGCGGCGTCGCTTGAGCAGGTGCGGTTGCAATGGCAGGGCCTTGGCTATTACTCCCGAGCCCGCCGTCTGCACGCTGCAGCGCAGCGTTTAGCCCAGGGACCATGGCCCCGGGATCTGGACAGTTGGATGGGTCTGCCGGGCATTGGCCGCACCACCGCAGGCAGCATTTTGTCCAGTGGCTTCAACGCACCTTTGGCAATCCTCGACGGCAACGTCAAGCGTGTGTTGGCGCGTTTGCATGCGCACCCTCGCCCTCCCGCCCGTGAGCAGGTCTTGTTCTGGCAGTGGAGTGAAGTCTTGCTGGATCCGGCGCGACCCCGGGATTTCAACCAGGCCCTGATGGATCTCGGGGCCACGGTCTGTACCCCCCGCAACCCCGACTGTGGGAGATGTCCGTGGCAGTTCTGTTGTGCTGCCTACGCTGCCGGCGATCCGACCCGCTGGCCGATGACCGATGCCCCGAAACCCCTCCCCTTTCAGGTGATCGGTGTCGGGGTGGTGTTGAACGCTGAAGGTCACGTCTTGATTGATCAGCGCCTTGATGAGGGGCTTCTCGGTGGCCTGTGGGAGTTCCCTGGCGGTAAGCAGGAGCCTGGTGAATCGATCGAGGCCTGCATCGAGCGGGAGCTCAAGGAGGAGTTGGGCATTGTGATCAGCGTCGGCGAGGAGCTCATCACGCTGGACCACGCCTACAGCCACAAGAAACTACGGTTTGTGGTGTATCTGTGTGCCTGGGTCTCCGGTGATCCTCAGCCTTTGGCCAGCCAACAAGTTCGCTGGGTGAGTCCAGATCAACTCGACACTTTTGCGTTTCCTGCTGCTAACGCCAAAATGATTGAGGCGTTGCGGAGGTCAATCAACTGATTGGTCTTTGTTTTCTGATTAAGCAGGGGGTGGATCATCTGCCCCTGTGGGGTCATTTTCTGGCCGGAGTTTCACGAGAAGAGGTGCGTTGTTATGTCCATGCCAAAACGGCTAAGCCTGAGCAAGTTTTGGAACATACCTGGATCGACCCTGATCCATTGCCTACGGCTTGGGGCTGTTTAAGCCTTGTGTTGGCCAGTCGCAGGTTGTTTGAACAAGCCTGGGGTGATGGTTGTACTGCGATGGTGTTGCTGTCCGGAGATATGCTTCCGCTGAAATCGTTTCAAGAGATTCGACAGATCTGTCTTGAGACGCAATTGTCTCTGCAGCCCCGTACTGGCTTGAAACAGCAGCAGCAGGAAGCCAATCAGCGTCGTTTCGAAGAGATCGCGCCTTGGTTTGGCTTGCGTCAGTCTGTCTTACGTAAGCAGAATATGTTTTTTGCGGTTACAGCGGCTGACTACGCTTTGCTGCGGCAATTTGACCCGTCAACGTTTCCTCTTGATCGATTGGCGGATGAGTATTTCTGGGTGAACTGTCTCATTCGATCAGGACTTGCTGTGCGTGATAGCCGTTTCGTGTTTTGTAATTCCGATCTGACACGCACTCAGGCTGCTTCGTTTCATTTGGATGAAACTCTGGCGACCCAATGTGGTGAGGGTGGATATTGCTTTATCCGTAAGGTGGCTTCAGTTTCCCGTTGGGCTGACGTGCGGCTGAGGAACGTGTATGCCGGGGGTTGTTAAGGCGCAGTCGTGAATTCAGATTTGCCGGTGGTTTGCCTTGGGGAAGCCTTGATCGATCGGTTGGGGCCCCCAGGAGGTGATCCGGCCATCGATGGTCCGCTCGACGATCGTCTCGGCGGGGCACCCGCCAACGTGGCCTGTGGGTTGGCGCGATTGGGAACAAGCGTCGCTTTTCTGGGCCGGCTGGGTGCTGACGCCATTGGCGATCGTTTCGCAACGTTGTTTCTTCAACGAGGTGTCGATGTCGACTCAGTGCAGTGGGATGCACAGCGTCCCTCTCGCATTGTGCTGGTGCGTCGCAGCGCTGATGGTGAGCGGCAGTTTCGAGGGTTTGCCGGCGATGAAGGGCTGGGCTTTGCCGATCAGGCCCTCGCATCAGTGGAATTGCCCAAGCAAGCCCGATGGTTGCTCACAGGCACCCTCCCTTTGGCTGCTCATGCCTCTGCAGATTCCCTGCGCGGAGCTGTAGCTCAGTCCAAGGCACGAGGCATTGCTCTCGCTGTGGATGTGAACTGGCGCCCCACCTTTTGGGACAGTGCGGCCCGCCCGGACGCTGGGCCTTCTCAGCAGGCCATCGAGCTGATCCGACCCCTGCTGGAGCAGGCGGCCCTGATCAAGCTGGCCCGTGAGGAGGCGATCTGGTTGTTTGGTTCAACGGACCCGCGGGCCATCTGTACCCAGCTCCCCCAGGAGCCGGATGTGGTGGTGACGGACGGTGCTGAACCGGTGCGTTGGTGGATGGATGGTGCATCTGGCACGCAGCCTGCTTTTCACCCGCCGCAGGTGGTCGACACCACCGGCGCTGGTGATGCCTTCACCGCAGGCTTGTTGCATCGTTGGTCCGCGTCCCCTGCTGAACGGGTTCGATTCGCCTCCGCCTGCGGTGCTCTGGTCTGCGCTGGTGCCGGTGGGATTGATCCGCAGCCCACGGAAGCTCAGGTGGAGGCGTTTTTGGGTGGCGTGAGCTGAGCCCGTCGTCCTGTCTGTATGTATGTGAGCTCCAATCGCCAGGCCTCTGGGAGTTGAAGACCCAGTCGCTCCGGCCACTCCACAGCCATCAGTGCCCCGAGGGCGCGCGCTTCCTCTTCTTCCTGCAGAAACAGTTCATCCGCTGATCCGGAATCCTCGAGTCGGTAGAGATCCAGATGCACGAGGGGCGGATTCCCGTCCGCGTAGTGCTGGGCCAGGGCGAAGGTCGGACTGGTGATCGGTTCGGTGATGCCGCAGGCCAGGGCAAGGCCCTGCACGAGGGAGGTTTTGCCGGCACCCAGTTCTCCCTGGAGCAGCAGGATGCTTCCCCTGGGCAGTTGTTTTGCCAGGTGCTGCCCCAGTCGCTGGGTCGTCTCAAGGGTCTCAAGCTCCCAGACACACTGTGTAAAGTCCGGACCGAGCGAGCCCGAAGCCTCGGCGTCTCTGCAGAGATTCACCTCCACGTATCCCAGGGAGCATTAAGTCATGGTGGCAGCGCCCACAACCGCGACGGAACTCAAGCTTGGTGTCGATTGCGTTATTGCCGACATCAATCAGGCCGCCTTCGGCCGTAAGGAGCTCGACATCGCCGAGACCGAAATGCCCGGTCTGATGGCGCTGCGCGAGAAGTACGGCACGGAGAAGCCGCTGAAGGGCGCCCGCATCGCAGGCTCTCTGCACATGACGATCCAGACCGCCTGTCTGATTGAGACCCTGGTGGAGCTGGGCGCCGAGGTGCGCTGGGCCTCCTGCAACATCTTCTCTACCCAGGATCACGCCGCTGCTGCCATTGCAGCCCAAAACATTCCGGTGTTCGCAGTTAAGGGTGAAACCCTTGAGGAGTACTGGGAGTACACCCACCGCATCCTCGAGTGGGGCGACGGTGGTTCCCCCAACATGATCCTGGACGACGGTGGTGATGCCACCGGTCTGGTGATGCTGGGCAGCAAGGCCGAGCAGGACATCACCGTTCTGGACAACCCCTCCAACGAAGAGGAGACCTTCCTGTTCGCGTCGATCAAGAAGAAGCTGGCCCAGGACCCCACCTTCTATTCACGGACCAAAGCCGAGATCCAGGGCGTCACGGAAGAGACCACCACGGGTGTGGCTCGCCTTTACAAGATGCAGAAGAGCGGTGAACTGCCCTTCCCCGCTATCAACGTCAACGACTCCGTCACCAAGAGCAAGTTCGACAACCTCTACGGCTGCCGCGAGTCGCTGGTGGACAGCATCAAGCGTGCCACCGATGTGATGGTGGCCGGCAAGCAGGCCCTGGTGATGGGCTACGGCGATGTGGGTAAGGGCTCAGCCCAGTCCCTGCGCGGTCTTGGTGCCACCGTCTGCATCGCCGAAGTGGATCCCATCTGTGCCCTGCAGGCCGCTATGGAGGGTTACCGCGTTGTCCGTCTTGAGGACGTGGTCGAGGAGATGGACATCTTCGTGACCGCCACCGGCAACTACCAGGTGATCCGCAACGAGCACCTGGAGAAGATGAAGGACGAGGCCATCGTCTGCAATATCGGCCATTTCGACAACGAGATCGATGTTGCCTCCCTCAAGGGCTACGAGTGGGACAACATCAAGCCCCAGGTCGACCACATCACCTTGCCCAGCGGCAACCGCATCATCCTGCTGGCGGAAGGCCGCCTGGTGAACCTGGGCTGCGCCACCGGCCACCCCAGCTTCGTGATGAGCAACTCCTTCACCAACCAGGTGCTGGCTCAGATCGAGCTGTTCACCAAGGGCAACGAGTACGGAAAAGAGGTGTACGTGCTGCCCAAGCACCTCGATGAGATGGTGGCCCGTCTCCACCTGGATCGCATCGGCGCCAAGCTCACCGAGCTGAGCAAAGACCAGGCCGATTACATCAACGTGCCCGTTGAAGGTCCCTATAAGCCCGACCACTACCGCTATTGATCACCCAATCAGCGGATTGTTCAGCCCCGTGGAAGACTTGCGCGATCGTGCGCAGGCTCCATGGGGCTTTCTGATGTCATCACGCAGCTGCCTCAGCTGATCGGCCAGGCGGTGGAGGCGAACCAATGGCTTGGCTACACCGCCATCTTCGCGGCGATGTTCCTCGAGAACCTGTTCCCGCCGATTCCCTCCGAGCTGATCATGCCGCTTGGAGGTTTTTATGTGCAGCAGGGTCAGCTTGATCTGGTGCCAGTCGTGCTGGCCGGACTGCTGGGAACGGTGCTCGGCGCTCTTCCTTGGTATGGGATTGGACGACTGATCAACGAAGAGAGAATTGAACAGTGGCTTGGCAACCACGGTCGCTGGATCGGCATCAGCCCTGAAGAACTGGGGCGCAGTCGTCGCTGGTTCGGACGCTACGGAACCGCACTTGTGTTTTGGGGGCGTTTGGTGCCCGGCATCCGCACCTTGATCTCCGTGCCGGCTGGCATTGAGATGATGCCGATGGCACCGTTTCTGCTTTGGACGACTGCCGGCAGCCTGATCTGGACCCTCCTGCTCACCGTGGCGGGGATGGTGCTCGGCGAGGGCTACAACACCGTTGAACTGTGGATCGATCCGGTCTCCAAAGCTGTGAAAGTGCTGCTGGTGGTGGCTGTTCTCTCTGGGGCGATCTGGTTAGGGCTGCGGGTCTGGCGCCGGCGTCAGTCGTCCGACTGACCGCCAGCGCCAACGGTCGGCTTCAGAAGGGGATCTCTTCATCAGAAGCCTGGCCGCCAAAGCTGCCAGCGGCTTCCTGGTTGTCCCGCTTGGAGCCAAGCAGTTCAAGACGATCGACGCGTACAACCGGCTTGCTCCGTTCTTCACCGCTGTTGCGGTCGGTCCAGCGATCCAGCTTGACGCTGCCGATGATGCCCAGCAGGGAGCCTTTTTTCACGTAGTCAGCGGCCACCTGAGCCTGTTTGCCCCAGATCTCGAGGTTGAACCAGTCGGGCTCGTCGTCGCGGCTGCGGCGATTCACGGCCATGGTGAGATTGGCGACCATGCTGCCGGATTCGAAGTAACGCACTTCGGGGTCGCGACCGGCTCGGCCGACGAGGGTGACGGAATTCACGCCCATGGGATTCACTCCTTGTGTTGGTTTCAATGATGCGCCACGGTTTTTATGGCTGCTTTCAAGGAGTTCCACCCCTACCGCCGGATGTAACAGGCAGCGTTGGATTCCGCCCCTATGATTCGCCGGCCTGAGGTCCTGTGGCCGTGCTGTTTCGTCGTTTCCAGCTGTCTCGCGACATCGGCATCGACCTTGGCACCGCCAACACGCTGATCTATGTGTCAGGGAAGGGCATTGTGTTGCAGGAGCCGTCGGTAGTCGCGCTGGATCTTGAGCGCGGCACACCACTGGCTGTGGGTGATGAGGCGAAGTTGATGCTGGGTCGGACCCCAGGCAACATTCGCGCTGTACGGCCTCTGCGCGATGGTGTGATTGCCGACTTCGATGCGGCTGAGCAGATGCTCAAGACCTTCATCACCAAAGGCAATGAAGGGCGCGGCATCATGGCTCCCCGTTTGGTGGTGGGTATCCCCAGCGGTGTGACCGGTGTTGAACGTCGCGCAGTGCGAGAAGCGGGCATGGCCGGTGCAAGGGAAGTGCATCTGATCGATGAACCAGTGGCAGCCGCCATTGGTGCGGGCCTGCCGGTGACGGAACCCGTCGGCACGATGATTGTTGACATCGGCGGTGGCACGACTGAGGTGGCCGTTTTGAGTCTCGGTGGCACGGTGCTGAGTGAGTCCGTGCGCGTCGCCGGTGATGAAATCACCGATGCGATCGGGGTTTACCTCAAGAAGGTGCACAACATGGTGGTCGGTGAACGCACCGCTGAGGACATCAAGATTCGCGTCGGCTCTGCATTCCCCGATGACGCCTTTGACCAGGAGTCAATGGATGTACGTGGCCTGCATCTCCTCTCCGGCCTGCCTCGTACGATCAATTTGAGAGCAGGCGATCTTCGAGAAGCGATTGCCGAGCCCCTCAACGTGATCGTTGAGGCGGTGAAGCGCACCCTGGAGCGCACCCCACCTGAGTTGGCTGCCGACATCGTCGATCGAGGCATCATGCTGGCCGGTGGTGGAGCGTTGGTGCGCGGTATCAGTGATCTGATCAGCCACGAGACGGGCATCTTTGTACACATCGCAGAAGACCCTCTCCTCTGCGTGGTCAATGGTTGTGGCCAGGTGTTGGAGGACTGGAAGCGCCTCCAACGCGTGGTCGACACCCCGGAATTCATCCGATCACCCGCCGGCGCCTGAGCCCATGGCTCCATCGCTGCGGCCTGGGACGAGTCGTTTGCGGGGATTCGCTCAGCTCACACCGTGGCTTCTGCTGATCTCCGGCCTGATCGTTGTGCGCCTCAGTAAGGGTGCCGGTTTCACCGATGCTTATGCCTTGCTCAGCCGACCGTTCTGGCCCGGTCCAGCGCAGCGGGAATGGATTGTTGCCGCGACCGATCTGGAACAGGCATCCAGGCTGAAATTGCTGGAGAGAGATAACCAACGTCTGCGTGGCCTCCTGGCTCTACAGCAGGACGGCTCTCAGGCTGGTCTGGTGTCTGCGGCGGTGATTGCCCGCCGTCCCCGTGGCTGGTGGCAGCAGCTGGAGCTCGGTAAGGGTGGTCTGCACGGCATCGCCGCGAACGACGCCGTCATCGGGCCCGGAGGACTGCTCGGCCGGGTGTCCAGTACGACGCCAGCCACTGCACGGGTGAAATTGCTGACCGCGCCAGGTCATGAGATCGGTGTTTGGTTGCCCCGCTCTCGCCGCCATGGTCTGCTGGTGGGTATGGGGTCCAGTCGGCCCAAACTTCGCTTCATCGATCGCGATCCGGATGTTCGGCCGGGTGATCTGGTGAGCACATCGCCAGCAAGCACACTGCTGCCGCCCAACATTCCAGTGGGGGTGGTGCAGGCTGTTGAGGAGCAGGCGGCGCCGTCCACCGCCGCTGTGGTGCAGCTGATTGCCGCACCGGAGGCTATCGACTGGGTGCAGATCATGACGCGCTGACCATGGCTCGTTTGTATCAACGTCCGATGTGTGTGGCCTCAAGTCTTCTGGTGCCGTTGGCCACCCTTGCCACCCCCCCCTGGCTGGGCCTTGATGGCGTGCCACCGGCCTGGGTTGTGATCTGGTTGTTGCCCTGGGCGTTGGTGGATGGTCCGCTCTCCGGAGCGTTGTCCGGCCTAGCGCTGGGATTGGTGATGGATGGCCTGCACCTGTCGGGTTGGAGTCAGGTCCCTGCGTTGGTGCTGCTTGGCTGGTGGTGGGGTCGTCTGGGGCGTCGCGCCCAGCCGATCCAGCGAAGCCTCAATCTCGGTTTGCTGGCTTGGCTGGGGTCCATGCTGCTGGGCATCACGGTGTTGGCTCAACTTCTGATTCTTTCCGGTTGGCCGCTGGACCCACAGCTGCAGACCTGGGGTTGGCACACCCTTTGGTGTCAGGCCCTGATCACCGGGTTGCTGGCACCGATGCTCGCGTCGGTTCAACTGCTGATCTGGCGAAGCAGGGCGTTGTTATGAGACTCAGCCGCCGGAAGCTGCTGATAGGAGCTCTTGCGGCAGGGATGGCGGCCTGCGGTCGACCTCGGTCGCAGCAGCGGTCTCTTGAGCTCTGGACCCTGCAGCTGGCTCCCAAATTCAATGACTACTTCGCTGATGTGCTCGGGGTCTGGCAGCTACGCCACCCAGCTGCAGCCGTCCGCTGGACAGACCTCCCTTGGGGATCAGTGGAGCGCAAGTTGCTGGCGGCCGTTTATGCCCGCACGGCGCCCGATGTGGTGAATCTCAACCCACCGTTTGCCGCCAACCTCGCCAGCAAGGGAGGACTGACAGACCTGACGCCGCTGCTGCCACCGCATGTTGCTGATCTCTATCTACCGTCCGTCTGGGATGCCTGTCGCGATGCCGATGCGGGACAGATTGCAATTCCCTGGTACTTAACGGTCCGGCTCAGCCTGGTCAATCGAAGGTTGATGGAGCGTGCTGGCATTGATCAGCCCCCCAGCCGTTGGGAGCAGATTCCAGACTTTGCGCGCCGGATCCGCGAGCGAACCGGTCGGTACGGACTGTTCATCACGACCGTGCCGGATGACTCGGCGGAGTTGCTGGAATCTTTGGTGCAGATGGGCGTCACCCTGCTGGATGGCCAGCGCCGGGCGGCCTTCGACAGTCCAGCCGGCCGTCAGGCCTTCCGCTTCTGGACGGATCTGTACCGGCAGGGACTGCTTCCCCGGGAGGTGGTCAGCCAGGGGCAGCGCCGAGCGATCGAACTGTTCCAGAGCGGTGATCTAGCGATGGCGTCCACTGGGGCGGAGTTTCTGCGCAGCATTCAGGTGAATGCCCCGGGCATCGCCGCCGCAACAGAACCTCATCTGCCCCTCACAGGACCTGATGGCACGGCCAATGTGGCCCTGATGACCCTGGCAGTTCCGCAGCAGAGTGCGCGGGCCCAGGAGGCCGTGGATCTGGCTTTGTTCCTCACCAATGCTGCCAACCAAACCCGTTTTGCTGAACAGGCCCGGGTGTTGCCCTCTTCCGTTAAAGCTTTGGCGGCGGTGCGCTCGTCTCTGGAGCAGGAACAACCCACCACCGAGCCGGAGCGGCAGATCCGCAGGGCCCGTTTGCTGTCCGCCCAGACCCTTACGCAGGCCGGGGTTCTGGTGCCTGCTCTGCCGGGTATTAAGCGCCTGCAGAGCATCGTGTACACCCAGCTGCAGCGCTCAATGCTGGGGCAGTTGAGCAGCGACGCAGCGCTGGGGGAGGCGGCAAGGGAATGGAACCTTTATTCCCAGGCTCGCTGGCCCTAACCAAATCCGGACTTCCTTAAGAGAATCGGTAAAGGGAATGCGGCAGAAGCGCTTTCGCCCCAATCCGTTCGGGTTGAACGGTATGGTTTCAACTCGTTAAGCCAGGTTGATGTCTGGTGACGTCCTGAGCCAACCAAAAGCCACTGTTCTCGTCGTTGATGACGAGGCGGCTGTTAGGCGCGTGCTCGTGATGCGCCTGCAACTTTCCGGCTATCGCGTCGTGTGCGCTGAAGACGGTGAGCAGGCGCTCGAGCTGTTTCACAGCGAGTCGCCAGATCTGGTGGTACTTGATGTGATGCTGCCGAAGCTGGATGGTTTCGCGGTCTGTCGGCGGCTTCGGGCCGAATCCTGCGTGCCGATCATCTTTTTATCTGCCGTCGACGCCATTTCCGAGAAGGTGGCTGGTTTGGACCTTGGAGCCGACGATTACCTGCCGAAACCATTCAGTCCCAAGGAGCTCGAGGCACGCATCTCCACCATTCTGCGCAGAGTTGGACGTGGTGCAGCAGAGATTGAGAGCCGTGAGCTGCCGACAGGTCAGGGAGTGATGTGTATCGGGGAGCTGGTGGTTGATACCAACCGCCGACAGGTCACCCGCGGTGCTGAGCGGATCAACCTCACTTACACCGAATTCAGCCTCTTGGAATTGTTGTTTCGTGAACCCGGTGAGGTGGTGCCACGGGCTGAAATTCTTGAACAGCTGTGGGGGTATCCACCGCGCCGTGCTGCTGACTTGCGGGTGGTGGACGTTTACGTGGCGCGTTTACGGGGCAAATTGGAACCGGATCCACGCAACCCCGAGCTGATCCTCACGGTTCGTGGCATCGGCTACTGCTCTCAGCGTCTGGGGGAGACCGCGGCGACGGCCTGATTCACCCGCGAGCGGGCAGGATGGCGCCCGATTGCCTCGTCTGCCGTGTCTGAGCTGCGCGACACCCGTTTGGAGAAGTGCCAGGCACTGTCTGATCTGGGCCAGGGTCCCTACGCCCTCAACTTTGAGCCGACCCATCGCATGGCGGCCTTGCATGAGGCCCATGCCGACCTCCCCAATGGCGAGGAACGTGAGGTGACGGTGTCCGTCGCCGGGCGGGTGATGACCCGGCGGGTGATGGGCAAGCTCGCCTTTTTCACCCTGGCGGATGAGACCGGCACCATTCAGCTGTTTCTGGAGAAAGCGGGCCTGGAGGCGCAGCAGGAGGGCTGGTTCAAGCAGATCACCGGTCTGGTCGATGGCGGCGACTGGCTTGGGGTGAGCGGCACGCTGCGCCGCACCGATCGCGGTGAGTTGTCGGTGAAGGTGAGCGATTGGCGCATGCTCACCAAGGCGCTGCAACCGCTGCCGGATAAGTGGCACGGCCTGGCCGATGTGGAGAAGCGCTACCGCCAGCGCTATCTCGACCTCATCGTGTCGCCGGACAGCCGGGAGACTTTCCGCCGCCGGGCACGGTTGGTGAGCGGCATCCGCCGCTGGCTGGATCAACGTGATTTTCTCGAAATTGAGACTCCGGTGCTGCAGAGCGAACCGGGCGGTGCCGATGCTCGGCCCTTCGAGACCCACCACAACGCTCTTGATCTTCCCCTCACCCTGCGCATCGCCACCGAACTGCATCTCAAACGCCTGGTGGTGGGTGGCTTCGAGCGGGTGTACGAGCTGGGCCGGATCTTTCGCAATGAAGGGGTCAGCACCCGCCACAACCCGGAATTCACCTCGGTGGAGATCTATCAGGCCTACTCCGATTACATCGGAATGATGGAGCTCACTGAGCAGATGGTCAGCGCCGTTTGCCAGGAGGTGTGCGGCAGTTGCCAGATCACGTACCAGGACACCGAGATTGATCTCAGCCCCCCCTGGCGACGGGCCACCATGCATGAGCTAGTGGAGGAAGCCACCGGTCTTGATTTCAATAGCTTCAGCAGTCGGGAGGCGGCGGCTGTAGCGATGACCGGCAAGGGCCTGCATGCACCTGAACTGGCCGATTCCGTGGGGCGTCTGCTGAATGAAGCGTTCGAGCAGGCGGTGGAGACAACGCTGATTCAACCCACCTTTGTGACCGATTACCCGGTGGAGATTTCACCGTTGGCCCGGCCTCACCGCAGCAAACCCGGCCTGGTGGAACGTTTTGAGCTGTTCATCGTTGGCCGCGAGCATGCCAATGCCTTCAGTGAGCTCACCGATCCGGTGGATCAGCGGCAGCGCCTGGAGGCCCAGCAGGCCCGTAAGGCTGCCGGGGATCTCGAAGCGCAGGGGTTGGATGAAGACTTCGTCACGGCCCTCGAGGTGGGCATGCCTCCCACCGGTGGGTTGGGTATTGGTATCGATCGTTTGGTGATGCTGCTCACGGATAGCCCATCGATCCGTGATGTCATTGCCTTCCCGCTTCTGCGGCCGGAGCCCAGGGCGGCGGATGCCCCCGCAATGGGATAATGCACTAAGTGGCATGATCCGAATCCCATGAGTGGAGAGCGCGTTGGGTTCCGCTTTAAGCACGCTGATGCTGTGGTCAAGCGCAACCCCCAGGGCCGTTCCCGCCGGGGTTGGGTGATGGAACCGGTGGAGCAGACCACCAGCCGTGGCACCAAGATGCCTGCTTATCGGATTCGCTGGCGCGATAGCGAGCGCCCTGAAATCGTGCTGCAGCACATGCTGATTGCGGACCCGGATCCCACGCCTCCGCCCGAGGGTGTCAGCCTTGAGCCCCCCGCCCCCAAGGCCTGAGTCAGCTCAGACCAGCATCACGACGCAATTGCTCCAGTTCCTGGTCGGCTTCAAATAGAGCCCAGTCCCGATCAAGGGAAGACACACCGCTGCGCTGTTGCCGGCTTAGTTCGTTGAGTTGCTGATCCACTTCCTTGAAGCGCCGGCCGAGGTCTGCCAGGTCCATCCATAGCGTTCGTCCCTGATTCATCAGGTCGTTGAGATGCTGTTCAGCTCGTTTGCTGAGCTCCTTCTCTCCGGCGCGTTTGGCTCGCTCCGTGCGCTCCGTCCAGGCGCGGACGTCTGCGGCAAGAGCGAGAAGCTGTTTTCGCTGTTCCTCGGCATCCTGTTGCAATTGCTGCCGTTGGCGCTGCAGGGACCGAGCCCGGTCCAGCTGATGTTGCTGCCTGAACAACTGCTCCTGGACGGGGTTTTGGCTCAGAAACGCAGCCAGCCGTTGGTCCAGCTCCCGTTCCAGTTGCTCCAGCCAGTTGCTCATGGGTTGCTCCCCGGTGTGGTGATCACCGGTTTCTCGATCTCGGTCTCCAGGGGTTCGATCGCGGCTGTCTTTGAGTTGAGGATCATCTGAGCTAACTGCGCCGCTTTCACTTCGCCGACTGCTCCCTCCAGTCCACCAAGACGATCAAATGCAGCCAGGTACACAGCCTCCAGCTCCTGGATCAGCTGCTCGCGCTGCTGCTTGATCGCCTGACGCCGTTCCTCGGTTTTCATCCACTCGCCTGGAATTCATTGTTCAGTCTGCCGGCAGGAGCAGATGCATCGATAAGTGATCCTCAGCGTCATGCCAGCGTTGCTCGATCCTCCAACCGGCGCGCAGGGCTAGATCGGCAGCTGCGGTTGGGCTGTACTTCACACTGTGTTCGGTGATCCAAAGGTCACCGCTGGTGAAGGACCAGGGTCGCCCTGCCAGCTGAAGCGTCTGATCGCAACGGCTTACCAGTGCCATCTCGATGCGACTCGCCTGTGGTTGCCAACGGGCTCGATAGGAAAAAGATGTTGGGTCGATGTCTCCTTGCAGATCGCGATTCAGCCGTGTGAGCAGATTGCGTGCGAAGGCCGCAGAGACCCCTGCCGCATCGTCATATGCGGCCTCCAGCAGCGTTGGATCGCGCGGTTGGTCCAGCCCCAGCAGCAGCGGCCCACCGCGGAGCAGGTGGCGAAACCGCCTCAGCAGCTCGACGGCCTCATCTGGCCTGAAGTTGCCCAGGGAACTTCCAGGAAAAAATCCCACAAGGGGTTGCCCGTCCAGCAGTGGATGGGCCGGCAGAACGTCCAGCTGGCTGTGGTCACAGCAGATTCCCAGCATCGAAACCGTCGGATGATCCGCCTTCAGACCCTCCAGCGCTTCCTGTAGCGCCGAACGGCTGATGTCCAGTGCCACAAAGCTGCTGGCCTCCATGGCGTTCAACAGGGGGGACACCTTGGGGGCATGACCGATGCCGAATTCCACCATGACTCCTTTGCCCACCGCAGCAGCCATGGCCTTCGCGTGCTGGTCCAGCAGGGCCAGTTCCGTGCGCGTCAGGCTGTATTCGGGTTGTTCACAGATGGCGGCAAAAAGCCGTGAGCCCTCGCCGTCGTACAGCAGCCAGGCCGGCAGCTGCCTGGGGCTAGAGCGCAGGCCCTCTTCCACAAGCCGCCGCAGATCGGCGGGCTCGGGGTGGAGATCCAGCAATTCGATGGTCATCGCGCCAGCCGCAGGCCTGCGGCCATCCAACGGCTGGCGGGTGGGAAGAAATTTCTGTAGGTATCGCGGCTATGGCCGGGGGGCGTCAGCCAGCAACTGCCCCGCAGCACAAACTGAGAACTCATGAATTTGCCGTTGTATTCGCCGATGGCGCCGGGCGGTGCCACAAAACCGGGGTAGGGGCGATATGGGCTTGCTGTCCACTGCCACAACACCCCATGGCTGTGGAGCAGGGCTTCGCCGTGCACCGCAGCGGCGTGCTCCCACTCAGCTTCGGTCGGCAGACGGGCATCACTCCAGCGGGCGAAGGCATCCGCTTCAAACCAGCTCAAGTGCCGCACAGGAGCATCCGGATCCAGCGGCTGGCGGCCGGCCAGGGTGAATTCCTCCTGTACACCACGCCAGTAGCGCGGGCCGATCCAGCCGTTCTGCTGACAGAGGCTCCAGCCTTCACTCATCCAGAGATCCGGGCGCGAGTAACCACCGTCCGCGATGAAGGCCTGGAACGCGCCATTGCTCACCAGGTCATTGCGGATCTCGAACCCATCCAGCCACGCGCGATGACGGGGACCTTCGTTGTCGAAGTGGAAGCCCGTTCCCCTATGGCCGATGGACACCAAACCTTCGTCGCAGCTCAGCCATCCGTCGGATGCGGTCTGGATGCTGAGGTCTGCCTCACGGTGATAGCAAGGTTCCAGCGGTTGACGGCTGAAGCCATCCAAGAGGTCCATCAACAACAGCTCCTGATGCTGCTGTTCGTGCTGCAGACCCAACTCCAGGAGCTGAAGACTCGTTTCATCGGGTGCTTGGAGCAATTCCTCCAGACCGTCATTCACCCGTGAGCGCCAGCGCAGGATCTCCTTGACGGTGGGCCGACTCAGTAATCCCCGTTGGGGTCTGGGGTGACGATCACCAACGCTGTCGTAATAGGAATTGAACTGATAAGCCCAGCGGGGATCACAGGGCTCGTGCCCCTTGAGATGGGGTTGCAGCAGGAATGTCTCAAAAAACCAGTTGGTGTGAGCCAGGTGCCACTTCGGCGGACTGGCATCCGCCATTCCCTGCAGGCCCAGATCCTCCAGTTCCAGGGGATCGATCAACGCCTCACTGCGATCACGTACCTCAAGAAGGGTGTTCAGCTGCAAGACCAGGTTCAACGTTCGCCGCGGACCCTAAAGCGAGCTCTTCATTGCCGCAGCGTCCTTACGATCGAGTGAGGAATTTTGCGGGCTCTGAAGCTCGTCCGGTCCGGAGGTCGGAGATGGCCCGTGTCAGCGCCAGCCAACGCGAGCGTGCCGCAGAGGGGCGTGTATGGCCCGTAGTCGCCGCTCTGGTGATCTCAGCTTTGCTAGGAACGCTGATTGGTTGGCTGTTCCTCTCCCGCGGATCAGGTTCGGGGGATTCCCCTGCAACCGACTCCAAGCGTGCGGAACGGGAGCTGGTCAGTCCGCAGCCACCATCTCAAACTAAAAATTCAGAGCCGCGACAGCAGTTGCTCAACCGCCTGCGGGCGCTGCAGGTCAACCGCACCTGGTTCCTCAGACTGGTGGACAGCAGCTGGCTCAGCCGCTTCCCCGAGCGGGGAGGGCGGTTGCCTTCTGCCTCCATAGACGACGGTCCGCTGAGGCAGGTTTGGGACGATTTGTCCGAGGAGTGGTTGGCCCGGGTTGAGCAACTGCCGCCAGCGATCCGCGCCCGGCTGGGACAGCTCGACAACCAGGACTGGGACAAGCAGAAGCAGATCCTGATCCAGCAGGACGTTCACCCTCGGGTGATTCAGGCGCTGGTGACTGCCGCCGCGCGCACCGTTCTCCCCGGGGATGTCAGTGCAGGCCCAGTTGAGGAGCCCTACCGCCAACTTTGGATCGCTGCCGCGATCGAGACTCTCAAGGGAATCAGCATCGACACGATTGCTGCGCGATCCGTTGAAGTCACCACCCGCTCGCTCAGGGTGTCGTCGGGCGGAGCCCGTTTGATCGCGGTGACGGTTCCAGTGGGATCGTCGCTGGTGCTGGGGATCAACGGCACACCGTTGATGGAGATGACAGTGTTCGGTTCGGATGGCCAGGTGCTGGCGGCCAGAGGCCCACTTCGGGTGGTCAGCCTCCCTCCCGAGGCGGGATCACCGGTGCAGGTGCTGGTGGTGAATGACGGTGTTGCGTCCGGCGTGCTAACCCTGTCCTGCCGCGCTGATGCACCGCCGCAGCCCCAAATGGTTCAGCAGCCTGACGTCGATGCACCTGAGATGAACGAAGCGGAGGAGTCGGACTTCGACCCGATGGAATGAATCAGAAGCGGGCTATCGCCGCTTTCACCTCTTTCTTCGATTGCTTCTCCTTCTCGGCAGCGCGCTTGTCGTGCAACTTGCGGCCTTTGCCCAGCCCAATCGTGAGCTTGATCCAGGAACCCTTGAGGTGGATGTTCAAAGGGATCAGGGCGAGGCCTTTCTGATCGAGTTGACCGCGCAGCTTGTCGATTTCGCGGCGGTGGGCCAACAGCTTGCGGGTGCGTAGCGGGTCGTGGTTGAAGTAAGCGCCTGCATGGCTGTGGGGTGAGATGTGCACGTTGTGCAGTTGCAGTTCACCGTTGCGGATCAGACAGAAGCCGTCCCGCAGGTTGGCCTTTCCGTTGCGGATCGACTTCACTTCGGTCCCCACCAGTTCAATGCCCGTTTCCAGGGTTTCTAGGATTTCGTACTGGTGCCTGGCCTGACGATTGTCCGCCAGCATCCGATTGGCTGCGGCACGGGCCGCGGCTGCGGCTGCTTTTTTCGCTCCCCCCTTGGCCATGGCTGCGGCTGCGTCTCCCGACCCTATCCAGGTCTGGGTACCCTTCCGGCATGGCGATCGTCTCCTCCAACGCCGGCTCCTCTGCGCCCCGTCGTGAGCCGGTGCTCGATGCGCAGCCGTTGCCCGAGGAATCGAGCGGGCGTCCCGACGATGGTTTGCGTCCCAAGCGACTGGACGACTACATAGGCCAGGACGAACTGAAGCAGGTGCTGGGAATCGCCGTTCAGGCGGCCCTCGGCCGTGGTGACGCCCTGGATCATGTGCTGCTTTACGGCCCTCCAGGTCTCGGAAAGACCACCATGGCCCTGGTGTTGGCCGAAGAACTTGGGGTGACCTGCCGCATCACCAGTGCTCCGGCCCTTGAGCGTCCCCGGGACATCGTGGGTCTCCTGGTCAATGTGCAGCCACGGGATCTGCTGTTCATCGACGAGATCCATCGCCTCAACCGGGTCTCGGAGGAGCTGCTGTACCCCGCGATGGAGGATCGACGGCTGGACCTCACCGTTGGCAAGGGCAGCACAGCGCGCACCCGCTCTCTTGAGTTGCCACCCTTCACCCTGGTGGGGGCCACCACCAAGGCTGGATCGCTCAGTTCACCGCTGCGCGACCGTTTCGGCCTGATCCAGCGGCTTGAGTTTTACGGCCAGGAGGATCTGGAGGCGATCGTGTCTCGAACCGCTGATCTGCTCGGAGTGTCCCTCTCCGCTGGGGCCTGCCGTCGCATTGCGGGCTGTTGCCGCGGCACGCCGCGGATCGCCAACCGTCTGTTGCGCCGGGTCCGTGATGTGGCCTGTGTTCAGGGGCGACAGAACCAGATTGATGAAGGTCTGGTGAGCCAGGCCCTGAGCCTGCATCGGGTCGACCATCGTGGCCTGGATGCCGGTGATCGACGTCTACTGGCGCAACTGGATCAGCACCATGATGGTGGACCTGTAGGCCTTGAAACCCTGGCTGCTGCCCTCGGGGAAGATCCCACCACGCTGGAATCGGTGGTGGAACCCTTTCTGCTCCAGCAAGGGCTACTGGTACGCACGCCGCGAGGCCGGATGCTCACCGAAGCCGCCCGCGCGCATCTCCGCGAGCAGGAGGTGGCATGACGCGCTTGTTTGCCGCGCTGTTGGTTGGTCTGCTGTTGCTCCTGCCTCAGACCGTTGCAGCTGAGGATTTGGAATCGCTCTACGGCCGGGCTCTCCAGGCCAGTCAGAGCGGAGACTTCGTGCAAGCGCTGCCGCTCTGGGATCAGGTGCTGGAGCTATCTCCAAACGATGCCGCTGCCTTGAGCAACCGCGGCAATGTGCGTCTGGCCCTTGGAGATCCCGATGGGGCAATCGCCGATCAGGCCCGTTCGATCGAACTGGCTCCAGAGGAACCGGATCCGCACTTAAACCGGGGTACTGCTGAGGAAAGCATTCAGGACTGGGCTGCCGCTGAAGCGGATTACCTCTGGATCCTGGAGCGGGACGCCACGGATGCCTCCGCGTTGTACAACCTCGGCAATGTGCGCGGTTCCACGGGGGATTGGGACAGCGCCAGACGCCTCTACGAAGAGGCGGCTCATGCACGGCCCGGTTTCGCCATGGCCCGCTCCAGTGCCGCCCTGGCGGCATGGCAGCAGCAGGATCTGGTTTGGGCTGAGGCTGAACTGCGCAAGTTGATCCGCCGTTATCCCCTCTTTGCTGATGCCCGGGCCGCCCTCAGCGGCCTGCTCTGGCAAGGGGGCTTTTCCGGTGAAGCCGAAAGCCATTGGGCCGCGGCTGCCGGCCTCGACACCCGTTATCGCCAGAAGGATTGGCTGCTTGATGTGCGGCGTTGGCCGCCGCAACCCACCCAGCAGCTGATGGCCTTTCTGGCTTTAGAGGAGCGCTGACGGTGCTGGATCATGAGCTGTTGAACGGCCTGGATCAGGCCCTGCCCGAGCTGATCGAGCTGCGCCGACATCTGCATGCCCACCCTGAGCTCAGCGGCGAGGAGCATCAGACGGCAGCCCTGGTGGCTGGAGAGTTGCGGGCCTGCGGCTGGCGCGTTCAGGAGGGCGTAGGACGCACGGGGGTTGTGGCAGAAGCCGGTCCGCTGGATGGCCCCACGGTTGGTCTGCGGGTGGATATGGATGCCCTGCCTGTGGAGGAGCGCACCGGTCTCTCCTTTGCCTCCACCCGTCAGGGGGTGATGCACGCCTGCGGCCATGACCTGCACACCTGCATCGGACTTGGTGTGGCACGGCTGTTGGGGGCCAGGGAGGAGTTGCCCTTTCGGGTTCGTTTGCTGTTTCAACCTGCTGAGGAGCTGGCTCAGGGGGCGGTCTGGATGCGTGATGCCGGCGCCACCGACGGGCTGAACGCCCTTTTTGGCGTGCATGTGGTGCCGAATCTGCCGGGGGGCAGCGTGGGCATCCGCCGCGGTTGCCTCACCGCAGCAGCGGGAGAACTGGAGATCCAGATCCAAGGGGAAGGCGGGCATGGTGCCCGTCCTCATCAGGCGGTGGATGCAATCTGGCTTGCCGCTCGGGTGGTGACCGAACTGCAGCAAGCCATCAGTCGCCGCCTCGATGCACTGCAGCCGGTGGTGATCAGCTTCGGGCGGGTGGAGGGTGGCCGGGCCTTCAATGTGATCGCCGATCGGGTGCGCCTATTGGGCACGGTGCGTTGCCTGGATCTGGATCTGCATGGGCGATTGCCGGCTTGGATCGACAACACCGTGCAGGCGATCTGCCGCAGTGGTGGTGGCGAGGCGGAGGTGAGCTACCGCTGCATTGCTCCACCGGTGCACAACGACCCCGGTCTCACCGATCTGATGGAAGGCCGAGCTGTACAGCTGCTGGGCCGGGACCAGGTTCTGCCTGTTGATCTGCCGTCGTTGGGGGCTGAAGACTTCGCCGAGCTGTTGCGGGATGTGCCCGGCACCATGCTCAGGCTTGGGGTGGCCGGGCCGGATGGCTGTGCGCCACTGCATCACGGCCGGTTTCAGCTGGATGAGCGGGCCTTGGGGGTCGGCATTCAGGTGCTCACCGCCACCCTTTTGGAATGGATGGAGGTGCAGTCGGTCTGATGAAGCGCTTGTCGCTCAGTTTTGTCTCTCTCGGTGCTCCGTTGCTGCTGATGCTGGCGCTGGTGGCGGTGCAACAACGCCAGGGCAGGGATCGGATTCAGGCCCTGCCGGCGGCGCTGGTGGGAACCGGCCTGATGATCAGTAGCGCAGTGGGCCGTCGCCGGCACCGCGCCCGGATCCTGAGTGCGTTGCGCAGCAGTCGGCACTCTTCTCCGTGAGACTGATGGCATGACTGAGTCTTCCGACACCCCCGTCCCAGATCTCGCCGTGCTGCAGGAGGCCATTGCCAGCGGCGATCCGGTGCGCGCCATGCCGGCTTTGACCCAGCTCCGGTTTGTCTCCGACGCTGATGCGGTGCCGCTGCTGGTGCTGGGCACCGAGCAAAAGCCCTTCCTGGTGCGCTCCCTTAGTTGCAGTGGCCTGGGCTACAAGCGCACCGAGCAGGGCTGGGACGTGTTGAGGCGCTTGCTGGTGAACGATGAGGACCCGAATGTGCGGGCGGAAGCGGCCAATGCACTGGCCAGCTATGGCGTGGATCGGGCCTGGCCGCTCCTGCAAAACGCTTTCGCCGCTGATGACGCCTGGCTGGTGCGCTGCAGCATTCTTTCGGCGCTGGCCGAGCAGCCGGAGATCAATCTCTCCTGGTTGATGGAGCTGGCGACGATGGCGATCGCAGATCCCGACGGGACGGTGCGGGTAAGCGGGGCCGAAATTCTCGGGCGTCTGGTGCGGGATGGTGCCGGGCAGGCCGTTGGTGTTCAGGCCAGAGCGCTGTTGCAGCCGCTTCAGCAGGACAGTGATCACCGTGTGGTGGCAGCTGCTCTGAATGGTCTGCAGTCGAGCTGACCTGGAAAGTCAGGCACGCTTGCTAGCTTTCAAACACCACTAGGGGTGCCTCGATCGGTTTTCTGGTCGACGGGGCTGAGATCACACCCTCTGAACCTGACCCGGGTCATGCCGGCGAAGGGAAGTGACCAGCGTGATCGAACAGGCCGTTGCCGACCTCTGGCTTCCCATTGCAGTTCTGATCATGCGCGCTTCCTGGGTGTCTCCCCGTAAGGGCCAGGCCAATGTGTCTCAGATGCATTACGCCCGTCAGGGGGTGGTGACTGAAGAAATGGCCTACGTGGCGAAACGGGAAAATCTGCCCGAATCGTTGGTCATGGAGGAGGTGGCCCGGGGCCGCATGATCATCCCCGCCAACATCAATCACACCGGCCTTGAGCCCATGGCGATCGGCATCGCCAGCAAGTGCAAGGTGAATGCCAACATCGGCGCCTCTCCCAATGCCTCCGATGCTGCCGAGGAGGTGAACAAGCTGAAGCTGGCGGTGAAGTACGGCGCCGACACGGTAATGGACCTCTCCACCGGTGGCGTGAACCTGGATGAGGTGCGCACGGCGATCATCGATGCATCTCCTGTGCCGATTGGCACTGTGCCGGTGTATCAGGCCCTGGAGAGCGTGCACGGCTCGATCGAGAAGCTCGATGAGGATGATTTCCTTCACATCATCGAGAAGCACTGTCAGCAGGGTGTGGACTACCAGACCATCCACGCGGGTTTGCTGATCGAGCACCTGCCCAAGGTGAAGGGGCGTCTCACCGGCATCGTGAGCCGCGGCGGCGGAATCCTGGCCCAGTGGATGCTTTATCACCATCGCCAGAACCCGCTGTACACGCGGTTTGATGACATCTGCGAGATCTTCAAGCGCTACGACTGCACCTTCTCGTTGGGAGATTCCCTGCGTCCCGGTTGCCAGCACGATGCCTCCGATGCTGCTCAGCTGGCTGAACTGAAGACCCTCGGAGAACTCACTCGTCGTGCCTGGAAGCACGACGTGCAGGTGATGGTGGAAGGTCCTGGCCATGTGCCCCTGGACCAGATCGAGTTCAACGTGAAGAAGCAGATGGAGGAGTGCAACGAGGCTCCCTTCTACGTGCTGGGTCCACTGGTCACCGATATCGCTCCCGGTTACGACCACATCACCTCAGCGATCGGTGCGGCCATGGCTGGCTGGCATGGCACGGCGATGCTCTGCTACGTCACCCCCAAGGAGCACCTCGGTCTGCCCAACGCGGAAGACGTGCGTGAAGGCCTGATCGCGTACAAGATTGCAGCTCATGCGGCTGATATCGCACGCCATCGCCCCGGTGCCCGTGATCGTGACGATGAGCTCAGCCGCGCCCGTTACAACTTCGACTGGAACAAGCAGTTTGAGTTGTCGCTGGATCCCGAGCGCGCCAAGGAGTACCACGACGAAACGCTGCCGGCGGACATCTACAAGCAGGCCGAGTTCTGCTCCATGTGTGGACCCAAGCACTGCCCGATGCAGACCAAGATCACCGAAGAGGACATCGAAGGTCTGGAGAAGGTGTTGGAAGCTCGTGGAGCAGCAGAGCTCACCCCTGTGAAGCTCGATAAGGCTGACTGACGCGGCCACTCCGAATTGGCTCGCATGCCCGGCTTCTGATTCAGGAGCCGGGTTTTTTGTTGAACAAAAAAGACCCCCTGCCGTAGCAAGGGGTCTGAAATTTCGATTGGACCGTCGTTGATCAGGCCAATAGGGCGCTGGCCTTGGCCACCAAGTTCTCCACGGTGAAACCGAACTCCTTCAGACAGGTGCCACCGGGGGCGGAAGCACCAAAGCGGTTCATGGTCACGCTGTCGCCGTCGAGGCCGATGAAGCGGTGCCAGCCGAAGGATTCAGCGGCTTCCACCACCATGCGCTTTCGTACGGCGTTGGGGAGCACCTTTTCTTTGTAGGCGTCGCTCTGCTCGTCGAACAGCTCTACGCATGGCATGGACACCACGCGAACCTTTTTGCCGGCTTCCGTCAGTTGCTTGGCAGCCTGGACGCAGAGGTCGAGCTCGGTGCCGGTGCCGATCAGGATCAGCTCAGGGGTGCCGTCGCAATCCTCCAGCACGTAACCACCTTTGGCGACCTTGTCGATCGAGGAGTTGGCCTGGTTGGCCATGCCCTGGCGGCTGAGGCAGAGAGCGCTGGGGCGCTTGCGGTTTTGAATCGCCAGCTTGTAGGCGCCGCTGGTCTCGTTGGCATCGCCAGGACGGAACACCAGCATCCCGGGCATAGCGCGCAGGGAGGGGATGGTCTCGATCGGCTGGTGGGTGGGGCCGTCTTCACCGACGCCGATGGAGTCGTGGGTAAGCACGTAGATCACACCCAGCTCGCTCAGGGCCGACAGGCGCATCGAGCCGCGCATGTAGTCGGCGAACACCAAGAAGGTGCCGCCGTAGGGGATCAGGCCGCTGTCGTGATATGCGATGCCGTTGAGGATGGCCGCCATGGCGTGCTCACGCACGCCGAAGTGCAGGTAACGCTTCTCAGGGGTTTCAGGCTGGTAGGAGCCGGTCTCACCCTTGATATCGGTGTAATTGGAGTGGGTGAGGTCAGCCGAGCCGCCGATCAGTTCGGGCAGGTTGGGGCCGAGGGCACCCAGGCAGATCTGGGAGTGCTTGCGGGTGGCCAGACCCTTCTCGTCAGGGCCAGCGGTGGGCAGATCCTTGTCCCATCCCTCGGGCAGTTCACCGCGGAGCATCCGCTCGAACTCAGCCGCTTCAGCGGGGAATTGGGTGCGATAGGTGGCCAGGGTCTGGTTCCACTCGGCTTCGAGGCTGGCGCCACGCTCGATCGCCTGACGGAACTGGTCGTAAGCCTCCTGGGGCACCTCGAAGGGGCCGTACTCCCAGCCCAGCTGCTGGCGGGTGAGAACGGTTTCGTCTTCACCCAGGGGTGCACCGTGCACGCCGGCGGTGTCGCCCTTGTTGGGGGAGCCGTAGCCGATGGTGGTGGTCACCTTGATGATCGACGGCTTGTCGGTCACGGCCTTGGCGGCTTCGATCGCCTTGGCGATGGCGTCCACATCGGTGTTGCCGTCGGCCACGTGCTGCACATGCCAGCCGTAGGCCTCGTAGCGCTTGAGCACGTCCTCGGTGAAGGACACGTCCGTGCGGCCGTCGATGGTGATGTGGTTGTCGTCGTAGAAGGCGATCAGCTTGCCCAGTTTCAGGTGGCCGGCCAGGGAGCAGGCTTCCGAAGCGATGCCCTCCTGGTTGCAGCCATCACCCATCACCACATAGGTGTAGTGATCCACGAGGGTGGCGCCGGGCTTGTTGAACTTGGCGGCCAGGTGGGATTCAGCGATCGCCAGACCCACGGCGTTGGAGATGCCAGCGCCCAGGGGGCCGGTGGTCACTTCCACGCCAGGAGTTTCAAAGGTTTCGGGGTGGCCGGGCGTCTTGGAGCCCCACTGACGGAACTGCTTGATGTCGTCGATCGACACCGAGTCGTAGCCGGTGAGGTGCAGCAGCGCGTACAGCAGCATGCAGCCGTGACCAGCCGACAGCACAAAGCGGTCGCGGTTGAACCACTTGGGGTTCTTGGGGTTGTGCTTCAGGAACTTGTCCCACAGCGCGTAACCCATGGGTGCGCAGCCCATCGGCAGGCCGGGGTGGCCGCTCTTGGACTTGTTGATGGCATCGACGGCCAGCATCCGGATGCTGTTGATGCAGAGCGTGTCGAGAGACGCGGGCGCAGCGACCATGGTGTTAGAAGGAAAAGTTGGGGCGATTGTGACGCACGATGAGAGCCTGAGGCTCAACTGGCGCGTTTGAAAGCCAGGCAGACGTTGTGGCCGCCGAAGCCGAAGGAGTTGGACAACACCGTTCCCAGTGTCTGATCCCGCGCCTGATTGGGCACGACATCCAGATCACAGTCAGGATCCGGGTTGGTGTGGTTGATGGTCGGGGGCACGACCCCATGCTGGAGGGCCAGCACGCAGGCCACCGCCTCGATGCCGCCCGATCCACCCAGCAGGTGGCCGGTCATCGATTTGGTGGAGCTCACTGGGATCTGCAGCGCACGATCCCCCAGAGCACTCTTGATGGCCGAGGTCTCGTTTTTGTCGTTGGCGGGGGTGCTGGTGCCGTGGGCGTTCACGTAATCGATCTCCGAAGGATCGATGCCGCCATCAGCCAGGGCCAGTCGCATCGCTTCAGCGCCGCCGACACCGCCCGGTGTGGGTGAGGTGATGTGGTGGGCATCGCAAGTCATGCCGTAGCCCACCACTTCACCGAGGATCGTGGCGCCGCGGGCTTGGGCGTGCTCCAGCGTTTCGAGCACCAGCACACCGGCACCTTCGCCGATTACGAAGCCGTCGCGTTCCTTGTCGAACGGGCGACTAGCGGTGGCGGGGTCGTCGTTGCGGAACGACAGGGCCTTGGCGCTGGCGAAGCCGGCAACCCCCAAAGGGGTGATTGCCGATTCGGCACCACCGCACACCATGGCGTCGGCTTTGCCCAGCTGGAGCAGCCGGAAGGCATCTCCGATGGCATTGGAGCCGGCGGCACAAGCGGTGGCCACGGCGGAGCTCGGCCCCTTGGTGCCTAAGGCAATGGCGGCAAGACCCGTCGCCATGTTGGGAATCATCATCGGCACCGTGAACGGACTCACCCGTCCCGGTCCTTTGCCCTCCAGCACGTGAGCCTGGGTCTCCATGGTGAGCAGACCGCCCACGCCGGAACCAATCATCGTGCCGATGCGATCGGCGTTGGCGTCGGAAATCGTGAGACCGGCATCAGCGATGGCCTGTTTGGCGGCCACGACACCGAACTTGCAGAAGCGATCCCAGCGTTTGGCTTCCTTCGGTTCAATCAACCCAGCAGGGTCGAAGTCCTTGACTTCCGCTGCGAAACGACAGGCATGGGCTGACGCATCAAACAGGGTGATGGCATCAACCCCGTTGCGTCCGGAGATCAGGCCGCTCCAGTAGTCCTGAACCGTATTGCCGATCGGTGTGACCGCGCCGAGGCCCGTAACGACGACGCGATGGAGACCGTCCACCATGACGTTGCTCAGGCCTGCTTGTCTTCGATGTATTTGACGGCGTCACCCACGGTGGTAATGCCCTCAGCGGCTTCGTCAGGAATTTCGATGTCGAAGGCCTCTTCCAGGGCCATCACCAGTTCCACCGTGTCGAGGGAATCCGCGCCCAGGTCGTTCTGGAAGTTGGACTCGGGTTTCACCTCACCGGCATCAACGCTGAGTTGCTCCGCGACGATGGAACGGACTTTCTCGAGGATCGCTTCCTGGGACATGGCCGTGGCTACGGGACGCTGCATCTTACGGGGAGGGCCTGTGGTGGCATGAAGCACGAGCCAGCTCATTAACAACAGTGACGGCTACTGCGTGGCTCAGCGGTGGCACGGGTACGTTTGCGTCACGACCTCGTTCGCACCGGGTACATGTCCCACGCCGTCAAGATCTACGACACCTGCATCGGCTGCACCCAGTGTGTGCGTGCCTGCCCCCTCGATGTGCTCGAGATGGTGCCCTGGGATGGCTGTAAGGCCGGTCAGATTGCCTCCTCCCCCCGCACCGAAGACTGCGTTGGCTGCAAGCGTTGTGAAACCGCCTGCCCCACCGACTTCCTCAGCATCCGGGTCTACCTGGGTGATGAAACCACTCGTTCCATGGGCTTGGCCTACTGACGCCAGTGTGATCACGCCATAGGCTCGGCCCGGCTTGTGCTGGGCTTTTTTTATGTGTGGAATCGTC
The DNA here is from genome assembly GCF_000195975.1 of Parasynechococcus marenigrum WH 8102. Classification (GTDB taxonomy): domain Bacteria; phylum Cyanobacteriota; class Cyanobacteriia; order PCC-6307; family Cyanobiaceae; genus Parasynechococcus; species Parasynechococcus marisnigri. Next base: position 140,602 of record NC_005070.1, read on the forward strand.
GCCCTCGTGGGATCCCAGCCTGCAGCACCACAGTTGCTCGAAGGTTTGCGGCAACTGGAGTACCGGGGTTACGACTCGGCTGGCTTGGCGACGGTGACCAGCCAGGGACAGCTCACCTGCCTGCGGGCCAAAGGCAAGCTCGTCAACCTCAGTCAGCGAGTGGAGGCTCTGGGGGCCCCCGGGCAGTGCGGCATCGGCCACACGCGTTGGGCCACCCATGGCAAGCCTGAGGAGCGCAATGCCCACCCTCACCGAAGTGTCGATGGCGGGGTGGCGGTGGTGCAGAACGGCATCATCGAAAACCACCGGCAGCTCCGGGATGGTCTTGAAGCCTCCGGGGTGGAATTCCAGTCGGAGACCGACACCGAGGTGATTCCCCATCTGGTGTCCGCTGAACTCCACCGACGCCTTCAGAACGGTGAACAGCCCAGCGGTTCCACCCTGCTTCAGGCCGTGCAGACGGTGCTGCCTCAGTTGCAGGGTGCCTATGCCCTTGCAGTGATCTGGGAGAAGGCTCCCGGCGCTTTGGTGGTCGCCCGCCGGGCTGCCCCCTTGTTGATCGGCCTGGGCGAGGGTGAATTCCTCTGTGCCAGCGATACACCGGCTCTGGCTGGTTTCACCCGCACGATCCTGCCGATGGAGGACGGCGAGGTGGCTTTGTTGTCGCCCCTGGGAGTGGAGCTCTACGACGGCGAGGGCGTGCGTCAACAGCGGATGCCGACCCTGCTGACGGGGACGGATCACGTGGCGGACAAGCGGGAGTTCCGCCATTTCATGCTCAAGGAGATCCACGAGCAGCCCGAGACGGCGGCGTTGTGGGTGTCACGCCATCTGCCTGAGGGGCTGCCGGCATCGATGCCTGTGGCCTTGCCGTTTGACGAAGCCTTCTACGCCGGTATCGAACGGATCGAGATCCTGGCTTGCGGCACCAGTCGCCATGCGGCTCTGGTGGGTGCCCATCTGCTGGAGCAATTCGCAGGATTGCCCACGGCCGTTCACTACGCCAGTGAATTCCGATACGCGCCGCCGCCGCTGGCCCCCAACACCCTCACCATTGGTGTCACCCAATCCGGGGAAACGGCCGACACCCTGGCGGCTTTGGCGATGGAGGCCCAGCGCCGTTGCGCCCACCCCGACCCGGCCTATGCCTCGCGCCAGCTGGGGGTGACCAACCGTCCGGAGAGTTCACTCTCCCGTCAAGTTCCTCACATCCTGGACATCGGTGCCGGAGTTGAAGTGGGCGTGGCGGCCACTAAAACTTTCACGGGACAGCTGTTGGCTTTCTATGGTCTGGCGATGGCCTTCGCGACGCGCAGTGGCAGTCGTTCAGCCGCTGAAATCCAGACGCTGGCGGATGAATTGCGGATGCTTCCTCAGCAGCTGCAGGAGCTGGTGTCACTTCATGACCAGCGCTCGGAAGCCCTGGCCCATCGCTTTGCCGAAACCCAGGACGTGATCTTCCTCGGTCGGGGCATCAACTACCCCATCGCGCTGGAGGGAGCCCTCAAGCTGAAAGAAATCAGCTACATCCATGCCGAGGGCTATCCGGCCGGTGAAATGAAGCACGGTCCGATTGCTCTGTTGGATGCCCACGTGCCGGTCGTGTCGATCGCGGTGCCGGGAACGGTGTTCGAGAAAGTGCTCAGCAACGCCCAGGAGGCCAAGGCCCGCGATGCACGCTTGATCGGTGTGGCGCCTGAGGGACCTGACACGGCGCTGTTTGATGACCTCTTGCCTGTGCCCGAGGTGAGCGAGTGGCTGAGCCCGTTGCTGACGGTGGTGCCCATGCAGCTGTTGAGTTATCACATCGCAGCCCATCGGGGCCTGGATGTGGACCAACCTCGCAATCTGGCTAAGAGTGTGACCGTGGAGTGATTTGAGTCGGCGGATCCCATGGCCCGACAGGTCCGTCGCAGCAGCAATGCGGTCAAGCCGCGGCGGTTGAGTGAACGACCGGGCGATCTGCCTGGGCCCTTGTTCGTTCATGGCGGTCTTGCACCGACGGGCCTTTCCGCACTTCTCTTCAGACCAGACGGTGTCAGCACCCATCTGGACTTAACGCTGGAGCAATTGCAGGATCTGCTTCAGCAAGGAGAGCCGCTGTGGGTACGGATCAAGGGACTGGGGAGTCCTGGATTGCTGGCTCAGGTGATGTCAATGCTGCGGGTCCCTGATGATCTCCAGCCGGTGTTGGTGGAAACGCCTCAGCGCACGCGGGTGGATGCCGTTGGAGATGTGCTTCAGGTGGTGACCCATCGCCTCAGCATGGGGGCCAGCGGCCGGGTGATCAGCGAGCAGGTGGGTGTGGTGCTGATGCCGAATCTGGTACTTACCGTTGAGGAAGTGCCGCGCCGGATGGCCTTCCCGGAATTCACCGAGTGGTTGGTGAAGCTGCCGGATTCGCCGGATCGTGCCCTGCTCGACGACATCTTTTTCTTCCTCCTGGATGAGGTGCTGCCGCTGTTGGAGGATCTCGCCGAGGAACTGGATCAGCTTGAGGAGGCGTCGTTGCGACGGCCCACGCCGCGGCTGCTGTGACAGGCCTACGACATCCGCTCCGACCTGCGCCGGGTTCGAACCGTGGTGTGGCCCCTGCGCAGCCAGCTGATTGTGTTGGTCCGGCAGGGCAAACGACTGCTGGATCGAGAAGCCGTTCGCGGTTTCCGGGAGGTGAGCACCCACGTGGATGTGGTGTTCGAAACCGCTGAAGTGCTGCGGCACCAGTGCGATGGCGTGACCGCCAGCTACATGGCCAGCATCAGCAACCGTATGAATCAGGTGATGAAGGTGCTCACGGTGATCTCAAGCATTTTTGTGCCGTTGACGTTCATCGCCGGTGTGTACGGCATGAATTTCGATCCGGAGGTGTCCCCCTGGAACATGCCGGAGCTGGAGTGGCCCTACGGCTATGTCCTCTGCATGGTTGCCATGGGTCTGATCTCTCTGACCCAGGTGCTTTGGTTTCGCCGTCAGGGTTGGTTTCAGGACTGGACGGGGATGCGCTGATCGCTGCGGCCGTAGCGGTCTTCAAAGCGCACGATGTCGTCTTCGCCGAGGTATTCACCGCTCTGCACTTCAATCAACTCCACGGGGATGCGCCCGGGGTTGGACAGGCGGTGTTTGCAGCCCATAGGGATATAGGTGCTCTGGTTTTCACCCACGAGTTGCTGGTCGCCATCGCGTTCTACAAGGGCCGTGCCTTTCACCACCACCCAGTGCTCAGCCCGGTGATGGTGCATCTGCAGTGACAGGCTGGAGCCGGGGTTCACGGAAATGCGCTTCACCTGCCAGCGGTTGCCCTCGGTGACGCCGGTGTAGGCACCCCAGGGGCGATAGATCTTGCGGTGGGCCTTGCCTTCCGGGCTGCCATCCGCCTCCAGTTGCTTGACCACCGATTTGATCTCCTGGGCCTTGGAGCGATCGGCAATCAGCACTGCATCGTCCGTTTCCACCACCACAAGGTTCTCCACGCCAAGACCCACCACCAGGCGGTGTTCGCTGCGCAGATAGCAGTTGCGACTGCCCTTGTTGATCACCCGCCCCTGCAGCACGTTGCCGTCAACGTCACGGTCGGCGGTTTCCCAGAGCGCACTCCAGCTGCCCACGTCACTCCAGCCGGCATCCAACGGCAGCACCGAACCCAGCTCCGTCTTCTCCATTACCGCCACATCAATGGCCACGTTGGGGCACTTGGCGAAGGCTTCCCGCTCCAATCGCAGAAAGTCGAGATCTGCGGCGTCCTGTTCAAGGGCGGCACGGCAACAGCTCACCACCTCCGGTGCCAGGCGCTCCAGCTCCGCCAGCATGGCGCTGGCCCTGAACAGGAACATGCCGCTGTTCCAGGTGAAGCGGCCCGTGGCCAGGAACTGCTCTGCGGTGGCCCGGTCCGGTTTTTCCACGAAGCGGGCGATCGGCACCTCACGCAGGGATCCGCCGCTGAAGGGTTCGGCCGCCTCGATGTAGCCGTAGCCGGTTTCCGGAGCAGTAGGAACGATCCCGAAGGTCACCAAGCGACCGGCCTCTGCAGCGGATCTACCGGCATCCACCGCCTGGCGGAATTGCTTCGCATCGCGGATCAAGTGGTCGGCCGCCAGTACCAGCAGCAATGGGTCCTGCCCCCCAGCTGTGGCCTGCAGCGCTGCCACCGTGACCGCCGGCGCCGTGTTCCGCCCCATTGGTTCCAGCAGGATGGCGTTGGGTTCAACGCCGATCTGCCGCATCTGCTCGGCCACGATGAAGCGATGGTCTTCATTGCAGATCAGCAACGGTGCCTCGAGGCCATTGAGACCCTCCAGCCGCTGTTGGGTCTGCTGCATCAAGGTGGCATCACCCTCCCCGCTGAGGGGCCAGTACTGCTTCGGGTAACTGGCGCGGGACAGGGGCCACAGTCGCGTGCCGGTCCCGCCGCAGAGGATCACAGGGATCAGAGGGGTGCTGGCCACACTGTGCATCGTTGATTGGTCCTAAGAATCGCCTGGGCTGGGACCTTCTGTCGATGGGCTCAGAGATCCAGCAGTCCAGGCGGCGGGGTGAGCAGCAACCAGCCCTTCTCAAGATGCACCTCAGGCACGATCGATTCCACAAAGGGAATCAGCAGCGTTCGACCTGCGGATGTCTTCAGCTCCAGCAGATCGTTGCCACCACTGATCAGGTCGGTCACGACTCCGATGGCGGGCTCGTCGGCGTGCAAGCGGGCCTCCAGACCAACAAGATCCAACAGATGGAATTCGCCTTCCTCAAGCTCGGGGCGATCGCTGGCGGGCACCAGCAGCTCCTGACCCACCAGCGCCTCTGCTGCATCGCGGCTGTCGATGCCCTCCAGGCGCAAGATGAACAACGACTTGCCCGGAAGCTGGCGTCCTTTCTTGAGTTGAACTTCCTTGGGTTCTCCGCCCTTGCGTCCCCGCAGCCAACGGCTGCCAGGGGTGGTGAAGCGTTCCGGGAAATCGCTGGCGGGGTTCACCCGCAGTTCACCCTGCAGCCCCTGAGCGCCCACCAGCTTGCCGACGATCAGCCAGTCTTCGCTCTCGACCATGCGTTCGGGGGGTGCTCCATTGATAATGACGCCAGAACTGACCTCGCCCGAGCCATGGCGTCTGCTGCTGCACCGATTCTTCCGGGCGCCACGGTCACGGTCCAGGACGTGACCTCGATCTACAACGGTTACACCGGTTTCGTGCAGCGCATCAGCGGCGATCGTGCTGCCGTGCTGTTCGAAGGGGGCAACTGGGACAAGCTGGTGACGATGCGGTTGAAGGACCTGCAGCCCGCCTAATCGATGGCGTCGGATCGCAGCCTGCGCCAACGCCTGCGCTCCACGGTGCTGGAGGCAACCACTCCCGCAGGCAAGCTCTACAACGTCTTGATTTTCGGGGCGATCCTGCTCAGCGTTCTGGCCTTGCTGCTGGAGCCGGACCCTCTGGGAAATTCGGCCCTGCGTCAGACCAATGTGCTCTGGATCGATGTGGCCCAGAACATCTGTCTGGCTGTGTTTGCGGCCGACTTCATTCTGCACCTGCTCTTGGTGGAGCAACCGCGGCGATATCTGTTCAGCTTCTACGGGGTGATTGACGCCTCAGCGGTGCTGTTTTTCTTCGTGCCGCAGATCCGCAGTGAACTGCTGCTCTGGGTGTTCAAGTTCGGGCGCATCCTGCGGGTGTTCAAGCTGCTCAAATTCATTGATGAAGCTCGCGTGCTCGGGCAGGCGTTGCGGGGCAGTGCCCGCACAATCTGCGTCTACCTGTTTTTTGTTTTCCTGTTGCAGGTGGTGCTGGGGTACTTCATTTTTGTGATCGAAAGTGGCAAACCGGACTCCCAGTTCCAGACTGTGTCGAACGGGGTGTACTGGGCCATCGTCACGATGACCACAGTGGGCTACGGGGATCTTGTTCCCCAGACGGCTCTTGGACGCTTGCTGGCCTCCGTGGTGATGATGCTGGGTTTCGGCATCATTGCGATCCCCACCGGGTTGCTCACGGTTTCAGGGGTCCGTCATCAGCAGAAGCAGCGGGGAATCACCTGCTCCACCTGCGGCCGGCAAGGACACCGTGATGATGCCCGCCGCTGTGATCAGTGCGGAGCGGCGTTGCCGGCAAAGGTCTGAGCGGCTGCGATCGCAGCGTTCTGTTCGGCCTCCTTGCGCGAGCGTCCGTGGCCTTCGGCTAATACCTTGCTGGCCACACGCACCGTGCTGCGGAATCGCTGCGGATCGCCATGTACTTGGCTCCGTTCTTCCGTGCTGTACTCCGGGAGTCCCAGTCCCTGACCCTGGCTCCACTCCTGCAGCGTGGTCTTGCCGTTGAAGCGATGGGGTGCTGCCAGCACGTCAGCACTGGTGCGTTGCCAGTGGGGGGTGAGCCAACCCAGGATCGGCTCAAGGCTGCCGCTGACTTTGTAGAGAGCTCCGATCAGTGCTTCGGTGGCATCAGCGCGAATCGTTGTTCGAGCAGCTGCATCACCCAGCGCTTTGACCCCGAGGATCAGGCAGCTTTCAATGTCGATCGCTTCCCCCAGCTCCGCCAGCCAGCGATCACTCACGAGCTGGGCGCGAAGGCTTGAGCTATCTCCCACGGTTAAACCGGGATGGTGGCGGTCGAGATAAAGCGTTGCCGCAAGACGCAGCACCGCATCGCCGAGGAACTCAAGCCGCTCGTTGTGGTCGGTTCGTCCGCTCGAGGTATGGGTCATGGCACGTTCCACCTCCAGAAGGAGGGACGGGCTGTCCATGTCCTCCAGGCCTAGCCGCTTGATCAGGCTCTTCAGAGAGTCACGACGCGCTTGGTCCACGGAAATGGGGGTGAAAGCAGGACATAAGCCGGGTTCTGTTCACGCCTCCGAAGAGGGTGGGTGGCTATCTATCTGGGACCGCCGTTACCGACGGCCTCGAGCGGCGCGTTTAGACGGAACGGGGCCAATGGCCAGCCGTCGTTCCTTGGCCTTGCTCCCAGCCGGGGTTTACCGAGCCAGCACCTCTCGATGCTGCTGGTGCGCTCTTACCGCACCTTTGCACCCTTGCCTGTGCCTGGGGGAAGCCCCACGGGGCCATCGGCGGTGTGTTTCTGTGGCACTCTCCTCACGGTCACCCGCACTGGGCGTTACCCAGCAAGCCTGGCCATCAGGGAGCCCGGACTTTCCTCAGCCGACACTCAAAGAGATCGACCGCAACCACCTCGCCTGCTTTCAGCCCATATCATGACTCGCGGGCATAATCGAGGCAGATCGGGGGCTGTAGCTCAGCCGGATAGAGCAACGGTTTCCTAAACCGTAGGTCGTGGGTTCGAGTCCCGCCAGCCCCGTCAGGAGCGCCGATATCGGTAGTCGCCGCTACATCTGGTGGGGTGGGCAGACCGTCCTCCACCGCTAGGGTTTCAGCAACCGGGTGGGAGCCATGACCCAGCTTCACGACCTCCGACTGCGCCTTCTTGTGCAGCAGGAAAGCGAGCGCATTGCAGACACCCAGCCCACAGATCTCGATCTCTCTGTGGTGCAGGCCCGATGCCTGTGCTGGCTTGCATTGCTGGCTGAGGCCCATGAGGATCAAGCGAGCGATGCCGAGCGTCGTGGTGATACGGAACAGGCCATGGGCTGGTTTGCGGATTCGATGCGACTACGGGATGTGATTGGCGTTGTGTCGTCGATTGAGATTCCCCTGCCAGGCACCATCGAGGACGACGACAAGGGTGCAGAGGGCGAGCACGGACCCCTGGCTGCTTGATGGGTGGCATAGTGTGAGATGAGATCGAGGGACTGCGGTGCCGGAAGAGCCCTGTCAATGCCCGGACTGTCAACGGTTTTACCGGGAGCATGACCGGCTGATCCGCGAGTTCCCCACCCTGCGTCAGCAGCAGGAGTTGAACTGGGCTGCTCTCCAGTCCTTCCGGACTCTGTCTGGACGTGTTCTGGAAGATCTGCAGAAACAGCAGAGTGCTCGTCAGCAGCAGGATCAGGCTGCGGCCAATGCCAGGGGTCCGGCAGCTTCAGCGGAAGAGTCCAGTGATGGTCTTCAACAGGCCATGGCGGATCTGGAGAACATCAACGCCCACCTGTTTTCAATCGAAGCTCTGATGGAGCGCGTGTTTGATGTGCGTGTTCCTGAAGAGATCGAACAGAAGTTCCGTGAACTTGCCGGTGAGCTTGCTCCCGATCCACTTAACGTTGATCGTCTGCGGTTGAACCGCCTGCTGCACCAGACTCCGGACTTACCCGACCGCAGCTGAAGCAGGCGTCTCGCTGTGTCGCTGACAGAGGCGAGCAATCATGCCCTCCTCATCTTCTGGGATCACAACGGTCAAAAAATCCCCCCACCAGGACAAGGCTTTCTCCAGCTCTAGCTTGAGCTGTTTGTCGTGCTCGCCGATTCCACCGGTTAGCGCCAGCACGTCGACACCGCCGAGGCTCGCTGCCATCGCCCCAAGCAGCTGCAGCAGCCTGTGCCGAAACACATCCAAAGCTCGAATGGCCCCGTTGTGACCGTTTGCAGCAGCTTCGCGAATGGTTCGCATGTCACCGCTGAGGCCGGACAGTCCCTTTAGGCCTGATTCCTTTTGCAGAATCGTGGCGATCTGGTCTTCGCTGTAGCCCTCCCGCATCAGTTCGAGCAGGAGTCCGGGGTCGACGTTGCCGGATCGGGTGGCCATCACCAGCCCTTCCAGGGGGGTAAATCCCATGGTGGTGTCGATGCAACGCCCCCCTTTGACCGCTGCCAGCGAGGCCCCTGCTCCGAGGTGAGCGCTGATCAGCCGCAGCTGTGATGGATTCTTGCCCTGTTTACGACATTGAGCAGCGACTGTTTCCGAGACGTGCTGATGGTTGATCCCGTGGAAACTGAAGCGACGGAAGCCCTTGTTCCTGAACTCGCTTGGTATGGCATAGGTATGAGCAGCAGCAGGCAGGCTGCTGTGGAAGGCGGTGTCGAAACAAGCCCACTGCGGCAGCTCCGGGGCCCAGTGACGGGCCCAGGCCAATCCCTTCAACGCCGGTGGATTGTGCAGCGGCGCCAGAGGTATCAGCTCCGCCAGGGTGGCTTCCACCTCCGGTGTGATCCGGGTGGGGGCAGTGAAGCGCTCGCCGCCATGCACCACGCGATGACCAATCAGGGATACCTGCTGACGATGGGGTTCAAGAGCCGGGGCTAGCCAGCTGTTCAGCACTGTTTCGAGGGATTCATCCGCAGCCACACTGCGGCTCCTGTGCCAGGGCGTAGCCCCGGTGGAATCCACCAGGGCCGCCTTGAGGCTGGAACTGCCGAGGTTGATGACCAGCGACAGATCGCTAATCAGCGGACATCGCAGGTGATGTCGACGTTGAGGGGACCGACGTTCCAGATGTTCTCGCAGTATTCGCCGATGGATCGGTCAGAGGAGAAGAACCCAGTGCGGGCGGTGTTCAGCAGCGACATGCGGTTCCAGTGCATGCGATCGGTCCAGGCGAGGCTGACGGCCTCCTGGGCCCGCAGGTAGTCGGCGAAGTCAGCCATCACGAAGAACGGATCGTGACCGGTGAGGTTGTCCAGCAGCGGACGGAACAGTTCGCTGTCGCCATTGCTGAAGTGGCCCATCTCGATCAAGCGCAGTGCTTCCTGCAGCTCTGGCATGGCGTTGATGAATGCGCCGGGGTTGTAGCCGCTTCGCTTGAGATCGTTGATCTCCTCCACGGTCTTGCCGAACAGGAAGAAGTTCTCCGCTCCCACCAGCTCGCGGATCTCCACGTTGGCCCCATCCAGCGTCCCGATGGTGAGGGCGCCGTTCATGGCGAACTTCATGTTGCCGGTGCCGGAAGCTTCTTTGCCGGCGGTGGAGATCTGCTCGGAGAGGTCGGAGGCGGGGTAGACCTGCTCGCCGAGCTTCACGTTGTAATCCGGGAGGAACACCACCCGCAGGCGGCCGTCCATATCGGGGTCGGCGTTGACGGTCTCGGCGATGCCGTTGATGAAGCGGATGATCAGTTTGGCCATGTAGTAGCCGGGAGCTGCCTTGCCGCCGAAGATCACGGTGCGGGGTGCCATGCCGTCGGCCTGGCCGTTCTTGATCCGCAGGTACTGGGTGATCACCTGCAGCACGTTGAGGTGCTGGCGCTTGTACTCGTGGATGCGCTTCACCTGCACGTCGAACAATGTGGAGGGATCCACCAGCACACCGGTGTTGCGATGGATGTAGCTGGCCAGCTTGCGCTTCACGGACAGCTTGGTGTTGCCCCAGTGCTCAAGGAAGCCCTGGTCGTTCTGGCGTTCCTCCAGCTTGCGCAGGTTCTCCATGTTGGAGATCCAGTCCTCGCCGATGTGCTCGTTGAGCAGGGTGGACAGCTCGGGGTTGGCCAGGGCCACCCAGCGACGGGGGGTGACGCCGTTGGTCACGTTGGTGAACTTCTCGGGCCAGAGTTCAGCAAATTCCGGCAGCAGGTCGGTCTTGACCAGATCGGAGTGCAGCGCCGCCACGCCATTCACGTGGTGGGCACCGATGGTGGCCAGGTGGGCCATGCGCACAGCCTTGCTGCCGTCTTCATCGATGATCGACAGCTTGCGCTGGATGGCGTCGTTGCCGGGGTAACGCAGACGCAGCTGCTGGAGGAACCGACGGTTGATCTCGTAGATCAGCTCCAGGTGGCGGGGCAGCAGGCTGCTGAACAAATTCAGATCCCACTTTTCCAGGGCCTCCGGCAGAAGGGTGTGGTTGGTGTAAGCGACGGAACGGGAGGTGATGTCCCAGGCCTTGTCCCAATCCATGTGGCGGTCGTCGATCAGCAGACGCATTAGCTCCGCCACGGCGATGGCGGGGTGGGTGTCGTTGAGCTGAACGGTCCAGTACTTGGGGAAGTCCTCAACGGGTAATCCGCGATTGTCGAGGCTGCGCAGCATGTCCTGCAGGGAGCAGCTCACGAAGAAGTGCTGCTGCTTCAGACGCAGACGGCGACCTTCGTCAGTGCCGTCGTTGGGGTACAGCACCTTGGAGAGGGTTTCGCTGCCCACCTTCTCCTCAACGGCGCCGTAGTAGTCGCCGATGTTGAAGGCATAGAAGTCGAAACTTTCGGTGGCATCGGCGCGCCAGAGGCGCAGCCGATCGCAGATGTTGACGCGATAGCCCAGCACGGGGACGTCATGGGGGATGCCGATGGCGTGCTCGGCGGGAATCCAGCGGGAGCGGTAGCTGCCCTTGTCATCGATGTAGCTCTCGGTGCGTCCACCGAAGCCAACGAAGCAGGCTTCATCAGGCTGGGGCAGTTCCCAGGGCCAGCCGCCCTTCAGCCACTTGTCGGTGATCTCCACCTGCCAGCCATCGCGGATCAGCTGGTCGAAGATGCCGAACTCGTAGCGGATTCCATAGCCCGTAGCGGGGATTTTCAAGCTGGCGAGGGACTCCATGTAGCAGGCCGCCAGGCGTCCCAAACCACCGTTGCCGAGGCCCGGTTCTTCCTCCACATCCAGGATCTGCTGGAGGGATTCGATGCCGAAGTTCCGAAGCGCTGCTTCGGCTTCCTGTTGAATACCGAGGTTCAGCAGGTTGTTGTTCAGCTGGGGCCCGATCAGGAACTCCGCAGAGAGGTAAGCGACAGACTTCTGGGGATGGGCTCTCATCGCCTCGGTTGTGGCGAGGTAGCGCATCATCAGGCGATCGCGCACCGCATAGCTCAGCGCCATGTAAAGGTCATGGCGGCTGGCGGTGGGAGCAAGCTTGCCGAGGGTGAAGAACAGGTGCTCGGTCATGCCGTCGAAGACGCTCTTGGCGTCCAGACCGGCCCGTTCGGGATCGTTGTAACAGCCGGGGGTCGGCAGGCGCAGATCGAGAGGTTGGGAGGAGGTCATGGCGTACTGAGAGAACTCCTGTGTACGAGTCGTGTTGGCGCTCTCACGTGCGGGAGACCAACAAGTTCATGTCCGGAAAGTAGCCGTCACATCAGAACATGTCCGTTATGTGCTGTTCTCCGGTCGGTATCCCCTCGAAACGGGCCAAAGTCGTCACAGTCCGGATCGATTTTCACCACTAAGGTTCGGCGAGACTGATCTGCGGCATCCATGCTGTTACCCGCACTGCTGAGTGAGATCAGCAGCCATGACTTTGAAGTCGCCGAAACGCTGATCGGAGTCCTTCGCTTCGTGCTGATCTTTGTCGCCGCGAGATCCCTTGCGGAGCTCCTGGTTCGTTTCGAACTCCCCACCATCCTGGGAGAACTATTGGCCGGCGTGATCATTGGCGCCTCAGGGTTGCATCTGTTGGTGCCGCCAGAGACGCAGGTTCAGCTCAGCGGTGTTTTTTCAAATGTGGTCGGGGGAATTGCTCACATCCCACCCGATGAGATTCCTGAGATTTACAACGAGAGTTTCGGAGCTTTGCAAGCGGTTTCCAATTTGGGCCTGTTCTCGTTGCTGTTCCTTACAGGGTTGGAGAGCGAATTAGAGGAGCTGATCGCCGTCGGCGCTCAGGCGTTCTCCGTGGCCGTGGTGGGCGTCGTGCTGCCCTTCGCCTTGGGCACCCTTGGATTGATGGGGATCTTCCACGTCGATCCCGTTCAAGCGATCTTTGCCGGAGCTTCGATGACGGCCACCAGCATCGGCATCACTGCCAGCGTGTTCGGTGAGCTCGGTTATCTGCGCACCCGCGAAGGCCAGATCGTGATCGGAGCGGCGGTACTGGACGACATTCTTGGAATTGTGATTCTGGCTGTGGTGGTGTCCCTCGCCGCAGGTGGAACTCTGGAGATCGCCCCCATCGTTCAATTGGTGGTGGCAGCGGTGCTTTTCGTTGTGGTTGCACTGGTGTTGAGCCAAAAAGCTGCACCAGCCTTCGACTGGGTCGTTGATCAGCTCAAGGCTCCTGGGGGCAAATTGATCGGCTCCTATCTGCTTCTCGGGGCAAGTTGCTTCATCGCAACAGCCATCGGTCTAGAGGCGGCTCTGGGGGCATTTGCTGCTGGCTTGATCGCCAGCACCTCCAAACATCGCCACGAGATTCAGGCTGCTGTCACGCCGATTGTCGGACTGTTCGCCACAGTGTTCTTCGTGCTTGTGGGAGCTGGCATGGATCTGTCTGTGATCAATCCCTCCGATCCCTCCGCCCGGTCTGCCCTTGTGATCGCAGGGTTTATGTTCCTTGTCGCCATCGTCGGCAAGGTGGTTGCCGGCTGGGCCGTGTTCGGTCCTCAGAAAACAAACAAATTGGTGGTGGGGCTTGGCATGCTCCCCCGTGGTGAGGTGGGTCTGATCTTCCTGGGCCTGGGCACGGCCGCCAAGCTGCTGAGCCCCGGTCTCGAGATCGCCATCCTGCTGATGGTGATCGGCACCACCTTCTTGGCACCAGTGTTGTTGCGTCTCGTCCTCAAGGACAAGCCCCCTGAAGACGGGAATGAGGTCCCTGAGGAGTTCGCTGCTGATCCGCTGGCAGGAGCCTCCTGATCAGGTCCTGTCGCGATTGGTCAACGTCAGCAACAGGCTCCAGCCCAAGACCACCACGCCCAGGCTGGAGGCCCAGCCTGGGCCAAGGGCCCAACTGCATCCCAGCTGTGTTGCCAATCCAACCGCCAACGCCAACAGCAGGCTGCTCAGGATGAGAAGCCTCTGTATCCAATTCTCAGGTATGGTGCTGGTTTCGAGGCTAGCTTCCAATCGGCTGAGCGGCGCACTCAAGGGCCCATACAACGCCAGGGCCCAGAGCAGGGCTCCACGCCATACAGCAGCATCGGCGAGGGGTCCGCTGATCACCTCGTAGCTCTGCATTCAGGCCTCTGGACGGGCTGCTTAGCATCGCGCCTTCTTGCCCCTCGTTGTGGACACCTACTGCTGGAGCCACCTTGGACATGCCGTCCACACTGTCCACCAACAGCCTGAGCAGGACTACTCCGATCGTCCTGCGCTGCTGTTGGTCCATGGCTTTGGGGCGTCCACCGATCACTGGCGGTACAACATTCCAGTGCTGGCCAAAACCCATGCCGTGCACGCGATAGACCTGCTGGGCTTTGGACGCAGTTCCAAGCCAGCGGAGCTGGCGTATGGAGGTCCCCTCTGGCGCGATCAGCTGGTGGCTTACGTGCAGGAACGGATCGGACGTCCCACGGTGATTGCCGGTAATTCCCTCGGGGGCTTCGCTGCCTTGGCTGCCGGAGCAGAGCTCAAGCAGGACTGTGCCGGTGTGGTGTTGCTCAATGCGGCCGGTCCCTTCAGTGATGAACAGCAGCCTCCCAAGGGGTGGGCTGCCATCGCACGGCAAAGCATCGGCAGTGCTTTGTTGAAAAGCCCGGTGCTGCAGCGCCTGCTGTTCGAAAATTTGCGCCGTCCGGCCACGATCCGTCGCACCCTCAATCAGGTGTACGTCGACAAAACCAATGTGGATGACTGGTTGGTGGAGTCGATCCGTCGCCCATCGCTCGATCCCGGCGCCTTTGGTGTGTTCCGCACGGTGTTCGACATCCCCAGGGGGCAGCCCCTCGATGAGCTGTTCGCGGAGCTGACCGCACCTCTCCTGCTGCTCTGGGGCATGCGTGACCCTTGGATCAATGCACCAGGCCGCAGGGCCACCTTTCAGCGGCATGCACCGGCGGCCACCACGGAGGTGGTGCTGGATGCGGGCCACTGCCCCCATGACGAGGTGCCGGACCAGGTGAATGCTTCGTTGCTGGATTGGCTCGCTGGTCTGACGTGAGCCACAGCACCGACAGATGAGGCTTAGCCAGCTAGCTGAGTAGGCCATACTCGGCGCGCCCCAGCGGATGCCCATGACCCTCACCCAGCAGACCGCTCCCTATGCCCATTGGGAGTATGTCCATCCTGAGACCGGCGATCGTCTGCGGATCATTCCAGAACGGGGCGGCATCGTCAGTGAGTGGCGCTGTGGTGAGCGTGAGGTGCTCTATTTCGACCAGGAGCGTTACGCCGACCCTGCCAAAAGCATTCGCGGGGGCATTCCAGTTTTGTTCCCGATCTGCGGCAATCTCCCTGGTGACCTGCTGCAGGTGAAAGGTGTTGATCACACCCTCAAACAGCATGGTTTTGCTCGCAATCTCCCCTGGCAGCTGCAATTGCTGGATGACCAGAGCGGCGTGCGTCTCAGCTTGAGCAGCACCGACGACACCCTTGCGGCCTATCCCTTTGTCTTTGTGGTGGAGATGGAGGTGCGGCCTGTGGCCATGGCCCTCGAGATCAGCACCACGATTCACAACCGCAGCGATCAACCGATGCCCTTCAGCTTCGGGCTTCACCCTTATTTCAACGTGAGCGATCTGGCCCAGACCCGACTCACCGGTCTGGCGGAGCGTTGTATGAATCACCTGGAGATGGCGGATGCTGCCACCGATGAGCAGCTGTCTCGGTTGCCGGAGGGCGTTGATTTTCTCTGTCGGCCAGCTGGTGATGTCACCCTGATCGATGACGTCAGTGGTGCTCAGCTTCAGCTCCAGCATCAGGAGCCGATGGATCTCACCGTGGTTTGGACCGAACCGCCCCGCAAGATGGTGTGCCTGGAGCCCTGGACCGGACCCCGCCAATCCTTAGTGAGCGGTGATCGCAAGCTGGTGCTGGAGCCCGGCACCCAGCAGACCGTGGCCTGCCGCTACGCCGTGTCCTGATTCACCCCCGGCAGTCGTCCGCGGCAGAGCTGCTGCCGTGGATCGAACTGTCGCTTCACGGCTTCGATCACCGGACGCGCCGGCGTATCAAGCCAGGCGGGGATCGCAGCTGTTTCTGGCTGGACGAGCACGGTCAGTGATCCACCGAGCTCGATCACGCTGCGACGCAGGGCTTCCACCTGGAACGCTTGGCTGGCTCCGCTCGACCAGCCATCACCGCAACCGGCACCGGCGGCAATGTCCCAGCTCCAGCCGGTTAGTGCGGATGCAGCCTGGCTTTGCAGCAGTTCAAACACCTTGGCAGGGGGGAGTACAACGCGCACCAGCCAGGTTGGTGCAGAACAGAACAGTCCGTTGTCCGTTGGGTCTGAGCACGGTTGATCGTCTGATGTCAGGCCATGGCTGCGGCCGAGGTTGTCCAGCCGTTGCAGCTGCTCTTCAACTGCTGTGTCCGAGACGCTGCTGACCACGATTCTCAGCTGTAAACCCTGCTCAACGGAGCCCTGCCAGTCGCAGCGTTCGGGCGTGAGTGTGGAGCGCACCAGCTCGGCTCTGCAGTTTTCCAGATCTGACAAGGCGCCATCGAGCACAAGGGCTGCCTGATGGGGCCGGACCGGCTGAACCCGCAGCGTGACGTCTGTGATCAGAGCCAAGCTGCCCCAGCTGCCACAGAGCAGCCGCATCAGGTCATAGCCCGCCACATTTTTGACCACCCGTCCGCCGGCACGGGCTTCCACGCCATCGGCCCGCAGCAGGCCGATGCCGATGATCTGGTCGCGCACACCGAGGTGACGTTGACGCAATCCACCGGCCAGGCCCCGCGCCACCAGGCCGCCAATGCTGCCGGCGTTGCCATCACGGGGCAGATCAACCGGCAGCCACTGGCCCTGTTCGGCCAGCAGGGCCTGAAGGCTGTCGAAGGGCATCCCCGCCTCCACAGATAAGGTCAGGTCGTCGACGGCATGGTCGATGACCCGATCCAGATGGCGGCAGCTCAGTACGGCATGGCCGGGATCCAGACGAGGCCCCCAGCCCAGGTGCTGACCCAGGCCGCTGGGGATCCACGGGGTGGTGTCTTGATGCCACTGGCGCACCAGCTCGATCAAGGCGCTTCGGTCGGCGGGGGAATGGCTCACGGCACGATGGTGCCATGAAGGTTGTGGTGATCGACGACGACCCCACCGGCTCGCAGACGGTGCACAGCTGCCTGCTGCTGCTGGAGTGGGACAAAGAAACCTTGAGGCGGGGCTTGAGGCACTCCTCGCCACTTCTCTTTCTGCTGGCGGACACCCGGGCGCTGACCCCCGAGGCTGCCGCAGCGCGCAATCGAGAGATTGTCCGCCATCTGGATGAAGCGCTTGCTGCAGAAGGGTTGGGACGTGGCGATGTGCTGCTGGTGAGCCGCGGTGATTCCACCTTGCGCGGCCATGGCGTGCTGGAGCCAGCCACCTTGCAGGAGGCCTTTGGACCCTTTGACGCCACATTCCACATCCCTGCATTTCTTGAGGGTGGCCGCACCACGCGGAACGGCGTTCATCTGTTGAACGGTGAACCGGTGCACACCACCGCTTTTGCCAGAGACCGGATCTTTGGATTCAGCACCAGCGATCTGGCGACCTGGCTGGAGGAAAAAAGTGGTGGTTTGATCCGTCCTGCCGAGGTGCAGCGAATCTATGGCCGCGAGCTCGATGCGGCTGGAGGGGCTGGCCTGCCGGGTTTGATCGATCGACTCCGATCCCTCAAGGGCAATGCGCCGGTGGTGGTTGATGCCGAATGGCAGGACCAGCTGGATGCACTGGCTGCTGCCGTGCGGGCGTTGCGCAGTGAGAAACGCTTTCTGTTCCGTTCGGCGGCCAGCCTGGTGAAAGCCCTGGCGGATCCTGGTCCGCCGCCGCTCGATGGCGCCGGTCTGGTAGCGCTGCGCCGACGGAACGGGGATGGCGCTCTCCTGCCGGGGTTGGTGGTGGTGGGCTCCTATGTGCCCCTGGCGGATCAGCAGTTGGAGCGCTTGCTGCAGGAGCCTGGTTGCCACGGGCTTGAGTTGCCTGTGCGTCGCATCGCTCGCGTCCTGGAGAGCGGCACGCCGGACCTGCTGCTTGCGGATCTGGAGCGGGAGTGGCTGCAGCAGTTGCGGGAGCTGTTGAAGGGTGATGCCACGCCTGTGGTTTACAGCAGCCGCGGAGAGCTCGGCTTTGCATCCCTGCAGCAACGCAGGCATTTTTCCCTTCAGCTGGCGCAGGTCATGGCGCGACTGGCGGCTGTTCTGGCGTCGGATCTTGGTTACCTGATCAGCAAGGGAGGAACTACCACGCAGACCCTGCTTTCTAAGGGGCTGGGGCTGACAGCCGTGCAGCTGGAGGGGCAGTTGCTGCCGGGGCTGTCCTTGGTGCGTCCGTCAGAGGGGCGCCTCACTGGCCTGCCGATCCTGACCTTTCCCGGAAACCTCGGTAGTGCTGCCACCCTTCGCGACGCCTGGCAGCGGATGGAGGCTGGCTGAGGCCGCCAGCAGTTGCATCGGGTGCAACACCTCAGCGCGATCACCGAGGTGCCTGCGCAGTTGCAGGGTGCAGCCGATGTTGGCGCTGGCGACGATTCCAGCGCCGGTGCTGCTGAGGTCATCGGCTTTGATGCGGCCAAGCTCAGCGGCTTCGTAGGGCTGCACCAGGTTGTAGATGCCGGCACTGCCGCAGCAGACGCCGGCTTCGATGGCCTCCCTGAGTTGGATGCCGGGAATGGCTCGCAGCAGCGCCCGCGGTTGGGCCTGAATGTTTTGGCCGTGAATCATGTGGCAGGCGTCGTGCATGGCCACGGCCTCTGGCAGGGGTTGCAATTTCGATTTGAATGTGTTGGAGAGGCCGCGATCGGCGAGAAATTCCTGCACGTCCAGTACTGGTGCACGGAACTGCACGTCTCCCTTCAGCAGTTCGTCGTAGGCCTTCATCGTGTGGCCGCAACCGGACGCTGCCACCAGCACGGCATCGAGATCCCCGTCCACGCCGTTCATGCTCTTCACCAGATCGGTGGCCAACTGGCGGGTCAGCTCCAGTTCCCCCTGGTGATGACTCACGGCACCGCAGCATCCTTGATTCGGCGGAATCACCACCTCGAACCCATTGGCCTGCAGAACTTTCACCGTGGCGATGCTGACGGCCGGATCGAAGCAACGCTGCACGCAGCCCAGCAGTAGTGCAACGCGGCCGCGGCGGTAACCCGTCGCCGGATTGATTGTTGGCAGGACGTCGTTGAAGCTTTCGGGAGCCAGAGCTGGCAGCAGTTGCTCCATCGCTTCAACCTCCGGACCAAACAGCCGGGTCAGGCCGGAGCGGCGGGCAAAGGCTTGCAGCGGTGTGCCGGCATAGGCCCGCAGGGGTTGCAGCAAAGCCCTCAGCCGCCTGGGGTAGGGCAGCACCTGCAGCAACAGTTGGCGGAAGCTGATCTGCCAGCTGCTGCGGTGCTGCAGCTGGTTGAGCTTGGGTCGGGTTGCTTCGATCAGCTGGTCGTAGCGCACGCCGGATGGGCAAGCGGACACGCAGGCGTAGCAGCCCAGGCAGGTGTCGAAATGGCTGGCGACGGTGGCGTCCAGCTCCAATTCACCGGCTTCGATCGCCCGCAGAGCATGGATGCGTCCACGGGGAGAGTCCATTTCGCTGGCCAGCACCCTGTAACTGGCGCAGGTGGGTAAGCAGAAGCCGCAATGCACACAGGGATCTGCAGCGCCTGCCGGCAAGCCTTGGAGCTGTGTATTTGTTGTCATTTAACTATTCTGAACCAGGATCAACTCAGCTGTCAGTTATGAGCGTACAAAGTTTGCGGGTTGAGAAAATTTTTTGAGAGAATCGAATTGCTGGGAAGGCCGAATCTGATTTATTTCGGTAATAAGTTGCCTAAAAGTATAAAGTTGCTTAAATGTTCTGATTTCAGGTATACCCCATAAGGTCTCTACAATAGGATTCCAAAAACTGAGTGTATTTAAACGAGGGCTTACGATTTTATCGCTTAATTTAAGATAACCAAAACATATCTCGTGGTAGAGCTCGATTTCGCTTAAGGATACCCTTCGCATTAATAATCCATTTTCTACTAATTTCCAAGCAGCATAACTTGACACGTTTAACTGGATTTTTAGGCGTGAAAAACATTCAATGATTGAAGACTTGCAAAAACTGACTTCGTCATCGGTGAGTCTTCTGAAGTTTACGTTCCTCTTGATAGTTGATGAACATTCTCGAGAATGATGGAAAAGGGAGTCATCGTATACATGCACAGTTTTGCTAATGTCTGATTGAATTTCGTCTAGTTTGTAATTTGAATCATTTTTTCGATGCTCAAGCTTATCCATCGAAATTCTGATTTGGCTTAAAAAAGACTCTATATAATCTTGGCCGAACAGTAATTTCTGTCGGTCCAAGTGGTCAAGTATTAATTCAAAGTCGGCAGCAATTTGCTCTGGTATCCGAAGACGCTTCGTTGGACCAAGCGATGGAAAGTTTTTTTGGAAGGGCATTGCTTGCGTAGCTCCTCCACGTTCATCATTTTTACACAGTAAGTAGGTACTTATTAACGCTACGCTAAAAATCAATTAAATATAGGTTAATAGATGCCTAATTTTTTTTGGTCTGGTCTTGCAGATAAAACCCAAGTCTTGCCACTAGATGTGCCAGCTACTTCTGCTGGCTTGCTTCAAATTTTTCTCATACGGGACAAATTGACTTTCAATATGGGACTTGTTCGGTTTTTTGAGTAAAACAATTGCAAATACGTGTCCCGTATATTTGTCCCAATTAGCTTCATGCGTCCCGTGTGTTTGTCCCGCTCATGGATGATGCGCTCAATTTTTTCATAAAGGTTTATCACAAAATTAGCTTGTAGTTTAGGAAACATATGGGTTAAAGATTTTTCGTTATCAAGAGTTTGAGTTGTGCGTTGCTGATGCAGTCGCGCAACGCATTCCTCTCGGTCTCAGTTTTCTTTCCATGGCTAAGATGGTCACCATCGGGCAGACAACTGCCCTCATTCCAGAAGCCGGATCCGCGGTTCAGCCTGAGTGGCTTAACGACGGACAAAGCGGCAACATCAACTTCCCTTACTCCAGCTACAAAGCTCTCGCCACTGTCGGCGAAGTTGATGCCGACAACGGACTGGGTCTTACCGGCTATCCCGACGGACAGGCTGCTTGGTTGCAAGACGACGATACCGTTCGTGTTGCCTATCAGTCTGAGTCTTACGCTCACATCTACGGCCGCACTCCTGCACCTGAGACCTATCCTCAAGAGATGGAGACCGGTGTGACCTTCTCCGGATCCAAGATCCACTACATCGATTACTCCCGCGATGCATTCGCGGATTTCATGGGCAATGATTCTGCCGCCAGCGACATGGTCGAGGGCAGCGGTTTCCTGTTCAACCGTGTCTTCAACCTTTTCGGTGAAGAGGTCACTCCTAAGAACACTGACCCCGAGGACAAGGCTGCCAAGTGGGGCAACCAGACCTTGCCTTCTGGTGACATTGTTGAGTTTGCAAGCCCTCTCTCTGAGACGGACTTCTACTTCCACTCCTTCTGCGGCGCCTGGTACGAGCCTGCCAATCGTTACGGCGAAGGACAGGGCTTCAGTGATGACATCTGGTTGATGGCTGAAGAGTGGGACATTGGCTTCGGCAACTTTGCACCTGGCTATGCCGGTAAAGCGGTCGGTAACGAGACCATGGGCCTGGCTGCCATGGCTGTTGATGTCGCCAATTCAGTCGCCTACTCCGTTCCAGCCCTGGGCCAGACCGGTTACGAGAAAATTGCTCCTCTGAACACAGGCGAGAGCGACTATGTGGTGATGGTGACTGCAGGTTATAACCATGGCCAAGACCCTGCTCCTTTGAAGATCTACGTCGGCCGCAAGGGGTACGATGCAGAAGGTAATGAGATCACCGAAGACCACAGCGAGCGCGATCAGTTCCTAGGCCGCAACGGCATGCTCTGGGGTCAGCTCTATGGCCAAGCCCTGAAGAACAAGCACTTCGACAAGCTGGGTATCGTTGCCGACGAAGACGGCAACGGTGTTTTCGACGACCAGGTGATGAACACCTACCTGACTTCACAGGCGAAGGCTGGTGATTCCTACAAGGGTCGTTTCTATCCCACCAGCTTCCAGTGGGGCGGCTGGGATGAGCCCACCGCTGTTGGCAACACCGAGATGTTCCTCTGGGAGCGTCCCGAAGAGCAGCCCAAGAACTACACGTTCTTCAATGGCGACAAAAAGACCGAGCACCAGGCCATAGATCCTTCTGGAAAGGCCCGCTGGTTCCAGAACATGACTGATGAGGGTGCTCTGCTCGGATTCGACTTGAAGAATCTGGCAAAGCAGCTCAAGAGCAACCCTGATGCTGATGGCAACCTGTTGCCTGATTACCTCAACTACAAATCTGTTGTGACTATCCCCGCCACGGATGGATCACTGCGTGTTGATGTGGGTGATGAAGGTCTGGCCCACAAGGGTGAAGCCAACCCCGACGGCAGCCTCACCCATGCCATCCACGTTGAGAAGGGAGTTGAGAAGATCGTCGCCAACGATGGTCTCTACTGGGCCAAGGGTAAGGGCGGTAACGTTCTGATCCTGGACGAAGATTCCGGCAACGATTACGGCGAGCGCAAGATTGCCCTTCCCATTAAGAGAAACATGCAACTGCGTGATGAAGCCACCGGTTACTTCCTCGGTGCTGCTGGTGGCACCCTCAGCCCCCGCTATCTGGCTGGTGCGACTGCTCTGGCTGGAGCCATTGATAAGCCTGGCACTAATGAGTACTCCGGCAGCTGGGATGTCACTGGCATGGTGACCCGTAAGGACGATGGCAGCTTCTATTCCAAAGAAGAGCTGTCTGGCAGTGGCATGCAGGATGTGGCCGATCTGGTCCACATCGAGGATCACACCTACATCGGTGTTGTTCAGGCCCGCCCTGAGTCCGGCGGTCAGGTTGAGGAGATCAGCGGCGATGCTGGTGGCCAGGTGTTCATGTTCGAGATGAACGGCTTCTTCTGATCCCCACTTCCGGATCATGCTCAGCCCCCTCATTCGAGGGGGCTTTTTTGCCTTGCTCAGAATCGCTGGATAATCGCTTCAGCGAAGCCGCTGCAGCTCACAGGGTCCACCTGCGGTTCCATCAGCCTGGCCAGGTCGTAGGTGATTTGTTTGTCGGTAATGGCGGCACTCAGGCCTTTGGTCACCAGGTCTGCAGCCTCCTGCCAACCCAGGAATTCCAGCATCATCACGCCGCTGAGGATCACTGAACCGGGGTTGATGCGGTCGAGACCGGCATGTTTCGGGGCGGTGCCGTGGGTGGCTTCGAAGATGGCGGCGGTTTCGCCGATATTGGCGCCGGGGGCCATGCCCAGACCGCCCACCATGGCCGCGGCTGCATCGGAGATGTAGTCGCCATTGAGGTTGAGGGTGGCCAGGATCGAATACTCCTGAGGGCGGGTCTGGATCTGCTGGAAGATGCTGTCGGCGATGCGGTCATCCACCAGCACCATCGACCTCCACTTGCCGCCCCCATGGCTGCTGCCGATGGCATCGATCACGGCCTGCACTTCAGCATCGATGTCCGCTTTCTTCTCGGGGGTGAGGCTGTCGTAGCCCGGTTCAATCATCCGGGCGTTGGCCTGCACACTCAGTCCTGAATCCTTCTCGAGGTTGCCGAGGATCCAGCTCTCCCGCTCGGTGATGCACACGTCGCGGAACTCCGTGGTGGCCAGTTCGTAGCCCCAGTCGCGAAACGCACCTTCGGTGAATTTCATGATGTTGCCCTTGTGCACCAGGGTCACGTGGCGCTTGTTGCCCTCCAGGCGTAGGGCGTGCTGGATCGCTTTGCGGATGTGGCGCTGGCTGCCGTGTTTGCTCACCGGTTTGATGCCGATGCCGGAGCCTTCCGGGATCTGTCGTTTGCCCAGCTTGCCGTTGGCAGGAATCACCACCTCGTTGAGGTGCTTGCGCAGCTCCTGACCAACCGCGTCATCGGCCTCCCACTCAACTCCCATGTAGATGTCTTCGGTGTTCTCCCGGTAGACGATCACGTCCAGATCCTGGGGACGCTTGTGAGGACTGGGGGTGCCCTCGTAATAACGGCAAGGGCGCACGCAGGAGTAAAGATCGAAGATCTGGCGCAGGGCCACGTTCAGCGAACGGATGCCGCCACCCACGGGGGTGGTGAGGGGGCCCTTGATGGCCACGCCGTAGGTGCGGATCGCTTCGAGGGTGTCTTCGGGCAGGTACTGATAGGTGCCGTAGAGGTCGCAGGCCTCATCGCCGGCATACACCTTGAACCACTCGATGGTTTTAACTCCGCCATAGGCCTTTGCCACGGCGGCATCCAATACCTTCTGGGTGGCAGGCCAGATGTCTACGCCGGTCCCATCACCGCGGATGAAGGGAATGATCGGATTGTCGGCCACGACAGGTTGGCCGTTCTCGAAGCGAATCGGTGTGCCCTGGCTGGGGGCGGTGAGCTTCTCAAACTGGGCCATGGTGGTCGGTTGGGCGTCAGCAGGGCGAGCCTATGACTGAGCCGGGAGCCCTACGGTTCACTCATCACAGCCGGGTTGGCATGGGCAGCGAGCAGCTCTGGGTGGTGGCGGCTTGTTTCAACGAGGAGGCGGTGATCATCCGCTTCATCGAACGCGTCCTGGCCTTGCCTCAGGTGAGCCGGTTGTTGTTAATCGACGACGGCTCCTCCGATGCAACGGTTGCAGTGATTCGCGCTTGGCAGCAGTCCCATCCTGATCAGGGGCTGACGCTGCTGGAACTCACCCGGAATTTCGGCAAGGAAGCCGCCATGCTGGCGGGGCTGGATTTTGCCGATGGTCGTTGCGGCGCAGCCGTGTTGATCGACTCAGATCTGCAGCATCCTCCGGAACGCATCCCGGCAATGGTGAAGGCCTGGCAAGAGGGTGCTGAGGTGGTCACGGCTGTCCGCGATGACAGCGACGCCGAAGGCCTGATGAAAGTGGCCACCGCTTCTTGGTTTTACCGGGTGTTCAACCGCCTGGTGGATTCGATCCAGTTGCAGGAAGGCGCCGGCGATTTTCGGTTGCTCAGTGCCCCAGTGATCGAGGCAGTCATTCAGATGCGCGAGGCCACGCGTTTCTCCAAAGGGCTGATGCCATGGACGGGCTATCGCAGTGTCGAAATTCCCTACAGCCGCGTCGCGCGGGCTGGAGGTGCAACCTCCTGGAGCTCTCTCAAACTGTGGCGTTATGCCCTTGATGGGATCTTTTCGTTCTCGGTGAAGCCCCTCAAGGTGTGGGGGCTGATCGGCCTGCTGATATCCCTGTTCAGCTTTCTCTATGCAGCACTGATTGTGCTGCGAACCGTGGTCTTCGGCGTGGATCTGCCGGGCTATGCCTCGTTGATCGTGGCGATCCTCTTTCTCGGTGGAATCCAGCTGATCGGCATCGGTGTGCTTGGCGAGTACATCGGCCGGATTTACATCGACGTCAAGCGCCGGCCTCACTACTTCATCCGCGCGGTGTACGAGCCCTGAGGGCCTTCCATTCGTGTTGCCGCCAAGGTGAACTGAAAAATGCCGCTGAGCGATGAAACTGATGTTGCTCAAGCTGATCTTGGTTCACAGCGGCAGCAGGATGGGCCAGCAGTAGGTCGCCATCACCCAAGGAACGTTCAGCAACATCCAGGGCGGCACCTGTCATTTCTCCGGTGAACAGCACACCAGCAAAGCGCTGATTGCTGCCGATGCCAGCTGCCTTGAGCCTGCGCTGCGCCAGCCACGTGAGCGGTTGCAGCACCTGCCACTTGAGCAATCCGCCATCCCTGAGCGCTTTGATCCACAGCTTGAGGGGAAGGCCCTGTGGCAAGGACTCTGCGGTGGTGCGCACCCAGACGATCTCCGGTTGTTCCAGCACAACATCCAGCACCAGTGGCACGAGATGGATGTGCTGATGTCCGTCGAGCTGGATCTGGTGCTGACCGGTGAGCTGCTGAAACCGATGGATCTGCGCCTGAATCGATTGGACGATCTGATCCCGCAACGCACGACGTTTCGCCGGCAGCAGAGAACCCAGCAGCAGCTCGCCAAAACCTGCCGGTAGATCAGGACAGTTCTGTGGTTGGGGCCCTTCCGTGAGGCAGAGATGCAGAACCAGTGGCTGGGCCTTGGGTAAGCATCGCCAGGCCGCGGCGGCTGATTCAGCCGTTGCTCCTTCCACCAGCAGGCTGGCGCTGGTGAGACGTCCTGCTGTGGCCAGATCAAGGATGGCGGTGTCCACCCCAGGGGCGAGGCCAAGATCATCGGCGTGGATGGCAGGGTGTCCAGGGCGTTGACGGTGATGCAGAGCCCCGCGGGCTGCGCGGTTCCAGATCAGAGCGTTGAGCGCAGTGGGTGTGATCACCAGCACCACGGTTGGAGCATTCAGCAGTGGGAGCAGCGAGCAGACGCTGATGTTCGCGGCGTACTGCAGCAACAACCAACGCCGAGCGAAGCGTCGCCCTCCGGTCTCCTCCCGGAAGGTCACCAGGGCATGACCCAGATACCCCGCAATGGAGGCGGTGAGAAAGCCGATCGGGTTGGCCAGGCTGAGGGGGAGCCAAGACCCGAGGCTCAGCAGCACGGCTGCATGAATGGTGGCGGCGATGAGGCCGATGGCGCCGTAGCGCACCAGTCGGTTCAAGGCCGCCGGCAGGTTCATCGCGTCGACAACCGCTTGAGCAGCGCTTCGATCAGGCTCCAGGCCTGCTGCTCATAGACCTGCAGGAAGTCGCTGAAGCTCTGAGCTGCTGCCTCATCGGCACCGTCGGAGATCACCCGCAGCACCAGCCAGGGCACTCCTTCCTGCTGCGCCACCTGAGCCACGGCACCACCTTCCATTTCCACCGCCTGCAGATCCGGCAAGGCCGCTTTGAGCTCCTTCAGCACAACCGCATCACTAATGAACTGATCACCAGTGGCGATCAGTCCCGGGCGGACGGTTCCAAACCCCTTCAGCTCGCCGGCCTCCTGGGCAGCGTTCAGGGAGCGACTAGCCCAGGCCAGCCAGTCCGGATCGGGCTGCAGACGATCGCGGTTCAGCGGCGGCAGGGTGAAGCGGGGAAACAAGGGGCTGGCATTCATGTCGTGCTGGATCACGGCATCCGCTAGCACCACGTCCCATTGCTGCAGTGCGGCATCGGCCGCACCGGCCACCCCGGAGAAGAGCAGCAGATCCAGGTCTGGAGCCGCCGCCAACAGACGGGTTGCAGCCCTGGCTGCGCTCACCTTCCCCCACCCACTCCAGGCCAGGGTGAGTCGGACCCCATCGCCCCAGACACCCTGGTGCAGCGTTAGGTCGCCATGGTCAGTGCTGGTGAGCTGCCTGAGATGACTCAGATCCGAACCAATTTCCTCCGGCATGGCGCCAAGCAGGCCGATGTGCAACGGGCGTGTCATGGCTCTGTGAACCTGGCGCAACCGTAACGGCGACATCGACTGTTTCTCTTCAACATGCCTTCAGAGGAAAGGCAGTCCTTTGAACGCAGGCGAATCCGTGCGCAGTGTCGACCAGGCCCAGGCCCTGGCCTCGGTGATCACACTGGTGCGGCAGCGGTTTCCAGCGGCCAAGGCCAACCTCAAGCCCTGGCGGGATGACCCGCAGACCCGGCAGTGGTCAGAACAGGACAGTCTCGACCTCTCTTTTCATTTCCCTGGCTGGAGTCCACGACTGCAATGCCGGAGCCTGTTGATTCAGCTGCGGTTCTGTGCGGAGTCGGCCGAGGCTCAGCCTTCACTGTTGGGGGTGCTGATGCGGGGGATGACCTACGACGGTGAGCGCTGGCGTCTGGCCACCGTCGGGGAGTGGTTGCCAGAGGGCCCTCACCTGCCGCAACCGGATCAGGTGATCCAGCTGCAGATGATCTGCAGAGACCTATTTGAGCTGTTCAGCGGTTCAACCGCCGCAGATGAGGCGGCGTAACCCTTCGCAACGGGTTGAGGCCGTTCTTCAAGTTCTCCTTATAAGGTTTTTTCATTGGTTGACTGATCTCTCAGCATGTCTGTCGCTCTGGCTACCCAGCTCCGGGAAGGCACCAAGAAATCCCACACGATGGCCGAAAACACCGGCTTCGTGAGTTGCTTCCTCAAGGGAGTTGTGGACAAGGCCAGCTACCGCAAGCTGGTGGCTGATCTCTACTTCGTGTACACCGCAATGGAAGAGGAGATCTCCAAGCTGGGCGATCACCCCGTGGTCGGTCCGGTGGGCATGCAGGAGCTCAACCGACGTGATGCCCTGGAGCAGGATCTCGTCTTTTACTTCGGTGCTGGCTGGAAGGATCAGATTCAACCGTCTCCCTCAGCAGCGGCTTATGTGGAGCGGATCCATGCCGTGGCTCAGGAGTCACCGGAGTTGCTGGTGGGTCACCACTACACCCGCTACCTCGGCGACCTCTCCGGTGGCCAGATCCTCAAGAACATTGCCCAGAAGGCGATGAACATGGATGGAGATGATGGCCTCAACTTCTACGTCTTCAACGACATCGCCGACGAGAAGGCTTTCAAGACCACCTATCGCTCCACGATGGATGAGCTGCCTATCGATCAGGCGATGGCCGATCGGATCGTGGAAGAAGCCAATCACGCCTTCCACCTGAACATGAATATGTTCAAGGAACTGGAGGGCAACTTGGTGGCTGCCATCGGCAAAGTGCTGTTCGGTTTCCTGACCCGTCGCCAGCGCGCTGGCAGTACGGAGGCTGCGGCGGCCTGATTCGTGCTCACCACGCTCATCCGCGTGCTGGTCCCCGGCACCAGCACGCGGTTCCGTTGCGGTGGTCTGAGTGTGGAGCTGCAGACGGCACGACTGCTGTCGAGCCTCTGTGCAACGGAGCTGGTGACCTATATGGAGCGGCATCAGGATCATCCATTTCTGGACGATTTGCTCAGTGTTGAGCCTTCTCGGCGGGAGGTGCTGTGGATCGTCAGCTGGGGATTTGATGTTCCGGCATTGGTCCGTCGGTTACGGAGCCATCGCGTGGCTTATCACGCCCACAGCAGTGGGTATGGCTTCACGCTTCCCCCTGGGGTGCCGGTGCTGGCGGTGAGTCGCAACACCCTTGGCTACTGGGGTGATCGTTGCCCCCGCAACCCTTTATTGCTGGTGCCCAATGCCATCGAGCCCGGTTGGCTGGAACGAGGCGCCCGGGGTAGTGCGGAGCGCCGTCCAATCGATGTGTTGGTGCAGGCCCGCAAGAGTAGTCGGTACGTGTTGGATCAGCTGGTCCCTGCCTTGCGGCAGCAAGGGTTCAGGGTGGAGGTTCAAAGCGGCTGGGTCGATGACCTCGTTGATCTGTTCAACCGCTCCTGCGTTTATCTCTACGACTCAGCCGAGTACTGGCGAGGACGCGGCGTGACGGAGGGCTTTGGCTTACCACCGCTGGAGGCCATGGCCTGCGGTTGTGTGGTCTTCAGCAGCCTGAATCACGCTCTGGCCGACCACGGTGATCCGGGTCGGATGGTCCATCAGATCGGCTGCGGGCGCTTGGCCTTTGATGTGCGCCGGATCCAGCACGCCGTCCGCGATCCAGCTGGGTGGAGACCACCGGCAGCAGCTCTGAATGCTGTGCTGGAGGGGAGCTCAGAGGCGTCCCTGCTGCAGCGTTGGACGGTGGCTCTGGATCAGCTGGAGGCCCTGGACCTGGCTGAAGGTCCGCTGCTCAGCAGCCCACCCACCTGGTCGCTGAAGCTGCAGCAGCTCTGCCAACGGCTGCAGCGAGTGGTCGATCGGTTGCCCGGCTGGCCGATGTTCTCGAGATGAGAACCTGCAAGGGCCTTTATGGTTGGCGGATCAACGCCGATAAGTGGCGGGAGCATAAAGTCTTTTTGTGTCAATGCATCTGCGAAGCCAGACATGGACAGATTTGAGGAGACTTTTTAAGGAACTGCCTGCAAAAAGGGTTCGTTTCTTGGTCATTGTCCTAGTGGCTTCTTTTCTGCAGGGCTTGATGGATCTGGCCTTGGTGGGAATGATGACCCGTTTGGCCGGATTGATGGCTGGTGGCCGATTACAGGATCAGCTGCCAGGCGTGCGCGTGTTTGGTGGTGGCATTCTCGATCAGGCGGGATGGTTACTGTTCCTTCTGGCAGCGACCTTTTGGATTGCTTCTTTATCGCGCTTTGGTGTTGCGCTGCTGCAAAGCTTCCTGAGTGCAGAGATTTGGAACGATTTGGTTAATAAGGTGTATAGCAATTTAATGATGCAACGATATGAATTTTTTGCTGATAACCGCAGTGCGAACTTGGCGGAAAGTTTTAACCGTGTTTTGAATCGTGTCTCTAATTCTGTGATTGTGCCTCTTCTTGCTGTGGCAGGCAACGCCTTGTCGATCATCGTCCTCCTG
The DNA here is from genome assembly GCF_000195975.1 of Parasynechococcus marenigrum WH 8102. Classification (GTDB taxonomy): domain Bacteria; phylum Cyanobacteriota; class Cyanobacteriia; order PCC-6307; family Cyanobiaceae; genus Parasynechococcus; species Parasynechococcus marisnigri. Next base: position 170,517 of record NC_005070.1, read on the forward strand.
GTTGGAGTGGTCTTCGCAATTGGTTGGTCGGCCGTATGGATGTTTGCCCTAATGTTCGCAGCATATGTTGTGGCATCGGCAATTGTTACTCCTTACATCAGGCGTGCTTCCAAGCAGCGAGTCCGTTATTCACGGCGGATTAATATGATTTTGATGGAGTCGCTGCGCTCGATGCGTGATGTTCATCTTTACTCGGCTGATAGATATTTTTTAGGAAGCTTTTCTAGAAATGGAATTGTGGCCAAGCGTTATGAACGTCTTGTCAAGCTTCTCCCCGATGTCCCCCGCTTCCTGATCGAGCCTGCGGCAATCACAATTTTGTTCGCGGCAGGTTTGGCGCCAGTAGTTTTGTCGGGGGACGTCTCTGACGTTCGTGATTCAGTGCCCTCTATCGTGGCAGTATTAATCACTTTGACGAGAATTTCTGCGCCACTTCAGAGTACATTCCGGAATTTGAATAAATTGCGTGGTGGGTTGCCTGATATAAAAGATTCCTTGGAGCTGTTGTCTCTTAAGCCCAAGAGACTTCTGTTGGATACTGATAGTGTTCCTACTCCTTCAGGAGTTATGCCTCGGCGCTCGATCCAATTGGATGACGTCACATTCAAGTTTAAGAGCGGAACGGCAGAAATTTTGCGCTCAATCTCGATTTCAATTCCCGTTGGATCTCGCGTTGCTTTGGTTGGGCGTACGGGAAGTGGTAAAACAACCTTGGCTCACATCTTGCTTGGCTTATATCAGCCGACCTCAGGAGTGTTGCGACTTGATGGTGTGGCTGTTTCTCCTGAGGAGATGCCGGCATGGCAGGCCAACTGTGCACTCGTGCCTCAGGATATTCGCTTGCTAGATAGCAGCCTGCGAGAAAATGTTGCTTTTGGTGTTAGCCCTGAACACATCGATGATGTACGAGTCTGGTCTGCTCTCGAATCAGCTCAATTTGATGAATCTGTGGCGGAGATGCCTCACGGGCTTTATAGCGTTATTGGCGAGGATGGGGTAAAGCTGTCCGGCGGCCAACGCCAACGACTTTCTCTGGCGAGGGCTTTCTACCGCGAAGCCAAAGTTTTGGTTTTGGATGAAGCAACGAGCGCTTTGGATAATCGCACTGAACACGATGTGATGCAAGCTCTCGACTTGATTGGACGTCGATGTACAACTATCGTGATCGCACATCGGCTTTCAACTGTTCGTAAGTGTGATCGGATTTATGAAGTTGACGGCGGTGTGATAAAGGCTCAAGGTGATTTCGAATACCTTTGCTCCGCTTCGGAAAGTTTTAGGGATATGAATAGATTGGAGTTAAGCTAAATGTTTGATCGGCCAGATATTCTCCTGTTGGCCACAGCGGATTGGGACCATCCCTTGTGGACCAACAAGCAGCATGTCGCCTGTTCTTTGTCGGCTCTTGGTCATCGTGTGCTTTACATTGAATCGCTTGGTATGCGAACGATTCAGCCCACTGGACGAGATTGGTATCGAGTTTGGAAGCGTCTGCGGCGTGCTTTGCAATCTCCAAGACAGGTACGGCCAAGAATTTGGATTTGTTCTCCTTTGGTTTGTCCCGGAGTCACAAAAGGCCTTCTATGTCAATTCAACCGCTGGCTTTTGAATGCAACATTGTGGTGGATGAGAATTCGGCTTGGCTTTCGAAGGCCGTGGTTGTGGACCTATAGCCCGCTCACCCTGAAGTTTTTGGATCCAGAGCAGTTCAGTTTGTGCGTCTATCACGCTGTTGATGCTGTACAGGAGCAGCCATGCATGCCCCGTGGGGATATTGAGCGACAGGAGAGATTGTTGTGTGCTGCGGTGGATCAGGTGTTTGTCACCTCACCTGAATTGCGTCGTCAGCTCACCCCGGTTTCCAGGCGGCTTCGCTTTGATCCCAATGTCGTCGATCAGGGGCATTTTGCGACGGCTATGACACTAAAAAAGGAAGACCTCCCAATTGATCTCACGGAGATACCCGAGCCAAGGGTCGGCTTTATTGGTGCAATCAGTACCTACAAGCTTGATGTTGCTTTGGTGGCTGCCATTGCTCGAGCACACCCTTCTTTGAACTTTGTGTTTATTGGTCCGCAAGGGGAGGGTGAGATGACCACTGACCTCTCTTTGTGGATGGATCGACCAAATATTCACCTACTGGGGCCAAGGCCCTACCAGGAGTTGCCGGGCTATTGCGCTGGGTTTCATTGTGGCTGGTTGCCTCTGCAGCGCAACGCCTACACCCAGGCAATGTTTCCTATGAAATTTTTTGAGTATCTCGCCGCTGGTTTGCCTGTTGTAGCGACATCGATTGACTCTCTTCAAGACTTTCAATCTGTTGCTTGGCTTTGTGAGCCAGAGCTAGATGAATTTTCTAAGGCTCTACTGGGGTGCATTCAGGGAGAGGGGCCAGCGCGGTCCACGCGCCTCGCCTTGGCACGTCAGCACACCTATACGGCGCGAATGGAGCGCATGATGCAAACCCTTCGGGACGGGGGATTGTTGTGAGCGAGGGCTCACTATCTAGGATCAGCATCCTGACGGTGTGTATGAATCGTCAGTTGCACCTTCGGCAGTCCGCGCAACATCTCTCGGCCTTGTCTCAGCATGATGAGCATCTGATTGTGGATTGGAGCAGTACTGCCCCACTGCTACGCAGTGAACTACCTTCCGACCCTCGGATCCGATTGCACCGCGTTGAAGGGGAATCGCAATGGAACCTGTGTCGGGCTTATAACTTTGCGGCGTCTCAATCGACTGGGACGATCCTTTTGAAGCTTGATGCTGATAGTTGGCTTGATCCAGCTCTCGATGTTGAACAGTTGCTGCAGCAAGCCCCCATTTGGTTGGGCGCCGGTTCCGGTGGCACGGCCGGTCAATGGTTGATGGAACGCGACGCTTTTGATGCTGTCGGAGGATTTAATGAACGAATGTTGAGTTGGGGTTTTGACGATAAGGATTTGCGCGCACGGCTGGTCTTACATTTTGGTCCTCAAGTGAAAACATTGCCGCCTGGCTCGCTTCATGCAATCCATCACAGTGATTCTGTGAGAATTGGTGGTCGCCTTGATCAGCCAACCAAGTCTTTTGTGCGTCACCAGGCTCTCGCGGCTCTCCGGGCTTCTCGGCTTAACAATCGCCTGGTTGCAGCTGAATGTCCCTGGGGGAGGACGTCGGTTTCGACCCAGTATCAGCATGTTCTTGGTCAGTCTTCAGACTCCGTTTGGCGTGCTGATAAAGAAACAATTCCACAGTTGCCATTGTCTGTCGACCGCTCCCTGCGGCAGCAACGTCGCCGGACTTTTTGGAATGTCTTGCTTGACATTCCCGATGTAGCGATAGCGCAGCTCCCTCTCAAGCTGCTTCCACCGGATTGTTCTGGTCAGTGGAGGGTGCGGTGGTGGCATTGGTTGTATTGGTCCACGGTCCGTCGGTTGTTGCTGCTCCCAGTTCTGATCTTGGCATGCCTGAAGGGCAGTGGTCGTTTGCTTCGATGATGGGATCTTGGCTACAGCGTGTTTGGCGTCGATGGCGTGGCTGGTGCCATCGCGGTCGTTGTTCTGAACTCAGTCATCAGATTGATGCTGCTCTGCAGAATCATGATCTTGCTCGCGCACTGAAAGGTTTAGAGCTGCAATTGTGCTTGGATTGTTCGCATCATGTGGAGCGTCTGCTCTTTGTGAGGCAGTCAAGGCCCGCGTCACAACAACTGAGTTTGAATTTATTCATGGCCATGGCCGATTTGCCTAACCTGCGTGATCATCATCGGTTTTATTTGCTGATCGCGACCATCCACAGCGCTTTGCAGCTTGATGATGCAGCTTGCCTCACTGAATTCAAGCCACGGCTAAGCCAAGCGGCCTGCTTGGAGCATGCTCCATCAAGGAAGCTGATCGTTTCAGGTCGGAATCGTGAGCATCCCTTCAAACAGCTGATTTCAGCACGTTCTTGTTTGCTTCAGGTGGCATTGCGTGATCAGAATATGGTGGCCTGTCAGAGAATTGCCTTCGCCAACCTTGAGTTGCTGGAAATGCTGCCATGGACCAAATTGCCGGCTGATGTTCTGTTGCGCAGCACCACAAATCTCGTCAAAGCGCTGTTGCCCTGTTGTGTGCTGGACCAGCAGCGCGGGCGTGTCCAGACGAGTTTGTCTCGTCTCGAACAGCAACTCAGTGGGGCACGTTTTGACGCGTTGCGTTCCTCCGCACGGGAAGACCACCTCCTCTTTTTGCGATCAGTTTTGGCTTGGTTGGATGCGGTCAAGACCAATGGCGAGAGCGTCGAATTGCTCAACCAGCTGCGTTCTTGGTTGCTGAGTAACGATGCATCTTCGGTTTGGGCCGGATCGCAGCAGTTGACTTGGATTGGGTTGGCTTAACGGGTATGGCGCGCGTTGCAGTCCATTTGCACCAACTCAGCCTCGGTGGTGCAGAGCGGATCACCGTGATGTGGTGCCAATGGTTGGTGGCGATGGGACATCACGTTCAGTTGTTTCTGGGCCAGTCGGATAAGAGTGAGTTTTTTGCGCCGCCCGCATCGGTGAAAATCATTCGTCGCCCCGCTGGGCTCTTGAGTGTGATCTGGCTGCGTCGATTGTTACTTCAGAATCCGCCGGATCTATGCATTGGGATCACAACGCGACCTGCTGTGAACCTCTTGTTGGCAAGTGTGGGGTGTCGGTGGCCAGTTGTGGTTGCAGAACGCAATTACCCTCCGTCGAACCCACAATCGTTGATTTGGTCATTGCTGCGCCGTTTGTTGTATCCGTCCGCTGCATTGCATGTGGTTCAGACGCAGCGGATTGCTGACTGGTTGCATCAATTAGGTCTGAGCTCCACGAGTGTTGTGCTGCCGAATCCAGTGGTTTGGCCCCTGCCCGTTCAGGATCCAATCCTGCAGCCAGACCATTTCATGTCGTCTGATGTTCGGGTTGTCCTCGCGATGGGGACCAAGCCCTTTCAAAAAGGTTTCGACCGACTGTTGCAGGCGTTTCAGGAGCTTGCACCCCGCTATCCCGATCTCGTGCTGGCGTTGGTTGGTGTCCACCCCGATCATCCGGATCTTGCTGCTCCCCTCCAGCGGACGGGGTCTCTGCGGCCAAGAATCGTGCTGCCCGGCCGTGTGGGGAATCCTGCTGATTGGTATCAAAGGGCTGATTTGTTTGTACTCAGCTCTCGATACGAGGGAAGTCCCAATGTTCTTCTCGAAGCGATGGCTGCTGGCTGCCCCTGTCTGGCGGTGGACTGCCCAACAGGCCCTCACGAGGTGATTCGCCACGGTGCCAATGGATGGCTTCTCCCGGAGAGGACTGATGGTTTCGATCTCGCCATGGGGATCGAGACTTGCCTGAACCAACCGGCCGAATGTCGACGACTCGGTCAGGCCGCGCGTGAAATCCGTGATCAGTTCTCACCCGCCAAGGTTCAGGCCATGTTTCAGCGGTCATTGGAGCCATTGTTGAAGCCCCGGGTGCTGGTTCTTGTGCCAACGCGTCGTTCGCCGACAGAAACTTTTGTGCGGGCCAATCTGGCGCGCATGCCTTTGGATCAGATTGTTTATGTCGGTGATGAGTGGGGGGGGTGGAATCATCCAGGCCAGATGGCCTATGGGTTGGCCATTGCGGTGAGCAAGGCCATGACGCGGCTGGGATGGCATCGGCTAGCCAGCTGGCCTGCAGCTTGTGTGGCCTTCCTGTTGATTCAACGGCATCGCGCTGATGTGGTCTTGGCGGAATTCGGTTTTCATGCAGTCCGCGTCATGGATGCATGTGCGTGGTCCGATGTTCCTTTGGTGGTGCACTTTCGGGGCTCTGATGCATCGGCCCATCGACGATTGACCTTGCTGCGCGAGCGTTATCGCCGTCTGATGCGTCTTTCGTCTGCCTTATTGGCCAAAAGCCAGGTGATGAAGGATGTTTTGGTGGGGTTGGGGGCGGACCCGACGGCGGTCACGATCACCCCATCGGGGGCCGATGAAACCGTGTTCCATGCAGATGATCCCGCCAGGCAGCCCCCCCACGTGCTGTTTGTCGGCAGGCTGATTGAGAAAAAGGGGCCATTGGATGCCCTTGAGGCCTTTGCCCAGGCACGTCTGCTGGTGTCGGAACGGTTGAGGGCTGAGATGCGGCTCCGCGTTGTGGGGGATGGTCCCTTGCAACAGGCAATGCAGCGGCGCATAAACGAGCTGGGTTTGCAGGGTTGCGTTGATGTTCTGGGGGTTCAGCCGCCAGCAGCCGTGGCGGAGTGGATGCGCCAAAGTCGCTGCTTGCTTCTTCCATCGCGAATCGCCTCCGATGGCGATGCAGAGGGTTGTCCCGTTGCTGTTCTGGAGGCGCAATTGTCCGGGCTGCCGGTTGTGTCGACGCGGCATGCTGGAATTCCTGAGGTGGTTCTGGACGGAACAACGGGGTTGTTGGTTGAAGAAGGTGACGTTGCAGGATTGGCGCAGGCCTTGGCGCTGATGTGTCGTGATCCGCAGCGGGCCAAGCTGCTGGGTTCAGCTGGACGTGCGCGGGTGATGAGCCATTTCACGGTTGACCATCATGTGAAGACGGTTGCTGATGTTCTGTCGAGGGTGGTTTCTCGTCAACAACAGCCGGCTGATCGATGACATCACCATCGATCAGTGTGATCACGGTTTGTATGAACCGTCTCGAGCATCTGCGAGCGGCTGCCTCCCGTGTGGCGCAATGGGAGCATCATTTTGAACATATTGTTGTTGATTGGTGCAGCCAGAGGCCGATTGAGCGGGATCACTTACCTTCCGATCAGCGGGTGAGGTTGGTTCGGGTTGATGGGGTTGCTGATTGGCATCCAGGCCAGGCATATAACTTCGCGGCCTCCTGTGCGCAGGGAGAGTGGTTGTTTCGTTTGGATGCTGACTGTTGGGTCCAGAATCTGGATCCAACGTTGCTGATCCATCAGACAGAGATCCCGGCCTGGGTAGCCAATGCGTCACAAGAGGGAAGTCTGGGCGAAATTCTTGTTTTGGCTGAAAAATTTTGGGGCATTGGCGGTTACAGCGAGCTGATGAGGGGTTACGGCTTTGAAGACAAGGATTTTGTGTATCGCCTTGAAGCCGCGTACCACGCTTCCTGTGGATCTCTCGCTGCTGAACAGGTTCACTTCATCCCCCACGGACCCCAGCTGCGCGCTGTTGTGCGGGATTCGAATGCCGTTGCTCGAGCATTCAAACGTTCGAGCTCGGCCTACAACCGTTTTGTTGCGGCATCAGTGCCGTGGACTGCTCGACGCCGGCGTGCGTCCTACCGGCAGCTCGGTGCTGATCACTGGTTGTGGGAGATGGGTACGTTGCCGGAATTGCCGGCGTCGATCGCTGAAGAGGCGCGTCGTATAAGGCGCTCAACCTTTTGGGGCTATTTCTTGATGTTGCCCGAGCAGTATGTGATTCACACACCGCAGGTGTTGTTGCCGTCTGATCAATCGGGGCGCTTCCGTGTGCGCTGGTTTCACCGGCTGTATTGGCAGACCGTACGGCGACTGATTGCCTTGCCCCTTGATTTCCTCGCTGTTATGCGGCGGTTGGTGGGATGAAGAGCAAGTTGTTGATCTTCTGCAAGGCCTGGTTGGGTCGATTTCTGCGCCGTTTGTTGCGCGTGCCAGCCGAATATCTCGTTCGACCTCAGCTTCGTGAAGGTTGTTTGTTGGAGGCTTATCGAGGTCTTGTTCATCAGGCCTATCTATCGCCATCCTTTCAGCCCCAGCTCAGTGACCAGGTGTTCTGGCAAGGGCAGTGGAGACCGTGGCAAGGATTGCCACCGACAAAATCACCTGCTGCACGGGAAAGAGATAATGCTGTTCATCATTACGGCCATGATGTTGTCCTGAAGCGATATGCATCTCTCCCTCTGGTTGCTCATCCACTTCCTTTTTTGTTGGAGCATGGGGTCAATTTCAGTGATAAGTCGACCTTTGAGACGCCAGAACATTGGGTTCGGACGTATCTCTGTATGGGGCAGCGTCGTGCATCTCTGCTGCAACAGCATGACGTGGTCCTGGGGAAGGCGATTGGTCCGTACATTCGTTATGCCCGGCCTCCCGTTGATCAGGAGCGTTTGGCCGCCCTGCGGCGTCAGTTGGGTCGGGTGTTGTTGTTGATCCCTCCCCATTCAACGGCGCAGCTCAATCGCTCCTGGTCTGATCAGGATTGGGTAGATCTGGTGGAGTCGCATCGTCGAGGTTGCGGCTATCAGCATGTGATTTGGATGGGATTCTGGAAAGATCCGTTTCCTTCATATCCAATGCCTAAAGATTGGATTTTTGCCAGCAACGGCCATGCCTCCAATCCGTGGTTCCTCGATTGCCAGCGCTTGTTGTTTGAACTGAGTGAGGCAGTTTGCTGCTTTTCGATGGGGACCCATGTGGGGTATGCGCTCGAGCTGAATAAGCCTTTATTGATGTTTCGTCAGCTCGTGTCGCAGAAGGTGGTGGATGATGACCCACGCTGGAGTCGTCAACATAACGCTGAGGACCAGGAACGACAGCGTCTGTTGGAGTCTCTTATGCGTGGTGCTGAGGATGGTGCGCTGCATCTTGTCGACTCCAGCGATGCATGCCAACTACTGGATCCATGGTTTGGCTTCTCTGTAACGATTGAGTCTGGCGAGATGCGATCTCTTCTCAGGGGGACTTGAGAGTTTATTCCTCTTTTTTCTTTGATTACTTGGTCAATATTTTCTTCCTTCTTTCTCTTTGGAGGGTTTTTGTCGCCTTCGCGATTCGGGTCTGTTGATTCAGTTGATGTTGATCATGGGTTGAGATTTCACCAGATCGTCAATGGCTTTGACCTGGGTCAGGAACGGTTCAAGTTGATCCAAGGGAAGCGCACTTGGCCCGTCGCAGCGGGCCTGGTTGGGATCGGGGTGGGCTTCCAGGAACAGACCCGCCAGGCCCACAGCCATCCCCGCTTTGGCCAGATCCACCACCTGGGAGCGACGGCCACCGGAGGCGGCACCGCCGGGGTCGCGGCACTGGAGGGCATGGGTGACATCAAAGATCAGCGGCAGATCGTCGCAGGTGCGTTTCATTACCCCAAAGCCGAGCATGTCCACCACGAGGTTGTCGTAGCCGAAGTTGGTGCCACGCTCACAGATAAGCAGTTGCTCGTTGCCGCATTCGCGGAATTTGTCAACGATGTTCCGAATCTGTTCGGGGCTGAGGAACTGCGGCTTCTTGATGTTGATCACCGCGCCTGTTTCAGCCATCGCCCGCACCAGATCGGTCTGCCTGGCCAGGAAAGCCGGCAGCTGAATGATGTCGGCCACCTTGGCGGCTGCCTTGGCTTCCTCAGGACTGTGGACGTCTGTGATCACCGGGATGCCGAGGGTGTCTTTGACGGCTTGCAGAATTTGCAGACCAGCCTCGAGCCCTGGCCCACGGAAGGAATGAATTGAGGAGCGATTGGCCTTGTCGTAGGAGGCCTTGAACACCAGGGGGATCCCCAGGCGTTCGCACACCTGCTTGTAGTGGCCAGCGCAGCGCAGGGCGAAGTCCAGATCCTCCAGCACGTTCACACCGCCGAGCAAGGCGAAGGGGCGGTCGTTGGCGAAGGTGATGTCGCCGAGCTGAATCTGACGTGCTGTCATCACCGACCACTGCTGCCAGGCGGAGCTTACCGGCTCTGTTTTGCGGGGTTATGAGCGATAGCCTCCAGCCATGAGCTTTCTGGCCGGCCTCAACGACGCCCAGCGCAGGGCGGTGGACCACCACGAAGGGCCCCTGCTGGTGGTGGCCGGTGCCGGCAGCGGCAAGACCCGCGCCCTCACCCATCGCATCGCCCATCTGATCGGTGAGCACGGTGCTGATCCCGCCCAGATCCTGGCGGTGACCTTCACCAACAAGGCCGCCCGCGAGATGAAGGAGCGGCTGGAGGTGCTGCTGGCTCAGAAGCTGGCCCAGAGCCAGTACGGCCAGCCCTGGAGCACCTTGCCGCCGGTTGATCAACGGCAGCTGCGCTCTCGGATTTACCGCGAGGTCAGCAAGGAGTTGTGGATCGGCACCTTCCACGCCCTGTTCGCGCGGATGCTCCGCTATGACATCGACAAGTTCAAGGACGCTGAGGGGCTGAGCTGGACCAAGCAGTTCTCGATCTACGACGAGGCCGATGCCCAGAGCCTGGTGAAGGAGATCGTCACCCAGGAACTGCAGCTGGATCCCAAGCGGTTCGAGCCGAAGAAGACCCGCTGGGCCATCAGCAACGCCAAGAACCAGGGCTGGCTGCCGGATCAACTGGAAGCCAATGCTGAAGGTCAGCGGGGCAAGCTAACCGCCAATGTGTACCGCCGCTACCGCAGGGCGCTGGCGGCGAACAATGCGCTGGATTTTGATGATCTGCTGTTGCTGCCGGTGCAGCTGCTTCAGCAGAACGAGCAGGTGCGTAGCTACTGGCACCGCCGCTTTGCCCATGTGTTGGTGGATGAGTATCAAGACACCAACCGCACCCAGTACGACCTGATCAAGCTGCTGGTCACCGATGGCAAAGACCCGCAGACCTACAACAACTGGAGTGGGCGCTCGGTGTTCGTGGTGGGAGATGCCGACCAGAGCATCTACAGCTTCCGCGCCGCCGACTTCACGATCCTGATGGGTTTTCAGGAGGACTTCGGTGATCAGGCGCCGGACGACGCCACCCGCACGATGGTGAAGTTGGAGGAGAACTACCGCTCCACCGCCACGATCCTCGCGGCGGCCAATGCCCTGATCGCCAACAACAGCGAGCGGATCGACAAGGTGCTGCGACCCACCCGCGGCGACGGGGAGTTGATCACCCTCACCCGTTGTGATGACGAAATTGCCGAGGCCGAGGCGGTGGTGCATCGGCTGCGGACGATGGAGGCGGCCAACCCCGAGCTGAGCTGGGGAGATATGGCCGTGCTGTATCGCACCAATGCCCAGTCTCGCTCGATCGAGGAATCGCTGGTGCGCTGGGGTATCCCCTACATCGTTGTAGGGGGTCTGCGCTTCTACGACCGGCGGGAGATCAAGGATCTGCTGGCCTATCTGAGGCTGTTGGTGAATCCGGCGGACACCGTCAGCCTGCTGCGGGTGATCAATGTGCCCAAACGGGGCATCGGCAAGACCACGATTCAGCGGCTCACCGATGCCGCCAATCAACTGGGGATCCCGCTCTGGGATGTGGTGAGTGATGCCGAAGCCGTGCGATCCCTGGGGGGACGGTCGGCCCGTGGTCTGCTGCAGTTCTGCGAGCTGCTCCATGACCTGCGGCGTCAGGTGCAGGAGGTGGCTCCGTCCGAGCTGATCCAGCAGGTGATGGAGAAAAGCGGCTACATCAGCGAACTGATCGCGGAAGGCACCGATGAAGCGGAGGAACGCCGCCGCAACCTGCAGGAATTGGTCAATGCCGCTCTTCAGTACCAGGAGGAGAACGAGGAGGGGGATCTCGAAGGCTTCCTGGCTACGGCAGCGTTGTCCAGCGATGCCGACAGCAAGGACACCGCAGCGGATCGGGTCACCCTGATGACTTTGCACAGCAGCAAGGGCCTGGAGTTCCCGGTGGTGTGTCTGGTGGGTTTGGAGCAGGGCCTGTTCCCCAGCTACCGCTCCCTCGATGATCCGGCCTCCCTGGAGGAGGAGCGTCGCCTCTGCTATGTCGGCATCACTCGCGCCAAGGAGCGCCTGTTTCTCTCCCATGCCAGTGAGCGTCGGCTCTGGGGTGGCATGCGCGAAGCCGCCGTGCCGTCGGTATTTCTTTCAGAGCTGCCGGAGGCCCTGGTGCAGGGGGATCTCCCCCAGAGCGGTGGAGCGGCCCTGCGCCGCGAACGGCGGCTGGAGCGGCTCACCCGTGTGGATCGTGATCGTCCCAGCTCGGCGCCGGCCAATGCGGTGCGCCGCCGCCAGGCGGGTCCGGCCCCCGGGCGCAGCTGGAGCGTTGGTGATCGCGTCACCCATGCCAGCTTCGGGGTCGGCGAGATCACTCACACCTTCGGTAGTGGTGAGAAGGTGTCGATCGCGGTGAAGTTCGCTGGGATGGGCCCGAAGATCCTCGATCCGCGGTTGGCGCCGATCGAGCCGATTGCTGCCGATGGCTGAGCCCGGTTTGCTGCTCATCCGTGGACTCGGCCACAGCGGCAGCACCATCCTTGACCTGGCCCTCGGAGCCCATCCGCAGCTGATTGGCCTGGGGGAGGCGGTGCGGGTGCTGGAGCGCCCCCGTCTCGGTGAAGAGCACAAGGGGCCGCAGCAACTGCGGGGTGATCTCCGCTTCGAACGTCGCTGCACCTGTGGTGAGCTGGCCGGCGACTGTCCGGTGTGGGGACCGCTGCTGGCGTGGTTGCCAGCCCACGACGATCGCCCCCTGGCAGAGAAGTTCAACCGTTTGATTGAGCCGTTGACTGCCACGTCACCCCGCTGGTTGGTGGAGTCATTTCAGGCGGACGAGCAACTGCTGGACGCTCAAGCGCTGGGTCGTCCTGTGCGGGTGATTCAGCTCACCCGTGATGTGCGCTCCTGGGTGCATTCGGAATCGCGGCGTGGTGTGGAGCGCCATGGCCGCGGTGGAACCGTGGGCTGGCGCTCCATGCTGCGTTGGTGGCGCATCAATCGCCGTTGGGAGCAACGCTTGAACCGCTCCGGTTGTGCAGTGTTTCGGCTCGGCTACGAGGAGTTGGCCCTGGCTCCGGAGCAGGCCCTGCGAAAGATCTGCGCTTGGCTTGAGATTGGCTTTGATCCGGCGATGCTCCAGCCGGGGCTGAACTCGAGCAGTCACATCGTCAGTGGCAACCGCATGCGGTTCGACCCTGGTCAGAGCCAGGCGATTCGTTACGACGCGGCCTGGCTCTCCTCTGCGGCCCTGTCGCTTCGGGTTGCGCCGTTGCTGCCAGCCGTGGCCCGTCTGAACCGCCGGCTCGTCTACAGCAATGGTTTGCTCGGACGTGTCTGGCCCTCGGCCTAACCTCCCTGCCAGCCACCACCGGCCCGTGTCCACCGTTCCCTCGCCGATTCCGATTTTCATCGGCTACGACCCTCGGGAACGGGCCGCCACCAATGTGCTGATCGACAGCCTGTATCAGCTCAGCAGTGTGCCGTTGGCGATCACGCCGTTGGTGACGCCCCAGTTGGAAGCTCAGGGCTTGTATCAGCGCGAACGCGATCCCAAACAGAGCACGGCCTTCTCCTTCACCCGCTTCCTCGTGCCGCATCTGATGGGATACGAGGGCTGGGCCCTGTTCATGGATTGCGACATGCTCTGCCGGGGGGACATCAAGCAGCTGTGGGACCAGCGCGATGACCGCTACGGCGCGATGTGCGTCCAGCACGAACATGTGCCCGGTGAGACGGTGAAATTTCTTGGTGAGGTGCAGAGCGCTTACCCGAAGAAGAACTGGAGTTCGCTGATGCTGCTCAATTGCAGCCGCTGCTCAACGCTCACTGTTGATTACGTCAACTCCGCCAGCGGCCTGGAGCTGCACCGCTTTCATTGGCTTGCTGGGGACCATGAGATCGGCGCCATCCAGGGCGGTTGGAATCACCTGGTGGACGTGCAGGCCCCACCGGAGCCCCTGGACGCCTCGCCGATGTTGCACTGGACCCTTGGCGGTCCCTGGTTCCGCGAGCAGCGCACCATGGGCGGGCCGTTGGCGGCGGAATGGTTCAGCGCCCGGGATGATGCGATGAAGCTCTGGGATTGATGGCGATTCAACAGGCGGTGGTGGCGGTTCCGGCCCGTCTGCAGTCCTCCCGGCTGCCGAACAAGGTGCTGGCAGAAATCGGGGGGAAACCGATGATCCAGCGGGTGCTGGAACGCTGCCGTGAGGCGTCCACCGTGCAGGCGGTGGTGCTCTGCACCGACAGTTCTCAGCTGCAGCAGCTGGCGGAAGGCTGGGGCTTTCCGGTGCTGATGACCTCTTCCGATTGCAGTTCCGGCAGTGAGCGAATTGCATCGGTGGCCGACCAGCTGATGGCGCTGGCCTGGAGGGAGGGCCCGGCCGTGGCGGAGCAGACCGCCGTGATCAATGTGCAGGGGGATCAGCCGTTCATCGATCCTGCGGTGATCGACGCGATGGTGGCGGAGTTTCAGCGCCTGGATCCCGTCCCGGCCGTTGTTACCCCGGTGTATGGCCTCAGCCCGGAAACCATCCACAACCCCAATGTGGTGAAAACCCTGCTGGCCCATGACGGACGGGCGCTGTATTTCTCCCGCTCCGCTATCCCGCACGTGCGGGACGTTGATCCGACGGATTGGCACCGCCACACCACCTACTGGGGCCATGTGGGCATGTATGGCTTCCGGGGGGATGTGCTGGCCGCCTGGGATCAGCTGCCGGCGTCACCGCTGGAGGATCTGGAGCGGCTGGAGCAGTTGCGCCTGATCGAGGCGGGGCACACCATCGCTACGTTCCCTGTCGCCGGAACCTCCCTCTCGGTGGACACAGCAGAGCAGTTGGAACAGGCGCGCTCGATGGTCTGAGCCATAGCTCAGCGCGCCGAACACCATCGGCTGGCGGTCGGCCAGAGCCGGGTGAGATCAAGCTCCGGGCAATGGAGCTGAACGGCCGCCAGGGTCGGTTCCTGCCATTGCCCCAGCTGCTTCAGCAGCTCCTCCGGCAGGTCCGTGTCGGTTCGGCTCACATTCACCCGTTGTTCCCACTGCGGTTCCTGGTACCGCACTCCGAGGAACCGGCAGAGTTCAGCCCAGCAGTTCTGATGAAACATCTGCTCATAGGTGGCGATGAAGCAGTGCTTCAGGCCGAAGCTGTCCTTGAGGGCCGTGAGGGTGTGGCCGTAGTCACTGCGCAGATTGATCCGTTCCGGGCGCTCGCGGCAGAGATCACACAGGGCCTGGATTTCGCCGGTGCTGTCCTGTAGCCCCTGCTTGCGCCGTTGCATGCGCAGGCTGGAGACGATGCGCTCGATCGGGTCCCGCATCAGGAACAGCGGCTTTACCGGAATCCCTTGGTTGATGAAGCCAGTGCGAATGGTAAGCAGGGTGGCGGCGCTGAGCCCGCAGTAGGAGGGCGTGATGTCCCCTGTGAGTTGGATTCCCGGACGCCGCAGCAGCCTGGCGAAGTAGGCGTAGTACCGCTCGGGGCGGTCCAGGAAACGTTGGCGACGCCAGGTGCGGGGCTTCAACAGCGAGCGGCGGCTGCGGCCGCTGAAGCCTGCGGCCGGCAGGGTGAGCGCGTCATGGATGTGGTATTCCTTCAAGAAGCCGAAATCAGCGTCCCGGCGTCGGTTCAGCTGGGCGTGGAGCCAGGACGTGCCGGCCTTCTGGGCCCCGAGCCCCAGCAGGAACACCCCAGGCGCGTCAGTCGTTGCGGTCACGCCAACCCCTTCGGCTCAAGCTGCGCCAGCCATCGCGGGCTTGAAGGATCCGTTCCGCCAGCTCCCGTACGGCCCCATGACCGCCGCGGCGGCAGAGCACCAGATCGGCACCCCGGCGCACGGGAGCGCAGGCATCGGCGGGCGCCAGCAGCAGACCCACCATTGGTCGCACGGCCAGGTCATTGAGATCGTCGCCGACAAAGACGGTCTGCGAGACGGTCACCCCCACCTGCTGCTGCAGGGTCTGCAGGGCAGCGGGTTTGTCCTTGATGCCCACCAGGCAGTGTTCGATCCCCAGTTGGCGGGCCCGCACTTCGGTCGCGCCGCCACGGCCACCGCTGAGAAAAGCGATCTGCACCCCTGCCTGCAGCAGCAGACGGATGCCCAGGCCATCCCGCACGTCGAAGCGTTTGATCAGTTGCCCGTCGGCATCGAACCAGAGCCCACCATCGGTGAGCACACCATCCACATCCAGCACCAGCAGCTGCAGCTGGTTCAGCTGGCGGCGCAGTCTCCACCAGCCCAGCTGGTTCAAGCCCGGCAGGCTCATGCCAGCCCTGCCTGCACCAGATCATGGAGCCGTAGCAGCCCCAGCAACCGTTTCTGCTCCCCCACCACAGGCAGCACCGAGATCGGTTTGCGGCGGTTGTGTTCCATCTGTTCCAAGGCCTTCACCACCAGCACATCACCGTTCACGGTGATTGGGTCCCTGGTCATCAGATCGGCTGCCGTCAGGCTGCTCCAGCTGTCGGCACTGTGGTCCTGTAGTGCTCGGCGCAGATCGCCGTCGGTGAGCAGTCCCACCAGGGAGCCAGGCTGCTCCGGATGCTCCACCCAGCCACTGCCGATGCCGTCGCGGGTCAGACCGCCAATCACCTCAGGCAGGGGGGTATGAGGGTGCAGGGGATGCAGCTTGCTCACCGGCACCATCAGGTCGGCTGCCGTCAGCGTGAGTTGTTTACCCAATGATCCAGCCGGATGATTGAGGGCGAAATCAGCGGGCGAAATGCCGCGCCGTTCCATCCACACGGCCGCCAGGGCATCGCCGATGGCCATCGCCACCGCGGTGCTGGCGGTGGGAGCGAGATTGAGAGGGCATACCTCTCGGTCCACCCCGGCTTCCAGCACCACATCGCTGCCGCGGGCCAGGGAAGAGTCGGCCCGGCCGACGATGGCGATCCGGCCCGTGCCGCGCCGTTTGAGGTGGGGCAGCACCTCCAGCAGTTCTTCTGTTTCGCCGGAATTGGACAGCAGCAGGCAAACGTCCTCCGGGGCCACCACCCCCAGATCCCCGTGCAGGGCGTCCAGGGGGTTGAGGAACAGGGCCATCAGGCCGATTGAGGAGAACGTGGCGGCGATCTTGCGGGCCACGATGCCGCTTTTGCCCACACCGGTGATCACCAGCTTGGCCTTGCGGTCTGCACAGCGCTCCAGAAGCAGCAGGGCTGCTTCCACCTGATCACTGCTGAGCCGTTCCGCCGCTGCAGCGATGGCGGAGGCTTCCTCCTGCAAACAGCGAGTGAGAGCGGACAACGCCGGGATCCGTGATGATCTGACCATTGTCATGCACGCCCCGCAATGGATCTGCCGGCTGTGCCGTCAGCCCTGCTGGATGCCCTCAAGGCGGCAGCCACCGAAGCCGGTGTGCCGCGTCTGGCGCTGGTGGGGGGTGTGGTGCGGGATTTGCTGCTGCATCAACGCCATGGCCGTCCCTGGACTGGCGTTCCCGATCTGGATTGGGTGGTGGAGGGCAGCGCCGCCCATCTGGCGGATGTGCTGCAAGAGCGTTGCGGGACTGAACGGGTGAGCGGTGTTCAGCATCACGGTCAGTTCGGCACGGTGGCCCTGAACCTCGATGGCGTGCCCCTCGACCTGGCCACGGCGCGGCAGGAGCACTATCCGCGGCCAGCAGAGAACCCTGTGGTGCAGCCCGGGTCGTTGGCGGCGGATCTGGTGCGGCGTGATCTCACGATCAATGCCATGGCCCTCGATCTAATGTCCGGGGAGTTGATCGATCTCCACGGCGGCCAGAGCGATCTGGCCGCAGGCCGTCTGCAGTTTCTTCATCCCGGCAGCATCAGCGATGACCCCACCCGGGTGATCCGGGCTGCGCGTTATGGCGCTCGGTTGGGGATTGACCTGGGTTCCGAGGCCCTTGAACAGGTGGGTGCGACCGTCGCGGCCTGGCCCTGGGCCTGGCATGTGGGGAATGCGCCGGAGACGGCACCGCCGGCCCTGGCCAGCAGGTTGCGGATGGAGCTGGAGCGGCTGCTGGACCATGAACCGTGGCCCATCGCGTTGGACCTGCTGGAGTCCTGGCAGGCCATGGCTCTGGTGGACCCCTGCTTGCAGCGTGATCCCGAACGAACCCGACGTCTGCGTTGGGGGCAACGCCTCGGGCTGCCGCTGATGACGGCGCTGTTGGCGGCTGCGGCTGATCCAGGGGCTGTGGCGCGCCGCCTGCAGATTCCCGGCGAGCAGCAGCAATGGTTGGAACGGCTGCCATCGCTGCAGGGCTGGTTGGGGTCGCATCCACTGCCCATCCATGCATCCCCAGATGCATGGACGACAGCACTTGAGCGCGGTGGTTGGCCGCCGCAGACGGTGGCGCTGATGGTGACGCTGCGGCCTGCGGCGTGGAGGCCACTTCTGCGTTGGTGGGGCCGCTGGCGGCACATTCCGTCGCCCCAGAGTGCGCGCCAGTTGATCGCTGAGGGATGGCAACCGGGACCAGGTCTGGGTGAGGAATTGCGTCGCCGTCGCGGCGTGCTGCTGGATCAGGGGCGATGAGACGAACGGCTCAGCTCTGGACCTTGTTGGCTGCGCTGGTGGCGGCGGCCTTCGCTCTGCGGACCCTGGTGTTGATCGATGCCACCGCCCTGTGGAGCGATGAGCTCTACAGCGTGGGTAAAAGCTTTCAGCCAAGCCCGCTGGAGCTGCTCGGCATGCTGCGGCAGGACACCCATCCACCCTTGTATTACGGCCTGCTTTGGTTCTGGGGGCAGCTCGTAGGGCAAAGCCCCGTCAGTCTGCGGTTGCTCTCCTGGCTGGCCTATCTGGGAGGGGGCGCCGTGATGGTGGCCCAGGCGGTGGCCCTCAGTGATGGTCGGCAGCGGGTGCTGCCCTTGGCGCTGCTCCTGGCGTTCTGCAGTCCCTACCCCGTGCGCTTCGCCATCGAAGGGAAAAGCTATGCGCTGCTGGTGCTGCTGGTGGCCCTGGCTTGGTGGTGGCGTCGTGCCGAACGATCTGTGGCCTACGGAGTGGTGGCGGCGTTGGCGGGTCTCACCCATTTCTACGGTCTCTTTCTCATGCTGGCCGCAGCCGCCTGGGATGGGGCAAGCCGGCGCTGGCATCTGGCGGGAGCTGCCGTGCTGGGGGCCATCCCAGCTCTGGGATGGATCATCTATTCCGCGGATTACCTGTTCAGTTCCCGCTCCGGCAGTTGGATCGGTCAACCGGACTTCGCCCTGCTGGAGGAGTCCCTGGCTCGGGCTCTGGGGCTCTGGCCCCTGCCCAAGCTGCTGTTGCTGGTGGTGCTCATCGGGGGGCTGCAGCGTTGGGGCGGGATGCAACCGCTGCCCTGGCGACGGAACCGTTTGCTGGACCGCAGTGCGCTGTTGCCCTCCGCCGTGATGGTGCTGGCTGTGGTGCTGGTCTCCTTTGTAAAGCCGCTGGCCTTCAGTCGCTACTTCGTGGTGCTGTTGCCGTCGGTGCTGCCGTTGCTGTGCGTGTTGCTCACCGCCTCACCACTCCATCACTGGGGGCAACGGGTGGTGCTTGGGGTGGTGCTGGTGCTGCTGATCAGTTGGTGGGGGCCAGGTTTTTCGGAGTTGGATCCCACCGCCGGTGGGGTGCGTGAACAGGACCAGTTCCGTGCGATCAGCCAGCGCACCAACGGGCAGAGGGAGCGTTACAGCCCCCGAGCCCGCCTGTTCAACCTCAGTGATCAGATGGAGTTGTCCATGGGACGCATCACCGCTCCTGAGCTCTCCTGGGGCGATCGCGATGAACTGCGGGAACGGCTGTTGCGTTCACCGCTACCGGACGAGCTGTGGCTGGCCAGCAGCGGGCCGCCGCAGAAGTTGAATCGCAAGCTCAAGCCCCTGCAGCAGCAGGCTGAAGCCGCTGGATATGTCTGTGCCGACCGTTCTGGAGGCCTCAGCCATGGTCGGCTGTTGCGTTGCCGATTGGGATCCAGGGGCCCTCTGCTGTGAGGGTCTGCGCTGTGGTTTCTGTACAGGCCAGTAGCAAGGGACCGCAGGTCTGGGGATCCACCAGCAGCTCAAGCAGTGCCTGCGAGGGTGAGTCATCCAGTTGGATGAGCCCATCCAGCCATTGCCAGCTGCGGCGGTTGGCCGGCGCCAGGCTGCTGGCATAGCCCTGAGCCAATCGATCCATGGCTTCGGGGTATGCCGGAATGCGGTTGGTCCAAAGGGTGATCCGTAGGGGGGAGCTGCTCGCCAGCATTTCCCCGAGATGCCCGAGCAGACCGAAGCCGGTGACATCGGTGCAGGCGTGTATTGCCTGGCGATGGGGCTCCAGTTGATCCAGCAATCGGTGCTGACTGCGGGACATGTGCTGGAGCACGGTGTCCAAGGCCTCGGGTTGGCAGGCACCCGCCATGGCAGCAGCGAACAACACGCCGGTGCCCAGGGGACGGCTTAACAGCAGCACATCACCGTGGGCGATTCCCCCCTTGCTCCAGGGGGCAGCGCTGCGACCGTTGACGCAGAGGCTCAGCTGCACCCCCAGGCTGGGGCAGTGCGGCGGTTCACTGCGGGATTCCAGGGTGTGGCCTCCGATCAGCTGCGCCTGCTGTTCCTCCAGCACTGATCGCACACCGCACAGCGTCTGCACCAGTAATTCCTGCTGTTCCGCCGCCTCCAGCACCGGCAGAGTCACGATTGCCTGGGCGCTGTCGACCCTGACACCGCAGGCCCAGAGATCGGAGCAAGCATGGAGGGTGGTGAGTCGACCGTTCAGCCAGGGGTCGCTGACCAGCGCCGGGAACCCATCCACGCTCTGCAGCAGCGGCGGATCGCCCTCGATGCGTGCCGCATCTTCTGGTGCCCCGGTGAGCCCGGCCTGCTCCAGGGCGGCTGCAAGGGGCTGGGCCGGCAGCTTGGCTGCGCATCCCCGGCAGGCCATCGGTTCTGATGCAGTCATCGGCTCGCTGCTGCGGAACCCCGCCATGAAGCGTCTGTCGATCCGTCGCTTCCACTGCCAGAGCCATCCGGAGGGTCCCAGCTGCCAGCGTCCCCAGCGTGCCCAGGCCCGGCCTTGCTGATCGCCGATCAGCTGAAGCGCCTGTCGTTGCGGCCGCCAGGGACGCAGCGGGCGATCCAGGCAGCTGGCTTCCAGGTTCCATGCCAAGGGGATGGCTGCTCGCACAGCCCAGACGCCGGAGGCTGGCCTGGGTGCTGCAGCCATGACGGCGCAGTCACCGCTCGCAAAAATGTGCTCGTTGCCCTCCACCTGCAGCTGGGCATTGGTGCGGAGGCGACCATCGCCATCCACCGGCAGACCGCTGGCTGCCAGCCAGATGGGTGCGCGACTGCCGGTGCAAAGCAGCCAGGGGCCACCCGTGGGCTCGGGGGTCGTGACTAGGTCGATCAAGGCCTCCAACAGGATGCGCCGCTCAAGGGGACCTGGACCGTTTGAGCGGGTTTGCAGGCGCAACGGGCGGTGAGGCCAGCGGCGTCGCAGCGCCAGCACCACTTCCATGGCTGCGGCGCCAGCCCCGACCACGGTGAAGGGATTTGTGCTGTTGGGATCCTCGGAGGCGATGAAGGCCAGGGCCGGCTCCAGTGGCTTGATCGCGATGCCTTCAGCGCTTGGCCTGCTGATGGCACCGACATCGAGGCTGATCAGACCAAAACGCAAGGGTGGGCGTTCTGCGAGCAACAGGCAGCGCTGGCCGGGGTCCAGGCCGGTGATCTCCGCCTGCACGAAGCCGACACCAGCTCGATCGCAGAGGGAGCGCAGATTGATGGCGGCTGCCTCAGGTGGGTCGATCCCGGCGATCAGGGCTGGAACCATGCCCGAGTAGAGCGCTGAACTGCAGCGATTGATCAGCAGTACAGGGCGGGCCGGCCGTCGGGTTGGGTCCATGGCCCAGCGCTTGAGGATCAGCGCGTGGCTGTGGCCTCCGCCGGCCAGAAGGAGCGGCCCGGCTGGATTCATGGCGCTGATCGATAGCCCATCGGGTTGGCCTGCTGCCAGGCCCAGCCATCGCGGCACATCTCCACCAGGCCGCGGCGGGCTGTCCAGCCCAACACGGCTTCCGCCTGGCGCGGACAGGCCTGCAGCCTCGGCACATCACCGGGACGGCGGGCAACCACCTCATAGGGAATGGTGATGCCGGTGGCCTGCTCGAACCCCTTGATCACATCGAGCACGCTCAGTCCCGTGCCCGTGCCGATGTTCACGGTCAGCTGGGTGGGCGGCTCCTGGTTGAGCAGGTGGGTGAGCGTGACGCCATGGGCTTCGGCTAGATCCATCACATGCAGATAGTCGCGGATGCCGGTGCCATCGGGTGTCGGGTAGTCCTGCCCGAACACCCGCAGCTTGTCCCTGCGTCCTGCAGCTACCTGGGTGATGAAGGGGAACAGGTTGTTGGGAATGCCAAGGGGGTCTTCCCCGATGCGGCCGCTGGGGTGGGCACCCACCGGGTTGAAGTAGCGCAGGCAGGCCACCCGCCAGCTGCCGGAGCGACAAAGCGCTCCCAGCATCTGCTCGACGGCCAGTTTGGTTTGGGCGTAGGGATGCACCGGCGCGGTGGCCATGCCCTCATGCAGGGGGAACTGCTCCGGTTCGCCATACACCGTGGAGGTGCTGCTGAATACAAGGGTGCGGCAACCGTGGCGTTCCATGACCGCCGCCAGCACTCGGCTGCCGTTGAGGTTCACATCCCAGTAGCGCAGAGGGTCGGCCACTGATTCACCCACCGCTTTGAGCCCGGCGAAGTGAATCACGCCATCCACCGGCCTGCCCGAGCGGAAGGCTCGATCCAGCACATCAGGGTTGCGCAAATCCCCTTCCACCAGCTGAAGGG
Organism: Parasynechococcus marenigrum WH 8102; assembly: GCF_000195975.1. Lineage (GTDB taxonomy): Bacteria > Cyanobacteriota > Cyanobacteriia > PCC-6307 > Cyanobiaceae > Parasynechococcus > Parasynechococcus marisnigri. The sequence goes on from NC_005070.1 coordinate 192,852, forward strand.
CATCGGACGCCGCCAGCTCCTGAACCCGGCGCAGGGCTTCCGGACTGCTGTTGTCGAAGTTGTCCACCACCACCAGGGAGTGGCCCTGCTCCAGCAGCACAAGGCAGGTGTGGCTGCCGATGAAACCAGCCCCTCCGGTGATCAGGATCCTGCACGTCATGGGGCGTGAGCAGCGCGTTGATTGATTGTGGATCAGGTCAGAGCGAGAGCAGGTGTTTGCACCTAGGGTTCGCCCACTGATTGGTGACGTGTGGACGGCGGAACGACGCTCCCCGAGCTAAGGCGAGCTATTGGAGCTGACGGTAGATCTCTTTTACGGCGCTACAACCTCCTCCAGCCGTTGGTGGAGCAGATGATCACCAGCGAAGCCATTTCTGGCATGTCGGTTCCTGAAGAAGCTCTCAACAGAGCCAAGCTCGAGCTCCTCGAGCAACGGGGCTTCGAAACAATGGATCAGTGGCCCGAGATGCTCGCGGCTTTGGGTCGATCCAACGATGAGGTGATGGATCGGCTCGAACGGGTGATCCGTCGCCAGGGATACATTAGAGAGCAATTTGCTCCCAAGGCTGAAGCTCGTTTCCTCGAGCGCAAGAACGAGCTCGATCAAGTGGTGTACAGCCTGCTGCGGTTGTCCAACAATTTCCTGGCCCGTGAGTTGTATCTGCAAATCGAGTCTGGGGAATCCAACTTTGCGGACCTTGCCAAGCGCTATGCGGAGGGTCCTGAACGCAACACCAACGGCATCGTTGGGCCGGTCTCTTTGACCCAGGCCCATCCAGTCCTGGTTGAAAAGCTCCGAGTTGCGCAACCCGGGGTGCTGTTGGAGCCATTTCGCATTGCCGATTGGTGGCTGGTGGTGCGACTGGAGCGCTATTCCCCGGCCACATTCACGCCGGAGATCTCCGATCAAATGTGCCGGGAGATGTTCGATGCATGGATCGCCGAGGAAACAGCCAGTACCTTGAGCCGGCTTGAAGCCGAATACAGCGACTTCAGCGTTTCCTGATGACCCAGTCCCCTCCCTTCCCCCTGCTGAAGCACCCTGCTTTCAAGGGCGTATCTGATGCTGCTTTGTTGCGGCTGCAGGACTCTTCGAGCCTGCTGCGGTTCGAACTGGGTCAGCAGCTGTGTGAGCCGGATGACATCCCGGCCAGGATCCTGGTTCTGCTCCAAGGTCAGGCACGTCTGGTGGGGCGTCACAACGGTCGCCTCACCACCGTTGGCAAGTTCGGCCCGGGCAGCTTGATCGGTGCCGCAAGCCTCCTGTGCGGTAGCCCGTGCGAAAACGTGATTGCATCGGATGAAGTGATCGCCTGTGCGATCTCCGATGAGCAGTGGACTCAGCTGTACAGCGAGGAAGAATCCTTCCGCCAGTGGTGTGATCAGCAGTTGTGGCCCCAGGAGCTCCTCGCGCTGCTGGAGGTCCTTGAGGAGGGAACAGCGGAAACCGACAGCTCAGCTCTCGAGAAACTGGAGCAGGCTCTGAAGAGCGTCAAGCGTTGTCTGCCAGACGCGGAGGCGATTGACGCAGCTCTAGCGACGGGAGGTCGTCTTTATCTCACAAGTTGCTGGGGACACGCCTCCTTAGGGCAGTCGATCCAAGCGGTGTCTGACATTCCGGATTCGGATCGGTTCCGTCAACGCCTGGTGTTGTTTCCCGGTTTATCAGCGGACAGCGCTGAGAAGGAGCCGGGCGGCGATCTCGTGCCAGCGAATGCTGTGAAGAAGGCTGAACTGCTGCCTCCAGTCAGTCGTTACAGCCCTGAGCGCAATGTGGTGGACAGCCTGAGGCTGATCCGTGCTGAAGGCCCGATCCAGGAAACGCTGGCCTGCTTCCAGATGCTGGCCCAATTGATGAAGCTGCCGTTTCGGCGCGATTCAATTGAGAAAGTGCTGCAGGACAACCTGCGGCGTGGGCTGACGCCCAATCTTCAGCTCTGCGGCCAATTGGCGGCCAGCTTGGGTCTGCACGTCATGGCAGCCAAGGTGCCTTCCGTATCAGGCACCCGCCTCCAGGTTCCATCGATGCTTCCCTGGAAACAGGGTTTTGCTCTGGTGGTGGCCAGCAGCGAACAGGGCCTGAGGCTCGCTTCGCCGAAACACGGCATGGTCACGGTTGCTCCCGATCAATTAGCTGAAAGTTTCCCTGAGGGGATCGAGCTGCTTCTGATGGAGCGCTCCAATGCCACCCCTGATCAGAAGTTCGGTCCTGGCTGGTTCTGGCCTGCGCTCAAGCGCTACCGCGGGGTGCTGATTCAGGTGTTGGCCGCCAGTTTTGTGGTGCAGCTGTTCACCCTGGCCAACCCCCTGCTGATCCAGGTGATCATCGACAAGGTGATCAGCCAACGCAGTCTGGACACGTTGCAAGTGCTGGGCATTGCCCTGGTGATGGTGACCATCCTGGAAGGGGTGCTGGGCAGCCTAAAAACGTTCCTCTTCGCCGAAACCACCAACCGCATTGATCAGCGCCTCGGTGCCGAAGTGATCGATCACCTGCTGCGTCTTCCCCTTGGCTATTTCGATCGCCGCCCGGTGGGTGAGCTCGGCACCCGGGTGGCTGAGCTGGAAAAGATCCGCAACTTCCTCACGGGTCAGGCGCTCACCACGATCCTGGATGCCGCCTTCTCGGTGATCTACATCATGGTGATGGTGATCTACAGCTGGTTGCTGACCTTGATCGCCCTATCTGTGTTGCCGATTCAGATCGGTCTCACCGTGCTGGGAGCTCCGCTGTTCCGCCGGCAGTTCCGTGCTGCTGCTGAAGAAAATGCCAAAACCCAGAGCCATCTGGTTGAGGTTCTCACTGGTATTCAGACCGTTAAGGCTCAGAACGTGGAAATGGTCAGCCGTTGGCGCTGGCAAGAGTTCTACTCGCAATACATCGCTCGCACGTTTGAGAAGACGATTACCGGTACGGCTCTGAATCAAACCAGCCAGGTTCTGCAGAAGATTTCGCAGCTGATGGTGCTGTGGATCGGAGCCTCGATGGTGTTGAGCGGTGACCTCACCCTGGGCCAGTTGATCGCCTTCCGGATCATTTCTGGCTACGTGACTCAGCCACTGCTGCGGTTGTCGACGATCTGGCAGAACATCCAGGAACTACGGGTGAGTTTCGAGCGTCTTGCTGACGTGATCGACACCCCGGAGGAATCCGATGAGGTGGATAAGTCAAAGGTGATGTTGCCGCCGTTGCACGGGGAGGTGCGGTTCGAGGGTCTTTCCTTCCGGTTCCGACCTGGTCAACCTGAGGTGTTGAAGGACATCAACCTCGAGATCAAGGCCGGCACGTTCGTTGGAATCGTTGGCCAGAGCGGCAGTGGCAAGAGCACCCTGATGAAGCTCCTGCCGCGTCTTTATGAGCCGGGAGAAGGCAGGATTTTGATCGATGGCTACGACATCGCCAAGGTTGAGCTTTATTCACTGCGCCGACAGATTGGAATCGTTCCCCAGGACCCACTCCTGTTCAGCGGAACGGTGAGCGAGAACATTGCTCTCACCAATCCGGAAGCGTCCAGTGAGGAGATTGTTCGGGCAGCCCGCCTGGCCAATGCCCACGACTTCATCATGGATCTGCCCAGTGGCTACAGCACTCCTGTGGGTGAACGGGGGGCTTCCCTCAGTGGCGGCCAACGTCAACGGGTGGCGATCGCGCGGACCTTGCTGAGCAATCCCAAGTTGCTGGTGATGGACGAAGCCACGAGCGCCCTTGATTACGAAACGGAGAGAAAGGTCTGCGACAACCTGCTCGAGAATCTGGATGACCAGACGGTGTTTTTCATTACGCACCGCCTGTCCACGATCCGTCAGGCCGATGTGATCGTGATGCTTCACCAAGGTGCCGTGGTCGAAGTCGGCACCCATGAGGACCTGATGAAGCATCGAGGTCGCTACTACGCCCTTTATCGCCAGCAGGAGAGCACCTGACCATGAAGCTCAATCCATTCCAGCGTCAGACGTCTCCTACGAACCAGGACAGCTCAGACCTCGTCAACTACGACGAATCGGTGCTGCAGCAGGGTCGGTTCTGGATGAAGACCGTCACCTGGACGATGATCGGCACGACAGTATTTGGCGTGGCTTGGCTTGCCTTGGCTCGCACCGAGGAGATAGTCGTCGCCCCAGGTCAGCTTGAGCCTGTCGGTTCTGTGCAGGACATCCAGATGCCCGTGGGTGGTGTGGCGGACCAGATCCTGGTACAGGAAGGCGATGCCGTGAAGGCAGGGCAGGTGTTGATGAAATTGGACACCGAAGCCAGCGAAGAACAGCGCCTCAGCCTGGAGAAAACGATCAAGCTCAAACAGGAGCAGCTCCGGCTTAAGGCCGAGGAAAAGCAGCGCTATCTCCAGGTGAATAACGAGGAGGTGCAAATGCTTGAGAACAACCTCGCACTTCAAAGTGAGATTCTTGAGCGTTTTGAGGAATTGGAGGAGGCCGGTGCCACCTCCGAGCTGCAATATCTCAGCCAGCAGAACTCTGTTGAGGAAACCCGCGGTCGTCTGATGCAGACCAAGGCGGATCGTTTACGGCAGTTGGCGCTTCTCGATCAGCAGGTGGCACAGTTCAACACAGAAGTGGCCGACCTGCGCGGCCGCCTGGCTCAAGCAAGGGTCACCCTGCGCTACCAACAGCTGAAGTCTCCGGTGGATGGTGTGGTTTTCGATCTCAAGCCAACAGCCACGGGCTTCACCGCCCAGTCCACCCAGACGGTCATGAAGGTTGTTCCCTACGGCTCGCTGGAAGCGAAAGTGGAAGTACCGAGCAACAAGATCGGCTTCGTGACGGTTCCTCCCGGATGCCCCAAGGATCTGGAGAGTTGCATGAAAGCGGATATCAGCATCGATTCCTATCCATCAACGGATTTTGGGGTTCTGGAGGGAAAGGTGACGCGCATCGGATCTGATGCTCTGCCACCCGATCCCCAGGAGCAGCGTCAGGAGCTCAGTTTCCCTGTCACTGTGAAGCTCGATCAGCAGAAGCTGCAGCTGAAAAGCGGTACAACGCTGCCACTGCAAGTCGGCATGAGCCTGACGGCCAACATCAAGTTGCGCAAGGTTTCTTACCTGCAACTGCTGCTGGGTGAGTTCCAGGACAAAGCCGAGTCGCTTCAGCGCCTCTGAGCCAGATGCGAATCCTGTTTGTTCATCAGAACTTCCCGGGTCAATACGTTCACATCGTTCAGAGACTCGCTCAACAGGGCCAGCACCAGATCGTGGCCCTCGGCATCAATGCCTTGGATGCCAACCGACCTTTACCGGAAGAGTTGCAGTACTTCCGCTACCCCCTGGAACGGGGCAACACCAAGGGGATTCATCCTTTGGTGATGGAAACAGAAACGAAGATCATCAGGGCTGAGGGCTGTGCACGGGCGGCGGAACAACTGAAAGCCAAAGGATTCACGCCTGATCTCATCTGTGCTCATCCAGGCTGGGGTGAAGCCCTTTTCCTCAAAGCGATTTGGCCGGACTCACCGCTGCTTTGTTACGAGGAGTTTTTTTATCGAGCTCACGGGTTTGATTCCAATTTCGATCCCGAATTCGACCGGGATTGGTCCTGGCAGGAGCAGGCCCGCCTCAATATGAAAAATGCTTACTTGCATCTCACCCTGGAACAGGCGGACTGGCATGTGTCGCCCACCCATTTTCAGGCCAGCAGCTTTCCGGAGCATTGGCAGCGCCGCATCAGCGTGATCCATGACGGTGTCGACACCAGGCGCGCAGCACCGGTGGCCAATCCAAGGCCGCTGACTCTCCCGGATGGAACCGTTCTGGAGAAAGGTCAGTCGATCATCACCTTTGTGAATCGGAGTCTGGAGCCCTACCGGGGCTGCCATACCTTCCTGCGGGCGATCCCCGATCTTCAGCGCCAGTCACCGGATGCACGCATTGTGATCGTCGGTGAAACCAAGGGTGTCAGTTATGGGTCCCCCTGTCCCGACGGTGAGTGGAAGGATCAATTCCTGGCTGAGATCGAGGGGCACTACGACCCGAGCGGGGTGCATTTTGCAGGGACACTGCCTTACGAGCAGTTCCTGCTGTTGCTGCAGTTGAGCGCCTGCCATGTGTATCTCACCTATCCGTTCGTCTTGAGCTGGAGCTTGCTTGAGGCGATGGCCTGTGGTTGTGCCGTTGTGGGTTCCGACACGGCTCCAGTTCGGGAGGTGATCCGCCACGGCATCAATGGTCTGCTGGTGGATTTCTTCTCTCCGGCCGATCTGGCATCAGCGGTGTCCGAGCTGTTGCGGGATCGCGACCGGGCAGCATCTTTCGGAGCAGAGGCAAGACGCACGGTGGAACGCAGCTATGACCTTGACGTTTGTGTTCAACGTCAGCTGGCCCTGATCGATTTGGTGGCCAGCGGCAGTATTAACGCTTGAACGAAGTGGGGATAGAACTGTTTGAGAAGTTGGTTGTCGTCGAGACATTGATTTGAAATCTGGGCGACATCGCTTTGGCTTTGTCCTATCCAGAATTAACAAAGTCTGAAGAAAAATCGTGACTGCATCCTTTCGGCATGGTGTCGCCTCGGGTGATCCCTATCAGGATTCCTTTGTGATCTGGTCACGCGTGTCTGATGTGGATGGCTCGTCTGCATCTGTGAACTGGGAAGTCTCTTCAAGTCCGAAATTTAAAAAACGTACAATTTTGGATTCGGGAACGATTTCCACAAGTTCGGATCGAGATTGGACTGTCAAGGCACTTCCCGAGGGATTGCAGGCTGGTGAAGACTATTACTACCGCTTCGAAGTGGATGGGGTGGTATCTCCTGTAGGTCACGCCAGTACGTTGCCTGATAAGGCTGCTTCAGTCCGTATGGCAGTTTTGTCATGCGCTAATTTTACAAATACGGAATTTTTTGAGACCTATCGAAGAGTCGCGGAAATCGATGCTGAGCAGCCCTACGATATTATTTTACATGTTGGCGACTATATTTATGAATATGGTCAAGGCGGTTATCCGAGCGCAGAGTCTGCTGTTGAAAACCGTGGCTTTGAGCCCGATAGCGAGTTGCTGAGTCTTGACGATTATAGACAGCGTTATGCGCAGTACCACAGTGATGCTGGTTTACGTGAAATGCATGCATCTGCTCCAATGGTCTCGATCTGGGACGACCACGAAACTGCTAATGACAGTTGGTTAGGAGGTGCTGAAAATCACCAGTCTGAAGTCGAGGGTGATTGGGCCTCTCGTCGTGATGCTGCTCTGCAGGCTTACTACGAGTGGATGCCGATTCGAGAGCCTGCTTTGCGTCGGGATGTTGATTTGGGGACGGATGATTCGCCTCTGACTCAGGGTTTTCGCAGTTTTGACCTGGCTGATCTTGTTACTCTTTATGTACTTGAGACTAGGCTTACGGCAAGGGATGAGCAGCTTGCTTATCCAAATTCTGACGCTGTCGCCGCTCGAATTGGGGACATACTCGCGGATCCACTGCTATTAGCTTCCTACGCCGAGTCTCTGGGTGTTGCTCCCCCCGTTTCAGCGGAGGACCTTGATGGCGTCAACGCTTTATCTGCAGCCTTGATCGATCCAGTGACCCTGGAGTTGGTTGCGGCGACTGTTGCCGATGGGTGGACGAATCCATCTCGAAATCTCCTTGGTCAAGACCAGCAGTCCTGGCTCCAGAGTGGCTTGGCCGGGTCTGATGCTGCTTGGCAGGTGCTTGGTCAGCAGGTCTTAATGCAGTCAATGGCTATACCAGCTGAGCTGCTGCTGAATGCCACGGATCCAGATGTTCTGGCGAAGTATTCGGCCCCCCTTGAAAAGTTGGCGACTGGACAGCCCCTGAATCAAGACGAGTTGGCTTTGTTTGATGAAGCTACTAAGATTCCATACAACCTTGATGCTTGGGATGGCTACGGCGTTGAGAGAGAAACCATTCTTCAAACGGCAGCCGGTCTCGGTAAAAAGTTAGTTTCCCTTGCTGGTGATACACACAACGCATGGGTAGGTGTGCTGGACGCGATGAGTACAGGTGCGGCTATGCCTGGCCAAGTGGTCGGCATTGAATTTGCCACTCCAGGAGTTTCTGCTCCAGGAATAGAAACATACATTGCCCCAGGTCTCGAGCCAATATTTTTAAGTTACACAGAAGGTTTAAAATATACAGACTTAAGTCGGAGGGGTTTCCTTGATATTACCTTTCACGAAGAACACATCACTTCTAGCTATCAGCTTCTAGACCCTGACGAGGGTTGGATCGCCGATGTTTTGCAGTCAGATGATTCCTTCAGCCCACGCCAACTATCCCGGGTTGATGCCACGACAACTGCAGATATCCCAACCGGATTTGCCCACGGAAGGTTCAGAGAAGTCATCCGGGCTGGTGCTGGCAATGACCGCATCGCAGCTGGAGATCGCAAAGGTTATGTCTCCGCTGGAGGTGGTAACGATGACATCGACGGTGGCCGTCGCGCACAACTGCTCCTCGGTGATGAGGGTGATGATGTGATTCGTGGTCGTGGTGGCCCTGACGAGCTCAGGGGTGGTCCCGGCGCAGACAGCCTGAATGGTGGTCCTGGTGATGATTTGATTCTTGGGGGCGCTGGTGCGGACAGTTTCCGCATCAGCAAAGGAGACGACCGCATCGTCGACCTTGATCCTCTTGAAGGAGACGTTCTGCTCTTGCCTGCAGGCCTCGAGCCAACGTTGACTTCGGCTGTTTCTGGCGTCCTTCTCGCGACTGATCGTGGCACCACCCTGTTGGAGGGACTCACCCTGGAGCAGGTGGAGGGGCTGATCTGAGCATTGACGGGCAGACTGGTCCGCTGAACCAGCACCCGGTGTCGTGAGTCAGCTGCAGAGCCTCAGGGGCATGGTGGATCTGTTGCCGGAGACTCTGCAGTGCTGGCAGGCCGTCGAAGCAGTCGCCCGGGAGCATTTCCGCCGCTCCGGTTTCGGCGAGATCCGAACACCGTTGTTGGAAACCACCGATCTGTTCTGCCGTGGCATCGGCGAAGGCACCGATGTGGTGGGCAAGGAGATGTACAGCTTCACCGATCGCGGTGAGCGTGCCTGCACACTGCGGCCAGAGGGCACCGCGTCGGTGGTGCGGGCGGCGCTGCAACACGGCCTGTTGAGCCAGGGCGCCCAGAAGCTTTGGTACGCCGGCCCGATGTTCCGCTATGAGCGGCCACAGGCCGGTCGCCAGCGTCAGTTTCATCAGATCGGTGTGGAGTGGTTGGGGGCGGAGAGCGCCCGCAGCGATGTGGAAGTGATCGCTCTGGCCTGGGATCTGCTGGCTCAGTTGGGCGTTGGTGGCCTCGAGCTGGAAATCAACAGTCTTGGTACGCCTGAGGATCGGCAGGCCTACCGCACAGCGCTGGTGGCCTGGCTGGAGCAGCGGCTGGATCAACTGGATGACGACTCCCGCGCCCGACTCAGCACCAATCCCCTGCGCATTCTCGATTCCAAAAACAAGGACACCCAGGCCTTGCTCGAGCAGGCACCCACCCTGGCCGATGCCCTCAGCTCAGAGAGCCGGCAACGCTTTGATGCGGTTCAGCAGGGGCTGACCGCCCTGGGCATTCCCTTCCGGCTCAATCCGCGGCTGGTGCGGGGTCTGGATTATTACGGCCACACCGCCTTCGAGATCACCAGTGATCAACTGGGGGCGCAGGCCACCGTCTGCGGTGGTGGGCGGTACAACGGTTTGATCGCTCAACTGGGTGGAGCCCCCACGCCGGCCATCGGCTGGGCCTTGGGTATGGAAAGGCTGTTGCTGGTGCTGGAGGCGGCGGCGACGGCCGATCCGGATGGGGCAGCGGCGCGGCTGGTGGCCACGTCCGCACCTGATGCCTATGTGATCAACCGTGGTGACCAGGCGGAAACCATGGCGCTGACCCTCACGCGCGGTCTGCGGGCTGCTGGTCTGGCCGTGGAGCTGGATGGGTCGGGCTCCGCCTTCGGCAAGCAGTTCAAGCGGGCGGATCGTTGCGGTGCCCGTTGGGCTCTGGTGCTGGGCGATGACGAAGCAGCCCGGGCTGAGGTGCGGCTCAAGCCACTGCAGCACGAGGGCGAGGACCGGTCCTGGGCAGTTGCGGACATTGCCGCGATCGTGGAGACGCTGCGCACCCCTTGAGATGCGGATTCACCTCGTGACCGGTGGAGCCGGGTTCCTGGGCTCCCATCTGATCGATCGGCTGATGGAGGCCGGCGATGAGGTGATCTGCCTCGATAACTACTTCACCGGCCGCAAGCGCAACATCGCCCGCTGGATCGGTCATCCCCGCTTCGAGCTGATCCGCCACGACGTCACCGAGCCGATCAGGCTGGAGGTGGATCGGATCTGGCATCTGGCCTGCCCGGCGTCGCCGATTCACTACCAGACCAATCCGGTCAAGACGGCCAAAACCAGTTTCCTGGGCACGTACAACATGCTGGGCCTGGCCCGGCGGGTGGGGGCGCGGCTGTTGCTGGCCAGCACCAGTGAGGTGTACGGCGACCCGGAGGTGCATCCCCAGCCGGAAAGCTATCGGGGTTGTGTCAACCCGATCGGGATTCGCAGCTGTTACGACGAGGGCAAACGCATCGCCGAGACCCTCTGTTTCGACTACCAGCGGATGAATGGTGTGGAGGTGCGGGTGGCCCGCATCTTCAACACCTATGGGCCACGGATGCTGATTGATGACGGCCGGGTGGTGGGCAATTTCATCGTTCAGGCCCTGCGGGGTGACTCCTTGACGCTCTACGGCGATGGCTCCCAGACCCGGTCGTTCTGTTTCGTCAGCGACCTGATCGAGGGGCTGATCAGGCTGATGAATGGTGCCGACACCGGCCCGATCAACCTCGGTAATCCCGATGAATTCACCATCCGTCAGCTGGCGGAACTGGTGCGTCAGCGGATCAATCCAAAGCTGCCGCTGATCGAAAAACCGGTGCCGGAGGACGACCCCCGCCAGCGCCGTCCGCTGATCGATCTGGCCAGGCAGCAGCTGGGCTGGCAGCCGACTGTGTCACTGGAGCAGGGGCTGGGACCGACGATCGACTCCTTCCGTAGTGTCCTTGCACTGGAGGAGGACCGCGGCGCGTGACGATTCAACGGATCTGCTGCATCGGCGCCGGCTATGTGGGCGGCCCGACCATGGCTGTGATCGCAGACCGCTGCCCAGAGATCGAGGTGACGGTGGTGGACATCAACCAGGCGCGGATCGACGCCTGGAATGATGCTGATCTGAGTCGGCTGCCGGTGTACGAGCCAGGGCTGGATGCCGTGGTGGGCCGTGCCCGGGGACGGAATTTGACGTTCTCCACAGCGGTTGAAGCCACCGTCGCGTCAGCAGACATGGTGTTCATTTCCGTGAACACGCCGACGAAAACGAAGGGGCTGGGGGCGGGTCAGGCCAGTGACCTGCGCTGGGTGGAGGCCTGTGCACGCACGGTGGCGAAGGCAGCCACCGGCCACACAATCGTGGTGGAGAAGAGCACGCTGCCGGTGCGCACGGCTGCAGCGATCAAAACGATCCTGGAGGCCGCGCAGGAGGACGATCAGCAGCGCTGCTTTTCGGTGCTTTCCAATCCTGAGTTCCTGGCGGAGGGCACAGCGATCCGGGATCTGGAGGCGCCCGACCGGGTGCTGATCGGTGGCGAGGACGCGGCATCGATCGAGGCGCTGGCGGCGGTTTACAGCCACTGGGTGGACGAGGCGAAGATCCTGCGCACCAACCTCTGGAGCAGTGAGCTGTCGAAGCTCACGGCCAATGCATTTCTGGCGCAGCGGATCAGTTCGATCAACTCCGTCGCGGCACTCTGCGAGGCCACCGGCGCGGATGTGCGGGAGGTGGCCCGGGCGATCGGCACCGACAGCCGCATCGGCCCGAAGTTTCTCAATGCCGGCCCGGGTTTTGGCGGTAGCTGCTTCCAGAAGGACATCCTGAACCTGGTGTATCTGTGCCGGCACTTCGGCTTGCCGGAGGTGGCCGACTACTGGGAGAGCGTGGTGGCGTTGAACACCTGGCAGCAGCACCGGATCGCACAGCTGGTGGTGCAGAAGCTGTTCGGCACGGTGACCGGCAAGCGCCTGGCCATTTTTGGGTTTGCCTTCAAGGCCGACACCAACGACACCCGCGAGGCGCCGGCGATCCGCATCTGCGGCGATCTGCTGGAGGAGGGGGCGCAGCTGGCCATCCACGATCCCAAGGTGGAGCCAGCCCAGATGGCCCGCGACCTGAAGCAGGAGGCGGCAGCGGCGGCTGATGTCCTCAGCGGAACCGGCAGCTGGGCTTTGGCTGAGTCCGTTGAGGAGGCCGTCAGTGGTGCGGATGCGGTGCTGATCCTGACGGAATGGAACGTCTACAGGAATTTGAACTGGGCGGAGCTGGCGGGACGGATGCGCAAACCGGCCTGGCTGTTTGATGCCAGGGCCGTGGCGGATCCCGCAGTGGTGCGGGCGGCAGGCTTGACCCTTTGGCGGGTTGGAGACGGCGAAGACTGATGTCACGTACGGTCCTGGTCACCGGTGCCGCCGGATTTATCGGCGCTGCGCTCTCTCAGCGACTGCTGGCCCGCGGCGAGCGCGTGGTCGGTCTCGACAACCTCAACAGCTACTACGACCCGGCCCTCAAACAGGCGCGTCTGCGTCAGGTCGAGGCCACGGCCTCGAAAGGAGCCTGGCGGTTCGAGCCGATCTCGCTTGAGGACGGCGATGCGTTGACGGCTCTGTTTGCCGAGGAGCGTCCGGATGTGGTGGTGAATCTGGCTGCCCAGGCAGGGGTGCGTTACTCACTGGAGAACCCGGCGGCCTACATCCAGAGCAATCTGGTGGGGTTTGGCCACATCCTGGAAGGCTGCCGTCACCACGACGTTGGTCACCTGGTGTATGCCTCCAGCAGTTCTGTGTATGGCGGCAACCGCAACCTGCCCTTTCACGAGCGCCAACCGGTCAACCACCCGGTAAGCCTGTATGCCGCCAGCAAGAAAGCCAATGAGCTGATGGCACACACCTACAGCCACCTTTACGGGGTGCCGGCCACCGGACTGCGCTTCTTCACGGTCTATGGGCCATGGGGACGGCCGGACATGGCCCCGATGCTGTTCGCCCGGGCGATCCTTGCGGGTGAACCGATCAAGGTGTTCAACCATGGCCGGATGCAGCGTGATTTCACTTATATCGATGACATCGTGGAAGGAGTGCTGCGCTGCTGCGATAAACCAGCTACAGCAAACCCCGATTTCGATCCCCTGCAGCCTGATCCTGCAACGGCGGCGGCGCCGCACCGGGTGTTCAACATCGGCAACAGCCAGCCCACGGAGCTGTTGAGTTTCATCGAGGTGATGGAGCAGGCCCTTGGTCGCGATGCGATCAAAGATTTCCAGCCGATGCAGCCAGGTGATGTCGTGGCCACGGCCGCCGACACCAAGGCATTGGAGGATTGGGTGGGATTCAGGCCCTCAACAGCGATTGAAGCTGGTGTGGCGCAGTTCGCAGAGTGGTACCGGTACTTTTACGGGGTCTGACTCTAGAGCGTGGCCACAAGAGAAGAGGAGGCCACAAAAAAACCGGCCCGAAGGCCGGTTGAACAATCAAACGCAACCTGAAGATCAGGCGGAACCGACGCCGGTATAGGAGCCATAAAAGAACAGGCCGACCACAAACAAAACAGCCATACCACCGGCTGTGGCCACAAGCCACAGGGGCAGAACGCCTTCGGTCCAGCGGGAGCGCCAGGGCACTGCAGGACGGCCATCAGGAAGGCGGTCGGGAATTCGACCATCGGGGAAGGGAGACTTATTGCCACTCATTGGTCGAACCTTAGTTGAAGAAGTAGCTGGACATCAACACGCCGGTGACGAACACAAACAGCAGGCCCAGATAAAGGCTGGTGCGGTTGAGTTCAACCGGCAGGTTGTTGGGGTTGGGGTTGCGTTGCATGGTGCTGATCAGCGACGGATGAATTGCATCGCGGCGAGGGCGCCGAGGAAAAACACAGTCGGAACTCCGAGTGTGTGAAGGGCCAACCAACGCACCGTGAAGATCGGGTAGTTGCGTGGGGTGGTGGCGACGGGGGTCTGTGACATGGGTTATTTCAGGCGGACGTCGAGTTCAGATTTACCCTCGTAGCGCTGGCTCACCACAGGAGCCTTGCTTTCGGAGGCCTGGAAATAAGCATCCGGACGAGGAGTACCGAAAGCGTCGTAGGCAAGGCCGGTGGACACGAACAGGAACCCGGCAAGGAAGATCGATGGAAGAGTCACGAAGTGAATCACCCAGTAGCGGATGCTCGTGATGATTTCGAAGAACGGGCGTTCCCCTGTAGAGCCTGCAGCCATAGCTCATGCGTATCAGCCCAGCAATCTTAGGGGGTGATGCCGGGTCGCCGAGTGAGGCCTGAGCCCTTGGTTACACAGCGTTGCCCACCCAACGCAGCAGGTTGCCGCGCTCACCCAGCACGAAGGCGTGATCCCAATCGAACACCATGCGGGTGAAATTGCTGGGCTGGCGATCGCCCACGGGATCGATCTCCCAGCTGTCAGCACCGTCGCGACTCACCAGCAGGGTTCCGTTGCCGCCGCCGGCCCAGATCGCGCCGTCTTCATCCCAGGCCATATCCATGTAGCCATAACCGTTGGTGATCGGGATGATCGCCTTGGTCCAGCTTTCGAGGTTCCCCGATTCGTCGTTCAGGCGGATCTGAGCCCCACGGGCCACCATCCAGAGGTTGCCGTCGGGTTGGTAGCCGATGCTCTGCAGTCGTTGGCTGCTCACCCGCTGGTGCACCTGCCAGACGGAGTCCCCGGGCTGCCAGGTGGCGTAGAAATTACCCAGGCTGCTCACGCTCACGTAGCTGCCGTCATCACCGCGACGCAGATCACGCACCGCACCAGCGGCATCGGTGACCAGAGCCTCCCAGCTGCCGCCGTCGTCATGGGTCTCGTAGACAGCCCCCACGTTGGTGGCCATTTCGGCGGAGTGGCTTCCCAGTGCCGTGATCAGGTAAGGCTCACCAGGCAGCTTGGTGTCGAGGAACAGACGCGTCCAGTTCTGACCGCCATCGCTGGTGTGCATCAGCAGTCCAGGTTGTCCGGCGATCCAGCCTTCGTCGCCGTTGAAGTCGATGCTGATCAGTCGGAAGTTTTCTTCCTCGGGCAGATCAAGGCTGCGATCGTTCCAGGTGGCCCCTCCATCGTTGGTTTCACGGATCATCCGGTTGCTGCCCACGAGGTAGCCGTGGCGTGAATCCGTGAAGGCCACATCCAGGGGATTGGCCTCGGTGTCGAGGTTGAGGGCCTGCCAAGGGCTGGTGGAAGCGACAGGCAGGCGTGTCGTGACGCAGCCACTGAGGCTCACCCCCAGCACCAGCACCAGCAGCAGATTGATCGCAGAAGAGACGAAGCGCGTCATGGCGTTCAGCGGAGCGAATAGAGGGAGAGGAAGAAGGCGAAGGCCAGGGCGAGACCACCGAAGATCAGAACGTTTTTCTGACCAGGGGTCATGCGATTGACTCCGATGCCGAAATTGAGGTTCTCCTCAAAACCACTGGCTTTGGTGCGGGGGCCGATGTCTCGGAAGGCCGGTTTACGACTGCGGCATACCGGACAGCGGAAGCCGGCCGGGTCGAGATCGTCAAAGGCTGTACCGGCCTCAATTCCCACTTTCTTGACTCCTTCTTCAGGGTCGTAGACATATCCACAGCTGCGGCACTCGAAGCGGTGGGTGCGTGGATCGCTTTCCGGGGGAGCCTCAACAGCGGTGTTTGCCTCATCGGCAACCGGCGGCTGGTCCGTTGTCGGCGGCTGTTCGGCCGGCTGAAGCTCGTCGCTCACCGCTTTATTGCTGTGCGCGCTGACTCTATCCGCGTCAACTCTTGGCAGTGAATGCCAGACTGCCGCTGTGTACTGGGACGTTCATGTTTGCCCTGCCAGGCTACGACGCCTTCCTCGGGTTTTTGCTGATCGCTGCGGCTGTTCCAGCCCTGGCTCTGATCACCAACAAATTCCTGGCGCCCAAGAGCCGCGCCGGGGAGCGCCAGCTCACGTATGAATCCGGGATGGAACCCATCGGTGGCGCCTGGATTCAGTTCAACATTCGCTATTACATGTTCGCCCTGGTCTTCGTCATTTTTGACGTGGAGACAGTCTTTCTCTACCCCTGGGCCGTGGCCTTTCACCGCTTGGGGGTCCTGGCGTTCATCGAAGCGCTCATCTTCATCACCATCCTGTTGGTCGCCTTGGCCTACGCCTGGCGCAAGGGCGCCCTCGAGTGGAGCTAGCTATGTCAGATCTCACCTCTCCTTCCATCACTGCAGTGCGCGACTTGCGGGAAGCCAGCTGCGGTCCGATCGGTGCCCCTGCGGTCACCAGTGACCTGAGCGAGAACGTCATCCTCACCAGCCTGGATGACCTTCACAACTGGGCCCGTCTCAGCAGCCTCTGGCCTCTGCTTTACGGAACGGCTTGTTGCTTCATTGAATTCGCAGCGCTGCTGGGATCGCGCTTTGATTTCGACCGCTTCGGTCTGGTTCCCCGCAGTTCGCCACGTCAGGCCGACCTCCTGATCGTTGCTGGCACGGTGACGATGAAAATGGCTCCAGCTCTTGTTCGGTTGTACGAGCAGATGCCCGAGCCGAAATATGTGATTGCGATGGGCGCCTGCACGATCACCGGAGGCATGTTCAGCGCCGACTCCACCACTGCCGTGCGTGGCGTGGACAAGCTGATTCCCGTTGATCTCTACATGCCCGGTTGCCCACCGCGGCCGGAGGCAATTTTTGATGCGGTGATCAAACTGCGCAAGAAGGTTGGCGATGAATCCCTCGCCGAGCGTCGCAAGCACGTTCAGACCCACCGCTATTTCACGGTCTCCCATCAGATGAAGCGTGTTGAAGAGCAGGTGACCGGCTCCTATCTCCGGGCTGAGACCCAGAAAGCTGCCCTTGCCGCCGCCCCCGCTGGTCAGACGCTGGCCACCGATGCCGCCGTTCTTACCCCCGCACTTGAAGCTGTCGAGTCATGAGCGAAACCTCGAAGATTCCTCCTGCCTCCACCGAGGACACCTCTGCGGTTGTCGCCCCTGCGGCGGGGCCTGTGAGCCAGTGGCTGCAGCAGCAGGGCTTCGAACATCAGGCTCTCGAACCCGATCACGTCGGCATCGAGCAGATCGGTGTTGACGCTGCGGTGCTTCCGATCATCGCTGCAGCGTTGAAAAGCAATGGTTTCGATTACCTCCAGTGCCACGGCGGTTACGACGAAGGCCCCGGCGAACGCCTCGTTTGCTTCTATCACTTATTGGCCATGGCTGAGCAGCTGGAGGCCATGGCGTCTGACCCAGCAGCCCAATTGCGGGAAGTGCGGTTGAAGGTCTTCCTCAGCCGTGAAGGAACACCAGTTCTTCCTTCGATTTACGGACTGTTCCGCGGTGCCGACTGGCAGGAGCGGGAAACATTCGACATGTATGGCATTCAATTCGACGGCCATCCCCACCCCAAACGCCTGCTGATGCCGGAAGACTGGAAGGGTTGGCCGCTGCGCAAGGATTATGTGCAGCCGGATTTCTACGAAATGCAGGACGCCTACTGATCCCGTTCACGGCGATGGCCTCTGTAGAACCGCATCACCGCCAGGGCGAGACTGCGTGAGTCATGTCGGAGTGTGGCGGTTGGTCTGGCTCCTTGAAGGGGAGCTTGGGTGACGTCGTACCCGTCACTGCGTAGATCGTCCGCATCACAGACCACGGGCTGAGCACCGCGGGACCGGTAATGCTCCACCAGGGGCGAATCGTCCAGATCATCCTGAGCCAGGACGGCTGTGAACAGCCGTTGGTCGATGCCGAGGCTGGCCAGCTGTGCTTCGATCGCCCGCAGATGTCCACGCACATCCAGGCCATCCGTTTCCCCGGGTTGGGTCATCAGGTTGCAGATGTACAGACGAGGCGCTCGGCTTCTACGGATGGCGCTGACCAGTTCCGGCACCAGCAGGTTGGGAAGCAACGAGGTGTAGAGGCTGCCTGGGCCCAGCAGGATCAGATCGGCACTGGCGATCGCCTCCAGGGCTCGGGGCAATGCTGGGGGACGTTCCGGCAGGCAGCCCAGCCGCACGATCGGGCTGGGGGCATGGCCGATGTTGCTTTCCCCCTCAATTCGATCACCATTCTCGAGCTCCGCCCAGAGCCGTACATCCACATTTGTGGCGGGCACCACTTGTCCCTGCACCGCCAGCACCCGACTGGAGGCCGTGATGGCGGTTTCCAGATTTCCGGTGATCGCCGTCAGGGCAGAAAGGAACAGGTTGCCGAAGCTGTGGCCTTCCAGCCCGCTGCCGGCGGTGAAGCGGTACTGGAAGAGGCGGGTGAGCAGGGGTTCTTCGGTGGAGAGCGCTGCAAGGCAGTTGCGGATGTCCCCGGGGGGAAGCACCCCCAGCTCCCGCCGCAGTCGGCCGCTGCTGCCGCCGTCGTCGGCCACGGTGACGATGGCGGTGATGTGGCTGCTGTAACGCTTCAGGCCACTCAAGAGGGTCGAGAGACCGGTGCCGCCGCCGATGGCCACGATGTTCGGGCCGCGGTTGAGGCGGCTCTGGGTGCGGAGAGCATCTACCAGCACCGTGTCCTTGTCTGGGGCGAGGGCCTGCTGGATCGCCCCGAAACTGCGGCTCTGCCCCCAGAGCACCAGGCTGGTGCCGACGATCAACACCAACGGGCCGGTGATTTCGCGCGGCAGCACGGTGGTGATCGTGCTCAGAAACCAGCTGAGGGTTTCGAGAATCCAGTAGATCGGTTTGAGATCCGCCCAGACCGCGGCCCCCAGCAGGGCCATCATCAGGCCGAGCCCTGAGGTCAGCACCCAGCGTTTGACCACCAGACCCGGTTGCAGCCAGCGGACAGCCCGCTGGGAGCGCGTCATCAGGTCCCGCCGGCGATAGGCCCGCAGCACCCTGGCTTGACGACGTTTGCTGTGCGGTGTGACGGGCGGCAAGGGCCGGAGAGTCCGGTCGTTGTTTGAACTGTACGGAGCCCGATGGGGCACGCCAGGATGGATGTGATTTTCGTCCCAGCGCGTGAGCCAGTCCCAGCAGCCGGTGGTCGAGATGCGGGATCTGACGATGCAGTGGGGCGCCCGGCCGGTGCTGGATCGCGTCAGTTTGGTGATGCAGCCAGGGGAGCGCCTGGCGGTGGTGGGGCCTTCTGGTGCAGGCAAATCAACGGTTCTGCGCCTGCTGGCAGGGCTGCAGCTGCCCACGAGCGGTGAATTAAGGCTGTTTGAGCGACCGCAGACCTACCTGCGGCTGGATCAGACCGACCCTCCCGATGTGCGGCTGGTGTTCCAGAACCCGGCTCTGCTGGCGTCGTTGACGGTGGAGCAGAACGTCGGTTTCCTGCTGCGGGAACAGGGGCAGCTGACGCGGGAGGAGATCCGCGAGCGGGTGGAGGCCTGCCTCGAAGCGGTGGGGTTGTTTGATGTCGCCCACCAGTACCCCGGGGAATTGAGCGGTGGCATGCAGAAA
This sequence comes from Parasynechococcus marenigrum WH 8102, assembly GCF_000195975.1. Lineage (GTDB taxonomy): Bacteria > Cyanobacteriota > Cyanobacteriia > PCC-6307 > Cyanobiaceae > Parasynechococcus > Parasynechococcus marisnigri. The sequence goes on from NC_005070.1 coordinate 212,282, forward strand.
CGGGTCAGCTTTGCCCGCGCGCTGATTGACAACCCGCAGCGGGGAGATGAGGCGATGCCACTGTTGCTCTATGACGAGCCCACGGCGGGGTTGGATCCCGTGGCCTGCACCCGGATCGAGGATCTGATTGTCAAGACCACCACCGTGGCGAAAGGTTGCTCCGTGGTGGTCAGTCACGTGCGCAGCACGATCGAGCGTTCAGCAGAGCGGGTGGTGATGGTCTACGGGGGGCACTTCCAGTGGTCTGGCTCGGTGGAGGAGTTCCGCACGACCGACAACCCCTATGTCGAGCAGTTCAGGACCGGTAGCCTGCGCGGACCGATGCAGCCCTCACACTGATTGCCATGCGACGCAGTGTTCGAGACGCGCTTGTTGGATTCACCGTGATCGGCGGCATTGTTGGCTTTGCAGCCACGGCGATGTGGATGCGGGGCATCCGGCTGGGGTCCGGCCATTGGACTGTGACGGCATCGTTCAGTGATGCCGGTGGTCTGGCGGAACGCTCGCCTGTGACTTATCGCGGCATCCTTGTGGGGTCGGTGCGATCTGTGCGGGTCACCCCTGAGGCGGTGGTTGCGGAACTGGAGATCGACAAGGGAGATCTGCGATTGGCCCTGCCGGTGACGGCCACGGTGGCCTCCGGTTCCCTGCTCGGCGGAGATGCCCAGGTGGCTCTGGTGAGTCGCGGTACCCCGCTTCCTGAGAGCGCACCGCTGCCGCAGGCCGGCAGCTGCGAAACGAGTCGTCAGCTCTGTGATGGCGCCGCGATTCAGGGGCAGGAAGCCCCAAGCCTCACCACGGTGACCGAAAGCCTGCAGTTGCTGCTGTCCCAGGCGAAGGACGCTCAGTTGGTGCCCAACCTGGCCAAATCCACCAAGCAGTTCGAGCAGACCGCGATCGATGCATCGAAGTTTCTCACCAACGCTGATGCAACCTCGCGGGAGATCGACGCACTTGTGGAGCAGCTGCGGGTGGAGATCGCCAGAGCCCAACCCATGATCGAGAACCTCAATGCCGCGACTGCCAATGCGGTGCAGGCATCGGTGCATGTGAACAACATCGTGACTGCTCTAGACAACCCTAAGACCCTCAATGAGCTGCGTCAGACCGCAGCCAATGCTGCTGAGCTCACGGCCAAGATCGATTCAGTGGGAGGGGATGTGGCCAATCTCACAGCTGATCCGGCGTTCATGGCCGGCCTGCGCAATGTGACCATCGGTCTCGGTGAATTGTTTGCAGAGGTGTATCCCGCCGAAACCAGCGAGTAGGCACGATATCGCAACTATTTTGTTGCGATATCGGCTAAATATCGTGCCAGTTGAAGCGTCAGATGTCGTTGATGGCATTCATCGCCACCGCCGCAATCGCCTGATCGCTGGCCTTGGGCAGTTGCACGTATTTGCCTCCAGCCGCTTCGGCGAGGTCCTTGCCCATGCCGCTGCCGATGAACTTGCGCTCGGTGTCGATCACCAGCAGCTTGATGCCGAGCATCCGGTAGCGGCTGGCCACGTCCAGCACCTCCTGCTTCAGGTCGGGTTTCTCCTCGCCCTCCAGCTCGGGTTGGCCCAGGGAGGTGCTCAGGGGCACGTTGCCTCGGCCGTCCGTGATGGCCACCACCACCACCTGGCCGAGATCCCCTGTGGCCAGTGCATTGGCGCCGACGCGGGCCGCCTGGGTGAGGCCATGGGCCAGCGGTGAACCACCGCCACAGGGCATCGATTCCAGCCGCCGGCGGGCGGCTGTGATCGAGCGGGTGGGGGGCAGCAACACCTCGGCCTGATCGCCGCGGAAGGGGATCAGGGCCACCTCGTCGCGGTTTTCGTAGGCCTCAGTGAGCAGTCGAATCACGGCACCCTTGGCGCTTTGCATCCGATTCAGGGCCATCGAACCGCTGGCATCCACCAGGAACACCACCAGGGCGCCGGCCTTGCGCTGCAGCAACTTGGCGCGGAGGTCGCCTTCTTCCACGATCACCGAACGGCCTGGTTCTCGCTCTCGACGGATCTTCTGGTATGGCGCAGCCGCCCGCAGGGTGGCGTCCACGGCGATGCGGCGCACCGGTCCGCGCGGCAGCATCGGTTTCACGTAGCGGCCGCGGCTGTCGCTGAGCACCACCGATCGGCTGCCGCTGTTGCCGCTCTTGGCCTTGGCGGCATTAAACAGCAGCAGATCGGGATCCACCTCGATCGCCTCCGGGTCGAGAATGAACTCTTCGGGAACGGCTGGAGGGGCCTGATCCTCTTCGCCGTCACCGTCGTCGTCTTCCGTGTCGTTGTCGTCGTTGCTGTCCTCAGGAGGATCGCTGTCCTCCTCATCGGAGCCCTCCGGTGGTGGGGGCGGGTTGTCTTGCTGTTGATCGCCCTGGTCCTGGGGCGGTGGTGGAGGCTCCTGGTCCTGCGGCGGCGGTGGTTCCATTTGCTGGTCCGGTGGCGGCATCTGGGAGGCCCGCGGTGCGATCACCAGAGCCACGGCCACCTGCAGATCGTCGGCCTCCACGGTGTCGCGGCCGGAGAGGGCGGCATGGGCCCGGGCCACCCGAACCGCGTAAAGCTCGGAGCGATGTCCCTCCACACCGCCGCGGATCGCCTCGGTGACGAGGTATTCGATCTGCTCGCGACTGATCAACACATCCGGCAGCCACTGGCGAGCCAGCAGCAGCTGGGTGGCCAGGGCATCGGTCTCCTCGCCCCACTTCTGAGCAAAGCTGCGGCTGCATTGGCCGTGGCTGAGCACGGCGCCGGTGATCTCCACCCGCTGCTCGGTGCTCACCACTTGGTTGGCCGAGAGCGCAATGGCGAAGCGATCGAGCAGGTGATCGCGAACGTTGCCTTCCTCCGGGTTGTACGTGGCGATCAACAGGGGCCGGCAGGGGTGGCTGAGGCTGAGGCCTTCCCGTTCTACCCGGTTTTCGCCGCTGCCCACGGCCGCCAGCATCAAATTGACGATGCCGTCGTCCAGCAGGTTCAGTTCATCGACATAGAGCACGCCGCGGTGGGCATCCGCCAGCAAACCCGGCTGGAACACGGCGCTGCCGCTGGCCAAGGACGCGGCCACATCCAGCGCACCCACCAACCTGTCTTCGGTAATCCCCAGAGGGATCTGCACAAAAGGTGCTGGGATCACCTTGGAGGGGGGCTCACCGCTGATGCGCTCCCGGGTGGTGTCATCCCACTCCTCAGGGTTCTGCGGATCGAGGTTGCGACCGACGCCGTTGTCGACATCGAGGATGTCGATGGGCGGCAACAGCGCATGGAGGCCACGGGCCAGAACGGATTTACCGGTGCCGCGCCCGCCGGCGATCACCACGCCGCCGAGGCCTGGATCAACCGCCGCCAGCAACAGCGCCAGCTTGAGGGTGCCGTGGCCTGTGATGGCGGCCAGGGGAAAGGCTCGGGTCGCCCGGTCGTCGGTCACCGCAACACCGCTTGCCACCATGGACGCGTTCAGCCCGCATGTGCGCGCCAGTCTCGCTGATGCCCCGCGTTCAGAGTGAGTAGGGGTGCAGCACGTCGCCCAGGCTGAGGGGGAAGTCCTTGCTGTTGCGCGTGGCCAGGGCCAGGCCATGGCAACGGGCCGTGGCCAGGATGATCGCTTCAGGCACTTTGAGACCATGCCGCCGGCGGGCCTGCACAGATTCCCGCGCGACGTCGCGGTCCAGTGAAAGCCGCTCGAAGGAATCCAGCCAGGCTTCCACGGTCTGGCTTTCCGCGGTGCGGCAGCCGACCAGCACTTCGATCCAGGTGATCACGCTGACGGCGGGCTGCTGCTGCTCTTCAAGCCAGTCGCGTGCCGTGGTTTCTCCTTTCAGGACGTCGATCAGCACATTGGTGTCGAGGAGCAGTCGCATCAGCGCGTCCATTCCTGCCGCAGCTCGGATTCGAGCGTCAGGGCATCAGCGTTGCGGTCGCGCCAGAGGCCGAACACGTCTGCGGATCGGGGGTGCTGGTGTTGCAGCCAGAGGTGCAGCGCTTCGCGGATCGCTGCGGCACGGGAGAGGCCCCGCTGACGACAATGGGCATCGAGCACAGCGCGTTCGTCCTCAGGGAGGTCGATGATCGTGCGCATGCAGTCAGCGTTATCAGATGTCGTCATCATAGATTCAATGTCATTCCTGTCAGTTCGCGCGTGTCTGTTGCGCCCACTGCCGGCAACGACCTGGGGGTTGCCCTGGGGGCCAACCGATCCAGTGCGGTGGGATCACCCCGCGCCACGCTGCTGGCGGTGAGGCCACTGCTCGAGGAGCAGGTGCAGGTCTGGTCCTCTCAGGCTCTTGGTTTTCGCTGGTCGGAGCTGCATGACACCACCCCTGTCGGTGGCCCCCCCGATCAGCCCTGTTACTGCAATGCGGTGCTGCTGGTGGAGGGGCTGAAGGCCCCGCCGGGCGAGGCAGCCGCCCTGCAATTGCTGGATGCGCTGCAGGGGTTGGAGCAGCAGTTCGGCCGCGACCGATCGCTGGAACAGCGTTGGGGTCCCCGCAGCCTCGATCTAGACCTGCTGTTCTGGGGGGAGTTCCGGCTGGAGCACCCGCGGCTGCTCTTGCCTCACCCCCGCCTGCACCTCAGGACGTTCGTGCTGGCGCCGCTGCTGGAGGCGATGCAGGGGTCGGCGTCACGGTGATCACTTGATCGGCCTGGGCCAACAGCTCTGAGTCGTGACTGCTGATCAGCATCAGCCGCTGCTGGGCGCGTTCGCGAATCACCGAACGCACGTGCTCAGCGGCTTTGGCATCCAGAAAAGCCGTCGGTTCATCGAGCACTTCGAATGGCTTGTCGCGCAGCCAGGCCCGCAGCAGCCCCAGCCGATGAATCTCTCCGCCGGAGAAGGGGTCCTGCGCCAGGGCCAGCGGTGCATCCAGTCCGCCAGGGCGTTCCAGCAGGTGGGCCAGCCCCAACCGTTGCAGCCAGGTTTCGATCGCGTCCTGATGGTGATCGGCCCCCAATAGCAGGTTCTCGCGCAGGCTCGCTTCAAACAGCACCGCGTTCTGGGGGGCGTAGGCAATCAGCTGATGCATCTGCCGCGCCCCGGCCAGCCCGCTCAGTCGCCAGGTGTTGCCGGCGCCGTTCAGCTGCCAGTGACTGTCTTCCTCGTTGAGCAGTCCACAGACGCGATCGATCAACGTCGTCTTGCCGCTGCCGGAGGGCCCGGTGATCGCCACCAACCCGTTGGCGTACATGTCAAGCGACGTCAGGCCTGTGGAGGTGTCAGCACCGCTGCTCCAGTGCAGCTCATTCCAGCGCGCTGTCGAGAGCGTCGTCAGGCTGGCATCAGCAATCGTGCGGTCGCTGGCGTCGCCCTGGCGGGGGACCAGTTGACCGCGCCGCTGGCGCAGCGCCTCATAGCCCGGCAGGTTGCCCAGGCAGAGCCGGCGCGCCTGCACCACCGTGCTCAGGGACGCACTGGCCCGGTAGGCCAGCACCAGGGTGGTGGTGAGCGTTTCGGCGGTCAGGGTCTCGCCTTGCAGCAGCATCCACACGCCGGCGACGGCCACCACCAGGGTGTCGCGCCAGGCGTTGTAGCCGGCCCGACGCCGCACCCGTTCCCGCAGCAGCCAGCGTCCTTCCGCTGTTTCCTTGGCGAAGCGCTGCAGCAGCCAGCCTTCCGCCGTTGCGGCGCGCAGGGCCTTGAGCCCGTGCAGCCCGTCCCCGACGGTGCGCTGCAGGGCTGTATTCAGTCGGCTTTGGATCCGCCCGAGTCCCCAACTGCCGGAGCGTTGCAGCAGGGCCGCTGCCGTGGTGGCCAGCAAGGCGAGCAACAGCGGCCAGGCTGTGGCCTGGCCCACCAGCACCACGCTGGCGAGGTAGATGCCCATGGCCAGCAGCGACTGCCCCATCCGCACCGCTTGGTCCAGGCTCAGGGCCGTGCGGTTGATGTCGGCCATCAACAGGGCGAGCAGCTCGCCGCGCCCCAGCTGATCGAGTTGCGCCGACGAGGCTTCAAATACCTGATGCAGCAGCTGTTGGCGCAGCCGATCGGTGAAGCCGGAGCGCAGCCGCTCTCGGTTGATATCGACCTGGGCTTGAATCAGACCCCGCAGAAGGATCAGGCCCACCAGCAGCCCGAGGCTCGCGGCAACGGGAAGCCCGCTGATCAGGGGTGCGGTGTCCGTGCTGGATCCTGACCCCAGCAGCAGCGTCACCGCCAGGCCGAGGCCGGCGATGTCAAGCAGGCTGCTGAGGCAGCTCAGTCCGCTCAGCCAGGCCAGATGGCGCCACCCCGCCTCGAGGGCCAGGGCTTTGAGCAGTTGGACCTGGCGCCGACGGGGCAGTGGTTGCGGGCCTGTTTCGTTCAAGGCAGACGACACGGGGGCTGGGTTCACCCGCCATGCTGGGCCTCAGCAATGCCCCTGAGCCATGGCGCCGCTTCCGGCCCCGGAACCCTTCGAGTTGCTGGACACCGTTGAGGCGGTGGATGCGCGCAAGATCCGCTTCGAGCGCAACCGGATCAAGCTGCCGATGGGGGTGGAGGCCACCTTCGGGATGATCCGACACCCCGGCGCCTCCCTGGCGGTGCCCATCACAGCGGATGGCCATGTGGTGTTGCTGCGCCAGTACCGCTTCGCCGTACAGGCGCGCTTGTTGGAATTTCCGGCCGGCACCCTGGAGGAGGGGGAGGACCCGCTGGAATCGATGCAGCGGGAACTGGGGGAAGAGGCCGGCTACAGCGCGGCCCGCTGGGATTCCCTGGGGCCGATGCTGCCCTGCCCCGGTTACTCAGATGAGGTGATCCATTGCTTCCTGGCTCGGGAGCTGACGCCCCTGGAGAACCCGCCGGCTGGCGATGAGGACGAAGACCTGGAGGTGGTGTTGATGACTCCCATGGATCTCGATGCGCGGCTGGGATCCGGCGATGAATGGCTCGATGGCAAGAGCGTCACCGCCTGGTATCGCGCCAAACAACTGTTGGGCCTGGGATGACAACGCCACGCGTTCTGTTCTGGCACCGGCGTGATCTCCGCCTGACGGACAACCTCGGTTTGGCTGCTGCTGCAGCGATCAGCCCCGCCGTCACTGGTGTCTATGTGCTGGATCCGCAGGTGATCTCCCCTTCGGAGCATCTGCTGCCGATGGCTCCGGCTCGATTGTGGTTTCTGATCGAGAGCCTGATTGAGCTGCAACAGCGCTGGCGGGATGCCGGCAGTCGACTGCTAGTTGTGGAGGGCGATCCTGTGCAGCTGCTGCCGCAGTTGGCGGAGCGGATTGCTGCCGAGGCGGTGGTGTGGAACCGGGATGTGGAGCCCTATGCCCGTGAACGGGATCGTCAGGTGGCTCAGCGGCTGCAGGCGGATGGCCGCAAGGTGGTGGTGGATTGGGACCAGCTGCTGATTGCCCCGGAGCTGCTCAAGACCGGCGGAGGAGATCCCTATCGCGTTTATGGCCCATTCCTGCGCAACTGGCGCGGACAGGTGCAGGCCAAACAGCCCGTCACTGTTCCAGCACCGGCGGGCCTCGTTGATCTCGATCCGGCCGCCGTGCCATCGGGCGAACCCCTCATGGCACGGCGGGACAGCCATGGTTTCAAGGGGACCGAGCTCTGCCCCTGCCGTCCCGGCGAGGCGGCGGCGATGCAGCAGCTCACCAGCTTCTGTGATGGCGCCCTGTTCGGTTACGAACCGGACCGCAACTTCCCTGGCGTCGTCGGTACCTCGTACCTCAGTGCCGCGTTAAGCGTTGGCACCCTCAGCCCACGCCAGGCCTGGTCTGCAGCCCAGGAGGCCCGTGAGCAGGCCCGCAGCGAAGAGCAGCTTCACGCCATTGCTGTTTGGGAGCAGGAGTTGTGCTGGCGCGAGTTCTACCAACAGGCCCTGTTTCATTTCCCCGAATTGTCGGATGGTCCCTACCGCGAGCAGTGGCGCCGCTTCCCCTGGGAGAACAACGAAGACTGGTTCGATTTCTGGAGGGAGGGTCAGACCGGCATGCCGATCATTGACGCCGCCATGCGCCAGCTGAACCAGACCGGTTGGATGCACAACCGCTGCCGCATGATCGTGGCTTCGTACCTGGTGAAGGATCTGATCTGCGACTGGCGCTGGGGGGAGCGCGCCTTCATGGAACTGGAGGTGGATGGCGATCTGGCCGCCAACAACGGTGGCTGGCAGTGGAGCGCCAGCAGTGGCATGGACCCCAAGCCCCTGCGGATCTTCAACCCCGCCACGCAGGCCTCAAAGTTTGATGCAGCCGGCGATTACATCCGCCAGTGGGTACCGGAACTGCGCCATGTGAACACCAAGGACCTGCTCAGTGGTGAGATCGGTGCTCTTGAACGGCGCGACTATCCCGAACCATTGGTCAATCACAAAACCCAGCAGGCCAAATTTAAGGCGCTTTACGCCACCATCCGCTCCTGATCGCCCGCCACCGGCAAGGGTGTGGGTTTGGATCGCTCCAGCAACTGCGTCACGGTGTCGATCACGGTTTGCTGGTGCTCTTGGTCCAGTTCCGGGAAGATCGGCAGGCTCAGCACCTGGCTGCAGAGCTGATCTGTCACGGGAAGGGAGCCCTGTTCGAGCTCCAGGTCGGCGTAGGCCGGCTGACGGTGGATCGGGATGGGGTAGTAAATGATCGTGTTCACGCCACGCTCCATCAGGGTCTGCTTCAGCCAGTCCCGGCAGCAGCTTTCCGGCAGTCCATGACTCGCACTGGTCGCCGATGGTGAGCAGCGGGCGTTGCAGAGGGGCTGACCCGTGGGGCAGCTGCCGATGCGCACCACAAACTGATTCCAGCTGTGACCCTCCTCTGGGTTCGGCAGGGTCAGTCCGGGCAAGTCGGTCAAGTGCGTGCGATAGCGCTCTGCGATTGCTGTGCGGCGCTCAATCCAGCCCTTCAGCTTGGGCAGCTTCACTTTCAGCACAGCTGCCTGAATCGCATCGAGGCGGCTGTTGTATCCCAGCGCCGTGTGCAGGTAGCGCTTCGGCATACCGTGCACCGCCAGCTCCCGCATGATTTGTGCGAGGGCATCGTCGTTGCTGGTGGCTGCACCGCCATCCCCAGCCGCACCAAGATTCTTGGTGGGGAAAAAGCTGAAGCAGCCCACATCACCAAAACTTCCCACGGGCTGGCCGTTCCACTGGGCTCCTGTGGCCTGAGCACAGTCTTCAACCACTTTGAGGTTGTGGGTTTCGGCGATGGCCATCAGTCGGCCCATGTCGACTGGCCGGCCGAACAGATGCACCGGCATCAAGGCCTTCGTCGCCGGGGTGATCACCGTTTCGATCTGATCGAGATCGATCAGGTACGTGGCCGGGTCCACATCCACGAACACCGGCGTGGCACCGACGGCGCTGATGGCTTCAGCCGTGGCAAAAAAACTGAAGGAGCAGGTGATCACTTCATCCCCGGCACCAATGCCGAGGGCTCTCAGAGCAAGGATCAGGGCATCGGTGCCGCTGTTGCAGCCCACTGCATGGCGGCAGCCGACGCTGGCGGCAAAGGAGTCTTCAAACTGCTTGATCTGCGGTCCGCCGATGTATTGACCGCTGCGCAACACGTTCAGTACCGCCTCCTCGAGGTCCTGGCCCAGATCGCTGATCTGCTGGCTGAGGCTGAAAGGAGGCACCTGCATAAACAAAAGCTTAAGCGGATCAGCCGAACCAATCCGGTTCCTGTCCGGGGTTCCATTTCACGTTGCAGCCCACCGAAGGACGTTGCTCTGGATTCACGGCCTGGCCAGCGAGCATTGCATCGAGGGCTGCGCGCAGATCAACGCCGTTGAGCGGCACGTCGTTGCCGGGGCGGCTGCCATCGAGCTGACCGCGATACAGCAGGGTCTGCAGGCCATTCGCATCAGCGTCGAACAGATAAAACTCTGGGGTGCAGGCGGCCCGCAGGGCCTTGGCCAGGCTCTGTTGCTCATCCAGCAGATAGGGAAAGCTCCAGCCCCAACGCTTGGCCTGATCGGCCAACTGCTTTGGTCCGTCCTGGGGATGGGTGATCAGGCTGTTGCTGCTGACCGCCAGCAACTGAACCGCAGTGCCGTAATCCTGCTCCAGCCGGCTCACTTCCGGTTCCACGTGCTTCACAAACGGGCAGTGGGCACAGATCACCATCAGCAGCAGTGGCCGCCCATGCAGGTCGGCAGAGCTGATGCTGCCGCCAGCAACTACCGGCAGGGAGAACGCCGGTAACGGAGTTCCCAGCTCCAACATCGTTGATGGTGTGAGGGCCATGGCGATTCCTGCAGGTCCGTCGGGTTGCCATCAGGATGGCCGCTGCTTGTGAAAAGCGATGCAGCGCGGGCTGGTCATGGCAGGGGTGATGGTGTTGCTGGGTTGTACGGCGCCTGCGGAACCCCCCAGCTGGCGGGTCATGCCCCTGCAGCGCTATGCCCCCCATGACGGCTTGGCGGTGGTGAACCAGCCCGATGGCTACGGACTGCACATCTTTCTGGAGACCGACACCAGTGATCCAGCGATTTGTCGACCGCGCTGGCTGCCGGACCCAGCCCGTTTGTTCAACGGCAACGGCACGACACCGTTCAGCTCCGGTCTGGCGACCCGCAACGAGTTCTTTGCGGCGGTGGCACGCAACGACGTGACGAAGGCCCTGCAGCGTGAGCTGGAAGCACTGTGCAAGCAGCGCGCCCCTGATGCCCGTTGGCTCTGGGCTGAACCGCCGCGGTCCGAGGCGGAGGTTCTGCCTGTGCAACTGCCGGCCCTGGAGCAGGGGGAGCTGCTCACCAACCCCGTCGATGAGTTGGAGCGGGTTGAAGCCTTGCTGCGCAGTCAGCCGGGGCTGTAGCCCTCCCACACCACCGGTTCCGCCTCCCGCCAGTAACGGCTGAAGCGTCCGAGCCGTGGCGGCCGGGGAAGCTCCACAAAGGGATCAGGATCCAGTTCGTCGAGAGGAAGCTCCGCTCCAATCGCATCGGCGATCTGCTGCAGGCGCGGATCCACGGCGGAGCTGGTCACCACGCCGTCAGCGTCGTGGCGCTGCGCGAAGGCCAGCACTTCAGCGGCCACATCGCCCTTGCGCAGGGTGAGAGGGAGCTCCAGGGCCGCCTCGTAGAGAAAGCCCAGCCGTTTGCGGCTGATTCGGCTGGCCTGAATCCACTGGGTGTCAAAGACGAACAGAGCGGGGGCATCAGGCCAGGCCCGCAGGGCGGGATTGGCGGGGCCAAGGGCCTCATCGTGAATCCAGAGGATCGGTCGTTGCATCGTCATGGTGTCGGTCCGGATCTAGCGCTTGGGACGGGCCAGGGCGGCACTGGCGCCTCCGCCGTTCCTGCGCTGGCGGTTGCGTCCCGTTCCGGTGTCCCGAATGGCCGGCATCGGGGCAAACAGCTGGCTTTCCAGCTGGTCGTAACTGCCCTCAAATGGACAGTCAGCGGCGCTGGGGCATTCTTCGCAGTACCGGCCATCGCTGTAGCGCTCCAGGTTGCCGCGGTTGAAGAAGTAGGGCTTGTGGCTGAAGCTGCTGGCCACCCACTGCCAACTGAGGTGGTTGCTGGCGGGATCGCCATCCAGCAGATGCTCGAGGAACCAGTTGGCCCCGGCTGTCCAATGCACCCGCCGCCAGTGCACAAGCCAGGCGGCCATCCACATCCGGGCGTGGTTGTGCAGCCATCCCGTGGTCACCAGCTTGTCGCGGAAGCCATCCATGCAGGCCAGTCCGGTGCGGCCGTCGCGCACGTCCTGGGGTAGCTCTCTGGCATAGGAGCTGGCGTCGTGACCGGTCTTGAATGCCTCCTGGTCGTCGTGGATGCCGTCGCCCAGATCGAGCCACATCCGCTGCCAGAAGTCGCGCCAGCCCAATTCGTTGATCAATTTCCCGCCATCGTCCCGCTTGCGGATCCGCTCAAACACCGCCTGCTTCACCTCCGCCAGCGTCAGCACGCCGTGGCGGATGTACGGAGAGAGGCCGGTGACGGCACCGTTCAGATGGTTGCGGCTTTTGGCGTAGCGAGCCGGTTGCACCCCCGCCAACTTGGCTTCCGCGGCCTGGCGGCCACCGGGGATCGGACTGAGCGGTCCCTCTGCGCTGGGAAATTCCTCAACCAGCAGCGCCTCGAGGGCGTCTCGTGAGGCGAACTGACGGGGCAGATCGCCAGGGTTGTGGGGTGACGGGGTGCTGGGCACCGGCCTTTTGAAGCAAGCAAGCCGAGATCCTGGCGGGGGATGGGGGAGAATCGCGCGATCTCAACCCGTTCCGGTCCATTCCGATGCTGCTTGATCTCACCGGCAAGAAGATCCTCGTCACCGGCATCGCTAACAACCGTTCGATCGCCTGGGGGATTGCTCAGCAGCTCAAGGCGGCCGGTGCTGAGCTCGGCATCACCTATCTGCCTGATGACAAAGGCCGCTTCGAGGCCAAGGTGCGCGAACTCACTGCTCCCCTGGAGCCCAGCCTGTTCCTGCCTCTGAATGTTCAGGACGCCGACCAGATGGCTGAGGTTTTCGGCGAGATCAAGGCGAAGTGGGGCGTTCTTGATGGTCTGGTGCACTGCCTGGCCTTTGCCGGCAAGGAGGAGTTGATCGGCGACTACAGCGCCACCACGGCGGAAGGTTTTGCCCGCTCACTGGATATAAGCGCCTATTCCCTGGCCCCGCTCTGTGCCCATGCCAAGCCGTTGTTCAGCGAGAAGGCCGGCGTGATCACGCTGTCCTATCTCGGCGCTGAGCGGGCGATTCCCAACTACAACGTAATGGGCGTCGCCAAGGCGGCTCTTGAGGCTTCCGTTCGCTATCTGGCCGCAGAGCTGGGTCCCGAGAAGCAGGTGCGCGTCAACGCCATCAGCGCCGGCCCTATCCGCACCCTGGCCAGCTCTGCCATTGGCGGCATTCTCGACATGATCCACAACGTGGAGGAAAAGGCTCCCCTGCGCCGCACCGTGACTCAGATGGAGGTGGGTGGCACCGCTGCCTTCCTGCTCAGTGATCTGGCCAGCGGCATCTCCGGTCAGACCATCTACGTCGATGCGGGCTACTGCGTCACCGGCATGTGAGGCAGCATGAGGGCAGTGGAGCAACGGTGATGGCACGTCAGGGAGACATCCATCGGGTCACCGGTGAAACCGACGTGAAGGTGCGGCTGGACCTGGACGGCTCCGGCCAATGCCAGGCCAGCACCGGTGTGCCGTTCCTTGACCACATGCTTCATCAGATCAGCAGCCACGGCCTGATCGACCTGGAGATCAATGCGGTGGGAGACACCCACATTGACGATCACCACACCAATGAAGATGTGGGCATCGCTGTGGGTCAGGCCCTGGCCCAGGCCCTGGGGGACCGCCGCGGCATCCACCGCTTCGGTCACTTTGCGGCACCGCTGGATGAGGCCCTGGTGCAGGTCGCCCTGGATTGTTCCGGACGCCCCCATCTGAGCTACAGCCTCAGCATTCCCAGTCAGAAGATCGGCAGCTACGACACCGAGTTGGTGAAGGAGTTCTTCGTGGCGGTGGTGAACAACAGCGGCCTCACGTTGCACATCCGCCAGCTCGATGGCGTGAACTCTCACCACATCGTGGAGGCCTGTTTCAAGGCCTTTTCCAGGGCGTTGCGCATGGCCACGGAAATCGATCCCCGTCGTGCGGGTGCCATTCCCAGTAGCAAAGGGGTGCTTGAGCAAGCTGGCGCCAACTGACGCCATCCCCGCGCTTCACAGTCCGTTACGAGAGGATGGGTCAACGTTGTCTGTTGGCCTGTGACCGTCGCCCCCGCCCGTCCCTACAACCGCAGCGACTGGGCTAGCTCCTTCGTCAACGTCGACGAGGAACTCACCGACGTGGCTCTCACCCCCGTACGAGGGGTCGTGCCGGCGGAACTCCAAGGCACCTTCTACCGCAATGGCCCTGGCCGCTTGGAGCGGGATGGCCAGCGGGTGCATCACCCCTTTGATGGCGACGGCATGATCGCGGCGATGCGGTTTGACAACGGACGCGTCCAGCTGACCAATCGCTTCGTTCGCACCGAGGGCTGGCTGGCGGAGGAGAAGGCCGATAAAGTGTTGTATCGCGGTGTCTTCGGGAGTCAGAAGCCTGGTGGGCGGTTAGCCAATGCCTTCGACCTGCGGTTGAAGAACATTGCCAACACCAATGTGGTTCGACTGGGGGACCAGCTCCTGGCTCTCTGGGAAGCGGCCGAGCCCCACGCCCTTGATCCTCAAAGCCTGGAAACGCGTGGGCTGTCACGGCTGGACGGCGTGCTTAAAAAGGGTGAGGCCTTCAGTGCCCATCCCCGCTTCGACCCCGGCCATAACGGCCGGCCCAGCATGGTCACCTTTGGGGTGAAGACAGGCCCCCGCAGCACCATCCGTCTGATGGAATTCGCCACGGAGGGTCCTGACGCTGGAACCTTGCTGCACGATCGTTCCGACAGCTTCCCTGGTTTCGCCTTCCTGCACGACTTCGCCATCACCCCCAATTGGGCGGTGTTCCTGCAAAACGCCATCGCCTTCAACCCCCTGCCCTTCGTCACCGGTGAAAAAGGGGCAGCCCAGTGTTTGCAGTCCAAACCGGGTGGCAAGGGGCGTTTCTGGCTGATCCCTCGGGATTCCGGCGAGTTCGCGGGGCAGAAGCCCCGCATCCTGGAAGCCCCTGAGGGATTTGTTTTCCATCACCTCAACGCTTTTGAGGACGGCGATCACGTGGTGGTGGAGAGCATCGTCTACGACGACTTCCCCTCCATCGGCCCTGACGATGACTTCGCCGAGGTGGATTTCGACACGGTGCCCGAAGGAATCCTGCATCGCTGTCGCCTTGATCTCAGCCGCGAGATTGTGAACACCGAGCGGATTTCAGAGCGCACCTGCGAGTTCGCCATGGTGAACCCGGAGCGGCAGGGGCTGAGTGCCCAGTTCGCCTGGATGGCGGTGGCCGAGCGGGAGACCGGCAACGATCCGCTGCAGGCCGTTCAGAAGTTGGATCTCAGCAGCGGTGCCACCCACACCTGGAGTGCTGCACCCCGCGGATTCGTGAGTGAACCATTGATGGTGCGCCGTCCCGGTGCTGAAGCCGAAGACGATGGCTGGGTGCTCGATCTCGTCTGGAACGGTGCACGACGGGCCTCCGATCTCGTGATCCTCAATGCCCGTGATCTGTCTGAAGTGGCGGTGCTGGAGCTGCCGTTGGCGGTGCCCCATGGGCTCCATGGCAGTTGGGCTGCAGAGCTCTGAGGCTTTCAGTCAAATCTGGTCACACCCTCTCTGCTCTTTGACATCGCCTGGTTGCCTTCAGCGGCGGCTGCGGCGCTACAGCAGGTGAAGAGACCGCGGCGACAGGAATGGTGGTGAAGGGCGAAAGGATTGCGGCGTGGACATTGCTTGTCTTGTCAGCCTGCATCCTTATCCCTTCGCCTCGACCCCTGCGTGCGGACGTCCTGCCCTGTTCCGGAACCAGGCTGAAACTTTCGGTGCAGGAGCGGGGCCGCAGTGCAGTGGAGTGTTTCCGCTTTTCCCTGGCCGTTTCGGGTGAGGGAGCTGATGAGGCAACAGCACTGCAGCAGCTCAACCGCCGTCTGGCCAGCGTGCGCCGGGAGTTGAAGCCGCTGGTGCAGGGTCAGCTGGTTGTGCCAGCGCCCCACACCCACAAACGGGGACGAGCGTCAGAACAGCGCTACGTGGCTAACACAGGCGTGTCCGGACACGTCAGCCTGGGCTCGTACGACCGTTTGATTCAAGCGGTGGGTGCCATGCCAGGGGTGCGACTGCAGGGCATGGAATCCGTGGCGGCGCCAGAGAAGGAGGCTGCCCTAAGGCAGCGCTTGATGACGGACGCGTTGAATCAAGGTCAGGCTGATGCTGCAACGACGGCCCGGGCCATCGGCCGGTCAGAGGTCACTTTGCTGAGCATCGATCGTGCGGGGGCTATGGGCAGGCCGAGACCGCTGCGGATGGAGGCGGTCGCCAAGGGGTTTGATCCCATGGAAGCCCCCGAACCAACCATCACCCTCCGCCTGCAACTGGAGTACTGCCTCAGTTGAGTCCTTCCCGCTGCGCCTCCTTCCAGGCCAGTCGGGGCGCACTCCAAAGGGTGGCCAACACCAGAGGGGTCACAGGTACGGCGGTGATCACGATGAAGGCCTGCAGCGCATCAATGGAGGTGCTGTCCCCCAGGCCGCTGCCGATGCGGAGCAGCACAAGGGTGAGGCTGCCGATCATCAGCGCCCAGAACAGGCGCAGCGGGGCAGGCGGTTCGTTGCGGCCACTCACCACCATGGCGGCGGCGTAGCTCATCGAGTCGGCACTGGTACACATGAACAGCACCACCAGCACCAGTCCGATCGGGATCAGCAAACCGGCCAGGGGGAGTTGGCTGAGGATCGCGAGTAGGGCTGCCGCTGCACCGTTCCGGGCCAGGGCCTCACTGATTCCCGCACCCGCCAGTTCCAGTTGCAAGCCGGTGCCCCCGAGCAGGGTGAACCAGATGTTGGTCACGATCGGGCAGAGAATCGCAA
The DNA here is from genome assembly GCF_000195975.1 of Parasynechococcus marenigrum WH 8102. Classification (GTDB taxonomy): domain Bacteria; phylum Cyanobacteriota; class Cyanobacteriia; order PCC-6307; family Cyanobiaceae; genus Parasynechococcus; species Parasynechococcus marisnigri. Next base: position 228,666 of record NC_005070.1, read on the forward strand.
CGGCAAGCACCAGCTCGCGGATGCTGCGGCCGCGGCTGACGCCAGCGGTGAACAGTCCCATCAGCGGTGCATACCCAAGGAACCAGCCCCAGTAGAAGACCGTCCATCCATTGATCCAGTTGCCCGGTGCCACGTTGGGCGTCAGGGCCATCCGAGGCAGGTGGATCAGATACGTCAGAAAGCCGCTGAAGAAGTGCTGGATCAGCCACAGGCCAGGCCCGAGCAGCAGCAGCCCGGCCGCCATGGTGAGCGTCAGCCAGACGTTGAGTTCAGACAGCCACTTGATCCCTTTCTGAATGCCGCTGACGGTGGAGCTGGCGAAGACAGCGGTGAGCAGCACCACCACCAGCGATTGCAGCCCGGCGCTGTCGCTGAGCCAGGGCAGTTGGCCGGCGGCGTTGCTGAGTTGCAGCGAGAGAAACCCCAGGGGGCCAACCGTGCCGGCAATCGCGGCGACCACCGACAGCCCATCGGCCAGGTGACCGATCGGTCCATCCACCCAGCCCCGTGGCACCACATTCACCAGCAGGGTGCGTGGCCTGAGAGGCTCGCCCCGCCGTTCCAGGATCGAAAAGGTGATGGTGGTGGTGGTGGCCACCAGGGCCCAGGCGAGAAATCCCCAGTGCAGAAAGCTCACCGCCAGGGCCGGATCCACGGCTTCTGCGGTGCCGCCCTGGATGCCGTCAAAAACGGGTGAGGGAGTCTGGAAGTGATACAGCGGTTCAGCGGCAGACCAGAACACGCCCCCACCGGCCAGCAGGGTGCAGATCAGCACCGCGCACCAATCGAACAGTTTCAGGCTCGGTTTGGCCTCGGCACCACCCAGCCGGAGTTTGCCGACGGGACTGATGGCAATGACCACAGCGATCAGAAACACCAGCAACACCATCCATTGCCACAGCCCACCGAGGGCCGTGCTCACTACGGCTTTGCCGTTGTCGGTGAACTGCTTGGCCAGAGCGAGATCGATGGCTGACACCACCAAAAAGATCAGCAGCGGTGTGGCGCCGACCCAAAGGGGTGGCTGTCGCCACCAGGACCGTTGGCTGGAGGATTGGATGGTCATGCTTCAGGCTCGGACGGCATCGCGCTGGTGGCTCCAGCAGTTGAGGTCAACGGCGGGCTGCTCGCCGCAGGCCAGCCGTGCCAGGGAATCTCCGATCAGTGGCGCGAACTTGAAGGCCTGACCGGAGCCGCCGGCGAACAGGCTGAGGGTGGGGCTGAGCCGATCCAGCACGAAGTTCACATCGCTGGCCATGGAGTAGGGGCTCATCACCGTCTCCACCCGCTCTTGCACACCGGCCACCTCGTTGAACAGGAAGGAATCCAGCAGTTCCACGAGCCTTTCCGGCGGCTCAGTGGCCATGGCATTGGGCTCAGCGACTCTGAGCTCTTTTGGTGCCCAGTCGATGCCGGCTTTGATCCGTGGCAGTCCATCGGGGGTGTGGCTCAGCACCGGGAAGGCGTAGTACAAGCCACCGTCGTCGCCCCGTTCGCGCTGGAAGCAGAACCACTGGGGATAGCGATCGGCGAGGGCCGGGTCGACGGTGTAGTGGGCCCAGAGCATCGGCCAGACCTCCAGTTTTGGCGCAAGGCCAAGGGGCGCCAGCAGCAGCTGAGTCCAGATGCCGCTGGTCACCACTACCTGGCCAGCACGGATGTGATGGCCGTTGTCCAGGGTCACGCCGGTTCCGTCGGCATCGATGCCTGCTACGGGGCAGTGCTCGATCAACTGCTGACCGGCTTGCCGGGCTGTGCGGGTCCAGTGGGCGATCACCTTGTCGCTGCGCACGGCACCGGCGGTCGGTTCGAACAATCCCGTGAACTCCGGCTTGGGCTTCAGCGGGAAGCGCGCTCTGATGGCATCGGCATCAAGGGCTTCGTAGGGAATGCCCTGATCGTCCATCACCTGGCGGGCGCCGGGGATTGAGCCTTCGATGGTCTCCTCGTCCCAGCTCTCGCCGTAAAACAGCAGGCCATGGGTTTCCCTGAGCTGCTCACCGGCGTGGGTTTCCTCCTCCCGCCACAGACGGTTGGCCTCCTGGGCCAGGCGACAGAGCACCGGGTCGGAATACATCTCCCGGAACATCCTGGTTTCGCCAAAGCTGCTGGCTTTGGCGTGGGCCAGGGTCTTGGCTTCCAGCAGCACCACATCACGGATGCCGCGGCGCGCCAGGGAAGCGGCGCAGCTGAGGCCAGCCATGCCGCCACCGACGATGACGACGGCCGCTTGGTTCGGCAGAGAGGAGGCTTGGTTCATGCGGCGTCCCCGAAGCTGAGGCCGATGGGATCGGTGGCTGGGGCGGCTGCCACTTCGTTCAAAGCGGCTCCAACCGACAGGCCCTGATCGCGCTGGTTGAGGTAATCCGTGGCTCTGCGGCGCACTTCCTCACGCACGAAGGCGTAAACGTCCTTGGCGCCGGCATCCTTCCAGGCATCCGGCGAAAAGCGCTCGATTGAATCGGCGATCACAGCACCGGCGTTCACCAGGGGGTCCGGCAGGACGCTAATGCCGCGTTGACGCAATGCATCGGCCAGTTGAGGACTCTGGAACGGAGCATTGGCTGCCGGCACCACGGAGGTGACACGCAAGGCGGAGGCCATCTCCGCATTGATCAGACCGGAGATGGAACAGGGCAGCAGCAGGTCAAGCTTCAGTTCCCACCAAGGGCATCCCTGGGGAAGGGGCGTGGCCACCGGGGAATCCAGCCCGCTCACGGCTGAGATCCACGGTGAACACGGTCCAGCCATGCTCCACCAAGGTTCGGGCCACGGTTCCCCCCACCGCGCCGCAGCCGTGCACCAGGGCCCGGCCAGGTTTTGCATCCTTGAGTTCTGCTTCGAGCACCGCTTCCACGGCGCCGAGGGTGCCGTGGGCCGTGGCGGCGCTGGCATCCACCGGACTGCCGACGGCAGCGAGCACATGGGGTGTCAGCTCTGTGAGCCGCTCCATGTCCTCGAGGCTGGTGTTGAGATCACAGCCGGTGATCATGGCGCCGTCCAGGGACTGCAGCAGTTCTGCGGTCACGTTGATCAGCTCATCCTTCACGGCAGCGGGTTCCTTGGCCCGCGCCACGATCTTGCCGCCGGCAAAACCGGTGCCGTAAAGATCATGCTTGTGGGTCATCAGGCCGGCCAGTCGCTCGCCGTCGGCGATACAGGCTTCATCGCTGGGGTAGTTCAGCAGGCGCAATCCACCGTTGGCGGGTCGCTTGGCATCCGTGTCCTCGGCCACTACAAACACCGAGAGATGTTCGGAGACGTGTTCCGCCAGCACCGAAACAGTCGGTGTGGGTCTGGTTGTGGTGGTCATCAGGCCACCTTCTCCATCATCTGGTGGTGCTCGACGTAATCGAGACTCCACTCACTCGGAGCGTCCGCGATGCGCTGCTCCAGACGTGCGTAAACCTGATCGGCCAATGCATCACCAGCAACACTGGCAAAGCTGTGGCGGCTCCAGCTGCGAATGGTGGCCATTAACCCAGCGGCAAAGCTGGCGGTGTCACCGTCCTCGTTCCAGCGTCGGCGGTATGGACATTTTACGTACACGGTGCGCTCGTCGACGAGTCGCAGGCCATTGCGGTACGGGGCTGAGGCCGTGTCCTTCAACGGCGCCATGAATTCCTCTGGCGACTTGTAGAAGTTCAGGACTGTCCCTTTGCGGTACTGCTCCTCGCTGATCAGACCTTCATCGGCCATGCCGCGCCAGATCTGGTGCAACTGGTCGTGGACATTCCGGGTCTCACCACCGTTGTGGCCGAGGTAACGACCTTCGCCATCCCGGGACAGGTTCACCGTCAGCAGGCGTCCACCCACCTGCAGCTCCTTGCTGCGCAATTCCAGGATGTAGGTCCAGTCCTTGAGCGCCTGAGCGGTGAAACGCTGCAGGGCATCAGCATCGGCGGAAGCGAGCACGTGGGTGTGGGTGTCCAGAGGACCCGGCGACTCACTGAGCCAGTGCATGGCCGTGGCGGAGAAGCCGAAACTCACCGTGTTAGGAGCCACCGATGGCTCGTAGAAGCTGCGGGCGCTCACCAGCACCGTCGGTTTGGGTTCCCTGGGGATCTGCAGAGCCAGGTTCTCGGCCAGAGCCACGTTGTCGTTGCTCGGCAGGTCATTGCCGATCAGCGTCAGGTGAGCATCGGGCTGGTTGGCGTGCAGGCGGTCCAGCACCTGATGCCAGAGACCGACTGCGGTGCCGCCATCGGCGGCTCCGTAATCGATCAGCACATGACTGGTTTGAGCAGTCAGTTGGTCAACACAAGTCAAGGCCCAGTCCGAGGCGGCTTCGATGCAGAGGAGAGCGCCTTCGGTCTGCGCGCTGTAACCCGTGGTCATGGCGATGGCCATCGACCTCGTCAGCGGCAGCCGTCACCGTACAGGACGCGTTTGTACGAGCTTCGTGACAGAGAGCACCTGCCTATCGAGGCTCGGCGGAGAGCAAGTCCTGCAACTGCGGTTCCAGTAAGGCAAAGGCCTTGCCACGGTGGCCATGGGATTTTTTCTCCGTCAGCGGCATCTGAGCGAAGGTGAGGCCGGTGCAGCTCACTTCAAAAATCGGGTCGTAGCCAAAGCCGCCGTCGCCGCGGGGGGTTGTGGTGATCCAGCCATCACAACGCCCTTCCACTTCGATCAACACGCTGCCATCGGGGGCGGCAACACAAAGCGCGGCACAGAACTGAGCATGACGTTCGCTGGCGTTGCTCAGCGCCCCGAGCAGCTTTTCGATCCGTTCTGGGTCTGTGGGGGCGTAACGCGCCGAGTGCACGCCTGGGGCTCCCCCCAGAGCGTTCACGCTCAACCCGGAATCATCGGCCAGGGCCCAGCTGCCGGCCATGGCGGCCACAGCCGTGGCCTTGATCCGGGCATTGGCTGCGAATGTGCTGCCGGTCTCCTCTACATCAAACCCCTGCGGCTGCGCCTGAACGTTGAGAGGCAGGTGCTGCAGCAGGCCCTGAAATTCACGGATCTTGCCGGCGTTCCCGCTGGCGATCACCAGGGTTCTCATGCGGCTTCGGCGTAACGCTTTGCCCAGGCCAGCACAGCATCGACCCGATCGCGATCCGGGGCTTCGCAGTACAGGCGCAGCAGGGGCTCCGTGCCGGAGAAGCGCAGCATCAGCCAATGGCTGGCGCCCATGCGCAGCTTGATGCCGTCTGTGGTGTTCACCTCAACCACCGCGTCCCCAGCCACCTGCTGGGGTGTGGAGCTCGCCAGCAGGGTCTCCAGACGCCGTCGGGCCTCCATGTCCTGCAGCCGCAGGTCCAGCCGGTCGTAATGGCTGGCACCACCATGGCGTTGCTGCAGAGCGTCAAGTCGGCTGCCGAGGGGTTGACCGCCTTCCACCAGCGCTTCCAGCACGAGCATCGCGGCGAACAGGGCATCCCGTTCCGGCAGATGCATGCCGAAGCCCACCCCCCCTGACTCCTCCCCGCCGATCAGCACCTCACCCGCCAGCATCTCGCTGGCGATGTATTTGAACCCGACGGCCAGTTCCAGGACCTCACGGCCCTGGGCTTCTGCCACCAGGCGCATCAGATCGGAACCGCTCACAGTCTTCACCACCGTTCCAGGCAGCTGGCGGGCCCGGGCGAGATGGTCGATGAGCAGGGGCATCAGCAGCTGAGTGCTGCAGAACCGACCGTTCTCATCCACGGCGGCGATGCGATCACCATCCCCATCGAACACCAGACCCACCGCTGGAGTACCCGCTGCCGTGGAGTGCTGAACCGCTGTGATCAGGTCGCTGAGGTATGGGGCCAGGGGTTCCGGCGGATTGCCGCCGAACAGGGGGTCACGCGTGCTGCGGATCTCGTCCACCAGCTCAGAGGCTTCAGGGCCGAGCAGATCGCTGACACAGCCGGCTGCCGATCCATGCATCGGGTCGACGAACACCTTCAGGTTCATCGCCTTCAGGCCCGTCACCAAAGCGGTGAGGTCCAATTTGCGACGCAATCCCTCAAGGTGCTCACCCCGCCCGTCGAAACGGCTGGTGGTCGCTGCAATGGGTGGTGTGATGCCGCCAGCCGCCAGGCGTCGCTCCACCGCTGCGGTGAAGTCCCCCTCCACCGAGCCCCCGAAGGGACCTTTGATTTTCAGGCCCAGCCATTCAGGGGGGTTATGGCTGGCGGTGATCACCAGGGCTCCCAGCGCTTTGCGTTCCACCACCGCCCAGCTGCAGGCAGGTGTCGGCACGGGCGTCTCGGTGAGCAGTGGCTCAAGCTCGCAGCCACGCACGGCATTGGCGATGGCTTCCGCCAGTTCCGGTGCCAGGAAGCGGCGATCGAAGCCGATGATCACCGTGCGGCTGTTCAGACCGTCTGGTGCGCGATGGGCCAGCTCCTGGGCCGCTGCAGCTGCGACTGGCAGCAACCGCTCAACGGTGATGTCCACCCCCAGGACGCCGCGCCAGCCATCGGTGCCGAACTTGATCGGCGCAGGACTGAGGCGGAGAGGTGCTGACGCCATGGCCGAAAGGGCAATGATCAGGATTTAGCAGTTGGCAGCCGTAAGGTCGGCCCATGGGTGCCACCCCGCCTGCCGACAACGTTCTCACCGACCGGTTGCTGCGGAGCTGGCTGCGTTGTCGCCGCAGGGCCTGGCTGGATCGTCATGGTGATCCTGCCCTGCGGCAGTGGACGGCGCACCGCAATCTGATGCTGGACGATCAGCAACGTTGTTTTGTGGCGTTGCTGCCCCAGAAGCCCGGCCGCGGTGAGGCGGCCTGTGCCGTGGGCGCGGATGGCGTTGTTGGACTGCGCTTCAAAGGGAAGGGCCCTGGAGGGGAAGCCCTGGAGGCCCATCCCCCGCTGCTGAGGCGGGTGAGCGGTCGCAGTCGCTGGGGGGATTTCGCCTACCAGCCGGTGCTGGCTCGTCAGGGTCGACGCATGACGCGGGAACATCAGCTTCCTCTGGCGCTGATGGCGCTGCTGCTGGAGCAGGAGCAGCAGGCGCCGGTGACGGAGATGCTCGTGGTCGGTGGGGGTGGCCGCCGGCTCGAGCGGGATCGGGTTGGTTTGTCCGCTGGACTCCGCAAGCAACTGGTGGATGCGTTGCGCAAGCTGAGGCTGGATTTGCAGCGGGAGGAGCCGCCTGATCTGGCGGCGGATCGGCGTAAGTGCACCCTTTGCAGTTGGCGCCAGGTCTGCAATGGCGTCGCAGCTAGCGACGGTCACCTCAGCGAGGTGAGCGGTATCGGGGCCAAGCGTCGGGAGATGCTCCAGGAGCTCAACATCCGCGGTCTGGCTGATCTGGCTGCTGCCGACCCGGAGCAGTTGGCCACGGCCATGCAACGCTTCGGGGAACAGCACGGTGACGTCGCGCGCACCCTGGTGGCCCAGGCCCGATGCCAGCGCAGCGGTCAGCCGGAACGGCTCAGCAGCAGGCCTGCCCTGCCGGAACTGATCGCTGCCCCGGGGGTGCTGCTGTACGACATCGAGTCAGATCCGGACGCCCGCCATGACTTCCTGCATGGGTTCTGGTGCCTGCCCCGCGGCAGTGATGGACGTTGGGATCTGGCTGCTGCGCGGTATCAGCCGCTGCTGGTGTTGGCGGAACACGGTGAGCCCCGCTGCTGGCAGCGCATTGCGCGTTACGTCAGTCGTTACGACGACTGGCCGGTGCTCCACTACGGCGAAACCGAATCTCTGGCGCTGCTGCGCATGGCGCAACGGCAAGGCATATCAGAGCAGCAGCAGGCCCCGTTGCGGCGGCGCTTGGTGGATGTTCATGCCCGAATTCGCCAGCACTGGCGCCTTCCTCTCAACAGCTATGGCCTGAAGGCTGTGGCCTCCTGGCGTGGTTTTCAGTGGGGCCAGAGCGGTGTAGATGGGGCCCATGCCCTGCTCTGGTGGCGCCATTGGCAGGGGGAGGGACCGGAGCGACGCGGCAGTTCCCATGCCCTGCGTTGGATCTTTCAGTACAACCGGGATGATTGCCGTGCCACCTGGGCCGTCGCCGATTGGCTTCGTCATCAGGATCAGGCTGGCGGTTCCTGAAAGGCTGCCGGCTGTCCGAGCTGAACGGTCTGGCCGGTCGGCCCCTCCACGGAGGAGAGATCAAGAAACTGGCGACGCACCAGAGCCAGCCCCAGCGCGGCACCCGGGTGTGAAAGGGCACTGGTGATGGTGCCGGCCCGGTCGGACCCGACGTTGAGCTGATCACCTGGATGCAAGGGCTGCTCGCTGTGCCAGCAACGCAGTTGCTGCTTCACCCCTCCCTTGCCAGTGAGTTTCGCCATCGTCTCCTGGCCCAGATAACACCCTTTGTCGAGGCTGATCCGCCCTGACAAGCCCAGCTCAAGGGGGTTGGTTTCACCGTTCATCTCTGCTGGGCCAGGCGGGAAGCCCTGTTGCAGGCGATGGCGTTCCAGCGCATCGTTCTCCAGTTGGGTGGATGCGTTGAGCTCCTCGGGCAACGGCTGGTCCTTGCCGATCCACAACGCCAGACCCACAGGGTCAAGTCCTTGCACACGCCGCTGACGACGCGATGCATTCAGCCGAACGCGATCGGCGGGAAAAATCACCTGATCGAAGCCGCGGCTGACGGCTTCCGCATCGCCAGCCAGCACGAGCACATCAGCACCGGTGGCATCAAGTCGCAGTTCCAGGAGGGCGCGAAGCCGGCCCGTGGCCGTGAGCCAGCAACTTTGCTGCAGTTCTCCGTCAACCAGGCCGGAGAGATCAGCTGTGGTCTGCCCCTGCAGAAAATCCCTGGCGCCCTTGCCCTCCAGTCGCAGCATGGGAAAGGCGTCATCCCAGTGGATGGTGGTCGTCATCGGCTGAGCTCCTCGGCGGCGCTGGACACCTCCGACAGGCGGAACAGGCTCACCAAGTCCAGGTCCGCTGCAGCCATGGCTGTGGCTCCTCCCTCCTCACGGTCCACGATCGTGATGACCCGTTTGACCACGTAGCTGGCCTCCCGCAGTTGATGAACGGCTTTCAACGATGAGCCGCCGGTGGTGACCACGTCCTCCAGCACGGTGATCAACGCGCCCTGCGGTGGCAATGGCCCTTCCAGCCAGGCGCCGGTGCCATGCCCCTTGGCCTGTTTCCGCACAATCAAGGCGTCCAGGGGGCGCTCGACCAGCGCCGCCGCCATCGCCACTCCACTGACCAGGGGATCAGCCCCCAGGGTCAGTCCTGCGACGGCAACGGCCTCGGCGTCGAGATGGTCGAGCATGGCGCTGCTGATCAGAGCCAGACCGGATCCGCTCAAGCTGACCGGTTTGCAATTCACGTAGTGCTCGCTCTCCCGTCCGGAGGCCAGCGTGAACTGACCACGACGGTAGGCCTCCCCCGCCAGACGCTTCAACAGGGTGCGCCTGGCGTCGTTGTCGTAGCGGAACGCTGAGGTCATGGACTGGCCGCGCACACGAACAGTTCTTAGTTTGCGCTTAGCCGTGTTGAGCTCTTGGGATCCACAACACTGTGGTTTGCGCCTTGGCGGCTCGGCCTGCTTGTGATCGGCGGTGCCACGGGCTTGGGGCCCGTCGTTGCAGCAGGTCCTGTGATGTGCGCGACGACGCTGGAGGCTCCTGAGCTGTCGTCTGCAGCCACCGAGCCCGTGGAGGTCACCACCTGCGCTGCGGTGGAGACCACCAGTGAGCTGATGGAGCGTCGCCTCTACACCTGGACCGCTCCCTACGAACGGGGTGTTGATCTGCTGCATCAGATCACCGATCTGTTCGGAATAGCCGTCGCAGGTGAGGGGGGTACCCAGGTGATGGGTCTTGGATTCCCCGATCAGACCATCATCTGGGATGCCGCGGCGACCAGCTCCACCACCCGGGCGCTGCTGGAAGAGCAGAGCCCAGCACTGCCATTGAGAACTCAGGATCTGGCTAACGGTTTCGACAGCAGCCTTGCGTTGGAGAGCATCGGTTCGGAGCAGATCCTGCAGCCCAAACCGGAATTTGTGGAGACCGACATCGCACCCCTTCAACCCCTGTGGTAACAATCGTGTTGACCTGGGGGTCTAGCAATCTGGTGAATGCAGCGAACTCATAATTCGCCTAAGGCGAGTTCGATCCTCGCGACCCCCACTTCTTTCGACTGATGCGGTTGCCACTGCTGGCCCTGCTTCTGCTGCTGCCGGCGTTCTTCGCTGCCGCTGAAGTCGCTCTTCTGCGACTGCGACCCAGCCGTGTCGATGTCCTCGTGGAGGAGGGCAAGGCTGGTGCAGCATCGATTCATCGGCTGCAGCGGCGGTTGCGCCGAGCCCTGATGCTGTCTCAGTTCGGAGCGACTTTGGCCCTAGTGGCCCTGGGGTGGGCTGGTCGCGGACTTGGCCAGCGTCTCTGGCCCGATGGCACCGCGGGGGTGGTCTGGCTGGATGTCGCTCTGTTTCTGGGGCTTGTGCTGCTGGCGACCCTGCTGGCTGGCTTGCTGCCCAAGGCCTGGGTGCTCAGTCGTCCGGAACCCGCCGCTCTGCGCCTGGCACCTCTGCTGGAGATGGCGATGCGCTGCCTGTCGCCGCTGCTCAACCTGCTGGAGGGCCTGGCTGCCGTCTTGCTGCGGCTGGTGGGCCTGACGCCGAAGTGGGATGAACTGGTGCCGGCCCTCTCCGCCGGCGAGCTGGAAACCCTGGTGGAATCCGGGCGCGTCACCGGCTTGTTCCCCGATGAGCGCAACATCCTCGAGGGGGTGTTTGCCTTGCGCGACACCCAGGTCCGGGAAGTGATGGTGCCCAGGTCCGGGATGGTGACGTTGTCGGTGGATGTCCACTTCGCTGAGATGATGGAAGCAGTGCATCACACACGTCACGCTCGATTCCCCGTGATTGGACAGTCACTCGATGACGTGCGGGGCGTCCTGGATCTGCGGAGGATGGCCGAACCGATCGCCCGAGGCGAGCTGCAGGCGGACTCTCCACTCGAGCCCTACCTTCAGCCAGCAGTGCGGGTGCTGGAGACCAGCACCCTGGCGGAGCTGCTACCGATGATCCGCAGCGGCCAGCCGCTGCTGCTGGTGGTGGATGAACACGGCGGCACGGAGGGCTTGGTGACAGCGGCGGATCTCACCGGGGAGATTGTGGGAGATGAGCTGCAGGAAGACCCCAAGGAGCCTGAGCTCCTGCAGGATGACGACCAACCGGGGGCTTGGTTGGCGGCAGGCGATCTTGAAATCTTTGAACTGAACCGGCAGCTGGAGCTTGACCTGCCGGAAGCCGATGATCACCACACCTTGGCCGGGTTCCTGCTGGAACGCCTGCAGCACATTCCCGCCCCTGGAGAGGCCCTGCGTTTCAACGGCGTGCAGTTTGAGATCACCGCCATGGCCGGACCCCGGATTGAACGGGTGCGACTAGTGCTCCCGGATGCGTCCGAAGCAGAGGGCTGAAGCCGGATAACCTTCCCGCAATCACCCCGGCTTGTCGATGTCTCCCGACCCCATGCGTCCGGTCAAGGTCGGGGTCATCGGCATTGGAAACATGGGCTGGCATCACGCCAGGGTGCTGAGCCTCCTGAAAGATGCTCATCTCGTGGGTGTAGCTGACCCCGATGGCGATCGCGGTGCCCTGGCGGTGGAGCAATTCGGCTGCCGTTGGTTCGCCGACTACCGCACGATGCTCAGCGAGGTGGAGGCCGTTTGTATTGCCGTGCCGACCCTGCTGCACCATCCAGTCGGCCTGGCCTGCCTGGAAGCCGGTCTGCATGTGCTGATCGAGAAGCCGATCGCTGCCAGTCAGGACGAAGCAACGGCACTGATCAGCGCTGCAAACGACGCCGGCCGTCTGCTGCAGGTGGGTCACATCGAGCGCTTCAATCCCGCCTTCCGCGAACTCACGAAAGTGGTGGCCAATGAGGAGGTGGTGGTCCTGGAGGGGCGGCGCCACAGCCCCCATGCAGACCGTGCCAATGATGTGTCAGTGGTGCTGGATCTGATGATTCACGACATCGACCTGATGCTGGAACTGGCTCAGGCGCCGGTGGTGCGGCTCGCCGCCGCCGGAGGTCGCAGTGCCGATGGACCGATCGATTACGTCAACGCGACCCTCGGGTTTGAGAACGGTGTGGTGGCCAGTCTCACGGCCAGCAAGATGAGCCACCGCAAGATCCGCAGCCTCAGTGCGCACTGCCGTTCCAGCTTGGTTGAGACCGACTTCCTGAATCACACCCTGCACATCCACCGCCGCGCCCACGAGTGGTATTCCGCCGATCACGGTGAATTGCTGTACCGCAACGATGGCTTCATCGAGGAGGTCAGCACCACGTCGATCGAACCGCTCTATGCCGAGCTCGAGCATTTTCTGCAGTGTGTCCGTGGCCGTGAAACGCCCGCTGTGGACGGCCTGCAGGCCTCCAGAGCACTGCGTTTGGCCGATCTGATCGAGCAGGCGGTGGAACATCCCGACATGGGTGTGCCCCTTACCGATCCGATCTGAGCGGCGCGGACGTCGCCCGTCAGACCAGCCCTTCCTGTTCAGCCAGTTCCCTCAGAGCCGCCACCTGCCAGCGGCGGCAGTCACCAGGAGATGCGGCGTAGAACTGCCCCCAGGCTCGGGCTTTGTGCTGGCTGTAGCTGGCGTGGCTCAGCGAGGGATGCGTCTGTTGCCAGCCCACACGCACAGCGTGGCCAATCACCACATCCAACGCCAGGTCGTCATCGAAGTGCACCTCCGGGTTGGCTTCCACGAAGGCCATCAGAGACAAGAGGCACTCCGTACAGAGCTGTCGATATTCCGGCGCCTGGATTCGGCTGAGCAGATGCTCCACCAACGTGGCGAAGTTCTTTTCCCCCGCTGTTTTCTCGAGGATCAGGCGGCTGTTCAGTCGATTGCGGCGTTCCAGCTTGTCGCCGACCACCAGGCCGCGGCAGTGCTGCAACAACGACCAGATGCCGGCATAGAAATCCCTGGGCACCTTCTGCAGTGAACCAAGACGGATGCGGTGCTGCAGCCAGTCGCCGCCGCTGGGGGGCTGGTCAATGGGATCCGGCACCTTCCACTGCACCCTGCCGGTGACATGCAGCTGCTCACCGCGCTGCAGGGCCGCCCTGGCATGTTCAACATCGCTGAGGAGTTGTCGCAGCCGATCCCGGATCCGATGCGGTGAGCTGCTGCACAACGCTTCAAAGGCCTCGTCCTGGCTGAGCTGATCCTCTGCCGCCAGTTCAGAGGTGAGCAGCAACAGCAGTTGACTGAGCTGCAGGGTAAGGATCCCTTTCAGCAGTCCGGGATCGCGCCGGGCCACGCCATCCAGGGCCAGCAGCAGCTCCTGTTCAAGCATGCGCTCGCGCCCGTCCACCCCGCTGGTGCGTGCGATCCGTTCGGCGATGGCGCTGCTGTCCAGGGGGTGGCTGAGCCGTGCATCGGCGGTGTAGTTGCGGCCCACGACCACTTGTTTCTGACGCACCAGCAGATCGGTCAGGGCATCTTCCAGTTGGGGATGGACCATGCCCATCGCACCGGCGCAGCGCCGCACCACACTCCAGTCCTGGCAGCGCAGTCCGCGGTGGTACACCTCCTCCAGCAACTGCTGAATCGTCACGCTGCGGCCGTGCGGATTGGTTTCAAGGGCCTTGGCTCCGAAGCGTCGTTGCAGCAGGTCCAGAACGTCGGCCTGTTCATGCAGCGACTGGGTGTTCCACAACCTTCTCCGCAGAAGGTCAGCGTCGGTTTCGTCGAGCTCCTGTTCTTCAGCGGCCGTGAGATCGCGGAGGTCTGTGGCGTCCTGCAGCAGAGAGGGTCGGCTCCGTTCCAGGGCCGTCGGCTCAATGTCGCCCCCCCCCTCTCGCAGAGTCACCCAACTGGCCTGACTGGCCAGCTGTTTCAGCTGGTCGAACTGCACAGGGATGTCCCCGATGCGGCCGGTGAGCAGCGTTTGTCCCAGCTGCAGGAAGACCTCGGGATGATGCTGGAAGGATTCAGCGCTGACGGGGATCAACAGCAGTGGCAGCCCTGGACCACGCCAGTGACGCCTCAGCAGATGGAGTTCATCCACCACGCTGTCCTCTAACTGAAGCGGGTCATCGGCCAGGTAGCTGATGCCGTCCTCCAGCACCGCTGTCGTGAAGGCCAGGGTCTGTTCCCCGAGACGGTACAGCCGTGCGGTGTCCTCGGTTTCGATGCGCTGCACCGGTTTGCCACTCAGGCCGAGTCTTGGATTGGCCCCGATGGAGCTCCACCGGGCTGCCAGGGCATCCGAGGGCTGGATTGTGATCCCATCACCACTGTCCAGCGGCAAACCGGCGTCGATCAGGGCCTGCCTGACGGAGGTTGTCTCTGCAGCGAAGGCCACGAGCATGCCGTCAGCTCCGAGCCCCATGGCGTGTCGCCGCTCGCAGGGGTCGAGATCCTCTGGTGTGATCAATCCCTCCAGCAGCATTTCGCCCAGCCAGGCCAGGCTTTGTGTCCAGATCAGGGGGAGATTGCTGTTGGCCTGGCGAGGCTGGCTGCCTGGCTGTCTCCGTTCCGCTTCGACCCGATCAGCAGCCACCTGATACAGCTCGGGGTAGAGCGCTTCCCCATCCCGATGCACGGCCAGGGCTGCCAGCTTGTCCTGCCAGGAGCGGGCGTCCTGCCAGCGTTCCTCGCAGCAGGCGGTGACCAGTTCAAAGGCCAGAAACAGCGGCCACTCCGATTCAATCCCTTCGAACTGGGCGAGCTCCTCCGGCTCGTAATGAAGACGATTGACGTCTTCCACGGCGGTTTGATGGCCATCACGAAGAAAGCGTTTGTAGCCATAGGTGCCGCCCAGTTCCCGCCGTACCCGGCGCAGGGTCCGCTGCACCAGGTCCTGGTTTTCGATGGCCCAGGCAGGGAAGCCCACCACCGACAGGCAAGCGCTGTCGGCTTCCTTGCTGGCGGATTCCCGCGGCAACAGGCTTTCGAGGGCCCGCCGCAGACGAACCACAGCTCCCTGGGGGATGAGCAGTTGGCACGACCCATCACCGTGGACCCCGAAGAGGTCGAGGCCTTCCAGGGCCTCCAGAGCGGCTTTCGCCATGCCGATGGAGCTGGAATTGCGTTCGGGCAAGCCGTTGTTGCCTTTGTCGCCCCGTTCCCAGATGCCGTAATCAGGGGTTCGATACGCCCGGGCGACGTAGTACACGAGGTTCTGAATGAAATCCACCTCATCCCGGCTCTGGATCACGGTGCAGCCACCGCGGGTGAGTTGAGCCAGCTGGAGCAGAAACAGGGAAGTGGCATCGAGTTGCAGATGTCCCCAGGCGTCATCCGCCACCACCGGATCGCCGCTGCTGCTGTCGTACTTCGCGTGCAGAGCGTCGAGAGGATCGAGGCTGACTTTGAAGCGCTCCACCTTCCCGGCCTGGCGCAGCATGGCTCGCAGCAACCCCCGCATCAGGGAGATCACCCGTTGCTCAAGCTCCCAGGCCCGCCTGTCGTGGGCTCCATGGCGGCGACGGTGGGCCATGGCCAGAGCCCAGACACACTGCACGGAGTAGACACAGTCCCGCACCCAGGCATCGCCGTAGTTGCCGTGAACCGTGTGGGCGGTGCTGGCGGGCAGCAAACCACTGATTGGGTCCTGACGTTCCAGCACCACCTGCTCAATCGATCGATCGAGCCGAGCCAGGACTGCATCGCGATGATCCTGATCCTTTTGGGTCTGTGTTGCCGTCACCACCATGACCCGTCTTGTCGCCGCTTTTAAATTCTCCAATGCAGCCCTTCGGCGATGGACTCAGTCACCACCACTCCAGACGATCACCGCCGGTGCCGGGTTCTCGGAATCCCCGTGGATGCCTGCCGTGATGTTCAGTCAGCTGCCATCGGGCTGCACGCCCGTGGTGGTGGTCGCATCGTCACCCTCAACGCTGAGATGACGATGACGGCTCGCAGCTTGCCGGAGCTGGGCCACGCCATCGAAGGGGCTGACCTGGTGATCCCTGATGGTGCTGGAGTGGTTTGGGCCCTGGCACGGCAACGGGTCAGTGTGGTGAAGACCGCCGGCATCGAACTGGCCTGGACGCTTCTCGAATACGCCGCAGCGCACAGTTGGAGGGTGGCTCTCGTGGGCGCAGCCCCCGCTGTGATGGACAGCCTTCGTCAATCGCTGCCCCAACGCCTTCCAGGCTTGAACCTGGTCATTGCTGTGGATGGCTACCAGCCAGCTGATGCCTGGGATGGCATCGAAGCCGAACTCCATCAGCTCAATCCCGATCTGGTCTTGGTTGCCCTGGGCGTTCCTCGTCAGGAAACCTGGTCGGAACGAGTGAGTGACAGCCGATCAGGACTCTGGATGGGGGTCGGCGGCAGCTTCGACGTCTGGGCTGGCGTCAAGAAGCGAGCTCCGGCATGGATGTGCCGCTATCGCATCGAGTGGCTGTATCGCCTGATTCAGGAACCCAGTCGCTGGAGGCGAATGCTGTCTCTGCCTGCCTTCGCCTGGGCTGTCTTGAGAGGTGTCTGATCAGCGGAAACCAACGGAGGCCTGCCAGACAAAGGCCAGTAGCAGGAAGAAGACCGGGATCAGCGGAAGGATGTCGATCAGTGGTGAGAAGGCCTGATAGGCCTCGGGCAGCTGTGCCAGCAGGTCAAGGGTGAAGGAGGCCATCCCTAGTCTTCAAAAGGCGTTGGGCTGGACGCTACCACGTGTGATGAGCTGGTGAGTCCGGCTCCCAGGGAGCGAAATCCTCTGAAAAGCAGCCATCCCGGATTGCCTGGGACATCGCTGTGGTGAAGCGCAGGAGATGGGTGATGTTGTGGAGGCTCAGCAGGGTGAGCCCGAGCAGTTCCTCACTGCGGATTAGATGGTTCAGGTAGGCCCTGGTGTGCCCTCCGCTGCATGTGGGACAGGGGCACGACGGGTCCAGGGGAGTGTGGTCATGGCGGAAACGCGCATTGCGCAGGTTCCAGCGTTCACCACCCACGAGGGCTGTGCCATGACGGCCGAGCCGTGTGGGGAGAACGCAATCGAAGAGGTCGATGCCGTTGGCCACCGCCACGGCCATCTCCCGCAATGTGCCGATGCCCATCAGGTAGCGCGGTTTGTGTGTCGGCAGCAGCGGTGTGACGTCCCGCACGATCCGGTGCATCTCCTCCACCGGTTCGCCCACGCTGACGCCACCAACGGCAATTCCCGGCAGGTCGAAATCGGCGACGGCCCGCGCACTCTCCCGGCGCAAATGGGGAAAACATCCGCCCTGCACGATGCCGAACAGGGCCTGGTTGTCTCGGCTGTGGGCTTCAACGCAACGGGCCAGCCAGGCATGGGTGCGCCGGCAGGCATCGATCACATCGTTTTCGGTGGCCGGATAGGGCGGGCACTGATCAAAGGCCATCGCCACGTCAGCCCCCAGGGCCATCTGAATCTGCGTGGCGTGTTCCGGGGTCATGTCGATGATCCGGCCGTCCCGGGGGTTGCGGAAGACAACGCCGCGGTCATCGATTTTGTTCAGGTCTCCAAGGCTGAACACCTGAAAGCCGCCGGAGTCGGTGAGCATCGGGCCGTCCCACCCCATAAAACCGTGCAACCCCCCGGCGGCCGCAACGATCTCCTCGCCGGGCTGAAGGTGCAGGTGATACGTGTTGGACAGCACCATCTGTGCCCCTGTGCGGGCGAGTTGGTCCGTGCTGATCCCTTTGACGGTGGCCAGGGTGCCAACGGGCATGAAACGGGGCGTGTGCACCGGTCCATGGGGTGTGTGAAAACAGCCGCAGCGGGCAGCGGTGTTGGCGCAATGGGCGCTGATCTCGAAGCCGAACAAGGCAAGGACCCCCCTGTCTCGACCCTACGGTGAGACCAGGACCGTGCAACAGACCCATCGCTCGGAGCGTTTCTCCCTGGTTGTCCGATCTGGCGGGGGCCTGGATCTTCTACAGCGTCTTGCCGGCCTGGCCTTGGCCGTCACCACGGTTCCAACGCATTGCCCGATTCGCCTCCTGGATCGGTCTGGTGATCGGTGCCATACAGGCCCTGCTCTGCTGGGGACTGCTTCGGCTCGGCTGGACCATGAGCGCTGCGGCGCCCATGGTGATCGCCCTCGGCATCTGGCTCAGCGGCGGGCTGCATCACGACGGAGTGATGGACACGGCCGATGGTCTGGCCGCCGGCCCGGAGCGTTGTCTTGAGGCGATGGAGGACAGCCGTGTGGGGGCCAGCGGTGTGCTGGCCCTGGTCATGGTGCTGATGCTGCAGCTGGGCGCTTTGGTCCAGCTCGGTTCGGCCGCGCCAGCGGCCCTGGTGACGGTCGGTGTCTGGAGCCGTGTGGCACCGCTCTGGGCGATGGCCCGATTTCCTTATTTACGCCGCGACGGAACGGCCGGCTTTCATCGCCGCCATGGACGCCCCCGCTGGGATGCCCTCCCTAGCGGAGTTGTGCTGCTGGTTCTCTGCATCGTGCTGAATCCGGTGATGCTGTTGGCCGGGGCTCCCGTTGCGCTGGTGGTCGCAGAGGGCCTCGGTCGGCGCCTGGGGGGGCACACCGGCGACAGTTACGGAGCCGTACTGGTGCTGACGGAAACGTTCACGTTGGTGCTTCTGGCTCTGACCAGGTGAGGTGGAAGGCATTCCCTTGCTGGGGAAGCTCTGCCGCTAAGCGAGACGGCTCAACGCACAGTTCAAGCGTCCCGCCATCGTCTTCTGCCAGCTGACGGGCCAGGGCGAGTCCAAGTCCGGTGCCCGGACGGTCTCGACCCCGCCGGCCCCGCACCCCTTCCTGGAAGATCGCGTCTCGTTCATCAGGATCGATCGGCGGGCCTTCATCCCAAATGCACAAACCACTGGGCAGGGGCATCAGACCAATCGCCCTACCAGGGGGGCTGTAGCGGAAAGCATTTTCAAGAAGGTTGGCCACGATCTCCGCTGTTGCTGCGACCCGTGCCGACTCAGTGGCCCAGGCGGGCCAGTTGTCAGGCCCATGCCAAGGCCGCCCTTGCAGCGTGGCCATGGCCTTGGCCCGCTCGATCAAGGGCATCAACTGCTGTTGAAGGCTGGTGCCCACAGCACTGCTGTCCGGGGGAAGCATCAAGGGGGCAGGCTCCGGCTGACGTCCACTCAGGGCCGGTTGCCCGATGCTGTCGAGGACATTGACGTAGCGATTGAGCTGGTTCTGCTCCGCCAGCATTCCCTCCACAAGTGGTCGATGTTCGCTGCTGCTCTCCAGACGCCGCAGCAGCAACTGGGCGTAGGTCCGCAGCGCTGACAGGGGATTCCGCAGCTGATGAACCATGGTGCGCAGCTGGGATTGCTGTTGTTCCAGGGCGTTGCGCAGCTGAAGGCATTCGAGATCTCGCGCCAATGCATGACTGAGGGCAGCGGCGCCATCGCGCAATTGCTGGTCCCGTTGCGGGTCCCACGCTTCGGCGGGGACAAGATCGGCGCGCAGGGCTCCTAGGATCAGTTCCCCATCGCGTAGGGGGTACCAGCGGCGTTCCTGAGCTGGATGCCGTAGCTCGGGATCGGCATCGGCGGGGGGAAGTGTTCGTTCAGCAGCCGAGAGCTGTCGAATCAGCACGAGCGGTGGTCGGTCCTTGTCCCCTGCCTGACTGAGATACAGGGCGAGATGCTGAAAGCAACGGTTGCGGTTCAGTTGCTCCAGCTGTTGATCCGCAAAAGTCAGGAACGGTTCCGTCAGCTGCAATGGGCCTGGTGGGCGAATGGACACTGAACCAGGGAGCAATGGTTAAGGGGACTTGAAAATTCTGGGAAAAGTCTTAAGATCTAATTATCGACCGAGGCGATGTTCGTCAAGAGCAGACGCCCACCAACTCTTGTATTGGTTGCATTTCTGATGCAACCAAAGTTACAGCAGAGGCTGAAGCGTTCTCTGCTGGGTGCCGAACCGGCATTGCTTGGTGTTGGTGTTCTTTTGATGGTTGTGGGTCGCCCGCAGCCGTTGCATGACGCGGTCTGCAGACGCCCCTGCGTCGACCAGCCCCAGGTAATGACGGAGGGTTTCGGCCTCTCCGGTCCCCTTCTCTCTTCCTTTATTCACGTTCACCGGAGCTCGACCATGTCCAAGAAGCGCAAGCGCATCAGCCGCCGTCGTCTCGCGGGGCAACGGGTCCTTGCCCATGTGTCCACTCATCATCTGGAAACCGGTGAGTACAAGCCTGTGACGGCGGCTCGTCGCTACATCGCTGAGGCCGGTTTGGTACCTCCGGCGTTGCTCAATGTGCGACGCAATGAACACACCACCGATCGCTTCTTCTGGGGCGAAAAGGGACTATTCAGCGCTCAGTACGCCGAAGAGAATCACTTCCTCTTTCCGTCCTTGCGCACCATCGTCGATTCGATCGGTGAAGACACCTTGTTTGAGGGGCTCGATCTCTCTGCCGACGATTGGGAGGAGATGGAAGAGTACGAGTACGCGTTCGTTTGAATCAGGGTCCTTTCAGGACCCGTTTCAAGAACGTCAGCATCGGTTGCACCATTTCTTCTGGGATGGTGTGACCGTTGTCGAATGAGAGGGTTTCGCAACGGTTGGATCGGAGCCGTGCGGTGATGGCGTCCATTGCTGTTGCAGGGACGATCGTGTCTTGACGGCCGTGCATGACCAGGACTGGCGGGTGTTGGTCCGCTGGCTCCCAGTTTGGGTGTGGATAGCCACTGCAGGAGATCACACCCGCCAGGGGCAGGCCGCAACCGCTGTCAAGCGCCATGGCGCCACCTTGGGAAAATCCGAGCAGCACCGTGCGTTCCATTGCTGGCCCCTGACGGGTAATCGTCTTCAGGCGCTCCTGAAGCGCCTCGACGGCTGCTGGAACACCATCCCAGTCTGCAGGGAAAAGGCCGTACCACTGGCGGCCAGGGGGCTGGGGATGGAGATGGGGAGCCGCCAGCGCCACCACCTCCAAAGGAAGATCGATGGCGGCTGCGAGTGATCGTCCGAGGGGTTCCAGATCATCCGACGTGGCACCCCAGCCATGAAGCATCACCAGGCGGCTGTTCATTCGATCCCCCGTAACCCTGCTGCGTAGGTTGGCTCAGGACCCAGTCGTCACGAATCCATGGCTCCTTTTGCGCTGCTGAGCGTGTCCGACAAAAACGGCGTTGTGGCGCTGGCGGAGGCGTTGCATCGCACCCATGGTTATGCGCTTCTGTCCAGTGGTGGGACCGCCAAGGTTCTGGAAGATGCCGGACTTCCGGTGACCCGTATGTCAGAGCACAACGGCGCACCGGAGATTCTCGGTGGTCGAGTGAAGACCCTGCATCCGAGGGTGCACGGCGGCATCCTTGCCAAACGAGGTGATGCTGCCCATCAGGCTGATCTGGAGCAGCAGGGCATCCCCGCCATTGATCTGGTGGTGGTGAATCTGTACCCGTTCCGGGAAACGGTGGCCCGAGCGGATGTCACCTGGGATCAGGCGATCGAAAACATCGATATCGGAGGTCCGGCGATGGTCCGGGCCGCTGCCAAAAATCATGCTGATGTGGCGGTGCTCACCAGCCCGGATCAGTACTCCTCGGTGCTGGCGGCCATGGCGGAATCGGCTGGTCGTGTGCCTGCGGATCTATGCCGCCAGTTGGCCCTCGAAGCGTTTCAGCACACCGCGGCCTACGACACCGCCATCAGCCGTTGGATGGCTGGCGAGGTTGAGCTTGTGAGCAGCCCCTGGTTGGAGGCAGTACCGCTTCGCCAGACCTTGCGTTATGGGGAGAACCCACACCAGAAAGCACGCTGGTTCAGCCATCCCCGTCAGGGATGGGGAGGAGCGATTCAGCTGCAGGGCAAGGAGCTCAGCACCAACAACCTGTTGGACCTGGAGGCAGCTCTGGCGACGGTTCGCGAGTTTGGCTACGGCCCAAACGCCGTCGGCCCCGCTGCCGTGGTGGTGAAGCACACCAACCCCTGTGGTGTGGCTGTGGGACCGGTGGTGGCTTCCGCGCTGACGAGAGCGCTGGATGCGGATCGCGTCAGTGCGTTCGGCGGCATCGTGGCGATCAACGGACCCGTGGAGGCCGCCGCAGCCCGTGAGCTCACCGGGTTGTTTCTGGAATGTGTCGTGGCCCCATCCTTCTCCCCGGAAGCCAGGGAAATCCTGGCCGCCAAGGCCAATCTCCGGCTGCTGGAGCTGTCGCCGGATGCGATCGCTGCTGCTGGTCCAGATCACGTCCGCAGCATCCTCGGGGGACTGCTGGTGCAGGACCTCGATGATCAAGTGATGACCCCTGATCAGTGGACGCTGGCAACCAAGAGGCCTCCTACCGCTCAGGAGAAGCAGGATCTTGAGTTCGCCTGGCGCCTGGTGCGGCATGTGCGCTCTAACGCCATCGTTGTGGCCAGGGATGGTCAGAGCCTCGGGGTCGGCGCCGGTCAGATGAATCGCGTCGGTTCAGCGCGGATTGCCCTGGAGGCGGCGGCTGAGAAAGCCAAGGGAGCAGTGCTGGCCAGTGACGGATTCTTTCCCTTCGATGACACCGTTCGCCTGGCAGCTAGCCATGGCATCACAGCCGTGATTCATCCCGGAGGCAGCCTTCGGGACGGGGAGTCGGTCAAGGCCTGCGATGAACTGGGTCTGGCCATGCTGCTCACCGGCCGCCGCCATTTCCTGCACTGAGGCGGACTGGACCCGTCGACCCCTAGCCTCGTCCCCACAGCGAGTTACGTCCGATGCTGGCCACCCTGCCTTTCAGCCTGAATTTCGTGCACCCCCTCACCGAATGGGGCCTGTTGGCCATGGGTGGCTGGGCTCTCTATCTGGGAATCAAGGCGAAGAAAACCCGCACCGGGACCCCAGAGCAGCGCAAAGAACTGGTTAAGGGGAAATTCGCTCAGCGCCACTACCTATGGGGAAGCATCCTGCTGGCGGTGATGACCGTCGGCACCCTTGGCGGCATGGCCGTGACTTACCTGAACAACGGCAAATTGTTCGTTGGACCTCACCTGCTGGTGGGTCTGGCCATGACGGGGATGATCGCCCTGGCGGCCTCCCTGTCTCCGCTGATGCAACGGGGCAACATGATCGCGCGCAAGGCCCATGTCGGCTTGAACATGGGCACGCTGACACTGTTCCTCTGGCAGGCGTTCAGCGGCATGGAGATCGTGAACAAGATCTGGGCTAACCGCTGACCCTTGCGTCAGAACGCTGCCCGTCGACGAGGCGGGCAGTGGAGCCCATGGCTGGCGTGAAAGTCCTCCTGAACCTTCCAGGTCAGCCGTCTTGAGATCTGCCGGACGATCTGGCGCAGCAGATGATCGCCACTGGATTGCACCAGTTGTTCGGGAAGCATGGTGATCACCTTGGGGAGTCGTATCCAGACGCTCAGATCGAGGTCCCAGTTCACGGATGTCGTCGAGTCCTGGTCGATCAACTGCATGGACGCTTGAAAGTCCACGTCGTAGTGGTCGCGTAAGACGAGAGATTGCGGAACGGTCCGAACCGTTTCGATGCGATAAAGCTGTTTATCTTCTGGCAACAAACGCAGCGCGATGGTCGGCTCCACCTCGAAACCGAAGTTGCCGAAGCGTCCGAGGGTCAGCGCATAGGACTGGTGGTCAAGCGCCGCAACCTGCATCGGCTTGGCACAGCGCTCGAACCAACTCTGGTGACCGTTTAGGTAGGTAACGACCTGCGTGGTGGGCGCCAGCATCTCCATCTGATCGGAGAAACCGCTGCGGTAACAACGCACCTGCGGGTCCGAACCATGGAGCAGGTTGTCGGGGTCAGAGCGCGACAAGAGCAGCACAGAGCGGGACTGAGACGGTTCAGGTGGTGTGAACCAATGTAAAGCTGAGGCCAATCAGCTCTCGCTGAGCAGCATCAGTTTCTCGATCACTTCCTCCACGGCCCGATCCGGTGTCGAGGCGCCGGAGGTGATGCCAACGGTGACCGGTCCAGCTGGCAGAAAATTGCTTTCGAGTCGCAGGTTTTCGTTGAGCGGTTTGTGTTCAATGGCATTGGCCTGGGCATCGAGACGATCCGGCGTGTCGATGTGGAAGGAGCGGATGCCGCGGCTCAGGGCGATCTCCTGCAGGTGCGTGGTGTTGGAGGAGTTGAAGCCGCCGATTACCACCATCAGATCAAGCGGTTCGTCCACGAGGGAAAACATGGCGTCCTGACGCTCCTGGGTGGCATCGCAGATGGTGTTGAAAGCCACGAAGTGATCGTTGAGCTCAGCTGGGCCGTATTTGCTCAGCATCGTGCGTTCGAACAGGCGGCCGATCTCTTCGGTTTCGCTTTTGAGCATCGTGGTCTGGTTGGCCACGCCAAGGCGTGAGAGATCACGGTCCGGGTCAAAGCCAGGGGAGCAGGCGGCGGAGAAGCGCTGCATGAAGGCGTCACGGTCGCCCTTGCCCAGGATGTAGTCCGCCACGATTTGGGCTTCCTCCATGTCCAGAACCACCAGGTAAGTCCCAGCAAAGGAGCTGGTGGCGAGGGTCTCCTCGTGCTTCACCTTGCCGTGGATGATCGAGGTGATCGTGTGCTTCTTGTGCTTTTCCACCGTGGTCCATACCTTGGAGACCCACGGGCAGGTGGTGTCCACGATGTGGCATCCCCGTTCGTTGAGCAGCTGCATCTCCTGAACGGTGGCGCCGAAGGCGGGAAGGATCACCACATCACCGGAGGTGACGCCGGAAAAATCCTTGACGCCTTGTTCAACAGGGATGAACTGAACATCCATCTCGCGCAGATGGTCGTTCACCGAAGGGTTGTGGATGATCTCATTGGTGATCCACAGGCGCTCGGCGGGGTAGTGCTTGCGGGTCTCGTAGGCCATGGCCACGGCCCGCTCCACCCCCCAGCAGAACCCGAAGGCCTCGGCCAGGCGAACCGTGAGCCGGCCATGGCTGAGCTTGTAGCCGTTGTCCCGGATCGTGCCGATCAAGCCGCTCTGGTAGGCCTGCTCCAGGCTCTCGGCCACTTCCTCGGCCCGTCCGAAGCCCCGCCGGTTGTAGCGCTCTGAATGGTGGAGGGAGCGCTTGAAGGCGTGGGTGTCCATAACGGGCGCTGCAGTTTCATGACTCTATGGGGCGTGCTGCGATCAGCAGGCCATCAAAAAGCCCGGCCCTGAGGGCCGGGCAGTGAACTGAAGCCTGAAAGGGATCAGTTATTGGTGGTGGAGAAGCCGGCGTAGGCCTCCATGCCGTGCTCGCCGATGTCCAGACCTTCGGTCTCTTCCTGCTCGGTAACGCGGATGCCACCGAAGAGAGCACCGATGATTTGCCAGGCGATGAAGCAGGTCACAACGGTCCAGATGGCGTAAGCAGCGGTACCCAAAGCTTGGATGCCGAGTTGTTCAATACCACCGCCGACCAGAAGGCCGAGGGGGGATCCATCACCCTGAACGT
The DNA here is from genome assembly GCF_000195975.1 of Parasynechococcus marenigrum WH 8102. Taxonomy (GTDB): domain Bacteria; phylum Cyanobacteriota; class Cyanobacteriia; order PCC-6307; family Cyanobiaceae; genus Parasynechococcus; species Parasynechococcus marisnigri. The sequence goes on from NC_005070.1 coordinate 253,865, forward strand.
CGAAACCCCAAAGACCGATCACCAGGGTGCCCCAGACGCCGCAGACTCCATGGACGGAGAAGGCGCCGACGGGATCATCGATGCCCGCAGAGTCAAGAGCAGACACCGAGAAGACGACGATGATGCCGCCCACCAAGCCGGCAACCCAGGACCCAGTCAGGGTGAGGTTGCCGCAACCGGCGGTCACGCTCACCAGGCCGGCCAAGATGCCGTTGATGATCATGGTGAGGTCAGGCTTTTTGGAGGTGATCGTGGAGATCACCGTGGCGCCGATGGCACCGCCGGCAGCGCCGAGGGTGGTGGTGACAGCCACGTAGGGGACCCACTGATCCATGGCCAGTTGGGAGCCGGGGTTGAAGCCGTACCAGCCGATCCAGAGGATCAGCGCGCCGAGGGTTGCGATGGACATGTTGTGGCCAGGGATGGCCTGCACATTGCCGCCGACGTATTTGCCGATGCGGGGTCCAAGCAGTGCAGCACCCACAAGGCCAGCCCAGGCACCGACGGAGTGCACGATCGAAGAACCGGCAAAGTCAATGAATTCGGCATTGCCGACGCTGTTGAGCCAGCCGCCATTCCATTCCCAGCTGCCTGCAACAGGGTAAATAAAGGCAGTGAGGATCAGGGCGAAGACCACGAATTCGCCGAACTTGATCCGCTCAGCCACAAGACCGGAAACAATCGTGGCTGCTGTCCCGGCGAAAGCAGCCTGGAAGAGGAAATCAACAGTGGGAACCAGGCCAGCGTCGCTGATGGTTTCAGCGGTGACGGTTGGATCGAAGAAGAGCCCCCCGAAATACAGCCAGCCATCGATGGCGGCGTCTCCGTACATGAAGGAATAGCCAACAAACCAGTAGGCGGTTACCGCCAGGGCGAAGACGAACAGGTTCTTGGCGAGAATATTGACGGCATTTTTTTGGCGGCACATGCCGGCTTCCACCATGGCGAAGCCGGCGTTCATGAAGATCACCAGGATGGTGGCCACCAGCAGCCAGAGGTTGTTGGCGAGGAAGGCTGCATTGAGATCTGGCAGCTCTTCGGCTTTTGCTGAGAGAGTGAAAATGCCGAGACCCATCAGCGCCAGTGGAGCGCAGGCGAGCCAGGTCATGGCACGGTTGGAGCTGAAGCCCCGGATGCTCTTAATCAGCATCAACGGACCTTCGAGGAGGTTGGCCTCCTGCAATGTTTTTCGGCGCCTACTGGTAGGCGAGTGGAATGCAGTTGTCATGAACGAGAGTGCAGAGCTGCTGGTCACGCCGGATGGTGTATCCGACTGAACTCACCCAAAGTGCAGCGCAGATTCGCCCTTAGGTGTGTTAATTGATACAAGATCTCAAAGTTGTTTCAAGGGTCTGATCCCTTCCCAGCGAATTCCATCTGCCTGGAAGCGGAAGCGGCAGGGCAGCACCTCCACGCCGGCTTTGATCGCCTCGCGGAACAGTTCTCCATAGCGCGGATCCGCGCTGTCCCCTGGCGCGAACTCCGTCACATCCGGACGACTCAGACAGGGAACCAACACCGCTCTGGAATCTGGAAGAACACCCATCAGCTCCACCAGGTGCTTCTGGCCACGTTCAGTCACCGTGTCTGGGAACAGGGCTGTGGTGCCATCGGTCCAGGTGGTGTTTTTCACCTCGAGATAGATCGGCCGCTGATCAGGATTGGAGTCGGTCGGCGTGAGCAGCAGATCAATCCGGCTGCGTTTGTTGGCTCCGTAGGCCACTTCGGCGCGGATGCTGGCGATGGGCCCCAGCTGAGCGGCCAAGCAGCCGGCTTCGATCGTGGCCCTTATCAAGCGGTTGGGCAGCGCCGTGTTGATGCCCACCCAGCAGGGGGCACCGTCCGCCCCTGGCACCTCGGCTTGCTCCCAGGTCCAAGCCAGCTTGCGCTTGGGTGAGGGGGCATGGCGCAGTCGAACCCGCTGGCCTGGGATTAACACCCCAGTCATCGGGCCGGTGTTGGCGCAGTGGGCGGTGATCACCTCTCCGCTGCTGAGTTCTACATCCGCCAGAAAACGCTTGTAGCGCTTGATCAGAACGCCTTCTTCAAGCGGTTCAAAGCTAAGCAGGGCATCGCCGGGGGTCGTGCAGCCGGTCATGGCTCTAGCCAGGGAGTGCCCATGGTCTCCTGTGCTCCCACCACAATGCGGCCATCATCTGGGGATCGAATGGCGCGATCACTCAAGGGAATCGCCCTGGTGGTGACCCTGGGCACGCTGCTCAGCAAGGTGGGAGGGCTGGTGCGGCAGCTGGTGATTGCTGCTGCCTTCGGCGTGGGCGCTGCCTATGACGCATACAACTATGCCTATGTGTTGCCTGGATTTCTGCTGATCCTGCTGGGGGGAATCAACGGCCCTTTTCACAGCGCCATGGTCAGCGTGCTGAGCCGCCGTCCCCGAGCTGAGGGGGCTCACATCCTGGCGGCCTTGAACACCAGCGTGAGTGCCTTGCTGCTGCTGGTCACGCTGCTGCTGGTGCTGGCGGCTGATCCCTTGATCACGCTGGTGGGGCCAGGGTTGAGCCCGGAGCTGCACGCCATCGCCACTGTGCAGTTGCAGCTGATGGCGCCGATGGCCCTGCTGGCCGGTCTGATCGGCCTCGGTTTCGGCTCACTCAATGCCGCCGATGAGTTCTGGATCCCGGCGATCTCTCCGTTGATGTCCAGTGCTGCGCTGGTGGTTGGGGTTGGGCTGCTCTGGTGGCAGTTGGGCAGTGGGATCACCTTGCCGGCTGCTGCCATGAGCGGCGGTGTGGTGCTGGCGCTGGCCACGCTGGTGGGGGCCTTGCTGCAGTGGCTGATCCAGCTGCCGGCCCTGATCCGTCAGGGTCTGGCGCGATTTCAACTGGTGTGGGATTGGCGCCATCCCGGCGTGCGGGAGGTGTGGCAGGTGATGGGGCCGGCGACGTTGTCCTCCGGGATGCTGCAGATCAATGTGTTCACCGATCTGTTCTTCGCCTCCGGGATTGCAGGAGCTGCAGCGGGTCTCGGTTATGCCAATCTGCTTGTGCAGACGCCGCTGGGGCTGATTTCCAATGCCCTGTTGGTGCCTTTGCTGCCGACCTTTGCCCGTCTCACGGCCGGTGAGGATCGCCCCGAGCTGGTGGAGCGCATTCGTCAGGGACTGATGCTGTCAACGGCGTCAATGATTCCTCTGGGGGGGCTGTTCATCGCCCTGGGGGCGCCGATCGTGGCGCTGGTGTACGAACGCGGCGCGTTCGATGCTGCCGCGGCGCAGCTGGTCACCGGGCTGTTGATGGCCTACGGCTTTGGGATGCCGGTTTATCTCGGCCGGGACGTGCTGGTGCGGGTGTTCTATGCCCTTGGCGATGGCACCACACCGTTTCGGTTCTCGTTGGCGGGGATCGGCCTCAACGTGATCTTCGACTGGTTACTGGTGGGTGGACCAACGCCGTGGGGCAATCAGTCGCCCTTCAATTTCGGGGCGCCTGGACTGGTGCTGGCCACTGTGGCGATCAATGCACTCACATGCCTGGGTCTGCTCCTGGCCCTGCGCCGCCGCCTCCAGGGATTGCCGCTGCGCAGGTGGGGGCGTGATGTGACGTGTCTGAGCCTGGCGGGTTGCATGGCGGCGGCTGTGGCCTGGGCCCTGCAGGGTTGGTTCAGCTGGCCGCAGGGAGCGGTCGGTCTGGTTCTGCAGATCGCTTTGCCAGGCTTGCTTGGACTGCTTGTGTACGGCCTGGCGGCAACAGCCTTCGGCATCGCCGAGGTTCGGGACATCGCAGCGGGTGTTAAGCGCAGGCTCAGGCGTCGATGAGCCGCACGTCCCGCTCCTCGCGCACCTGAATCGGTAGTTCGAGCTGCTGGCGTCCCACCAGCTGAGGGCCCTGCACCGACACAATTCGCGCTTCGATGCCGAACTCCTTGAAGGCCGTCTCCAACTCCTGAATCAGCGCCTTCTCCACCTGAGCTTCCGGATCCACCACCCGCCCGATCAACCGTTCCCCAAGCCGGCCGATGCGCTGACGCACCACCTCGCGTGCGTTGGTGACTTCGATGATCAGCACACCATCGCCCTCGGATGGCCGCAACCTTATCGGCAGTAGGACTCCAGGATCTCCTCGAGTTCACGAAGCTGTGCCGGAGGCATCAGGCGCGAGAGCGGCAGCTTGCTGGCTCCACCAGCCACCGGAACTGTCACCGCCTCCAGAGACTTTCTCGCCGCCACCGAGGCCCCCTGGTCAATCAGGGCACTGCACTCAATGGCGAGAGGTTGGGCCAGATCTGCATCTCCGAGATACAGATGCCAGCCCGAAACCTGGATGTAGAGGCGGTCAGCCAGGGTGGATTGCAGCTCCTGCAGGTCGGCAGCGGGAAGAGACATCTGCGGTGATGGCATCTCCACCCATGCTGCCGTTATTCCGCTGGTTCAATCGGTCCTGGGCGCTGGACCAGCACAGCGATGAACTGAACCAGCAGCACGCCGAACCAGATGCCGGTGATCCAGGGCAGCCGATCGGCGGGAAACGGTTGACGCATCTCCTGCACGAACCAGGCACCACTGTTGACGGCCGCAAAGACACCTGCGTGCAGACAGAGATTCACGATCCGCTCGAAATGGCGGTAAGTCGGATCGGTTGGGTCAGCAGGGCCGTACCAGCGGATCGGCATCTCGACGATGAACACAGTTCTCCCCCGATCCTGCCGCGCGTGTGCTCCAGTTGACGACGGGACCCTTGATGGGGTCTCATGGATTCACGCCAGCGCTTGTAGCTCAGCGGATTAGAGCATCTGACTACGGATCAGAGGGTCGGGAGTTCGAATCTCTCCAGGCGCGCTTGAAAACTGCCCAATCGGGCAGTTTTTTTTTGGACAGCTGTTGTTCCAGTTTCCTTTCGAAACGGTTTCTTACGATCAAGTGAGGACAACGCCCGGGCGTCATGAGCGACAGCACTGCTTCTTCGATCAACAAAGGTCTTGCGGCCGCCGATCCCGCCATTGCAGCCCTAATTGAGAAGGAGCAGCAGCGTCAGGAAACCCACCTGGAGCTGATCGCCAGCGAAAATTTCGCCTCCCGGGCCGTCATGGACGCCCAGGGTTCAGTTCTGACGAACAAGTACGCCGAGGGGCTCCCCAGCAAGCGGTATTACGGCGGTTGTGAGCACGTTGATGCCATCGAAGAGCTGGCGATCGAACGGGCCAAGGAACTCTTCGGTGCGGCCTGGGCGAATGTGCAGCCCCACAGTGGTGCCCAGGCCAATTTCGCTGTCTTCCTGGCGCTGCTTCAGCCGGGAGACACGATCATGGGATTGGACCTTTCCCATGGCGGTCACCTGACCCATGGCTCGCCGGTAAATGTGAGCGGAAAGTGGTTCAACGTGGTCCAGTACGGCGTCGATCGCGAGACCCAGCGGCTGGACATGGAGGCCATCCGGCAGCTGGCTCTGGAGCACAAGCCGAAGCTGATCGTCTGTGGCTTTTCGGCCTACCCCCGCACCATTGATTTCGCCGCCTTCCGCGCCATTGCCGATGAAGTGGGTGCGTTCCTGCTCGCCGATATGGCTCATATCGCTGGTCTGGTGGCGGCAGGCGTGCATCCCAGCCCCGTTCCCCACTGTGATGTGGTCACCACCACCACCCACAAGACCCTGCGCGGTCCCCGTGGTGGTCTGATCCTCTGCCGTGATGCCGACTTCGCCAAGAAATTCGACAAGGCTGTGTTCCCCGGCAGTCAGGGCGGACCTTTGGAACACGTCATCGCGGCCAAGGCGGTGGCCTTCGGCGAGGCCCTGCAACCAGCGTTCAAGACCTATAGCCAGCACGTGGTGGCGAATGCAGCCGCTCTGGCAGAGCGTTTGATCGCCCGCGGCATCGACGTCGTCAGCGGTGGCACCGACAACCACGTGGTGTTGCTTGACCTTCGCTCTGTCGGCATGACCGGCAAGGTGGCTGATCTCCTCGTCAGTGATGTCCACATCACGGCCAATAAGAACACGGTGCCGTTTGATCCCGAATCCCCCTTCGTCACCAGCGGCCTGCGCCTGGGTACCGCAGCACTTACCACCCGGGGCTTTGATGCCGGTGCGTTCCGCGAGGTGGCTGATGTCATCGCCGACCGCCTCCTGAACCCTGAGGATGACGCTGTTCAGCAGCAGTGCCTGCGTCGGGTTGAGGCGCTTTGCCAACGCTTCCCGCTCTATGCCGCTGCGCGTCAGCCAGCGCTTGCCTGACTGGACCAAGTCCCTGTGGATCCCAGGGTTCACTCTCCCTAGGATCCGGAGAACATCTCCCCTGCAAAGGGTTGTTCTGATTCAGGAGCCTGCGTGTCCCTCGCTGCCAGCCCCTTACTGGTTGCCACGCTGAGTTTCCTGTTGGCCGCTGGGGTCACGATGGTTCTGGTCCCTGTTGTCCGTGGTCTCGGACTTCGGCTCCAGCTCACCGATCAGCCTGATCCCCGCAAGCAGCACACCGCCCCCATGGTCCGGTTGGGGGGCATCGCGATGGTGGCTGGCTTTGGACTGTCGCTCACCGTGATCTGGCTGCTCGGTGGATTCGGCCTGCTCGCTCCGGCCCGGGATCAGCTGATCTGGAGCACTCTGGCGGGTTCGTTGTGCTTTTTTCTGATCGGTCTTGCCGACGACCTGTTCGACCTTTCACCCTGGCCCCGGTTAGCGGGTCAGTTCGCTGTTGCCTGCGTGATCTGGAGCCAGGGCGTCCGCATCGGAGCCATTGATCTGCCCTGGGTGAACGGGTCCGGCTCAGCGATCGCGCTCAGTGACAGCCTGAGCCTCCTGGCAACCGTGATCTGGTTGGTCGGCATCACCAACGCGATCAACTGGCTGGATGGGCTGGATGGTCTGGCCGCCGGTGTCGCTGGCATCGCTGCCGTTGGTCTGATCTCGGTGAGTTTTTCCCTGCATCAAGTGGCGGCAGGTTTCCTGGCAGCGGCTCTCGCCGGCTGCTGTCTTGGCTTTCTCCGTCACAACTTCAATCCAGCCCGCATCTTCATGGGCGATGGCGGCTCCTATTTCCTTGGTTTCACCCTTGCCGCGGTCAGCATCGTCGGTCCGGCGAAGGGGCTGACCACCGTCAGCCTGTTGTTGCCGCTGCTGATCCTTTCCCTGCCGCTGGCCGACATGTCTGCGGTGATCATGGGCCGCCTGCGGGAGGGCCGTTCCCCCTTCCATCCCGATCGTCGACATCTGCATCACAGGCTGCTGCGGGCCGGTTTCAGCCATCGCCGCACCGTGTTGCTGATTTATGTCTTCACCCAGTGGCTGGCGGCATTGGCCCTGGTGGTGGCCAATGCCGAAATGCGCTTTCTCTGGTTGGCACTGGCCACCGCGATCCTGGTGGCCACCGTGGTGATCAGCCGGCGTCAGCTTCAGACGGAGCGGGCCCTCACCCAGACATCACCATCCCCAGAAGCCAGCCTCACCTCCTGCCGCGATCGCCATGGCTGAAGCCGGTGTTGAAATTCTCTGCGTTGGCACGGAGCTGCTTCTGGGAGACATCCTCAACGGCAATGCCCGTTGGATTGCCGAACGGCTGGCGGGCCTTGGACTTCCCCACTACCGCCAGACCGTGGTTGGCGATAACCGTCAGCGGTTGGCCGCAGCCGCCCGCGAGGCCAGTGGGCGCTGTCGGGTTCTGATCACCACCGGTGGTCTCGGTCCCACACCGGATGACCTCACCACCGAATCCCTGGCTGCGGCGTTTGAGACGCCTCTTGAGGAACGTCCGGAGCTCTGGGACGAGATTCAAGCCAACCTCTCGGCTGGTGGTCGGGCGGTGGCGCCGAGCAATCGCCGCCAGGCCTTTCTTCCCAGGGGGGCTGCTGTGCTGCCCAATCCCCTGGGCTCGGCCCCCGGCATGATCTGGTCCCCCTTGCCGGATTTCACGATCCTCACCTTCCCTGGTGTGCCCTCGGAGATGCGGGCGATGTTTGAGGCCACGGCGGAACCCTGGTTGCGGCGTCACGGAGGGGCAACAGGGGTGTTCGTGAGTCGCCTGTTGCGCTTCAGCGGCATTGGTGAATCCAACTTGGCCGAGCAGGTCGCTGATCTGCTTGAGGGGGTGAATCCCACGGTGGCGCCGTATGCCTCCCTTGGAGATGTGAAGCTCAGACTCACGGCCTGTGGCAGCTCCGCAGAATCTGCAGCGGCTCTGTTGGATCCGGTGGAAGCTGAGCTGCGCCGCCGCACCGCTCAGCATTGCTACGGCACCACCGACGACAGCCTGGCGTCGGTGGTGTTGGCGTTGCTCCAACGGTCGGGGCAAACCCTTTCGGTGGCGGAGTCCTGCACCGGTGGTGGTCTCGGCGCCGCGTTGACGGCTGTTCCAGGTTCATCCGCTGTGTTCGCTGGGGGGGTGATTGCCTACAGCAATGCGGTGAAGCAGCAGCTGCTCGATGTCCCTGCCGAGCTGCTTGAGCGCCATGGAGCTGTCTCGGATCCAGTGGTGGCGGCCATGGCCGAGGGGGCGCGGCAGCGTCTGGGGACGGATTGGTCGATCGCGGTGAGCGGCATCGCCGGTCCCGGTGGTGGAACTGACGAGAAGCCCGTCGGGCTGGTGCATCTGGCAGTCAGCGGTCCCGATGGTTGTGAGGCGACTGCGGAACGGTTCGGGGACCGACGCGGGCGGGGGGCCGTTCAGCAGCTCACGGTGATCCGTGCCTTGGATCGCCTGCGTCGACGACTGCTGGCCCAGTCGTAGGGTCAACGGTCCCTGCAGCAGAGCGGCTTGAGTTCCGGCACCCTCTACGACAAGGTGTGGGACCTGCATCGGGTGGCGGAGCTTCCCGGCGGATCCACCCAACTGTTCGTGGGTCTTCATCTGATCCATGAGGTCACCAGCCCTCAGGCGTTTGCGGCGCTGCGCGACAAGGGTCTGAGCGTGCGCTGCCCCGAGCGGACTGTGGCCACGGTCGATCACATCGTGCCCACCACCTCCCAGAGTCGTCCGTTTGCTGATTCCTTGGCTGAGGAGATGCTCAGCACCTTGGAGCGCAACTGCGCTGACCATGGGATCACCCTCAACGGCATCGGCAGCGGCCGACAGGGCATCGTGCATGTGATCGCTCCGGAGCTGGGGCTGACCCAGCCCGGGATGACCGTCGCCTGTGGCGACTCCCATACGTCGACCCATGGGGCCTTTGGAGCCATCGCCTTCGGCATTGGCACCAGTCAGGTGCGCGATGTGCTGGCCAGTCAGAGCCTGGCCATGTCGAAACTCAAGGTCCGGCGCATCCAGGTGAACGGTCGGCTGTCCGATGGGGTCTCGGCCAAGGACCTGATCCTTCACGTGATCCGGACGCTCGGTGTGAAGGGGGGCGTCGGATTTGCCTATGAGTTCGCGGGCCCAGCGGTGGAGGCGCTGTCGATGGAAGAGCGGATGACCCTTTGCAATATGGCGATCGAGGGTGGTGCCCGTTGCGGTTATGTGAATCCAGATCAAGTCACCTTTGATTACCTCAGCGGTCGAGCAGGAGCCCCTTCGGGTGCTGCCTGGGATCGGGCCGTGAGCTGGTGGCGCGGCTTGGCCAGCGATCCGGACGCTGTGGTGGATGACGAGGTGGTGTTTGATGCGGCCAGCATCGCTCCCACAGTGACCTGGGGCATCACACCGGGTCAGGGGCTGGGCATCGATGAGTGCATTCCGCAGCTTGAGCAGCTGGAGCCAGGTGAGCGACCCATCGCCGAGGAGGCCTATCGCTATATGGATCTGCAGCCCGGTACCGCCATTGCGGGGGTGCCTGTGGATGTCTGCTTCATTGGCAGTTGCACCAACGGTCGACTCAGCGATCTGCGGGCGGCGGCGGCTGTGGCCCGTGGTCGCCACGTCGCTGATGGCATCAAGGCCTTTGTGGTGCCGGGTTCCGAGCAGGTGGCGAAGGCAGCGGAAGCGGAAGGACTCGATCGTGTGTTCCAAGACGCTGGCTTCGAGTGGCGTGAACCGGGTTGTTCGATGTGTCTGGCGATGAATCCCGATCGCCTCGAAGGCCGGCAGATCAGTGCCAGTTCCAGCAATCGCAACTTCAAGGGGCGGCAGGGGTCTGCCAGCGGACGCACCCTGTTGATGAGTCCGGCGATGGTGGCAGCTGCCGCTGTCCACGGCCAGGTGACCGATGTCCGCACCCTGTCACTTCAATCCGCGGTCTGATGAGCAGCTTTCCTTCCGGTCCGGTGAGCCAGGTGGTGGGTCGTGCCCTTGTCGTCAGCGGCGAGGACATTGACACCGATCGGATCATTCCTGCCCGCTTCCTCAAGTGCGTGAGTTTCGATGCCCTGGGTGACCAGGTGTTCGCGGATGACCGTCGTGAACGCGAGGGTGAGCACCCCTTCGACCAGGCGCGATTTCAGGGAGCGTCAGTTCTTGTGGTGAATGGCAACTTCGGTTGCGGATCCAGTCGCGAACACGCACCTCAGGCACTGATGCGCTGGGGCATCCGCGCGGTGGTGGGCGTTAGCTTCGCCGAGATCTTCTACGGCAACTGTCTCGCCCTCGGCATCCCCTGTGCCACGGCGTCGGCCGCGGAGGTGGAGGCGATCCAGCGACAGGTCCATGATCGTCCGGATCAGACCTGGTCTCTGGATCTGAAGGCTGAACAGCTGACGTCTGCGGATCAACAATGGAGTGTTGCTGTGGATGAGGGGCCGCGGCAGATGTTGCTGAGCGGCCGCTGGGATGCCACGTCGCAGTTGCTGGCCCATGGTCCAGAGGTTCAACAGTTGATGGAGGCATTGCCGTACATCAACGGCTTCAGCAACGTCTGATGGCACCATCAGACTCTTGTGTCTATGAAAGAGACAGGGTTAGTGGGAGAAGTCCGTGATTCAACTTGGCTGGCTCGCGCTGTTGCTGGCTCTGCCGCTTCAAGCGGTGGAGCATCGGCCGGATCCACGGGAGCGGTTGCTGGATCAGAGGGCGTGCAGGGGCTGTAATCTGCGCCGCGTTGAGCTGCAGGAGGCCCACCTGATCGGCGCGGATCTTCGAGATGCTGATCTTGAGGGGGCGGATTTGAGGGGCGCCAACCTCGAGGGTGCCGATCTCAGTGGAGCCCGGCTGGTGATGGCTGATCTTCGCGGGGCCACTCTCACCAATGCCGACTTAACGGGCACGGATCTGCGTGGTGCTGATCTCCGGTCTGCTGTTGTGATCAATGCCTTCGCACCGGACGTGCGAACGGAGGGCATCCGTTTTGCCGGCGCCAAGCTCACCGGCAGTGATCTGATCATCGGCGGTGGGGACTAATTCAAAGCGGCAGTTCGCTGTCGTCCTCGAGGAACCAGTCCGCTGGGGTGTAGGGAACGAAGGGCACGCCGCTGCCATCAAAGTTGAAGTCATTCAGCCGGAAACGGACGCCGCCAATGCCTTCATAGGGATTGAAGTAAACCCCCACGTCATAACTGCGGCGTTGCCAACGCAATTCGATGCTCGAATTGATCACATCGCCGTAGTACTCCGATCCTGAATCGACGTTGACATTGACGCCGGTGCTGAGCAGCAAAGGACCGACGATCTGTTGGGTGAGACCGACGCCCAGCGTGCCGAAGTCGACAATTCGGTCGAACTCAAATGGACTGGCGCCATTGCGAAGGGTGCCGCCGCCGATGACGGAAATCTGGGTGAAATCCAGGAATGGTTTGCTGAAGGTGCCGAGGGTCAGCGTCGGCCCTCCACTGAAGCTGATGCTCTCCTGATGGTCGCCGGCGCCGTAGAGCGCCACCGTGCTGTTCAGGTTGGTGGTGAGGCTGACGCCGGGCACCACGGCGACGGGGGAGTAGCGATAGGCGGCCAATGGGGTGAGCTCTGCGGTGGATCCGCGCCAGATCGGGATCGTGCTGGTGAGTGAGGCAAACAGGCTGCCGCGACCGGATCGCAGCTTGCGGTTGCTGTCAAACCGTTCGGCGTAGTAGTCGCCCATGGCTCCACGGACGAGGAAGCGATGCCGCGAGTTGCCCAGCTCGAATTCCCCTTTCTTCTCGCCATAGACGCCATAGGCAGCCTGGATATCGGTCTTGCCGAGGGATCCATTCCAGGTGCGGTAGCGATAGGTGCCAAAGAGGTTGGTGGTCACCTCCCCCAGAGCTCCAAGCTCGAAACTACGCTCGACGCTTCCCCAATAGCGACTGTTCTCGAGGAAGTCATCACCGCTGAAACTGCTGATGTCGGCGTCTGCTCTGACTTTGGTGCCGTCATACCGACCGACCAGCTTCGCCTCAAGACCGAACAGGTCCCCTGGATCGATGTCGCTGCCGCCATCGATGGCGCGCTGCACCATCACCTGCGGTTGAAGACTGAGCTCGGTATCTGTGCCGAATGTGATCGGTTTGAGGTTGCGACCGACGAACAGTCCATCGCGGTCGTCATTGTCGACACCGAACACCCAGCGATTTTCAACTTCCTCTTCCTTCTGAATCAGCTGCCGGCGGCTGACGGGCACGGGCAGACGCTCCTCAATGATCAGCCGGTTGCGCCGCGCTGAAATCAGCAGATCGCCATTCGGCTGTTCCCGAGCCACCACATCCTCAGCATCGATACGGGTCTGTGCCGGGGTGAACGGGTCATTGCTGAAACCCATCCGGTCAGCACGCCACCCGTTGGACGTGATCTGAATTCGCGCAGCCTGAACGCGCCAACGGCTGATCGTGCCATTGATCAACTGTGTGCTGCCCAGTCGCTTGAGCTGGGGCACTTTCACCACGCCGAAACGATTTTCGTCGCGGACATTGGAATTGAGGCGCCGTACAGGCACGCCACTGCGCCGTTCGATCGACAGCGTGCCTTGAAATTCGACGTCATCAATGCGTTGATCGATGCCGGCGATGGCCTGGCTGCGTCGCTGCTGTTGTTCAGACGGAGACAGTGGCGAGGGCGTCGGTGTTTGTGTTGGCGGGATGTGTGCAATCGCTTTGCCCCCATCCCCAAGTGCTGTCGATTCAAGCCGCTGAATCAGGGAGGTGGGGCGAACCCGTTGATTCCGCTCTGGATCCGGGCAGCCCAGGGGGGGCGCCATTGAAGTGCCAACCGGTTCCGGCAGATCGCGGCCCCAGCGGTAGCGCAGGCCAAGCAGGTAGGCATTGCTGCCCTCCGTTACGCCGTTGTAGGTGCCAAAGGCTCCAGATCGGTGGTGGATGCGTCCAACGAGCGACACATCGGATGACACCGCTGCTTCCACCTCGAAGCCGAGGTAGTTCAGCAACTTGGTGTAGTTCTCGCGGAAGGTCTTCTCATACAAGCTGTAGTCCGTGTTGTAACTGATGCCTTCGACAACGCTGAAGCTCAGCCAGGGTTGCACCCACAGCCGGGCACCGATCCCCAGGATCCCCTCGCCGAAACTCTGGGCTGGCAGATCGGCGTAGGGCTTGTCCTGATTGAACTCGCCGCCCGGCTGTTGTTTGGCCAGATGGCTGAACAGATCAGCCTCGAGCTCCAGGGCTAGAGGACCAGCGCGGAAAATCCGCTTCTGCAGGCCGATACCCAAGACCGCTTCCGGACGCATGGTCCCGTTGAAGAGGAACGTGTCACCGAAGGGGGCATCGATCATCTGACCGCCCCAGGCGGAAACGGCCCAGGGTTGCGGATGCCAGTCCGGAACGGGTGCCAGCAGTGGCGGACAGGCTATCGGCGCCGGCGCTGGACGGGCCTGCTGTTCGGTGTTTGTTGGGGATGGATCAGCAACGTTGAAGACGCCTTGCATCGCGTCCAGGTCGATGACGCCGTAGACGTCATCCAGTTCCCCTTCGTTCTGGCTCAGGTTGTAGCGGAGAGCAGAGGCCTGAAAAACCTGGTTGTCGCGGGAGAGACGAACCGCTCCGCGGGCATACACCGTCTGAAAGTTGGCGTCAAACTCAACCCGATCGGCGACGAGTTGGCCTGCGCCGAGCTTTAGCCGCACATTGCCCTCTGCGATCGCGACGTTGCGGCGAACATCGAAACGCTGCCTGTCTGCCGTTAGTCGTAGCAGTTGAGGAATCTGCGGTACGACAGCTTGAACAGCTGGCTCGTTTACTGCGTCCTCGGCGGCGACGGCCCTGGTCGAGACCAACGACTCGGATCCCACCAAAAGGATTCCGCAGATCACCAATGTCAGGCGTAATACCGCCAAAGACTTTCATCAGAGGGCTGCGATCTTGACAGCTCGGAAGCTTCCTCAAGAGCGCAGCGGTCCAGTGAGCAGCGCGGACCGGAATCCGTCCCTTAATTAGTCCTCGAGGTCCTTCCGGCTGGGGGTCCGGCTTGGATCGCTCGCCAGGAAGCCGAACACGAAAATACCGATGAAGAAGAAGACGACCGAGTAAACGGAGATCTTGAGGGCGAGCATGGAGACCGACCGTCGTCTGTGTTTGCGACAGCATCCTATGGGGCATGTCAGCGGTACCCGGGGCGACACCCCCCTCAAGGCAACACGAACGGAGTGGATTGAAACGTTTCGCAGCCGCTCGCGCCGTGATCTGCGCTCTGGTTGGAGGCGTTCCCACGCGCTGGAGCGCGAGCCATTCATCCTTGAGTCCTGGGGGAAGAACAACCGCCCTGACTGGGCTGCCCGTGGATTACTGATCTGGCCGCGGGGGCGTGCTTGGTTGCGGCTGGAGCAGACCGTGGTTCGGCCGGAGGCCTGGCCGGATGCAAGCCATCACCGGGCTCGGTTGTGCCTGAGCTGGTGGGCGGAGTCGGCACGTCTCTGGGTTGATGGGGTGCTGGTGCATCAAGGAGATCTATTCGACACCGCCTGTCGCTGGACGCTGCCGGAGGCTTTTCTTGCCGGACATGTTCACAGGATTCAGCTGGAGCTCTGCAGTCCCCTCCATGACGACGGAGCGTTGATCAGCAGCTGGCTGGATCTCGAACCCAACCGTCCCGGCGAGGACCCGGCTGGGGTGTTGTTGCCAGAAGCTTTGCTATTGCACCTCGAGGCAGGAGGTGACTTGCCGTTCGGTTGGGAGCAGATGGATCCCAACAGTGAGGCGGCGCTTAAGGCGGTTGCGCAGCAGCTGAAAGCGCAGCCCACACCTCAGGGCGCTGTGCACTGGTTCGGCCATGCCCATCTGGATCTGGCCTGGCTCTGGACGGTGGCGGACACCTGGCAGGCGGCGGAGCGGACCTTTCGCTCCGCCCTCGCGCTGATGAAACGCTGGCCTGATCTTCGCTTCGCTCACTCCACGCCGGCGCTCTATGCCTGGATGGAGCACCACAGACCCGAGCTGTTTTCAGCGATCTGCAAGGCCAGTCGGGCCGGCCGCTGGGAACCGATCAACGGCCCCTGGGTGGAGACGGATTGTGTGCTGGTGAGCACGGCGTCGCTTTGGCAGCAGTTCGCCATCGGTCAGGCCTACAGCCGCGAAATATTTCCCGAATGGCGCCATCACCTGGCCTGGCTGCCGGACAGCTTCGGGTTTGCAGCAGGCCTCCCTGCCGTCGCGCAGGCCACAGGTGTGCGCTGGTTCTGCACCCACAAGTTGGCTTGGAATGCCAGCAATTCATTCCCACATCGTTTGTTCCGGTGGCGCAGCCGCGGTGGGGGGGATGTGATGAGCCTGATGCTCCCCCCGATCGGACGGCGTGGGGATCCATCGGACATCCTCAAGGAGCAGCGCCGGTGGCAGCAATGCAGCGGTGTTTCGGAGTTGCTCTGGATCCCTGGGGTCGGCGACCACGGGGGCGGACCCACCGAGGAGATGCTGGAGCAGATGCAGCTGTGGGATCCGGAACCCTCGGCGCTGCCCAGGCAGGCGGGGTCACTGCGCCAGTACCTCGACAGGCTTGAGCCCATGGCAGGGCAGTTGCCGGTCTGGCGGGATGAGCTGTACCTCGAGCTGCATCGCGGCTGTGCCACCAGCCGTCCGGATCAGAAACGTCACAACCGCAGCCTGGAGCGCCTGCTGCGGGAGAGCGACACGGTGGCAGCGCTTCTTGCTTTCGCAGGCCGCCCATCCGTTGGCAGCGATTGGCGTCCACTGCTGTTTCAGCAATTCCACGACATCCTTCCCGGAACCTCCATTCCGGAGGTGTTTGACCAGGCGGAGCCGATCTGGCGCCGGGCCCGCCGTCAAGCCCGGCATCAGCGTGATCAGGGCCTGCGTCAGTTGCTGGGTGTTGACTCTGGATCTGGTGCCAGCAGCACTTGGCTGTGGATGGGCTGGCAGCCACTGGCTCGCTGGTCTCCACTACTGAAATTGCCGCATGGGGCCTGGCATACCGATGGTGCGGCGCTGCCACAGCAGCCCAGCGTGCAGGGCGGCACGTGGGTGCAGCTGCCCGAGCAGCGCGGGATCTGTTCTGTGGCGCTGAGCGATGGTCCTGTGGACAGCGGGGAGATCGCGCCCAGGCATCCGGTCAGCGTGGTGCAGGTGTCGCCAGAGATCTGGCGTGTCAGCAATGGCTTAGTGGAGTTTGAGTGCTCCCCTGTAGGGCTGTTGCAGCTGCGGGATGCTCAGGGGGTTGATCAGCTTTCGGCACCTTTGTGCCCCTGCCGTTACCGGGACCGGGGTGAGTTCTGGGATGCCTGGGACATCGCTGCGGAGTACCGGAGGCATCCGCTGGAGCTGGAGCCCGTCGGATCTGTTCAGCTGCTCGAGTCCGGTCCGCTGGTGGCCCAGCTCGTGGTGACCTATCGGGTGGGTGCCAGCCGGATGCGCCTGGATCTGCGCCTCAAAGCGGATTGCCCCTGGTTGGAGCTGATCGTGTCTGTGGACTGGTGTCAGCGCCATGAGCTGCTGCGGTTGGACATCCCCCTCGCATCAGCGGCGGTGCGTCTTGCGGCAGATACCAGTGGCGGGGTGATCGAACGGCCGGCGCATCCCCAGACGCCCCGTGAACAAGAGCGATGGGAAGTGCCGGCGATCTCCTGGCTGGCCTCTCAGGCCAAGGCTCCCGGCGGGGGCATTGCGGTTCTCTTGGATGGTCCGCAGGGGGTGGATGGGGCCACGGATCGATTGGGTGTTTCGCTGCTGCGTGGTGCCACCTGGCCGGATCCATCGGCGGATCAGGGTCAGCAGCGGATGCGATTGGCGCTGATGCCGTTTCAAGGCAGCTGGGCCCATGCAGCGGTGCCCCAGGCAGCCATCGCCTTTCGCGAACCTGGCTGGCACGGACCGATCGCGGCAGGACAGCACCAGACATCGATGGGGACACGTTGCTGGTTGCCAGCGATTCCACGCTGGCTGTGTCCGATCGCTCTGCGCCCAGACGCCAACGGTGTGGTGCTGCAGCTGCTCAATCCCGGGGCTTCCCGGTGCCGCTGGCAGCCTGGAGCAGGCTGGAAAGTGGGACGATCGGTCGCCGCTGACGACTGGATCGAACTGGCACCAGGGGAACTGGTTGAGCTGCGGTTGGCTCAGTCCTCGTGATCGTCGAAGGGATCATCCAGCGCCTTGGAGGGCGGACCGAAAGCCTGGTACACACCGAAACCGGTCATGCCGAGCAGAACGGCGAGCACTCCGATGGCAACGGAGAGGGCAGGGGACGACGTTTCCATCACATCTCTCGACAGGACCGACCCCGAAACGGAATCGGCCCCTACAGTATCTAGACTTCAATTCACCCGAGACCCAAAGCGTCGCCATGGCTCAGCGCACCCGTCTGGGAGACCTTCTCCGCCCTCTGAACTCCGAGTACGGCAAGGTCGTTCCCGGCTGGGGAACAACGCCCGTGATGGGCATCTTCATGGTCTTGTTTCTCGTGTTCCTATTGGTAATTCTTCAGCTGTACAACAAGTCGCTGATCCTGGAAGGCATCAACGTCAACTGGAACGGTCTGGGTTGATCGATCAATGAATGTTTTCGGCGTCGGCCTCCCCGAAATGGCGGTGATCGGCGCCGTTGCATTACTTGTGTTCGGTCCCAAGCGTTTGCCTGAGCTTGGCCGAACACTTGGAAAAACACTGAAGGGCTTTCAATCGGCCTCGAAGGAATTCGAGCGGGAAATCAACAAAGCCATGGCAGAGCCGGAACAGCTGCCTTCTTCTGATGTGGAAGCATCCAACGCGAAACCTTCCAACGACTGACTCTTGATGGCCGATGTGCTCCGGCTGGTGGTCGGCCTGGGCAATCCAGGCACGAAGTATGAGGGAACCCGTCACAACATCGGCTTCATGGCATTGGAGCAGATGGCATCACGCGAGGGGTTCAGTTTTCGTCAGCAGAGCAAGTTGCATGGCTTGGTGGCGGAGCACGGCATCGGTGAAAGCCGACTGAGGCTGCTCATGCCGCAGACCTACATGAACGACAGCGGTCGGTCCATCCGCGCAGCGCTCGACTGGTTTGGCTTCACGCCGGAACAACTGCTGGTTCTGGTGGATGACATGGACATCCCCCTGGGGCGTCTGCGGTTGCGGGGCCAGGGCAGTGCTGGAGGCCATAACGGTTTGCGGAGCACAATTCAGCACCTGGGCACTCAGGCCTTTCCGCGCTTGCGCATCGGCATTGGTGCTCCTGCTGACAATCCCGCGGAACGGCGGGCGCGCACCGTGTCCCACGTGCTCGGTTCCTTCAGTCGTGCGGAGCAGCCTGAGGTGGATGTCGTGCTGGACGGTGTGTTGGAGGCCATCCAGCGCATTCAGCGCCAGGGTCTGGACCGCGCCGGCAACTGGATCAACGGCTTCTGTCCGGCTTCAGTGGAATGACAGCGCTTCCCGCCACGACAGCCCACCTCAGGGTTCTGCGGCAGTGCTTCAGTGATCAGTGCGTTGAGGGTGAGGTCTCGGCAGGCGGTTTCGAGTGGACCTTTCACTGGGCTTTCGACTGCGGTGAGCTCACGGTTGAGCCGTCCCTGGGTCGAGCCCTGATTCAGGACGCGTTGCTGCGCTTTCTGGTGCGCGCCGACTATCGATTGGAGCCCGGCGGGGATTACACCTTCACGGTGCGGGCACGCTTTTGAAGGCCGGTCGCGACTGAGGCCACTGGCACTGATGGCCGAGGTGATCCTCGACCATCACCAGAGCTGCCACCGCATCCAACTCACCAGGGGGAAGCCGCAGGCCCCGCGGCAGCATTTGCCTCCATCCCTTGGCGGGCCAGAGCTGCCAGTAGCGATCCCGGGCGCGAAGGGTTGTTCCCCTTTCCTCAACGATTTCGACCGAGGCCAGTCGTTGCAATGCTGGATTCCATTGTTCCGAGCTGGTGCCGTTCCCCAACAGGATCAACCGCAGCTCCCCCTGGTTAGACCAGGTCTTCAGCTGACTGATGACGCGCGATGGGGGCAGCACGACACCATCGAGGACCAGGCGCTGATCAGGATCCACCAACACCAGGCCGCACTTGGCACGACCGGGGTCGAGTCCCACCAGATGGCTCATGGCTTCAGGATCACGCTCACAGCGACAGGATCCGCTGTGTCGCTGCTGCGGACAGCGATCACCTGCAGGTCGAGCGGTTCGTTGTCGGTTCGATCCACCAGCGCCAGGCCCAGCTCGTTCAGTGCGCTGCCATCGAACTGCAGTCCTTCACTGAGCGAACCGCGGCGTTGAACTTCTGCAAAGGCTGAGGCCAGCAGCAGGTTGAGCCGGGTCCTGACCGCCTCTGATCCGCGTTCGTCCGGCTCGATGGTGGTGGTGGCCAGCACCTCGTCGACGCGGGTGATGGTTCGGTTCGGCTTCACATCCGGGTAGGCATACACCACGGACTCACCCCGCAGCACATTGCCCGCCGATCGCATCGACACGACCCAGGTGCCGGATTGACGCAGGGTTTGTTGCAGCCGTTCCACATCCCCTCGGGGGACCAGAAGGATCTGACGATCCGGGGTTTCCCCTGGTCTGACCCTGACGTAGGCGGTTTGGTTGGCTTCCTGCAGCAACCGATCCACCACCTGCTTGGCCTGCCCCGGTTGCTCCAGCCTCACCGTGGCAGTGGCCAGGGCCTGGCCACTGCGCAGCACGACGGATCCACGGCGCAAGGCCAGCAGGTCCTGCTCCAGGGACGAGAGCTCCTTTTCCCCAGCCTTGATCCGGTCGCGCACACTGCGCAATTCAGCTTCCGTGCGCTGGATATCGACGTCCCTGGCCTGGATCTCGGCGGTCAGTCGGTTCCGTTCCTGCTCCAGTTGACGCTTCTGCTGTTGCAGTGGTTCCAGCTCTCGGCGCAGGGTTGCGGACCTTTGCCGGGTGGCAATTAATTCCGCCTCGATCCGCTCCGTCGCTGACCGAGCCTCGCGCCGCTCCGTTTCGGCCGCATCAAGGGCCGCCCGGCTGTCCCGGAGTTTGGCCTGGAGGGCATCGAGCTCAAACAGTCCAACCCGAAGCTGGCGGCTCACAAGGAGCAGGAGACCCAAGGACAGGGCACTGATCAGGCTGCCGGTGAGCACTGTGATCAACACAGCGGTGCGTCGCGGCCTCAGATTGAACAGGCTGAGCCGTGCTTTTCCCACGCGACTGCCCAGCCGATCCCCCAGGGTCGACAGCACACCACCGAGGATGAGCAAAGCCAGGATCAGCAGCCAGCCGCTCATCAGAACCCCATCGCACGGGGGGTGAACTCAGCTGAACCGCTTGGCCAGGGCGATGGGATCCAACACCGTGATCTTCTTGCGGTCAATCTGAACGAGTCCGGATTGGCGCAAGTCTCCCAGCAGACGGGTGATGGTGACGCGTGTGGAGCCGATCGCTTCGGCAATGGCTTGATGAGACAGGCGCAGATCAATCGTGATGCCGAGTTCATCGGGCACGCCGAAATCCCTGCACAGCACGAGCAGAAAACTCACCAATCGGGACGACATATCGCGGTGGGTGAGGGTTTCGATCATCGTTTCCGTCTGCAGGATCCGACTGGAGAGGCCCTGCAGAAGACGCAGGCCGACACCGGTGTCCGCCTCGATGGCAGCACGCACGGAGGCGGCCGGTGCGGTCACCATTTCCACCCGCGTGAAGGCAACAGCGTGATAGAAGCGGTCGGATCGGTGTCCGGTGAGCAGTGACAGCACGCCGAACAGGCTGTTTTCCCGCAGCAGCGCCACGGTGATCTCTTCGCCTGATTCGTACACCCTGGACAGGCGCACGGCTCCGCGACGGATCAAATACACCCTTTCGGCCGGATCCCCCGGGAAGAAAATCGTCTTGTTGCGTTCCACCAACTCGGTGCTGGCTCCATCCAGATCACGGATGACATCCAGAAGGGTGCGGCTTCGTTCGGCTGCACCCGCAACCTGCGGTTGCTGGGGGGAATAGCGACTGAAACCACTGCTGGCCACCATGGTTTCCTCGCAACTGCTGGGAAATTACGAATGTGCCCTGACGAGCCGTGTAGTAGTTATTACGAAATCGCTGAACCGGCGGCTGTGGCCAGGGCGTGACGCTGACCTTGCATCAGCTCCTGAAGTCCCGATTCAGCCAGGTTGAGCATGGCATCGAGTTCGGAGCGGCTGAAGGGTGCTTGCTCTGCCGTCCCTTGCAGTTCCAGCAGGCGGCCATCTCCGGCGGTGACCACATTGAGGTCCACGTCGGCACGGCTGTCTTCGCTGTAGTCGAGATCCAGCAGGGGCGTCCCATCGATCAACCCCACCGAAACCGCCGCCAGCTGCTGGCGAATCGGATCCTGCGTCAACACACCCTGGGAGCGGAGTAGATCACAGGCCCGGCGCAAGGCGATCCAGGCGCCGGTGATCGAAGCGGTGCGGGTGCCGGCGTCGGCCTGGATCACATCGCAGTCGATCAGAAGCGTGCGCTCGCCCAGGGCGTCCATGTCAAGAACAGCCCGGAGACTGCGACCGATCAGGCGTTGGATCTCCTGCGTTCTGCCCGAGAGCTTCATCAACTCTCGCGACTGCCGTTGCGGAGTTGAACCGGGAAGCAGTCGATATTCAGCGCTGAGCCAGCCGCAACCGTTCCCCCGGCGCCAGCGGGGGACGTCCTCCTCCAGGGAAACGCTGCACAGCACTGCGGTTCGGCCCGTACGCACGATGAGGGAGCTGAGGGCGAAGGACATCGGATCCCAGTCCACGGAGAAGGGGCGCAGCTCTGTGGCTCCCCGGCCGTCTGCCCGCTTGGGCGTGGGTGCAGGCATCGGCGCATCACAGCTGTCGTCAAGCCTGACAGGCGATGCCCCGGCTTGATGGAACGTCACACCACGGATGGTGTCTTGACCCTTGTGGTGTGGCTTTGCACCGCTACATTCAAGGTCTGCCGGGATCTCCCGGGTGCCTGCAGCCGAGATGACCGCCAGCCTCACCTCAAGCCATCGTTCCTCGGACTCCGTGGCTCAGGACCACAGGGCTCTGGAGCGGGCTGGTCTCCGCCCATTGGTGCCGGTTCGCCCACCCCTGCAGCTGGTGGAGCCGGAGGGGCAGCTTCAGGTTCACACCGCGACCTATCGCGGCAGCTTCTCCAGTGTTCTCAGCCAGGCGATGCGCACCGCTGGGCTGGGCAGTCGTGTGCTGATTGCTCAATTCCTCAAAGGTGGGGTGCATCAGGGACCGCAGGGTTGTGTACGTCTCTGCGGCGGACTCACCTGGCTCCGCCCTGATGTACCGGCTTGTCTCTCTCAGGCTGATCACCCTGGTGGTGCGGCGGCTGTTGATGCGGTTTGGCAGTCCTGCCGTCGCCATCTGCGTGATGGCGACATCGATCAGCTGGTTCTCGATGAAGTCGGCCTCGCCGTTGGGTTGGGCTACGTCGAGGAGGGCGCGCTGCTGGATGCCCTCGACCAGCGGCCGCCCGCCATGGATGTGGTGATCACAGGGCCCGCCATTCCCCCCAGCATCGTGGCCATGGCTGATCAGGTCACTCAATTGCGTCGAGGTTTCTGATGCTCAAGAACGATCGCTGGATCGCCGAACAGGCCGCGCAGGGCATGCTCGAGCCCTTCCAGAAGGGCTTGGTCCGTCATCTGGATCCTGAGCAGCAGGCCAGGCCTGTGCTGAGTTTCGGTTGTTCCTCATATGGCTATGACCTGCGCCTTTCAGCTCAGGAATTCATGATTTTTCGCCATGTGCCGGGCACGGTGATGAATCCCAAGCGCTTCAACCCCGCCAACCTCGAGCCGACGCCGTTGCATGAGGACGAGGACGGTCGTTATTTCATCCTGCCGGCCCATTCCTATGGCCTTGGCGTCGCGCTGGAGAAGATGCGCGTCCCGCCTTACATCACGGTGATCTGTCTTGGCAAGAGCACCTATGCCCGTCTGGGCATCATCGTGAACACCACGCCTGCGGAAGCGAGCTGGGAAGGACACCTCACTCTTGAGTTCAGCAACAGCTCCGGCGCTGACTGCCGTATTTACGCCGAAGAAGGGATCTGTCAGCTGCTGTTCTTCGAGGGGGATCCCTGCGACACCACCTACAGCGATCGCCAGGGCAAATATCAACATCAACCGGAGCGCGTCACCCTGGCTCGGATCTAAGGGGCCAGCCTGGCGCGGTGAAGCCTGCTTTTCTCATACCAGCCCGCAAATTCAGGGGCCCAGGACACCATGTGTGGCCACATCAGATCGCAGAGCTGGCGGATTTCCAGCTGCGCGTCGAGCTTGGCCCGCAGATCCATGAAGTGCAGAAAGGCCCGCAGACTGAAGCTCACCACAAAGTGCTGCCGATAGTCGAAGGGAAGGATCCCCCGGGCGTGCTCTTCAGCGAAGCCTGCTGATAAAAGGTCGCGATAACGCTCCGCTGAGGCTCGGCAATGGTCGAGGTCCAGGGCCCGCTGGCTTTCGGTGTAGGCGTATTTCTTGCCCTGGCGATCGCTGTAGTCACCGACCGGTCGCAGGTAGAACACCTCCTCAAGATCCAGCTCCCCATTGGCAGCGCGGCAGATGCGCTCACCGGTGTATCGCATCGACTGCACATCAAAACTGACGCCCACCCGGTGGGTGCGGGCCTGCTGCATCACGGAATGGGGGAACCAACCCACGTTCAGCACGATCTGGGCGTGCTCCATCGGGCCGTAATGACCGCGTTCCCCAGCCAGCAGGCGTTTGACGCAGATCTCCCCCGCCCGTTGTTCATCGGGCCAGTTCTCACGATCAGCAGCGACGAAGCCCTCGCTGTAGTCCTGATGCATGGCCGCATACACACAGAGCTGAGGGTTGGGTGTGGCAGCGATCAGATCAACCCGGAAGCGATCCATGGTGATGTCGACGGCTCGGTGTGGTGATCATGCCGCTGATGACGTCAAGCTGCCCGGATGAATCCGCTGCACGGTGATCAACCGTGGCTGCGGGGACCAGCCGTCAGAGATGCCTGTTGAGGTGCGACATCCGTGCGTTCACTGACACGACCCAGCCCCTGCAAGGACGGCAGTGGGGAGCCCTGAATCAGCGCATCGGCCAGAAGGGAGAGTTCCTGTTCCCGTCGCAGGCCAATGGAGCGGCCGACGGCATCACCCTCAGCATTGAACAGATTGAGCTGGGGGATGCCGTTGACGTCGTAGCGATCCACCAGGTCCTGCCAGCGCGGGTTGTCGACGTTCACCATCACCACATCCAGCTGTTGTTGCATGCTCTGCTCGAGCTTCAGCATCGCCGGCGCCATCTCGCGGCAGACCTGGCACCAGTCGGCATAGAACTCAATCATCGTCGGACGCCCGTTGCTGAGGGCGACGTCAGGAGTCATGGAACGCCGGGCCAGCTGTTCGAGAGGGGATCCGCTCTGCAACCCACCCCGCATCATGGTGAGTCCAACAGCCAGGACGATGGCGGCCACCACAAGCACGATCCGTTGAACAGGACCCAGCAATGGTTGTGGAGAACTGCCTGTCATGGCCTTGTCTGGGGGTGAAGCCACTTTGGCAGTCACCTCTGATCCCCGTGATTAGCGTGAGGCCATGGGTTGTTTTGGGCTCCTGAACCTGCCGCTGCGGGCGCCGATGCTCAACGTGCTCTTCGGCGTCGCTGTGGTGATGGGCCACCAGTGGTCGATGGCCCAGATCCAGTTCATGCACTCCCGCAGCATCTCTCTAGAACTGCTGTTCGTTGTTGAAGGGGTTCAGCTGTTGGCGGTTCTGGTGATCTGCACCATGCCGGACTTGCTGATGCGGAGACTCTCGTTGGTGATGGCGTCCAGTCGGGTCATGACCCTGCTAGTAACGCTGTTGATGGTGATTGTCCTTGGGATTTACCTGCTGAGGCTGAACTTGCTGTCTGATCTGCTGATCCTGGCTTCAGCGCTGTTGTTGGCGCGGCTTGATCTGGTCCGTCTTGGGGTGATGACTGCCCCCTGGCGCTCGCTGTTGCTGTTGGGATTCGTTCTCGTTGCCGGAATTGGACTTGGCCACTGTTTGCCCCATCCCCTCGGTGTGGTCGTCGCACCCGGGCCACGCGTCGTCTGAGTAACCCAAAACATTGTCTAGAACTTTTTTGGTGTAGTAGCGGGTTTCGGCGTATGGAATCCGCTCCACCCAGAGTTCGATGTCCTCGTCGTTGCGCGGCTGAGGCCAGGAACGCACCGTGCCAGGGCCGGCGTTGTAGCTGGCAATGCTGAGGAAAGCATCCTCTTCCCAGAGCTGCAGCAGTGATCTCAGGTACGCAGCCCCGAGGGAAATGTTTGTAGAAGGCTCAATCAGCTCATGCTCCGAAAGCGGTTTCCCGGCGACGGAGGCGGCCGTTGCGGGCATGAGTTGCATCACACCAACGGCTCCAGCCATGGAACGCACGCCTGGAGAAAAGCGCGACTCCTGTTTTGCGATGGCCAGTAACAACCTTGGATCCACCCCGTGCTGTGTTGATGCGGACTGGATGGCTTGTTGGAAGACGACAGGGTTCTGGCTCCGTTGCAGCAGCAGGCGCTGCCGACAGCTCGTTGGGACCCAGCGCACGCTGAGTCTCCAGAGCTGAGCGAGGCCGCGCCAGGGGTCATCCACGCTGAGCCGCAGTCGTCCCTCCACTAGCTGCTCCTCTGCTGCCAAGGGGTCTCGGGGATCACGCAGGGACAGCCAGGCATCCCATGCCTGTTCGGTTAGCCCCAGCCTCCAGAGGGTGTTCACCTCTTGATAGCGACTGTTGAGAGGAGCCCACTCGGAGACGGGCAGGGTTGTTGATGGTTTATTCAGATGCAGGGGCTTGGCTTCACCCAGATGCACTTCTGCCCGCCAGCGGTAATACCCCGGGGGGTGGGTTTCGATCAATCGCCGCCAATGGTTTCTGGCGGCGGTGCTGTTGTCTGTCCGTTCTTCGCTGAGCCCCAACCAGAACAGTTGCCGTGCTTCCAGAGGAGGCGGCAGGGTGCCTGAAGGCAGGGCCATCAATAGGTCCCGGGCCCGTTCCCACTGCTTATCGAGCAGGGCAAAGCGAGCTTCATCCCACTGCAGCTGCCAGCTGTCGCGGTCGTCAGGCCAGCGTTTGAGCACGTTGATGGCGCCCCTGCCGGCATTGAGCCGAACCTGTGCCGCGGCCACAGCAGCGGAGCGCTCCGCCAGGGATGGCGGAATGGCTTCCACTCGTGCCGGGTCCGGCAGCAGGGGCTCCATCAGCAGACGAACAGCCTCATCACTGGCCAACGATTTCGGCTGTTGCTGGGTGAGCTCCAGCAGCATCTGTTCCCCTTCAATGTGTTGCTCCTCACCACCCCGCAACAGGGCCCGCCCCACGGCGAGCGCTGTCTCCGCTTCAGCTGCTTCCCCTTGCAGACAGTCCAAGGCGGAGGATCCGGCCCCGAGCATGGCCAAGGCCCAGGCAAGGCTCTGTCGCTCTGCCGGAGTCGGCTCACTTGCGCTGCAGGCTGATTTCAGTCGGTCCATCGCGCCCGGCCAGCGCCAACCCCAACGCGCCAGATGGTGTGCCCCTTGATGCCCCCGTTCCGGGGTTGGCTCCAGGGCCACGGCGGTGGCCAGGGCTGCGGGGTGGGAGGGATACAGCTCAAGCAGCTCCTGACGCCGGACAGGGAACTGCTGCCGGGCTCTCGCGCTCACGGTTGTCTCCGGAAAGCGGCTCAGCAGTTGTTGCCAGAGAACGTCTGCCCCCTCGTCATTCCCCTGGCGCTGCTCTCTCTCGGCGGCAAGGGCCAGAGCAACGGCGGCCAGGGGATCGTCTCCCCAACCCTGCCCAGCCAGGGTCGGACTGCTTTTGGCCATCAACAAGGCCGCTTCACGCCGGCGCAGAGGATCCACCGACCATCGATAGGTCTGCCACAACTGGATCGGTGTCGTCTTGGGGGTCAGCGCTGGCTGTCGTTCCCGCAGCAGGCGCTGGCCCATGACGGTGATCGTCAGGCTCAGTCCGGCCGTTGTGAGCAGAAGGGCGAAGAGGTTCCGGGGTCCTGCGGGCACGCTGTCGCCGGAACTCATCACATTCTGCGTCCCGCTGAGGGCGGCAGGTCACCTGTCACCTGGGATGCGGAGCGCTCGGCCCATGGTTTGTAGTCTTCGATCCACGATTGAGACCCATGGTTCAACGCGCCGTCCCGTCGATCGGGCCCTCGCTCGGGTCTTCAGCGCCAGGTTTCGGCACGGACGGCATCCGGGGACGTGCCGGCACCGAGCTCTCACCGGCCCTCTGTCTGCAGGTGGGTTACTGGATCGGTCGCGTGCTCAAGGCCGATGGTCCGGTGTTGATCGGGATGGATTCCCGCAGCAGCGGCAGCATGCTGGTGGCGGCTTTGACCGCAGGACTGACGGCGGCGGGTCGAGATGTCTGGGAGCTTGGCCTCTGTGCCACGCCGGCGGTTCCCCTGCTGATCCGTGAGGTGGGTGCCGCCGGTGGATTGATGGTCTCGGCCAGTCACAACCCCCCCGCCGACAACGGCATCAAGGTGTTTGGTGCCGATGGCACGAAGCTGAGCGCCGAGCGTCAGGCCCGGGTGGAGACCGGCCTGCGGGGTGAGGTCGAGGACGATGGCCCCAGCCGCTGTGGTCGCTCGGTTCAGCGGCAGGACCTGCTCAGGTCGTATCAGGACAAGTTGCTGAGTTCGGTGGGGGATCGGCGGCTCAATGGTGTCCCGATCGTTCTTGATCTCTGCTGGGGTTCAGCGACGGCCTGTGCCGCTGAGGTGTTTCAAACCCTCGGCGCAGACCTGACGGTGCTGCATGGCCAGCCGGATGGGGAACGGATCAATGTGGCTTGTGGTTCAACTCAGCTGGATCCCCTGCGCCAGGCCGTGGTGGCCCAAGGGGCGGTGATGGGCTTCGCCTTTGACGGTGACGCCGATCGGATGCTGGCGGTCGATGCCCGCGGTCGGGTGGTTGATGGAGACCATGTGTTGTACCTCTGGGGATCGGTGCTCCAGGACCAGAAGGCGCTTCCCGGCGATCGACTGGTTGCCACGGTGATGTCCAACCTGGGATTTGAGCGGGCCTGGGAGCGTCGCGGCGGTGAACTTGAGCGCACGCCCGTCGGCGACCAGCATGTTCATGCCGCGATGGTGGCCAACGGTGCAGCCCTTGGGGGTGAGCAGTCTGGCCACATCTTGGCGGCATCCCATGGGCTCTGCGGTGATGGGGTGCTGACGGCGCTGCAGCTGGCGACGCTGTGCCATGGCCAGGACATCGCCTTGAGCGACTGGTTGGATCGCAGTTTCAAGGCCTATCCCCAGAAGCTGGTGAATGTGACGGTTCCGGACCGAGCCCGCCGCAAGGGATGGTCCAGTTGCATGCCGCTTCAGGAGGCGGTGCTACAGGCGGAGGCGAGCATGGGTGCAGCTGGGCGGGTGCTGGTGCGGGCCAGCGGCACCGAACCGGTACTGCGGGTGATGGTGGAATCAGAAGACCAGTCGCTGGTGGACCGCTGGACCCAGCATCTAGCTGCCATGGCCGACGAGCACCTCAACGCGGCCTGAGCACCAGCTCGCGGGCCATGGTGAGTGCGCCCCAGCAGGCATCGGAGGCAGCTGGGGCCCAGCGTGCGCCCGGGATCTCAGCGATGATCCCCACCTCAACCGCCCGTTGGACGCTGCCCTGGTGTTGCAGCACGCCGCCGAGCCCCGCCACCGCCGGCTGCGGTAGCGCGAGTTCCCTGGCCACGGTGGCAGCGCAGCTCACCAGAGCCGAAGCTGATCGTTGGAGGATGTCCTGAGCGGCCGGAAGGCCTGCATCAGCCGCTGCGACCAGCAGTGGTGCCAGGGCGGCCAGGTCCGCAGCAGTGCGCGACGGTTGAACCACCCAGGCTTTGACATCGGTATGGTCGCGGCAGCCCAGCTGCTCCCACATCCGCTGGCGCAGGGGGTGGTCCGGCCGTCGCCCATCGGCCATCTGCAGGGTGAGTTGCAACCCCTGATGGCCCAAATCAAAGGCGGAACCCGCGCCATCGAGCATCCAGCCCCAACCCCCGCAGCGGTGTTCTTTCCCCTGGTGGTCTCTGCCGAGGCAGATCATGCCGGTGCCGCTGATCAGGATGATTCCATCCCCGTCAGGGAAGGCTCCCCGCAGCGCGGTGCGCTCGTCGCCCGTGGCCAGGACTCTGTCCTCGGGAAGAGACAAGGCATCTGCCAGCAGGGCAGTGGCTTTCGGTTGCAGGGCTGAGCCCTGCTCGATTCCGCTGGCACCGATCACGGCGGCATCCAGTCTTCGTTCCCCTTCACCCTCAAAGGCGGATGTCAGGCTGGTGAGCACGGCCTGACGGAACCGCTCAGCTCCGCCAGAGGCCTCGAGGTGGGACACCCCAGGACCTGAACTCTCACCGATGATCTGCCAGCCGACCTCTTGCCAGAGGCAGACCCGGCAGCGGGTGCTGGTCTGGCCGGCATCGAATCCTGCGAGCAGCATCAATCCCGCAACCAGGTGGCGCCGAGGCTGGCGAGAGCGAACCAGCCGATCAGTTGCACCTCCGGCCGGAAGAAGATCGTGTCTGTGATGCCTTGGGTGAGCAGCCCGGCGATGGCGGCGAGGCTGCCGATGGCGATCAACCCCTGCTGCCCGTGGATGCGGAGGCCGCGCTGGATGCTGCTCAGCAGCAGTCCCAGGCAGGCCAGCAGCCCAGGGATACCGGTCTCAACCAGGATCTCCAACGGCACGGAGTATGCGCTGAGGGCATCGAACTTCGGCTGCTGATACAGCGGATAGATGCTGTTAAAGGCGGCATTGCCGGGCCCGATGCCGAGCCAGGGGCGGTCCTGAACCATCTCGATGGCCGCCAGCCACACGTTGATACGGAAGTTGTTGGAGCTGTCACCGCGACCAGCCACCAGGCTCAGCACCCGGGTGCGGATCGGGTCCAGTTGGGTGATCGCCAGGGCCAGCGCGATGCCGGCGATCAGTAGGGCGGCCAGGGGCAGCAAACGTCGCCACAGCGGCGGCCAGTGGGCTGTAGTTCTGAGCAGGATCAGCATGCCCGCCAGGGCCAGGGCCGCCAGCAGGCCCAGCCAGCCTCCACGGCTGTAGGTGAAGACGGTGGCGCTGCCCGCCAGCAGCGCCGTCACCGCAGCGAGGAGGCGACAACTCAGCCGCTTCCAGCGCAGTACTGCAATGCACGCCAGGGGCACCAGCGGCAGGAGATAGCCCGCCAGAAGGTTGGGGTTACCGAGTGGTCCGTAGATGCGAATCGTGCCGGCACTGACGGAGTTGGGATCGGCCCAGCCGGCGAGCTCGTCGGTGGAGGCATACAACTGCCGCAGTGCCAGAACACTGCTGAATAGCCCTCCCCCCAGCAGCGCGGCCAGCAGTCGGTCCCACCAGACGATCTGCCGTTCCAGCAGGGTACGCATCAGGGCGTACACGCCCAGATAGCTGGTCAGCTTCAGCAGGCCTTTGGCGGCAGCGATCGGAACGGGGGAGAAGCCTGTGCAGACCCAGGCGATGGCGAGGTACAGCAGCACCCAGCGGCTGATGGCACCGAGGCGTTTGGCGGGGGTGATCAATGACCACAACAGCCAAAGCAGGCCAGCCGCTGCAAGTTCCAGCCCCAGGCCACTGCGGCTGACGAACGGCAGGCTGCCTAGCAGCAACATCAGCACCACGCCCGACAGCAGCTCCAGCCGTTGCTGCACGGACGCTGTTGGCGTCAGACACCCCTGCCAACGCAGCAGCAAAGGGATGGATCGCTGATCTGTGGCATCGGCCATCGCTCAGATGTCGGTGAAGACCGTTTCAGCGGGATTATCGAGCTCCTGCCAACGGCTTTTCAGTGCCTCTGGATCAGGGAGTGGAGATGCGTTGCGTCGATACAGCACGCGGTACACCGGGAGGTTCTTCTCAAGAACGTATTGCTCCCGTTCCGTGGGAACGGGGAGTGGGTTGTCTGCCCGCCAAGGTCTGGCATCCGATTCCGGCCGAGTGAAACAACCGCTGAGTTCGGTGAGGGCGACCATCGGTTCGATGACTGCCAGCACGTCGCTCTGCAGAAACAGCTCCCGCCCGGGCTGAAGAGCGGCTGCGATGGCCAGCAGCAGGGCCGGCTGCAGCACCCGCCGCTTGCGATGCCTCCGCTTGAACCATGGGTCGGGGAATTGCACTGAGACCCGCTGCAATCGGTCGTTCGGCAGCGCTGCAAGCCAGCTCTCCAAGCTGATGTTGGCGTTGCAGAACAGCACCCGCACATTGCCGCTGCCGCTGTTGAGGGCATCACGGTCGGCGGCGGTTACCAGGGGGCGACGGATCTCCACGCCCAGGTGGTTCCAGCCGGGGTTCAGTTCAGCCAGGCCCAGGATGCAGCGTCCACGGGCACAGCCGATGTCGAGGTGAATCGGTTGCTCGGGATGGTCGAACAGCTCACCTGGAGATGGCAGCTGCAGCGGCAGCTGGAAGAAGCGGCTAAGGGGATTGACGTGCTGGCGCAACGCTCAATCGGCATTGGAGGGTGGATCCTGCCTCAGCAACCCCCAACAGGCGGTGTAGCCATGAAGATGCGTGGATCCCGCTACTGGACCGATTTCCCCGTTGCAGAAGGCACCGGCCATCGGCAGGTCCGGCATCACGGTGCGGCCCAGGTTCACATCTCCATCCGGTTGACCGAATAATCCCTGGCCACGCCCCAGGCAGGCCATCAGCAGGCCGAACAACGGCGCTGATCCAGCGCTTTCGGTGGAAGAGCGCAGCAGGCTGAGCGCTTCGTTGCGGGAGGCATCGGCCTCCCGCAGCTGGAACTGGACATTCATGCCGGGGCGCACCCGATCAGCGACGGCAACGGCGCCGTTGTTGGGGTCCACCCCAATCAGATTGCGGACCAGAAAGGCTCCACCGGCAGCATCCAGACGGTTGGGCGTGAGCTGCAGGTTGCGGCGTTCGATCCCGAGGAAGAGGGAGTGACGCACCTGATCCCGTTCCTCCTCGCTCAGGTCGGCAAGGATTCGCTGCAGGCAGGCCACTGGAGTGTCACGACGCTCGCCATCACTGAGTTCCAATACGACGTTGCGTTGGACCTGTTCGATCGCAAAAACCGGACCGATCGGTCTGCACCCCTGAGCCACCACGCTGTCCAGTCGCCAATCGCCGCCGATGGAACAGATCACCGCACCGGTCACTACCCGGTCATCGAACAGCAATGAGCCGTGGGGCGCATTGTGCGGGCAGGCGATCCCGCCAATTTTCTCGGCGCCTGGAAAGGCGTAGTCCATGCCGCTGATCAGATCGTTGATGTTGCTGCTGGTGGGATCGATCAGCAGGATCTGGCTGCGGCAGTGCTGGGGGTTGAGGCCACTCCACTCCTGCCATGTCTGTGCTGAACCGTCGAGATCCGGCAGTGAGGTCGTGGAAAGAGCCACGCTGTCGATCGCGGCCCCAGGCAGACTCAGCAGAGTCACGCTGAGGGACGGTGCCTGCTCGATTTCGGCGGCAGTGCCGTCAGCTCGGGTTCCAACAACGCCCCCGCCGGCTGCTCCGAGCCAGTGCCTGGAGCTCAACTCCCGTCGTAAGAGGGGCAATAACCGTGGCAGATCGCTGGCGTAGGCGGTCGACGCGAACACCAGAGCAAGATCTGCTTCTCCGCGCCGGCCCAACTGGCTGACCACATCGCGAACGGCTTCCTCCATGGAAGGGCGAGTGGAGAGGGCCGACCGACAACTGGGTGTTGAGGTTGCTGCTCGGAACCAGTCGAGAGGAGAGAACGTGCCCATGAACTGGACCCTATCAATCCCCGGCAGCACGGTGCTGGAGATCGATAATGGCTCGACTCCTAGTTGCCGTTGTGAACGAGCTTTCCTACAGGGCCCTGGTGTGGCTCACCTACAGGCTGGCGGCGTCGGTAGCCCTGGGATTGCCTCTGGTGCTGCTGATCTGGTCAGCCTGGCGGCGTGAACCTGTGGTGCAGCGACTGCTGGGTTTGTATTGGAAAGTGGCCAGCTTGATGGGGATCAGCCTGCTGTTGCTCACCGATGAGCGCCCGCTGGGTTATGTGACCGCTCTGGTCGCCCCCGTGCTGATGGTGGTGAGTGTCTGGTTCTGGGTGGACCTCAACGAGGAACTGGCGGACCAGCCCCCCTGGCGCCCCTTGCCGCTGACGGTGCGTCTCTGGCGATGGGCCCTCAGCGGATTTGGTGTGATCAGTTTGGTGATGACTGCCACGGGGCTGCGATGCATGCAGTCCCAATCCAGCCCTGACTGCTCCGCCTGGCTGGAAGCACCGCAGGGCATTCATCGGGGGGTTGAAACGGTGTTTGATTTCGTTTTTGGAGGTCAGTGGACTGAGGCCGTCGCGGCGTTCGTCGGTTATGTGGCGCTGGTGGCTTACCTCGCTGGACTGCTCCAGTGGCTACTGGTGCGTTTACCCCGCTACGGCCGTGTCGCCGGTGAGTTCTGATGACCGATATCGAGCTTGTTCAGCAGCTGGAGGAGCGCAGCCGACTGGATTCAGAACGAGTTGTTCGATTGACGGGGAATGTGGATGGTGAGCCGTTCGAACTGTTGATTTTTAGAGGCTTCAGCAGCAGCACGACCCATCCCACCGCCTTTGATCCCGATGCCTCGGTGTTGCCTCCTGAAACTCGGCTGGAGCAGGTGGAACTGCTCCAAGGACCGCTGAATCCAAGCAACGCTGTTGTGTTGGCAGGGCCAATGTCACCGGCTGATCTGCTGGTTCAGACCAACTGGTGAGTCCGGCGCTCCAGAACGCCGACGCAGCGACCGCAGATGTGGGCATGGTCTGGATGCTGCCCCACGTCTCCCTCGTAGTGCCAGCAGCGCTCACATTTGGTTCCCCGCGCTCGGCTCACCTCGATCAACGCGAGCTCGTCCTCGTGGTTGGAGAGCACTTCAGCCCAGGGCTCTCCCCCCAGCTGTAACTGGGACACCAGCAGCCAATCCCGCAGACCATCCACGTCAGGATCACCGTTGTCGTTGAGCCAGGACAGGGCCGCTTGCAGCTCGGGGCTACGAGCGTCGATGCGTACAGCTGCCTCCAGGGAGGCACCAAGCTCCTGCCGGCCGCGGCAATCCTCCAGCACTTTGTTGACCGCCGCCCGTAGATCGCGGAGTTGCTGCACGGGTGCAGAGAGCGTGTCGTTCCGCCAGTCGCTCGGAATTGTGGGCCAACCGCGCTGAAACACGGAAGTTTCCTGGACCGGGTAGGGGAGGTTCTGCCAGATGTCCTCGGCCATATGGCACAGCACCGGAGCAATGAAACCTGCCAGCCGCTCAATGATTAAAGCCATCACGGTCTGACAGCTGCGTCGGCGCTGGTCAGTTGGGGCACTCACATACAAGCGGTCTTTGGCGATGTCGAGGTAGAAGTTGGAGAGGTCGGTGACGCAGAAGTTCTGCAGCAGCTGGAAGAAGCGGAAAAACTCGTAGCTCTCGAAGGCTTCTGTGATCTCATGCATCACCTCGGCGGTGCGCTGCAGCATCCAGCGGTCCAGCAGCGGCAGGTCCGCCACCGCAATGGCATCGGAGGCGGGGTTGAAGTCGTGCAGATTGCCGAGCAGGTATCGGCTGGTGTTGCGCACTTTCCGGTAGACGTCCGCGAGCTGACGCAGGATTCCGGCGCCGATGGGCACATCGGCGGAGTAGTCCACCGAGCTCACCCAGAGCCGCAGCACATCAGCGCCGTAGGGAGGCTCCTGCTTCTGGTTCTTGCCCCCCTCGATGATCACCATCGGATCAACGACATTGCCGAGGGATTTGCTCATCTTTCGCCCCTTCTCGTCGAGGGCGAAACCATGGGTGAGCACGCGTTTGTAAGGGGCATGGCCGTTGACGGCCACGGAGGTGAGCAACGAGCTCTGGAACCAGCCGCGGTGCTGATCGGATCCCTCGAGGTAGAGGTCGGCGGGGTAGCTCAGCGACTCTCGCTGGCTTGACACGGCAGCCCAGCTGGATCCTGAGTCAAACCACACGTCCATGGTGTCGGTGCCTTTGCGCCATTGATCGGCCTGGTTGGCGTAGGCGGGTGGCAGCAGATCGGTTTCGTCTTTTTCCCACCACACGTCGGCACCGTGGGAGGCGATCAGCGTTTCGATATGGCTCAGGGTGTCGGCGTTGAGCAGCACCTCGCCGTTGCTGTGGTGATAAAAGACCGGGATCGGCACTCCCCAGGTGCGTTGGCGGGAGATGCACCAGTCCCCCCGCTCCTTCACCATTGCCTCGATCCGGTTGCGGCCTGATGCAGGGGTCCACTGCACCTGGTCGATGGCGTCGAGGGCGTCCTGGCGGAAGCCCTCCACCGACGCGAACCACTGTTCCGTGGCGCGGAAGATGGTGGGTTTCTTGGTGCGCCAGTCGTAGGGGTAGCGGTGGCTGTAGGCCTCCTGCTTGAGCAGTGCTCCGGCTTGCTCGAGGGCCTCGATGATCCCTGGATTGGCGTCCTTGAGCACGTTCAGGCCTGCGAAAGGACCTGCCTCTGCGGTGAGGGTGCCGGCTTCATCCACGGGGCACAGCACGGGCAGGCCGTGCTTCTGGCCGGTATGAAAGTCGTCGACGCCGTGCCCCGGGGCGGTGTGCACCAAGCCCGTGCCGGATTCGGTGGTGATGTACTCGCCGCCGATCACGACGGGGCTGGTGCGATCCAGCAGCGGGTGCCGATAGATGAGCCCAGCAAGCAGGGCACCTTTCACCGTGGCGCGGTGCTTGAGAGGACGCTCCAGGGTTGTGGAAAGCGACTCGATCAGATCGGCTGCCACCACCAGCATCCGGCCGCTGCCATCGTCGACCAGGGCGTAGTCGAGCCGTTCGTTGACGGACACCGCCAGGTTGGCCGGCAAGGTCCAGGGGGTGGTGGTCCAGATCGCCACTTGAAGGGCCTGCCTAAGGGCGTCCGTCTCGGTGGGCAGTTCCAGGCCCTCCGCCTTGAGTGCATCCCGCAAGGGGGTAGGAACCTCCATCGCCGGAAACGCCACATAGACGCTGGGGCTGGTGTGGCCGTCAGGGTATTCCAGCTCGGCTTCGGCCAGGGCGGTGCGGGAACTGGGGCTCCAGTGCACGGGCTTCAGGCCCCTGTAGATGTGGCCCTTGAGCACCATCTCGCCGAACACCTTGATCTGGGCGGCTTCGTACTCCTTCTGCAGCGTGAGATAGGGCTGCTCCCAGTCGGCCCAGATGCCCCAGCGCTGGAAGCCCTTCATCTGGCCATCCACCTGCTTGCGGGCGTAAGCAGCGGCTTTCTTGCGC
The DNA here is from genome assembly GCF_000195975.1 of Parasynechococcus marenigrum WH 8102. Lineage (GTDB taxonomy): Bacteria > Cyanobacteriota > Cyanobacteriia > PCC-6307 > Cyanobiaceae > Parasynechococcus > Parasynechococcus marisnigri. Next base: position 290,208 of record NC_005070.1, read on the forward strand.
AGTTTGATCGGTGTCAGCGCTTTGCGCTGTTCCTGATCCATGGACTGCAGCACCTTGAGTTCGATCGGCAGGCCGTGGCAGTCCCAGCCGGGCACGTAGCGCACCCTGCGGCCCTTGAGCACCTGATACTTATTGATCACATCCTTGAGCACCTTGTTGAGGGCATGCCCCATGTGCAGGGCCCCGTTGGCATAGGGCGGTCCGTCGTGAAGGGTGAACGTGGGCCCGTCGTTCTGGAGCCCCAGCTGTCCATCGATGCCGTTGTCGCTCCAGAAGGCCTGCAGTTCCGGTTCGCGCTTCACCGCATTGGCGCGCATGCCGAAACCGGTCTGCAGCAGGTTGAGCGTGTCCTTGTAGGAGGGACGTCCCTCAGCGGCGGCGTCGCGCGTCTCCTTGCTCACAGGGTCCCTGGTCTGGCCTGGGGATTATCAGTCTTCACCCTCGCTACTGGTGGGTTCAGGGCTGGGCTCGGGCATGGGAGACGGTTCCGCCTGCGTTGTGTCCACTGATTCGGGGCGCACCCACTTTTTGCCGGACACGCCTGATTTCCCTGCGGGCTTCAGTTGTTTGGCGATCCCGCCGAGGCCTTCCGACAGACCTCCGGCGGCCGTGCCGAGCTGGCGTAGACCCGTCAGCCAGTGATCGACGGAACGCAGCCGGGCCTGTTCGTCTTCCCCGAGAGCGCGCCAGCGCGCCTGTCCCACTTCCGCACTGAGTCGACTGACTAGAAGGCCGCCACAGAGCACCGCCAACATCGGCGCTCCTCGCAATCGGTCGCTGCTGGTTACCAATACCAAACCTAGCAGCAGAACAATGGCCCCCCACACGCCGTCTCGCGGTCGGCTCAGTTCCACCGCCAGCAGCGGCAGCAACAGCAGAGCGAGACCGAACAGCAGGCAGACGTCGCCACTCAGGGTCGCAAGCATCAGTGGTGCTGAATCATCTGCTTCATTGTGGATCGCTCCGTAAGCTCGGGGTACAGCCCATCTGGCGGAATTGGTAGACGCGCTGGTTTTAGGTACCAGTGGCCTTGGTCGTGGGGGTTCAAGTCCCCCGGTGGGCATTCCTTTCTCTACCTTGGTTGCGGACTGTTTCAGCTTCGCCCTGATCTCCGGATGACCCAGAGCTCTGCTCTCCATCAGCAGCCTCGTCCGGTCAGCACGGGGTATCGATCTGTTCCACGCGAGTTCGTGGATCCACCCCCCGCGTGGAATCCCACCGTGGCTCTGTTCCTTGGCGGATATGGGCTGGCTGCCTTCACGATCTGGGGGTGGTTTCTGGGCGGTCTGCCGCTGCCGGTTCTGTTGTGCACAGGCTTCCTGGCCCTGCACCTGGAAGGAACCGTGATTCACGACGCCTGCCACAACGCAGCCCACCCCAACCGTTGGCTCAATCAGGCCATGGGGCATGGCTCAGCGCTGTTGCTGGGCTTCAGCTTCCCAGTCTTCACCCGTGTGCACTTGGAACATCACGCCCATGTGAATGATCCCAAGAACGACCCTGATCACATCGTCAGCACCTTCGGGCCGCTGTGGTTGATCGCACCACGCTTTTTTTATCACGAGTGGTTTTTCTTCCAGCGGCGGCTCTGGAGGCGCTGGGAATTGATGCAGTGGGGATTGGAACGCAGTGTTTTTGTCGTGATTGTGCTGTCGGCAGCGCGATTTGAATTTCTGCCCTTCATTTTCAACTGCTGGTTCGCTCCAGCCCTGATGGTGGGTGTCACCCTGGGGCTCTTTTTTGATTACTTGCCCCACCGGCCCTTCACATCGCGAAATCGCTGGACCAATGCCCGGATCTACCCGGGACGTCTGATGAATTGGTTGATCATGGGGCAGAACTATCACCTGGTTCATCATCTCTGGCCATCAATTCCCTGGTTCGAATACAAGCCCGCCTACGAAGCCACAAAACCTCTGCTCGATTCCAAGGGTTCACCTCAGCGTCTTGGGATATTCGAGACTCGCCGCGATGGATACAACTTTCTCTACGACATTCTTGTTGGCGTGCGCAGTCACAAACGCCGTCGAGGAAAAATGCGGCGAGCAGCACGTTTCATGCCAATGAGATCTTTCCAGCGTCACTGGTTGGGATTCGTTGATCGTATTGCGATCAAAACCGAACCTCGCCGCCCTCTTAAGCGCTGATCAATCCGCCAGAATTTTCGGGACGCGGAAGAAATCCCCCTCCCGCTGGGGAGCTTGATTCAGGATGTCCTCTCGGACGGGAGTTGGGGTGACGCCATCCTCACGGGTCACGTTGGTGACCTCCACGGCGCGGGTGGTTTCAGGAACGCCTTCGGTATCAATACTTTCCAGCTGACCGACGTACTCGAGGATTGACTCCAGCTGACCGGTGTAGGTGGCGATCTTCTCTTCAGGCAGATCAAGGCGGGCCAGCTTGGCCACTTTGCGTACGTCGTCAGCGGAGATCCGGCTCATGTCTCGCTCAGGAAACTGCGGAGATCTTCGCTCAGCGCGGTCGCCGCTGTCTCGAGCAGAGCGGCACCATGCTCAGCGGTGGCCAAAGATGGATGTGATCCCATTCGACCGTCCGGGTGCCGCCGTCTGAAGTCCTCGGGGCTGTGGATGGGCCCAGCAGGAGCTGGATCCGGCAGGGGCCGCTGCTTGGTTTGAAGGCTCGGCTCCACCTGCAGGGTCACAGCAATCTCGCTCGGGGTGGCGTGGTGGCCTTCCTTGTTGCCGTAGAGGTCGCGAGCCTGCCGCATCACCGGCCCGGCCATGAACCAGTTGGCCAGTCGGCAACGGAGCTGCGGTGCCACGGGCAGGTCTCGGCTGGCCGCCGTGCCATGGGCCTGAGCGAAGGCGGCCTTGGTGGTGGCGATGTTGCCGCCATGGCCATTGATCACAAACACCCGTTCAAAACCGTGGCGCGCCAACGACAGCACCAGGTCGTGCATCACCGCCAGCAGAGTGGCCGGTTGCAGGCTCATGGTGCCGGCGAAGCCGAGATGGTGTTCAGCCATGCCAAAGGCCTGAGCTGGAGTCACCAGCACCCCAGTGCGACGACCCACCTCCAGCGCCACGGCTTCCGCTGTGAGTGCATCGGTGCCGATGGCACCGGTGGGGCCATGCTGTTCGGTGGATCCGAGGGGAACGATCACTCCTTTGCAGGTCTTGAGGTAATCGTCGACCTCGGGCCAGCTGCGCAGGGCCAGACGGATGGCTTCGGTGCTGTCGAGAGGGCCGCGGAGGCTTGCAGTCATGCTCAGTGGGCGGTGCCGTTGCCGTCGTATTTGTCGGTGTTGTAGTACCCGCCGCGGGTCCCGAAGAACAGGCAGGCCAGAGGGAACAAAACGATGCTGCCCAGCAGCACCGTGCCGAGATTGAAACCTGAGAGGGCCGCGTTCATGACTCATCCACGAATGCATCCAGCTTGGCGAGACCGCCGTGCTGTTGCAGCGTTCAGCCTTGATCTGTCGCGTCCTCGCTGTCTTGCAACGGCAGGTCAAGCCAGCGACGCAGCCATCCCGTGAGCCAGATAAACGGCAAGGTGTCGGCAAGAGCCGCCAGCACCTTGAACAGATAACCGCTGCCGATGAAGGCGACCAGTTGTGGCATCACAGCCTTGTCTGCCTGGATTGGCAGCACGTGGGCGCCGTAGTGACTGATCAGCACCACAGCGCTGGTGTCCACCAACTGGCTGATCAGGGTGGAGCCGTTGTTGCGCAGCCACAGGGCATTGCCGTTGGTGAGGGTTTTCCAGAAATGGAACAGCCGCACATCAACAAACTGTGCTGTCAGATAAGCCACCATCGAGGCGCCCACTGAACCAAAACTGAGCTGTTGGATGGTGCGGAAGGTGCTCTCGTCGCTGCCAGCCAGGGCCGGGAAGAGCCCCCCCAGCCAGAGGATCAGCAGCACCCAGCCGTTGAGCAGCAGCCCCACCCACACCACTTGATTGGCTTTTTGTTCCCCCCAGAGTTCGCTGATCAGATCGGTACACAAAAAGGTGATCGGATACGGAAGCGCACCAACGGCCACAACAATCGGCCAACTGCCAATGCTGCCCAGCTGCAGAAAGCGCGTCAGGCCAAGGATGTTGAGCATCCCAAGCGTTCCCAGGAACAGGCCGGCCAGGACGAGGAACACGCCATCTCGCCGGCTTTGGACTGGGCTTGTCACAGCCTGAGTGCTCTGGATGTCTCAAGGCTGATCGAGTCGTGTCAACCTGTCATCAGGATGGAACCAATTCCGGCACCTTTTTTTGCTCGACCAGCGGAGGTCGTGGGCCCTGAACTAATTGGTTGCCTTCTGGTGAAACGCCAAGAGGACGGCAGCCTGCTTTGGGGCGTGATCGTTGAAACGGAGGCGTATTCCCAGGACGACCCCGCCTGTCATGGTTACCGGAGGCGGACGCCCCAAAATGAAACCCTGTTCGGTGAGCCAGGGCGTTTTTATGTGTATGTGAGCTACGGCATCCACCAGTGCGTGAATGTGGTCACTGACCGATCTAACTGGGCGAATGGGGTGTTGCTCAGGGCTGCAGCTCTGCCTGGTGAGCCTGAGCGGGTTGCGGCAGGCCCTGGTTTGCTGGCCCGGCGCTTTGGGCTCACCCGCAGCAATGACAGTTGGCCGGTGACGGGCGAACATGACTTGTGGCTGGCGCCACGCCTGGCCTCGTTCGACAGCCCGGAGCTTGTGACGACCACGCGCATCGGTATCTCTCAGGGGCAGGACCTGCCACTGCGTTGGTATTTCCGTCTGAGCCGCAGCGTGAGTCGCCGAGCCAAGGGTGATCGCACTCCGAGCCTGTCGCAGGCTTGGTTCCCATCGCCTGAGTTCGGCTGATGAGCGGTTGGCACCATCGCCACATTCTCGATCTGGCGGCCTTCTCCAGGGAGGATTACGCCGCCGTGCTCGATCTGGCTGAGCGGTTTCGTTCCCTGCCTGTCACCGGTGCCCGCAAACTCCCGGCTTTGCAGGGCCGTTTGGTGGCGACCCTGTTCTTCGAGCCCAGCACCCGCACCCGCAGCAGCTTTGAGCTGGCCGCCAAGCGCCTCTCCGCTGATGTGCAGAGTTTTTCGCCCTCCAGCAGCTCTCTGAGTAAAGGGGAAAGCGTGCTGGATACTGCCCGCACCTATGTGGCGATGGGCGCGGATGTGTTGGTGGTCCGTCATCGTTCCACCGGGGTTCCCCAGCAATTGGCGGAGGATCTGGAGTCGGCAGGGGAGCGCACGGTGGTGCTGAACGGCGGTGATGGCCTGCACAGCCATCCCAGCCAGGGATTGCTGGATCTGCACACCCTGGCCCGTCACTTCGCACCGCAGCATCCGATGCCGGAAGCCTTGCAGGGGCGACGGATCGTGATTGTCGGCGACATCCTGCACTCCCGGGTGGCCCGCTCCAATCTCTGGGCCCTCACCGCCTGCGGTGCTGATGTGGTGCTCTGCGGCCCGCCGAGTTTGGTGCCTGACGCCTTCCGTGCGTTCGTGGAGGCTCCGCCGCCAGGGCAGTCTGCGGATCCGGTTCCACAGCGCGGATCGGTGCGGGTGGAGCGGCGTCTGGAGCGTGCCTTGCCCGGCGCGGATGCGGTGATGACGCTGCGTCTGCAGAAGGAACGGATGACACAGCAGCTGCTGACGGGGTTGGAGCGCTACCACCGCGATTTCGGGCTGAGCCATGAGCGGCTCAGCCTGTGCGGCCAGCCAGTGCCGGTGCTTCATCCCGGTCCGGTCAACCGTGGCGTTGAGATGACCGGAGCGCTGCTGGATGATCCGTCGATCTGTCTGGTGGAGGAGCAGGTGCGGAACGGTGTCCCGATCCGCATGGCCTTGCTTTACCTAATGGCTGCGGCTGAATCGGCTGCGGAATCGACCCTGGTATCAATCAGCTCCTGAGGCTGGGGATGTCCCGTTATCTGGTGGGAGTCATAATTCATGTCTGCCTTGATGGCGGCATCAGGCTCGGCGATCGACACGCCTTCGCCGGCTTTCATCGGGAAGTGCGCGTCCACGGCATCGAGGGCCATGTGTTGGCTGGGCATGCCAGTGAGCAGGATGGCCGCCCGTTGCTGGGTCAGTAAGGCGAAGATCCACTTGATTGACAGCGAAATGCGGTTCTCCCAATCAGGGATTAACACCAGGTGCACAAAGGCCCAGAGAATCCAGCCAATGCCATCGGCGAAGTGCAGTCCGCGCAGATCGGCGACAGCACTGGCGCGATCAAGCACGGCCATGCTGCCGAAATCGAAGTAACTGAATGTCGGCCTTGGCCTGTCAGCAACGATGGCGGCGATGTCTTTCCCGATGAAGGTCCCGGCCTGTTTGGCAGGGGCAGCCATGCCGGGGAGGGGTTTGCCGTTGGATGTGTGGCTGTAGCTGCTGAGATCACCGGCGACGCGGATCTCCGGATGATCAGCGATGGAAAAGTCGTGTTGAACGATCACGCGACCGCCGCGGTCGACCTCGCAACCTGTGGCTTCAGCCAGCTTCTTGCCGAGGCTTGACGCACGCACGCCGGCGGTCCAGATGACGGTGGCTGCTTGAAGGCGGACGTCGCCATCGGGTGTTCCGACGATGACTTCACCCGGCCGCATGGTCTGCACACGACCCTTGGGCAGAAACTCGATGCCGTCCGCTTCCAGCGACTTCAGAGCTGCGGACGACAACATCTCTGGCATGGCTCGAAGCACCCGATCACCTGGATCGACCAGCACGATCTGGGTTTTGTTGGGATCGAGCTGTTTGAAGGCGTTGTTGAGGGCCCAGCGCATCAGCTCGGAGACAGCCCCGGCCATTTCACAGCCGCTGGGGCCAGCCCCCACGATCACCACGGTCTGGAGAAACTGGCGAGCTTCCGGGTCTGGTGTCTGCTCCGCCTGTTCCATCGCCATCAACAGGCGTCGGCGGATCTCTTCCGCATGCTCAAGGATCTTCATCGGAGGCGCAAAGGTTCGCCATTCGTCGTGGCCGAAGAAGGTGCTGCCGGATCCTGTGGCCAGGACCAGGTGGTCGTAGCTGTAGGCCTTGCCGTTGAAGACGATCTGCTTGCCTTCGGGGTAGACGTTGGTGACTTCCCCCAGCAGCACTTGAACGTTGTGTTGCTTGCCAACCAGCTCGCGCAGGGGCGTTGCGATGTCTCCACGGGACACCAGACCCGTGGAAACCTGACATAGCAACGGCTGAAACAGGTTGAAGTTGCGCTTATCAATCAGCGTGATGCGCACATCGGCATTGGCCAGAGCCTTGCAGGCATGCACTCCGGCAAAACCGCCGCCGACGATCACCACATGGGGGGCATGGTGAAGACATTCTTCGGGAGGTTCCAGTTCAAGGAAGAAATGGCTGCCTGCCATGGCAACGGGGAGAAGTCTTAGCCGAAGGGTATGGAGTGGATTCCGATTTGCCCGTGCTCAGCGCAGCGTCACATCACAGCAATTTGAACGCTTCAAGAAACAGCCCGTAAAGGAGGCCGATTCGGCTCACGGTTAGCACTTGCTGGAGAAGTGTTGATGGACCAACGATGCGGAGTCGCACGGTGGCTTCCGTGCCGAGAACAACAATCAAGGCTCCGACGGGATCCATTTGACCCAGAACTCCAGCGACGGAGGTGATGGCACTGCCAACCAAGAAACCAAAAAGGGCAGCGATGCAGAGAACCGACAGCCGTCTCCATGGATTACCAGCCCACGTTTCCAGCTGTTGAACGAGACCCCCGAAACTTCGTTGCAGACGGGTCGACTGGGGTTGCACGATCGGTTGCCGTGGGAAAAGGGGCAGGGAAGAACTTCTGGTGATCCCCATCACCCAGCCAGAGCCCTGCCAGACATGGTCTACACCACATTCAGTGGTTGTGCATGTGTCAAGACCTACAGATAGCGGAATTCAAGAAAAACCCGGGAGTTGCCCGGGCCGGGGGATGGGGACTGACGCAGCAAAACCTGTCGATTCCCCTTTGGCAACCCGCTTGCCAGAGGGTCAGCTGGACTCAGCTTTCGCTTTTCTGGACGACTTGCCCTCGAGCAGTTCCAGAAGGGCTTCCATTTGCGCCATCACACCGCGCACTTCTCCGGACTCAGGTAGTAAGCCGTCTTCCATGACGCCCTGATGCATTTCTCTCAGCTCCTGGCGGATGTAGCGCAGGTGACTGACGACCTGCTCACGTTTCGATTGCGACATCGACAACAGGAAATTTCACTCTTCCCTTTTACCCCATGGTGTGTCATGCCGGTGGCGAAGCGGACGATTGCCGGCATTCAGCCCTGCCGCCAGGCTGAGCACGGTGAAGGTGAGCAGCGCATCAGGTCGCGCCAGCACCGCAAGCATCACGACAACACCGAGGATCCAGCACCGACCCATCGGAACCGCAAGAGTGGTATGGAGAATAGGGGATTCGAACCCCTGACCTCTGCGGTGCGATCACAGCGCTCTACCAACTGAGCTAATTCCCCGCGAAGCAACGCTAGCGCTGAGCCACACTTGAATGGTCAGGCCCGATGCAGTGATGACCACCGCTCCAGGATCAGCCACCCCGATCACCCCCGAACGCCTGGCGCAGTTCGATGAGGAGTCGATCGCCGTGTTGGCGAGACGATTGGACGATGACGACTACCCGACGCCATTTGCAGGGTTGTCGGACTGGCATCTGCTCCGGGCCCTGGCCATTCATCGCCCTGAACTCACGGCCCCCTACGTGCATTTGGTCGATCAGGAACCTTTTGATGAGGACTGAGGTCTCCACACCTCTGAAGGGGCGCCGTCTTTTGGTTGCCGTCAGCGGCAGCATCGCTGCTGTGAAAACACCGTTGTTGGTCAGTGCCCTGGTGAAGGCAGGAGCTGAGGTGCGCTGTTTGGTCACGCCCAGTGCGGCAAAGCTGGTCAGTCCGCTTGCTCTGGCGACCCTGAGTCGCCATCGCTGCTACACCGAGAACGTTGAATGGGACTCCTCTTGCAGTCGGCCGCTGCACATTGAGCTGGCGGAGTGGGCGGAACTCGTGCTGCTGGCTCCCCTCAGTGCCACGAGCCTCAGTCGCTGGAGCCAGGGGTCTGCCGATGGCCTTCTCGCCAGCGTCTTACTTGCTTGCGAATGTCCTGTGCTGCCAGCCATCGCCATGAACACGGCGATGTGGAGTCATCCCGCCGTCCAGCGCAACTGGCAGATCGTGCAGACCTTCCCAGGTGTGGTTCCCCTGATGCCCCAGCCAGGTCTCCTGGCCTGCGATCGCCTCGGTGAAGGGCGAATGGCGGATCCGATGCTGATCGAGCTGGCGGCCAGCAGCCTGTTCAGCCGCTGCGATGCCGGGCCCGTTGCAACGCAGGACTGGAGCGGACGCCGACTCCTGGTGTCGGCTGGGCCGACCGTTGAGCCCATCGATCAGGCACGTCTGATCACCAACCGCAGCAGTGGTGCCATGGGCGTGTTGCTGGCCCAAGCTGCGCGTTTGCGAGGGGCAGAGGTGGTGTTGGTCCACGGCCCTCTGCAGGTGCCGGAGCCCTGGTTGGAATCCCTTCACTGCCATCCGGTCAGCAGCGCTGCGGAGATGCAGGCGGTGCTGGAGCAGCAGCAGCCCGGTGTGGATGCGATCGCTATGGCGGCAGCGATCGCAGATCTCCGCCGCGATGCAACCGCCAACGGCTCTGCAGATGGAAAGGTATCCAAGGCGAACCTGGCGGTTCAGCTCACCGATGGTTGGGAGTTAGTGCCCGATCTGTTGCAGGGTTTGGCTGCCCGGCGTCCAGCCGGGCAATTGATCCTTGGTTTTGCTGCCTTGACCGGTGATGACAACGTCTTGCGCCGTATCGGAGAGGAGAAGCGACTTCGTAAGGGATGTGATCTGTTGCTGGTCAATCCCATTGACCGGCCGGGCCAGGGATTTTCCATGCCCTACAACGGCGGCTGGCTGTTGGGGGATGGATGGACCAAGCAGCTTCCGGTGACCGGAAAGTTGCAGCTGGCCCATCAGCTGCTGGATACTCTTCTTGACGTCAGCCAGCAAGTCCCGTCGAGTCCTGTCCCAGCAGGTCAATGAAGGTGCGCAACTGAAGCCTTGGGATGTAGGGCCAACCGCCGCTTTTCTCCATGGTTTGGAGCAGAGAAAACAGCTTTTGGCGATTTTCTGGAAGGCTCTGGCGGAACTGACCCTCCTGCACATCGCGATGGACAGCCTCTAATTCCCGCAGCAGCAGCAGCAGGTTGTCGGGACTGTTCTGTTCCTGATCCGCCAGCGCACGCAGTTCCTGAAGCAGTGGTGCCAGCCGGTCGTGCAGTGGTTGGTGCTCTTGGCTGTCCAAAGGACTCCTGAAAGATGTTGAGAGCTGCGAAAGGCTAGCCGTGATGCCGGTTTGAGCCCTGTAGGATCCGCGACTGACGGTGATCCCCGTCTGTACAGCGTTCAGCCCTCCGGCTTCTCCCATGCGCATCCGTCCTCTGCTGGCCGTCGTGCTGGCGCTCTGCCTCGCTTTCTTCACCACGGCCTGCAGTGGCGACAGTGAAGCTGTTCAGCGTGGCGCGTCCAACGTCACCTACGACGACATCCACAACACCGGTAAAGCCAACGATTGCCCCACGATTGGCGATTCCGCCCGTGGTTCGATCGCTCTGAGCGTTGGCGGCAGCTACGAACTGCGTGATGTCTGCATGCATCCCGTGCAGGTGTATGCCAAGGAGGAGCCCAAGAACGTGCGCCAGCAGGCCGAGTTCGTTGAGGGCAAGATTCTGACCCGTTACACCTCCAGCCTTGACGAGGTCTACGGCGATCTGAAGGTGACCGAGTCCGGACTCGAATTCCAGGAGAAAGGCGGCATCGACTTCCAGCCCATCACCGTTCTGGTGCCCGGCGGTGAAGAGTTCCCCTTCACCTTCTCCAGCAAGTCGCTCAAGGCCACTGCCGATGGTGACGCTCTGACCACCAGCACGGATTTCGAAGGCACCTACCGCACCCCCAGCTACCGCACCAGCAACTTCATCGATCCCAAGGGACGGGCTTTGACAACTGGTGTGCAGTACGCCCAGGGTCTGGTGGCTCTCGGCGGTGACGACGAGCAGTTGGAGAAGGACAACAACAAGCGCTACATCGATGGCGTCGGCACGATGAGCTTGTCCATCACCAAGGTTGATCCTGAAACCGGTGAGTTTGCCGGTGTGTTCAGTGCCATTCAGCCCTCCGACTCCGACATGGGCGGCCGTGAAGTGGTGGATATCAAGATCACCGGTGAGCTCTACGGACGGCTTGAAGAGGCCTGATTCCAACGATCAGTCGTTTCAACGTCATCAAGGGGGCTTCGGCCCCCTTTTTTGATGCCTGGTGACAAATCGCGATGATCTGGGAGAATCGCCCGGACTTCAGGCCTTGCCATGACCGCCAGCGCACCTGCTTCTGCCCAGCGATCCGGTGTGATTGCTCCCTACGGCGGGTCCCTGGTGGATCTGATGGTGCCTCAGGAGGAGCGGGAGGCCGTCAAGGCCACGACCACCAAGTCGCTGGAATGCTCCGATCGCAATGCCTGCGATGTGGAACTGCTGGTGGTGGGTGGTTTCTCCCCCCTCCGCGGCTTCATGCATCAGGAGGACTACGACGCTGTGGTGAGCGGCCATCGCCTGGTGGCCGGTCAGCTGTTCGGGCTGCCGATCGTGATGGACACCGACCGTGAGGACGTGGTGGTCGGCGACACAGTGCTACTGACGTACAAGGGTCAGAACTTGGCTGTCCTGCAGGTGGAAGCCAAATGGGAACCCAACAAGGTGGTCGAGGCCAAGGGTTGTTACGGCACCACATCGATCGAACACCCAGCGGTGCGGATGATCACCATGGAGCGCAAGCGCTTCTACCTGGGTGGCAGTCTTAATGGTCTTGAACTGCCCCAGCGTGTCTTCCCCTGCAAAACACCGGCAGAGGTGCGCGCCGGCCTGCCCGACGGTGAAGACGTGGTGGCCTTCCAGTGCCGCAACCCGATCCACCGTGCCCACTACGAGCTGTTCACCCGCGCCCTGCACGCTCAGAACGTGAGCGAGAACGCCGTGGTGCTGGTGCATCCCACCTGTGGCCCCACCCAGCAGGACGACATTCCCGGTGCAGTGCGCTTCCAGACCTATGAACGTCTGGCGGCTGAAGTGAATAACGATCGGATCCGCTGGGCCTATCTGCCCTATGCGATGCACATGGCGGGTCCTCGCGAGGCCCTGCAGCACATGATCATCCGCCGCAACTACGGCTGCACCCACTTCATCATCGGCCGCGACATGGCGGGATGTAAGTCCTCCCTGACTGGTGACGACTTCTACGGCCCCTATGACGCCCAGAACTTCGCCAAGGAATGCGCTCCTGAGCTGACCATGGAAACGGTGCCCTCCTTGAACCTCGTTTATACCGAGGAAGAGGGATACGTCACCGCCGAGCACGCCGAAGCCCGTGGCCTGCATGTGAAGAAGCTCAGCGGTACGCAATTCCGCAAGATGCTGCGCGGCGGCGAGGAAATCCCCGAGTGGTTCGCCTTCAAGAGCGTGGTTGAGGTGCTGCGCGCCGCCTGATCCCTTAGGACCCGTTTAACATTCCTTCATCTGAGCGACGAGAGCCTTGAACAAGCGTTGGCGCAACATCGGCCTAACAGCCCTACTAGTCCTGGCGATCGTGGTGATCGCCCCGGCCTTCCTCGGCGGTGGTAACACCCAGCAGGAAGCGCGGACCATGCGCTACAGCGATTTCGTTGAAGCGGTTGAGGACAACCAGATCAGTCGTGTGCTGATCTCCCCGGATCGGGGCACAGCTCAGGTGGTGGAAAACGACGGCCGCCGCGCCCAGGTGAACCTGGCTCCCGATAAGGAGCTGCTGGGTCTGCTGACGCAGCACGACGTGGACATCGCTGTGCAGCCCACCCGCCAGGCTCCGGCCTGGCAGCAGGCCGCTGGAAGCCTGATCTTCCCGCTGCTGTTGCTGGGTGGGTTGTTCTTCCTCTTCCGCCGTGCCCAGGGCGGTGGCGGTGGCAATCCCGCCATGCAGTTCGGCAAGAGCAAGGCCAGGGTGCAGATGGAGCCCTCCACCCAGGTCACCTTCACCGATGTCGCCGGCATCGAAGGCGCCAAGCTCGAACTCACCGAGGTCGTCGACTTTCTCAAGAATCCTGATCGATTCACAGCCGTTGGCGCCAAGATCCCCAAGGGTGTGTTGCTGGTGGGCCCCCCAGGCACCGGTAAGACTCTGCTTGCTAAGGCCGTTGCAGGTGAGGCGGGTGTTCCCTTCTTCTCAATCTCCGGCTCTGAGTTCGTCGAGATGTTCGTGGGCGTCGGTGCCAGCCGTGTCCGTGACCTATTCGAACAGGCCAAGAAGAATGCCCCTTGCATCGTCTTTATCGACGAAATCGATGCTGTCGGCCGTCAACGTGGAGCAGGCCTTGGTGGCGGTAACGATGAGCGGGAACAAACCCTCAACCAGCTCCTGACGGAGATGGATGGTTTCGAGGGCAACACCGGCATCATCATTGTCGCGGCGACCAATCGCCCTGACGTCCTGGATGCTGCGCTGATGCGCCCCGGCCGTTTCGATCGACAGGTCACCGTTGATCGGCCCGATTACGCCGGTCGCCTCCAGATCCTCAATGTCCACGCCCGCGGTAAGACGTTGTCCAAGGACGTCGACCTGGACAAAGTGGCGCGCCGGACCCCCGGCTATACCGGTGCTGATCTGGCCAACCTGCTGAATGAGGCTGCCATCCTGGCTGCCCGTCGCGAACTGACCGAGGTCAGCAACGACGAGATCAGTGATGCGATTGAGCGCGTCATGGCCGGTCCTGAGAAAAAGGATCGCGTCATGAGCGAACGCCGCAAGCGTTTGGTGGCGTATCACGAGGCTGGTCACGCTCTGGTCGGTGCTCTGATGCCCGACTACGACCCCGTCCAGAAGATCTCAATCATTCCCCGCGGAAATGCCGGTGGTCTCACCTTCTTCACGCCCAGCGAGGAACGAATGGAGTCCGGTTTGTACTCCAGGGCTTATCTGCAGAACCAGATGGCGGTCGCCCTGGGTGGCCGTGTCGCTGAGGAGATTGTCTACGGCGAGGACGAAGTCACCACAGGTGCCTCCAACGACCTGCAGCAGGTGGCCTCAACGGCCCGTCAGATGATCACCCGCTTCGGCATGAGCGATACCCTCGGCCCCGTGGCCCTTGGCCGCGCCCAGGGCGGAATGTTCCTCGGCCGCGATATTGCAGCAGAGCGTGACTTCTCTGAAGACACTGCCGCCACCATCGACCAGGAGGTGTCTGAGCTGGTGGACGTGGCTTACAAGAGGGCCACCAAAGTGTTGGTCGATAACCGGGCTGTGCTGGATGAACTAGCCGACATGCTGGTGGAACAGGAGACTGTTGACGCCGAGGAGTTGCAGGAACTCCTGATTACCCGCGACGTCCGCGTTGCCGAATACATCTGATCGACCGGTCTGGTTGCAGCAGCAGGAGGCGTTGATCGCCTCCCTGTCGGCCCAACCGATCCTGGTTGTGGTCCGCCCCGATCCGACTGATCTGGATGGTGATGATGGTCCGGGATCACTCCTGGATCATTTGTCATGTCTGGACGAAGTCGGTCTGCGGCATGTGGAGATCGGCTGGCAGCCCGACGGCAGATGGTGCTCCTTTGTTGCTCGGGTCCGTCAGCGTTGTCCCTCGCTGCAGTTGGGAGCTGCCTCGCTGCTCACGGCAGATGCCCTGGCGGATCTGGAGACCTGCGGACTGCCCTTCGCCATGTCGCCCTGCCTCGATCCGGCCCTGCTTGAGCGGGCTCGACAACGCGGCATTCTGCTGGTGCCAGGGGTGTTCAGTCCCTCGGAAATTCAGCAGGCGGCGGCCATGGGTTGCGGTCTGGTCAAGCTGTTTCCAGCCTTCAGCGTTGGAATCGACTACATCCAGCGTCTACGCGCACCCCTCGGGCCGTTGCCGCAGGTGATTGCTGCCGGAGGCCTGGGGGTGGGTGATGTGGATGCCTGGTTAACGGCAGGTCACGCTGCCGTGGCGCTGGGACGACGGGTCATCGACGTTCAGGGTCCTGATCCCGCCTTATTGCGGTGGCTGCAGACCACTGCTGGTTGACATGCGTCCAGGATGCTACAGATGAGATAGTCATTCCTCTGCGTGATGTCGCAGCTCACGATCAAGCTCAGCGACAAGGCGGATGCCCTGATCGCTCAGCTCCAGAAGGAGATCTTCAACCGTCGGCGCAAGAAGGTTTCGGCCGCCGGCGTGGTGGAGACCCTGGTGGAAAGCGGTGCCAAGTCCCAGTCGGACAAACGCTTTGCCACCTCCTGGACCAATCTGATCAAGGACATCGAGAAGGCGGCCAAGCTGGCCTATGCCCATGGCAGCAAGCCCTCCACCCTCACCGATGAGGAGTGGGCCCTTGTTCTCAGCCATCGCAGTCGCTCCACCACGGCCCGTCCCCGGCGCACGGTGAAGAAAAAAGTGGTGGCCACCAAGAAGCCGGCGTCCCGTCGCACCCGCACCCGTAGTTCCGCTGCTGCTGCAGTGGCGTCGACCCCCGTCAGCAGCAATGGCAAAGCGCCGGTGACCGCCGGCTGACGCTCACCAGAGGCTGCACTGACCCTGCTGCCGCAGCAGGTGATCCGCCAGCACCAGCGCCACCATCGCCTCCACCATCGGCACGGCCCTCGGCAGCACACAGGGGTCGTGTCGACCCTTGCCGGCCAGGGTGGTGGCCTTGCCGTCGGAATCAATGGTCTGCTGTTCCTTGCGGATCGTGGCGGTGGGCTTGAACGCCACCCGGATCACAATCGGCTCGCCGTTGCTGATGCCGCCCTGGATGCCACCTGAGTTGTTGGTGGCCGTCTGCAGCCGTCCATCATCGGTGGGCACAAAGGCATCGTTGTGCTCGCTGCCCTTGAGCAGGGTTCCGCTGAAGCCAGAACCGATCTCAAAGCCCTTGGTGGCGGGGAGAGACATCACCGCCTTGGCCAGATCGGCCTCCAGCTTGTCGAACACAGGCATACCCAGCCCCGGAGCAGGGTTACGCACCACGCATTCGATCACGCCACCACATGAGTCGCCGTCGCGCCCGATCGCCTCGATCCGTTCCACCATCTGAGCGGCTGTGGAGGCATCCGGGCAGCGAACGATGTTGCTCTCGATGGCGTCCAGCGTTACCGCCTGGGGATCCACATTCGCCTCGATGGTGTGGATGCGTTTGACCCAGGCCAGAACCTCCGTGCCTGCGGCCTTTGCCAGCAGTTGCTTGGCGATTGCACCGGCGGCCACGCGCCCAATTGTTTCGCGGGCTGAGGCCCGCCCGCCACCACTGCGGGCCTGCACGCCGTATTTCACCTGGTAGGTGGCATCGGCATGAGAAGGCCGAAACGCCACGGCCATGTCCTTGTAGTCGCCGGGGCGCTGGTCCTTGTTGCGCACCAACATGGCGATCGGTGTTCCCAGGGTGGTCTGCCCATCGAGAAGGCCGCTGAGCACCTCCACCTGATCGGCTTCTTTGCGTGGGGTGGTGATGTGGCTCTGACCCGGCCGTCGCCGATCCAACTCCGCCTGGATGGCGTCAACATCCAGATCCAGGCGTGGAGGGCAGCCCTCCACGATCACGCCCACGCCACCGCCGTGGGACTCACCGAAGGTGCTGATCCGAAACAGATCGCCGAAGCTGCTGCCCATGGAGTTTCCGCTCTGCCAGGAGGCTACGAAGCCGTCGCGCGCAGCAGTGCCCGTTCCCGCATGTTCTGCAGGCGTTGCCACAGCTGGGCAATGGCAAGAAACAGCCAGCTCATGGCCACCAGCCAGAAGGGCTGGTCACGGCGGAACACATCGAACAGCAGCACAACCCGTGGCTGGTCCGACGGGTTCACGGCGGAATGGAGGAAGGTGTCGTCCCAGAGGAAGCCTTCTCCTTCCTGCAGGTGATACGTCTTGCCATCGATCAGCAGTTCACAGGAGCTGCATCCATCCCCCAGATCGGCCACATACAAGGGCAGGTGGAACCGCCAGACGCCTTTGAACGGACCTTTGTGGGGCCGCAGCACTTTTCGCGGTGGGAACAGGCTCACCGCGGCGGAAACCACATCGCGATGGCGGCTGAGAAAGCTCCTCAGACTTGGGATCAAGGCCTGATTGGCGGGGTAGTCGTAGCCGTAGCCCCGCAGAGGCAGCATTCCCCACACCTTGCGGTCGAATTCGTAGAGCGTGCGCTGCTGCTCCATGATCTCGTGGTTGGCCGGCAGGCGCCCCGAGAGAGCGACCTCAAGGGTTTCCCTGCGGATGGCATCGAAATTGCTGTGCAGTTCAGCGCTGGCAGGGAAGTGGTCGAGGGCCGGCACCACGGCGGGGTTGTGCAACGAGCGTTCGTAGCACCAGCGGGCGATTTCACGCCAGAAGCGGTAGTTCCAGGGGGCCCAGCGCAGCAGTTTCTTCCGCACAGCTCTTGCCCAATCGGGCGAAAGCATCGCATGTGCGTGAGCTGTTAAGCGTCTCCGACTATGAAGGACAGTCCTGCCAGGCCAAAGGAGCGATAGGGCTCAAATTCAAGATCACAACGTAATGTCTTGAACTCCAAGAAAGCGTTACGAGCTCCTGAATTATCGAAACGTGTGCCACAATGATAATGCTCGAAAGCGAGAATTACTCCGTTGGTGAGGTGAGTTGAAACGCAGCGCAGTACTGCTCTGACTTCGGTGAAGGAGTGGAAAGTGATAAACAAGCATGCCAACTGATGTGGAAGTGGAGGCGGATTCGTTGAAGAAGTTGTAATGAACTTGACTGCTTCCATCTGCTGGGCACCAATGCCAGACCGCCAGCACCGATTCCTGAATGTCGCTTCAGACATTAGAGGAGTATTGGGGAGCCAACGCGGATGCAGATCTCGTTCTGTTTGAGGTTCAGGGATGCTGTCAAAAGAGCTGTAAGCCCAGAGTTTCCTATTGATTGGCTGGCTTCGTACTGCCTTCCAAGCCATCTGAAATGTAATGAATCTCTGGCATCCAAACTCGACATAGTCACCATTAATTCGGTTAAAATGAAGAAGTCTTAGGGATTTTCGAAGAAATGCAGCGGTGTCCGCACTGTTTGCGCGCTGTTCCTGAAATCTGGACAGAATATGGTTCATTCGCTTTATTGTTATGAGGATGGTGTCATTGATAAGCGTCTCGAAGGCTCAATCTGCAACAGTAGTTCAAGTGCTTTCCGCAAGGTTGACGCCCAATCCATGTTTCTACGTCTTACCAGCAAAGTGTTGGGGTAAAAAGGGGATCGGTCGACATGGTCAGGCCAAGTCGTGACACTTTCACTGTCCAATACCACCACACAAGGAATACCAAGGGCACCCGCCATGTGGGCTGTCGTGTTGCTGATCGTTAAGACGCGTTGGACGGATGCGATCTGAAGGGCATATCCATCGAGGTCTTTGAACTGATCTATCCGACGAGCTGCTTTAACGGGTCGGCCACTCTTTTGAACGAGTTCTTTAAGACCAGCCCGCCCTTCCTGATACTGCAAAGATTGCACGCGACCTCGCACATCACGAATGAGCTCTGCCCAGTCTTCTAAAGAAGGTAGGCATTTATAGATCGCTTTTGAGTACCAAGAGATGCCAAGCCCTCGAGGGTTTATCGCAGATGCAGGTGGAGGAATCAGCGGCAGAAAGCTGTTGAAAATGAGCTCCTCGTTATGGGCATAGAACAATGCAAGTTGTTCATAGGTGGTCCAAGCCGTATCGTTATCCTGTGGTAGAGCGTCATTGGTGCTGATGAAACGTACATAAGGAAAACTTCGCTGGAAGAGAGGAATTAGGCGCTCTTCGGTTTGAACAATGAGCTCGCTTACATCTGCAGCTGCTTTGGCTACAAGGTGAACCAGTCGTAGCTCATCACCAAGATCCCTCTTCCTTCCCTCCACAACGAGGGTCCTAACGCGATCGCAGGGTCCTCGCCATGGTCGGCCAGGCGAAGGCTTTTCCAGCATGGCTATTGCTTGAAAGGTTTTCCAGGCCTGTTTGTAGTAGCAGCAACGCTCCATTTTGTTGGCGGCTTCAGTCATGCTGATTAAATCGCTTTCAGCTTCTGCTTGACGAGCCTTTTCCACATGCCAGGACAAGTTGGAGAAGCGCATCATTGTGTGGAGGTGGTCGCTTTAAGGAACCGTGGTAGTTGCTCAGCAGCTTATAAGTCGCTGCACAACTATCAACCTTGGCATAGAAGGAGGGATGGCCATTTCAGCTCTCAGCCCCTCTCCACCCCATCCCCGCACTTGATCCGCTGACGATCAAGTTTGCGTTGGATGTGCGGTGTGATCCCCAGTTCTGCTCCATTCCAGAGGCGATCCATTTCACGGGTGAAGTGTTTGGCGAGTTGAGGTGAGTGGATCACCAGCAGTGTTTCGTCGTTGGTGTGAGCAGCAGAGGGTGACCAGTTGAACGATCCCGTGATCACTGTTTTGTTGTCGATCACGGCGAACTTGTGATGCAGCTTGTCGCCGCGGGCAAGGCGGGGGGTGCCGACACCACGGATGGGTTGTGTGAATGGTTTGTTGTTTGCCTCGAGTTTGCAATCGCGATCGGGCAGGGCCACTCCCAGCAGGTCCAGCACTTCCGAGAACGATCGGCTGGCGAAACCAGGGTCCGCCACCAGCCGAATCTTCACCCCGTCGTTGGCTCGCTCCTCCAGCACATTCGCCAGCTGCTGAGCCGAGAACACGAACAGGGCCATGTCGATCTGGTGCTTGGCGGAGGCCAGCAGTGCTGCCAGCCAGTTCAACCCGTGGGAGGGGTTGCGTTTGGGGTGGGGAGCAAACAGCACTTCAATCTCTACATCGCCCACCTGCACGCGCTCGGCGTCCGATTGGCCACCCTTCCCCAGCCCGAAGCGGCTGTCCTTGGCGCCACCAGGCCCATCGCCCCACATCCGCTCGAACTCGCGTCGGAAAGCAGCAGCCAGTGCAGGGTTGTCGATACGCAGCAGATGGTTGACGTTGCCTCGGGTTCTGAGTTTTCCGGCATCACCATGGATGCCGGAACTGGTGAAGTTGGCGCTGCCGGTGATCACGCTGCGATCGTCGACCACCACGAATTTGTGGTGCATCAATCCACTGCCGCTGCTGCCGTCCTCGGTGTCATCCAGCAACGGCACCCCGGCCTGAAGCAGTAACCCCACGGCATCACCCTGTCGGGCTTCCTCCGCTGTCGTGATGCCGTCTCCATCGGCATCGGCCAGGTGCTGGAGTTGGTGCCAGCGATGCCGCTGGTGCTTGGGGAGATGGCTGGGTTGCTGGTCACTCCAGGGAGTGCTGTAGCTGTTCTCCAGCACGAGCTTCACCTGCACCCCCCGCCTGTGGGCGGCGATCAGATGCCTGGCCAGGCTTAGTAACGACAGCTCTTGAACGGCCACCAGCAGGCTGGTGTCAGCACCCTCAATCGCATCAACGATGAATCGCTCAAGGTCATCCCCGTTGCGCCATTGGCCTGTCAGGGGTGACTGGTAACGCTCCCGTCGCGGTGGTTGAAGGCCAGAGCAAATCCGGGCGGTAGGGGTAGATCAGCTTCAACAGCACCAACAATTTCCCCAGGTCTGCTGCAGCCACAGCACAGCAGAAGCGGCAACAGCAGGAGCTCAGTGGGGGAACGCATCCGAGTTGAAGCTGCTCTCCCTCAGTGTTCCCCCGGCCGGCGGCAGCCTGTCAGTGGGGCATCTCGGAAGTTTTGAGCATGGCGACGAACCAGAGGCCACTAAGCACAAGGGCCGCAGCGACCCCAGCGCCGATGCCGACTCGGGCCATCACCAGCGGCACGATCAGCGGAAAAGCCATCGCCCCTGCAAGAGGGGTGATGGCCACAAACCAACGCAGGGCGGTTGGCGACTTGGATTCGGAGGAGTTCAGAACCACTCGGCGCGGGCTTCGCTGGCGGGGTTGCTGTTGTCTTCGGGTGTCTGGCGCTCGAAGTTGAG
Source organism: Parasynechococcus marenigrum WH 8102 (assembly GCF_000195975.1). Lineage (GTDB taxonomy): Bacteria > Cyanobacteriota > Cyanobacteriia > PCC-6307 > Cyanobiaceae > Parasynechococcus > Parasynechococcus marisnigri. Next base: position 311,103 of record NC_005070.1, read on the forward strand.
GGTGATGTTGCGCTTCTGTTCGCCGTCTGCAGCGGTGGCTTCGATGGCGTAAACCTGCTCCCCATCACGAAAGGGAACCTGGATGCGGAAGGTGCCGTCGGTGGACAGGGGAACTTCTTCGCCGCCGATGGTGAGACGGGCGGAGGGGTCGGTGGCTCCGTAGACGATCAACTCAGCATCAGCGACCAGCCAGAAAGAGCGTTGACGGGGAGCGACGCCACCGATGCCGGACTCATTGCGACCGCTAGCCCAGAGGCCGATGCCGGAGTCGCTCAGGCCGTGACGATCGGAGTCTGCGGAGGAATCCAGAGCTTCCTGGAATTCCTCGGAGCCGACGCGACGACGACGGAAGTGAACCGTGGCACTTTGGTAAAGACGCTCATGCAAGCCACTGTCGCTGGGCTCAGCGGGGGGAGCTACTGGAGCCGGTTCAGCAACAGCAGGAGAGGCGTTGTCGAGGCTGAAGGGAACGAACTGGTCGAGAATCTGCTCACTGGGGTGCAGAGCAGGGACGCGGGCCACGGAGGAGAAGGCCAGGGACATCCAGGTGGTGCCGATGCGATAACCCAACTCAACGCGGTAATCGCGATCGCAAAGAGGAACAGGCAGGTACCACTCGGTGCTGTGGCTGTCGACAGGAACTTCCTGGAGGGTGTGGGGATGGGCGCTGCCGTCCTGCATGCCTGTCACATCGGCAAGGCGAAGGCATAGGCGGCTGGCTCCCTCTTTCTGAGCGCGCTTACGATCGTTGTCGGAGATCTCCCAGAACACGTAGGCCCACTGGGGATCACGGGGCAGGAAGACCACCCGGGTCTCCGTCGTGGGGAGTGCAGGTGGAGTTAACTCGGCTTCGATGGCCTTGAGGTCGCCACCGCGCTGCTCCTGACGCTGCGCCACCTCATCCACCAGAGCTTCCTTGCTCTTGCGGCTGTAAAGCGGTACACCGAGATCGCTGGCGATCTGGCGCAGTTGACGCAGGGTCAGACGTGCCAATGAGGTCAGGGTCTGAGACACGTCCAAAACGCCAGGATTCATTTGGGATCATTGTGCGATGAAAAATTCCTCTCCGAACCGTTAACGAACCCAGGGTCAGTGGATCCTGACCCTGGAGAGCTGGGAAGAAGGCGGGGATCACTGTCTGCGACACAAAAAAAGCGGGGCTGAGGCCCCGCTTTTCGGACTCTTGAGACCTTGGATCAGCGACCGATGCTGCGGTAAGGAACGCGAGACATATAGTCAATATCGGTGCTGGATGAGCCCCCACCTGGGTTGGGCATGGGGAGATCCTTGAGCCAGGCCATGTAGTCGCTGGGAGATCCACCGCGCTTGATCTTGGCTCGTGCGGGAATCTGTTTTGCGGGACCGCCCATAAAGACGATCTGGGGGAAGCCCAGGATTCCCCGGTAGTACTCGTCGTAGCGAGGGCTGGTGATGTTGAACGGGGTGTCACCAAGCTCTCGGCCGGGGAGCACGCGATTGCGTTGCGACGGAACGGTGTCGTACCCAAAAGCGTCCAGGTATTCCTGGCTGTCGAGCAGGACGTCCACCAGTCCCTCGACGCCCTTGGTGGCGATCACGATCGACCAGGCGATCTCTTCGGACTTGTTGGTTTTGCGGCCCAGCAGCTTCTCCACAAGGTGGCGAACCACCTTGTAGTTGCTGTTCATGCCGTAGAAACTGCGCTTGAAGGTGTCCGAGAGGACCAGTCCGCGGATGAAGTCCCGAACCGTGATCTGCCCGTCCTTCAGTTGGGATTCGAGATTCACGTCCCGATCGGACTTGAAGGCGTGGAAGTAGATCTGGCGGTAGGCGCTTTCGATCACCGTGACGAGGTTGTCCCGGTCCATGGCGATATCCATGGAATTGGCACGGGCCGTTTCGTCGGATTGAACACGCAGGGCTGCCACCCGGGAGTTCTGGGTGATTGGTGCGTACTCCAGAAGGGGAATGGCCACGCGAGCTTCAGCATCCACTGCCGGCGATCGTAGAAGTGTCCGCAAGCCCCCACTCCACGGCCTGGAGCAGCAATTACATCCCGTAATAGTCGCCCTGGGTACTTCTGCTTACCAGCCGAAGGGCGCAAGGGTTTTGGCGGGCTCGGCGTTGGCCGATACGGCTGGGGGCGCGATGTCCAGCATCCGTGTCTCCATGCAGAACGAGGCGTTGTTGGACAACCCCTGAACCGTGCTGGTGCGCAGCCGCAGATTGGGGCCGGCGAACCAGAAGCGCTCCAGGGAGCTCATCATTTCGTAATCGGTGGTGAGGATCAGGCCGTTCTCCGCATCCATGTGGAACTGCCCAGCCACCGGTGCTTTCTCGGCATAGCCGCGATCCCGCAGCAACAACCCGCTTCGTCCGCCGTCGTCGCTGGGGATCAGGCCGAACATGGTCTGGTCTTCATGGGATTCACCGGCGCGATCCCAGGCCATGGAGCCGCTCCAGCGCACCCAGCAGCCTCCAACGATCCGCTCAACGCTCTCGTTGTTGCGCTGGGCGATCTCGGCCAGTCGCGCGTCCCCTTTAAGCAGCTCTTCCACCACGATGAAAGAAGCACCGGCTTCGGCCCGACGGTGCAACAGGTGGTGCTGGCTGCGCTGTGAGGTCCAGCGGCCGCAGCTCAGGCGAAAGAAGCTGAGGGCATCAGCGATCTCAAGGGGCATCAGCGCTTTTGTTCTGAAGTTGATGATGGCAGCGGGCTTCCGCGGCGGTGATCAAGTCGTCGAGCTGGAGTTCAAGCGGGGGTTTGCCGAGGCTGTCGGCGAGGCCCTGAAGTTGCTCGGCAGCTCCATTGAGTTGCTGCATCAAGGAGCGCAGAAAGGCTGGATCGTCTGCGACGGCAGGCTGTTGTTCGCACCAACGGCGACGGTTGGCGGCATCGGGAAGCAGGCCTTCGTTGCCCTGTCCCATGGCCTGGAAGCTGTCGAGGCAGTGGGCCAACAGACGCAAATGGTGGCGATCCATCTGCGGGAGCAGCGTGGCATCAATCCTGGCGATCACGGCGGCATCCATGGCCTTCAGTTCTGCAGTGGTGTGATGCGGAAGCCGCAGGCATGCCCTCCCTCGAGGCGCCAGTGCACCCGTTCCACCTGACAATCGGGAACCGTCCTGCGGATCAGCACTAATTCCTGGTCACAGACGGCTGGAAATTCTTCGGCAATCCGCTGCACGGAGCAGTGGACTTCCTGCAAGCGCCAGCTCACCCCGTCCTCCTCCGGGCTGCAGAGGGTGACGTAGCCCTCGTCCCGTCGCAGGCTGGCCAGCTGCTCAAGGCGCTGTTGCAGCGAGCCGTTGCCGATCCGATCCCGGTAGCGGCTGGCCTTGTCCTCCGCCTGCTGGTTCAGCAGGGTTCGCACGGTTTCCTCCGGCAGGCTGGCGCGCATGGAGTTGAGAAGCCCGAGTGCAAAGCGTTGGCTGCCATCGGGGAACTGATCCCGCCCTTGGTCGGTCAGGCGCCAGCGGTTGCTCGGCCGGCCTGGCCCGGAGACGCTGGGGCTCGCTTCGGCCAGGCCAGCTTCGGCCAGGCTTTTCAACTGCCGTCGAACCGCCTGGACCGACAGGTTCAAGGCTCCGGCCAGGTCCGCGGCGTCGGCATCCCCGCGCTCCAGAAGCAGGGACAGCAAAGCGTCGCGAGTGCTGGCCTGGACTGGGGAGGTCATGGTGCGCCGAACCTGGTTCCACGATGCCACCGGAATGGCCGCCCCGGCGTACACAATGGTGCTTCTCCATGGGCCGACCTGTTGCCTTAGGCTTCGAATAAGGAAACCAGGTCGTTTCGTAACTTCGTCGTTCCTCTATGTCTGACGCCGCTCCCGAGCCCACCGCCGAAAGCCTGGAGGTCATTCGCAAGTTCGCTGAGACCTACGCCCAGCGCACAGGCACGTATTTCTGCGCTGAGTCCAGCGTGACCTCTGTGGTGCTGAAGGGGCTGGCACGCCACAAGGACGAGCTCGGCGGTGCGCTCTGTCCCTGCCGTCATTACGAAGACAAGGAAGCCGAGGTGTCCCAGGCCTTCTGGAACTGTCCTTGTGTGCCGATGCGTGAGCGCAAGGAGTGCCACTGCATGCTTTTCCTCACCGAAGACAACCCCTTCGCCTGCCCGAACAAAACCCAGACGATCTCCACCGAGACGATTCACGCGACTGCCGGCTGACCTGAATGACCAGCACCTCCACACGGGACCTCGTCAGCCAGCCGTACAAATACGGCTTCGTCACCGAGATTGAGACCGACAAGATCGCCAAAGGTCTCAGCGAAGACGTCGTTCGTCTGATTTCGGCCAAAAAAGAGGAGCCAGCGTTTCTGCTGGAGTTTCGGCTGAAGGCCTTCCGTCATTGGCTCACCCTCGAGGAGCCCGACTGGGCTGCTTTGGGGTATCCGCTGATCGATTATCAGGACATCGTTTATTACTCCGCTCCGAAGCAGCAGGACAAGAAGTCCAGCCTTGATGAGGTGGACCCCAGGCTGCTGGAGACCTTCGACAAGCTTGGGATCCCCCTGAGCGAGCAGAAGCGCTTGAGCAACGTGGCTGTGGACGCTGTGTTCGACAGCGTTTCGATCGCCACCACGTACAAGGAGAAGCTGGCGGAGCACGGTGTGGTGTTCTGCTCCTTTAGTGAAGCGGTCAAGGAGCATCCCGAGCTGATCGAGCGCTACCTGGGTTCCGTGGTGGCCAGCAACGACAACTGTTTCGCGGCACTGAACTCAGCGGTGTTCAGTGATGGCTCCTTTGTCTTCATCCCGAAGGGTGTCGAGTGCCCGATGGAGCTCTCCACCTATTTCCGGATCAATTCCGGCGACACAGGCCAGTTCGAGCGCACGCTGATCGTCGCCGAAGAAGGGGCTTCTGTGAGCTACCTCGAGGGCTGCACGGCTCCGATGTTCGACACCAATCAATTGCACGCTGCCGTGGTGGAGCTGGTGGCCCTGGATGACGCCTCGATCAAGTACTCCACCGTTCAGAACTGGTACGCAGGTGATGAAGATGGCGTAGGCGGCATCTACAACTTCGTCACCAAGCGGGGGCAGTGCCGGGGTGCCCGCAGCCGCATCAGCTGGACGCAGGTGGAAACCGGCTCCGCCATCACCTGGAAATACCCGAGTTGTGTGCTGCAGGGGGCTGATTCGGTTGGCGAGTTCTATTCCGTGGCACTCACCAACAACCGGCAGCAGGCCGATACCGGAACAAAAATGGTTCATGTGGGGCCCCGCACCCGCTCCACGATCGTGAGCAAAGGAATCAGCGCCGGCCATTCCAGCAACAGCTACCGCGGTTTGGTCCAGATGGGGCCTGCAGCGAAGGGAGCCCGCAACTACAGCCAGTGCGACTCGATGTTGATCGGAGACCAGGCGGCCGCCAACACCTACCCCTACATCCGCTCCCAGCAGCCCCAGGCGGCCATCGAACACGAGGCCAGCACCTGCCGAATCTCTGAAGATCAGCTCTTCTATCTGCAGAGCCGCGGCATCGGTTTCGAAGAGGCGGTGTCGATGATGGTCAGCGGCTTCTGCCGTGATGTGTTCAACCAGCTGCCGATGGAGTTCGCCGCCGAGGCGGACAAGCTGCTGGCCCTCAAGCTCGAGGGATCCGTGGGCTGACCTCTGGCTCCATATCCTCTTTTCTCTCTCTTCATCTCCAGTGATCCGCCCCGACGCCGAGCTGCTTCTCGACATCAACAACCTGCATGCCTCTGTTGAGGATCAGCCCATTCTCAAAGGGGTGAACCTGCAGGTGCGGGCCGGTGAGATCCATGCGGTGATGGGCCGCAATGGCAGCGGCAAAAGCACCCTGTCCAAGGTGCTGGCTGGCCATCCCGCGTATCGGGTGACCGCTGGCACCGTGCGCTACCGCGGCTCCGATCTGTTTGAGCTGGAGCCGGAGGAGCGGGCTCGTCTCGGGGTGTTCCTCGGTTTTCAGTACCCGGTGGAGATTCCCGGAGTGAGCAACCTTGAGTTCCTGCGCGTGGCGGCCAACGCCCGCCGCAGCAAGCAGGGGTTGGAGGAACTCGACACCTTCGACTTTGAAGACCACGTTCAGCAGAAGCTCCAAGTGGTCCAGATGGACCCCGCCTTCCTGGAACGCAGCGTCAATGAAGGGTTTTCCGGTGGAGAGAAGAAGCGCAATGAGATTCTCCAGATGGCCCTGCTGGACCCCGTGGTGGCCATCCTCGATGAAACGGATTCCGGCCTGGACATCGATGCCCTGCGCATCGTGGCTGGCGGTGTGAACCAGTTGGCCACACCGGATAACGCCACGCTGCTGATCACCCACTATCAGCGTCTGCTCGATGAGATCACGCCCGATTACGTCCATGTGATGGCGGCCGGTCGCATCCTGCGCACCGGCAGTCGTGACCTGGCCCTCGAGCTGGAAAAGACCGGTTACGACTGGGTGGACAAGGAACTGGCAGCCCAGGGAGTGGCCTGACCATGGAAAGCGCGGTGTTGGCACCGGTTCAGGAGCGCGGTCGGACCGCGTTGGAGCGGCTGGGTTTGCCGACCCGCCGCCAGGAGCCGTGGCGGCTCACGGACCTCAAACGCCTGGAGGCGTTGGCCAGGCTCCCCCTGAGTGCAGTTGTGGCGCCCCTTGCACTCCCCCCGGCCTCGGCAGGTGTACACCGGTTGGTGCTCGATGGTCAGGGTGACCCCCTCGACGGTGTTGCTCTGCCGGAGGGATTGAGTGTCCTCTCAGCGGTGGAACTGGAGCAGGCGTTGGGTCATACCCTGGATCGCTGCGGCTGTGCCGGTAGCTGGCCCGTGGAACTCAACCATGCCTCGGCGCGGCAGGTGTTGGCCCTACGGGTGCGTGGTGCGGTAGCTCCCTTGGAGCTGGTGCTGACCGGTGCTGCTGGTCTGACGGCCACCCGGATTGTGCTGCTGGTGGAGGAGAAGGCGAGCCTGGATCTGCTGCAGGTGCTGCAGTCCGATGGGGCCTCGGCCCATAGCCATGTGCTGGAGGTGCACCTGGGCCAGGAAGCCCAGCTGCGCCACGGACTGCTGGCCACGGCTGACGGTCAGGCGTCATTGCTCGCCCATTTGGCGGTGGAGCAGGAGCCCCGCAGCCGTTATGCCTTCACCTCTGTGGTGCAGGGATGGGATCTGGCGCGGGTTGAGCCTCGGGTGGTGCAGGTGGATGGACAGGCCACCACAGAGCTCAAGGGTCTGGCGGTCAGTCAGGCGGATCAGCAGCTGGCCACCCACACGGCTGTGCGTTTCGACGGACCGGAGGGGGAGCTGGATCAGCTGCAGAAATGCCTGGCCGGCGGTCGCTCCCATGCCATCTTCAACGGTGCCATTCAGGTGCCCCGGGACGCGCAGCGCACCAATGCGGCACAGCTGAGCCGCAATCTGCTGCTGTCCGAGCGGGCGCGGGTGGACACCAAGCCCGAGTTGGAGATCGTGGCCGACGATGTGCGTTGTGCCCATGGCGCCACGGTGAGTCAGCTGCAGGAAGACGAGCTGTTTTATCTGCAGAGTCGCGGGATCGCCGCCGCTGATGCTGCCGCTCTGTTGCTGCGGGGGGCCTGCCAGGAGGTGATCGAGCACCTGCCGGCCTCGGCGGAGGCCTGGGGGCCCCTGGAGCGGGTGATGGCGGGGTTGAGCCGATGACAACAAGTTCTGCTGTGAAATATCGTGATGATATGGGTGTGCTATCTGATCGATATCGTGCCGATTTCCCGATCCTTGACCAGCGCGCGCCGGATGGCCATCCGCTGATTTACCTCGATCACGCCGCCACCAGTCAGAAGCCGCGCCAGGTGTTGCAGGCCCTGGAGCAGTACTACGCCGCAGACAACGCCAACGTTCATCGCGGTGCTCATCAGCTCAGTGCCCGGGCCACCGAATCCTTTGAAGCAGCCCGCACGGTGACGGCGGAGTTCGTGCGTGCCGCCAGCCCGCGCGAAATCGTGTTCACCCGTAACGCCAGCGAGGCGATCAATCTCGTCGCCCGCAGCTGGGGTGAAGCCAATCTGCGTGAGGGTGATGAGGTGCTGCTCACGCTGATGGAGCACCACAGCAATCTGGTGCCATGGCAGTTGCTGGCCCAGCGCACCGGCTGTGTTCTGCGCCATGTGGGAATCACGGAGGCCGGAGAGCTGGATCTCGAAGACTTCCGCAGCAAGCTCACCGACCGCACCCGCTTAGTGAGCCTGGTGCACATCAGCAATGCCCTGGGTTGCTGCAATCCCCTGGACCAGGTGATCCCCGCTGCCCATGCCGCTGGAGCCCTGGTGCTGGTGGATGCCTGCCAGAGCCTGGCTCACAAGCCAATTGATGTGGCTGGCCTCGACGTTGATTTTCTGGTGGGCTCCTCCCACAAGCTCTGCGGCCCAACGGGAATGGGCTTCCTTTGGGCGCGGGAAGCGCTGCTGGAGGCGATGCCACCGTTCCTGGGTGGCGGCGAGATGATTCAGGACGTGTTTCTCGACCACAGCACCTGGGCGGTACTGCCCCATAAGTTCGAGGCTGGCACCCCAGCCATCGGCGAAGCGGTGGGGATGGGCGCTGCGATTCGCTATCTGCAAGCCATCGGGCTGGAGGCGATTCAGGCCTGGGAAGCGCAGCTCACCCGCCACCTGTTCGGTCGGCTTCAGGCCATCGAGGGTGTACGGGTTCTGGGGCCCACGCCGGAGCAGCAGTCGGATCGCGGTGCGCTTGCCACCTTCCTGGTGGACGGCGTCCATGCCAACGACATCGCTGCCTTGATGGATGCCTCAGGGATCTGTATCCGCAGTGGCCACCACTGCTGTCAGCCCCTGCACCGCCATTACGGCGTGACGGCATCGGCCCGGGCCAGCCTCAGTTTCATCAGCACCTTTGAAGAAATCGATCGCTTCAGCGAGGAGTTGACGTCCACCATCGGCTTCCTGAGGGAGCACGGTTAACACGTTCACTGATGGTGACGTGTTGGTTCTGACGTTCAGACCTGATTGCTTGTTCCAGAGCAGTTGAGGTGGGTTCTGAAAAATCGTTCCGTTTCTTCCAGCACTTGAATTTGGGTGGCCTGGTTGCGGAAGCCATGGCCTTCGTCGTCGAACAGCCTCACTTCCACCGGGATCCCATTGCGGCGCAGGGCATCCGCCATGCGTTGGGTTTGTTCCGGCGGCACCACCTTGTCCTGCAGGCCCTGGAAAAACAGCACAGGGCAGATGATCTGCTCGGCGTGAAGCAGGGGTGAGCGTTGCTCATAGCGCTCTCGCTCGGCGGGCCAATCGCCAACGAGGCTGTCCAGGTAACGGGCTTCAAAGCGGTGGGTGTCCTGTGCCATGGCTGTGAGATCACAGACGGCATAGCGGCAGGCGCCGGCGCGGAATACATCGCTGAAGCACAGGGCTGCCAGGGTGGTGAAACCACCGGCGCTGCCGCCTTCGATGGCGATCTGGTCGGGATGGGCGCGACCGGAGCTGATGAGGGCTTGGGCTGCGGCGGCGCAGTCCGCCACATCCACCACTCCCCAGCCGCCGTTCAGCCGTTCCCGGTAGGCCCGGCCAAAACCGGTGGATCCGCCGTAGTTCACGTCCACCACGCCCCAACCGCGGCTGGTCCAGTACTGAATCGCCAGGCTGAGGCCACGGCGGGCCATGGCTGTCGGACCGCTGTGGCTTTTCACCAACAGCTGCGCCGGTGTTGGTGGTTGTCCCTGGGGCGGGTAATACCAGGCGTGGGTGCGTTGGCCGGCATGACCGGCGAACCAGATCGGCTCCGCCACGCTGATGTCGGCCTGGGCGATCGGCGTCTCCATCGCAGGGGTGTGGACCCAGGCGCATGGGGCCGTTGGAGACAGGGTCAGTTCCAGCAACCCGGCCATGGAGCTGCTGTTGCTGGCCACGGCCACGGCGCGACCGTTGAGGGCCCGCAGCCCGGCCAGGTCGTCGAAGGGTTGATCGATGTGGGTGACCGTGCCGTCCAGGCTCAGGCGTTGGAGCGACCAGCAGCCATCGCAACAGGTTGCAGCGAGCAGTTGTTCCCCATCCCAGGCTGTTGTGCTCATGCCGTAGATCCACTGCGGCAACGCGGTTTCCGCCGTCATCGGCCAAGGGTTCTCCCAGGTGGTGCTCCCCGGTCCACGTCGCTTCAGGTTCCACCAACCGTCGCTGTCTTCCGCCACCAGCAGCGATCCGTCCGGCAGCCACTGGGGCTGGAACACCGACACCCCTTCACCGCCAGCAATCGCACTCGCTTCAGTCAGTTCACCGGATGGGCTGAGATCGGCGCACCACAGTTCACTGCTCTGCCAGGGCATGGCCGGTTGCTGCCATTCCACCCAGGCCAGTTGCGTGCCATCCGCACTGAGACAGCCATAGCCGGCGAAGTCTGCCGGCTGATATCGCAGCTTCGGCTCTTGTTGCGTTGCATCCAGGTCGGCGCTTACAAGTTGATCCACGCCATTGATCTCGCGAATACCAAGCCAGCGGCGGCGCTTCAGATCCAGCAGGCCGTCCGCCAGCTGCCAGTCGCCATCGCGCGTCAGCTTCAGAGGCGCCATCAGCGGCTCAGGCCTGTTGTCCCCCAGCAGAGGGAGCCGCCAGTCCTGTCGCCACAGGGCTCCGTCTGCGATCCAGACAAGCAGCAACGTTTCGCCATCCATGCCGCTGCACAACACGCCGCCGCCGTAGTCGTGCACCCGGCTGCGCAGGCTGATCGGGGCAGGGGTGAGTTCCGTCGGACTCAGCTCCGCAGCGCCGAAGGGGCGGATCAGGGCCGTGGTGCGTCCTTTTTCCTGAGGGCGCTGTTCCAGCCAGATCAGCCAGATTCGCTGATCCGGCCCCTCGAGAAGCTGTGGCTCCTTGAGGCCAGGAAGCTTGCCGACGGCGATCGATGCCGGAAGTGGGGTCGGGGCCATACCAGCTGGATCAAGCCAATTACCATGCTGTATCAACGCTGGGGTGGTCTTGGCCGGGAGTTTTGCGCAGCTGGCCCGAGCGGCTGAACAGTCGCGGGACACGATGTTGGTCCCCAAGACTGCTCTCGAGACCCCTCCTCTTGAGATTCACACCCTCGGAGCTGAGGTGTTGCGTCAGTCGGCCCGACGCATCGGCAAGGTGACGGAGCAGACCCGCGAGCTGGCTCGGGACATGCTCAGAAGCATGTACACAGCCAAGGGCATTGGGCTGGCGGCTCCGCAGGTGGGGATTCATCAGCAGCTGCTGGTGATTGACCTCGACCTGGAGAACGCTGCGACACCTCCGCTGGTGTTGATCAACCCTGAGATCAGTGCCGCCAGCGCCAGCATCGACACCTACGAGGAAGGTTGTCTCAGCATCCCCGGTGTCTACCTCGATGTGGTCAGGCCGACTGCCATTGAGCTCAGCTTCCGCGATGAGATGGGACGGCCGAGAAAGATGAAGGCCGATGGTCTGATGGCCCGCTGCATCCAGCACGAGATGGATCATCTCAATGGTGTGTTGTTTGTGGATCGCGTCACCGATGAAGCCGGTCTTCAGAAGGAATTGAAGGATCATGGTTTCCAGCGCCAGCACGTTCAGAGCGTGTCCTGATCCATGCCGATGAAGCCCCTGGCCGGATTGTTCCTGGCCCTCGCCTGTGTTCTCGGCATCGCCAGCACCGGTTGCGTGTTCGAGCTGGCCTACGGCGATCCCGATCTTGGGGTCAGCACCACCAGCTGGATCCTGGCCTTGGCGGCCCCCGCCACCGTGGCAACCCTGATTGTTGCGATTCGCCTCAACAAACCGGCCTGATTGGGGGCGACTGACCGGCTCGGCACTTTTACGATCCGTCCAGCTCCGCTTCCGGCCGTGATCTCTCGCCTTCTGCCCGCTGCCGCCGGTCTTGCTCTTGGTATGGCTGCCGTACCAGCAGCCCAGGCCCAGGGATCGCTGTTCACCGCTGTGCCTGTGGACACCAGCAAGTTCATCCTGGTGTCGGCACCGATCGGCAACGGCGAGCGCTCCCAGCTCAACATCTACGAGCAGCGGTCCGAGAAGCGACCCTGCTTCGCCGTCAGCGGCAGCTCACCCGCCACCGTCGATCCCTTGTTGTCGACCTTTGATTTCACCGGGATCTGCAACCGCTATATCGACGGCAACGGCTATTCCCTCCGTATCGGTGGCGATGACCTCGGCACCCGTTACCGCCTCACGGTGGTGAACACCGGCAGCGACATGGAGCTGCTGGCAGCACCGACCAGGGATCGCAGTCAACCCACCTTCCTGATTGCCAGCACCGGTGGTGCCGGCAGTGACTTCCTCAAGTTCAACCTGGAGCCGGGCTGGACCCTGATGCGTCGTGCCTACGGCAAGAAGACCCTTGGCCACATTTACGTCTTCCGCGACAGCGCTCCAGCCCAGTGATGGTTGGCGGCATCAGGTGTTTTCACCCGTTGCCGCATCGCGTCAGCGTTTCCACACTGAAGGCAGCGATCATGAGGATGCGATGAAAGCCAAGCTGCTCCACTGGTTCCATTGGCTGGGTGAAGCGATGGTTCATGCCCTCGGTTCAGAGCAGGATCGTCACCTGCAGCCGCCGCCGATCGGACCTCAGCCCTATCGGGATGTGCCGAGTCAGTCGTTCAGGAATGACTGACATTGTTGTGATCCCTTGATCCCAACAGGTCGCTGCAGCGGTAGTGGCTGGCTTGCGCCACCGCGTCGGCGCTCGCCTCATTCTCTCCATTGAGGTCTGCCACGGTCCGCGCCACCCGCAGCAGCCGGATGCCACTGCGGGTGGACAGTCCCCGATGGGCCACCAGTCGCTCCCACAGCTGCAGTGCTGCTGCACCGAAGCCACTGCGATCCCCCAGAGCAGTCGCCGGCAGGTCACGGTTGCAGACCCCGCCAGGGTTGCGGTGCTGCATGCGTTGCCGGGCGGATGCAATCGTCTCCGGTTGCAGCCAAGGGTCGTCGCTTCTGCAGTTCCCGTTCAGGCAGCGGCGCATCTCCTGTGCGGGGCGCCGCTCCAGCCGCAGTTGCAGATCCAGCCGGTCCAGCAGCGGGCCGGACAACCGCTGCCAATACCGCTGACGTTGGCTGTGGCTGCAGCGACAGCCGTGCTCTCGGTCGCCGTGCCATCCACAGGAGCAGGGGTTGGTGGCGGCCACCAAAGTGATGGCGGCTGGGAACGCCGTTTTCAGGCGAGCGCGGCTCAACCGGACCGTTCCTTCCTCCAGGGGCTGGCGCAGTTGATCCAGCACGGCCCGGGGGAATTCCGCCAGTTCGTCAAGGAACAGCACGCCGCCGTGGGCCAGGCTCAACTCCCCCGGCCTTGGATGACTGCCGCCCCCCAGCAGGGCCGCCGCTGAGCTGCTGTGGTGTGGTGCCCGGAAGGGGCGCTGCAGCTGGAGATTCAGCGGATGCTCGAGCTGCCCCGCCACCGACTGGATGCGGATGATGGTGAGGGCTTCATCAGGGCTGAGCGGCGGCAACAGCGAAGGCAGTTGACGGGCCAGATGGGTCTTGCCGCAACCGGGTGGACCCACCATCAGCAGGTGATGACCGCCTGCGGCCGCCAGGGCCAGGCCCTGCCCCGCCAGCCCCTCGGCCTGAATCGAGGCAGGCTCATGCTGCTGCGACTCGGGTCGGGCCCGGCACACCCGCAGGCAGGGCCGTTCTCCTTTGAGCTGCTGCACCAGTTGCTGCAGGTCTGGGGCGGTGCGCACCACCAGGTCTGGAATCAGTGCCGCTTCATCGGCATTGCCCGGAGGTACCACCAGGGCCTGAGCTCCGTGGCGAGCGGCCAGCTCGGCGATGGCAATCACACCGCGGCATGGTCTGAGGCTGCCATCGAGCCCCAGTTCGCCGGCGCACCAGATGCCGTTCAGGCGAGGTCGATCCAGCTGGCCACTGGCGACGAGCAGTCCCAGGGCAATCGGTAGATCAAAGGCGGGCCTTCCCTTGCGTAGATCGGCGGGGGCCAGGTTGATCACCACCCGCACCAGCGGTCCGCGGAAGCCGGAGTTGCGCAGGGCGGATCGCACCCGTTCCCGGGATTCCTGGATGGCCTTGTCCGGCAACCCCACCAGTTGAATCCCCGGCAGTCCGGGTGCCAGGTCGACTTCAACGGTGACGGGATGGGCCTGCAGGCCCTGCAGCGATGCACTGAGACAACGTGCCAGCATTCAGGAAGAGTTGTGATGCATGGGGTTGATGCCCCGCCTGTCACATCAGCAGCCCCCTCCTGATCTTTTCGCCATGGCGGACGACACGATCTTTGGAAAGATCCTCAGGGGGGACATTCCCTGCGATGAGGTTTACAGCGACGATCGCTGCCTGGCCTTTCGCGACATCGCTCCCCAGGCCCCCGTGCATGTTTTGGTGATCCCCAGGCAGCCGATTGAAAGCCTGCGCAGCGCTGGTAGCGGCGATGAAGCGCTGTTGGGGCATCTGCTGCTGGTGGCGGCCCGGGTTGCGCGGCAGGAGGGTCTGGAGGATTTCCGCACTGTGATCAACAGTGGCGCCGCCGCGGGGCAGACCGTGTTCCACCTGCATGTGCACGTGATCGGTGGCCGACCCCTGGATTGGCCGCCCGGTTGAGGTCAGCCTCGCCACAATGCACCCATGACGGTTTCTTCCATGGAGTCGCGCCAGGGTTTGCGCGGCCAGCTCAACAAGCTGCGCAACCTGGCCCAGCCTTTCTTCCTGCCCCTCGATCAGGCCAGCGGCTGGCAATTCGTTGGGTTGCTGGTGGCGCTGTTGTTCTGCGTCGGCGGGTTGGTGCTGGTGGCTCTCACCGGCCTGATTGGCCTGTTTGAACAGCTCTTGCCGGAGGTCACCGAGAAGTATTTCGGCGGGGTGTCCAGCACGATCGCCGGCATCTGGAGCAGCGCCTGGGGGGTGGTCTTCAGCGGTTTGTTCCTGATGGGAGGAGCGGCGTTCCTGGCGATGCGCCAACAGCTTCGCAACCGCCGCTGGCTGCACTGGCTGATGCTCGGCGTGATTGTGCTGATGTTGCTGACGGTCAATGGCATCAATGCCGGCATCGGCTTCATCGCGCGAGACCTCACCAATGCCCTGGTGGCCAAACAGGAAGATGGTTTTTATCGGATCCTGATTATTTACGCCTGCTGCTTTGTGGTGGCGTTGCCGATTCGTGTGTCTCAGATCTTCTTCACCTTCAAGCTGGGGATTATCTGGCGCGATTGGTTGTCTCGCAGCCTGATCGGGGACTACATGCGCAACCGCGCCTATTACGTTCTCAATCCGAACGATGAACAGGCAACGGATGTTGATAATCCAGACCAGCGCATTACCGATGACACCCGATCTTTCACGTCCCAGAGCCTTCAATTCACCCTTGGGGTATTCGATGCCCTGCTGACCTTTTCCCTCAACATTCTTATTCTCTGGAGCATCAGTACAACACTGACGCTGTCACTCTTCGGCTACGCAAGTTTCGCGACTGCAGTGCTGGTGATCTCCGGGCGCAAGCTGGTGAAGATCAACTTCGATCAGCTGCGCTACGAGGCTGATTTCCGCTACGGATTGGTTCATATCCGCAATAACGCCGAGTCCATTGCCTTTTACTCCGGTGAAGAGCCTGAAGCTGCTGAAACCGAGCGGCGTCTCGGCTCTGTTGTTCGTAATTTCAACCTTCTGATTATCTGGCGCGTCATCATTGATGTGATGCGTCGCTCGATCGGATATGCCGGAAACTTCTTTCCTTATCTGGTCATGGCTGTCCCCTACTTTGCAGGGGAAATTGATTACGGCGGCTTCATTCAAGCCAACTTCGCCTTCGGAATGGTGGAGGGATCGCTGTTCTATGTGGTGAATCAGATCGAGGAATTGGCGCAGTTCACGGCCGGAATCTCCCGCCTTGAGGGTTTCCAGAGCGAGGTGGAGCAGGTGAGCCGTGAGGCCAGGGGTGCAGACCCTGTGCAGCAGGGAGCGGAGTCGATCGTGGTGCGCCATGCCGATCTCACCCCACCCGGTGCTGATCAGCCGATCGTGCGGGATCTCAGCCTCAGCGTTGGTGAAACCGACAAATTGCTGGTGGTGGGTCCCTCCGGCTGCGGAAAGACCTCACTGCTGCGCATGATCAGTGGTCTTTGGTCCCCCAGTCAGGGGTATGTCGAACGTCCACCCACAGGCGAGCTCCTGTTCATCCCCCAGAAGCCCTACATGCTGCTGGGGTCGTTGCGGGAACAGCTTTGTTATCCCACCGATGAAGGCCGGTTCAGTGACGACCAACTTCGCCATGTGCTGGATGAGGTGAACCTCAGCACCCTCTCGACCCGCTACCCCGACCTGGACGTCAAGCAGGACTGGCCTCGCATCCTGTCCCTTGGTGAGCAGCAACGCCTGGCCTTCGGCCGATTACTGCTGAATGCCCCACGGTTCGTGGTGCTGGATGAAGCCACCAGTGCTCTGGATGTAGCCACAGAGGATCATCTCTATGCCTTGTTGCGCCAGCGGGAACTGGCGGTGATCAGCATTGGCCACCGTCCCACCCTCAAGCAGTTCCACGATTCAGTGCTCGAGCTCAGCGGCAACGGCGACTGGCGGTTGATGCCGGCGACCAGCTATGACTTCGAGCGTTCCTGATCAGGCCGGATGACCTCCCCCAGCGAGCCCCCTGCAACCGCTTCGGTTCCGGAGACGTCCGCCACAACCAGCGATGTCCCCGCTTTTGGCTGGAGTGGTTACGCCGAGCGGGTGAACGGTCGATTTGCCATGGTTGGCTTCACGGCAATTCTGGTGATCGAGGCGATCAGCGGAGACACCTTCCTGCATTGGGCAGGGCTGCTGCCCTGATCAGGGCAGGCGGATCAGGTCCACCTCCCAGCGTCCGCCGCGGCTCACCTGTACCGCCAACCGTCGCCCATCAGCATTGAGGCTTACGGCACGAGGCACCCCAGGTGGCTCCAGCGGCAGCCGTTGCACCGTGCCCACATTGCGGCGATACAGCACCAGTTCGGTGCGTTCGTCCCGCTGCTGCACCACCGCCAGGCGCGTGCCATCAGCACTGACGCTGACGCTGATCGGCTGGGCATCAGCGCGGTTGAGCCCCGGTAATGGCACCGGTTGCCGTGACCCCAGATCCACCAGGTCCACCCGTTCCCGGCCACCCCGCAGGGTCAGGCTGGCCAGCCAGCGTTGCGCCAGGGCGGGGTCGCGTCGGCTGCTGGCGTTCTGACGCAGCAGACCGTTGAAATCGGGCAGTGGTGTCGGCCGCGGACCACTGCAGCTCAGCAACAGGAGGGAGAGCAGCAGCAGCGAGGCGGTCGGCGTCATCGGGAGCTCTCCAATGGCGGCGTGGTGAGGGCCTGGCCGGCTGCACGATCCGGCTCCAGCAGTTCGCTGAGATCGAGCAGTTCCACCCGCCACTGGCCCTGGTCGGCCACCTGCAGGGCCAGCCGGCGGGCATCCGGCGCCAGGCTCAGGCGCACGGGATCCCGTCCACCGGGCAGGGGAAGGGGATGCAGCCGGCCATTGAGGCGGTCCAGCACCACCGCCAGACGC
Organism: Parasynechococcus marenigrum WH 8102; assembly: GCF_000195975.1. GTDB lineage: Bacteria > Cyanobacteriota > Cyanobacteriia > PCC-6307 > Cyanobiaceae > Parasynechococcus > Parasynechococcus marisnigri. Next base: position 328,517 of record NC_005070.1, read on the forward strand.
CGTTTGCCCCGTTGGGTGATCAAGGCCAGGTAACGGCCGTTCCAGCTCAGGGACGGTGAGCTATGGGGCTGATGGCGCCGCAATTGCGGCACCGGCCGGATGCTGCCGTCCTCTCCGCGCAGTTGCACCGTCGGACGACCCTGGATCTGGCTGATCACCGCCAGCAGGCGCCCGTCGCCACTGAGGGCGGGATCCTCCTGGCTGCGGTCGATCCAACCGGTTGCCGCTCGTTCCACCCGGCCGCTGCAACCCAGCAGGCTTGTGGCCAGCAGCAGCAGCAGCAGCGGCGATCGGACTGATGTCAGTCGTCGAAGCGGGAGCTGTTGTCCCGGGGGCGAGATGTTGAACCGCTGCTGCGGGAACTTCGGGGGGCCGGGCGATTGCCGGAACTCTCTGGTCGCCCTGAAGGCCTGTTGGGTGTTGTCATTTTCTTGGCGCTGTAGGCAGCATCTTCAGCGGCGGAACGGCTGGGTTTCGCCGATGTGCTGGGGCGAGTTTCGGCCTCGGCTGCAGACTCGACGGCACTGCGGCCCGTGGGACGGCTGCCACGGCGCTGGTCCTGGCGCTGGGTGCGGCGGTCACCAAAGTCGGCACGTTTCTCCCGTGGTTCATCACCAGCGCGGAAACGGGCCATGCGGCGGGAGCGTTCATCGTCCTGACGAGCCGAGCGTTCTTCTGGGCGTTCGTCGTCACGACCGCGGCGGCTTTCAGCCTGTTCAGGAATGGCAGCGCGGGATGTGGCTGTGCGACGCGGGCGGTAGCTCTCCTCCATCGGCTCCTCATCGAAGCGCTCTTCACGACCGCTGAAACGCCTGCGCAGCGGTTGGGGTTCGTCAAAGCGGTCGTATCCATCGTCCCAGCTGCCTGTTAAGCCCCCCGGTGCCTCACGTGGTGGTGCTGGTTCGTCATCGAAATAGGCGGAGCGTCGGGCCTGTTCCGTGGCCACACCGCGCAGACGAACACTTTCGTAGGCGAAAAACACGGTGGTTCCTGCCAACAGGAACTGGCCGAACTGAAGAATCGGGTCCAGGCGCCAGCCCTGAAAGAACAGGATGCCTCCGCACAGCAGACCGATGGCCGCAAAGAAAACGTCGTAATCCCGCGCCAAGGCCGGCTTAAACGAGCGCATGAAGTACAGCATCGCCCCACCAACGGCCAGCACGATGCCGACGATGCTGGCCCAATTCAGACTGGCGTTAACCAATGAAGCGCCTCCTCAAGACGTTCAGTTTACGAGGGGCGCCAGGGTTGGATCAGAGCTTGCGGTCGAGGCGGTCGGTCTGACTGATCAGGATCAGGCCAATGGTGGCGGGGACCACAACGATCAAACCTCCCCAAACGAGGCTGCTCAGGAAGTTGGAGAGGGAGGGGGTCATGGCGTCGGTGCCGTCGGGTTCAAAGCCGAAGCGATCCTAGGGATTAGGACCCGCTTTCTACGATGCCGGTCCCAATGCTTTGAGCTTTGTGACGCCCTCGCTGCTTCAGGTGCTTCCCGTCGTTCATCTGGCCCTGGGGTTGCTGCTTGCGGCGCTGACCCTGGCGTTCCTGCTGCGGATCGTGCTCACGTGGTATCCCCAGGTGGACCTGAAGCAAGGCGCCTGGTCCTTGATTGCCTGGCCCACCGAGCCGGTACTGTCACTCACCCGTCGGGTAGTAGCTCCGATCGGTGGGGTTGATGTCACCCCGGTGATCTGGGTTGGGTTGTTGAGTCTGCTGAGGGAGCTTCTCGTGGGACAGCAGGGACTGCTCTCCCAGGTGCTGATGCGCTCTCAGGCGATCAGTTGAGCATGTCCTGCTCGACGAACTTGGTGTGAACGTCGCCGTTGATGAACTCCGGGCGATCCAGCAGGGCTAGATGAAATTCCACCGTGGTGGGAATCCCAGTGACGGCGCATTCATTCAGGGCGCGTTTCATCCGCGATAACGCCACGTCGCGGTTGCGACCCCAGACGATCACCTTTCCGATCAGAGAGTCGTAGAACGGCGGGATGTCGTAGCCGGTGTACACATGGCTATCGACACGGACACCAGGACCGCCCGGTGGAAGCCAGCCGGTGATGCGCCCAGGTGCTGGTCGGAAATTGTGGGTGGCGTCTTCGGCGTTGATCCGGCATTCGATCGCATGGCCGGAGAGGTTGATCTCCCCCTGCTGAACGCTGATGGGCTCTCCACCGGCAATGCGCAGTTGCTCGGCGATCAGGTCGATCCCGGTCACCATCTCCGTCACCGGATGCTCCACCTGGATGCGGGTGTTCATCTCCATGAAATAGAACCCACCGCTGCGGTCGAGCAGGAACTCGACAGTGCCAGCGCCCTCGTAGTTAATGCTGCGGGCTGCGGCCACGGCCGCTTCACCCATGCGACGGCGTAGATCAGGATCCAGGGCCGGGCTGGGGGCTTCCTCCAGCAGTTTCTGATGGCGTCGCTGAATCGAGCAGTCCCGTTCGCCGAGGTGAACGACATTGCCGTGGCGGTCCGCCAGCACCTGCACTTCCACGTGCCGGGGGCGATCGATGAATTTCTCCATGTACAGCCCGGGATTACCGAAGGCGGCCTCCGCCTCTCCCTGGGCGGCCTTGAACAGATTGTTCAGCTGGTCCGGGCTCTGCACCAGACGCATGCCACGGCCGCCGCCTCCGGCGGTGGCTTTGATCATCACGGGATACCCCATCTGCTCCGCCAGCACGGCGGCATCCTGTGGTCCCGCCAGCAATCCCTCGCTGCCGGGAACGGTTGGAACGCCCACGGCCTGCATGGTGGCCTTGGCGGTGGATTTGTCCCCCATGGAGCGGATCGCGTGGGGGGAGGGACCGATGAAGGTCAGGCCGTGGTCGCCGCACATCTCGGCGAATTTGTCGTTTTCAGCCAGGAAGCCGTAACCGGGATGGATCGCGTCGACCCCGCGGGAGGTGGCGGCGGCCAGGATGTTGGGAACATTGAGATAGCTCTTGCTGCTCAGGGCGTCGCCGACGCAGACCGCTTCATCGGCCAGCTGAACATGGAGCGCGTCTTTATCAACCGTGCTGTAAACGGCCACGGTGGCGATGCCGAGTTCGCGGCAGCTGCGCAAGATCCGGAGGGCAATTTCGCCGCGGTTGGCGATCAGCACTTTGCCGATGGGCATCCCGCAGCAGTTCAGGCCTGATGGCGGATCGTATCAGTGACGACCGGAATGATCTGGGCCCTGACCCCCGGTCGGTATGATCACTCCTCGACAAAGCCCGAGCGGCTGAGTCGACCACGCGGATGTGGTGGAATTGGTAGACACGCACGTTTGAGGGGCGTGTGGCTTCGGCCTTGCGAGTTCAAGTCTCGCCATCCGCACTCCATTTCCTTGGCCAGACCTGCGACCGACGACCCCGGGCCTGCCGTTGTCCTTGTCACCAACGGACCCGGAGAACTGACCACCTGGGTTCGTCCGTTGGCGGAACGCCTTCACGCCACCCTCCCCCTGAGGCCGAGAACGTCGGGTACTGCCGCGAGCCTGCAGTTGGTGCTGGTGCCCTGTCCGAATGCCACCGGTCAGGAACGGGCGGCGGCCGAGCCCTGGGGCCTGTTCGAACGCATCACCCCTGCAGCGCGGTTCTGGGACCTGCTGCTGCGACCTGGGCGCTACGGCCCCTGGCCTCGGCGAGGGGTTGTGGTGTTCCTGGGAGGCGATCAGTTCTGGACGGTGCTGCTATCGGCTCGCCTGGGGTATCGACACATCACCTATGCGGAGTGGGTGGCGCGCTGGCCCGGTTGGAACGATCGGGTGGCCGCGATGTCGGAGGCGGTGCTTCAGCAGCTGCCCCGCCGCTTTCAGCCCCGCTGCCGGGTGGTGGGTGATCTGATGGCGGATCTATCCACGTTTGCTCGACAGGCCACCCCGTTGCCGGAGGGGGAATGGATCGGTTTGCTGCCGGGCTCCAAGCCGGCCAAGTTGAGCATCGGCATGCCGTTTCTGCTGGAGACGGCGGATCGCCTAGCGCAGCTGCGTCCAGGTTGCCGCTTTCTGTTGCCGGTGGCGCCGACCACCAGCGTGGGGGAGTTGCTGCGTTTTGCCGGAGAGGCCAATCCCATTGCCCGCGCTTACAGCGGTGCCGTGATGGATGTCAGCGATGGGGTGCTGCGGACCCAGGCCGGCACTCGCATCGACCTCATCGAGCAGCACCCTGCCCACGGACCCCTCAGTCAATGCCAATTGGCCCTGACCACCGTTGGCGCCAACACGGCGGAACTGGGCGCACTGGGGGTGCCGATGATCGTGATCGTGCCAACCCAGCACCTGGAGGTGATGCAGGCCTGGGATGGAGGCCTGGGTCTGCTGGCCCGTCTGCCCGGTCTGCGGCGGATCATCGGTGTGTTGCTCTCCCTCTGGCGGCTGCGCAACAACGGATGGATGGCCTGGCCCAACATCAGTGCCGGTCGGGCGGTGGTGCCCGAACGGGTCGGGGCCATCACACCCCAGCAGATCGCCGCGGAAGCAGCGGAATGGCTGGCAGCACCGGAGCGATTGCAAGGCCAGCGCGCTGACCTTCAGGCTTTGCGAGGGCGACCCGGTGCTGTTTCTGCTCTGGCGGAGGAGGTGCGCCAGTTGCTGCCTCGCCAGTTGGACTCTGCCTAGGGTTTAACAGCTTTTCCTGAAGTGTCCGATGTCCGAGCGAATCGAACGCTCCCCTGAGGAGTGGAGGCAGACGCTTTCTCCGGAGCAGTTTCAGGTGGCCCGCTGCGGTGGCACCGAACGGGCATTCACAGGGGCTTACTGGAACAAGAAAGACAGCGGCACCTACCACTGCATCTGCTGCGACGCACCGCTGTTCAGCTCGCAGACCAAGTTTGAGTCGGGCACCGGCTGGCCCAGCTTCTGGGATGGGGTTTCCTCGGAGGCCATCACCACCAAGCAGGACCTGAGCCACGGCATGGTGCGCGTGGAGATCAACTGCGCCCGCTGCGATGCCCACCTCGGGCATGTCTTTCCTGATGGCCCCGCTCCCACCCGTCAGCGTTATTGCGTCAACAGTGCCTCGCTGGACTTCAAGGCCAGTTGATCCTCAGGGCTGCCAGTGCAGCTGCCCGGTGCCGCCGTTGCAGTAGTTGGTGGCCTTGTTGCGCTCACTGACGCGCACGTCCTGACGGATCTGGCCATCGCTGAGTCGATGGCCACTGAGGACCTGGCGGTAGCGTTGTTCTACGCAGCGTTCCAACCCGTCGGGCTTGGCAACGTTGTAAGCAATCAGGCTGAGCAGAATCAAAACCCCGCCGCGGTACAGCCAGGTCCAGGGCTGGCGCCCTGCTGGTATGGGGGCAGGGACCGCACGCAGACGCCGCTCAGGTCGTCGGACTGGCGGAGACGTCACGCAGGAGTTGGGTGATCACCCGCGAATTACACCGTCCTCACCAGGGGTCGTCCAGGTCGTCGTCAGAAGCTGTCGGCCGGCTGCGGCGCTGCGGTTGTTCGCGCTCCATCGGTTCCCTTCCCATGGGTTCTCTATTTAATGGTTCCACATCCATGGGCTCAACATCCATGGGCTCAACATCCATCGGCTCACGCTCTGGTGGCATGGCGCGGCGCGACACCGGCATCGAGCGGCGTGGCAGCGGATACGGATCCTCAGGCTCCTGATCGAGATAACGGCGCTGAGGCATCTCGTCGCGGCGCTGCTCCTCTAGCTCCACATATTCCAGATCCTCCTCCGGTTCAAAGCGGGCGGTCTCTGAAGCGGTCAGCCGCCGTTGTTCCTCCTCCACCGGTTGGCCGGAGCTCAACTGGTTCTCCACCGGCACCAGATTGACGCGATAGCGCTCCCGCTCCTGCTCCTCCCAGCTCGGTCCACCGACCCCAAGCTTCTCCAGCACACCGCTGTTGAGCTGCTTGAGTTTGTCTTCAGCGCCCTCGTAAACAATGATCCGATCCGGGCCGCTGCTGACGATCTCCTCCACCGGCATTTCCCAGGTGCTGAGAACGCCTTCCCCCAGCAGGGGCACCCCCAGGGCACCCATCACCAGGGTGGTGAGTTCACCGGTTTCGATGTCGAATGCGAACCCGAGCACCCGGCCGAGCTGTCGGCCGGATTCGGTGATTACCTGGCAGTTGATCACCCGGCCATAGCGCTCAGGATTGAAGCCGTCGCTGAGGGAATCGGCAGAATCCACCAGGATCACGTCCCCCACCTGACGGATGCGGTCCAGCGGCATCCAGCGGGGCAGACCCGGCAGGAAGCGGGTCAAGGGGTTGTCACGCAGTCCGACGGCCACCACTTCGCGGCGGTCGATGTCGACGATCACCTCGCCGACGACCCCCAGTCGCCGGCCAGTGTCGCGGGTGATCACCTGGGTTCCCATCAGCTCCGAGCGCAACCAAAGGCGGTCGCTGGGCACCCCGGCCTGGGCGTCGTTCGCGGGAGGGGTCAGACTCATCGCGCCATTGTGACGTAAGGGTTCTGCTATGCCAGTTCAGGCGGCATCGGGAAGTCCGACCACCTGGGTGTGGGCGCCGCGGGCTTGGGTCACACCGATGGTCCGTTCCGCCGCCGCAATCATCGGTCGGCGGTGGCTCACCACCATGAACTGGGCCTGCTCGGCCTGCGTGGCAATCAGTGCGGCCAGGCGTTCCACGTTCACGCCATCAAGAAAGCTGTCCACCTCATCCAGGGCATAGAAGGGGGAGGGGCGGAAGCGCTGCAGCGCAAACAGGAAGCTGAGGGCGGTGAGGGATTTCTCCCCTCCAGACATTGCCGCCAGCCGCCGCACCGCTTTCCCCTTGGGATGGGCCACCAGGGTCAGGCCTCCCTCGAGGGGGTCGTCGGGATTCTCCAGTTGCAGTTGGCCGTCGCCATCGGAGAGGGAGGCAAAAATCTCCCTGAAATGACCATCCACGGCGGTGAAGGCCTCCATGAAGGCCTCCTGGCGCAGGGTGGCGACGGTTTCGATCCGCAGCAGCAGCTCTTCCCGTTCGCTGTTGAGCACCTCCAGTCGTTCGTTGAGTTCGGCCAGCCGTTGCTCGAGGGCCTCCAGTTCCTCCAGCGCCAGCATGTTCACCGGCTCCAGCGCCTCCATGCGTTGCTGAATCGTCTGCAGGTCGGCCTGCAGGGCTTCCAGCCCTGCAAGTCGTAGCTCCTCGGGAATCTCAGGTTGGGGATCCGGCAGGGCCTGCTCCATCTCCTGCAGCCTCACGGCGCCACTGCGTTGCTCCTCGATCAGTCCCTCGCGTTCCTCCTTCAGCCGCTCCAGGTTCCATTCGGCCTGCTGCAACGCCTGCCGTTGGCGGCCCACCTCCGCTTCAGCGGCATCCCTGGCGCGGCGCTGCTCGCCGAACCGTTCCTGTAGATCCGACTGTTGTTGCTGCAGGGAACTGCGCTGTTGTTGCAGCTGTAGCTGTTGCTCGCGCCAACTGGTGTGGGTTGCGGCCAGGGCCTGAACAGCCTCCTGCAGCCGGCGCTCCTCCTCCTCAAGGGTCTGGCGCTGGTCCCCCAGACGTTCGATCGCCAGCTGCCGTTCGCGTTGGGATTGCAGCAGCGCGTCCCGTTCCTTGCGGGCGCTGTCCAGGCGGCCATCAGCCGCCTCCAGATCCTGCTGCAGTTGCTGCCAGGCGCCGGCATCGTCATGGCCGTCGCTGTTGCGTTCAGCGGCTTCCAGCTGGTGCAGTTCCTCCTGTAGTGGCGTCAGCTCCTGTCCGATCACCGCCAGCCGTTGCTGCTGATCGCTCTGCTCCTGTGACAGGCGGCTCAGGCGTTCAGCTCGCTGCCGGCTGCGTTCCAGCAGGGGGCCATGGTTGCGGCGGGCGGCATTGCGTTCGGCCACCAGGGCGGCCTGGCGTTGTTCCAGCTCCCGCAGTTGTGGTTTCTGCTGCTCCAGGGTCTGGGCCAGCTTTGATTCCTCCCGGCGGCAGGCGGCCAGGGTTTCCCCCAGTTCCAGCAGGCGCCTCCGCAATGGCTCTGCTTCGTCTTGATCGCTGCTGCGGCCAAAACTCAGTCCACCGCTGCGGGGGGACAGGCTGCCGCCGGTCATGGCGCCACTTTTCTCCAGCAGCTCACCATCGATGGTGACGGCGCGGCTGCGGCCGAGCTGCTGACGGGCACTGCTGAGATCGCTGAACACCAGCGTGTCACCGAAGACGTAGGCAAACACCTGGTCGTAGACGGGCTCAAACCGCACCAGGTCGACGGCGCGGCCCACCAAGCCATCGCTGTTCTCGCCTCCGCCGGCGCGGGGCCCCCGGGCGAAGGCAGCACCGCTGTTGCCACCGCCTGGGGCGCGGATCTTATTGAGGGGCAGGAAGGTGAGCCGGCCGGCGCGGCGGCTTTTGAGCAACGCGATGGCCTGGGCGGCGATGCGGTCGTCATCGACCACCACCTGACCGAGACGGGCGCCGGCGGCCACTTCAAGGGCGAGTCGGTGACAGTCCTCCACCTCCCCCAATTGCGCCACCGGGCCATGAATGCCGTTGAGACCGGCCTCCAGCAGCAGGCGCAGGGCGCCGGTGCCGCGGGTCTCCTGCAGTGCGTCGCGGCGGCTTTCCAACCGAGCGATCTCCCGTTCCAGCCGGGTCTGCTCCTGCTCCAGTCGCGATCGGGTGCGCTGTTGGATCGCCAGGGAGTCTGCGGTCTGCTGCAGCGCCTGTTTTCCGGACGAGAGGCTCTGGAGCAGGGCCTGCCAGTCCTGCTCCAGCTGCTCCAGTCGCTGCTGCACCGCCTGCTCGTCGTTGCCGTCCTGCTGTTGCTCCTGCTGCAGTTCCGTCAGCCGTTCCGCGTCCTGCCGCAGCCGCTCCTGCAGTTGCTGCTGTTCCTCCAGCAGCGGTGCCAGGGCGACCTGCAGCTCCTGGCGACGGCCGCTGCGTCGTTTCTGCTCCTCCAGCCAGGCACCGGAGCGGCCGGCGACATCACCAAGGCGCCGCCTGGAGACCTCCACCGCTGCTTCCGCCCCCCGACAGGTGGCCTCGGCAGCAGCCAGAGAATTTTGATGGGGATCCTGCTCAAGCTCGCGGGACTGGTGCAGCCAGTCCTGGCGGCGGTTGGCCAGGTCATGGCGCAACCCCTGCAGCCGCTGTCCTTCCTCCTGATGGCGGCCGGCCTGCCGTTCCAGCTCCCGAGCGCTGGTCTCCAGACCCTTCAGCTCCGCCTGAACCGCCAACAGCTGATCTTCCCCCAGGGCTTTCACCTGCTCCTGCAGGGTTTGCAGTTCGGCGCTGGCCTTGCTGAGACTCTCCTTGCCGCTGGCGATTGCCGCAGCATCCCGTTGCTCCTGGGCTTCAAGGGCCTGCTGACGGCTGGCCAGATCCCTGAGTGCTTGGCCTGCCGCTTCGAAGGCCAGCACCATCTCCTGACGGCGGCCCAGCTGCAGCCGTTCCCGCAGTTGCTGGTACTGGCGAGCCTTGGCGCAGTCTTTTTCCAGGCGCTGGCGACTGGCCAGCAGTTCCTGTTCGATGATCCGGCAGCGGTCCTGCCGCTCCTGCACGTCGTCGAGCTTGCGGCGGGTCTGCTCGATGCGGCTGTCGAACAGGGCAACACCGGCCAGTTCGTCGATGAGGCCGCGGCGGTCGCGGTTGCTCATCGAGACGATGCGGGTCACATCGCCCTGCATCACCACATTGCTGCCTTCGGGGTCGATGCGTAGCCGCCTCAACTGGGTCTGCAGTTGCTGCAGGTTGCAGGCCACCCCATCGGCGCTGTAGCTGGAGCTGTAGGACCCCCCAGGCATCACCCGCAGCTTGCGGCTCACGGTCCATTCGGTCTGCCCCGGTTTGATCCAGGGACCCTCCTCCGGCGCCTCGAGACCGTCTTCAGCAGCATCCGGCTGCCAGTCGCTGAGGTCGAAGCGGACGCACACCGTCGTCTCGGCGGCCTTGCCCGCCTTAAGCACGGCGCTGTTGATTAGATCCGGCAGGCGGTCTGCTCGCATCCCCCGGCTGGTGGCCAGGCCAAGGCAGAACAGGACGCCATCAAGAATGTTGCTCTTGCCCGAGCCATTCGGTCCCGTCACCACGGTGAACCCCTGCTCGAGGGGGATCGTCATCGCCCCACCGAACGACTTGAACTGCGTCAGCCCGACCTGATTGATGTGAACCAACAGGAGCGGGGGCTGTCAGCGAGCTGAAAGTAGCGGAGCAGACGAAAAGCTCAAGTGCGCGTTAAGGAGCATTGCCCGGCCTGGATTCGCAGCAGACCCTGCAGGTCGCCATCGAGCAGGGTCAACACCAAAGGATCCGCGGGGTTGTCCGGGAGCGAACCGCTGAAGTGACCGGACATGACGCGCTCCGCCCAACCGCGCCCGCCTGAAACGGCGGCACTGCGGTGCTCCAGCCACACCAGCCGGTGGGGGGCGAGAGGCACAGCTGGCTGGCTGATGCCATTGAGGGCTGGAACCTTGGCCAGGCGCCAGGTGCGGCAGGCGTCGCCGTCCTCCAGCAGTAGATCAAAGTGGCAGCCGCTGGGGTCGTCCGGGGCGCCGGTGTGGCGCAGTAGGGCGTAACGGGCCATGGTCAACGCTGGAGAGTCCGGCAGATGCGCCAGCTTTCCCATTCCACAAGCCAACGCTGATGCCAACGAAGTTCAGCTTGTTCAGTTGGGGGCTCGTCGGGGAACAGGGTTGCCCAGTTGGCCTCACCCCACACCCGCTGGGCGAACGCGTCGTTGCCGCTGCGGTAGTGCGCCCGGATCTCGCGATAGAGAGCAGGCGTTAGTCCGTTGTAACGCTCCTTGGGCCAGTCATGGCGCTTGGCCGCGGCTTCAAGCTTGCGAAACGCATGCTTGCGTTCGCGCCGCCCGGTCAGGGGACGTTCCTGGAGAGCGCGCTGATGCAGCACCTCCAAAGCGGTCGTTATCGCTAGTCGTCCGGGCTGTTCGTTGACACGTTGAATATCTCGCCAGGATGTGGTGCTGGCGGTCCCGATGACGTGGAGAAGTTGTTGAAACGGATCTGCGGCCTTCGTGCCGCCATAGGGAAGAAGATGTGCGGTCAGACGAGGATCCTCAAGGATCCAGCCGAATAACCGCCAGGGATCGCATTCGCCCCGAGCTTTGGTGTGATCCATCTTTCGCCGGGCGAAGGTCTCGAGGCTGCAGTCGAGACCAAACTTCTTGACGTGCTGGGTGTATTGGGAATTGAGATAGTTGGGTTGATCGCGGATGAAGGCGACCAAGGTCACGCTGCAGCCTTTGTTCAGGAATGCCTCGGTGAGCCAGGTGCCATGACAGTCTCCGGGCTGGTTCGGCTCGGGTGCCAGCAAATGGGACAGCACCTCGTTGGAAATCAGCAGCGTGCTGTTGTTGCGCTTTCGGGCCTGCCGCAGCTTCTGGCGCCAGGGCTTGAAATCCCGCTTTTTGGCGGCTGATTTCAGTTGGTTTTTGCTGTCGTCATCGAAACTGATGCCAAGGCGATCGAGAAGTTCAGCATTGGCTTCCAACCGTTTTTGAATAGCGGTGGAGCCGGTTTTATGCATGCCGATGTGCAGAACCACCTGCGTCATCGCGATCAGCCCATCTCATTTGTGTTTTCAACTGGATTGTTGCAGCGGATTGACGCTCACTACCCTGTGAAAAGACTTCTTTCAAGCCGCCATGGACGCGCAGCCCAACGGCAGCTCCGATCATCATTTCCGCGAGCGCTTTGACAGCCTGCTGCCGAGCATCCGTCGCCGCTGGCCGGACCTGGCCCAGCACACCTTGGAAGCAACTCGAGGAAGCATGGATGAGGTGGTGCGCTTAATCGAGCAGAACACTGGACTGACCCCCCAGGGGGTGCGGGAGCAGCTTGAGGAGCTGATGCACTCAGCGGGAGAAGGGGGACGTCATCTGGCCGATAGTCTTGATCCGCTGGAACAGCAGTTGGAGCAGCTGCTGGATGAGTTGAACACAACCCTGCGGCCTCGGATTGAACAGCCTGTGCGGCAGCGGCCCCTGCTGGCCGTGGGCGTAGCCCTTGGGGTGGGTGTGCTAATCGGCTCGCTGCTCAGTGGCGGACGGCGTTCTTGATGACCGATTCCCAACAACAACCGCGAGGATTCGGAGCCGCTGCACGGGTGACGGCATTGGCGGCCTCTGTGATGGATCTGCACGTGCGGATGGCCCTGCAGGAGGTGGATCGGGAGAAGCGCCGGTTGATCAGTGGTGGGCTGTTCATGGCCATCGGTGGCACCTCGATGCTGTTGGCGCTGCTGGCCGGCGAGGTGGCTCTGGTGCTGTGGATTCAACAGACCTGGAGCCTGAGCCTGAGTCAGGCCTTGCTGGCTCTGGCCAGCGCCAACCTCGTACTGGCGGGTATCAGCCTGCGCATCGGCGGTCAGGTGCTCAAAGCACCGTTCCTGCCACAGACCCTTGAAGGTCTGAGCCGAACGGTGCGAGCCGTACTGGGTCGCGATTAACTCAACGGATCCCGTAGTTCAGCCAGCGGCAATCGATACCGCCATTGCTCACGGGGATGCGACGGCTGGCCTTAAGCCGTAAGGCACCAGTGAGGGAAGCGTTGCCGCTGAGCAACCACAGCTGCCAGCCTGATGCTTGCTCGCGCACGAAGGATCCAAGCAATCGGTAGAGCTGTTCGAGATCGTCTTCGCTACCGACGCGGTGGCCGTAGGGCGGATTGCACACCAGCAGCCCTGGCCCTGGAGGGAGTGTCTGCTGCTCAAAGCTGCCGGAATGAATGGAGATCAGTCCGTCAAGACCGGCGGCTCGGATGTTGTCGCGGGCCTGATCTGCGATCAATGGATCCTGCTCATATCCCACGACGGGGGCCAGATCAAGGTCGGAGCGACGGCGTTGGCGAGCCCTGGCGTGTTCGCGCTCCCAAAGCTCACGATCAAAGTCGGCCCAGCCTTCCAATCCGAACTGTCGACCGAGACCTGGAGCCTGTTGCAGGGCCATCGTGACGGCTTCGATCAACAGAATTCCGCTGCCACAGAAAGGGTCCACCAGCGGCATCCGACCATCCCAGCCCGTGAGTTGAATCAGCCCAGCAGCCAGGTTCTCCTTCAACGGTGCGGCTCCCATGGCAGCGCGGTAGCCCCGCCGGTGAAGGCTGACGCCACTGCCATCCAGGCTCAGGACCGCACCACCACGGTTCAGGTGGAGATGCAGAGCCAGGTCTGGATGAGCCAGGTCGATCGACGAACGCTCTCCCCAAAGCTCCCGTTGCAGATCCACCAGAGTATTCTTCACCTGCAGCGCGGAGTAGTGGCTGTGGTTCAACCCTGGCGCTGTTCCGGTCACGTCCACTCGGAAGCTCATCGAGGGATGCAGCCACTGCTCCCAATTCAGCGCGTTGCTGATGCCGTCGTAAAGATCAGCCCGGCCCTGACAGGGAAAAACCGCCATCTCCCTCAGCAGGCGGAACGGCAGTCGAGCTTGTAGGTGCAGCCGATAGAGGCAGGCCATGTCGGCCTGAAACGCTGCTGCCCGGCGCAGGGGCTGGACTCCATGGGCCCCCAAAGCGACTAGTTCGTCGCAGCCCAGCGTTTCCAGCCCCTGGGGCAGCACCGCCACGCCATTGAGACGGTTCCCTCGACCCAAGACCGTTGTGCTCCAGGTCACCACTGCTGTCACAATGACAGGGTCCGGTTCACCGGACTAGGTGATCCACACCAGTGTTTCGGACAGCGGTTCGATTCCGCTCAGCTCCATTCACCCTTCCACAAGGGGCTGCAATGGTTTCGACGGGGCATGAGGAGGGTGACTGAAGCCTGCTCGGTGAGAGCAAACCCGTAACTGCGAACAACATCGTTCGTTTCTCCCGTCACGCAGCCCCTGTTGCTGCCTGACCCTTAGGGGAGATGGGGTGAAGTCAGCCTTATCACCCAAATGACTCATGGGGGCTGGAAGGCCCCTCAAACCATTTCACCGCAGGGGAAGACGGCATTACGCCACTTCCCAAAAATCGCGGTGATGCCATTCCTGATGCCAATATCCCGCCTGTCTTGGCGGGTATGGATAAGGCGGAGGAAAGCGGCCAGTTCGCAGTGGTGGTTGGCTGCGTCGCCCAGCTCAACAAGATGATGGCTCTAGGTGCAGACCAGAAGGGTTTCCGTGGTCATTCGACGCACTACAACCGGCGCTAAAAAGGCATCAGCACAATTGTCCTTACCGGTGTTTCAACGCCTGCTTCCGCTGGTGCCGTTGTTCATGCTTCTTTTTGGTATCAATTAAGCCAATTGCTTTTGTTCTGTAGCTAATTTTACTCTAGCCTTGTTTTCTATATAGCTAGCACTAATCAATTGCTTAATAAAAGCCAAAATACGTTAATCTAATTCGTAGCAATTATTGATAAAGCAATCAATTTGTATTGGTATCCATAATTTTATGGACAACTATTTTTGATCGATCAATGTATATCCAACGGATCAACTCCGATGCTGAGCACTAACACAAGACTAAAGCTCCAAGAAATCCTCACTCGTTTATCCAAAAACGAGCTGGTTAGTCTTGACGAGAGAATCCTTATTCAAAAGTATGCAGATAGGAATTCAACAGTTTGGCACTGGTTGCGGAAAGCAAGGTCAATTCAGGCTATGGGCCACTTAGATCAGCAATCTGTTGGCGGTTTTATGCAGCAGATGAATCTTCCAGGACAGACAACCGAGGACCATTTCAATGGTTCGCAAGATGATTTAGGTGAATGGTTTCAAGGATCCCCACAATGGGTACGTAGAAGCTGAAATCACAATCAAAACCTTATGCATGCACGACTACGAAATTAATACAAGCAATTCTTGCCGTAATTTAGTTTGCGCTGACTGCCTCAACTCAGATTCGGAAGGGAGGGGCCCTGAACCGTTATGGCGATCGACTTTGGTCAGCAAGTTGGGTTGCGTCTTGCTGGCGGTGCGCTCATCTGAGTGATTCGCAAGCTTCTCCATCACCGTCACCATCGAGGTATCGGTGTCCTTTAGTCAAGAGTTGTTGAGCGCGACTCCAGGAGCCAATGTCCTTGCAGCGGTATTTCCTACTGCTGCTGGAGTTGGTTATACTGCTCCCTCCTCCCTTGCGGTAGTCCCAAGGACGTGTGATTCCCGATCGTCCGACAGACCAAATGCCAATACCCCGACGCTTCGCTTCATCCTCAATCCCCAAGTATTTCTGAGCATCGCATTTACGGAGATACTTCCTGTAAGCAAATGCTTGCCCAGCCCCCACCATCAGTTTGTTCACATTTCCTTGGTAGTTGATTAATTCAGCCACGACCCGCCCGTGCCGGTCTGTTGTCTGAACTCTCAGAGTGACTTGAGAGCCGATGGGAGTCAGCTGCTTCAGTAGTTCCGTTGATCTCGCTCCCCAGGGTTGTTGGGATCTCTCCGGCGCATCAATGCAAGCAAGGCGAACCGTAATTTTTTTGTTGCCTTCAGACACTCGTATAGTGTCGCCGTCCCCGACAGAAACCACAGTTGCAGCGTTCACGTTTGTCGTAAGGCAAGCTGCCAGCAGCAGTGCGGTGGCTGCTTTCATCTTTTCAGCACGTGGTTATAGGCCAAGGATGGCAGAGTCTTTGGAGGTGCCTCAAGTTTGTAAACCGAATAAGGATGGTTATAGGGATCAATCCGGTATGGCGTTCCAAATGGGTCATCGCAGAGGTCAGGTCTGGGAAGACGTCCAGATACTATTTCGTTTGCTTCAGTCAGATGGTGTCGGTTATTTGCAGTAGCCCTTAGTAGCGAAATGATATTAAAAAAGGGTACGACTTTGAAAGTCAGCCCCCTTTTTTGTTGATTGCTAGGGCACCCCTCGCATTAGTATCTTAGTACGGATAGTTCTTGTTTTCGGGTTGTTTCTTATGGGGAGTTAATCTCTTATGAATGATTTCCCCCGAGCTGCGGAACGTGGCAAGCATTCTTGCTTTAATTCATCGGCGCTACCCCGACGCATTACCCGACGCATTACCCGACGTATTGCCGTTGTTCGCCGGGATCGTGCTCATAACCCACCGCGAACTGATCGCTCACCTGCTGAACACGGAACCTGACTGGCCATGGCAAAAGCCAACACAGAAGCCACTGCTGAGCGAGTCGATCACCTCCAGGGAATGATCCTGGCCGGTGAGACCAACACCGCTTGTCTCATATATGCGCGACAAACATGGGGGGTCTCAAGGTCACAGGGCTACAGGCTGATTAAGCGGGCTTGGCGTCAGATCCATGACGACATCGAAGGCCCCGACCTCAAACGGCAAGAGATGTTGGCTTGGTGCGTCCAGACCTTGATTGAGACGGCTGGTCAGGCCAAGGCGCAGCGCAACCCGGGTGCTGTTGTTGCTGCAATCCGCCAACTCGATTGGATGTGCGGGCTGGGGATCCACTCATCAGCCGGGCACCGAGTCCACCGAACGAGGCTGTGACGTAACTGAGGTTGTGTTGACAGAGGTGGCCGGCGCCGCAGAGGGCTTTTTAGCCTTTTTTTGGTCAGATCCTTTGCAGCGCAGATGATTTGCACCGGGGACCTTTGCTCGCGGGTTTAGAGGTACTTTTTCGCTCAGAACGACTGCAGTGCAGTGGACATGAACCGGCCAGCAAGACAAACAGGATCAAATGCATTGCTCTGCGGGCGATCTCACCCTGCCGCCGGGAACTGTGCTTGTCGGCGAGCTGGGTCTGGGCGGACAGCTCAGACCTGTCGGTCAGCTGGAGTTACGCCTGCAGGAGGCGGCGCGGCTCGGATTCCGGCGGGCAGTGGTGCCCCGCGGCAGCGGTCTGGGTGCCTTGGCCGCCGGCTTGATCTTGCCCTCTTGGAGGCCGATAGGGTCACCGAGGCCTTTTGTGCTGGCCCTCGGCGAGGACTTGACGGATCAGAAGTAGACGTGTAGGTTCGTGTCATACCAAGCGGTTTGCCCATGTAAGTGGGTCGGAACAAACTCGGAACAGAGCCCGGAACGTGACACGGAACAGATCCTATTAAGTTTTGTTACATCTTTTTTAGATCCCGTTACGGTTTTTTTGTAAAAATTGCAAGCCCCGAAAAGGCTCTAAAATCGAAAGTTTTCAGAATCCTGCACGACAAGCAAGAAATGTTCTTCTTTCTATTTGCCCCTAAGTTTTCAGGCTCAACAGTGATGAGCCAAGTCATTGCAAACTCTGTTAACGGCTACTTACCGTCATTCACAAACAACGAAGGTCAAATGGTCCCTGCTGTCAAAAAAATCATCTTTGCTCAAGATCGCTGGGATCCAAACGTTGATTACAAGTGGGACCCGATCAAAAGCACATGGCTTTCACTACTTCATAATTCGCAAAAAGATATTTTCATCGAAGCATCACCTCCAAATATCATGAGACTTGAGTCGATCAAGAGAAATTTTTCTGAAGACATGACAGGAGTAATCTCTATTTCATCTCCGTACATGCAGATCACTTCAGCAATAAAAAAGAAATACCACAACATGGTTGAAAACAAAAAGTTGCGCTCGAGAGACCAGATTCCCGAGAAGTTGATTCGCAAAGCAACCAACAGCTGGGTCCTCATGGCCAAAGCACAACGCAACAATGTCAAGTCAAATCCATCCATGCCATTGGTGACGTATGAGCAGTTCTGCAAGAATCCCCAAAAACTAATCAAAGCTTTCTGCAATCAAGCACAGATTCAAACAAAAAGCTATAAACCACAAAAGATCGGCGGAAAAAAATTCACAGGAATTACAGGAATCATGGACATGACATGCAAGAATCTTTCGTTCTTGTCGCTCAAGGAGATCGAAATATTAACAAGAAACCTCAAGCGTCACCGCAGTTTACTTCGCTTTTTCGGCTACCAATTGCTAACCACCCAAGACGTTACGGCGATGTACGAAAGACATATGCCTCTTGTAATTGATGGGATGCATTCCCGCTTGCATCGATAAACCCAAAAAAAACTCCTCACGCAAGCGAGAGGAGTTAAAAACAGAACAGCAGCCAAGTGAAATAATTCAGGCGGTGCGCAAGTTTCCCCTGAATTTCACGCTTTTATAATAAGTAAGTATTGCCTAAGCGTATCTCGTCAAATCGCGCTCTAAGACTCGATTCTTGGAAGTTACATTTGTCAGAAGTAGACATCAACGTTCTTGTCATCCTAACGGGTTTGCTCTTGTGGATGGGTCGGAACAAACCTGGAACAGGGGTGTGCTCTGGACACGGAACAATGCTTGGCCGCGGCTCCAGACTGGCAATAGAGACTTGCTTTTGTGTTTTGTATTAGAGCAAAT
Organism: Parasynechococcus marenigrum WH 8102; assembly: GCF_000195975.1. GTDB lineage: Bacteria > Cyanobacteriota > Cyanobacteriia > PCC-6307 > Cyanobiaceae > Parasynechococcus > Parasynechococcus marisnigri. The sequence continues at coordinate 346,655 of NC_005070.1, forward strand.
GCAGCAGAAAGCCTTTCAGTTGATTCAGAGCCATCGCGCTCCTCGACTGCGGTTCAAGAACCTTCGCTGAGAACGGCGTGATTGACTGTCAGCAAGAGAGGAAGGCCGCCCTTCCCGGTGGAAAGACGGCCTAAATTGCTCGCATGAGCGTGGTTTAACAAACACTGGAACTGTTTGCCAAGTTAACTTTGTTTATTGGCCATAAACTCTCTGTCTGTTTCGGTCATCGTATCTTCATCATCATGAAAAAAGCATCCATAAAGTAGATTCTCTATTCTTGCAACGTCCATATCGAGATCTGCTACTTCTTGCCATAGATAGATTTCCCGAAATCTGTTTCCAAGATAGAATTGCGCTTCGGAAATGTCTCTTGCTATTTTAAAATAAGCAGACTGTTCCTTGGCTTTTGGCGACACATAGGTCAGGATTTTCCTCCCGATTGACTGCATGGTTGTCATAGTTCGATCCAGAACCTATAAAGATTTTAGTAGCAAGCACTACAAAATCAATGGGTCGTAATGCCTGTTCCGAGGTCTCCATTGCCCGGCCCAAAGCCTGTGCGGTGATCAGATGAGGTCGTAAGCCCTCAATACCTGAACACGGATGCCCCCAAGCTTTTGCCATGCCTCCAGTGCTTCCTTTTTTGACTGAAAGGGAAGCCAGTCGTCTTCTTCTAAGCGGCGTTTGATATGAGCCGCGACTCTTTGAGCTACAACCGCGTCGCTTTTAAAGCGAACACTTATGTTTCGGCCGTTGATTTTCAACTGCATCAGCGAATCAAGAGTGTCGTCAGTTTGGCGCTGACAACCGCTGTCGCTGCATCTGTTCTGACGGAAGTTGGATGAACTCAGGAGTCCGGTTGAGATGGAGGAGCTAGAGCCCTCGAGCCTGACGAAAGGCCGTTGAGTATGGGAAGAGAAATCCCGTCTCAAGGGCGCCTAACTCTTGCTCTGCCGAATAAAGGCTCCTTGTAACGCGGCAATGGTTTTCGCCATCGCAAACCAAGAAATGGCCATCTTCGGTCCTTTGGATAGTGGCGCCATGCGGCGTCTTAACTATGAGGTTAGCTTTCGCCATGCTGGGGTGAAGCGACATCCTTGTTATGGCCCTGGTCTTACCTGGGTGGGCGTAGCTGACAATATTGATCTGGAAATCAGCACGCTCCCATACCCCCTTCAGGAGCTTCCGGCGCTGGCAGTCGTAACTAGCCTTACGGAGCCAAACTGGTTCCAGGCAAAAAAGCTTGATGTCTGGTCAGTACCCACCAGGAAGCGAAGGATGGCGTGACGCTCTGGACTACCCGCCAGAAACCAGGGCAGATGTATCGGAAAATCGCCGCCGGTATCTCAAGGAGGCAAAAAAATTTCGAAAGGAAAGCGATGCTTGGGAGGAAGGAAGGATCGTTGGAGTTTTCGAAAGTCAGCTCTCTGATGGTGGTTCAACCTCTAAACAGTCCAAGGAGCCGACTCCTGAAGATGTTCGCTTGGCAAAAGAGCGAGCTGAGTTCAAGGAAATGATGCAGGCCAAGCGTGAGGCCAAGCAGGTAGCTCGCGCGGCGGATGAAAAAGCGGAGTTTCGCGAGTTCATGCGCGAATGGATAGCGACCAAGTGGGATGGTGAAACTCCTGATCACCTCAAAAAAGCACTGCCCACAGGGGATCCAAAGGATCTCGGGATGCTCATCAGCGAATGGCACTCTTACGGCGGCAGGAAGAACAACCACGCCAGTGATGCCACTTTGACTCGGTATCTTTACTTCCCTCCCGCTGACCAGAGCCCAGTAGTAGACACGCCTCCAGCGGGGTTCGTTTACTTCGTCAGGAACGAGGATCTCTTCAAAATCGGGATTACAGAAAACATGCTGCGGAGGCTGAAGCAACTTGCGCCGGATGAGCTTCTAAATGTCGTTCGCTGCTCCAACTTCCAGGAGGTCGAACGGGAGCTGCATCGACGTTTCAAGGATGTTCGCTTGCCTCAAACGGAGTACTTCCGGCTGAGTGATCAGCAGGTGCAGGAGGTCCACCAACTCATGGTGAAGTTGGCGGAGTTCCAGTCGTAACGGGAATTGCGTAATGAAAAAGCCCCAATATTTACCGTGTTCCGGAACACGGTTTTTTGATCCCTTTGGTCTTCCGACTTCATTTCTAGGGGCCTTTGACGTTCTTCTGAAGTGATGGTCTGGTTGATTTCAGTCACACCAGGATTTTTGGAAAACGATCTCTAGGGACTGTTTTAATTTGCCGCCGGTGGAAGTGAGTTCAGCCCGCTATTAACTGCCTGCTCCAATCGTCTGGGGTTGTAAAGCGCCCCAACCGAATCGAACATCGCCAGCATCCTGGTGATCGCATCAACATGGCCGGTGGCTTCTGAGCTGGCAGCTCTGTTTTCTGATTCCCACTGCTTGTGGCCGGAGTGGCTTAACCACTGCCACAGCTCATCACGTATCAATGAACGGGCAGCAGTTGGATTGGCGATCAGCGCATTGGCTTCTACCTTTCGCGGCCCGTACGTCTCCAGGTAGTCCTGCACATACGGGAACTTGCGGTGCTTGTGATTTGGGTTGGCCAAGTCACCACCACTGCTGGTTTCAAGACCGTCGATCCACACCAGACCGGCATTGTCCACAAACTCGGCGTTTAGCCCAAAGCGCACGATTCGACCGTCGTCAGCCATGTCTTCCAGGGAATCGTCCCAGTTCAGAACCTTGGCCAATGGCCTCAGGTTTTCAGCGATTGCGTCGGACATCTTGACCCCCATCGGATCAAGGTCGCCGCAATAAAGAACCACCGGTTCCAGTCCCTGCAACTCGGCCCAATCACATTCCTGAATCAGCGCCACCCTGCTGTTCACGTCAGCCTGGCCTTTGCTGGCAAAACGGCGGATTGCGTTGGGCAATTCCGGCTCGAACAGCTTGATCAGGTCACGTTTTTCAGTCCAGATGATCGGGAAGTACTCCTGATGCTTCCAGTAGCTGGCAGGCCAGTAATGCTTGGCTTGATCCAGCGATTCCCGCAGCTGACGGTTGATGTATTCCCGCGGGGTTTCTTCTTTGTCGTAGACGTCAGAACCAGACAGAGCACGGGTTGAATCCGCACCGACAAGTTCAAACGGAATCAGCCCTTCTTTGCGGCGATCAGCAAGCCACTTACCAGACCAAGTGAAATCGCCTTTAGTGATGATGCCTTCTGATTCCAGGGCATACAGCCAGGAGCGAGCAACAGGAGCAAAACCGAGACGCGCAACGTATTGGCGCATCCAAGCCACTACTTCATGCATATCTGCATGAAATTGCAGTCTTTTGGCTTCACTAATCCTGCCGCTGCCCATTCGGGGTAGTGCGGTGATGATCACGGGTGAAGTTGCAAAAAATGGATTACGTAGTCACCCCCAACACCCAAGAATCCAGAACTGGATAAATGGGTGAGAGGGGAATAAGGGGAGGGGTTATTAGTCCGGGCGACTCGGGTTCCAGAAGGCCCTAACCCACTTGCCGGTGCCGATGCGGCGTTGGTCATAGAGCCACCCGTGATGGGTCATCAACTCCCGGATGCGTTGGGCGTTGAAGTTGTTCTGGCGTTCCGGACCGATCTCCAGGAAGTCGTAGATCTGCTGGCGCTGGACGTAAGCCGCAGTGCCCTGGCGTTTAAGCCAGTCGCCGATCAGATCCGACCACGGGTCCACGAGGTCGTAGTCGCTGTTCCTGGTGAGGATGCGATCCATCTCCTCATCGGTGCTCCACGTCTGGAGACCGTTCTGGAACTCCCGCAGTGCCTTGGTCCAGATGGCGTCTCTGGCTTCGGCGATCCGCTGAACGGGCAGCTTTTCGTCACCGACGGGGATCATCACGAACCTGGTGGAGCCGGTGTTGTCCGTCAGCGGCGACTTGTTCGTCGTCGCGAAGAACACGGACCGCCGGTGGATCGGTTCAGTGCCTGGGGCGTACTTACGGCGCACTAAGTCCACCCGCCTACTCAGGAAGGCTTTGAGCTTTTCCTGTTGAGTCCGGCGGGTGATGCCGTTCAGCTCGCCCAGCTCCATGCCCCACACGAACTGGAGTCGGGTCACGTCGTCGATGTCCAGCGCGGAGGAAAGTCCGTCGCCGTAGAACTCGTGGCCGAACAGGCTCCTGCCTGCCTCCGTCTTCCCGATCCCCTGGCCGCCAAGAATGCACGGGGTCTGACGTTGCTGGCAGCCGGGGACTTTGACCCTGGCCACGGCGCTGGTCAGATACCGAGGCATGAATGCGTCGGCGATGGGGTCGTCGACGTTGAACAGGAAGCGACCCAGATGATTCCAGTCCTCATCAGGCAGGGGGTCCGCCGAGAGGTTGGACAGGTAGACATCCACGGGATCGAACTGATGCTCGTGAGCCAGCTCAATAAACGCATCGCGAGCGATCTTCTGGCTCCACCGGTTGGGGCTCGGTGGCATCGACAGGCGGAGGTAGAGGTTCTCCGTCTGGGTCGCCGTGGCCTCTGCACCGTTGATGTGGATGCCGCGGCTTCGCAGGTTCAGTCGGGGTACATCGCCCAGCTGCTCAGCCATCAATTTGAGGGCGTCGCCTGCCTGGACTTTCTTTTGACGTAAATCCTGTTGCTCCACATGGATCCGGAACACCGCGGCGTTGCCAACGGCTGTCTCGCGATCACCGCAGTAGGCCCAGGTGACCCCTCCCTTAACGACCGTCTCGCCCTTGGCCATCACCGGTGGCGACCAACGCTTGCCGTAGTGGCAGAGGATCACCTTCCCGTCGGCGGATTGGCGGCAATCAGGTTCTGTGCGCCCACAGATCGGGCAAGGGATGGCGTCATGCCAATCCCCGACCTGTTTATGGGATCGCCTGTTTTCCGTCTTGGCCATGGCCTTTTGCCATAACGCCCACCAGTCATCGGGGATGGGGGCGATCCGCTCCGGATTGCGCTGGGTCCAGACGTATTCGCCGCCAGATTGGCGGTGCTCGCCGGCAACGATGCACTGGCCTGTGGACCAGAAGATCTCGACCTTCTCGTTCCCGTCGGCCTTCACCTCGCATTTGCCTGGAAGGTGTTCCCACCGTTCCTTTGGCACTCTGAAGAAGAGCTTGTAGCGGTTGGAATCGGTATTCCGACCAACCATCCAGGTGACCGGCTGGTGCTCGATCCCCATCCTGATCAGCTCGCTGATGGCACTGAGCCCATCGATGTCGAAGCAGACGATGCCGCCTGCGTCAGGGCCTAGGCGTGTGCCGACACACAGGACCTTTGGTCCCATTGCCGCGATCTCATCGGGAGTGAACGACATGTGTTGCCAGCCCTTCGCACCGAAGCCAGTGGAGGGATCAATGGGCGCCTTGAACTTTTCCCCTGCACCACAGGGGATGAGAGGGAGGCCAGTGAGCTGCGGGAGCAGCTTCTGCCTCCAGTTGCTGACTGGTTTCATGCGAGGGGGGTGCTCCTCAAACCGTCAGCGGCGCGGTGTCTCTGCCGAAGGTTTCAACCTCCGCCGAAGACTCCCGCTTGTGGTTCCACAGGCTTTGGATTGCCTGCTCCTTGTTCCATCTGACCTTGCGAGTGCCGAGGCCGATGAACTGCCAATCCCGGTGCTGTTGGAAAGGACCGTTGGGGTCCCGCCGCATCCGAAGAATTGTCTCTGGACTGAGCTGAGCCGCCTGGGCGACTTCAGCGGTTGTGGACGCAATTTCCATTTCGAGGGCACGCACCCTCAGGTGCGCGGGGTGCCATCCCAGTTCTCATGGTGCAGAAGTTCCGCCTGGAGCTTGGCCATGAAGTTGGCCTTTTTGTCCCGGCGTCCCTGATCAGGATTGCCTTTGTCAAGCGTTCCAATAGAGAAGCCCTCGTCTAGTCGCACCCGCGCGCGGGTGAAATAGCGAACAAGACGTTCCAGGTGCTGACGTTCATGACCCTCAGGCCAATGAGTCAAGCGACCAGGACGAATCGGAATTGGGCGATCAGGACCTTGCATCCAGCAGGGATGACGTGTTCGGTTTGATCCCCCGGAGGCAGACGCGCTGCTGCTGTTCCGACATCTCGAAGGCAACGTAACACCACTGATCGGGATCGTCAGCAAATTTCCCCACCGATGCCACTACGGATGGTGTCAGCAGCTGGAAGTGTCTAGAGCAGTTGGGAGAGGTTGCAAGGATTGAATAAATCTATGCCGATAATGATTATCATTCTTTTGTGCCAATAATGAGAATTATTCTTATACTTTAGGCCGCTTATTGGTCTAGTGTTGTGGCTGAAAATTGCCTGGCCACATCAAATGTCTACAGCAATCAAATGTGCATGCCCTAAGTGCACCTGTATGGTCGCAGAAGAGAGCGCAATTGTTCTTCAAGGTAAGTTCTTTTGCTCGACGTCCTGTTCAACAGGGCATGCCAATAATGAGCCCTGTCATGGCGAAGGCTCTTGTGGATGTAAGTGCGGAGAGTAATCGGGGCGGTGGCCAGGCATGGCGGTGCTTTAAGCCCGCCTTCAACGTTGGGGTGGTGTCAGGGCAGCGGGATCGTGCCGGTCTTGGCGGCGAAGTCGCGGGTCCTCATCCCCAGGGTCATGGTCCGATAGCTGTGCGAGTGCACCGCTTCGCTGTGGCCCATCGCGTCGCAGATCGACGCCACCGGCACTCCCTCTCGGTGGCAGCGGATCGAGTAGGTGTCCCGAAAGCTGTAGGGCCGCAACCACTCGCTCGGATCCTGTTTGTCGTAGTGCTCCACCAGCTCTGCCCAATAGATCTGAACCGCACCGCTGGGCTTGCCTGTCGATCGTGACTTCCGGTGGATGTAGCAGTTCACCGCGCTCCCAGAGAGCTTGCGGACATCACCATCCCTGCCGGTGGGCAGCTGCAAGGTTCCGTCGGCCATCGCCTGCTCCAGGGGCCACACCACCGGCTGATCGTTGCCGTCGCGGATGTACATCGCTTCCAGGAAGCGGGGATCGGTTTCCTCTTCACCGCCGGTCTTCCTGTAATTGCACCAGATGGCTGGCTTGCCGGTCACCGGGTTGACTCGGCTGCTCAGATGCTGAAGCTCGATGGGTCTTAAACCAAATTGCGTCAATAGTCGGAACACGTTGCCCCACCTGACGTTTACCGAGTCGGCCAGCTCAATCAGGCGCAGCATCTCTAGGTCGTCCAGCACCGCTTTAAGCCTCGGCTTCGGTGCCTTGGGGATCAGCTCGTCCTTGTCGAACTCGGTGATCAGCCAGCTCGCTGGGGCCTTGTGCCGGGACACCGCGAACTGCATAAACAGGCCGAGGTAGCGGCCGCACTCCACCTTCATCGTGGGAGCCCCTTCCCAGTTCTTCAGAGCCTCCTTCAACAGGCCATAGCCGTCGTGGGCCTTGCCGGTGTTGATGAGCCTCACGGCGTAGTCGATGAATGGCCGCCAGTTCTTCCGGAAGGTGTGGGCGCTGCACTTCTGCGACTGCTGCACCCGGGACGCCTCCATTGCGTCTGCGATTTGTGCCCATGTTTTGGCCTTCTCCTCTCCTTGGAGATCGCTTGTGTCGTGAGCGTCGGCGACTGCTGCCTTCAGCGTTTTCTCGCCGTTGTCCCACGCCTTGTAGACCGCCTCAATCCACCGGATGGCGTTGCGGTGGTGCACCTCATCCCAGGTGTTGGGCCGCGGCAAGTAGGCGGTCTCTGCGGGGCGGCCACGCTTCCTGACGCGCAGCACGATCCGGTCGCGGACGCGGGAGATGCTCCAGCCGTTCCAAGGCTCAGTTGTCTCGACCAGGCGCTGTTCCCACCGGGGGCGCGAGTCATCCGGAGCCAATGGAGTGATGCCAAAAGTGATGCCAAAAAGATCCTATTCAGTCGTTCTCTGTCGTCAAGGGTTGCCAACAGACCAGGGCTCTGACTATGTTCTGCCCGTGATCGTTGTTTCCGTAAGGAAAGCAGTCAGTTGTATTACCCAAATGACTCATGGGGCCTGGAAGGGCCCTTCAACCATTGCCAATACTTGAGTCACGGATGCGACTAGGCCGAGATTTTGGAGCTGCGACCCAGGGTGTGACCCGAAGGTCGTCGTTTTAGGGCTAAGTGACCCATGCGGGGTCACAGAGGACTGCTGCGGAAACCTGCTGAATCTTGGAGAAGTTGGTAGAAGTCAAGTGAGCACAAGGGTAGAAGCCTTTCTTTTGTTATTGCAAGACAATAAAATAAGGGCGGTGCATCACTCCGCCCCTAGGAATCACCAACATCTATAGATGAGAGATCTGCTCCTTTAGTTTAGTTCAACGATGCCTAAACGTACACTTCCTGTCTATGTGGAAATGGTGCTTTCTCAAATACTGCAAGAGTCAGCATTAGAGAAGCAATCAATTGATGATGATTGTCCCTCAGTCCCGCAGGGCTGCCCTCTTTCCACCCCCCAAAGCCGTCTTACTGCAGTTGAGGTTAACCAATGATTGATTTAGATCAGGCCATTGATCAGTCCTATCGAGAAGCATCTGATGCTGAGGCTGTTGCCCGGCGCTTAGAAGCCAGGATTGAGCAGATTCCAGGTGCACAAGGGTTGCTCCCCCGCAGAAAATATGGAACGCCCGTGAACTTCAAGGCGATCCAAGAAAATCTCACCTTGGCCTCGTTGATTACACAGGCTGATGCAGCACTAGCGAACTACTGCGGGCTGGATGCCTCGGTGAAGCGCCGCATGGATGAAGAGAGGGAGGCTCAAAAGCTTCGTGTTGAGGCTTTGAGGATGCGCACAGAGTGCCTGAGGGAGGCCAACGAACGTGCTGCCAAGACTCGCGAGCAGCAGCTCGTCAGTGGCATCAACCCCATGACTGGGAGGTACTTCTGATGCTTGCTCGGCCGCACCCTTGCCTTGGTTGGCTCCATTGCCAACCACAGGACAGCAGACGACTTCTCGATCGACAGCTAACCCATCGCGATCATGTGCTGGAGGCTGACCCAAGCTTCAGCGGTATGCCAGCGAGCTTCGTTGAGGAGACCTGGGTCGACTGGTTGCCGAAGGCTGTCGCTCAACCCTTCTACAGAGACCAGCTCACCGCCCATGTTGCAGAGCTGGAACGCCAAATCTCCAACCTCAGCCGGGAGATTGAACTGCAGTCCGGCGGCCTGCTCGATCAACGAGATGCAGCTGTGGATCTCAGGCAACGTCTCAAGCATCTGCTGGAGACCTCATAACCCTGGTCAACCATCAGTTTCCAGACGCACCCGATACCGATGCCAAACATTCTTGATCACGTCTCACAAGCACCAGTCCTTGAAATAGACGTCTGGCCACGCTCAGCAACACGCAAAGAATGGTTCGCCATCACGCGACGCATTATTCAAGACACCATCGCTGACATGAACCTCGATCCTGCTGCTGAAGCAGAAATGATCGATGCCTTTACTGGTGCTGGGCTGCTGTGACAGTCCGCTGGTGACTCCTTACGCGTAACGGCCCTGTCCTGTTCAAGCGGTGGCTGTATGGCGGCATCCAAGACCTAGGAAAACCAGCAGTGACGGAGCTGCTGCTGGATTGTATTGACCCGTTCATTTGTTAAGTTGAGCGGGACAGGATGGTGGCGTGGCACCTAGGCGTGAGCTTCTAGTTTGAAGCGGCATTGAACCACGCGCATCCAGCATTTGGGGGAGAAGAAGCCCTTATATTGATTGATATATCACTCAGTAATTGATGAGCCAAGATGAGCTAGGTATCACTTAATGCAATTCTTAGATTAATGGAATGCTATTCTTAGTTTATCGCTATACAAGTCAATGGCAATTTTAGCATGGGAAGACATTTCAGGGGACAAATTTATTCATACATTCGATTTACATCGAAAAATTCCTAATGCAAAAAATCCTGAACCTGATTGCCCGGTTGAAATAGAAGCGTCGGAGTCTAATAAAAATGCGGCTGGTTATATATCATTTATCGGCGATAGTTTGTTGGATATGGTAGATCCCTCGGCTTTGGAGTCCAATTTGTACGGTTCACCTAGATCGTACGGTGGTGACACTGCCAGTAATTGTTCAATCCAAATGCAATTAATGGGTAAAGGTTATGACATTGGCGAAAATGCAGCCAAGGGCAGTGCTGTGATTGGCCAAGCCGCGGTGGACTGGGCGTTGAGTTCGGAGGGACTATCACTAGCAAATATTAGCGACCTATATGATACATTAAAAAATAGCTTATCAGATGATAAATTTGACACACTAATGATTTCAGGTGGTATAGGAAATGTACTTAATATCCCGGATGGCGAGAATCCGGTCGACTGGTCGAATCAGGCTGCGGATCAGATGGAGAGCCTCATAAATTCAATATTAGCGGATAACCTTTGGAGTAAAATCGTAATAGTAGGATATGCAATAAGTGCAACACATCCACGCAATTTTATACAAATACTCCACAATAAATTTAGTTACTTAGCTGAAAATAATAGTAAAGTAGAATTTATTAATACCGATTATCTTTATGACCAACGTGCTGGTGGCGATGCAGTTTTGCGTGAATCATTATTCGGTGGTGATGGAAATCACGGTGGTGTTGAAGGACACAGGCTTGTAGTAGAGAGCTTTGATACTTTGCAGGGGCTGCAACTAAAACCCGCACCAGAGCCAGAGGAATACGACAGCATCATTGAATCGGTTCTTGGCAAGGGCAAATTAAAAGGAACGACGGGTGCAGATGCCTTCACTTTTGATTCCTTTGAAGCATTCACAAAGAAATCTGCTGATAAGATCATTGGATTTAATGCGTCGCAAGGAGACACAATTGCTGTCGGTCCCAATGCGTTCCCTTCCTTGCAAGGTGTCTCCGATATCAGCTTTGCATCGACTAGGAGCAAGAAGGAATTCAAGCAAATGTCCAAGGAGGATTACGACTTTGTATATTTTGAGAAGAAAGGTCGCCTCTACTTCGATGGAAATGGCGCAGAGAAGAACTGGGGCAACAGTAGTGAGGGAGGTCTTGTGGCAATCCTGAAAGGAAAGCCTGAGCTAACTGCTGAAGACATAACACTGTTGGCTTGACAAAGCTTTAACGCTGAACACCAATGGCAATCACCACCAGAGCACAACGACAACAACGCCGTAACGAGGCTCTACAGCTGATTAGCAGTGGTGTCCCGCCAACTGACGCTGCGTCTCAGTTGACTGTGAAGTGGGGGTGCAGCAGGCGAACGAGTCTGCGTGACATAGAAATCGCGCAGAGTGAACTAGCGAACGCCTTGGACTCGGTTGAGCTTCAGCAGATGGTGGGTTGGTTGGCGACGCAATATCAACGTCTAGCCGCCAAAGCTGAACGCGATGGTCAGTATTCAGCAGCCGTTGGTGCTCTGAATGCGTTGAGAGCAATGGTTGTGCAGCCACAACTGGATGCGCAGTTTGCTGCTCACTTCCGTGGCCGGTTTACGCACCATTCCTACCGGCGGTGATATGGCAATCTTCGGGGCTTGCTCAATGCCCCATGGATTACAAGGATTTTTGCCTCACCTGTCTGGTTACGTTGGCGGCCATCAACACGGTGCTGAATGTGCGCGCTCTTCGAAGACGCTGAGCTGCGGCAAAGGAGCAAAGGCCAGTTTGTCAGTGCCACTCCGATCTCACTGGCCGGTTGAGTCTCAAGATTGCTGGACTCGATTTGGACGTGATGGAGGTTGTCTCGTCGCATCCCATTCCCGTCTCAGTCGCCGGGACCCCTGGCCCCGCAGGGCCGGAGTCTCAACGGATCAGCTGGACTGTCCTGCGTCACTGTGTTTGTGGCCGTTACGCAGCACTGTCTCCCATCAGTTCTGAAACGCTGGGCATCGGGTCTGGCTTGCCATCGGCAATGGCTCGAGCGCGGAGGTAGAACCAGCTTTCCGTGTCGCCCTTGGCTTCCATGCTTTCGGCGATGGTCTGCCAGTTGTTGATTTCGGCTTGGTCCATAGGGGGTGAGTCTTTGAAAAGATCCCCGGGCTCTCACCTCCGGGGACTGTTGTACGTCTTCTCGCAGCTCCGCAAGAGACGGCAGAAAACTAAGAACCTTGATCTGGATCTGTCGGTTCGGATGACCGACGCCCAGCCTTGTTCTTGCATTCCCGGCTGCAGAAAATCTTTGGCCGCCCACGCTTGTTGGCCGGGAAAGTCGTCCCGCACTCAGGACACTCCCGTTCTTCTGTGGCATCGGACTTTTCGGACCTTTCGGACGGTGGCTCTGAGGCCGGCGGCGAAACAGGGTCCGATATGTCCGATACATCCGTAGCTGGGAAGAAGGGCAGCACTGCGTCGACCGGTCTGAACAATCTGGTCGGCTGACCCCTGCCACCACCTCGTGCCGGGCGTTCCCGGTCGAACTGGATCAACTTCTTCTGTAGAAGCGCATCCATCACTTCCTTTGACCGCTTTCGATCCAGGTCAAGCGCAGCGCCCAGGTGCGGCCGATCCACACCCAGCTGGGTGGTGACCCAGTGATGGGTCATGTCTCTGAGGGCATCACTTTGCCGCTCGGTGAGTTTGTCGAGGATTTCCTCCATCGCCTGCTGCCGGGCAACCTCTGCAGCGGAGCCATGGCTGATCCAGTTGAAGCCTTCATCGACTTGCTCGATCAGCAGATCCAATGGCCTGCCAGCACGGCCTTCAGTTGTGAGCTTGACCCGATAGTCCGCCGGGGCCAACGGGTTGTCCCCTGGGTCAGAGACCCACGCCAGGCTCACGGTCTGACTCACTGCTGCCGGGAGAGCAGTGGTTCCACGAGAGGCGCTGGAGGCCCGGCCCTTTGCCGAGTGACGGTTGCTGTGGTGAATGACGATCAGGCTTGCGTCGTACGGAGCGATCGCTTCCTGCAGATCTATCAGTGGGTCGGCATAGCTGTTCGACTTCTCCTCCAGGCCCAGCGCAGCGGTGGCCGCGGCGTAAGAATCCAAAAGGATGATCAGGCTGGAGAAGTCCCTGCAGAACTCCACGATCTGATCGATGCCACCTTCGTCCAGGTGCAGGGGACAGCCCTTGTGAAATACGCCAACGACGGCGTCGACGAGGTTCCCCTCGGGATCACTCAGCCCTGCGCGGACCAAACACTCTTGCCAGTCGTCTTCGGTTTGATCCGGGCCGACGATCAAGATCAGCGGCTCCGATGCCGGTAGCGCGTGACCCAGGAATGAATGGTCCCCGCGCCGGATCCGGCCGAGCACCATCGTCATCAGCCGCGACTTTCCTACCTTCGGCAAAGCGATCACGAGTGTGGTGGTCGCTGCCATCACCACACCTGTCCATAACCATCGGGCCTTGGAGAGCTTGAGCTTCCCGCCGCGTGGCACCGGCGTTGCCGCACCAGCCAGCTCCCGGCGGGCATCCCACAGGTACTGCTTCAGCTCTTGGTTGGAGAACTCAGCTTCGTAATCACGGGCGGCATCCTTTATGTGAATCATCCGATCCCTCGATCCGATGGAGTCGTCGATGACGATTTCCTTGGCCTTCGACTTGATTCGTTTGATGTCAGCGGCCGGGCCGAAGCCGACAGCGGCAGGACCGGTGCCGTTCTTCAGCTCTGCGCTGAGGTTTGGATGCTGTTGTTCTGCCATCACTCCACCTCCCCGAGGTAGTGCCACCGGAAGTGGTCGGCCATGCGTTTCTGTTTCTTGAGTGCGGCCGCAGCCGTCTCAAGCACGGTGATCTGGTGATCCCAGCCCTGCCGGGTGTCGGCCTTCACCTTGGTGAGGCAGTCATCCACCAGTTCAGTGCTGACGTTGATCAGTGCCAGCAGGTGCTGCAGCTCTGGCGGTGGAGTGTTGTGCAGCTGGAAGTCGGTGATGGCGAGCGCTGTGTCGGCGTCCGCGATGAGCACCTCGATCCATGCCATGTAGCCGGAGTCCTTCGGGGCAGGTTTGGCGACCTGCCGGGCCCGGGTTCTGTTGAGCGCGGTGTGAGCGCGGAAGACATAGCTGTTGCCTGAATGCCCGCCATCGGTGGCAACCAGTGCGGCATGCTCACCATTGATATCGATGACATCACCGATGCGGATGTTGCTGGGTGGGTGGTTGGTGTCACCCACGAAGCAATTCCAGACGCCATCACCCCATCGGCAGTGACCGTTGCGGACTCGACCACACACCGGGCAAGGGGAGCGCCTGCTGGATGACTGCGCTATCCGGCCATGCCGCTGCTCTGCCTGTATCGCAGGTACGCGGCCGGATCGGCGTCTCACGCCACCACGACGACTGCGTTGTCGCCGGGCTTCCTGAGACTGTCGCGGATCAGTCTCGTTGTGGACTGAGTTGTTATTGAGAATTGGACACGAGTCTGTGTCCAAGACAGGCTGTGACTGAGGAGACTGTTGCTCCCAGGCGGCCGGGCCTAAATTTGAATAGTTGAAATCCAGATCCAGGCCCGCCGCGGCAACGGCGGGCTTTTTCATGGATCAGTCGGCCTCCACCTTGGAGAGCTGTTGGTGCAGCTCTCGCGACATTGCTCTCTGCAGAGGTGTTTCCCTTCCAAGAGCAATTGTTAGCTGTTCGTGGAACGCCTCTCCTCGCATCGTTTCGTCGACACTTTGATCCCAAAGCAGGTCCGCAAGCATCTCGAAAGTTTTCTGCCACCAGCTGAGATCAGGCTTGTTGGCGTAATGCTTCTTCAGAGCATCGAGGACTCCATGCTTTTCAAGAGTGTGGCCATCTAATTCGATGGAAGACTCTCCACAATGGATCACGAGTTTGATGTTTTTATCCATCACTTCGCCTCCACTGCTTCGAAGGTTTCCACGGTGCTGGGAGCTGGACGCTTCCAGTTGGTAAAAGCCCGCTCGACGGCCTCCTCGTTCCACTGCAGGGGGCTACGGGCTGACGCGCCTTTGCGTCGCCAGTCCTGCCCCTCGCGGAACATTGTGGTGTTGTTCTTGAGGGCGAGAGGTGTTTTGTCGCTGATGCCGAGGATCTTTTTCATCCTCGCGGTGTCGATCCAATTAATTGGATGGGTAAATGTTATCCCCGCATCATTTCCACAGCTTCTCTAACCCAAGGCTGACACCTATAAAGCCAGTTCTCTTCTGGATTCTCGGCGTGAGCTTTGGCAATGATTGAAGCAACAAACTCGACGCCGTCAATCTCTAACTGAGGAGTGCCAGCGGGGAACTTTAGGGTCCGACCGTTGATTCTCTTGGATTTGAGTTGGGCGTATTTGTCGTGCTTAGCCATGGCTTAATCGGGGGTGATCTTGAGGCTTGTCCTAGATCAACTCCCCTCAGCCCACCGAATAATCGATAGTCAGGTTCTCAGAAAGGGAACCCGCCGGATATACGATCGGCGGGGCAACTTTCGAGTGATATTTCATCTCTAGCAGTATGTTGCCTGTTCGTCTACCCCCAAATTCCTTTCAATTCCGTCCCGCGGCCCGCTCGAACGCATCCAACATCGTTTCGGTGCTGGTGTTGATGTAACTCTCGCGGTGAACCTTCACGCTGTGGCCGCTGGCCAGGGCCGCGTCTGCATCAGCGATCCCGAAGCGTGCGCAGCGGTGGGTGAATGAATCTCTGAAGGCATAAGGCTTGAGCTGAAGTCCTTGCTTCGCCTTCTCGGCGACCAAGGATTTCCATTCCGGTTGTCGGCGCAGAAACTTCCCGAGTGCTGCACCATCGACCCGCTCGACCGGGGGCCAGGGCAGATCGTTCAGGCCCCGCCAGCCGTCCCACCAGACCCTCTCGCCACCGTGATCAATGAATGGCAGGGGGACGAGCCAACGCTGCGGGGTAAGACGTTTTCCGGCCTTCTTCTGATAACTGCAGTGCAGTTGCTCCTGGCCGCGGCTGTTGACCCGGACCTCAAGGTGCCGGTTTCGATCGGCTTCGCAGGGCCTCAACCCGAACGTCGCGCAGAGGCGGAGGACTGACGCCCACCCTGGGCTGCGCTGTTCGATGGTCTGGATCAGTTCCAGGATCTCGATGTCAGTGAGGTCGCTTTTTCCTTTCAATGCCGCGGCAGCACTGTCTGAGCCGCGCAGGTCCTCGTAGAGAGCTTCAGGGATCAGCCACAACCCCGGCCGGTAGTCCATCGACACCGCGTAGGTGAGCATGTTTTTGATCGCCAGGCAGCACTCCAACCGGCTGGCGTCTTGCTCGCCCCAGGTCTTCAACGGCGTCCCAAACATCTTTCCAGGTTTCTTGTTGACCCTGGGGGCCGACAGCACTGCATCCAACAGTTGAGCGCCGGTGCGGGGGGGTGTGTTGCTGCGGAGCAGTTTCAGCATCACCTCGAAGTACCGGCCGTAAGACGCTTCGAAGGTGGTGTCCTTGATTTTGTTTTTCCGGGTCTGAAGGTGGTTCCGATATTTCTCGCAGATCTGATCCCAGGTCCAGTCCTTCTTCTCCACGTGGGTGGTGGCCTTCCCCAGAACCGCATCACGAGCGGTCTTCAGGCTGTGGTCTCCGGTGTGGATCAGTTTGTAGATCCGACCGATCCACTGCATCGCCTCGGCCACGTTGCGGGCCTCCCATGCGAGAGGGAGCACGGCCTGCTCACCGACGCATCGTTCACCACTTCGAACACGGAGCCTGATCTTGCTGGTGGCTGTGTGCCGCACAACGCTCCAGCCGGGGTACGCCGACTTCACCGCGCTCTGGAATCCAGGTCCGAAGTCAGCCAAATGACCCGTTTTGTGACCCCAATTGTGACCCAGGATGACCTTGGCTTCAACCCGCCTTCCGTGGGATTCCCCCGAATAGCTTTGCTATATCTGGGTTAATTCTGAGACTGCAGTCTGCGACTGGAAAGCGGACAGTCGTATCACCCAAATGACTGCTGGGGGGTGGAAGTCCCCCTTAAACCATTCCAGCAAAAGCGATCTGGCTCTTACGCTAGATCCTCAAAAAACGCTTTCCGACAAATCGTCCGACAAATTGCCGCCTGTGTTGGTTGGCATGGACAAGGCAGAGGCGTTGGCGTATGTCAGCCGTCTCTTCGACGCTGCCCAAGCTGGAGCTGTCCTTTGGAGCGACAGCCTCCTGCTAAAAAGGTTTCTCGCCCAATGCAGCCGTACTGGCAGTCAGGAAACCCAAGACGGTTATCGCCGTGAAATTCGTCATTACGTCAGGTGGCGAGACCGTGTTCACCCCCACCTGCATTTGCGTGAAATTGATTCGACGCTTGTCGAAGATTGGATCGCCGAACTGCGTCAGCAAGTCGAGCTTGGTGATCTGAAGCCGCGCTCTTTCAACAGGCGTATCTCAGCTATCAGCAGCCTGTATCGATGGGCGTCGGAAGCTACCCGATCAGCTGTGTCAGGAGTGCCGCGGAACCCAGTCCCCCGAAGAACAGGGCTGTCGGCAGCAAAGTTGGCCAAACCACTGTCTGAGGCTGATCTGACATCTGTCTTTGGTGCAATAAGTGCAGTGAAGGTAAAGGGGTCAACCATTGCTGCGCGTGACTTGGTGTTGGTGCGCGGTTCGTATCTGATCGGTTGCCGTGTGTCAGAGCTGATCGCCTTGAAGTGGCAAGACATTGAGCGTCTTGAAACCGGCGGCCAGATTCATCTATTGGGCAAGGGCAGCAAGCCACGCACTGTGCGAGTCAGCGAGGAAACCATTCAGCTCTTTGAGTCGATTGGCAGGGGGGAGCCAGATCAATGGTTGTTTCCTTCTTCGAGAAGAAAAGGACCTTTGACGAGACAGGCCGTCGCTGATCGGATGAAGCGATGGGGGTGTTGAGGTCGACGTCCATTTGCATCCACATTGCACGCGTCACAGTCATGCCACGCATGCACTTCGCCGTGGTTGCAACCTCTACACGCTTTCTCAGACGCTTGGTCATGCCAGCAGTGACACCACAGGTCACTATCTGCAGGCTAATCCTGATGATTCGTCTTCATTGACGCTAGGTTGACTTAACCCTAATTACGTCAACTTTGGACAACACAAGAAAGGGGGCGGTCGAAACAACCAGCCCCCTTTCTTTGTGGAAGTGCCGAGGCACCCGTCGCTCCAATACTATAGCCGCAAGAGCTTTCAGTGTCGAATTTAAGAACTATAATAAATGCAACTCTAAACACGTCTTTTAGGTGCCTAAACGTCAGCTTCCTATTCAGGCTGATCTGATCATCAATCGTCTTCGCATGGAAGCCATTCATTATTGTACGTCAGCGTAAAGTCTTTAATGAGTATTCTAGTCCGTTGGAGAGACATCGAGGCTCTCGATGACGGAGGCAGATTCACCTCTTCGGCGAGGGATCAAAGCGACGGACTGTTCGCTTATTGCCAGCAACGCTTGGCCTCTTTCAAGGACTTGGCCGCGGCTCTGATGAAGAGTTCGTCTTCCCAAGTCCCAGGCGGGCTGGGCATCTCACGCGCCAAGCAATCGGAGATGTTTGCCACAAGTGGGGAAGAAGAGCTGGCTTCCATGTCCATCCACACCAGCTGAGGCACAGCCATGCCACACATGCGGTTCAGCGGGGAATCGATGTATTCACGCTCCAAGCAACGCTTGGACATTCAACGAGCGCGACAACTGGTCACTATGTCGCTAGCAACCCTCGGGACAGTTCTTCACTTCGGCTTGGATAGTGCTGCGTCTGGATAATTGCAAAGAGCAAAATCTGGTGATGCCCCATAGACCCAATGATTTGAGTATTTATACGTTAAAAAACTGTAGCCGTCAGGACATCTACGGGAGCTTCTTAGGGTTTGAATCGAGAAGAGATTCGTCGAAATCATGCGCCCACTTGCCTATCAGCGTGCATTAGATCTTTTTATGGAATCTATGATTAAACCGGATTATGAGCTGCGTGCAAATGCAGGATACCAGGATTGCTATGGGGAATTAATGGAGATACGGCAAAGCTGCATTACTTACCTGAGAACATTGAAAGAAATAAATGATATAGAATCTGGGGATGAAAGCGATGCAATCGAGGTCGGCAAGACCCTGTCTGCAAAGCTTTCATCGCAAAGAATAGCTTTTACTCATGGAGAGTTAATCTGATAGTTTCCCTGCTGAACTAGCAAGTTCATGTCTGCTGAGGACACATTATCTGGCCTCAGGTCATGCTACTTTTGAGAGTTTTACCGAAAAGAAATTCCTTCTAATAATCTCTAAATAGTTGTTGGATTCTAGCAGCTGTGCAAACTTTGCTGATGAAGGTCTGAGGATCAGGCCAGCTTGTAAATGAAATAGTCAGAGTCTTGTAATTCAACCCAGGGGCAGTTGTACATAATCTCTTACTTGTTGGCGAGACAGAGGACGCTGTTCCAGGTCATTGTTGGTGCACGTGATAGCTTTAAGGCACCTCTCCAAACCAGGATTTTGGCGAGTCATCAGTCCTTTGAAAAAAGCAGACTATTCAAAATGAGCGAGGAAGAGCCAATTGAGTGATACCGCTGCAGAAAAATAGGCTTTCTCTTCATTTGAGAGTCCAAAATTATCTTCTGTACTTAGTTTCTTTGAGAAGGCCTGGGTGAACAAGTTGCCGTAAGCCACCGCTCAATACTTCTACTGGGATTTTTCACTAGATTTTTATAGATTGGGTGGATCAGCACTAAATTTCAGGATCCAGGCCTGTTTTCCACTCTGCTTGATCAATTGCCGCATGAGTGCGTGTATAAAAAGGATTAGACCCATGATCTCAAGCGATTCTTCTATGCCCGTGATAGCGCCATACCAGAAACTGTGAAGACGGATGACGCCCGAGCGAACGGCAAAGCTGCCCACCATTTCCATTCCGATTGCCCCCGTGATGTAAACGCCTCCTGCACAAAGGAAACTGTTGGATGTCTTGGCCGAAAGAGTGGTCAGAAAATGGCGGAAGCGCCAAAGCAGTCCTAGAGCTACGAGGCCATAGGGGATTACCCAGGTGGAGGCAAGAGCAGGATGAATATGGTGTCGCAGGTCCGGAAGGATAAGGATCTCGTGGATCTGTAGGGCTTCATCAACCGCGAGAAACATAAAGATTCGACTGAGAAGAGTCCAGTCATCTGCTGACTCCTGCAGTGAGGCCTTGCTCAACTGCATCAGGAGCCTCGCAGCTGTTAGCAGCAGCATCGTGCTGAAAAGTGTGGGCAGATTCAGCTCGCGATCCATGTTCAACACATCGAGCCAGTGTTTGTCGGCACCGAAGGCATATATGCCAACTTGGGTGGTGATGTGAGCGAAGAGCATGACTGCTGTCATCAGGCTCAGCCACTGGCGGACAGTGTTCGGCGTCAAAAGCAAAGGCGTCAACCGGAGAGGCCTTACCCTCCCTTCATGGTCTGTTAACTAAGCCTTAACCTTAGCAGCCCTTTGGCCGATGACTTCAATAGATCTGACTCGGAAACATTTGTTTCAATGCTGCTGGGCTGGGCTTCGTACTCGTCTGGGTGATCATCAAGGTGGTCATTTTTCATCCACACCCGCTTAGGCAGAGCTGTATGGCTTGTCTGAAAACATTGAAGGTAATGAATGAAGTATAAGCTTGGGATATTAGTGAAGCCGTGGAGGCGGGCAAGATTACGGACGGTAAGGTCAAGTCTTGCGAAATAGTATTTACATGTAGCGATTATATGTAGCATCTGCCACTTATTTGTCTGTAAATTTGAGTATAATTTATTTAGGCTTAGTAATGTTCACTTTTTTGTGGACGGAGTTATTGGGCTTAGGCGAGGCGGTTGCTTGAGGAGCTAACGCCTCGTCGCCAAATTTATACTTTTCAATTTATTTTTGGCATTAAAATGCCTAGCGGCATTTAATGCCGCTAGGCCTGAACGCAAATATTCCGAATATCAGGGTCTACATTTCATATTTCTCGCCCTTGGCGGCGTCGGTCCAGTCGCAAGCGAAGCCCTTGGAGCTGGGCTCGAACTGGTTCCAGGCCTGAGGAGCCACAGGACCATCGGTGGATTCGAGGATCTCGAACTGACCGTCAGCAGTGATCTGACCAATGCGCACGGTCTGTGAGAGGTGGTGGTTGGGCATCACCTTCACAGGTCCCTGAGGCGCGTCGAACTCGATGCCGACCAGGACTTCACGCACCTTGTCGTCGTCGAAGCTGTTGGCCTTCTCGACAGCCTTCTTCCACAGGTAGACCATGTTGTAGGCCGACTCCTGGGGGTCAGCGACCTGGCGGTCGGCGCCGTACTTGGCCTTGAAGTCTGCGGCGAACTTCTTGGATGCCGGGGTGTCGATCGACATCATGTAGTTCCAAGCGCCGTAGTGGCCCTCAAGGAACTCAGAACCGATGGTGCTGATCTCCTCTTCCGCGATGGAATAGCTCATCACGTAGAAGCCCTTCTTAGGGGTGATACCGGCGTCCTGGATCTGCTTGAAGAAGGCGACGTTCTGGTCACCGTTCAGGGTGTTGATGATCACGCCTCCCTTAGGGAGAGCTCTCTTGATTTTGGAAATGATCGGAGCAACCTCGGTGTTGCCCAGGGGCAGGTAGTCCTCACCGGCCACTTCGCCACCCAGGGACTTGAGCTGTTCCTTGGTGATGGTGTTGGAGGTGCGGGGGAAAACGTAGTCCGAACCCACCAGGAAGAAGGGCTTGCCAGCGGCAGGCGACTTCTCATACATGAACTTGGTGGCAGGCTCCGACTGCTGGTTCGGCGTGGCACCGGTGTAAAAGATGTTGTTGGAACACTCCTGACCCTCGTACTGAATCGGGTAATAGAGGAAAGCGTTCTTTGACTCGTAGACAGGCAGCATCGCCTTGCGGCTGGCGGAGGTCCAGCCACCGAAGACAACGGGCACCTGGTCCTGGTCGATCAGCTTCTTGGACTTCTCAGCGAAGGTGGGCCAATCGGAAGCACCGTCCTCGACGATGTATTCGATCTTGTATTTCTTGCCGTCCACTTCGACACCACCAGCGGCGTTGATCTCATCGATCGCCATTTTCTCGGTGTCCACCAGGGTGGACTCGGAGATGGCCATGGTGCCGGACAGCGAGTGCAGGATGCCGACGGTGACTGTTGCATCAAATGCATAGGCGCCTCCTGATGAGGAGACTGCGATCAAGGCAAGGGTTCCAGAGCATATTGCACCCTTTGAAAAGCGTGAAAAAACGTGCATCAAGTTAATTGCCTTAAAGAGTTGGCACTTAATTGCTAATTCTTTCGCTCACACCTTCCAAGTAACGACTGTGACAGTTTCTGACTGAACAGCCTGTTTATTGTAATAGATGATGCGTTTACTGATTTTTTTAAGAGTTCTTGATGGTTGAGCTTGCGCTGACGGATGAAATGAGCTTGTCTTGCATTGCAATGTCACGAGCTTTGATTAGCTTGCCACGTTTTCTGTGTATGACGTTAGCCCTCTCCACGTTTTTCTCTGGATTTCGCCAGTATGTGCCAATAATTGTGAACTTTTAATATCTAACAATCGCGATGAGCTGGTGAGACTTCTTCGGGAAACTCCTAATAGTCTGGTCATTCCAAAACTTGTATCTGAAGTAGAGGATAATTATCCTGCAGATCTGAGTTGTGGTTCAGATCTTTTGTATGGTGGTATTCGGTGGAGTAGCTCTACCCAGCCATTGCTCAGACAGGCACCCTGGCTGGAAAATCTGCAGATATTGGACCCTGTGACAAAAAGAGGTGGCAATATACTCCGTCTAAGAGGCCCTCTTGTAGCTGTGGGATCGGTTTTTGTGCAGGCTGACTTAGATGTAATTAACTCAACAAGAGTCGAGGTTTGCTTCCGTAGAGGCGGTTGGATAGGTCCCCGTCACTCTGGTATCGGGCAAATTAAACTCTTAAAAGATGTTCGGCAGAGTTTTCCTGCTTGGCTTGATATGACCGTTTTGGATTCACAGCTGCGAATTTGTCGCGGTAATGCAGGAACAACTTTTGCTTTGTTGAGGCAGAGCGATAAGAGTGTTGCAGAATTCTTGGGCTGATGTGTATGGGACCTGCCGCATTTTATTGTCAGTGCCTTCGGAACTGTAAATGGTTGCAATTGATGTCTTATGGAGTCAAAATAAGGATAGATTGTCTAACCAGCCAATGCCGTTCATTAGTGTCAAGACCAATATTACCGATGTACAGACTCCAAATGGCCTTTTAAAGAAGCTTTCTGCTGCTCTTGCCACTGCCACGGGTAAGCCTGAGTCGTATGTAATGACGCTTTTGGACTCTGGTGTTCCAATGACATTCGCAGGTAGTGAAGAGCCTTGCGCTTATGTAGAGGTCAAATCAATCGGAGCTTTGACGCCTCCTGCAATGTCTGATCAATTTTGCGAATTGATCAAGTCGTCTTTAGGCATTCCGAAGGATCGTATTTATATTGGGTTTGACGATGTCAATGCTTCTAACTGGGGGTGGAATGGGCGTACTTTTGGCTGAGCTTTTTCTTAGTGAACTTGCGGCGAACTGATGGCAAATATCCTCGACGGCATCTGTCCTGAAGGCTTCATCCTTGATGGCCATGATGACTGGCCCTGGTCAGCAACACGAAAGGAGTGGTTCCGTATCACTCGTGAGTTGGTCGCCAGAACCATCGCCGACATGGACTTGGACGATGAATCCTTGTCTGAGGTTGAGCAGGCGTTCATAGGAGCGTGCCTGCTGTGACACGCAAGCGCGTTACCGCCATTGAGAAGAAGCAACGCCATGAATGGGCGATGCGGCAAATAGACGCCGGAATGGGTCTCAGCGAATTAACTGCCCTTACTGCCGAAACATGGGGGTGCAGCCGCAGGAACGCCCGTGATGTCGTCTGTGCAGCTCACAAGGACTGGCTAGATGCTGCCTATGGATCTGAGGAGATCGATCAGAAGGACTTACTTTTCCAACAGGTGGGACGGTTAGAGCGAATCGCTCGCAAGGCGGAAAATACGGGACAATTTTCTGCCGCTGTGGGCGCGATAACGGCACTAAATCGAATGATGGCGTTGGGCGCAGACCAGAAAGGGTTTCGAGGTTGCAGGACGCATCCCCGCCGGTATTGATTTGGATTTCCTAGTCGATGTTGCACATCGGCCTCAGTCGTCAGGGCAACGGTGGCAACGACACCTCGCTGATTTCTTCATGGCTTTCAGTAATCACTGATTGTCCATCCGGAGCGATCACCACAATCGATTCGACTGTTGGAGGAAGTCCAAGCACTTCCCAGCCTGGAGGGCCTCCCAGGAATCGAAACGTGAGGCCGTTCGCATCTCGTTTTATTAGACATGGGTTTTTTGTTGGACTCACATACATGCATCGAGCTGGGTGATAAAGGCGTAATCCTCCATTTGCTGCTGCCGCAGTCCCGCGAGCGAGGTTGATGGCCCGTTTCGACGCCGTTGGGACAAATTCTCTAGCTTCCTCTTGCGCCATTGCTGGCTGAGCGTGAGCGCCTACTACCAAGGCACCCAGCAGGAGAAATCGTTTCACGCGCATACGGTTCTAGCGATCCCCCATTTTTGAACGGCTTTGCAGTTGTGGCAACAGTGCGACGAGGCGGTAGGGAGGCTTTCGGTAATGCGTGTTGCGACCGTTTCAGGCAGAATGGTGATTAGGAAACTACTCGTGGCCATATCAAAGGCCGCCATCACGAACACACTAAATCTATGAAGCTCGTTCTATTTTTATTGCTGGGAAGCATTCTTGCAGCTCCTTCAGCCCACAGTCATGGAGGTCATGACCATGGACCTGGTGATGAAATAATGATTCCAGGCAGCAACAAAAATGGTATAGAAATCTATCTTTATAGAGATAAGTCATGCGGATGCTGCAAGAAGTGGGGTGCGCGGATGGTTGAAGGTGGATACAAAGTTGTTGACAATATATCTAACGATATAAATGATTTGAAGATCTCTGAGGGAATTTCTTCTTCATTAGCTTCTTGTCATACTGCTTTTGTGGAGGGCTACTTTATTGAAGGTCATGTACCGGGCAAATCAATAGACAAGCTTTTGAGAGATATGCCTGATATTGCTGGCCTTTCGGTCCCAGGGATGCCGCTTGGTTCTCCAGGAATGGAGACTTCACAGATGGCTACTCAGAACTATGAAGTTTTGGCTGTAGACTTCGATGGGAAAGCATCAGTATTTGATAGCTATTAGTTAGTGAACTGAAGATTTAGTTGGTCTTGCAAATGCTCCTAAATCCTGAGTGGTTCACCGTAATTGATATTGCGCCGTTAACCGATGAGATCGACTCACAGTACTGCAAGGAGTTGCAGCCGCTCAGAGCACCATCCCTAGCGCTTCAGGGTACAAAAAAACCCGGTGTGAGTCGCACAACGGGCTGAGTGATGGGGGAAACCTAAATATGGCTTAGCCGCCTAGTACTGACCAGCCCCACATATGGTGCCACCTATTAGTGGTCAGAACTTCAATACACAATCGAGGCGTTCCACATGGCACAAATGATGTGGGTGGCACAAATGAGTCCAATGCGGCTAGCTTTATCGGGTCTGGCCGGGTGATGGGGATCAGCCGAAAGGATTGAAGACCTCGGGGATCTCTCCGGGGTTTCTTTTTGACCGCCTCAGTTGCCGATGTCGATCCAGGCAGCCCCTTCTACAGGTAGGGCTTACAAGCCAGCTACCTGATCGGGGAAAGGACTACAGAACCGCGAGAAGAGCTTGCTCTTCCCGAGCGATGCGGTGTCTGCACACACAAGCTCCTCCTGATACGGAGCCATGCGTCGTATGCACTGACTCTTTTCAGCATTCCGTTGCACAGAAGGTTGTCTCCCGCGATCGTTCACGCAGGAGACAGGGGTTCTGCCAGCTCTCGGATCGCTCTTCCGAGGCCGTCGCGTGTGGATGAACTCCACATGTCCGCGCAAAGCAAATATGGAACCAAGGAGCTTATTCGGCAACACGTCTTTTGGTCATTTTTTGATTCCAGAGAATCTCCCGTGAAGGCCTGTGAATCAGGTATGAGGCGACACCGACAGCAGGACGCTCATCTTCCACTTCAACCTTCACGACTGTCTTCTCATAAGGTCGGATGATGTGGGTCATCAGTTATTACCAACCGTCAAACGTCGATCGTTCAGCCAGCCTCCCTGCCCTCGTCATCTTCCGCCTCGGTACGAAGGAAACGCTTGCGCTGGGCTGACTCATAACCAGTCAGCTCGGTTTCCCTTTTCTCGATTTTGCGCTCAGGCTTGTCAAGCCCCATCAGGAGGGGGTGGATTCCTCGTCGGCTCATTGGTCTGGTCCCTTATTTAGATCTCGCGTCGTGGTCTCTCGGCCCAGCCGCGTGAAAACACCTTCGCGTATAAACGTCCGTACCGCGATCGGCGACACAAAACGATCAAACGTCGATCACGTTGGGGGGAGCGCCAGCAGTAGCAGCTGCCATCCTTGATGTCAGTGACGCTGCTGCTGATCTACGCGATCGCTTTTAGCGTGAGCTTGACGCAAGGGAGATGGCGTCATGATCAACATCCTTGATCACGTCTCACTGGCACCACAGAGACAAGGTCTTAACGGTGAACTTCTCATTTCGCTTGTTCGGTCCCATGGCGGTTTCCACCGTCACGGTCAGACTTGTTGGCTGGCGATGTTGTATTCGTCCTAAATCATCCACAGATGTCTACCGAAGTTCGCAACTGGGACCTCGTCGCGAAAGAGATGGAAGCAGCTGGTGCCACATCAAGCCAGATGTATGTCCGTGCCAAAGCATTGGCACAAGGCAAGCTCGATCCAATGCCCACAAGCTTCCCTGAAGCTCCTTACAGCATTTCCGCTGTAGCAGGTTGATTCTGGTTTCTGATCTGGTTTGTTGGGGGTCAAGACGAGACTTAACCCTTGTCAATCAAGGACCAGTTACTGCCCCTTCTCCGAAAACACCTTGTTTGGGAGACGGGGTTTTTTCTGTCCGCGATCAGATGACGCACCGCTCTGTAGGGGGTTTACCCAGACATAAAGGAATGTCCGCGTGTCCGCCTGACTAGTGATCTTGTTGCAGCAGCTGAAGCTCTCCATAGAAGAGAGCCATAGCGCCAACGATGGCCACGCTAAGGGTGGTGGTGAGAAGCAGTTCGTTGAGCATCATTTCCTCCTTGTCTCTATCCCTTGTCTAAGACAAAAAATCAGCGTCTGTAACTGTTATTACAAGTCTGAATGGGGTGAAAACCGGCCACTACAACCGACAGGCTCAGTTCCACTGCACTGCATTCGTTCTCAGCGAAAAGCAGCTTGTAACCTGAAGACAAGGGGCGCCGGGGTAAATACTTAGCAGCGCAAGCAATCACAGCGATTTACACCCCAAAAGCGCCGGCCATAACCTGCCACCTCATCAAACGAACGCCTCAAGCCAAACCAACGTCAGCAGTGACCCTCCTCCAATCGCTATCGACAACCACTGGTCACGAATGACGCATGTCATCTCAGTAATGCAGCTGACCCAATAAATCGCCGCTGATCTCCATGGCAAGGTCCGCCCAAGCAAGAAGCTGGACAGGCTTGAGGCAGTATCACCGACTGATGTGTGACCGTCTTCACGGTTTGTGTTGTTGAGTTCAGGACATTGTCCGGCTGGTACAGAAGAATTTACGGCTTTCGTGCAATGTCTATCTTTCCTCCGCCTTATTTGCTGTGACTGAATACTCGCTTTATGAACACAAACAGGCAACTATTGCTTTGCGTCAGCTTGAAGAATGTGGCGTGCCTTGTGATTGCCAAAGTTGTAAGTCGGCTTATCACCGCCTGATGAGTATTCAGCTTCAGATGAAGGAACGGGAACGGCGTTTTGCCAGGCCTTCACCACACTACATTCAATATGACTAGAACATGTCAAATTTAGCCCCTCACGAAGCAGAAGTGTTTCTCGCAGAACTAATGCTGCACAAGCCTATGTTTTGCTCAAATCCAATGCGGTGTAGTCATTGTCGCCCGATACTTGATTGAATTGAGATTTGCAAATGGCATAAGGAATTACGTACCAGATACATCGTTGCGGCTTGATTTCCGGTGGAGTGGAACCACTCTAACAAAGCCGTATAGCCTTGTTCTGTTGCAGATTTGGTCTTCAGAACGGTCGCAACGCATCTATTGAAGGCAAGCTAATAGGAGCAGATCGCTGCCATACGTGAATAGCTGGAGCGGCTTTAAACGGAGGACAGTTTCTTGACTTTTGAGGAGTACGATGAGCGCCTACGAGCTGTTTGCTTCGTTGGAAAAGACGTATTTCCCACTTTTTGCTATACTAATTTATAAAATCCAGGTGTCAAGAGCATGTATTTTCTTATTTTAGCGTTAGTTTTACTGTAATTATCTGTGAAAGTTGTATGCCTAGGTCTACATTGCGACTAAGTCATCACATATGCCATCCATTCAGATTGTTGTGAGCAAACAAGCCTACGGCCTCATTCGTGAGGAGATAGATAACTTTTGTGTTATTAGATTGCCCGCAGTTTGGTTAGCTTTAATGTAAAGAGGATTGAATGTGCACGCATTTTGCCAGCCGCCCAGCCGCCTGATAATGAAATACAGCGACTAAACGCTCTCAATGAGTATAGAATTCTTGGCACAAAGCCAGAGCAGTCATATGACGACATTACCAATATTGCTTCAAGTGTATGTTCAACCCCAATTGCGCTTCTCAGTTTAATTGATACTGATAGACAGTGGTTTAAGTCAAAAGTAGGGGTAGAAATACAAGAGACACCCAGGGATTGGTCTTTTTGCGCCCACGCAATTCATTCATCCGACCCACTCATAATCCCAGACGCACTGATGGATGATCGATTCCGTGACAATCCACTTGTATGTGGCGACCCGAATATAAGACTTTATGCAGGTTTTCCTCTTGAAAATAGTAAGGCATTGAGAGTGGGAACACTATGCGTCATTGATCGAGTACCTCGTCAATTAAACGATAAAGAATGCGGTGTTATGAAAGCTCTCGCAAGGCAGGTGGTTTCGTTTCTGGAGCTGAGAAAAAAATCGATTAACTTGATTGAATCTTTTTGCGCGCATACTGAAAACAATAGGATGATTTCTACATGCTCTTACTGCCGGAAAGCCCAAGATAAAAACGGGCACTGGATGCATCTTGACAAATATCTTTCTCTGAGATCAAATTTGAATTTCACTCATGGAATCTGCGATGCATGCATTGAGCAGCATTTTCCTGAGGTCCTTGATGCCTGGCAAACAGAAGAAGGACGTAATTAAAAGCCCCCTACCCTGAGAGCTAGTTCCAGTGCTCCAAGTCCAAGTAGGAAAGTGCCACCAAGCAGAGCAAGCTCCTTAGGGTTTTGGGCCATTGGAAGAAGGGCAGAGCCCACAAGCAACGCACCAAAAAATCTAAAGGGAATCTGTAGCTCCAACATTTAGGAGGATTACGATCTGGTCATCGTCGCACGCGGCTTTTACCCAACTTCATGAATTAAGCTTAATAACCTACTTCTATTGGCAAACTCCGCAAGAAATCTAAATACTCTGGGGAACTTAAAAGCCCCACCGAAGCAGGGCTGGTGATCATCGTGCGTAGGTAGCGCCTCTGTAGACGAATAGTGGTCTCGTCACGGGAGGTGCTGCCAGTGATGCTTCCAGTCGTTGAACCACAGCTTCGGTTTTCGCGGTTTCACGGCAACGCACAAAAGCGGTCCCGTTGTAATAAAGGGAAGTCATCGAAGCGACTCACTTGGCGTAAGAAGCGCCACGAAAGGTCAGTGTTGCGTGCACCTGTGCGGGAGCGGCAGAAGTGCGAGCCTGATAAGACTTTCCTCGATACTGAAGTTCAACGATCGGTTGAACCAAAGGCAGCTTGGATCCGATTTCGTAGCTGCTGCCGCGATAGGTCAGGGTCATTTGAAGTTCCTCAGAAATCCAGGTCCCCGTTCCATGGCCTGGCTTGTCTGCGCCTCCCGCGAGGAGAGGTGAACGTTGTTCGTAGCTGTTGCTACAAAGAAAATATAGGAGCTAACAGAAGCCCTGGGTCGTTCGTAGGGATACAAAGCACTGCAATGAGCGGTAGCTTCAGGCAAATTACCAGTCAAGAAGGCTAAGAAGCCAGCCTGTGCCAGCAGGCGGGCTGTGGCATTACCGACTTAACCAGCACGCCTTCTTCCTTCTAGCCATCGACCACAGGCGCAATCACTACCAATGCCGAACGTCCTTGATCACGTCGCACAAACACCAGTCCTTGAAATAGACGTCTGGCCACGCTCAGCAACATACAAAGAATGGTTCGCCATCACCAGGCGCATCATTCAAGGCACCAGCGCTGACATGAACCTCGATCCCGCTGCGGAAGCAGAAGTGATCGAAGCCTCCATGGGTGCAGGGCTGCTGTGAGGGGCGCCACCATGAATGGCCGGGGTCAATCAATTGCACTGCAGACGATCTCAGGGATTTGTCCCGTTAAAAGTGCCGGACAACGACTACCCGACTAAGCCTTTGCCATGGCGAACGATCGAGGTCACTTCGTTAGTGGTGTCATTCACCACCATGTACGTACACATCTTTGCCTTTGACTTGGTGCGGGCACAGATGTACGCCTTGAACTCTGTTTTGAAAGACATCTCCTTAACCCAACGATCGGGAGCTTCTTGCTGGAGGACGCAATACAAAAATCACTTTGCTTGGACCCTATAGGTAGCAACGGTTACTGGTCTGTAACCCTCGGTTTTGGATTGCACACAGTTCACGCCCGGACATGTCCGGGTGTCATCCGGATACAACTGCCTTTTCGCTTGGAAGCGTCGGGTATTGCATTACCGGCCACCTCACCAGACAAAGTTTCAAGTCGCACCAAAGTCATCTGCGATCCTCTTCCGATCGCTACGTGATTTAAGTAAACCGTCACGCCAAACAGCAAGGGCCCGCAGAGGCTTGAGAAGTCTCGTCAGCACGACTGTGGATACAGGAATCATTGATCGTCGCTCCACAACCTGGACGCGGCAAAACGCCAAGCAACGATTGAACTTGCAGAAGCACCGAAAGCAAGAAATGCGATCAGCATCTGGGAAGTATTCATGGACAACATACAACAGAAGTTTTTTTAGCTACTCACTAACGACTGGCGCTGTTGTTACAAACTAGGAGCAGCAACCACTGGTTACGAAACTCCCGTGTCATCACCACTAAATAGCTGACCCAATAAATCTCTTCTTAACACCATGGCAATCACTACACGCCAATCACGCCAGCAACGTCGTAACGAGGCTCTACAGCTGATCAGCAGTGGTGTTCCGCCAACTGATGCTGCGTCTCAGCTGACTCTGAAGTTGGGGCGCAGCAGGCGAACGAGTCTGCCTGACATAGAAATTGTGCAGAGAGAAGTAGCGAAAGCCTTGGACACGGTTGAGCTGCAGCAGATGGTGGGGTGGCTGGCGAAGCAATATCAACGGCTAGCCGCGAAAGCTGAACGCGATGGTCAGTACGCCTCCGCTGTTGGTGCGCTGAACGCATTCCGAGCAATGGTTCTGCAGCCACAACTGGATGCGCAGTTTGCTGCTCACTTCCGTGGCCGGTTTACGCACCATTCCTACCGGCGGTGACATGGCAATCTTCGGGGCTTGCTCAATGCCCCATGGATTACAAGGATTTTTGCCTCACCTGTCTGGTTACGTTGGCGGCCATCAACACGGTGCTGAATGTGCGCGCTCTTCGAAGACGCTGAGCAGCGGCAAAGGAGCAAAGGCCAGTGTGTCAGTCCCACTCCGATCTCACAGGCAGGCTGAGTCGCAAGATTGCTGGACTCGATTCGGAGGCGACGATGCTTGTCTCGTCGCATCCCATTCCTATCTCAGTCGCCGGGACCCCAGGCCCAGCAGGGCCCGAGTCTCATCGGATCAGCTGGATTGTCCTGCGTCACTGTCCTTATGTCGTTGCGCAGCACTACCTCCCATGAGTTCTGACAAGTTAGGCATCGGGTCTGGCTTGCCATCAGCGATGGCGCGAGCGCGGAGGTAAAACCAGCTCTCTGTGTCGCCCTTGGCCTCCATGCTTTCTGCGATGGTTTGCCAGTTGTTGATTTCCGCTTGGTCCATAGAGGAGGAGTCTTTGAAAAGATCCCCCTGGCTCTCACCCCCGGGGATCGCTGTCATCCGTCTTCTCGCAGCTCTGCAAGAGACGGCAGAAAGCTAGAAGTTCTTTTCTGGACCTGTCGGTTCGGAGGACCGACGCCAAGCCTTGTCCTTGCATTTCCTGCTGCAGAAGATCTTTGGCCGCCCAAGCTTTTTGGCCTCGAATGGCACGCCGCACTCATCGCACGGCTTCATGCCATTCACCAATTGCCGAGGCTATCGACACAAATGGCACCACTATCGACGTTGAAGCAACCTATGACCCTTGCATGGAACGCCCAAAGTTGTCGACGCCTAGTCTTCAGGAGTGACCTGCTTCTAGGACCAACACTTGAGCCATTCTCTTTTCCTCGGCAGTGAGAAAATCGGCCCACATGCCAATGAGGAAGCTGAGAGTCGCTAAGGCCTGTATCTGCTCTTTTGAGCCAGGGCGGGTGTATTTGAAGTCCATAAACATGCGGTCAGCGGCTGATCGCTGTTCTTGGCATCGGGCATCAATAGACATGGTCAGGCCTTGACTCAATTTTGGTTTGACTCTTGCCATTACTTTACAAGTATTCGTTACATTAAGTAATGAACTTGGGGCAGGTGAGGAATTCCTGGCAAAAGTTGCAGCCCAAGCGGTTGCGGAGGCAGCATGATTATGTAGCTAGCGCTACCAAGCGTTCACCTCACTTTTCGAGGCGCAGCTCGATCCAAGCCATGGAACGGGGGCTTGGGCTCTGCAGGAGCTGTGTGATGACTTCTTTGTATTGGAACGGTTTAGCATTTGCACCAGTGAACAAGACCGCTGCAAAAAAAGAGGCAGTTATTCTGCGTCTTGAGACTGCCTTAATGGCGCCTGACGCCACCCCTTCTCTGAAATACCGCGGCATTAGCTATTTGCGGCAAAATGGGTTCGTTGCAACGCTCTGATCGTTTCAACGGTCCATGTAGAAACGGCCTCGCGTTGGACTCCTAAAAATCTCTTGCGAATCAAGTGCTTCTTCCCCCGAGTTCAAGGCCTCAGGAGTCAAGCCAGTACTGACTCGATCCTTGCTAGGACCTCTTAACAAGACCTACGAACTTAAGAGAGGTGAGCACCAACAAAAAACGTTTGCTTGGGTGGCTTATTGCTCCTTTGCTGATATCGGTCTCCTTGCCTATGGCCAGCTCTACAGCAGAGGCAGCAAGAGGCGGCCGCATTGGAGGAAGCAGTTTTAGAAAATTCTCTAGGCCAAATTATGGAGGAGGGCTACGACGTGGAGGTGGTTATACAAGAAGTTACAGGAGAGGAAGATTTGGCTTTCCATTTATAATTCAAATTTTTGGATTCGGAGGTGGAGATAGTTTATTTAGCTTGCTTATCTTGATTGCATTTCTAGGTGGTTTTTTTTAAATGCAAGAAGATATTAAGTACTACATTAGTATGCTCACGCAGTATCCACAGCTGGTGAAGCTCGGTGTATTAACAGCTTTTGCGCTGCTGGGTCGTTGGTTGTTTTTCACTGGAAGCCAGCAAGCAATTGTGCTTGGCTGCTTGATCTACGTTGGAGTAGCTGTCTACTTGGCATTGTGTGTGGTGAGATATTTTGCAAAGCGCCGATAGTGGACTTGTACGGAACTCAGATGAGGCAGTAAGCCCTCAACACCTGAACACGGATACCCCCAACCTTTTGCCATGATTCCAGTGCTTCCTTTTTTGACTGAAAAGGCAGCCAGTCGTCTTCTTCTATGCGGCGTTTGATGTGAGCTGCGACTCTTTGCGCTACTACCGCGTCGCTTTTAAAGCGTACGCTTATAGTGCGGCCGTTAATTGTCAACTCCATAAGTGAATTAAGAGTGTCGTCTTTTAGGCGATGACAGCTGTTGTTGCTGCATCTGTCCTACCAGAAGATGGATAAACTCAAGAGTTGGGTTGGGGTTGAGTGGCTATAACCCTCGAGCCTGACGAAAGGCCGTTGAGTAAGGGAAGAGAAATCCCGTCTCAAGGGCGCCTAACTCTTGCTCTGCCGAATAAAGGCTCCTTGTGAAGCGGCAATGGTTTTCACAGTCGCAAACCAAGAAATGGCCGTCTTCTGTCCTTTGGATGGTGGCACCATGAGGAGTCTCAACTATGAGGTCAGATTTAGCCATGCTGATGTAACGCGACAACCATGTAATGGCCCTGGTAGTACTTAGGTTGGCGTATCTGACAACACCGATCTAGAAATCAGCTCGCTCCCATACCCGCCTTAGGTGCATACGGTGCTGCTATTGCTGGCATGAACCTGATTTACTAAGCGGTGCTGTCACGCGAGCTGGACAGTATTCACAGCAATCGGCATCGGGGATACGGCAACCGCCACGGCAACACACTGCGCTAAGGCGGTAGGGCGAGAGCCTTAGAAGCAGCCATCTGTATTTAAATCAGCGGTCACCTTCAACAGATCCTGTGAAGGGACAGGATCAGAGACGGCATCTCTGAGGCGCTCCTGTACACGAGCCTTCGCGCGGAACATGGCATCGCATCTCAGGTAATCAACCGGAGTGGTGCAGGCGCTGAGCAGCAGCGGCAGGATCAGGACAAGTCGATTCATGCCATCAGTGTCGCGTCAACGGCGTTAAGCGCACCAGTGGCAGCTCTTACTCCATTGCCAGCTCTTATGGCATTGGTCAGCTCACCGCCTAGTACGGCGTCTGAGCTGATGGCGGTGGTTCAGGACGCAGGCTGGATGCTGACGCGAAGAAAGCTGAGCGCAACGGTTGGGGTTATCGCCGCGGCAATACACGGCGCTGACCGTCGTAATCACTGTTACGGCTATCTCCACCGTGGGGCTGAGGGGCGTCTCCTTAGGTTGTTGTCATGTCTAATGAAGCCCCTTTCAAGGAAGACGACCCTGCCAAGGCTGGTGGTGAGGGGTGGCTGGTGAATGAACAGCAACAGAAAGTGGTGCAGTTCAAACCCGATGAGCCAACGGCCCATGGGCAGTGGGTGATTCTGCGGACGTTTCACTGGCGGCCGCCGGATTACCCAATCCCGCAAACGAGAAGGCGGATGCTTCGTCACAACGCCATCGAGGCATGGAACACCATGAAAAAGACGGGCTGGCGGCCATGCCACCCACCCGTCCGCTGACCTTACGCAAGGATCCTCAGAGCGAGTCGGTGAGTTCGATGCCGTCGTAGTCCATTTCGAATAATTCAACTTGTAACTTCTCCTCCCCTTTGCTGTTTTCGGCGATGTGGGGGAGCTGGAGCAATTCGGGCATGCACTTTTCAATGGTAATCAGAATGGCTTCTGTGACCTGTTCTTCCGCCCACGTTTGGATGCACTTTGGGTGGTCTTCTTTCCAACTGCATTCGCCGGGTTCGAAATAGTCCCCGACCAGCTTTTTCCATCTGGCGTCGGTTAGGTCAGCGGTGACGACGAAGGTCGCCGTGAACCTGATTTCGGCTTTGCGTTTCATGGTTTCCGTAATGGAGATTGCGATGTGCCAGCTGCCAAGGACCTCCACTGTTTGGTGGCGGGTCACATCCCTGGTGGTGCAGTTGATCACGTCGATTCCGCCACGCCGCCACGCTCCAGCTGGGGTGTGATCCCCAGAAGGTGTGGCGTTGTGGCATTTACGTCGAAAGCCCTCTTGACGGCAGCGTTCTGATCCGCCACGAAGCCGTGGCAGAACGTGGCCGCCGTTACCGGCGCCAGGTCCAGGTCAGCGGGTTGGTCTTCACCAGCTCGCCCTCAGCGTTCGCGAGGAGGTTGGACACCGCCTCGCCAAAGCGCCGGGCCCTGGCGTTGGCCTTGATCCAACGGTTCAGGCCCTTGCCTCTAAAGCCGTTCCCAGTTGGAAAGAACAACAAGAAAACCAATCAACCGCAGAAAAGGCTTGGCGATGTTTTTGCAGATCAATCACATGCTGTGAACGGACTACAACAAATGGCAGAGTATGTAAGATATGACTTTCAAGGTGATTTTCATTCTTCCTCGGATATTGTCTGAATTTGCTAGGGGCTTTTGGCGGATTCTCAAGTGTGCGTATTAGGTGGGGCATCGTTTCATGAGTCAGTTCTATGTTGATCAGAATTTACGGGATTGAATTTTGCCAGCTCGCGGAGGTGGTTTTGTAATCAAGGGTGTAAGGTGGAGTCACATATGCAAATGTATGATCGTTGACAAAGGTAATGTCTTCCAAGTCTGCCGTCCTGCTGGTCGATTGATCAGAGAACTTACTTTGATGTTGTTCTAATATTTTTTCGAGCTCAGCATTGTATCGCCAAGGCCCAAATGTTGAGATCACAGTGTGCTTGTTCTTTGGGAGTGATCTGAAGTCAATTTCTTTTGTGGTTTCCAGTAAGTTTGCAAAAAAGATAGACGATGATGGGGAAATGAAAAATCCGTTGCATATTCGCGGTGAATTCCATCTGAACATCAGTGTAGTTGTGCTGTTGCTTCGCAGTAGCGCCTTGAGAAGATGTTTTGTGTATCTTTGTGGGTATAAGTCTGAGTCGAGCCATATGCAGTCATTTTTTTGAGCATATGCAACCCGAAATACGTCTGCCTCTATTGCGTAGTGAAAAGCTGTGGTAAAAGAAATAACAAGCTCTGGGCAATGGTTTTTGATGTAAGTCAAGGCGCTATCTTTGTTGAATAGTTTGATTGGAGCGACCCCGATTGATGTGAATATATTGTTCCAGATTGATGTTATCGCTTGTATTTGCTCTGGAGGCTTGCCTTGGCTCCAGTATTGAAATGGTTGCCAGGCGCAAGTTTTTTGATTGCCGTCGTAATGATCTTGTTGTGGATCTACCACGTTGTGTGATCGGAGCCAATGCTCTCTTTTGAGGCTGGTTTTAATTGTGAAAAGTGTTTTCCATAAGCGGTAGTGTTCTGGATCGCTAGGTGGTTGGCACGATTCGGTGGCTGGCGTTTCCAAATATGAATGAAGCTGTCCAAGTGACAGTTTGTCCTGCGCTTGACGTAGATATCCAGACCAGTCATGTGGATGATGAGCCACTAAACGTTGTGCATAGTCCAATGCCCTGACATAGTCGCCAGACGCGCGGCAAATATCTGATGCGAGGCTTAGTAAATCGATCTGGTTTGGTTGTTTATCGAGCTCGTTTTGCAGATTTCTTAATGCTTCGTTGTATTTTTGATTTCTTAGCAAGGCTTTGGTGCTTTCGTTGATTTCTTTGATGCCAACCATGATCAAGGACTTGAGGATGACCTTGGACGGAGGGATTTTGATCAGCCCGTCATCTAAATTTTATTGTATCAAGAGTGACGTTTCATACGGTGTCTGCTGCATGGCCGCAGTTAAGTTTGCCGTGTTTTGCATTGCATCGTTGTGGATGGGCAGCTTGTTGTTCGTAGGACGCGGCACAAACCCTTGCCATTGGCTTTGATTGTTAAGAGGGTTGCTCGTCTTCATAGCGGACAAGATGCAAGGTTGGGGTCGGTGCCATGTCAACCAGTGTTGATTAATGGCAGTGCTTTCTCATCGCTCCTCAACTTTCTTCCACACACTTCTTTCAGCATCCACTGGTACGAGCTTGCACGTCATAGTCAACACGTCCCCCGGTGGTTTCTCTCCATCGTTACTGATTGGGATGGTGCCCACACCAAGCGGTTGTTTGATCTGTCCGCCAGCGACTGGATCCGCGCTTACACCTCTCACGCGCCAATGCCGGGCAGCTGAAGGGGCTTGCAGTGTTGCCCTCTGGTGGTCGATCTCACTTGGTGGTCAGGCTCAACCAGCAGGATGGGTCGGCTGTTCTCAGCCATTGGGTTGAAAGACGGTCACTCCGCTCAGTAGGGTGAACGTTGGTGAATTGCCTGGGCGAAAGAATGGCCGCTGATCACGCGCTTCTGAAGGAAGTCGCACTGGAGCTGTGGAACACGACCAAAAAGCTACGGCCTGGGTTGCCGAAGGCACCGCGCGCTCAGTTGGTGCTCAAAGCTTTGATGATCATTGGCGATGTCAGTGACCAACTGGAAGCAGCCATGGTGCTTGGCTTGATCGCCGAGCAGGAGCCGGATGATGCGTCCGATCAGCCTGAGGATGGAGAGGACAAAACTGTCGATCAACAGGAGACTGACAGCAGTCGCACGACGCCGCGGGTCGTCCGCAAGCGCTCCGGTTCGAGCTAAATCAAGTGTCCCTATCACCCGGCCCAGTTCTGGGTGGTTGGTTTAGCTCAGCTGACCACGACTGAGATCCTGAAGGTCAACGTCGCCATAAAAAAGATCCAGATCATCGCCATAGCGCTCAACGACGAGTTGGACGAGGCCTGGGTCAGCAAAATACTGGCTCACATCACTGTGGTCGTCGCTCCGGCGACGATTTTTTTCGGGGAGGTTTCCAAGTGATGGAAGCCGCTCTCGTTTCATGCATGTTTCGAGCTGCTGCCAATCGGTCGCCATGCTTTCCAGTCGGCCGATGAAGTTGGGTATGAGTTGCCCGTCGAGGCAAAGAATGCTGCTTTGGGGAAGCAAATGCACATCCACTGCAGCATCTACTGTCCCTGCAATGCACTCCAGAAAAGCAGGAAAGCCCATCTTGTGGCTGAGTCCCATGGCTTGCATTGGTCCTGGAACTTCATCCAATTCTAGAATCTTATTGTTGTAAGCCGAGACCAGTCGATCGAAAGGGTTGCGCACGAAGCTGAAGCTGAAGTGCGTGCCGCGACGCATACGTGCGGAGTATTTATCCGTCATGGATGTTTCTCCATGGGTGCCTTTGCTCCAGAAAGCATCTGAGGTTGTACGTGACCCTTGCTCTGGTGAAGTCGTCAGTAACCGACAGAGGCAGGCTTTGATCGAGCTGTTGGCAACTTTTGGGACTCGGCCATACAGCAAAGGCAGGTCACGAAACTGAATGTAATGACGCTCGTTCACAGCTCCCAGTAGTCGCTGGGTTTACCCATGTAAGCCAGCATCTGCTGAGCATCTGGCTCGACGTGACGCAACACTCGGCGTCTTAATCCGTTGTTCCATTCTGGTTTCTCAACGTAGCCACGTCCTTTTTCGCCAGCCTGGTTCTCCTTGGGTAAAGCGCCATTGGAATCCAGCAGTTTCTTGACCATCGGTCTGACACCCAGGAAGCGAATCATGCTTCGCAGCGAACGCTTTGGTGAGGTCAGCAGATCTTCAAAGGTCATGCAGTGGATCTGATCATCGGGGTAAAACCGACGGAATGCCGAAAGGCGCTGGTAATACATCGAACAGCCCACGATCAGTTTGCGTAGGTGGCGGTCACGCATCAGTTCGCTGAAATCTGCGCAGTCCGGGTTGCGACCCCGGTAGTGGCGCCATTGGGAAACGATTCGGTCTAGTGGGTGCCGGACGATATAAATCAACTTCAGATCCGGTAGATAGCGATGCATCAACTCTGGAGTTTTGCTGAATGAATGCAGTCCGCTGGCGTACATCGTGCTACCTTCTCCCCTCAACGCAAAATCTTTTCCCTTTTTGAATCTCGAGGCATACCAGTCCCAGCCTTTTTTGTAATAACGACCGAAGAATTTGGGCTCCTTGGGTTTGCTGATGAAGATATCTGGATGTTGCGGCAGGATTGTGGTCAGTGTTGTTGTGGCGGATTTTGCGGCGCCAATAATGACGAAATTAGGGAGAGAGTCACGATGTAGATCCACGATATCGGCATGCTTGCCTCGGAGACCTTTGCGGATCAGTTTCATGGGGCTTGGGGTGGATGGCATGACGTCAGTGTTGATCAAGCGCTGATTTGTACCCGTTGCCGTTTCTTGGCTTTGACCACACCTCGCTGGAGAGGGGGTAGCTTATTGAGTGGATGGCCATCGAGCAACAGGTCAAGGCTGTAGTCGCTGTAGAAACGTTTGAAGTCCTGCTCATATCGCTCGATGACCATGTCAATCAATGTTGTGCAATGGAACAAAACGCGAATATCACTGCGCCCTTCACGACGGACGTTTTTCTGTGGAATAGCCCCGAGTGTCGGAAGACCCTCCAGTTTCATCCGGCGGCGTAAGCGTCTCCAATGGTCCGTCATATGTTCCATTCGACCGATGAATTTCGGCACCAATTTGTTGTCTGATAACAACATCTCAGCCTGTGGGCGAACATGATTGTCCATCAGGTCGGGGTCTGCCTTGCAGACGATCTCAATGAACTGGTCGAAAGCCATGCCATGCCGCAGACCCATTGTTTTCATGGGCAACGGCACATCATCAATTTCCAGAATTTTGTTGTTGTAAGACGCCACCAGTCGGTCGAATGGGTTGCGCACGAAGCTGAAACTGAAATGGCTGGAACGCAAGCGTCTGGCTTGCTGCGGTGTCACCAGCTGAGTTTCCCCGTGGGTGTGTTCTCGCCAGAATCGATCCGCCGTGGTCTTGATCCCACCGTCTGGACGCTGGACCAGAAATTTGCAGAGAGCGGATTTGATGGAAGAGTTGGCTACTTTCGGTACACGCCCATACAGCAGGGGGATGTCGCGAAACAGGATGAAGTGCCGAGGTGACTTGCTCATGCCCCCGCCGCTGCTTCCAGGCGTTCAAGGGCCAGCCAGGCACCCTCACCCCCGTTCTTATGACCTTGCCAGATCTCCGGAATGAACGAGGCCTTTGGGCAGTGGTGATGAATCTGCTCGAACAACTGCACCCAGTCGATGTCACCGTCGTTGATCTGCAATCCTTCACCGTCAACATCTTTGGCATCGGCTAGATGCAGATGTGCTGTAAACGGCAGGATCTGATCGAGGAACTGACGGAATGGAATGTGCAGATGATTGCAGGCGAGTTTTGAGTGGGAGACATCCAGGCAGACCCTCATCCCCTGCTCCTTACAGAACTGATGGATAAAGTCGGAATCCACAAACAGGTTGTGGAAGCGTTGCCCACCGAAGTGCCAGGGGAAGGGGGGCATCGTCTGTGGAATGATCTCCACTTCACCAGCGGTGTTGAGTTGCTGCAGGCTCGCAATCAGCCGCTCGCGCAGGGGCTCACGCTCGCTGCGGGAGAGGTGATGGTGTTCAGAGAAGCCGCCCACATTGGTCACCAGCAACACTGGATCCGGGCACTGGAATCGGGTTCTGAGATCACTGGAGATGTCGATCACCCGCTGCAGTTCCGCGATCGAGTGGTCCCGATAGCTCGAATCTTCTGTGCAGAGGTCCAAGGTGTGGTCGCCGGCGAACAGTTCCGGTGCGTGAACCACCAGGCCGATGCCCTGCCGATTGGGTAAGACCTGGTCAAGATCCACCTCAAGGTCCTTGTAGCTGAGGTGGATCTCCACCAGATCGAGGTTGCTGACCTGTGAGAACACCTTGATGTCGTGGTAACGAACGGGCAGACCAAACGGTTGTTTGAACCGGTAGTGGCGTGGAGTCGCCGCCGGTGTTTCCAGATCGGATGGGAAGAACACCTCTCCCTGAGCCTTGGCCACAGGTAAGCGTCGACCGATCAGATCGTTCAGCCGGTTGGGTTGCAGACCCTGGCCCGGGCTCTGGATGCGAACCATCGCTTCGGTGATCTCCGTCCCGGCCGGTACATCACAGGCCGCCACAAGGCTTTTAGCCAGCACCTCACGGTTCATCATCTCGCCCTGGCTGATGCTGCGTTCGCCGCCCTGGCCCATGGATTCCTCCACCCGCCGGATGCCCTGCATCATCTGAGCGAATTCATCCGGCAACAGGCTCACTTTGTGGTCGTTTCCCTCCATGCCCCGATCGATGGTGATGTGTTTTTCGATCACCGCTGCCCCCATCGCCACCGCCGCAATCGGCACCTCAATTCCCCGTTCATGACCGGAGTAGCCGACCGGTGCATCCGCCAATTCCTTCAGGCGCTCTAGATAGCGCAGGTTGACGTCCTTGAACGGCGTTGGATAGGTGGAATTGCAGTGCAGCAGCACGTAGTTCGCCCCCTCCTGCTGCAGGTGACGGATGCCGGAGCGGATCTCCAGTTC
Organism: Parasynechococcus marenigrum WH 8102; assembly: GCF_000195975.1. Lineage (GTDB taxonomy): Bacteria > Cyanobacteriota > Cyanobacteriia > PCC-6307 > Cyanobiaceae > Parasynechococcus > Parasynechococcus marisnigri. The sequence goes on from NC_005070.1 coordinate 388,423, forward strand.
GCTGGCCATGCCGGTGGAGCAGATCAGCGGTTTGCCGGTGGCGGCCAACTGGCTGATCAGGGCGTGATTGGTGAAGTCGGCGGAGGCCACCTTGAACCCCTCCATACCCCAGCCATTCAGCTTCTCCAGGCTGGTCTCATCCCAGGGGGTACAGAGCGGCACGAGCCCTTTTGAGGCGGCGTAGTCGAAACAGCGGAACAACTCATCGTCACTGAGCTGGAACCGTTCCAGCAGATCCAAGGTGTATTGGGTCCCCAGATCCGAGGCCATGTCGTTGCTGTCGCCGGCGTTGCTGTACAGCTTCGACATGTCCCTCATCTGGAACTTGGCGCAGTCCGCACCAGCCGAGTGGGCGGCATCGATCAGCTGTAGGGCAATGCTGATATCGCCGTTGTGGTTGTTGCCGATCTCGGCGATCACGAAGCTCGGTTCGCCATCGCCGATGCGGCGGGAGCCCAACTGCAAACCGTCCGTGGCCGGTAATGCAACCGCCACGATCCGTCCGTGGCTGTCCAGCAGTGGTAGGGCAATGATCCGCGACGTCAGCAGGCTGGAAAGTTCTCCGGGGGGAGTGCCCTCTGCGGCGCTGCGGCAGTTGGGGTTCATCGCCGCCGTTACCGGACGGTTCAAATCGATGTCACCGCAACCGGCAATCCAGCGACGGAAATCGCCATCGGTAAGAACACCCTGCAAGATGCCGGACTCCGACACCACGAAAATCAGCCGCGACCGGTTGGCGGTGATCTTGCTGAGGGCGGAGAGGATTGTGTCTTCAGCGAATACGACGAACTGAGTGAAGTTCCTCTCGATCTGGATACCCTTCACAATTCGCCCCGCAGGTGCCTAAGCAGAACCTGTGGACACTACCCCACGTCCCTGTAGGTCAGGCTCAGCAGCAGGCGCCTGATGATGCGGTTCCGTTGCTGTACTGCACGCAGCCGACGGGCCACATTGCGATGGGTCGGTCGCATCAGGCTTCCGAGTTGCAACAGGCTCTGGGCTTCCTCCCAATTCTTTTGACCGATGGCTTGCTCAGCGTCGCGTCGCAGCTGGGTGAAGCTGAGATTGGCGTTAGAGAGATATCCGGATGTTGTGCTGAGGCGTTCAGGTGGATCGGCACGCAGCTGGCCTAAAGCCTCGATCAGATCCACAGGGTCGAGATTCGTGCCGTATCCCATCCAGGCCAGCCAGTCGGCGTCCGGCGAAGGCAGTGAACGATCAAGAGCATCAAGGTCCTCGACCTGATCAAGGCAGCGCCAAACACCCGAACCTGCAAAGACATGGCTGCCATTGGCAGGATTGATGCCGAAATCGGCCATCACCAAAGGCCTGCAACCCATATCCAATGCGTCGAAGAAGGCGGTTGAGGAGATGGTGGCCGTCAACCTGGCCTGACGCAGCAAGTCGGGCAAAGGCCGATAGTCGAATCGCAGGTTGTCGGGGGGGTGGCCAAGGGCCTGCTGCAATGTGGTGCTGATGTGGTCTGTGATGCTGTGGAAGGTTGCCTCCCCGGGGGCAATACGCGGTTTGATCAACACCTCCCAGTCCGGGGAACGCCGGGCAAGGTCCGCCAAAATCCGCACCATCTCAGCGCGGTCTGCAGGACTGGACGGCATCACCACCTGTTCTGCAAACACCAGTTGCTTGCGCCTCTGTTCTTGGTCGAGGAGCTGATCATCTGAGATCTCCTGGCGGTGCAATCCGGTGAGAACCGTGCGCTGACCGGCAAACGGACTTCCCTCCAGCATTCGGTCCAGCGCCTCACGATCCCGAGGGCCACTGAGGCAGACGAGGTCGTAACCCAGCCGCCAGCTCATGCCTTCCATGAACTTCTCCAGCACAACGCCGTTGAATCCGCAGAACAACAACGGTCGCTCACGACTGGGCAGCAATCCCAACGCCAGTCGGAAATCACTGATTTTGCTGCCGGTGAGGTAGACGCCAATGGCATCGAAGTGGAGCAGCTCGGAGTGAGTCAGCAACTGCCCCATGTCCAGCCGCCAGAGATCACCAAGGGCAGCAGCCCGCTGCAGTATCGAATCGGGTGTTCCCTCACGCGGGATGGCGTTGATGGTGACCTGAACGTTGAGGTCCGACGGGAAGCGACATAGCGCTTCACAGGCCAACAATTGGCTGTCGCTGTCTCCGATCAGCAGCAGTTTGAACGGATCGTTCATGGCAGCAACTCCTCCAGGCGGCGGATCAGGCGCGCGGCGCCGTCATGCACCCCCCAGCCCATGGACTGCAGCCAGGACGTGTTGACGGGTGGCACATCCAGCAGTTGATCCAAGTGGTCGATCGACTGCAGGCGATGCATCAGTCCGCTGCCGAAGAACGTCGTTGTGCCTTGATCGGAGTGGATGCCGTAATCGCCGATGAGCAGGGTTGGCCGGCCCCAGGCCATGGCGGTCAGGCTCCAGGGGGAGCTGACGCAGAGACAGGCACTGCAGCTAGCCAGCTGGGTCAAGAGCTGACCAGGTGCACCAAACACCAGATTGTCGGGGAAGGTCCAATCGCTGGATTGGAACTTAGAGATCCAAGGCTGACCTTTCTCCCAGGCGTGGTCGCGTTGGATCACAACCGACCACTCGGGGGACGTTTCGGCCCAGCGGATCAATTGCCGCAGCAACTGTGCTTTGGCACCGATCTGGGTGGGGATGGCCTCCTGAACCAAGGCGAGCAGGGTATGAGGTGGTTGTGGTGTTCCCCCATTGAGAGCTCCGAGGGGAGGACGTTCCGGAGAAAACCAATGCCCGATCGCCTCGATTGATGGACTGGCCACGCTCTCGGGCCAGAACTGTGTGATCGCTTCAAGCTCCCGTCGCTGACGATCTCCTGGCACCACCAACAGATCACAGCATTGGCTGTCGCATAGCTGACGCACCAGGCTGTCGCCGAGGGAGGCCTGGAGAGGACCGCTGAACACCAGAGCTGGCCGCACACCACGCTGCCGTGCGAGGTCCCGGTGAGCATGGGTAAAGCGCTCAAGTTGGTCGCTGCGACGGATGAACAACCCAACGGCGCTGGCGGACTCCAACAGCTCATGGCCCAGCAGATCCATCAGGGTCAGTGGGATTTGCGGGGTGACGGAAGGCAGAGGGCTGTCTCGGCGTGAGGACAGTGCCGGTCCAATGGTCAGACAGGTCTGGCCGCAGCGTTCCAGCTGCTGTTGCAGCAGCTGGCAGGCCAGAGCGCTGCTGTCGTCATCACTGACCAGAAGGATCGTCATCGCTCCCTTAGCCACCGAGACAACCAGCCGAAGCCCACCAGCCCATCGCGGAGTCGGCGCAGAAGGGTGCGGGTTTTATGCCGTTTTTGCTGGCTGGAGCGCGCGCCACCACTGCTGAGCATGCGGCGGCCGCCGTGACGGATGGCATAGGTCTGCCAGCTGCGGCTGCCCCAGCTGCCTGGTCCAAGGCCATCGGTTGGCAACGGGGGCCGGTCGCCATGCAGTTGTTTCAACAGGGCTGACAGAAAGATCTCCTGCCCCTCGGGTTGGTGGCCGTGGCGTTGCAACCAGTCGACCTTGTGAACGGGTGTGAACGGGTCACGACAGATTGCGGCGAAGTCCGCAACGGCCCCTGATTCCGCAAAAAAGTGATTGCCCAGGGTCTCGGTGACACCGAGATCGCCAACGATGCGGGTGCTCACGCCCATGGCCATGGCCTCAAGGGCTGCCGTTGACGAGACGGTGATGGCGCAGCCGCATTGCCGCAGCAGCCGCGTGGCTGGCTTGAAACTGAGTTGCAGATTGGGGACCGTGTCACTCATACGCTCGATCACACCAGCCATTTCGCCGTGGCGACGGTGCAGGGTGCTCTCGATGCTGGAGGTTCGCGGTTTGAAAATCACCGGATGATTGGGCCAGGCTTCCGCCAGCTCCTTGAGTTGCTTGCAGATGTAGCGCCGTTGCAGCGGATGGACCGGTATCGAGGGCTGCTCGAAGAACACAATCGATGGTTTGTCAGGCAAGGTTTGCTCGGATCTGGCGTTCCAGAGCAACGGCAGGCCCGTCACCACGGCGTTATCGCTGGACAGCCCCAGGGCCTCACGGCCGAGCCGATACTGGGCGAAATCCTGATCACTGTTGAGGCAAAGCAGGTCAGCGCCGGAACGATCCAGCATTCCCTCCAAGGCAAAGCGGAATAGCAGGCCTGGATAGGCACTGACCAGAACCGGGCGGTCCGTGCGGCGATGCCACTCCTTCGACAGCATCAGTAGCGCATCACGGCTGCGGAGACCGTCCAAACCCAGAATCAGAACATCGGTGTCACCGGCCATGGCGGCGGTGAGGCTGCGAAAGTCACCCCAAGCTCCCCTCTTAATCGTGGTGCGGCGGTCGGTGCGGCTGATCTCCAGGCGTTGGCGGCGAGAGAGAGCCCGGTTCGAGACCTGCAGCAGATGCAATGTCGTTTCAGCTCCCTCACGCCGGCAGGCGGCAAGCAAGGTCATGGCCACCTTGCCGAAGGAGTCGAAGCAGGCGACGGCGGCCACCTTTCTGCCGGAGAGGCGCTTATCGGCAGCGGGCGCCATCGTCGGGCTCCGGGAATTCGGCAAAACTAACTGGCAGTGAGAGCCGCAAGGCTGCGGCAGAGGGCCAGATCGGCCGGTGTATCGATTTCCGGCCCCGAGTCATCGATCACCACCGGTTGCCAGGGGGCACAGAAGCGGCTGCCTTCGGCGCGGAAACAGGCGGTGCTCATGGCGTAGATCGCACCGGTTTCCAGAAAAGCTGGCTCCAGGTCCTGCCGCCGTTGACGGGGGTGTTGAGGGTCGTGGTTGATCCCGCGGCCATCATTGCGCCAGAGGAAGCCATGCCATGGCGCGACGGCGAAGGCACTGTTGATCTCCGGATTCTCAAATGCTGTCAGCACCTGGTCGATCTGTGCACCGCTGGTGAAAGGAGATGTGCACTGCAGGAAGACCAGCAGGGAAGGCAGTGGCCCTTGCTGTTCCAAGGTGTCCAGGGCATGCAGCAGGGCTGATTCGGAACTGGCCGTATCGCCTGCAATGGCGACCGGGCGACGCACCACCTCGGCGCCATGGCTCTGGGCTTCTCCAGCGATGGCGTCATCGTCGGTGCTGACCACCACCCGATCCACCCCGCGGCTCGCGAATGCAGCTTGCACGCTGCGAGCCACCAGGGAGAGCCCGCCCACCGCTTGCAGGTTCTTACCGGGTATCCCTTTAGAGCCGCCCCGCGCTGGAATCACAGCCAGGGCTCCAGCGGTCGCGCTCATCAGAGAGGATTCAGGTCGCTCCCTCCTACCCGATGATTCAGCGATTCGGGGTGCCGGAGATCGGTCTACTGGCCCATCGCACGGTGCCGGCGCTGCTGGCTCCGGCGCAGTTGCTGCCGGGCCGGCGGCGGGATGTGGAGGCGTTGCTGGCCTGGGGGCGACGCCCCAGTGCCCGGCGGGTGGAGTGCTTGGGTCGACGCTGGCAGCTGCCGGTGTGGCATCTCGAGGATGGTCTGCTGCGCTCCTTGGCCAAGGGCCGCCAGCACCCACCTCTGGCGTTGTTGGTGGATGACCTGGGGGTTCATTTCGATGCCACCCAGCCCAGCCGGATGGAGCAGCAGATTCAGCAACCGCTGACCCCTTCACAACACAACCGGGCTCGTGAACTTCAGCAGCGGTGGTGTGCTCAGCGGCTGAGCAAGCTCAACCCCGCCCGGGAATCACCGGCTCCAGCCGAGCCCTTTGTGCTGGTGGTGGACCAGTCCGCCGGCGACTGCTCCATCGGCCTCGGGCAAGCCGGGCCGGAGAGCTTCCGGTGCATGTTGCAGGAGGCGCTGCGGGATCAGCCGGACTGTCTGGTGGTGGTGAAGGTGCATCCGGATGTGATCCGGGGCCGCGCCCGGGGCCATTTCCGCCGGCGGGATCTGCAGCACCCGCGCATCCGCATCTGCGCTGACGGATTGCACCCTGCCGCCCTGTTGGAGCAGGCCCTGGCGGTGTATGTGGTGACCTCCCAGATGGGCTTCGAAGCACTGCTGTGGGGGCGAACGGTCCACTGCTTTGGCATGCCCTTTTATGCCGGTTGGGGGCTGACCCATGATCGTCTTCCGGCTCCGGTCCGTCGGGTGCAGATGGTGCCCTTGGAAGCGCTGGTGCATGCGGCGCTGGTGGCGGGCACCCGTTGTGTGGATCCCCATCACCATCAGCCCTGCCCGATCGAAACGCTGATGGATGCCATCGGGCTGCAACGCCGCCTGCAGGGGGCGGATCCTCAGCGGGTGGAGGCCTTCGGGTTTACGCCCTGGAAGCAACGCAGCCTCAAGCGCTTTCTGGCCGGCAGTGAGCTGCGCTTCCGCCTGCCGCGGGCGTTGCCGGGGCCACGGGCGGAGGCTGTGGCGGTGTGGGGGCGGCGGGCGCGACCACGCCTGCTGGCCACGGCGCGCCAACGGGCGCTGCCTGTGCTGCAGGTGGAGGACGGCTTCCTGCGTTCGGTGGGGCTGGGGGCGGATCTGATCGATCCGATCTCCTGGGTGGTGGACCGCCGGGGGATGTATTACGACGCCACGGAGAGCAGCGATCTGGAACATCGGCTGGCAACAGTGCATTGGAATGAGGCCCAGTTGGAACGGGCTGAGGCCCTGCGCCAACAGCTGGTGGAGCAGGCGATCACCAAGTACAACCTGTCGGGAGATGGGTGGCAGCGCCCCAAGGGGGGCCGGCGGGTGGTGTTGGTGGTGGGCCAGGTGGAAAGCGACGCTTCAATCCGCTACGGCGCTCCCGGGATCACCACCAACCTTGCGCTGCTGGAGGCTGTTCGGGCCGCTGAACCGGAGGCTTTTCTGATTTACAAGCCCCATCCGGATGTGGTGGCGGGCCTCTGCCGCTCCGGGGAAGGGGAAGAGCGGGCTGGGCAGGTCTGCGATTGTCTGTTGGGCGATGGTTCGATCCATGCCCTGTTTGAGCAGGTGGATGCCCTGCATGTGCTCACCTCACTGGCGGGATTTGAGGCGCTGCTGCGGGGGGTGGAGGTGAACTGCTGGGGCCTGCCGTTTTATGCGGGTTGGGGTCTGACGAATGACCGGTTGTCGTCTCCTCGGCGGGGGCGGCCGCTGCCATTGGCGGCGTTGGTGCATGCCGCCTTGATTGATTACCCCCGCTACGTCAGCCGCCACAGCGGTTGGTTCATCACTCCAGAACAAGCCATCGAGGAGCTGGTGGCCTGGCGGGATGCACCTGCGGCTCCACGCACCCTGGTGCAGGCCCTGTTCCGCCACTGGGGGCGACTGCGCAGCCGCTGAGGCGTGCCAGGATCTTCCCAGTGCTGTACGGCGATTTGGGCAGGGGACGGGCGCCGGCACTGGTGCAGGTGCGCATCGAAGGACCGGTTCTGCTGCTGATGGGCCCGATCGGGCTGTTCTTTGCCCGCTTCAGCCGATACCTGCAGGGATGCGGCATCCCTGTCACCAAGGTGCGTTTTCCTTTGCGGGAATTCGGCTTCCCTTCGGACGTGTGTGTGCCGTTTCAAGAGCCGATGAAGGCCTGGCGGCCCTTCCTGCGTCAGCTGCTGCAGGAGCGCGGCATCCGCCACATCTTCATGTATGGGGACTTCATCATTCCCCACCGGATTGCCATTGAAGAGGCCCAGGCGCTGGGGATTGAGGCCTGGGTGTTTGAGCTGGGTTATCTGAGGCCCAACTACGTGACCCTGGAGCGGGACCGGGTCAACGCCCGCTCCAACCTCAACCAACCCGCGGCCTTCTATCGCAACCTGCCACCGGTGGACCAGCTGCCACCAGACATCGTTCTGGATCCGGGCTGGCGCTGGCGCAAGGCCTGGAAGGCTCCCACCTTCATTCAACACGCCTTCACCCGCTACCCGATCATTGAAGGCGAGCACAAACTGCAGCCCACCCCGGGCTTCCTCTGGTGCCAGCTGCGCGGTAGCTGGCGTTACTGGCTGTACCGCTGGCAGGAGCGAAACCTGAAGCGGCGGCTGCTGGAGCACCTGTCCTTTTTTCTGGCGGTGCTGCAGGTGTCCAGTGATTCCCAGATCCAGCTGGGGTCGCCCTACCGCGGCATGCACGACTTCATCGAAGACGTGATCCGCTCCTTTGCGGCCCACGCCCACAGCTCCGACCATCTGGCCTTCAAGCACCACCCGCGGGATCGGGGCTACAACCACTACGGCAGCCTGATTGCTGTGCTGGCGCGCCGCTATGGCGTCTGCGAGCGGGTGCATTACTTCCACGACGGGGCCCTCAGCCGTTACCTGCGCACCTGCCGTGGCGTGATCACGGTGAATAGCACGGTGGGCCTGCAGGCCCTGTTCCATGCGGTGCCCACCAAAACCATGGGCAACACCTTCTACAACCTTGAGGGGCTGACGGATCAGAAGCCTCTGGATGGCTTCTGGAGGGACCCCCAGCCCAGTGACCGACCGCTGTTCTGGCGCTTCTACCACCACCTGGTGATGACCACCCAGGTGAACGGCAACTTCGATGGGGACTTTCCCTTCCGGATCACCTTCCCGATCGGTCCAGAGGCTCGCCAGCTCGATCCGCTGCCGCAGTTGCAGCCGCTGCGGCCGCGGCCACGGTTGAACCCCCTGCTGCTGCCGGCCCGGGTGCTGGCTCGCCTGGGGTGGGCGGCCCTGGGGTTTGTTTTATACGGCCTGCAGCTGCCTGCGGTGCTGCTCCGCCGATCGGACTGGGCGGCTCAACTGATGACCTGGGCTTCTGCTGTGGCGTTGAGGGCTCTCGGGGTGCAGGTGGTGGTGGACGACAGCCAGCCCAGTGAGCCGGCCGCGGTGCCACTGGTGCACATCTTCAACCACCGCAGCCCCTGTGATGGCCTTGTGATTCAGGGGGTGCTGCGCCTGCCGGGCATGACCACGGCACAGCTGCATCTGAAGTGGGTGCTGCCTGGCTATGCGGCCGCGGCACGCAATGCCGGCTCGGCCGTTCTCGATCATCGCCAGCCCAGTTCGCGGCTGGAGGGAATGATGCGGGCCTCCGCGTTGTTGCGCGACCACGGCCAGATCATGCTGGCCCCCAACGGCTCCCTGGTGACGCCGATTGAGCAGCGGGTCTCCCCCAGCGCCTGGATGCTGGCCCAGCACTACAACGGTTGTGTGGTGCCCTGGCTGTTCCGCTACGACGGACTGGAAGGGGCCGTGGGAGCCAAGTACCGTCCTCTGGCGTTGCTGCTGAGCCGGTTGACGGCTCCGCTGGGGACGATCCATTGCCGGCGGGGCCGGTCCCAGGATCTGGTTCTGCCGATGGATCCCCGAGACCGGGAGGGGTTCAGCCGGGCTGTGCAGGCGTACTACCAGCAAGCACAAGACTGATGTTGTGACCGCCAAAGCCGAAGGCGTTTTTGAGCAAGAGCCGTTGGCCTTGATCTGAAGACAGCTGCACAGGGCCCTGGTTGGCCACCGCCAGCTCCACCTCCGGATCCAGGGGATCGGCGTTGAGGCTGCCGGGCAGTACGCCGAGGCGCAGAGCCTGCAGGGCCAGGATGGTTTCCACCGCTCCGGCGCCCCCCAGCAGATGGCCGAGCTGGCCTTTGGGGGCGCAGACCGGCAGATGATCGGCGGCGCTGCCGAGGCTGCGCCGCAATGCTCTGGCCTCCGCCAGATCGCCGAGGCTGGTGCCGGTGGCATGGGCCTGAACGCCACAGAGGTCCGAGGGGCTCACATCCGCCCGGCGCAGGGCATCATCAATGGCACGGCTGGCCTGCAGCCCCTGGGGTTCGGGGGCGACGATGTGATGGGCATCGCTGCTGCTGCCGCTGGCCAGCAACCAACCCAGATCAGCTCCTGCTGGCGTATCCCGCTGGCGCATCAGGGCCAGGACCCCGGCACCTTCGGAGAGCACGAAGCCATCTCGACCGAGGCCGTAGGGCCGGGAGGCCTGATCGGGGGCATCGTTGCGGCTGGAGAGGGCGCGCATGGCGGCAAAGCCCACCAGCCCCAGTCGATTCACCGGTGCTTCGCTGCCCCCGGCCAGCACCAGATCGGCGCGGTCGTCGTTGAGCAGCATCTGGCCCAGCATCAATGCTTCGGCGCCGGAGGCGCAGGCTGACACCGGGGTGTGGGCACCGCCGAGCAGACCCAGCTCAATGGCAACCTGGCCAGCGGCGGCATCCGGAATCAGCATCGGCACGGTGAGGGGGTTCACCCGGCTTGGTCCACCCGTGCTGAGTTGCGTGTGCTGATCGTGCATGGTGGCGAGTCCGCCGATGCCGGTGCCGATGACCACGGCGATGCGACTGGGATCGAGCCCTTGGGTGATGGGACCGGTCATGGCCCAGGCCTGCCGGGCGGCCACCAGGGCGAGCTGGGCACAGCGATCGGAGCGGCGGCGGAGCAGGGGCGGCAGGCTGTCGAGGGCACCCGTTGGGACGCAACCGGCCAGTCGCACGGGTAAATCCTCGCTCCAGGGAGCCTGCAGGGTCTGAATGCCACTGTGGCCGGCGATCACCGCATCCCAGGTGCTGTTTGCATCGGCTCCAAGGGGGTTGAGGGAACCCCACCCCACCACTGCTGCTGGTTCAGCTCTGAGAGCCATCGCTCCGGCGGGGACTAAGGGATTCCAGGTGCTGCTGGATGTCCGCAACGGTGCGGAACCGGAGTAGTTCCTCCTCCTTGATCCGGATGCCGAAGTTGGTGTCCGCCTCGATCAGGATTTCGTAGAACCCCAGGGAATCAATCCCCACGTCCTCCATCAAACGAGCATCCGGGGTGATCAGAGCTGGATCGGCGCCGGAGATGCGGTGCAGGATCTCGATCAGCTGTCCCTGCAGCTCTTGCTTGTCAGGGCAGCTCTCTCCCAACGCACAGCCTCTTGATGAATAGTAAAAGTACCAGTGTTGGTGGTATTACTCGTCGCCTCGGTACCAGCTGAAGCGTTGGTAGACGGGTTGGTGGGGCAGGTCGATGAACAGGGCGAGCCGTTCTGGAGGCAGCAGCCTCAGGTCGGCGACCATCAAGATTTCAGTGATGTGGTTAAAGTCCAGCGCAAGAGAAAGATCACAGACCTCCGCTTGCATCAGATTGACGTACTGACGCAGCAGCACCGGCAAGCGGAAATCGTCAGAGAGAGTTTCGCGGATCTCCTGTTCAAGGGCCTGAATGTGGCCGCTGGGATGGGGGGTGTCATCGGCGCGAATGCCTGGGACGGGATGGCGTGGGGCCGGCAAGCGGGCGTCGCAACGCCGGTAGGGGGGACGCAGCAGGGCGCTGAGAAAGGCGGCGTTCACCGCATCGCTGTGGGCGAAGTGGTTGTAAGACACCAACCCGTGCAACAGCTGGTATCCACTGCGGGCAGCGATCAGCAGACCGCCTCTGAACAGGGCCATCAACGAGTGAGGCTGGCGTTGAAAGCGTTCCGCCAGGGCGACCCTGCCGATCTCGAGGTGGTTGGTGCGGCTGGCCAGGTCAGCCTTGATGCCGGGATAGACGTGTTCGAGGTAGGAGCCGCTGCTGCCGGGTAAGGAGCTGGCGCCAACGGGAATGAATTGCAGGCGGGCGGAGCCGGCGAGGTCGCCGCTGCTGCGTTCCACGAGCAGCAGATGGTCGTAATGGGGATCACGGCCATCGAGGTCACGCTCGTCTCCCGACCCGGACAACTGCTTGCGATAGGTCGATTCCCGCAGCTGTCCCACGGCATCGGCCACAGCATCAAAGGCGTTGCCTGCGATCAGATGCAGATCGAGGTCATCAATCGTGAGTAAGCGTGTTTCCGTCGACGAGGCCACGACGGAGGGGATGGACGGACCAGACAGCGTCATCCTTGTACCTAACTGTCTCAGTCTGCGGGCAGATTAGACCAACTTCTTTGAGCCTTTTGAGCTAATCACTGCCTTCATGCCTTCCTCTTTGCGTCTCGCTTCTTTGGTCTGCACCCCGCTGATTGCCGGACTGGCGGCTGTTGCAGCGTCCTTGGCGGTGGTTCCGATGAAGGCCAGTGCTGAACCATTGGCGCTGGCCACTGGCGCAGCCAGCGTTGGGCGTGAGGCTTTCCGCTATCGACTGGGGCCTGGAGACAGCCTGGTGATGTCGGTGTTCAAAATGAGCGGTTACGAGGCCAATGTGAAGGTGCTGAGCGATGGCACCATCAACCTGCCGCGGATCGGCACGGTTGAAGTGTGGGGGCTGACGCTGGAGGAAGCGCGCCTGAGGATCACTGCCGCCTACGAGGTCTTTCTGCGCCGGCCGATCGTCTACCTCGATCTGGTGACCTCCCGCCCGGTGAAGGTCACGGTGACCGGTGAAGTGGAGCGGCCGGGGGTGTTCAGCCTGCCGACCCAGGCGGAGGGGGGCTGGCCGACGCTGGTGGATGTGGTGCAGAAAGCTGGTGGTGTGACAGCGAGTGGTGATCTGTCTCGTATTGAGGTGCTGCGACCTGCCGCACGCCCCGGTGGCTCGATGCGTCGTTATCAGTTCGACTACCTCACGGTGCTGCGCAAGGGGGGGCATGCCCCGAATCCGCTGATTTACGACGGCGACAGCATTCGCTTGTACAAAAACGATGGCGTCAACAATGCTGACTTGATCACCACGGCGGCCTCCAACTTCGCTCCCGACATGATCCGCGTGAATGTGATTGGTGAGGTGGCCAAGCCGGGCGTCCAGCAGGTGCCATCCAATGCGCCGTTGTCCCAGGCGATCTTCGCGTCAGGGGGAATCACCCGCCGCGGCAGCATCAGCACAGTGGAATTGGTGCGTGTGGATGGCGACGGTGAGCCAACTGTTGCGGTGATGAGCTTTGATCCCAGCGCCGTGCTGAGCAGCCCGACCAACCCACCGCTCCGTCAAGGAGATGTGATTGTGGTGAACCGCACAGCCTTGGCCAAGGTGGCCGATGGATTGACCGATGCCTTCTCGCCACTGACGCCGATCGTGAATGCGGCATCGATTTTCCGGATCCTTGGCTTGCCCTCAGTGATTGGCAACTGAGGAACGGGTTCGATCCATCGTGGATTCAGATCCCCAGTCGCTCCCAGATCACGCCGAGATTGGCCTGATGCAGTTCGGTACTGAAGCAGTCCGCCAGCTGATCGGCTGACAGCCGACTGGTGACATCCGCGTCGGCTTCCAGGTTGGCGCGGAAATCACCGCCTTCATGGTTCCAGGCGGTGTGGGCGTTGCGCTGCACGATCCGATAGGCCTCTTCTCGGCTCATGCCGGTGCCCACCAGGGCCAGCAGCACCCGCTGGCTAAATACCACGCCGCCGTAGACGTTCATGTTGCGGCGCATGTTGTCGGGATAGACGCCAAGACCCTTCACCACGCTGGTCATCTCCCGCAGCATGAAATGAAGGGTGACGGAACAGTCCGGCAGCATCATCCGTTCGGTGGAGCTGTGGCTGATGTCGCGCTCGTGCCAGAGGGCAACGTTTTCCAGGGCTGCCACTACATAGCTGCGCAGCACCCGTGCCAGGCCGCTGATCCGTTCGCTGCGGATCGGGTTGCGCTTGTGGGGCATGGCGGAGCTGCCCTTCTGGCCCTTGGCGAAGTTCTCCTCCACCTCGAGCACATCGGTGCGCTGCAAGTTGCGGATCTCCGTCGCGAAGCGGTCGAGGGAGGCGCCCACCAGGGCCAGGGTCTGCACATAGTCGGCATGGCGATCGCGGGAAATCACCTGGCTGCTGGCGGTATCCGGCGTCAGTCCGAGGATTTCACAGGTGATGGCTTCCACCTGGGGGTCGGTGTTGGCGTAGGTGCCCATGGCCCCACTGATCTGCCCAATGGCCACCTCTTCTTCCAGCCGCGCCAGGCGGCTGCGGTTGCGTTCGGTTTCCGCCAGCCAGCCGGCGATCTTGAAGCCAAAGGTAATCGGCTCCCCATGAATGGCATGGGAACGGCCGATCATTTCGGTGGCTTTGTGCTCGCGGGCCAACGCCCGTAGGGCGTCGGCCAAGGCATCCAACTCCAGGCGGAGCAGGGCCACGGACTGTTTCAGCTGCAGCGCCAGGCCGGTGTCCAACACATCGCTGCTGGTCAAGCCCACATGGATGTGACGGCCGGCATCACCGACGTGTTCGTTCACGTTGGTGAGGAAGGCGATCACGTCGTGGCGCACTTCCGCTTCGATCTCGAGGATCCGCTCCACGGAGAAGTGGGCCTTGGCTTTGATTGTGTCCAGGGCGTCTTGGGGAACACGGCCGAGGCGGCAGTTGGCTTCCGTGGCGGCGATCTCCACATCCAGCCAGCTCTGGAATTTCGCCTGCTCACTCCAGACGGCTCCCATTTCAGGCAGGGTGTAACGCTCGATCACCGGACGACGCGGATGCACAACCTGCTGACTCTATGCAGTGGTCGAAACCATAAAAAAAGACCCCTCGAGTGAGGGGTCTTGAACTGAATCTGATTGGTGATCAGGCGTCAAACTTGACCCACTTGGGAGCTTCTTCGAGGTTCTTGGTGGTGAAGGTATCATCGCCAACAACCAAAGTGTCCTTCTTGTTGAAGTCGGAAAGAACAAGCTTGCCCTTGCCTTTTTTATCAGTAACTTCAATTACGTCTTTACCTTTGCCAGAAATAACGGTAGTTTTTCCTTTCAACGTGCCGCTAAAAGTAATAGTGTCACGACCTTTTCCTGTAGAAATAGCTGCAGCTTTGAGGGTAGAGTCAGCGCCAAACGAAATGGAATCTTCTGCCTTGCCCTTTGCGGTAGTGATAGAAGGCTTCAATAACTTACCTTCCTTGGCGGTAAATTCGATAGCACCTTTGCCAGTAGAAGTTATTTCGAGACTTGCGGCTTTTGTGACAGAGAGGGTGATGTTCGCTGTCTTTCCTTTAGGAGCTTCGTTGATAAATGAAGCATTTGTAAGACGTGATCCAGTAATCTCAGTTTTTTCCTCACCCTTGAGCCCAAGATTGAGACCTTCAATAGGTGATGAAATGGTGATTTCACTTGATACACCATCTTCAGACGCGATTACTTCGATTTTGCCAGCATCGGCTTCATCGACGACAATAACGTTGGAAATAACATCGTCTTGGACGACGGACGGTATGGTGGTCGCCATGATGAAGGAAGAAAATTAAAATACTTCCTAATCATATTAATCCAATCACACAGCTTGAAAAGGTGGTTAAGGCCACAAATTCGAGCGGGACATGCCAGCTTCGTCTGATATGAGGCTCTTTATGGGCTCTTGTTTCCTAAAAAGCCTTTCCAGGACAGTCATTAGCAGCTTATGGACTAGTGATATCTCAGGTCACGACTTGCTCACGAACCCTCTGAAACAGCTGCTCGTAGCCCTCCATAGCCTTGCTGAGGCCTCCGTGGCGTTCGATCCAGCTCCGCCCGGTGGCTCCCAAGGTGCGAGCCTGCTGAGGTTGCTCAAGCAACTCAATCATCCGGTTGGCTAGGCCCTCGGCGTCGTTGAACGGCACCAGCGCCAGGGCGTCTGTGGCCTCCTTGTGCAACTCCACCGCGATCGGGCTGTCGGGGTTGCTGATGATCGGAGCTGAGCAGGCTAGGGCCTCCAGCACACTCCACGACAAGGTGTAGGGGTAACTCAGGGCCACATGGCAGGCGCTGCACTGCAGCAGCGTCAACATCGCTGCGTGGGGGAGTGGCCCCAGGTGATGGATCTGCTCGCGATTTAGCGTGTCCGGCAGTTGCTCCAGGGCATCGACAAAGTGGTCTTCACCCTTTGGCGGTTGCAGGCCATATCCCTGACCCGTGCCGCCCACCAGCACAAGCTGTGCCTCCGGCAGGGCCAGGCTGACGAGGGGCCAGGCCTTCAGCAGTTGCCGCAAGCCGCGGAGGGGTTCGAGGTCGCGGGAGATGAAGGTCACCAGCGGTTGGCCGGCCCTGAACTCAAGGGCCTGTTCGGGAAGCTCCAGGCAGGCGTTTGGATCTGGCATGATCCGTTCGAGATCAACGCCTTCCGGCAGCAGGGTCAGGCGCTGCTGCAGGTCCGGCGGAAAGCTGAGGAGCTGGCTGCGGCTGGCCACCACGGCTGCGGATGACTGGAACACGGCCAGTTCGGCAATCAGGTTGGCACTGCTGAAGCTGGTGGCGTCCGGCTCAAACCCGTCGAGATCCTGATCAAACCCGAAGCCAAGGGAGCGGGAATTGCCCCATAACTCCGGGTAGCTGATCAAGGGCACATCCCCGCAGACGCGCTGCAGGCAGAGGGCTTCTCCCCAGGCGCTGTGGCTCATCACCAAATCGGGTGGATGCTCCTGATCCAGAAGCTGCTCGACCAACCTGGCGACCGCCAGCCCTCGTTGCAGTTGGGATGGCGCCTGTTCAAAGCAGTATTGCAAATAGGTGAGGCCCTGCCACTGCAGACCGCTCGGTGCCTCCGCCATTGATCCAATGGCTGTGACCTGATGCCCGGATGCCAGCCAGGCCGGTGCTAGATCACGGAATTGGCCCGGAAAATTCTGGTGGATCAGCAGCAGATGCATCGTCAGACCCTATTCACAGCGCAGTTAATCTTCAACGCCTGAATTGCCATGGAGCCATGGGGTTGCGCAGCTGGTTCCGACGACAGCTGAGCGGGGAAAAGAACCGTATTGATCTGGTCACGCCGGCCAGGGTCTCCCTCACACCTCCTGCCCATGCAGGTCTCGATGCATCGACCATCCCTGCCCCCTGGTCTGTGGCGCGGCTGCAGGCCCTGTTTGAAGCCTTGGCCCATCAGCCATCCAAAACCAGTGATCAGGCGGCACGTCTGGCGCGGCATCAACTGTCGAAGTTCTGGCTGGCAGCCCCGGTGGATCAACTGCGACTGTTGTACGAGGGGGAGATCGGTGACCTGCAGCGGCTGCAGTTGACCGGTCCGCTGGTGCAACAGCAACTGGCGGCTGATGAAATCCGCTGGCGTGATCAGCTGCTGCAACGGCTAGAGGATCCCGCCCGAGCTGCAGAGCGGGTCAACCTGCTGCTGGCACTGATGCCTTACACCCAACCGCGCAAGTTGTCGGTGGCCGATCCCCTGAGCACCTTGCCGGACTGGTTGCTGAACGACTATTGCGTCTACTGCGAGCCGGACCTGGCAGTTCCGGTGGGGTTGTTGGAACCAGCAAGCGAGATCGAGCCCCTCACCGATCGGCGGGGAGAGGAGGCGATGGTGTGGTTCCGCGACGAGGCTGTTGTGGCCCGCATGCAGGAGCTGATCCAGGCCTACAGCGCCGATCCGACGGCAGCAGACACAAGGCAGGAACTGGCGGGCCTGCGACGGGTGTTGGCGCAGCTGTGGCTGGATGTTGAGCCTGTGCAGCTGCAGACCCTCGATCAGACGACCGTGGGGGCGGTGACGCGGGCGCTGATCGGCTCTGGATTCAGCGCTGTCCTGCAGTCTCAAGACGATGTCAGCGCTCGAGAGCGGTTGGCAGCTGATCCGGTCGATCTCAGCCCCCCCGGAGTCGAAGGACGTGTGGTGGCGGCTTTGCTGTTTTTGCCGACTGGAGCGGTGCAGCTGGAGAGCAAGGAGGGGCTAGCCCCCTGGTTGATCGAGATCCTGAGTCAGCACATGGCCGGGTAGCGGAGGCGGCTCCTCACCTCGCAACAGGTGCTCCACCCGCTTCTGGAGCCAGTCGCTGAACAGATCCTCCAGCAGGATCTGACGGGTGGAGTCATCGAGGCGGGATCCCTGCCAGTGATCCAGGCGCAGGATCACCCAGATGTTGACCAAGAAAAACGGTGCCCAGAGCTGGCCTGGTTGGCTGATACGCAGCTTCTCCACCAGCACGGGATGGGCCTGACTCAAGGACACCGGACCGATAAGCCCGCCACTGTCGCGTTCGTCGCCTTCGGAGTAACGGGCTGCCAGCTCTTTAAAACTGTCTTCATTCTCCAGGAGCCGTTGGTGTAGCTCAAAGGCCAGATCCCCATCGCTCAGGCGGATCAGGGAGTAGTGAATCTGATCCAGGTCCGCTTTGCTGGCGAGAAAGCGAAGTTCCACCTCCTCCGCGAACATCAACCTCTGGAAGCGTTGCAGCCGCTCCGCTTTGGTAGCGAAGTAGAGGAAGTCCTCCTGCTGCCATCCCTTGGCAGTGAGGAACTGTTCCAGGTCAGCATCAGCATCGAGATTCTCCCGGCTTCTGTAGGCATCCACCAAGTCCTTCTCGATGGCCTGGGGCAAAGGAACGGCCCTGCAGATCTCATCGAACACCGCAGCCTGGGCGATAGCGAGGCAAAGCCCTTGCTGCCGGGCGATGCGATTCAACGTCTCGGCTGAGCAAAAGGGTCGGCCGGGGTGGAGTTCGATCTCAGTCATGGAACTCCTTCCACACCAGCCAGTACACCAGCCAGCCCACAGGGGGCACCAGCAGCAGGGGCATCAAGGCGAAGACCGTGATGACGGGTTGTCCCACCAGCAGCGGCATGGACCACACAAGTAAATAAACGACAACGGTGAAGCTGACGCGTTGCCGCCGCCCCCCCAGCCAGGCTTTGAGACGCTGCAGCTTGAGCGCCAAACGTGCGGTTCTGGTTCGTCGTTCAGGGGGAAGGTGATGCCAGAACGGGTGGGGAGATTGCATCAGCGCATCCGCTCGAGGCCGCGGCGTTTGTCATCCAGCAGATCGGTGATGGCCGAGATGAAGCGACGGTCTCTGAGGTGGATGTCGGCAGTGAGACTCATGCCCGGTTGCAGCGGCACCGAGCGTTGGCCCAACTGGAGCGATTGTCGCTGGAGTTTCAACACGGCTGGAAAGTACAGCCCCTGCGCCTCCTGCCCCAATTCCCGCCGTTGCTCATCTGGAGTTAGGGCATCGGATCCAACCCGCTCCACCGTCGCGGGCAGATAGGCAAAGTCACTGGCCTTGAACGCGTTGAGTGAGATGTCTGCCCGTTGATTGGTTCCCACGAAGCCGATGGCGTCATTGGGAATGAACACCTTGGCCTGCAGATCGTTCTGTGGAACCAACTTGAGCAATGGCTTGGGTTCCGTGTTCGGGTCGATGACGCTGCCGGCACTCACAGTGATGTCGAAAACCACGGCATCGATTGAGGCGCGTAGTTCAATGCGGGAAAGGCGCACGTCCGCTGCCCGGATCTTGCGGTCGAGCTCGGCGATGCTGCGCAGGTTCTGTTCAATTTCGCTGCGCATCACGGCCATGCTGCCGGCATTGGCGGCCCGATGGTTGGCGGTCAAGCTCGCCAGTTCCCGTTGCAGGGCATCCAGTTCGGTGCTGAGGTCATCCACATTGGAGCGAGCGCTGAGGGCTTGCAGTTCGCTGGTGGCTCCGTCCTCCAACAACAGTTGATAGCTCTCGGCGATCGTTTCGGCGGTCACCAGTGATCGCTGCAGCCCTGCAATCCGAACGCGGGTGCGCTGCTCGGCTTCCCGCTGGGCTGTCCTGACGCCTGACCGTTGTTCTCGCAGCTGTTGCAACAGGTTCAGCTGGTTGGGGGTGAGGTCTTCTTCAGGCCGTTCACCCAGCAGGACACGGTTGATGATGATTTTGTTGTGCAGTGCTTCGCGTTGGATGCGGGCGGCATTCAGCTGAGCCTTGGTTTCGCGCGGATCAAAGCGCAACAGCAGATCGCCGGCCTTCACCGCTTGGCCTTCCTGCACCAGCACGCTGTCCACCACGCCCGGCAGAGCTGCCTCCACATCTTGGATGGCCTGTGTCGGTTGAAGCTTTCCTTGCACGGCCACCGTTTCCGGTAGCGGCGCGAGAAAAGCCCAGAGCGTGGCGAAGGTTGTGGTCCCCACCAGGGTCCACACCAGCACGGAGGAGTTCCGCCGGGTTTTGCGCAGAAGCACTGGTTGGTTGAAGCTCCAGGGCTTGTTCTCCATCAGCTGAGACCTTCCTGGCTCTGGCTCTGATACAGGGCGTAGTACCAACCCTGTCGCTCCATCAGCTCCTGGTGCTGGCCCACCTCCATCACGGCGCCCTGATCCATCAGCACGATCATGTCCGCCGGCCGCACCGTGGAGAGGCGGTGGGTGATGAAGAACACGGTTCGACCGCGGAAGGCTTCGAACAGGTTGCGACACACCTGACGTTCCGTCCGCGCATCCAGGGCACTGGTGGCCTCATCGAGGATCAGCATGCGTGGGTTCTGGAGCACGGCACGGGCCAGGGCCATGCGTTGACGCTGACCGCCGGAGAGCCCGGCTCCCCGTTCCCCCACCGATGCGTTGTAACCCTGAGGAAGCTCCATGATGAAGTCATGGGCGCAGGCGATGGTGGTGGCTCGGATCAGCTCCTGACTGGTGGCATCCGGTTTCACCATCAGCAGGTTGTCCTTGATCGTGCCGTCAAATAGCAGGGAGTCCTGGGGGACGACACCGATCTGGCGTCGCAGGGAATAAAGCTCAACTTTGCTCACGTCCAGGCCATCGATCTGAATCCGACCCTGTTCAGGTTCGTAGAAGCGAGGCAGCAGCTTCAGCAGGGTGGATTTGCCGGAGCCGGAGCCGCCGACCATGCCAACAAATGTGCCCATCGGAACGTCCAAAGAGACGTTGTTGAGGATCGGAGGGCCGTTCAGGCTGTAGCGGAAGTCGACGGAGTCGATATGAACGCTGCCCTGAATCAGGGGCATCGGGATGTTGCTGGCCTGAAGATCGCTTTGCTCGGTGGGACGGTCCACCACATCCGCCGCCAGGGTCAGATTGCGGCTTTGAATCTTGAATTGCTGCCAGGTCTGGACCAACTGCACCATCGGACCGGTGACCTTGCCGCCGATGATCCGGAAGGCGAACAGGGCACCGATGCTGAGCTCGTTGCGTGACACCAGCCAGACGCCGACAACCATCGTGGAGATGCTGGACAGTTCTCCCAGGAACTTGGCCAGGGCGCCGATGGTTTCCCCCGACACCTTGAGCTTGAAGTCTTCACCGATGAAACGGCTATAACGGTCCTGAAATTCCCAGCGCGTCTTCAGTTCGGCGTTCTGGGACTTGATGGTCTGGATGCCGGTGAGGGCTTCGGTCAGATAGCTGTTGGTGTTGACCCCCTCCTCGATCGTGCGCTCGATCTGGGTCTCCACGACCGGATTCACGATGATGGCCAGCACGATGAACAGCGGCAGGGTGCTGAGGGTGACCAGAGTCAGCAGAGGATTCAGGGCAAACAGCACTGCCACGTACAGGAGGCTGAAGCTGAAATCAAGGATGGTGGTGAGCGCCTTGCTGATCAGAAAATCACGCAGGCGATCGAGCTGGGTGAAGTAGTAGGTGATCCGGCCGACCGGCCGCTCATCGAAGAAAGCCTGCGGCAGGCGGACAAGGCGATCCAGGATCGTTTCGCGGGTGTCCATGTCCACCCGGTTAGCGATGCCCGTGAAGATCAGACTTCTCAAGGCCGATGCAATGGCCTCAACCACCGTGGCGCCGATCAGGATCACGCCGATGCTGATCACACCATCGAGGGAATCGCTGCCTCCCGACCGGGCGTTGATCAGCCGCATGATCCCAAGGGGGGTCACCAGGGCCAGCACGTTCACCACCGCTGAGGTGGCGATCACCTCAATCAGTTCGCGGCGGTGGGGGCGCAGGAACGGGCCATACCAGCCCCAGCTGAAACGCTGGGTTTTGCTGTCCGGACGGCGGCGCAGCAGCAGCAGGCTGAGGCGATCGGCCTCTTCGCTGAGCACAGCCTCGAGCGGCACACGGACCGGGCCGATCTCCGGCTCCAGCAAGCGAAGTTGCCCATCGGGGTCCACACCTTCGAGGATGGCGATGCGGCCGTCATGCTCCAGCACGGCGGGAGCCGGCGTGCGCCGAAGCTGAGCGAGGGGAATCTCCGCCAACGACACCGATAGATCAAGGTTGTTCAGCAGCTGGCCGATGTTGAATAGGTTGAGCTGGGGCTGCCTTGCCAGCAGGGCCTCCACTTCGTCACGCACGTTGTCGCGCCAGAACGGCACGCCGAAATGCTGAGCCAGTGCTTGGCAGAGGGCCATGGGAATGTCGCGGGGCCCACTGGCGCGCGGCAGGCTGAGCACCTCCGGTGTCAAATTGGTGCTGGGGGACGCGTCCGTCGGAACAATCTCGGCGGCAAAGTAGTTGTCCAGGGCCTGAAGTTTCGGATCTGGCAGCCAGATCAACCGTTGCTGCAGCCCTTCGTTGCTCGGCCTGGCTGGCCAGATCGTTCCATCGGGCCAGTGCCACTGGCCACCGCCCACGGTCTGCGGATCGTCGTTGTCGTGACCACTCGCTTCCCGTGCCATGGAATGGAGGCTTAGTGCGTTACGCCATTCCTCCAGTTGGCGTGCCCTGGCGGGGTTGGCTTGGGCGAGACGGATCATCAGATCCACCACTTCGATGGCGGGCATCTGCTGGGCACACCATTGGCTCAGCTTCGGTTGCTCATCCCAGAGCTGCAGAAACTGATCAGCGGGGATGAACTGGGTTTCGGTGAGATCGGAGGTGCGCAGGTGCTCGAGGGGTTGACCCTGAACAAGCCCGAGCCAACCCACAAGGTCGCCGACGCCATGGCGTTGCACCGTTCGCCAGTCCCCTTTGGGGGGCAGCTGCGCCATGCTGCGAACACCTCCCTTGGTGATTAACCAGACGCCGTCGGGGCGCTCGCCGGCGGCGACCAATTGCTTGCCCGTTCCATAGCGCCTTAGCTCTCCAGCTCCTGCCAGCATCGATGTGAGTGACGACGTTGGGCTGGATGCGGTCATCGACGGGCCAGAGCCGCGGATTCTGATCAAAGTACCTGCCGCTCCTTAAAGTCAGGCCATTCCTGGAAGGCGCCTGTGCGGCCGACACTCCTGGACGACCTGATCCAGCTGTGCCAACAGTCCGGCGCTGTGGCCGATGCGTTGTGCTCCGTTGAGGCTCATGACGACCCATTAACGGCGGTGCTGCGGCAGAGCATCGCGTTGCGGGAACAGGGGTTCGATGCACTGTCGTTGCAACTGCTGGATGAGGCCCAGTCCGCTGGCATCAGCAGTGGCTGGATGAACGACAACCGAGCCCGGGCAATGATTCGCCTGGGCAGGATTGAACCGGCGTTGCAACTTTGGACGGAGCTACTGATCGATGGATCAGATGCTGCCTTGCAGGCCTGTGCCCAGCGGGCCCTGGATCGCTTCCAGTGGCCTCAGGATCTGGTGGCGGCTCTTGATGAGGGGAATCTCCAGCAGGCCCAACTGGCCTTGGATTGCTGGTTCGATGGCCTGGCGGAGCCGGCTCTTGGCACTCGAGAGCTGTTGCGGGTTTTTGATCAGGGAGACACCAAGCTGCTGCGATTGATTCCCCTGCTGAAACAGCGTCTGGAGCGGGAGTCCTTTGGTGATGCACAGGTGTTGCTGCATGGCCTGCAGCAACGCACCAGCCCTGCTGCGGTGGAACAGTTGCTGCGGCTTGGTCCCAACACCCTGTTGGTAATTGGTTGCCTCTCAGCGGCTGGCCCGGCTGAAGCCATTGTTCGCACCGTCAATGGCCTCTGGTGCCTGAGTGGGGGCGGGGCCGTGACGCTGCAGAGGCAGGGTGTCGGCGCCGATGAAAGCTTTGCCCTGCTGCTGCGCCTGCCCTTGGGGGAATCGATTGATCAGTTGTGGATCAATGGCCTGCCCGTGAGCTGGACCCTCCGTGATCTGCAGGGCCGTTCCTATCTGGACAACGTCAAGCTGTTGCTGAGTCTCTGCCGACTAGCGCAGATCCCGCTGCGCAGCCTGCCCCAGGTGATGGACTCTGTTCTTGGGGATGCCATGCTGGAGCTCAGCCAGCCGCTGCGGGATCCGGCGGGTTGGTCGTCGTGGATACAGCAGGCCCAAAGCTTTGGGCGACCGGCACCGGAGGCTGAGATCACCGTTGTTATCCCGCTTTATGGCCGTTGGGAATTCCTGCGGGGCCACGTGGCCGGGTTCGCCATGGACCCTTGGTTTCAACAGGGCCGGGTGCGGCTGCTGTATGTGTGCGATGACCCGCGCCTGCACCTGCTGCAGCGTTGGTGCGCCATGCATCTGGCCCACGAAGCGCTGGACATCAGCGTGATCAGCCTGCGCCGCAACATGGGTTTCGGCATGGCTTGCAACATCGGCGTTCAGGCGGCCGAGACCCCGCTGGTTTGCCTGATGAACAGCGACATCATGCCCTTAGCACCAGGATGGCTGGATCCCCTGCACCAACGCATCCGCGAGCGGCCCGAGCAACTCTTGGCTCCACTGCTGCTGTACGACACGGGACTGATTCAGCACGCCGGGATGACCACCGAGGTGCAGGACAACGGCTGCCGGGGGTTTCCAGCCAACATTCACCCCTACAAAGGATTGTCGGTGCAGGAGCTGGAGCAGCGTCATCCGCATCTTGATCCCTACCCCGTTGATTCCCTGTCAGCGGCGATGCTGCTGTTCGAGCGGGACCGCTTTCTGTCGGTCGGTGGTTTTCACCCCGCCTTTGGCCGGGGTGATTTCGAAGACCTTGAGCTCTCCCAACGCTGGAAGCAGCAGCAGGGGGAGCTCTGGATGGTGCCGACCGCCCGGTTGATGCATCTGGAACGGCAATCGATGGCCAGCGGTGCCGATGAATCAGCGGCCTGGGCCCTGCAGGCCAATGCCTGGTTGGCCATGGCGTTGTGTTCCAACCTGGGCCAATGAGTCAGCCCGCCTTCCCGTTCCATCGACAGTGGCCCGAGCGCTGCCCCATGAAGGGGCACGACGTTTTGTTCGATACACCAGATCGTCTGCTGACGTTGCTGTTGATCTCCCCAGAAGAGATGGTGCAGGGGTACCTGCAGCTGCTGGATCACGACGCTCAGCCCCAGCCGTTCTGGCGCCAGGAGCATGACTGGCGGCCGGGGATCGAGCCCCTCAGTGGGGCCTTGATCCGGGTGATGCTCAGCAGCAACCCCGAGCTCTTGCAGCTTTATCAAGCGGTGGACCGCCGCAGTGGCGGGGACGGCGATGCCCACTATCTCGAGCGCCTGGAGCAGGCCCTGCAACCCCAGCCTCTGTTGGATGCCTGGCGCGGCCTTGGTGAACTGCGGGGTGAGCTTGATCATCAGCTAAGGCTGGTGCAGCAACAGCGTCTGCAGCTCGATGAGGCCCTGGCGCTGCTGCAGCGCAGTCAGCGCCTGCTGGATCACAGCGTCATGTTGCCGCCTTAGGTCTGAGCCACAACTGCTCCTGCTGATGCCTGCCGAGCAGGCGGCGGTGGGCGCCGCGCCGCAGCCACCACTGGCGCCGCACCACCACGGGATCACCGGGGAACAGGTTGCGCTGGGGCTCGCGGATCAGTTGGCGCTGCACCATCGCCAAGCGGTGCGGCTGATGCCAGAACGATGCAGTGGCCAGCACGATCCAGTCCTGTTGGCAGGCCAGCAGGGCTGAGAGGACATCGCCGGCGGCCTCTTCCGGAGGCACCAGTTGCAGTTGGCCATCAGCGATGGCATCGGCGTGGGTATCCTGAAGTTCGGGCCAGAGGCTGGGGGCCACCGTCAGGATCAGCGTCCAGCGGCAGCACAGTTGATCGCGCAGCGATTCAAGACGGCTGGTGAGGTCGTTGAGGTCGCCGTTGTTCAGAAGAATGCCAAGGCTGAGGTGGTGGCACCACAGGCGCCAGTGGGGTGATTCCTGTAGAACGGCCTGCCACAGCGCTGGGTTGCGCCGGGCCAGCAGCCGGCAGGTTTCGGCAAAGCCTTCCTCATTGGCGAGTTCATCGATGAGGGCCTTTTTCTTGATCACCGGCAGGCCGAGGCTGACGCTGGTGAGGGGCCAGGCGGTGGGGTTGAGCATCGGTTGGCCCGACAGGCTGAGGCGCCGCTGGTGCGCCGGCACCAGCGCCTTGAGTTGGAATCCTTCAGCGAGCAGGGCCTTGGACAGGCCGAGTTCATAGGCCTCAATCAGCGCCTTGCGGTGCGGTTGACGCTGCACCTGATCGAACAAGCGGCGGATGGATGCTGACTGCAGCACTGAGGAGCCGAACAGCAGAAAGAAGCTCTGCAGGTGGGGCGTGAGCTGCAGGCTTTCGGTGAGGGCCCAGGCTTCATCCGAACGCTGCAGCATCGAAGCGATGGCGACGGCGAGGTCGGTCAGCGGGCCGTAGATGCTGTCGTTGCAGATCAGCACGTGGCTGGAGGCGTGCAGCAGCCCCTGTTGGTCGGCCCACTGCAGGCCGCGTTTATAGGAGCCGAAGTCGTACTCGCCATGGGGTTCGAACAGGGCTATGCAGCCCTCGTCCTGCCAGGAGGCGGGGATCTGGGTTGGTGCAGGGTTGTCGAAGACCAGCACCAGCCGTGTGCTGATCTGCCGCAGCGCCTCCACCCAGATGCGGGTGGATTCCGGCACGGCATCGCCGCTGAAGTGGCCGGCCATCACCGTCAGCAGTGATGCCGGTCCGGTTTTGCCGGTCATGACGCGCCAAGGAGCTGCTGCTCCAACAGCTCCAATTGCTCACGGGCCAGCTGTTGTGCAAGCCGGTGGCGGCGTAGATGCAGATCCCAGGCTTCTCCCGCTTGCATGGGCAGTTGAATCGCTTCCCGCCTCCAGCTGGGACTGGTGCTCCCATCACGTTCCAGCAGCCGTTGGCGCAGCAGCGGACGCCAGGGGCGCTGCTGGCCCTGTTCCCGGGTGGCGGTGATCGCCTCGAGCAACAACGCCTCTTGCTCGTCATTGACAAGGTGGCCGAGGGCCTGGGCTGCGGTGTTGCGGACCTCTGGATCGTCGCTGTTGAGCAGGTGCTGCCAGATGGTTCGAGCCGCTTGCCGGTCGCTGCCTTGCAGCAGTCGAGCTGCGTTGTCCTCCAGCCAGGGGCTGGAACAACCCAGCTCATGGCAGCGTTGGATCAGGCGTTGGCTGAGCAGGCTGGCGCCGCATTCCCGGCAGGCGACGATTTCGAGCAGCACTCGATCCATGCCTGGATTGGCCTTTCTGTCGGTCTGGCCCAGATGTCGTGGCGGCCAGCCCGCCTGCAGACAGCTCTGAATCAGCTGGTTCTCCAGTTCCGCCGCCTCCCTGCTCTGGTGGTTGTGCAGCTCTAAGGCGTCCGTCGCCAATGACTGGATCGTTGGGTCGGGGTGCTGTTGAGCGCCCCGCCAGAGCTCCTGGATCTCCTGCCACGACGAGGGCTCTGGGTCGCTTGGGCTCGCTTTAATCCAGCCCTGCTGTTGGGCCAGCTTGAGCAGGCGATGGGTCTGGGGTGCCGTGGTGCTGCGTTGATGGTTCAGGGCTTGCTGCAAGACCGCCTGCAGGGCTGGTGGTGGTGAGCCCTCTTCCGCAAGCTCCAGCAGCTCTGGCTCCACGACCCCCTGCTCGTCGAATTGTTCACGCACCAGGGAGAGCATCTTGACAGCGGCTGCGGCTGCACCGCTGTCTTCACCGGCCTGCAATTTCCTCCAGATCGCTGCTGCGCGCCAGGACTGCTGTTGGTGCACCAGGGCGCGGGCTCGGTTGTCCTCCAGCCAAGGGGACTGCCAGCCCGCCAGATCGGCAATCTTGATCAGCTCGAGCGATAGATCAGCCCGTTCAGCCTCGCGGCAGTCGATCAGTTCTTCCAGCAGCTGCGGTTCCGTGGCAGCTCCTTGGGCCGGAAGATGCCGGGGTTGCCAACCGACTAGGGCGCAGTGGCGGCGCAGGGTCTCGCTGAGTCGATCAGCCTGTGGGAGCATGAACGGAGCAGGGCCGAACGGGCAGTCGATGTCCATTCTCTACGTCTGCCACGGCCATCCGCGCTACGCCAAAGGCGGCGGTGAGCTCGCTGCCTGGCGGCTTTTTCAGGCCTTCGAAGCGGAGGGAGCTGCTTTTCTGGCGGCGGCTCCATCACTTGCCGTGATGCCGCCCGGTTGTGAGGTGATGTCGGCGGGGCCGCGGCAATGGTTGATTAAACCGTCCCTCTCACCGTTGCAGCACGGCACGGAGGTGAGCCTGCAGGACGGTGGTGCGCTGCATCAAGCCCTGGCCGATCTGCGACCGGAACTTGTGCATTTGCACCACTACGTGCATGTGGGGATCGATCTGGTGCATGCCCTGCGGCGCTGGTTCCCCCAGGCTGGGTTCCTGTTCACCTTGCATGAATACTGGGGACCCTGCGCCTATGAGGGTCGCCTGCTGCGTCGCTCCGGCGAGCTCTGTGCTGGACCCGAGCCGGAGGTCTGTGTGGAGTGCGTGGGCCCGGAGCAACGGGTGGATCTGGCGATCCGGCAGCTGCGCTTGCAGCGGATGTTTGCGGCCATCGATCACTTACTCTCCCCCAGCCTGTTCCTCAAGCAGCGCTATGAGGAATGGGGGTTGGACCCCCACCGCATCAGCGTGGTGGAGAACCTGCCGGCGCCAGCCCCAGCGTCAGTGGAATCAGGCGCCAACGCGGGGAGCGATGCACTGGTGCTGGGGTATTTCGGCCAGGTGAACCCCTGGAAAGGTCTGGAGTTGATCCTGCAGGCGGTGCAACGGGCGCGTCGCCGTTGCGGGCAGCTCAGCGTGCAGCTGCATGGCTGCGGTCCGGCCGACCTCGACCCCAGCACTTCGCCCTACCCGGAGTTGGCCGGTCGCCTGGCCGCGCTAGTGGAACAGTTGGGGCCGGAGGCTGTGCAGCTTTGCGGCCGCTACGACAGCGATCAACTGGCCGATCGCATGGCCGGGGTCGATGCGGTGCTGATGGCCTCCACCTGGTTTGAAAATGCGCCGATGGTGATCCAGGAGGCGTTTCAGCACGGCCGGCCGGTGCTGGCTCCCCGGCTGGGTGGGATGGCCGAGAAGGTGCAGCATGAACTGTCCGGGCTGTTGTTTGCGCCAGGTGATCCAGCGGATCTGGCACGGACGATCGAGCGTTGTATCGATGAGGTGGACCTGCTGCCTGGCTTGCAGGCGCAGGTGCTGCGGATGCCTCTGAAGGGTGCCCGCAGCCTGGAGCAGCACCGACGCCTTTATGCGCGCTTTCGTGGGTCGTCCGCAGCTGCGGAGCCGTCGCTGGCCGAATGGGAGCCGGCTCTGCTGGAGGACCTGCGCCAGAACTTTGAGCCGCTGGGGGCCAATTGCGAGCTCGGGTTTTTGATGGGTCGGCTGGGGATTCAACGCTCCAGCCTGTTCCGCTGGTTGTTCACGCCGTTGGCGAGCCTGGAAAAGGTGTTGGCTGAGGGCCTGGAACGTTTCTTCAGTGAACCGGTGGCGGTCACTGATCCGGTGATGGCGGCAGACATGGTGGTGGACCAGCGCACAGGAATCTTTTTCCATGCCGGGGAGTTGCGGCAGCAGCTGGAGCAGGCGGGAAACAATTCCGCTGCCTTGGTTCAGGTCCGGGCTGGAGAGGCCTGCCGGGACCAACGGGGCAAGTACCGCTATCTGGTGGAGAAGTTCCTGGCGTCTGTGCCGGTGGCCTCCACGCTGCACGTGTTTTCCGATTTCCATCGCGAGCTGAATGAGGCGGCGATGCTGCGGATCCATTCCCGCCTCAGGGATCTCGGCAAGCCCCTGGGGTCCACGCTGCTGTTTGTGCAGCCAGCCGATGGCTCGACGGAGGTGAATTCGGTGCGCTGCCTGGGCGATGGCCTGCAGCTCGCTGCCATCCGGCGCTTTGCGCCGGGGGAGCACGCCGATCAGATCGATCTGGAGGCCTGGATCTCGCTGCTCAGCCTTTCGCGTCAGTTGTCCAGCTGAGGCGGTGGAGTTGCAGTTGGCCGGGCTGATGCAGGGGCTGCAGCAGCAGCCCGTTGAAGGGGATGGCGTGGTTGATCTCGAGCAGGATGCGATTGAAGCCAGGCTGCACCGGATGCTCCACCACCTCCAAGGGCGCGCTCATGTTGGGGCAGTGGCGCAGCACCGTCAGGGTCAACTGGCTGGCCTGGTCGCTGTTGAATTCGATCAGCAGCTGGCCCTGGGGTGGGGAATTGAGCTGATGGATGTGAATCACTGGCACGGTTCCGATGGCCTCGAGCCGGCAGCCCTCCCCTTTGATTTGCCGGAGCTCGCGGTTGTGGATGGCGTCTCCCACCTCGTGGAACAGCAGACTGTGACTCTGGGCCTGGGCCTCAGCCCAGCGCTGGGTGATGCGGGGGTGTGAGCGGCAGGCCAGTTGGGCGGCGAGGGCTTCGGTAAAAGCGTCTGAAGGCTGGTAGTCCGGCCGGGTGATCACACTGCGCAACAGCATCGAGCAGCCGTTGGCGTCGCTGTCGACACCGGCGAGGTAGCGCTCGGTTTCCGAGGTGATCAGCACATCGGGCTTGTAGAGCTCCACCAGGTCCGGCTGGAAATAGGGCCCCCGGATATAAAGCACATCGCGGAAATCCTGCGCGAAGAGATGCAGCAGGGTTTTGATGAAGCTGTCTCCGAAGAGCACCAGCCGGCGAGTCGTGCGGCTGAGGGGGTTGTGCAGCATCACTAGATCACCGGTGTTGCCGGGGAGGGCATCGGTGTTGGCGTAGGGCCAGGCTTCCCCGATCCAGGGGAAGCACAGGCCTGGGTTTGGCGTGTCGCGGCCCAACATCGCTCCAAGGTCACCGAGGCGGGGCTGCTGGCTGAGTCTGAACTGTGGAAACTCGCTGGAGAGGCCTGGCAGATGTTGACCAATGGCCTGGTACAGCGCCAGTTGGCCTGCTGCATTGATGTGGGTGTCATCGGCCCAGTAACTGCTGCCGCGGCATTCCGCTGCGATCAGGGCATCGAGTGGGTAGAGCACCTGCTCCTGGATCGGATCGCGTTGGCGCAGCAGTGGCGCGTAGGCGTTGAGGAACAGGCTGCGAATGTTGCGTTTGTAGGGCTGAGGCAACTGATCCCGCAGCACGAGGGGTTTGCAGGGCACCACCACATGCAGGTAGGGGATGCTCAGATGCGCTGCCCAGCCGCGCCGCTGGCGCAGGTTGCTGAGGAAGTTCTCCTGCGACTCGGGCAGCACGATGGCGGCGCCGGTGAGGTAAGCGAACTGGTTGTAGTTGCCTTCAAACAGAAACAGCTGGCCGTTGTGACCGATCAGCACGTTGTTGCTGACACAGCCTGGCTGCAGCCGTTCGCAGGGCATCAGAAGGCCAGTTCGGTGTAAATGCCAACGCGGGTGCGGCAATCACTAAAGGTGGTATTTTCGCGATTGCGGCATTCCTTGAGGTCAAAAGACTGATCCAAGGTTGGATTGACTCCTTTTATCGGATTCAAAGCTTCAATCGAGATAGTCCAAGGGACTCGTTTGAATGGCTTGAGAGATACACCCAGGTCGATGTCGGTGCCGCTGTACTTGGCGTAGATGCCGAACCAG
Organism: Parasynechococcus marenigrum WH 8102; assembly: GCF_000195975.1. GTDB lineage: Bacteria > Cyanobacteriota > Cyanobacteriia > PCC-6307 > Cyanobiaceae > Parasynechococcus > Parasynechococcus marisnigri. Next base: position 419,493 of record NC_005070.1, read on the forward strand.
GGCCAAGGTGCAAAGCCGATGGATGCGATTGGTCCCACGTACACCTGATGGATGCAGTTTTCGTCGACGGCGGACACCGGTTTGCCGGCAAAGATCGAACGGTCGGCGCAGACAAAGGCCGAAGAGACGCCAGCGACATCGGGGTAATAGACATATCCCGATCGCTTGTCGTCGTATCGGTCTGCGAAGAGTGACGGGAAGAGGCCGCCACGCAAGGACTCTGGGTAGGAAATTGTGCCGATGTTGGTTTCGTTGTTGAAAACATCACTCATCAACCCCAGCGATACGGAAATGATCGGTGGTTCCATCGTGTCGTTCAGACGAAATACCTTGGTGCCGAAGAGGGCAAAGTTTCGAGGCAAGTCGGTGGTTTCATCAAAGTGAAACAGCCTGTAGCCCGCAAAGGTGAGACCAAATGTTTGGCCGAGGTTTTTGGAGAGAACAAAACCAATTGATTGGCCCTCACCGAACTTGGTGCCAACGTCGTCGTCTCCAAAGGTTTGATCGCCAATCGTGAAATTGAACGGTGACCCTTCGCCGCTGAGGCTGTGCATGGTCCAGTGCAGATCAAAACTCAGGGCTGGTGAGTTCCACAAGCGAACCCGCGCTTCCAGCATTCCGTCGGCGCATTGGTCGAGAAAATCACCAGTTCGGCAATTCGGGGGACCAATGCGGGAGTCATCGATCGCAATCAGCGCAGCATTCACCCAGCTGTCTGGGTGACGCTGGAGCGCATTAAAGCCAAGATTGGGATAAACAGTGTCCCCAATCTGAATCATCGACCCTCGGGAATAGGCTGTGCGGTAATAAATCTGATCAGCTTCGCTCATTAGCTGACCGTTGGGCCAGCGAAAACCTTCTTCATTGACTTCCTGATTTGATTTGTCTCCTTCAGTCTCTTCATCCGCAATGGCGATATTTCCTCTTTCATCTGAAGCATCTTGATCAACAGTTGGTTCCGTCCAGACCAACTGATCTGGCTCCAATCGTTCTTCTTCAGGGCTCAGTGGCTCCCAGATCTGAGCATTGGCCGGTGCATCTGTTGTGGGAACAGGTTTCCAGGAGTTGACCGTAGTCGTTCCAAGGGTGCTGGGCTCGACCGTCTGCCATTGGGTCTGGGCCTGCAAGGCAGGGACACATCCCATGGGGACTGCAAGAGACACAGCCGCAACGCGGCGGTACAGCGACAACCGAACCCGAGACAACAACTCAGGCCTCCAGCGTTGGATCAATCAGCAACCACCCGGCTAGTGGCGTTCCTTGCAGAGCCAGTTGCTCCCGTAGTTGTTGCAGTTGTTGGCGCTGGGGGGCGCCGGGTGCTGTGACCAGCAGCTGAGTGCTGCAGGTGCGACTGGCGAGCAGGTCGCGGCTGACTAGGAGCTTTCGATTGCCAAGAGCTGCGACGAGGGCCTGCTGAAGCTGCTCAATTTGGTTGTTGGGGAAGTTGCCTACGGGAATCAGAGCGACTGACTGAGCATCAGCGAGGGGACCCTCTGCCAGCAGCTGTGCTGTGCTGCTCCATTGCTCTGGAGCCATTGCCGGCAGACGCTCCAGCATTGGGCAAGGGAGCAAGGTTTTGAGCTCGTCTTCGCTGAAGACAAGGCCGCTGCGGCGATCGCGGATCAGGGCGGCGCCACAGCCCAGGACGAGCCCTCCAAACAGTCCCAAAGCCACCATCCGTTTCTTGCGGGGCGCAACTGGCTTGTCGAGCACAGTGGGGGTTGAAATCAACTCCCATGGATCGGTCTGACGGGCCTGATCGAGCTTGAGGCTTTGCAGCTGCACCTCAAGTTCAGCCAGGGTTTTCTCGTCCCTCAGTGCCGCCCGCACCAATTCGCGGTGTTTGAGCACCACCTCGCGAGGCCTCGTGAGAGACGCTAGCTGGGCCTCCGCTGTGATCAATTCGCCTTGCAGCAGTCCGATGGTCTGCTGGTTGATGTAAGCGATCAACCCACTGCGTTCGCGTTGAAGGCGTTGAATCGACTGATCCTGCGGGGTGAGCAGCGCTGACTGCTGCTGAAGTCTGGTTTCGACGCGCTGGAGCTGTGAGTAGATCTCAGTGTTTGCGGCCAGCTGGGGGGCTTTGTAAAGGGTGGTGTTTCCTGAACGTTGTGCTGCAGCAATCCGCTGACGCAGGGCATTCACCTGATTCTGTGCTGCTTCGCGGCTGGCTTCCACAGACCCACCGTTCGTGCTTCCAGTCGCTCCCGTGGGCATGCCGTCTTGAATGCCAAGCCCATTCGCCAGGGCGTAGGCCTGAGCAGTGCGCATGGAGGTGGCGGATTGCTGGCGCAGCTTGTCGATTTCCTGTTCGAGGTAAGCCACGCCCTGGGTTAGGCCCCGGCGACGGTCTTTGCCGGAATACTCCTGGTAGGTGCGGGTGATGCGTTCCAGCACCGGCAGGATCAAATCTTCATCGGTGTCGCGATAGGTCAATGACAACACCGATGTGCCTTTCACCAGTTCAATCTCCAAGCTCCTGGTCCAATCGGTAATCACCCATTTGCTGACGTCTGCTCCAGCAGCGGCTTTGCTGGCTTTGACAAAGTCGTAGGTGGGCCTGAGCACCGAAGGACTTTCCAGAATCTTGACCTCGGTTACAAGCGAACTTTCACCAGCACTCACGCCGGCAAGCCCCGCGAGCATCGGATTGGCTGCAGCCAGTTTTGCCAGACGGCCGCCCCCTACATCCTGGTTTTCCAGCACGATCTGAAAACTTCCTTCCCACACCGGTTTGCGCGTGAAGGCGTAGATCCCACTCAGCAGCACCGTAGCGGCGGTGATGCCACCGATCAGTAGCCACTGGCGCTTGAGGGCTGCAGCAACCTGGCGCAGATCAATCTCGTCGTTGTCCAGCTGCTGGGGCTGAAGCGTCTGCGATGGGCTGCTCGTCATGGCTGGATATCTCGATAGATCGAATAAACGGAGTAGAGACCCACAGCGGGGGCTGTGATCTCATTCAGCACCTCAATGCCGGCACTGGCGATGGACTCGCGCAGGCGCACTACATCACCGGCCATCAACACGGGGTTGCGGTAGTCATCTGCGGGGGCGTCGCTCTTGAAGCCGAAGATGCGCCGGTCGATTTCGCCCTCACGGTTGAAGCGGATGAACTCCACCTTGCCGTGCAGCAGTTTGGTGCCACCGGCCAGGTCGATCGCCTGCACCAAGGACGACCCCTGCGGCAGCGTCACGGCGCCTGGATTTCTGACACGTCCGCTGACGTACACCTGCATGAACTGCGGTGTGAGGTTTGTCTGGCCAGCTTTGAGCAGCTGTTCACGCAACACCTCAGGGCTCTTGGCCACGCTCACCACATCTCCGTCGAAGAGGCGGATGTTCTGGCTTTCATCGCCGGTGGTGATCAGCGAGAGGAAATTGAGGTTGGTGCGGATGCGACCACCGCCGGAACTGGCGGCCTGGCGACGGGTCACCTGCACTTTGGAGAGGTCGGTGAAGGGGGTGATGCCCTGGGCAGCACGGATTGCGTCGAACACGGTGGGGAACTGCAAGCCAAAGGTGCTGAGGCCGCCTCCACTGGTTATCGCCGTGGCACCTCCGGGGACCTGATTCAGGCCGCCGCGCGACGTTCCTGGGGCAGACAGGCCATCCAAGGTGGTCTGCTCGGCGGATTCCGAAATACGCTGAAGTTCATTGTCTTTACTGAGGGAGTAGTACCCGGGACGTTTGACCTCACCGCCCACGTACACGCGAATGGGCCTATAGCGGACTGGACGGATGTACACCTCCGGATCGCGCACGTAGGGGCGGAACTGCTCGGTAAGGAACAGCCGCAGCTCCTCAATCGTGAGGCCTTCCACGTAGAGGGCTCTCAGCCGAGGCAGGTAGATGGTTCCGTCTGGGCCGATGATGACCCTGCCGCTGAGTTCAGGCAGATCCAGCAGCTCAATGTCCAGTCCATCACCGGGGCCGAGGATGTAGGCATCAAAGCTGACGCGACTGCGCTCTTCACTGGTGAGGCTGGGAGCCTGACTGGTTTCAGAAGATTCAGGCTGAGCTCTCAGCGACAGAGGTGTCAACACCAAGCTGGCTGCGAGTGCTCCGATGGACAGCCAGGACCGAAACACGTGCTTTGTTCTGATAAGCGTGAAGCTATGGCTTGAAGGGCTGTGATCAAGCCCTCAGTGGGCAGGCTTTTGGCTGGCTCAGGTATATCGCTCAGGGTTCTGCTGCTGCCAGGCCCAGCCGTCTCGGCAGATGTCTTCAAGGCTTCGCTGGGTGCGCCAGCCCAGGCGCTGAGCGGCATCGCCAGGCCGACGGTCCGTGATCGTGTTGGGGATGGAACGGCCGCTGGCGGCTTGCATGGACTGCACCACCTCCAGGACGGACTGTCCTTGGCCGCTGCCCAGGTTGAGGGTGACCATTTGTGTCGCTTCCGCCAGCAGGCAGTCCAGGGCGGCGCGGTGGCCATCCGCGAGATCCATCACGTGGATGTAGTCACGCACACCGGTGCCATCGGGGGTGGGCCAGTCGCCGCCGAACACCTGGAGCTGTTCTCTGCGTCCGTTAGCCACCTGACTCACGAAGGGGAAGAGGTTGTTGGGAATGCCCAGCGGGTTTTCGCCAATGCGGCCGGACGGATGGGCCCCGACGGGGTTGAAATAGCGCAAGCAAGCGATCCGCCAGGCGTCCTGAGCACTGGCATGCAGATCGGACAGCATTCGCTCAACAGCGGCCTTGGTGTGGCCGTAGGGGTTGATCGGAGAAATGGGAGCTGTCGCAGGGATCGGAACGGTTTCTGGATTTCCGTAGACCGTAGCGCTGCTGCTGAAGACAAGGGTGTGGCAGCTATGGGCATCCATGGCCTCCAGCAGGCAGCGACTGCCGTTCAGGTTCACATCCCAGTAGTGAAGTGGCTTCTCCACGGACTCTCCAACAGCTTTGAGGCCGGCGAAATGGATTACGGCATCAATCCCAGACGGCGCCTTGGTGAAGGCTTGCTCAAGATTCCTGGGGCTGCGGATGTCTCCTTGCATCTGCCGCAACCGAGGAGCGGCCGCAGGTCCAGCGAGCTCGCGCACACGCTCAAGTGCGATCGGGCTGCTGTTGCTGAAATCGTCGAAGACCAGCAGCTCATGGCCCGCCTCCAGCAGCACCAGGCCGGTATGGCTGCCGATGAAGCCTGCCCCGCCTGTAATCAAGAGCTGCGCCAATGGGTTGGTAACGCAGTGGACTCCCATCATCCAACGGGCTGACCAGCTAATGGCTTCAGCGCCTTCCTTCCATTGGAATAATTGGACTTTCCTGAGTGGGGAACTCTGGTTCCGATCGGCTGAACCTGTCGATGCCAATGCGAGCAGGACTGAGTTCCATGACAAACTCCGTTGATAACGTCACAGTCGAGTTGATCGAGCTCAGCTCTCGACCGCTGTGACTGCAGGCAGCCGTGGTGTGCCTGCAAGACGTTCTGAAAGATTTCATGCCCTCCTCCGCCACTAGAGCTGCCAAAACTGCCCTGATCACAGGCATTACAGGCCAAGACGGCAGTTACCTGGCGGAGCTTCTGCTGGAGAAGGGCTATTTGGTGCACGGGATCAAGCGCCGGGCCAGCAGCTTCAACACCACTCGGATCGATCACCTGTATCAGGATCCGCACGAGAGCGATCCTCGACTGGTGCTGCACTACGGCGATCTCACCGACAGCACCAACCTGATCCGGATCATCCAGCAGGAGCAACCGGACGAGATCTACAACCTTGGTGCTCAAAGCCATGTGGCCGTGAGCTTTGAGGCGCCGGAATACACGGCAAACAGCGATGCCCTTGGCACCCTGCGCATCCTCGAGGCGGTGCGGATGCTCGGGCTCATAGGAAAAACCCGGATCTATCAGGCCAGCACTAGCGAGCTCTACGGCCTAGTGCAGGAGGTGCCGCAGAAGGAGTCGACACCCTTTTATCCGCGCAGCCCCTACGGCGTCGCCAAGCTTTACGCCTACTGGATCACGGTCAATTACCGCGAGGCCTACGGGATGTATGCCTGCAACGGCATCCTGTTCAACCATGAGAGTCCGCGGCGCGGCGAGACGTTTGTGACCCGCAAGATCACCCGGGGTCTGGCGCGGATCGATGCGGGGCTGGAGCAGTGCCTGTTCATGGGCAACCTCGATTCCCTACGCGACTGGGGCCATGCGCGCGACTACGTGGAGATGCAGTGGCGGATGCTCCAGCAGGAAGGTCCGCCGGAAGACTTCGTGATCGCCACCGGCCGGCAGGAGTCGGTGCGGCGCTTTATTGAGCTAGCAGCATCCGAACTCGGTTGGGGCAGCATCCAGTGGCAGGGCAGAGGCTTGCAGGAAACTGGATCTCGCGCCGACACCGGCGATGTGGTGGTGCGTATTGATCCGCGCTATTTCCGCCCGGCAGAGGTTGAAACGCTGCTTGGTGATCCCACCAGAGCAAAAGAGAAGCTTGGCTGGATCCCCACCACCACCCTGGAGGAACTTGTGGCCGAGATGGTTGCCACGGATCGGGAGGACGCCAAGAAAGATGCACACCTCAAACGCAAGGGTTTTGCGGTTGTTGGTTCGATGGAGAACCCGCCTACAAACCCTGAAGCGATCAAAGCGGCTGGAGGCGCAGAGTGAGCCCCCTGATCACCCCAGCTGACAGGATCTACGTTGCCGGCCATCGCGGTATGGCTGGCAGCGCCATATTCAGAGCTCTGGAACGAGGTGGCTACCACCAACTGCTGACAGCCAGCCGCTCTGAGCTCGACCTACTCGATGGACCTTCGGTGCAAGCCTGGTTCACAAAGCACCAACCCACGGTGGTGGTTCTGGCGGCAGCGAAGGTGGGCGGCATCCAAGCCAATAGCAGCTATCCGGCTGACTTTCTGCTGGAAAACCTCAAGATCCAGACACATGTGATCGAAACTGCCTGGCGCTCTGGTGTGCAGCGGCTGTTGTTCCTTGGCAGCAGCTGCATCTACCCGAAGTTCGCCGAGCAGCCGATCAAGGAGGAAGCGCTGCTTTCAGGTGCTTTGGAGCCCACGAACGAGTGGTACGCCATTGCCAAAATCGCAGGAATCAAGCTGTGCGAATCGCTCAGGCGGCAGCATGGTTTTGATGCGATCAGCCTGATGCCCACCAACTTGTATGGGCCGGGCGACAATTACCACTCCACTAATAGCCATGTGCTGCCTGCGCTGATTCGCCGCTTTCATGAGGCAACGAAGGCGAATGCTGAGACCGTCACGTGTTGGGGCACGGGGTCACCCCTGCGTGAATTTTTGCACGTCGATGATCTCGGGGAAGCTTGTTTGTTTGCTTTGGAGCAGTGGAGCCCAGCGCCAAGTGAGCTCAGCTATTTAAATGTTGGTACGGGTGTGGACCTGAGTATCCGTGAGCTTGCTGAAGCAGTAGCAATTGCTACTCACTACCAGGGGGAGATCTGCTGGGACATCACCAAGCCCGATGGAACTCCAAAGAAACAGCTTGATGTCAATCGACTCAAAGCTTTGGGTTGGAGTTCGCGAATTCCTTTGGCAGAAGGTTTGGCTAGGACAGTGGAGATATTCCGGCATGAGCTAGCTCAACAACTAGTTCGACTTTAGCTTTAGAGAATAAAACTGATGAAAATCTCTGAAATTAAATCTTGCATGAATTCTCCTAGACTTCCTGAGAAATTTATCCAAAAATTTTGTGCTGTCGTGTCAAAAGTTGCCTTGGCTGCTATCTTTCTCAATATTCTGCTAAATGATTATTCTGTGATCTGAAGACTAATGAGTAATGAAAGAACCTTTAAAATTTTAGATTGCACCCTCCGTGATGGCGGATACTATAATAACTGGAACTTTAGCGATGAGTTAATAGAAAATTACGTTCGTGCCAGTTTGGCTGCCAAGATTGATGTTATAGAAATTGGATTCCGATCTTCTTTGAATAATAAGTTCAAAGGGGCATGTGCATATAGTTCAGATTTATTTCTAGAGAATTTACCTTTCTTGAATGGTACTGATATCGCTGTGATGGTTAACGGATCTGAGATCTGTAGAACTGATTCTATACCGCGCCTATTAGAAAAACTTTTTCCGAAGCCCGCCATATCATCAATTGTTTCAATAGTTCGTATTGCATGCCATTTTTCAGAATTATCTAGAGTTTTATCTGCTACACGATGGCTTGCGGATCATGGGTATAAGATATGCATCAATATAATGCAAATATCAGATCGAAAATACGCTGATATTAAGGAAATAACATCAATGGCTTCTGATTGCCCCATTGATGTTCTTTATTTCGCTGACTCAACCGGATCGCTGAAGCCGGATGACATCTCTAGAATTGTCGAATGGTTCCGTACTGGTTGGCAGAGAGAACTCGGTATACATACCCACAACAATATGGGAATTGCACTTCAAAATACTTTACGTGCTTATGAAGAGGGTGTTAATTGGTTGGATTCAACTGTGAGTGGTATGGGCAGAGGTCCAGGTAATGCGAAAACAGAAGAACTTGTCATAGAAACTGAGACTTTACGCGATGGCAATGTCAATTACGTGCCACTGATGGCTCTAAGTAGACAGAAATTTGATAAACTCAAAGCTCAGTACGGGTGGGGACCTCATCCATATTATTATTTGTCTGGCAAGTATGGTATACATCCAAGTTATATTCAAGAAATGATTAATGATGCTCGTTATGACGACGAAGACATCATTGCAGTGACAAATCAATTAAAATCTGAAGGAGGCAAAGTTTTTAGTCTTGATTCTTTAGACCTCGCACGTCAATTTTATATCGACAAAGCAAATGGATCTTGGTCACCAACTGAAATATTTAATGGTCGAGAAGTACTGATTTTAGGGTCTGGCCCAGGGGTTCGTGAACATTCATCTGCCCTAGAACTATATATACAAAAGCAATCACCTCTTGTACTTGCACTCAATACACAGTCAGCAATCGATTCGTCTTTGATTGATCTTAGAATTGCCTGTCACCCTGTTCGCCTAATAGCTGATGTAGAGGAATACAATCAACTAGCCGAGCCATTAATTATCCCAGTTTCTTCACTACCAAAATCTTTAAGAAATGAATTGGCCAATAAAAAAGTTTTTGATTACGGCTTAGGTATATCCGCGAATAAGTTTCAATGCAATAATACGTATTGCATTATTCCCTCACCTCTGGTTCTCGCTTATGCGCTAGCTGTTGCTACAAGTGGTAAGTCAAAGAACATTCTTTTGGCAGGCTTTGACGGTTATGCTCCAGGTGATCCAAGAAATGAAGAAATTGAAAATATATTTTTAACTTATTTTAATTCATATCCTAATGCTTTACTCCATTCGATAACTTCAACGAATTTTAAGACCATAGCTTCTAAAAGCTTATATGGAATGTTTTGATGATTCTTCTAGCATGAAAGTCTGCGTTGTAATTCCTGCACGATATTCATCATCTCGTTTTCCCGGGAAGCCCTTAGTCAACTTATTATATAAACCGATGATTATATGGGTTGCGGACATAGCAGCCCGTGCGGTTGGTATTGAGCATGTTTATGTTGCTACTGATGATACTCGCATAGCAGATGCCGTTACTTCATATGGATATAAATTCATAGAAACAAGTCCTCATGCTCTTACAGGTACAGATCGTGTTGCTGAAGCCTCTAAACAAATAGATTATGATATTTACATTAATGTGCAGGGAGATGAACCAACGATTGACCACTTGGAAATTTTAAAATGTATTCAACTGAAGAAAGAAAACTTTGATTGCGTTGTTAATGGATATTGCACCATCAGCACTAACTCAAACCCTTCCTCCAAAAACATCCCTAAGGTTGTCAAGACAGAGAAAAACAGATTAGTTTATATGTCGCGCTCATTAGTTCCAGGCTTTAAAGACCTCAACATTATGCCTAAAGAATACTTAAAACAAGTGTGTATTTATGGGTTTAGTTTTGAAGAGCTTCAGTTATTTAGTAATTATGGCCGTAAAAGCTTGTTAGAGCAGTCTGAAGATATCGAAATACTACGCTTCTTGGACCTGGGAAAACAAGTGTTAATGTATCAGTGTGCAAAAGAAAGCCTGGCTGTTGATGTTCCAAGTGACATCCAAATTGTTGAGGATTACCTTCAGCCCAATAAATGATCAATTCTCTCGATAAGTACAACAGCTTCGTGTTTGACTGTGATGGAGTCGTCCTAAATTCGAATTCGATTAAAACCAATGCATTCTATGATACCGCCTTGCCTATGGGGCAAGAGATTGCAAATGAGCTAAAAAGATATCATCTAAGACACGGTGGTATATCTCGGTACGAAAAATTTTCCCATCTTTTAAAGAATATTGCGCCAAAGTATAACAAAGCATCAGTGCCAAGTATTGAACATCTTCTATATACTTATTCAAGCATAGTAGAAAAAGCTTTGCTTGATTGTGAAATAGCAAAGCATCTCGCATTGCTTCGTGAGCGTACAAAGAAAAGCTCCTGGACAATTGTTTCAGGGAGCGACCAATTAGAATTAAGAAAGATCTTTAACGAAAGAAACATAGATAAGTTATTTGATGGTGGTATTTTTGGAAGTCCTGATAATAAACACCGTATATTAGCCAGAGAATTAAAGAATCGATCTATTCTGAAACCAGCTTTAATGCTTGGCGATAGTTTATATGATTATGAAGCAGCTTCTAAAGCTGGCTTGGATTTTATCTTTGTATACAATGGTCAGAAGTTGATCAATGGCAGAGTTTTGTAAAAAAAAATCAACTTCCTTATATTGAATGCCTATCCAATCTTCTGCCATAGTGCCTTCTTGAAATTCTTGAGGTTGATTTAATTGACCAATAGCTTTTTGTATCACTTCTTAATTAACTACTTTTATCTTCAAATTTAACCACAACTAGTGAATATCTTCTTCTTTTACTTAAATCAATTTGTCAACCACCTTCCTCGTGCCCGCCTATTTCAGTTATTGACTGCATTACCATTAATAATCGTTGGTAGCTTTCTTGAAGTCTTTTCTTTGGCTTTAGTCGTTCCATTTTTAACATCAATATCTTCAGAAGAGATAATAATCAGTAATTCTTCATTAAATTCTTTCATTTCTTGGCTAAACATTTCTACAAATGATGAGATAATAATCATCTTAGGTATTTTGTTTGTTTCTGCAGTTATTCTAAGTGGGGTCACAAGACTATATATCATTTGGTTTAGTAACTTGTTGTCAGCAAATATTGGACATGACATGAGTATACAGGCGTATGAAAATACCCTCAAAAAACCTTTTATTGAGCATAAGCTAAGCAATTCTGGCGATGTAATTGCAGCAATTATCACGCATATCCATATCACTGTACTAGTAATTAATTCACTATTGACAGCTGCGAGTTCATTCTTTACCGTTCTTGCTGTAGGTATTGGATTGGCAATAATTAATCCAATTGAAACATCTATAATTGCAGTAACACTGTTTTTGTCTTATTTACTAATAACTCGAATATTTAACAAGCGTGTCGAATATTATGGTAATATTATTGCAGAAAATAAGAATAAAAAAATAAAGTTAATACAGGAGAGCCTTGGTGGAATAAGAGATGTTTTAATGAATAATAGATTTAAAGATTACGTGGAATCTTATAATATTTTGGATTATCAAGAACGAAATTTGCTTGCAAAACTAACGTTTTTGAATAGAACTCCGAGGGTTTTAGTTGAGATCATATTTATAAGTATACTCATCATCGCTGGATTGATAATAGCAGTTGTTTTTCAAGAAAAACAACTTTTGATACCAACGCTTGGTTTATTTGCACTAGCCTCCCAAAAGTTGTTGCCAAATACTCAAAATATATTTAATGCCTGGGTAACTGTCAGAAGCTCGAAGGTGCAAATCGATGAGACATTAAAATTACTTAATCAACCTGCATATTCAAATTTTAATGCTTTAAGCTCACATCAAAATTTAGTGTTTCAAGACTGCATTGAATTCAATTGTGTTTCCTATCAATACCCTAATAACCCTCATGAATCTCTTGCTGACATTAATCTTAAAATATATAGAGGCGATAAGATCGGAATTATAGGAACAACAGGTAGCGGTAAAAGCACTTTCATCGATCTATTGATTGCATTGCTGGAACCATCAAAAGGATCCATTATGATTGATGGTCAAATTTTGGCCGGAGAAATTTCTAGACAATGGCAATCTCTAATATCACATGTACCACAGGAGATATTCCTTTTTAACAAGAGTTTGGCCGAAAATATTTCATTGAGCAAAATATATGATTATGAAAAAATTCGAGATGCGGCTGAAAAATCGTTGATTACATCATTGCTCGAGGACTGCTTGGGTGAGAATGTACATAAGACTTTAACTGAGAGAGGCAGTAATCTAAGTGGTGGCCAAAAGCAAAGAATAGGGATAGCTCGAGCTATTTATCAAAATAAGCCAATACTTATTTTAGATGAAGCTACAAGTGCATTAGATTTATATACTGAAGAGTCTATCCTAACTGCACTACGAGAGTCTTCCGTTAAATTGACAATAATCATGATCTCACACAACCTTCGGACTTTAGAAATGTGCGATAAAATTATTTGGCTTGAAGATTCCAAACTAGTAGGATATAGCGACTCAAAAGTAATTTTAAGTAAATACAAAGAGAAAATAGCAAAATTTCGATCTTTCAATAAGACCTCATAATTTCTCGACTTATGATTGGGATCCATCGTCTTTTTAAGTTCGCGAAAAAGCTTACTAGATTTTTGTGTCAAAAACTACATGAGAAATCTTCATTGCCATACAATTATTATCAATGGATAGGGATTTTCAATAAGTTTCGCCCTCTTTATTCATTTTTAGCTGACGCTGAGAAAATTTGCATTGTAAGCAAGGGAGCTTCTTTGGCAGAACTGCCAGATGAAAAAATTTATTTTGAGATTACGCAGGCTGATTTAACAATTCTAGTAAGTTCAGTTGATATACAAAATCATCCTGTGTTGTCTAAATTGACTTATGACATGCAGGTAGTTGGAAGAGTGGATGAAATTGAGGGTTATGTACCAGTTTTCCCGAAACAAATTTTAGACCATTTTGAAATCGGGGCTCTCTGTGTTAATTCAAATTCCAAATACCTTTCAGGATTAGCCCTGTATAGATTTTACAAATTTTTCTCTAAGTTGGGTCTACCCCTTTACTCAACTGAAGGTGGCATTTCTTTCGTTTCAGAAGATGCACGGATTTATAATGGCAAAGGTTTGACTATCATCCAAAAAATTATTTCCCATTGCCTAATGTCAAAAAAACTTAAAACAATTACATTCTTGGGTGTTGACTTTTATGGAACAGGTTATTTGGATTCGTTGAGAGATAAAGAAAAAAATGAATTGTCGCTCTTTCCTGAAATTAATACACTATCTACTGACCCCCGAAACAATAGAGGTATACCACTAATTAGATACTTAATTGCATTAGCGAACTCCCCGAAAATGTCTGTTCAATTGTGCTTCCCAGAAGAAATTGTTAAATTTATTCCACATTTGTATAAGCGAGACTTTGAGACAGCCAAGAAAATCACCATATTTTAAGTGATATTCTGCAAGTCTTTCCCATTCCTTTCTAAATTTATTCAATGACTCATACGACTTTCTTCAACCTCAACGCTCTGATTTCAAATTACTAATCAAGGAGCTATAAATACTCATGCTTAAATCTAAAAAACATATGAAGTTTTCCACTATTCTAAAAAAAATAATTAGAAAAACTTCCCTTGCCTTTGTCAATTGTGTTTTCCCTGCTCCGAATGCTAAGCACGTAGATGCATCAAAAGTAGGTGAATTTATTAATGCAACAAGTGGATGTCACTTTCAGTTTAACTACGGTTTGAAGTTAAACTCTGGGGTATCAAATCCTCACATTAGACATCTATCTGTTTGTAACGATATTTTATTCTCATTGGCCTTCAATAGACGACGAGTTAATTTCCTTGAGTGTTGCTGTATGGACGGGTATCTTTCTTGGCGACTGTCTGGGCAAAGATCAAAATACTTTTTTAATAGCCTGACTGCCAATGATATAGACACTCGTAATATCAATAAAATCATTGCATATAATATTGCATTTGGCATAAATGTGAATCAGATATCTGGCGATATGAATAACCTTGAAGGCCGATATGACATTTGTACTATATTGGGATCAAGTTATTTTCTCGACTATCCTTTGAGTACGCTTAGTAGGATAATTGAGAGAAATCTTGCAAAAAACGGAGTTTTATATATTGATTTTAGGTGCCATCCTGAGGATAACTTTCTACCGAGACATATTTTAGCGGACCCAGAAAGCATAAAGCTTTATACAGAGGGACTTGATAAACCTATAGGTTTAAGATTTGAGTTTTGCCCTGCGTCAGAAGATCTGGCTTTTATCAATCGCCCGGAAAAATACACTTGTGGAATATATTATCATTATCGTGATATTTTGAAATTTATAGAAAAACTACCAAGAATTAAAAGTGTAAGGCCTATTTATCTAGAAAATGAAGAAACTGAAACTTGTTCAGCTACTTGGGTGATCCTTAAAATAACCACCTAATGCCATTCTATCGCTTCTAATTTAATGCCATCCCCGTTTCTTGAATTTTTTGCGACACTTAAAATTACTTTTTTGGGGTAATTGTAGTTGTCTTGGGTGTGATTTTAATTATCTTGGGATCACAATATAGTCCCATTAATTATTGTCATGCTCAAGCAATGCTTGTCAGGCCCATGATTAATTTATAGTGTACTAAAATACATTGTGGCTAGCGAAACTCATTTCGCTTAAATTAATGTTTCAAGCACAACTCTCATTTTTTAGATGACTTTTTTTCAAAGGATTACAAACAAACTGAAAAGATCCTTCGGACTGGGTGTCCGCAAAACAGAACCTTGGTTTGAGCTAGCAGAAGCCGCGCTTATATATAAAGCTGAAAGCTATAAATCATATGACTTAAAGTTGTTAAAACTTACTGGGGTTGAAATTGGAGCCCACAGAGGTAATCATGCTGCTCGCATCCTTTCAAGACTTCCAATTTCTTCTCTATGCCTGATCGATCCTTGGTCTGTTTATTCTGGCGATGAAGACTATTTTCAAAATCAGAACATTCAGGAATCCTTTTATTTAGAGACTTGCTCCAGGTTTAAGTCTGATCCCAGGGTAATGATATCAAGAAAATCATCACTTGAGGCTATACATGATTTTGCTGACTCTTCCTTGGATTTTGCGTATATTGATGGAGACCACTCCTATCAAGCTGTTTCCCAGGATCTCAATCTATGGTGGCCTAAAGTTAAGCACCGCGGCCTTCTTGTTGGCGATGACTATAAGTTTAAATTCCCAGGAGTCATGAAAGCTATAGAGGAATTTCAAGCACTTCATCAAGTTTCGCTGTATAAACTCGACCGTGGGCAATATAGTTTTCTAAAGATTGAGAAGGATTTACTATGACTATGTCATCTTTCAGTAAAGAACATTTGAGCATCTTAAGCTCATCGCCAAGTATACAGGTCTCACACGATCCATTTCCCCATGTAATAATCAGAAATTGTCTCTCAAGTGAAATTTATAACCAATTAGAAAGCTCCTATCCATCTGACAGTTTTCTCCAAAATTGGCAACCAGAGAGAACTGGCGAGAATGTTCGCCAAAAAGTAGAGTTCCATTCTATTCTCCAAAAAGATGCCTGCTGGGAAGGGGCAGAGATTTGGCGAGAGTTTGTTTCCTTACATTTGTCAAATTATTTTTTTCAGCAAGTATTAGATCTATTTAGAAAAGAAATCCTAACTACTTCACCCCTTCTAGAGACTCTCTTAGGTTGCAGCATTGAAAAAGCTAGGATCTCTACACATATTCCTGATATACCTCTTTCAAAAAAAGATGAAGAAAAAACTATTTTTCTAGAAGGCGATGTTGGGATAAACACTCCATTAAGCTTGCCTACTTCCGTTCGAGGTCCACATGTAGATGGTATGCAAAAAATATTTGCTGGTCTTCTTTATTTTAGAAGATCATGTGACTTATCGTCTGGTGGTGATCTTGAATTGTCTTCGTGGAGATACAATCAACAGCCCATCTTTCGTGGAACCATGAGTGTTAATTCGAAGCATGTTGTCACGAGATGTACAATTCCTTATGCCGCAAATACAGCCATATTATGGGTCAATTCCCCTAATGCCATACATTCGGTCACTCCTCGATCGCCTTCAAAGCATTCACGTAGGCTAGTTTACTTTAGTGGTCGGGTTGGCACCCAGCATGTTTTCAAACAAGGCTTGTTTCCATTGGCAACAAGAAAATCGTTCGTTGAGAAAGTTGTTGCAAAGTCCAAATATATCGTAAGAAAAAAATTTTTGCGATAGCTTAATTGATCAATTAGCCTCTTGTTAGTTACGGCTCTAACTCCATGCTTTGTTTTTTAAAGAATCCAATTTCACTCTATGAAATTTCGCACCAGTGCATCTAAATTAGTATGAACTCAAAAAATATTTTTCAAATGCTCGATATGTCTAATCGAGCCAGTCTTATTACAGGTGGAGCAGGGCATATTGGTGTTGAGATGGCCCTTTCTCTTGCTGAGCTGGGTTCAAATATTATTTTAATAGATAAAGACTTTAATGGCCTCCAGTTGGCAAAGGAGTCGATTCTAAATGTTTTTAATGCTCAAGTTGTGACAATTGCGGCTGATCTAGAAGATGAGCAATCCCCTTCGAAAATAGCTTCTATTGTTGATAATAAATTTGGTAAAGTCGATGTACTCATTAACAACGCGGCGTTCGGCGGGACTACAGTTCTTGAGGGGTGGACTACTACATTTGCTCATCAATCTCTCAGCACCTGGCGGAGAGCATTGGAAGTTAACTTGACATCTGCATTTGCGTTGTCACAAGCATGTATTTCGCTACTCAATCAATCTAAAAGTGCTTCTATTATTAATATCGGTTCTATCTATGGATTCCTTGGTCCAGATCTTTCCCTTTACGAGGGAACTGCGATGAATAATCCAGCCGCTTACGCCGCGAGCAAGGGGGGCTTACTGCAACTAACTCGTTGGATGGCGACGGTGCTTGGTCCTGATATTCGTGTCAACGCGATTTCTCCTGGAGGTGTGGCACGCGGGCAGCCTCAAGCTTTTGTTGATCGCTATGTTTCACGCACTCCTTTGAAGCGAATGGGGCGTGAAGAGGACTTTAAAGGGGCTATCGTCTATCTGGCTTCAGATATGTCTGCTTGGGTCACCGGCCAAAATTTAGTGGTTGACGGTGGCTGGTCAGTTTGGTGACCCCGAATGTTTTGAGATTATTTTTAAATAATACGACGTTTTGCAGCTTTTTCTCTGGACTAATGTGCAATGTATGATTGTCATTTTATTAAATGCAACGATAAATAAAGCATCCAACTCCTAAGCATAATTCAAATTGTGCCAATTTTAGTTCAATACCTGCTTTGATTGTTGGTTATAGCCAATATATAATTTTAGCTTATTCACGGATAAATTTTGAGTTGGAGCGCCACCAATTTCCAAATTTAGAGATACTTTATTGCTTGGCAAAGGGCTGTTTTGCTGTTATCTCCCCCTATTCATTGCCTTCCTGTTAACGTCTAGCCAATGCGAGTAACAAGAAAAATCTCAAACAAATTATTTCTCATTTACATCCATTCCAACTTTTTGACGCCAGGCTCAATCAATGTTTCCCCTTTATATCAGCCTTTGCTTAACCAACTACGTGATGATGGATATACTTTTTTTTATTGGTATAGGCAAACATCATTACTTAATAAGAATTCAGCCAGATATTCCCCTTGGTCTGCAGCTATTCATGATGTCGCCGTAACACTAGATGCCTACGCTAATAAAATATTTAATAGTATTTTGCCAATATCTTTTCATTTTTCCTTCTTTGAACGCTTTCTTTGGTTTGCTATTCTCCTCTTTCTAAGACCTTCGTTCGTCGTAGGTATCGAACCCTCTCAGGAGTTATGTTATATTGCCCGATTATTAAATATTTCATGTATTGACGTTGAACACGGGCTTAGATCTCCGGATACTTATTATTATAGATCCAGCTATCGCTATACATCTTCAGGATACCCTAGATTTTTGCTTTATACCAACATTGCCGACTCCCGACTGCTTGAAGGATTACTTCCATCTTATAGTTTGACCTTGAGTGCACCATGCATGGAGTTTTTATATGAATATAATAATATTACAACCAGAGTTCAGGAAAAATCAAAGTCTAACTCTCTTTCTATACTTTTCCTTTCTCAATACTTAAAACGAGGCAGTGAACTTGCTCATCCACTGCCAAAAGAAATGCTTTTATCTCTCAAATCTATTGATATACCAGTCATACTCAAAATTAGGCTTCACCCAAAACTTATAGTTAATCAAGAAACGGTGCAAAAATTAGAGCATTCTTTTAATAAACAGATAAACTTTTGCTGCGCTAATGTCACAGCAGAATTTTCTTGCGCAAAAAGATCTTCAATATTTGAAGACTTGCTTGATTCAAGTGGCTTGATAACACTTGCTAGTTCAGGTTATCGTTACGCGCAACTATTGTCAATACCTATTATGATCTACTCTGAATTGCTTAATGATTTTGATAATTGTGACCATGATAATGGATTGTACGGGTTTACAGATAATCCAACTTTGGATGAGTGGAAAGGGTTTATTACAGCATGCGCTACTTTCATGCCAATTAATATAAATCAATTGCGCAACATAAAAGAAATTCATGAAAAAAGGTTGACAAGTTTAATCTCAACCTTGCGCGAAGCCGCTTAAATCTTATGTTAAAATTATCCTACTTCCTCTAGATCTTTTGATGCAGCCAAAATTTTGTACTCGATGTCTTGCTATGTCTACGAGACCACGCATTACTTTTAATAGGGATGGGGTATGTAATGCTTGTTTGTGGCAAGAACAAAAGTCATCTGTTGATTGGGATGATAGAAACTCAAAGCTTCTTTCTCTTCTAGATTCTCATCGATCTAAAAATAATTCATATGATGTTATTGTTCCTGTAAGTGGTGGCAAAGACGGAAGTTATGTAGCTTACAACCTTAAACATAAGTTCAACATGAATCCTCTGTGTGTTACCGTAACTCCACCTTTAGAAACACAACTTGGTGCTCAGAATCTTAAGAACTTTATTAAATCTGGTTACGATCAAGTTTCCATAAATATCAATCCTGAAACCATTCGCAACATTAATCGTGCGGGCTTTGTTCATCATGGTTTTCCATATTTTGGATGGCTGGTTGCCATCGTGACTTCAGTTACAAGAGTCGCTCAACAAATGAATGTACCACTGATAATGTATGGTGAGGATGCTGAAATGGAATACGGAGGTAGCTCTGAAAAGGCAAATCTTACTACTTTCGGTATTGAATATATGAAACGTGTCGGATTTGAGGCAGGCTATGAAAAAGTATTCTCTACGCTTGATTTATCAGACTCTGATCTTTACTGGTTGACTTTCGCTGAACAGGATAAGACTCAAGTATTGTTCTCTCACTGGTCATACTTCGAAAATTGGGATCCTTACCGGAACTATTTAGTAGCTAAAAAGCAATGTGGTCTTCAGGAAGCTGACGACACTAACTTCG
The DNA here is from genome assembly GCF_000195975.1 of Parasynechococcus marenigrum WH 8102. Taxonomy (GTDB): domain Bacteria; phylum Cyanobacteriota; class Cyanobacteriia; order PCC-6307; family Cyanobiaceae; genus Parasynechococcus; species Parasynechococcus marisnigri. The sequence continues at coordinate 439,113 of NC_005070.1, forward strand.
GTACGTTTACTAACTTTGCCCAAAATGATCAGTATCTTTATGTTCTTCATACCTATTTGATGTATCTCAAATTTGGATTTGGTCGTTCAAACCAAGATGCTTGCATAGAAATAAGACGTGGTGCAATGAAAAGAGAGCAGGCTATAAATCTTGTACGTCTATATGATGGCCAGTTTCCTGATGAATTTCTTCAAATGTATTTAGAGTATTATCAAATGTCAGAAGCAGAATTTAATGCAACATTAGCTCGTTGGGTGAATAAGGATCTTTTTGAACTAAAGGATGGCTTATGGTCCCCAACTTTTACTATACAGTAATTTATTAATATGTCAAAAATTGCAATTGTTGATTATGGAATGTGTAATCTTTGGTCCATTAAGTCTGCCATTCAATTCATAGGTTATGATTCGATTTTGACTTCTGATCCCAAAGATATTTTAAACTCGTCTGCTATAATATTACCTGGTGTTGGTTCATTTAAGACTGGAATGGATAATCTTTTATCTTTAGGTCTATCACAAGCAATTATTGATGCTTGTATGTTTAGGTCAATTCCAATCTTAGGAATATGCTTAGGTTTTCAATTATTGTGCTGTAGCAGTGAAGAGCCTTCGTATACGAAAGGGCTTTCACTATTACCAATCCAGATTGTTCCACTGTGCCGACATATTGATGCTTCATTTGTTCTTCCACATGTAGGTTTTACTTCAGTTTATACATCAAAGAATGATCCTCTCTTCAAGAATATTGCTAACAAATCAGATTTTTATTTTGTTCATTCATATGGGGCGTTTAATGTTCCCCATGACTTTACTACCTACTCATATTGTAATTATGATGCAAAAATCATCTCTTCAGCCAATGTTAATCACATAATGGGTGTTCAGTTTCATCCCGAAAAGAGTCAGACCAATGGCCTTATTCTATTAGATAACTTCTTGTCTTTTTCCAATGTCTAAAAAGCGTATTATCTTTGTTCTTCTTTATTGTGATGGTTTCTTTTGTTTAAGTAGAAACTTTAAGCTTCAACGCATAGGGGATTTTCGATGGCTCCAGCGCAACTATAATTTCAATTATTCAGCCACTTTTATTGACGAGCTTATCATTCTTGACATCTCAAGAAAGTCTCGAGATATAAATAAGTTTGCCACCCTATTGTATAATTTGTCCGAAAATATATTTGTTCCCATTACTGCAGGTGGCGGTATAAGATCCTTCGAAGATGCCAAAGTTTTATTTGAAAATGGTGCTGATAAGGTCTGCTTAAATACTTCATTAATTCAATGCCCTCATGTTTCCGAGAAAATCTCTTCTGTTTATGGGCAGCAGTCTTTAGTGGCATCTATTGACTTTAAGCATGATCATGGCGATTTTAAGTTTTTTATTGACAATGGTTTGATAGAAGTCCAGTACAATATACAAGAGCTAATATCTTTCCTAGATCCATTACCATTTTGTGAGATCCTTCTACAATCTGTTGATAGGGATGGAACTGGTACAGGTTTTGATCTTACCTTAGCAAATACATTTAGAGATCAGTTGTCTAAACCAATTATATTGCTTGGTGGAGCAGGCCACTCTGATCACCTTGTTGAGGGTTTACTACATCAGTCAACAGATGCCGTTGCCACAGCTCATCTATTGAATTTTGTTGGCGATGGTCTCAAACTATCTCGTGAACAGGCTCAGAGACATTCTGAAGTTAGCTTGGCGAGATGGCCATTACTTAGCTCTACTTCTTTCTCCACTACTAAGCACTAGTTATGTCAAGCATTGATCTACGTCTTAACTCATCTTCAGACAATTGGCTAATCACCTTAGCTATAGGATCTGAGTACTTAAGGAGATTTGACACGTTTATTTACCCCCTTGTTAAGCAATATTGTATTTTTCATCATCTCGGTCTTGCCGTTATTGTTGACGATATAACTGCTGATTGCCCTACTAATTGCATCGGCAAAAAAAAGACTTGGCAGAAATTTCTTGCTCCACATGCTCTATCATCAATTTTATCTAAAAATATAAACGTCTGTTATTTCGACTCTGACATCTTATTTAACCCCTATGGTAAAAATATATTTAATACTTATGACTTTAATTCGCTTGGTATAGTTAGTCAGCTAAATGGCTTGCCTGGAGATGATTTATTGGCGAGAAAAATAATGAGCTTTCATAGACATCATGATTATTCTGATTCCTACCCTCTTGATTCCGCTATTTTTATGAGCATTAAGGACTATTATACTTACCATAATTATGAACCTTATGACGATGTTTCTTGTGCAGGGCTATTTGTTTGCAATTCTTTTCTTCATTCTCAAGGGCTTCGAGAGATATACATAAAGTATGATGATTCTATCAAATCAATTACAGATAGTGGAGATGAACCCGCTTTTAACTTTGAGATCAGGAATAATTTTAATTGCCAAATTTTACCATATGAGTTTCAGGCTATATGGAACTATGAAATGGCATGGAACTATCGCCATCTTTATCTTCGTAAAGATACTATCGATGAATCGGTTATTGCATCGGTTGTAAGTTGTTTGTCCAAGTACACCGCTTTACACTTTGCTGGCTCTTGGTATGAATCTAAACTTTGCTATGATTTGAGAATTGTAGATATATTATTGGGTTCTGATTTCAAAAAATTTAGTGATTACCTTTCTGTACAGCCATCGGGTATACCTGTCGGCCGCATTCTTCCGTGTTAGATTTAACTATTAATCGTAATCTGATTTTTCAAAGAAATATATATAGTTCGTGATTTATAAAAAATTAATTTTGCTCTATTTAGCCAATGGATTTTTTGGCATCTTTTTTTCGTTATTCCACCAATCATTTGTGTCCCACCTTTTTAACCGATATCTTCCTTGATCCATATGTGCTTCACCCCAATCTGTTGTTAGTCCAAACGTGATTTTATTCTCTTGCATTAATCTGATTGTCTCTTCATCAAAACTTCCGTAAGGATATGAATACCAATCCCTGACAATATATTCCCTAATCACATTTTCTAGTGCTTTGATTGATAGTTCTATATCTTGACTTTGAATCTTTTCGTTTTGGGTACCTAACCACACGTGATTGTATCCGTGAGGGCCCATTGCATGCCCATCGACAGATAGTTTTTCTATATCTGTGTTCTTCATGTATAAAGTTTTCATTTCATGAAGATCTAACTCATCGCCAAGTTTGTTAAATAACTCATTGATTGCATATGCCCTTTCCGTTGAATCCGTAATGTCTCTTTGCAGCAATCTTTTGATTGCTAGTGTGTACCCATTGTCAAAACCATTGTCGTTGATTAATTCTTGGATGTAATTTTCTATTGACACATACTCTTTGCATGCTTTATCCTGTGTCCTTATTTTCATTTTCTCTTTCCTGATTGTTGTCTCAAGCCTTGATAGTAATTTTTCACAACTTATACCGCTATAAGTTAATAGATGAATTCTATTGACTTCTAATTCTTTTCCTTCAATGACCTTGCCTGGGATGAAAAATAATCCCCTTACTCCGTAGCATTTTAAAATCTGAGATGCTACAACATGATCTTTGTATCCATCGTCGAATGTAAATATTACACCTTTGTTCTTGTTGGATTTTAGGCAATCTTGCACCTTTTCGATATCATTAGGATCTATAATGTCAAAATTTTTGTTTAAGTATTCAACTTGCATTATAAATTCTTCCACTGTTCTTGCGTATGGTTTGAATGTGCTATGATTGCTATTTCTGATGTAGTGGTATGTAATAAAGGAGATTGACATGCGTAATGCGTTTTATTTATTTTACCATATTTCTTTTACCCTCATGGTCTACCCATTTGAAATCAGATGTTAAATACATCTTAATTGACTTTCGTTAATTTATCTCCGAGCCACCATTTCTCTTGCAACACACTCTGATTTATTATGAACAATTTTGTTTCAGAGCTCCAGTCTTACTTTGCTTCAAAGTATCCATTTCTTTCAGCAAATATTCCGCGTCAACAACAGCTTCTAGGTGATTCTTGGTCCCAGGAATTTGATGGTGAATTAATCAAACATTTTGGAACTATCGAGGAGTTGCGAACCGCCGCAGATGGATATGCCAAATTTGCTATGGATTCTCTTCTTTTGACTGCAAAGTTTCAAAAGACTAAGGACTATGATAATAAGACTTACGCCGAATGTGCCTCAGAAGTCTACCAATCTGAGTCGTATATGCATTCCTTATATCTTCCTGGAATCCTGCTTTCTCACTATTTATGGAAGCATCATTATGCTATGTATCAATTCTATAAATCAATAGTTGTCCCAGTGTTACCTAAGTCTGGACTATTCATTGATGTTGGAGTCGGTACTGGTTTTTATTCACGTAATCTTTTACGTGATTCCCAAATGACTGGTATTGGTTGTGATATGAGCCCTCATTCACTTTCATATACTCGATCTACTCTAAGTAAGTTCGGTACAGTCGATAAATATTCCTTTTGCTTATGTGATTATTATCATTTCAACCAATATTTTCAATCTACTGCTGATTTCATACTTAGTATTGAGGTACTTGAACATCTTGAAGATCCTATGAAAATGCTTGAATCGCTCTACAAATCTTTGAAGCCTGGCGGGCTTGGACTTATCTCAGCTGCTGTTAATGCACCAAATGCTGACCATATTTATTTGTATAGGTCCTGCGAAGATGTTAGACATCAATTAATCAAGGCTGGATTTGAAATTCGTCATGATACCTGTGACGAAGCTTATGAGGCTCGAACCATCGGTGAGGTCGTTCCAGTAAACTACGGTGCGCTTGTGTGCAAGCCTTCCTGATTGACTGTTATGACTGAGAACGAATTGATCTCCTTCCTGCAGCCTCACTATCGCGAGATATTGGGTGCTCCTGATCTAGTACTGACAAGATCGCTTAGTGCAAATGATGTTGAATCATGGGATTCGCTTAACCACATTCTACTGATTGTTAAATGTCAAGAACTCTTTGATATTACATTTACGGCTGATGAGCTTGTCTCACTCCAAAATTTTGGAGAGTTTATAGACTTAATGCTTCCCAAAATATGAGAAATTTTAAGTGGCAGCATGTATTCACCGACTTTGACTTAATTCTTTTGTGCAGTTAAGCACAGATTGTGCATATTTTCATGTTTCTGATGCTGTAGCTCAAAATTATGGCTTTTCTCGTCGTATCTGCCATGGAGTAATGACGCTAATGCCATTTTCTCGGCATCTAGGTATGGAATATCCCGGTGATTACTTTGTGATTCTAGAGGCATCATCTAAATTTCGCCATCCAGTTTATACAAATGATGAGCTATTGTACGAGCTTAATGAGATTTTTTTCAACGAATCGCTCGGTGTATCCAAGCTAAAAGGTTCAATTAGTCACGATACTCTTGTTTTGGTTGATGTTTCTTTTACTTGCAAGCGATTGAATTGTGAAGTTACTTAAGTTCCCGTCTATTCAGTACAAAACTCTTATCCAGAGCTTTATTTCCTCGACGCACCATAAGTGCCATCCTCTGTTGTCCGACGAACTTTTTAATTGGTTTTATATAAGATCTGAAATTAATTCTAAGATGTCATTTTATATTGCTACTGAAAGTGATGCGTTGGTATCAATACTGGGATTTTATGCCTGCGATTTTTTAATTGATTCACGAATAGTACCGGGATTATGGACTGCTATGTGGTTCACTCTGCCACAATATAGAAACGGTATTGGAGCTCTATTAATGAAAGAACTAGTGGATACTAATTCGTGTAGTATGTGGCCTAGGCGCATCAAACATGAATTTACCAATAGCTAAGGCTCTTGGCTATAAAACTGTAGATAAGATATATAATTATACTTTCATTCTCGATCCAAATTCTGTTGGTAATCTTTTTAACTGGGAGCCATCTTACGCCAGCAAAACCCCCCTTCTTGATATTAAGAACTACAGCAATTTAAAGCCTTTTTGTAATCATACTTCTGTTGGATCTACTCGTTTTTCATTTTCTCCAAGCCTCAAGCCTAAGCATAAATCCAATATAATCTTAGAAACATTCAAATCGCGTGATTATATTAAGTGGAGGTATATTGACCATCCTTTCTTTGATTATCAGGTCAGTTTTATTACAAATGTCGATGAAAAGGTTATCTTCTATCTTGTGTGGCGTCTTGTAGATTTTAATGGAGCTTCGCTTTGTCGTGTTGTCGACTGTGATTATATTCCAGACCACACCTCAATCAATATTTTTGCTGGTTGCCTTATTTACGATCTAGTTCTTCACCTTCAGAGTATGGATGTGAGTTATATTGATTGCTTTACCAATAATTTATTTTTGTCTCAAGCCCTCTTGAATGTTGGTTTTTTATGTGATGTTGACTCAATTTTTCCAAATCTAATTGACCCTCTTGACTTTACACGCCCTAAGCTTAATTGTGAGTATTATGTAGATCCAAACATTTGCTCTTGCCCTACCATGATTAACATGCGTGGTGATGGCGATCAAGATCGACCTAATCAGAGTATTTTTTCATGAAAATAGATTACTCACTTTCAGAAATTTCTGCATTCCGTTCTATTCGGGATAATCAGACTCTAGATTCTTCTTCTAGACGCATCCGTTTTGTGTCTAATTATTCTATTCAATATCTTGAATGGGCTTTGGCTGGTCACTTATCGTTCGATTTGCGAGCTCATTTTTTTATTGATGAATCTTATTTTGATGACTTCTTTACTTATACTCCAGACCCCAGCAATCTTTCAGACATCCTTGTTATTACTCTTAGTTTAGATCTTCTCAAATCTTCCCCTTTTTTAGAGGGTTCTTCTGATCCTTCTTGTATACACGACTATATAGTTTCAAGGCTTAACTTCTTTAGTTCCTTTGCATTTCAGCATGTTTATTTTGTTTTGCCCGAATTGGATTCTGAACCTGTATCGATTTTCACATCTTCTTTTGATTGGAACTTTGTGTTTCGTCCAAAGCTTTACCATTACTCGATTAAATGTGGGATAGTTCCAATTGTTATTGATGATATCTTTATTAACGGGTCTAAGCCTATGACTAACAGTTTTCTAAGAACTAGCTCCATTGCAATAGATCCTTTTTACGTTGGTTCTGTTGCCCTTCGTATTTCTATGGAGGTTTTAAATCGAATTTTACCTATAACAAAGCTGATAGCTGTTGACTTTGATAATACTCTTTGGCAGGGTACTATCGCAGAAGATGGTGTTGAAAATATTAAATTGCCCGATAACTATTTTCGCTTCCAACATTTTCTATTGGAAGCCGTTCGCAAAGGAATTGTTCTTATTGGTGTTACTAAAAATTATCCATCTGTGGTAAATAATGTTTTTGATATTCGTACTGACTTTCCTTTGAGTACGTCTTCTTTTTATAAAATATACTCAGGCTGGGACAGTAAATACTCTTATATCTTCAATTGTCTTGGAGAACTAAACCTAACCAACTCTGGCATTATTTTTCTTGATGATTCATCTCTAGAGCGTGAAGAGATGAACATCTATTCATCCGAGATTGAAGCCCCTGTCTTGGACTTTTCTTGTGATATTGTTCAACAGCTTTTATTCAATTCTTGCGTTAGATTGACCTCTTCAACCGCTGAGGATGAGAATAGAAATAAATTTTATCTGGAAAACTCAAAGAGAAACTTACTAGTCGACCGGCATCTGACGAAGTCTGAGATTAACAATAAACTTCAATTGTGTTTACATTCTTTTGTTGTATCAGACCCTTCAGATATTACCCGTGCAATTCAACTTATTAATAAAACAAATCAATTTAATGTTTCTACCTCCCGTATCACTAAAGAGCAGTTCGATAATTTTTCTGCTCAAGGTCACGTTTTTCTTGCATATCGTCTTTCAGATTCTGTTGGCGATTACGGTATTATTGCGATTGTGCAGATTCAACCTTGTCCATTCAGTATCATTTCTTTTGTGATGTCTTGTCGAGCTATGGGTAGAAAAGTCGAATCTGCAATATTCTTTGATCTGCAAAGCCGCTTTCACCCCGACTATTTTAAACTTATCTATATAGAGTCACCGAAAAATAAAATTCTTCCAGATATCTTTGCTGAACTTCAATTTAACTTAGATGGAAATATGTTTACTGCAGATGCGGCCTTGTTTGCACGTAATGAATGTTTATTCTCCATGAATTTATCTCAAGATTTGGTGCCTTGATCCTTAAGTCTAGCGATTTACGTTTCTTTTTGCTTTCTTTGTTGCTTGTAACTCGTAGCCTGTGGTGAACTATTTTCTCCTGTGTTTTGATTTTATATCATCTGTCCATATTCGTCTAAGAGTATTCTCCTCATGTTGTTGTTGATTCTTTTGCCTGTATGATTTCACATTCGACTTTTGGTGTTTGTATATCTTACTCGTAGTTTTTTATGAGGATTGCTATTGCTGGCACGGGTTCTATTGGACGTCGCCATGTTGAGCAACTAATGCTTTTAATCCCTGATATTAGTTGGGTTTTTGTTCGTGATTGTGTTCGCAATGATGTCTTCGCTGAGTCTCTAAAGGCTGAATTGGTCCCTAATCTGCAAGCAGCTTTGGATATCCCTCTTGATGCTTTGATTATCGCCAATCCTTCGTCTCTTCACGCTGAGTTTGTGTTAAGTGCCTTACAGTTTGGGTTGCCAATGTATATAGAGAAACCAGTGGCAATAAGCTTGTTGCAAATAGAGTCTCTACAGCAATGTCTTTCTGCTGCCAGTAAGGTGCCAGTTACCCAGGTTGGCTGTAACCTTAGGTTTCTACCTTCCCTGCAGCGGCTTAAGCAACTTATTTGTGCTGGTGTCATAGGACGAGTGGTGAGGGCTTCCTTTGATGCTGGTCAGTGGCTACCCGATTGGCGACCCCAGCAAGATCATCGTGAAAGCTATAGTGCTGATCCCGCTCGGGGAGGGGGGGTATTGTTTGACCTGATTCATGAAATTGATGCCGCTTATTGGATTCTTGGTGAATTAACCCCTTTGGCTTGTGCTGTCGAGAATGTTCCGCGTCTTGAGATAAAGTCAGAGTCAGTTGCAACAGCCCTTTTGCGGGCTCATAGTGGTGCACTTGTCCAGATTGGCCTAGACTATGTCTCTCGATCTCCCCTGCGTCGTTATCAGTTTGTGGGTGAAACTGGCACCTTGGTTTGGGACTTGTCTGCAAAAGTCCTGTCTCTTCATACTGCTGATAGAAGTCAAATTTTAGATTCTGGCGATAGTGGCTTTGATGTTTCTTCTACTTACTACTCTGCAATGAAGGCATTCGTCGAGAGCTTGCTGACGCAACAGCAGCAAGTTCACCCTCTGTCTGAGGGCCTTGCTGTTTCAGCAATTACAGTTGGTCTTAAACGAATGGCATTAGTCCAATGTTGACGATTGCAACCATTTGTGCTCGTGGAGGCTCCCAAGGTGTTCCGGGCAAAAACATACGCCCGTTGCTTGGACAGCCATTGATTGTTCACACCATTCAGCAGGCTATTTCCCATCTTGAGATCGATCGCGTCTTTGTTTCAACTGACTCAGTCGACATTGCCGCTGTGGCTCGTTCCGCTGGTGCAGAGGTACCATTTATTCGTCCAAGCGAGTTGTCAGGTCATTCTGCACCGAAGCATCCAGTGATAGAACACCTGGTAGATTGGGTTGCTGAACATGTTGGTCCTGTATCACGTATAGTTGATCTTGATCCAACGTCGCCTCTCCGCAACGCTTCTGATATTTCCGCTTGTTTGGATCTTCTTGATGCGAACACCGATGTTGTAATCACAGGCTATGAAGCTGAGAAAAATCCTTATTTCAACATGGTAGAGCTGAGCGGAGATCACGGTTGTGTTCAAGTCGTCAAGACCCTTCCTGCTGATGTTACATCTCGTCAGCAAGCCCCCCGTGTTTACGCTATGAATGCTTCGATTTATTGTTGGCATTATCATTCTCTCGCCCTCGGGCTATGGCAGGGAAGAGCGAGGTTACATGTGATGCCGCGAGTTCGTTCTGTTGATATCGATGAGCTAATAGATTTTCAACTGGTTGAATTGCTCATGCGTCAACAACAGCAGGAGCTTAATCGATGAACGTACTTGTCACTGGTGCTGATGGTTTTATCGGTTCTCACCTTGTTGAGGCATTATTAGTTTCTGGACATCATGTGCGTGCTTTTTGTCTTTATAACTCCAACGGTAGTTGGGGCTGGTTGGATACTTTGCCGGAATCCGTCAAGGCTGAGCTAGAGGTTGTTCTGGGTGATATCCGTGATCCTCTCTTTGTCAGAGAAGCAATGACCGGCTGTGATCAGGTTTTCCACCTGGCAGCCTTGATTGCTATTCCTTACAGTTATCTTGCCCCCGCTAGCTATGTGGATACCAACATTCATGGCACCTTGAATGTTGTCCAGGCTGCCCGTGATTTGGGTGTTAGCCGCGTTGTTCATACCTCAACTTCTGAAACCTACGGCTCTGCCCAGTTTGTACCGATTACAGAAGAGCATCCGCAGGTTGGTCAGTCGCCCTATGCCGCCAGCAAGATCGGTGCCGATCAGATAGCACTGAGCTATTGGCGTAGTTTTCAAACACCTGTTTCAGTTTTACGACCGTTCAATACCTACGGCCCACGTCAGAGTGCCCGTGCTGTTATCCCGACGATCATCACGCAAGTCGCCGCTGGCCAGCGTCAAATCCGTTTAGGGGCTCTCTCGCCAACGCGTGATTTCAACTTTGTTGCTGATACCTGTGCTGCCTTTCAGGCCATCGCTGATTGTGATCCTGCACTTGGTCAGGTTGTGAATGCTGCCAGCAACTTTGAGATTTCAATTGGGGATACGGCTTCGTTGATCGGTGAGGTGATGAATGTTCAGCTAGAGATCTTGACGGATGAACAGAGAATGCGGCCGGAGGGTTCAGAGGTGAATCGTTTGTTTGGTGATAACACCCTCTTGCGTCAGCTCACTGGATGGAAGCCGGTTTATGGCGGCCTCGATGGCTTTCGACGTGGTTTGGCTCAAACCGCAGAATGGTTCAGTGATCCTGCCAACCTTGCGCGTTATCGCCCTGGCACTTATGCGGTCTGAGACATGACAACTCTTGGAGCTGCCAACGTGGATTCTGTTCTTGAGGCCATTCAACAGGTGGTGGGTCCCAGCTCAAAGGAGCATCCCATCAGCTTGCATGAACCTGATTTTACTGGCACCCAGGCCTGGGCCTACGTTAAGGAGTGCCTTGATTCCGGCTGGGTGAGCACAGCAGGCAGCTGGGTGAGTCGTTTTGAGGAAGAGCTGTGCACCTTTACTGGTGCAAGCCATGCGGTGGTTGTCAGCAATGGCACTGTCGCGCTGCGCTTGGCTCTGCATCTGGTGGGGGTTGGTTACAGCGATGAAGTGTTGTTACCTCCGTTGAGTTTTGTTGCTACGGCCAATGCCGTTGCTCATCTGGGGGCTTTTCCTCATTTTGTTGACGTCGCGCCTAACGCGCTAGGGATGTGTCCCATTTCCTTGGCTGCTCGTCTGGAGACCATTGCGGAGCGACGCGAAGACATTCTGGTGAATAGAGAAACAGGGCGTCGTATAGCTGCGGTGTTGCCTGTGCATGTGTTCGGCCACCCGGCTGAGGTAGATCAGCTCCTGGCAGTGTCTGACTCCTGGGGGCTACCACTGGTTGAAGATGCTGCTGAAGCCCTCGCGAGCTGGCGAGGAAGCACTCATTGCGGTCTCTTTGGGGCGGTGGGCACACTCAGCTTCAACGGAAACAAGTTGATTACAACTGGAGGTGGTGGTGCTCTGCTCACCAATGACGCCGACTTAGCCAAGCGTGCACGTCACTTGTCCACTACCGCAAAGCAGCCTCACCCTTGGGCTTTTGACCACGACGCCATCGGCTGGAATGACCGACTGCCCAACCTCAATGCCGCACTTGGTGTAGCCCAGCTAGAGGATTTGGATCGTCGGCTTGATGCCAAACGTCAGCTTGCTCAGCGCTATGCAGATGCCTTTGCTGATTTGGAGGGTGTGGAGTTGGTGGCCGAACCAACAGATTGCATCAGTAACCATTGGTTGGTGAGCTTACGCTTTACGGCAGAAGATCCACGAGCTGTACAAGCTGAGCGGTTGCAGCTACTCGAACGTGCACACTCAGTAGGTCTGTTGCTGCGCCCAATCTGGACCCCATTGCATCAGCTCCCCATTTACGAGGCTTGCCCTGCAGGATCACTTGTTGTGTCCGAGAACCTGGCACCGCGTCTCGTCAACCTGCCAAGTAGCCCTCAGCTCCTGGACGGATGTGCGGCATGAAGCAGCTTCTGCTGATTGGTTGCGGTGGCCATGCTCGATCACTCATTGAGCTGATTGAATCGTCTTCGGAGTGGCAGATATATGGGTTGGTGGGATTGCCAGAGCAGGTTGGTCGTCGAGTTCTCGGTTACCCGGTGATTGGCTGTGATGACGACTTACCATCGCTGCGTGAGAAATGCTCGGCTGCGGTGTTGGCGATCGGTCAGGTACCAGATGCTGCTCCACGTGTTCGCCTTGCCGAACAGCTTGATCAGTTTGGTTTTCAATTCCCTGTTTTGATATCACCCCATGCGGTGGTTAGCAGTCATGTGCAGCTTGGCCTTGGAACTACCTTGGGCCATGGTGTGATCGTGAATGCAGGCGCGGTTATCGGTGATCATTGCATCATTAATAGTCGCGCATTGGTTGAACACGATGTGCAAATAGGTCATCACTGTCATATAAGCACCGGAGTTTTGGTTAATGGAGGAGTACAGATTGGATCCGAAAGCTTCATTGGCAGTGGTGCCATTATTCGAGAAGGGCTGATTTTGCCTCCCCTATCGGTGATTGGGGCCGGTAAACGCGTTATGGGTTGGCCTTTAAGGGATCAATGAAAACAATGCAAAAGACCCTTGTGATTGCTGAAGCAGGTGTGAATCACAATGGTGATTTGCAGCTAGCAAAGAGCCTTATCGATGTTGCTAGAGATGCTGGCGCTGATGTCGTGAAGTTCCAGACCTTTCAAGCGAGTCAACTGGCTACTCAGCATGCAGAGCAGGCGGCTTACCAGCAGAAGGCCCTCGATAGCTCTGAGGGCCAATTAGCGATGTTGAAGCGCCTTGAACTTCATCCAGAGCACCATGTTGAATTGATTGAATATTGCATGCAGAAAAATATTGAATTTCTTTCTACTGCTTTTGACATTTCAAGTATCGGGCTACTGGCAACCCTGAAGCCCAAACGTTGGAAGGTGCCCTCGGGGGAAATCACCAATCTTCCTTATTTGCGTAAGATCGGTCGACAGGGCCAGCCTGTCATACTTTCAACCGGTATGGCTAATCTTGGCGAGATTGAAGCCGCTCTTTCGGTGCTGGAACAGGCTGGTACATTCCGCAGCATGATCACCGTGTTGCACTGCACTACTGAATACCCTGCACCAGTTGAGCAGGTGAACCTCCGAGCTATGAATTCGATCTCTCAAGCCTTCGACGTTGCTGTGGGCTATTCCGACCATACCAGTGGCATTTCAGTTCCTATTGCTGCGGTGGCGATGGGCGCAGTATTGATCGAGAAGCATCTCACCCTCAATCGCACCCTGCCGGGACCTGATCACAAGGCCAGCCTTGAACCCGATCAGTTTGCTGCCATGGTGCAAGGTATTCGCACAATTGAGCAGGCTCTGGGTGATGGGATCAAGCGTCCTACGCCTAGTGAGCAATCGAACTTACCGGTGGTACGCAAATCGCTTGTAGCAGCTTGTCCGATTCGAGCTGGAGAGATATTTAGTGAAAATAATCTAACTGCCAAGCGCCCCGGCACAGGTATTTCTCCGATTCATTGGGATGCCTGGATCGGCCGAAAGGCTTCCAGAGACTTTGCTGAGGATGAGATGATCGAATGAGTACCGTCCGGCGCAAAATTGGTGTTGTTACAGGTACACGTGCCGAATATGGTCTTCTGCGCTGGGTGATGCAGGGTATCAAGGATTCTGAGTTGCTCGACTTGCAGCTCATCGTGACCGGTATGCACCTATCCCCAGAGTTCGGTCTTACGGTGAAGGATATCGAAGCCGATGGGTTCAGCATCGACCGCAAGGTTGAGATGTTGCTTAGCTCCGACACTCCAACTGGTATCACGAAGTCAATCGGTTTGGGCATGATTGGTTTTGCGGATGCACTCACGGAGCTTCAGCCAGATCTGCTTGTCGTGCTTGGCGACCGCTATGAGATTCTCGCCGCTGCTTCAGCCGCGTTGATTGCACGTGTACCTATTGCTCATATTCATGGCGGTGAGCTTACCGAAGGCGCTTTTGATGATGCGATTCGTCATTCGGTTACTAAGATGGCGAATCTTCATTTTGTTGCGGCTGAAGAATATCTTAAAAGAGTGATTCAGCTAGGTGAACAACCTGAGACTGTTTACAATGTCGGCGGTCTTGGTATAGACAATATCCTTAGACTTACACTTTTGACGCGTACTCAATTAGAGAAAGAGATTGATTTCAAGTTGTCGAAACGTAATCTTTTGATTACGTTTCATCCCGTCACTCTCGAGAGCGATTCTACTGCTGATCAGATGGAAGAGCTATTGGCTGCTTTAGAGAAATTAGATGATATTGGTCTGATTTTCACCATGCCGAATGCTGATACTGACGGGCGCAATTTATTTAAGCAGATTAATGCTTTTTGTGAATCGCACCCTATGGCTCGCGCTTATACCTCACTTGGTCAGTTGAGATATCTCTCTTGTATTAAGCATGTGGATGGCGTGATCGGTAACTCCTCTAGTGGGCTTACTGAAGTACCTAGTTTTCGCAAAGGTACCTTAAACATCGGTGATCGCCAACGAGGTCGTCTTTGCGCTGCGAGTGTGATTAATTGTCCGGCTGATCATGTGTCAATCTCAGAATCCATTCAGCGCATATTCTCCCCTTCGTTCTTGTCCACTTTGCCGACGGTGAAGAATCCATATGGAGATGGAGGCGCAAGCGAAGCTATTGTTAAAGTGATTGAGCAGCGAGAGTTCACCAATCTTCTAAAAAAAAGCTTTTTTGATTTTAGCTGCCTATGAAATGCCTTTTAAAACATTTTATTTTTTAGCGTCTCTTATTTTATTTATATTTTAACGACTTAGAACTCTCATTGTATACCAGGCTCCAATATTATCTTCTATTTCTATCTTTGCATTTGATTTTCCACCCGAGTGCTTTTGTCACAATTCACAGGGTAGAATAAAGTTGCGTCCGACTACTTTGTGCCTCTTTATTGTCTCGCATAAGTCTCGCAATTTCTATTGATTCACTGAACCCATAATACCTCACGTTTTTAAGAAAACTTCTTTATTTAGCCACCATTTCGAGGTTTTCAAATCTTTACTTTCTGGCTACACTCTGACAAGAACCTTGATGGATCTTGAAGCCAGATCATTCCCTCTTTCTGGCAATATATTAGATGTTGGCTCAAAATCAAACAAGGCATCTTATTATGACAAAATAGATATAAATTGCTTACAAATAACCTTTTCGGACACAAATCCTCAAGGCGAAGGTCTAATCAAGCTTGATTTTGAACACAAGCTTCCGATTTGAGATGATTATTTAGATTGTGTGATTGCCATGAATATTCTTGAGCATGTTTATAACTATAATCTTTTTCTTCCGGAAGTTTATCGTATTCTCAAGCCTGATGGCATCTTAGTGGGTTGTGTTCCATTCCTTATCCCTTATCATGCTGTTCCTGATGATTACTTTAGATATACTCATTCATCACTCGAGAGAATATTACGTCAAACTGGCTTTGACAATGTAAAATAACTAAACTTGGTGAAGGCGGTTTGGCTTGTGGTGTTGACCTGCTGTATACCTATTATCCAAATACCAGTCGGGTCACTCTTAAGCTCCGTCCTTTTCATTATATCACTGCATGCTTGCTGTACACATTAAATATCTTATTGCTTAAATTCGGCTTAAGTCAATTTAGTAAAAAAGGTGGAGCTTATCTCGCTTTATCTTTTAAAGCCCAAAAGTAACAATTAAGCTTAAGAAGAATCTGGAAACGTGCTACTATATTCCAAGTCAATTATTAATACTTTATCGACACGTATTGCATTCGCCATTTACTTCAACCAAGTATAATTATTCGTACAGAAGTAATTGACGCCTTTCCAACCCAATCTCTCCGTTTAGTCGTTCGTACGTAATTTACCAATGTCTCAATCTGCTTGCTCTGTTTTTGATTGGTCAAAGGTCCTTATATCGGAAGATTTATCATTCAATGATGCTTTAAAAGTCTTAAGTGCAGGTGGCTACCAAATTGCCCTCGTTCAAAAGGCCAATGGCCGTGTGGCAGGTATTGTTACGGATAGTGATGTCCGTAAGGCATTGCTTCGTGGTGTTCGATTAGACGATACGGTCTCATTAGTTATGAATACGGATCCTAAAGTGATTTTGTCTCGATCTATTCCGCACGATATTAATGGTTTAATGAAAAATCAAAACGTTTTTCATCTTCCCATCGTTGATGATCAGAACCGATTTGAAGGTCTTTATATTGCTCCTCAACTTAATCCCAAAAAATATAATCCCGAAACCATTGTCATTATGGCGGGAGGGAAAGGTAAACGGTTGATGCCGTTGACTGCCAATACTCCTAAACCAATGCTACCTGTTCATGGAAAACCAATGCTTGAACATATTCTTGATCGGTTACGAGAAGATGGTTTTAAGAATGTTATTATCTCTGTCAATTATCTTTCAGAACGCATAACTAGCTATTTTCAAGATGGATCCAAATTTGACATGAATATTAGTTACCTTTATGAAGATAAACCTTTGGGTACAGCGGGTGCTCTCAGTGGCCTGGATTCAAAGACAAGAGAAAATCCTGTTATAGTTACTAATGCAGATATTCTTTCAGGAATTTCTTACTCAGACTTGCTAATATATTTTAGGCGAAATACATCCAATGGATTAATGGCTGTGCGTACTCAAGAGTGGCAAAACCCTTTTGGCGTTGTTCAATCAAATGGTAGCCATATCACAAATATTATTGAAAAGCCTACACATTATTATCAGGTTAATGCAGGGCTATATGTTCTCGACAATAAGTTACTTGACCTCCTTACTCCTAACAGCTACTGTGACATGCCCGATCTTTTTAGGATGGGTTTAGAAATTAATTTAAATTTGCAGGTTTATCCTCTCCATGAGCAGTGGCTTGATATTGGCAGACCTAAGGACTATGATATTGCCAATAAAGAATCTTAGCTAAATGTTTTTCTATCCACTCTTGTCTTATGCGATCAAATCGCGTTTCTAATTCTGTTAATCATATACATCACCAATTTATACCCAAATTATTTTAATTATTTTTGGTTTCCCCTAATCCTTTCATGATTGATTTCTTTGGGGTTTTTCTTTTTCTATTTAGAGAGCTATACAATGTGTTTAAGCTGATGATACGAAGATATCGTATATTCAGATATGCACATCATACGAATTCATCCCTTTCCTTGGATCTTGTTGTAACCGGAGCCTTTTCTGACCTTAAGATCGGACAAGGCTCTAGAATAAACGGTAACTCACAATTTCGAAATATGGATGGTTCACAAATTATTATTGGTTCAAACGTGTTCTGTGGAAGTGGTCTCATACTTATTGCGCATACATACCAACGAAATTCAGATTCTTCACGTTCTGATATTATGATTTCTTCTTCAGTCACTATTTCTGACGATGTTTGGATTGGATCGAGAGTCATTGTCTTGCCAAATGTCCATATTGGAAAGGGCGCGATTATTGGTGCTGGTTCAGTAGTTACTAAAGATGTAGAGAGCTTTTCAACTGTTGCTGGTATACCAGCTAAACCACTATGAAATCCTCACTCCCTTCTCAAAAGTTATCAGCAGACTATCCTCTTAGTCTTGTTGGAAGACTCACTTGGTTTTATATTAATCTATTATCTAATATAATTTCTCTTCCACAGTTCATTAATTCTCCGTGTTATTTATTCAATTTCTCTTTGCCATCTTTACAGTCTTTTCTCTTTAATAGTTTAGATTCAGCAAAAAGTCCTTCTCGTTTCTTGTGCGAGGAGTATCTGTTTAGGGAATTTGTTACCCTATTTAGAAATTCCTCCAAATCTAATATTCAAGTTTACGATTTTGGTTGTGGTGGTTCATCCATTCTTGAGATCATTGACAAAGCATACACTTATGTTTTTAACACTGACGACAATACAAAAGTGACCTACATTGGTTATGATCCCTATCTTCCCAGTTTAAACTTCAATAAATCTCCAGGCTGGCTTGTTATTAATCGTTCATCTGATTTCTCGCCTGATTATATGAAGAATGAATCAATCGATATCGACTTGTCTGTTTCTTTTTCAGTCTTAGAACATGTTTATGATGATATTAAGCAACTTAATCTTATTGCAACTTTTAGCTCATGTCAGCTTCATTTTGTACCCTCGTGGTGTTGCTTGTTTGTCTATTTATGGCATGGCTATCGTATTTATAATCCTTTTATTCTAAGACGTTTGTTTTTGAATCTTTCAGAAGGCTTAGAATTAAAAGTATATTCGATTGGATCCTTAAGCGCATCTTTTACCTATATAGTATTTACTTTAATCCCTCAAGTCTTATTCTTTATTCTCAAAAAAGTCCTCCATATTCATATTTATAAAGATGTTGTTCGATTAAGGTTTAAATATCTTTACCGTTATTTTCTGTCTAAATCGGTATTGAATGCCATTAATTCCCGGTTTTTTCCTTCATTTCTTCTTCTTAAAATAGCTTAAACGTATGTCATCGTTAAATCACCTTGTTACTGTCATCATAACTACATATAAACGACCTGATTTACTTAGAAGATCTATATCCTCAGTCCTGAATCAAACCTATTCCAATCTTCAAATAGTAGTTGTCAACGATGATCCCGAATCCAGTTACTCTAATACTGACTTTTCTGTTTGGGACGATAGTAGACTTCAATTCATAAATCACTCTGTCAATAAGGGGGTCTCTTTTGCAAGAAACACTGGCCTTAATCATTCAATCGGTGATTTCATTTGTTTTTTAGACGATGATGATATTTGGCTTGCTGATAAGGTTGAGAAACAGCTTCGCATCTTAGCCAAAACACCCCTTTATATTGGATTTACATATTGTTGGTCGTATGTTCTTGATGCCTCTAACAATGTCACATCACATATATCTCCTAATATATCCGGTAACATCTTTGACTTAATGCTTCTCCGTCAATGCATTCCCAATATATCGACGATAATGATTAAGTCATATGTTCTTAATGAGGTTAGTGGCTTCGAAGTCAGTTTAATGCGTGGTAACGACTCTGATTTTCTTCGCAAGCTATCTTTCTTTTATCATGTAATTCCAACTCAGGAATTTCTGGTTTATTATAGTGACTCACCCCTTTACCAACGTATAACTAATTTTTCCCGGGGTGGTCTCACGAAATCCCTTGCTAGTCTTGAGTATCGGAAGGATCGTTTCAAACATGAATTATCATTTCGTCCCTACACAAGAAACTTTTTAGACGTTCAGCTCATGTCCATATACTTTCATAGTAACCAATATATTAAGGGCTTCAAGATTTTTACCTTTGCAGTATTATTTTATGCTGGCTTGCAATTGAGATTGTTTTATAGACTTATAATCGGCTGTACCAGTTTTCCTCATGATTGACATCACTGTTTGCATCGTAACTTTTAATCGCTCACATTTGTTAGACGATTGCATCAATTCTGTTTTGAGTAATAAAGTACCCTCTGATTTTATACACGTAATAGATAACTCAACATCTTCTGTCCACCTTTATGTCAATAGTTTAATAGCAAATTCATACAATGTTCTATATTTCCAATCACCTGTCCCGGGTAATTTGTCAACCGCTCGAAATCTTAGCATCAGTAATACTGCCTCCACATTTTGGACTTTTGTTGATGATGACGATCGATGGCCATCTAACTATCTTGAATCAATAGATAAGATTAAGGATATGAACTCTGCTTCAGTTATTCTCACTTATGGTCAGCCTTATCATAACTCTTCTTATCCATTTGATTTGGTCGATACTTTACACTCAGCATTTTTGCTGGGACTCACCCCACCGGTCGGCATGCAAGTCTATAATTTAAAAAAGCTTCTGCCTAGTCTCAGATACTCTGAACAAATAAAATCTGGAGTTGATCATGACCTTTGGATTTCTCTTTTAGAAGCAACTCCTTCAGTCTATGTCAACCGTTTGCCATTTAATATAATTTCAGTTCCCTCTCAAAGTCGCATTACACAGTCATATTCGTCTAGAAAAAGGAATATATCAAAATCTCTTAAATTATGGCGGGGGACTCTAAACGATCAGTTTGGCATCCATTTTTTTAATCATTTTTGTCGTTGTTACCAAACATCTCTTGATGATTTATTATATTCAAAGATCTTGAAAGGCCATTGGCAGCTCCTTTTATACTTTAACCTGTTTTACTTCTTGATGTTTATTGTGAGGCGTTTGTCCCTTCGCTTAGTGAGTAATTTTTTGATGTTTGTACCTTATAACTCAAAATGACTAGTAATCTTTCACTAATTGTTCCTTCTGCATTTTGTTCTGGGGATCAAGCAACCTCATTTTTAGTCAATCTTTGTACTTATGATCATTTGCTTGGGGATATTATTGTTGTAGATTTCAAAAGTTCATCCGAATTTCTTGACATCATATCTAAACACTCCAAGGTAAATATCCTTCAACAATCTGAATCTACAGGAATATATGGAGCTTGGCAACTAGGTCTCGCTAAGATTACTTCAACTCACGTTTGCTTTGCTGGCATAGATGATTGTTTAAACCCTTTGTTTATTTCTGCGTTTCTTCAGTCGGATGGTAAAGATACCACTACAACCATCTATTATGGAGATAAAGTTCTTATTAAAGATGACAAGCATATTCTGGTCCGCTCTCCTAAAGTTTCTTCTTTAGCTCATTATTCGTTTGTATCATGTGATGTACCGATACCAGGTCTTATTTTCCCTAGGTTTCCACCGAGTTATATTGATTTGAGATTTCAGCTGGCTGCTGACATGAATCTCTTGCTTTTACTTCTTCGTCAGCGAAATTTTAATTTATCTTATTTACACTTCGTTCAAGTTAATCAGAACTTTGATGGATTGAGTAATTCCTTCAAGTCGGTTCCAATCTACTTGCGAGAATGGCGTCTCATCGAATACCTTCATTCTGTAAAAATTAACTATTTTACGAAACTGTATTTTTACTTTATGATTTTATCCAAACGATTTTATCTTTTTAACTTCTTTAAAAGAATAAAGCGTCATGTCCTCTGTTAATTCTAAATCACTTTCAGTATATCATCTCATACCAACTAACCAGTATGGTGGAGTTGAAGTTGCCGCAAAGCTTTCATTTTCACAACTAAACCGTTCAATTGATTACAATTTAATTTTTTTAAATTACAAACAATCAGACTCAATATCATTCTCACATCATCACAGTCTTTGGGATTTTCTTCTTAAAGCGTTAACTGGAAATCGTCTGATTCTCATAGTTTCGTTATGGCCATCTTATTTTGTATCTCAATTCTTTCTACTATTTCCTAATATTCAAGTCATCCCTTTTTATCACAATTCAAAATTCGCGCATTGGAGAGACAAACTCTTTTCTTTATTAGTTTTATTTCAATCCAAATATTGTTTTGTAGATTCTAATAAAACAAATTCTTTTATTTCATCTTTTCGAAAAATTAAATCCTTTGTTATTCCTTATGAGTTTCCTTTCCCCAACACTATTACCCCAAAGCCTTTTTTCTGTCGAAAATTTGATTTGATTTTTATTGGCAGATTTGCTCCCCAAAAAAGGTTCGACTTGGTTCGCCCTTTCTTAATCTCATTGTCTCGTTGCTTATCGCATAAATTAAGCATTGCAATAGTGTTTGCATCTTCACCATTCGATGAAGTCTCTTCCTTTCGTGATCAATTGGCATCTCTTGCTAATATTTCGGTATCTTATAGCTTCAACATAACCAATGTCGAGGTTTTACAACTATTGACTAATTCAAAGGTATTTGTATTGCTTTCGGATTACGAAGGATATTCAATGACGTTGTCTGAAGCCATAAGAGCTGGTTGTATTTGCATGGTTAGAGATTTATATAATTATAGTACTAATTTTGCTACCTCTAATCAATCTTTTAACCTCGATTACAGTTCTGGTTCCTTCTCTGATTCTGACTTGATTCCACTCGTGTCTTACCTATCAAATCGATCAATACCTCCAGTTTTCAGAACTCCTTTTGACGATGTGTCATATGTATCGAGCCTTTGTAGTGCATTACTTTCGTTATGACAAACCTCCTTTATATTCTTCCACTTTATGCTATTCCTTTTGGGTATTTATTCATCCCTTTTGGTCACCTTCCTTTGTGGCTTTTGAGCTGTCTTCCTTTGCTTCATAAGCCTTTCGCAAGGATCAATAATAAGACTATTTCCTTATTCTTATTACTTATACCATTGTATTCTTTACTTCTTTCATTCTTAGGTTCTAAATATATTCCTCTTGGACATCTCCTCGCCTTGTTTACACCTTTCTTTTACTTTTCGGTTTATAACTTTCTCATTAGAAAGCTTTCTTTGCATCGTGTTGTAATTATTTTGTCTAACTGTTTTTTGATTGCAATCTTGATTCTTTTTATAGATATATTTTTACCTTCTGAGCTACTCAGCTCTCCTTATATAGTCGGGTTCTCTGGATTAGGCTCAAATTCGTTCCCTCAAAATAGATTTGCTGGCTCCTTTACGGAGCCGGGACACTTTGGTGTTTTACTCAATTTCCTTCAACCTTTCTTTTTTTATAGACGAATTAATCGTCCGTTCTTTAAATTTTTTGCATTT
Source organism: Parasynechococcus marenigrum WH 8102 (assembly GCF_000195975.1). Taxonomy (GTDB): domain Bacteria; phylum Cyanobacteriota; class Cyanobacteriia; order PCC-6307; family Cyanobiaceae; genus Parasynechococcus; species Parasynechococcus marisnigri. The sequence goes on from NC_005070.1 coordinate 462,022, forward strand.
GGTGTTCCGCTACTTGTACTCAATACAATCGGATCAGCTCCATCCTTTTTGTGCTCCCTACTCTGCAGCTTTATATTTCTTTTTCCTGAGTTTTCTTCCAAGACTTTAGTAAACTTTTCGACAAGTGCTAGTTCTTTATTTAAACTTAAATTGGCTAAAACATCTGTCTTTTTGTTGATATCATTTCCACTTACTTTGTATTTCCTTGGTTTGTCCTCTAGATATATAGGTTATTTCTCGGCGTTGATATCTGGTACTTCTACTGGCGATATTCTGTCAGCAGGTAATCGTGCTGCACGTGTTAGATACGTTTTAGGCGAGATTTGGCAGTATCCTTTTGGTTCCGGTATTGCACCAAATTGGAAGGTTAATCAACTGGGAGGGGAGGTTACACTTGATAGGGCAACTGGTGATGTTTTTGCAGTGAATGTCGACTCTTCGATTTCTAGTCCAATTGATTTGGCTTGGTTTGCTGGCATTCCTTTTCTATTAATTTCCATTTTTTTTATTGTAAAATCTATTTTTCATACAATTAAATTTATTTCTCTGTGTCAAGATTCTAGTATCAGATTACTTCTATTAACTGCTTTATGGTCATTCGTCTCCATGATTTTTAGATTTAGTTTTGTTAATAACTACTACTTTCCATTTTTGGTGTTTTCTCTGTCCTTTTTAATGGCTGTTAATTCATCTATTGTAAAAGCCCATGATTGATCTCTATTTTTATATATCAAGGGCTAACATATATGCCGGTGCGCAAAAGTTTTTTGACGATTTTGTGCACTATGTCGATACTAGTCACAGTTCTCGTTTTTATTGTCGTGGCATTTGGAGTCTTTCTTCTTCAATTAATTTTTCAAGGACTCTTCGCTTTAATAAACGTATAACCTTTTTTGATTCACTCTCTATTTTTGTTCGTTCTCTTGTCTTATCAAAAAATTCTGATATTCATTTTTCATCCTCATTCCTTGCTGGCTTTTTAGTTTCTTTGGTTTCTTTGCTGCTACGAAAGAAGCATGTCTATATAGTTCATGGTGTTTTGTCCTCACGAGTACGTCGAAATAGTATTATTTACTATTTTTACCTTTTTTTCGATTGGCTTCTTTTTCTTGTTGCAAGAAATCTTGTTTTTATCGCTCCCTGTGATTATTACTACGCTCATAATCTTCCATTTGTTCAGTCTAAAGTTAAATCTATTCTTATAAACAATTCTATTTCACCATTAGGTTCTGACTTTGTTTATCCTTTCACTTCATTGTCCTCGTACTTAGCTACTCACGACATTATTCTTCCCTCATCAGTTACTTGTAACTTGTGCATGACTGCGAGGTTCGAATCTCAGAAAAGTCAACCGGTATTGGTGGAGTCTATTAAGAGTTTGCCTTTTATCTCGGTATGTTTTTTCGGTGATGGTAAAAGTATTGATGTTGCAAAAAAATTAGCTGGTAGATATCAACTTCTAGACAGAGTTTTTTTCTTGGGTCATGTTGATTCTCCATATTTGTATTATAATCTTTTTGATTTATTTGTACTTGTTTCACGTTGGGAATCCATGCCATTTTCTTTAATCGAAGCTTTGAGGTCGGGTCTTCCTTTTGTATCATCTAACGTTGGCTCATGTGATTATCTTTCCGATAGTGGCAAATGTGGTGAAGTTTTAAAATATACAACTCCGGATTGCCTTGCGGATCTTTTGTTGCACCTTTCCCAGTCAAAGGATAAGCTTTCTTTGATGTCGCGATCTGCTGTAGATTTCTTTTGTCGTGAATTATCTTCATCCGCTAATTACGATAAAATTATTGCTTTTTTTGACACCCTATAGCTTCCTATGTCTCTTGGGTTTGTCGTTTCTGGTTCTTCCGGTTTTATTGGTTCTGCCTTTTGCCGCTATATTGAGTCTTTAGGTGACAGAGTTCTCCGCCTTACACGTTCAACGAGGTGTATAGATGGTAACTCCATATCATACTCTGAGTTTCTTGCTGGAAGTTCAACCAAAGTCAAAAACTTCGAGCCTGATATTTTTGTTAATTGTTCTGCTATTGCACATAAGATTGTTGGTTTGTCTCGCTCTCGTTATACAGAGGCCCAGATCTTTGATGTCAATTCAAGGCTTCCAGTGACACTCGCTAAGGTTTGTGAGTCGTATATGTTTAAACGTTACATATTTCTCAGTTCTGTTGGTGTACATGGCTCGTCGTCAAGTGTTCCACTTACTGAAACTTCTCCTTACTTGCCGGAGAACATATATTCAGCTAGCAAGATCGTCGCAGAATGTTCACTTCGTGAGTTTGCTTACACTTCTCCTCTGGATTTAGTTATTCTACGCCCGACACTTGTCTATGGCCCAGGCTGTCCCGGAAATCTTTCATTTTTAAAGCAGTTAATTGATATTGGTTTTCCTCTTCCTCTTAAAGGTGTTTTCAATATGAGGAGTTTTCTCTATCTTGATAATCTTCTCGACGCTTTACATTTTCTCTCTTTGCACTCCAATTCATCGGGTCACTCTTTTCTGATTTCTGACAGCGAGATCATTTCTAGCGCTTGCTTGTCTGCGACTATTTGTGAACTTCGTGATTCAAGATCTATGTTTTTACCCCTTCCTCCACTTCTCGTTAGTAGCTTGTCTCGTTTTCGGCCCTTTTCTCGTTTTTACGAGAAGCTTTCATGTGATCTTTTTGTTGATACTACTAAATTAGTTGATCAATTTAACTGGGTCCAGCCTTTTTCGCAGTCTGAAGGTCTAGCTCGTTCCTTTTCGATTAATTCTTGAATATTTACCATTTTATGGTTATAATATATTTGAATAGCGCCTAGCTCTTCTTGCTGACTCCTTTTATTTGCTTCGCCTCTCAGCTTTGTCCTATGCTTCATCGATAACTCTATGTTTATTAGTTTTTTTTGCTATTTTGTTGCTGGCTTCTTTGTTGCTTATTATTTATTGAGACGCCTAGTTCCGCTTCTTGTTTGTTGTTCTGTAGATTTGCCTAATAATCGCAGTAGCCATTCTGTTCCCACGCCCCGTGGTGGCGGTATTTCCTTTGTTTTTGTATCGTCTTTTGCGGCTATTGTGTTTCTTTTATTGCCTGGTAGCGAGCTCTCCCAAGTGCAATTTATTGCTGCTCCCTTGGTTTCGTTGCCATTGGCTTGTGTTGGTTTTCTAGATGATCGGCATAACCTTCCGGCATCCTGGCGTTATGGCGTACAGCTTGCCACCGCATTGATCATTGTCATTTTAAGTCCTCTAGCGACTAATTCTGTTGGGGTGCTTCCTCTCATTTCGTTGTTCTTTTTCATTGCCATAACTGCAGTAATCAACTTCACCAACTTCATGGATGGCTTGGATGGCCTTGTGGCTGGTTGTATGGTTCTGACCATCACTTCGGCTGCCATCCAGCTTGCGGCTCCATCGCCCATTTGGTCCTTGGTGGGTGCCTTGCTGGGCTTCCTGCTCTGGAATTGGAGCCCCGCCAAGGTGTTCATGGGCGATGTGGGCAGCACCTTTCTGGGTGCCGTTTTTTCTTTGCTTGTGCTTCAGTCATCTACCTGGTCTGAAGCGCTCGCCTTGCTGCTTGTGGCTACTCCGCTTATGGGCGATGCCTTCCTTTGCGTACTGCGGCGACTGATGGACGGGCAGCGGGTGTTTCAACCTCACCGTTTGCATCTGTTTCAGCGCTTGCATCAGGCAGGCTGGCCACATGCCCGCGTCTCCAGCTTCTACATCGCAGCCACCGCTGTGCTTGCCATTGCTCTCCTGTGCGGGGGCTTACCTTGGGTAATTATTTTGGCTGCCCTTGAGTTGTTGTTGGGCATCTGGTTGGATCAACGTGTGGCTGTTCCCTTTGTTGTGGCATCTCGCTCTTGAAACCAGAGTTGTCTCTTTTCTACTCCCTAGAAGTCGCTGAACGAGCTGTTCGTTTTCCGCCCAAGGCCCGTCGTCTATTGCTGATCGGCATCGACGCTCTGCTGCTGCCTTTGGCTGTTTGGCTCAGCTTTTGGCTGCGGTTGGCTCATCCGTTTCATCCCAATTTTCAGTCTGCCGGTCTGTGGTTACTACCAGCGGTTTTGCTGGTTGGTCTGCCTCTTTATGCCTTTACCGGGCAATACAAGGGCCTCACCCGCTATGTAGGCAGTCGTGTCGTTTACCGCCTCGCTGGCCGCAATGGGTTGTTTGTGCTGCTGTTGGCGGCCACGGGCCTGATGCTGCGTTTGCCAATGCCGCCACGCAGCAGTTGGATTCTGCTTTGGTTGTTGCTCACTGGTTTCACCGGAGTAGTGCGCTTTGCCCTGCGTGACCTACTCCTGTCGCTGCGTTCGGTGAGCCAAAGGCAGATGATGCGTGTGGCCATATATGGCGCCGGTGAGGCCGGTGCCCAGCTCGCCGCTGCCCTGCGCCTGGCGGGCAACCACCAGATCATCACCTTTCTCGATGATGCGCCGAGTCTCTGGCGGCGCACGATCAACGACATTCCGATCCGGCCGCCCCAGGTGCTGAGTGAGATCCAGGATCAGGTCGATCAGGTGTTGTTGGCGATCCCTTCGCTGCCCCGCAGTGAACGCCGCCGAATCGTCGCTGAGTTGCAACGCCAGGCGATCCCGGTGTTGCAGATCCCCTCGGTCGATGACCTCACCTCCGGCAGGGCCCGCATCGATGCACTCCGCCCCGTCGCCATTGAAGACCTGCTCGGCCGTGATCCTGTGCCGCCCGTGCCGGAGCTTCTCGGCCCTGGCCTGCGTGATGTGGTGGTGTGCGTCACCGGCGCCGGCGGCTCGATCGGCTCCGAGCTCTGTCGTCAGATCCTGCAGCTGAGCCCAAGGGTCTTGATACTTCTTGAGAGCAGTGAACCGTCGCTCTATGCCGTGGAGACGGAGCTGCGCCAGCAGCTGCCCGCATCGGTTGAGCTGTTTCCAGTGCTCGGCAGTGCCGCCGATCCGGCGCTGGTGCAACGGACTTTTGCAGGCCACGGCGTGCAGACCGTGTTCCATGCCGCCGCTTACAAGCACGTTCCTCTGGTGGAAGCCAACCCGCTGGCAGGTCTGGCCAACAACATGGGTTCCACTCGAGTGGTCTGCCAGGCCGCTGTTGCCTCTGGAGTGACCGAACTGGTACTGAACTCGACCGACAAAGCGGTGCGTCCCACCAATGTGATGGGCGCCAGCAAGCGTCTAGCGGAGCTTGTTGTGCAGGCCTCAGCACTAGAGCTGTCCCAAATCCCCCAGTCCGCGGGCCAGCCCCGCACACGATTTGCCATGGTGCGCTTCGGCAACGTGCTGGGCTCGTCGGGGTCAGTGGTGCCCCTGTTCCGGAAACAGATTGCTGCTGGTGGGCCGATCACACTTACCCATCCCGAGATCATTCGTTATTTTATGACGATCCCGGAGGCCGCACAACTGGTTCTGCAGGCTGCCACCCTTGCTGAGGGAGGTGATGTGTTCCTGTTGGATATGGGTGAACCGGTGCGCATTAAAGACTTGGCTGAGCAGATGGTGCGCCTCAGCGGTTTGTCGCTGCGTAATGCACACAATCCCAACGGCGATATTGAAATCGTTTGCACAGGACTGAGGCCAGGCGAGAAGTTGTACGAGGAGCTGTTGATCGAAGCTGAATCGCAGACCACAGATCACCCTTTGATTTTTAGAGCAACTGAGCGCTCAATTCACCCAAGAGACCTTTGGCCTCGATTGGATCAACTTGAGGAAGCTCTCAAAATTCAAAATAAAGAGAAATCACTGGAGATACTTTCTGAACTTGTCCCCGAGTGGAAAAAAGCTCAGTAATAACGTATTGATTTGGTATGTGAGTTTTTTATGCCTAACTTTAGTCAATGGCCTTTTGTCTGAATATGAATCTCTCAGTTGGGGAGGCTTTTATAGTTGATTAGCTTGAGTGGAATTCAAAGGGCTGAGCTGTCCCGGTCGCCGGTCCGAATCCGTACGACGGAATCTACAGAGCTGATGAAGATCTTGCCGTCACCGATTTCGCCGGTTCGAGCCGCATCTGCAATGGCTTTGACAACGTCATCCACCCGTTCGTCGTCAACGACCACGTCGATCTTGAGCTTTTGCAGGAACTCAACGGTGAATTCTGAACCGCGATAGCGCTCTACCTGACCCTTCTGGCGGCCAAAACCGCGGACCTCGCTGACAGTCATGCCGATGATGCCGGCTTCAACGAGGGCGACCTTGACGTCTTCTAACTTGAACGGGCGGATGATGGCTTCAACTTTTTTCATGGGTGGAGAACCCGACCTAAATTAAGCATGACGTGAATGGTGGCGGTGTGGGTAGCCCCTGTAACCGAATGAGTGCCTTCGCCTTCTAGCGTTCTGGCAACTCTTGGCTTGACGCCTTTCTTCTCTCGGCTCCATGACGGATCAGCTGACCCAAACCCCCCTCTACGGCGAGCGTGCCATTGCTGAAGCCGAGCTGATTTGCTTCGACAATCCCCGGCCAGGCAGGCCCTATGAGGTGTCGATTGAGCTGCCGGAATTCACCTGCAAGTGCCCGTTCTCCAGCTACCCCGATTTCGCGGTGCTGCGTCTGATTTACCAACCCGGACCCCGCGTGGTGGAGCTCAAGGCGATCAAGCTCTACGTCAACAGCTACCGCGACCAGTCGATCTCCCATGAGGAGGTGACCAACCGCATCCTGGATGACCTAGTTGCGGCAACGGATCCGGTCTGGATGCAGCTTGAGGCGGATTTCAACCCCCGCGGCAATGTCCACACCGTGGTGCGGGTGAGCCATGGCACTCGTCAGCCTTGCTGAGTTTGCGCTGTGAACTTGTCTGTCGTCTCCGCTAAGGAGCAAGTCACCATCCCAAAGGCTGTTCTGGAGGCTTTAGGACTTAAGGCCGGCGATTTGGTGAGCTTGGAGCTTGAGGGCGCTCCGGTTCGGCTCAGGCTTGTGTCTGGTGGAGATCAGGCCTATCCGCAAAGCCTGCAATCTGGATTGACGGAGTGGGCCAGTGAGGCCGATGAAGCAGCCTTTGCGGACTTGTGACGACTGTTTGGCCTTGAATCAAATGCTCTCGGAAGCAATCGACCTGAGCCAGCGTTGAAAGCCTGTGATGTCTGCTTGCAGCTTTGGCCACGTGTGCTGGAGCTGCTCAATCAGGCGCTGGATCGGCTTTGGTCTCAGCTCATCGGCATAGAGATTGAGCACCAGGTGACGGAATCGCAGGTGTTGCTGAAGCTCCTGCTGTGTTGACTCGTTAAGCACCGCCTGTCTGATGTCTGTGGCCATCGCCATGTGTTCCAACAGGCGCCGGTGCCAGCCTTCCCATTGGCTGGGTGTTCCTCCATTCACCACACGGCTAATCAGCAGCAACATCCGCTCCACTCCGATGTAGAAGCTGTGCAGACGCAGGGCGGCGGCTTCCACAGCGTCGGCTGAATGGTCCAATCGCTGGCTGAGTTTTCTCAAGCCAGTCACCAACTTGTGCAGGCCAGAGCATTCGCGACTCAGGTCATCGCGCAGTTCCAGCAGATCGGCGACTTGCATCACGGCATGGGTGGATCGTTTTGATACAGGATTTGGCTCTTACGCAGCAGCCGTTGGACCAGATCATCGCTGAGATCTTCACGTCGTTTCAGGTCCACTGGTAACGGTCCGGCGTCTTCGGCGAGGGTGATGGCATCCAGTAGCGACCCCGGCGGCAGACCGTCCACTAGCAGGTCGAGATCGGAATGGCTGCGGAAGCGATCATCAAGAACGGAACCGAACAGATGCACGGCACGGATCTGCGGCCATCTCTCGCGCATCGCCGCAGCCGCCTTGGCGCCCTGAGCCAAGCCTTCTTGGCGTCTCTTCTCCAGTTGCTCGCGATCTGCCGCGAAGCGCTGCTTCCAGTACTCCTGGGCGTAAAGGGTCATGGGCTCACTCTGATCAGCTGGCCCTGTCTTGATTCAGAGCCTTGAGCATGGTCAACACCTCACCGGCCGTGGTCAGGGCCTGATCAGCTTCTTCTGGATCAAAGAGCTCCGATGGTGGTGTGGCATCCATCGGGTAACGGGATTGAATCGCCATGCGGCTGAGGCTGCGTAAGGGGAGGGCCTCAAGTGCTCGCGTGTCTAAACCGTTCTGCTTCAGCCGACCCACTAAGTCGTTCAGCACATGAGTGTGGGGCGGCTCCTCGCCCAGTTCCAGCAGGGCGCTTTTCAACCCCTTTTCTGCAGCTTGCGAGGCGTAATAACAAGCCTGGGCCAGGAATCCGTTGTCTCGCGCCAGTTGCGCCAACGCCAGGTCGTTCTCGGCCTGGCGTAGCCAAGCGTTGGGGCGGGCATTCATGACCCGGCCTCAATCAGAGGCTGGGCTTCCCGAGCGACATGGCGCCAGATCACCGAGGGATGGTTCGGCAAGTTGTGCCATGCCTCCTGATCGAGGCCGATCACGTCCTGGGCGAGTCCACCATCGAGCAGTTGATCAGCCCATCGATCAGCTTCCCCTTTGGAGTCGGCAACCACCAGCAGATCGGTGTCCGAGAGGCCGTCCCAATCACCACGGGCCCGTGAACCGAACAGGTAGATCTGTTGCGGTGGTTTGGCTTCCCTCTCCACGATGGCCTGGATCTGTTGCTTCAGTTCCGTGAGCCACTGGGCATGACGGCGCTGACGCAGGTCTTGAAAGCTCGTCATGGGCTTGTGTTGGCTCCTGCTTCGATGGCTTGGCGGAGCTGGTCCGCCAACAGCTGGATCTCCTCCACAATTCTGGCCCGACTGGCGGGCAGTTTGAAGTCGCCGTCCTGGTAGCGCGCTTCCACCGCAAACGGTTGCAGGCCCAGCAGCAGCTCTGTGAGTTCGAGGTTGGCCTCACTGGAAAGTAGGTCGAGCTCATGGCTGCGGGGAGGCTCGCCGTCCCCAAGGACGATCCAACACTTCAACAGCTTTTCGACGGCCTGTTGGGCCGTGAAGCCCCAGTCTTCGGCTGGGAACTGCTCGTCCAGGCCGAAGTTCAGGCTGCGCAGGTGACGCTCCACAATCCGCAGCAGCAGCTGGGCGTCCTCAGAGGGAGGCATACAGCACCACCCCGTGGCGGGCCACGTCCTTCATCACATGCCAACGCGAGCTGGCCAATCTTGCGGCGTCAGCTTGGCCTTGCAACACCAGATCGACGCCGCAGCCCACCGGGCCGAGGGCTTTTCGATAGGTGCGCCAGCGCTCGGTGCGTTGCTGGCTGGTGAGCTCAGGCTCTCGGCAGATCACAGCCAGATCAAGATCGGAATCAGCCCGCGCCGTGCCCTGGGGCCTTGAGCCGAACAGGATCACGGCCCCCACACCCTCACAGGCCATGAGCCGTTGAAGCCCTTGCTTCAGCAGCGCTATGTCAATGCCGTCTCCGAGCTGTTTGGGCAAGGCCAAAGGCCTGGACGTGGTCCAGGGCAGAGCAACGGTGGAGAAGGAGTGAGCCACATCATGATTGTGATGCAGGGCAGCAGCTGTTGCTGGCATTGGTTCGTTTCACGCCAAGTCCAGCCAGGCGCGCAGGGCGAGATCCAGGCAGCTGAGACGCTCATAGACCCCTGTCGCGGCCACGGCCACGATCAGCCCGTGCAGCACCACCACGGCGCTCATGCTGTCCAGTCACTCCAGTCCGGCACTTGGACGCACCAGTCCGTCTGATGGGCATGCGCGGCCATCAAGGTCGACTGCCGAAGGGCTTCATCGGTTTGGCCGAACCGCTGCACGTATTGGGCGATGGCGTCGCGCACGCAGGCACTGCGACTTTTTCCTATACGTTTTGCCAATTGATCCAGTTGCTGTTCCAGCTCAGGCTCGAGACGAACACCCATAGCCATGGCTGCAAGTGTTTAATAACGCGTTCAACACTTAGCTCGATTGGACCGACTGTGGGCTGTCGTGCTGTTCTCTAGCCACCACACGCTGCAGCAGAAGCGGCAACTCCTGCGCGAAAGCCGCCAGGTTGCGGTTGCACAGACCACCCACATGCAGTTGGCCATCACTGGCCACCGCCCACAGCTGACGGGTTGCGACCAGGCTGAGGCCGCCCCCCAGCAGCAGCACCGCAAAGCCCAGGTACACCAGTGGAACGCCGGGGTCACGCTTGAGCAGCAGCCCGCTCGCCGGCAGCACCGAGGCCACCCGCAGCGGCAGCCCCTTCACCTCTTCAGCCGGGCCACCGGGCCGCAACAGGGTCAGCGCTGAGCCATCGCTGTCGTACACCGACACTGGCCCCTGTTCACTCTCCAGGCTGAGGAACACCGGCTCGCTGCCGTCAGGGCGGGTGGGCAGTACCAATCCCCACACCTGATCCCCCAGTTCCGGGTAGGTCTGAAGCGGCAATTGCAGTTCCGGGCTGCGGCCGATCTGCACGCCGATCGCGGCCAGGGCCCAGTCCGCCTGATAGATCGTGATACCCCGGTGCCGCAGCGGATGGTTGACGCTGATCTCTTCCGGGGTCTCGCTGTCGCTGAGGGCCAGTAGTGAGCGGAACTGTTCGGGCCGACCGGCGGGGTCGCGTTCGATCTGGAAGTCCTGCAGGGTGATCGACAGCTGGCTGTCGCCGCGGGGGCTGAGTAGATCTAGGGTGCGATCAGGCGCCAGAAAACGCTCCAGTCGGTTGCCCGCCAGGGCGCCCCAGACCGCCCCCAGCATCAGCAGCACCATCCCGGTGTGCACCAGCAGCGGTCCGACCCGCCCTATCACCCCTTTGCGGGCCGCCAGACGGTTGAGGCCTGGTTTGAGTTCCCAGCCCTGGCGTTGCAGCACTGCCGAGAGTTGAGTGAGGCCCGCCTCCGCATCAGGACAGGTGATGGTTTCGGCAATCGCCAATTTGCTCAGCTGCCGCGGGGTGCGGTAATCGATCCAGCGCCGTGCCGCCTGCAGTGCAGGCCATTGCCGCCGCCAGCTGCAGAGGATCAGCGCCAGCCCCAGCCAAGCCAGCAGGCCCAGAAACCAGCCGCTGGAATACACGTGATCCAGCTGCAGCTGCAGCACCTGCTCGCCATGGAGCAGCCCCAGCCATGGGGTTTCTGCGTAGGCATCCACATAGCTGGTAGGGGGATCGCCCTGGGGAATCGCTGTGCCCACGGCACTGGCAAGGGCAATCAGCAGCAGCAGCACGATGGCGACTCGCAGATCAGACAGCCACACCAGCAGGCGCTTCATGGGTTCAGGCCCAACGCGCCAGAAGCGTAAGCACACCACTGGTGAGCAGCACCACGCCACTGATCGGCGGCACCCAACGGCCGACTGAGCGCAGCGCCAGAAGCTTGGGGACGCTGGCGGCGAAGGTGCCCGCCAGTAGCAGCGGCAGCACCTGGCCAACCCCGAAGCAGCTCAGCAGCACCATGCCCACCAGGGGGCGTCCGCTCTGGGCGATCCAGCCCAGCAGCACCGCCAGCACCGGTGTGGTGCAGGGTGAGGCGGCCAAGCCAAAGGCCAGGCCGGCGGCCACCGGCGCAAGAGGAGCCGGCACCTTGTTACGCCACCGTTCGGGGTCCGGTCCGCTGGGGAGGGGGATGCGCAGCAGCCCCAGCAGGTTCAGCCCCATCAACACCGCCAGCACCGCCACCAGCGTTGGCACCAGGGCCGGCACCTGTCCGTAGATGCGTCCCAACAGGCCACTGAGGCTGCCCAGCAGCACCAGGGCGCCGACGATGCCGCCGCAGAAGGCCAGGCTGCGCTGCCAGGGGGTTTGGCCATCCTCAAAGCCCGCCAGATAGGCCAGGGTCACTGGCAGCAGCGACAGGGAACAGGGCCCGAGGCTGGTGAGGGCTCCACCGGCTAACACCAGACCCAGCGTCAGCGGCCCCGGTTGCGCCAACGCCTGATCCAGCAGCGCTTCGCTGGTCTGGGCCAGATCCGAGAGCAGCAGCAGGGCGTCCAGTGTTGGCCTTACGTCAGGGACGTCAGCCTATCCAGCCAGCAACAGCGCCGATAGCCTCGAACCATGACGGCAGATGTGCGCTGGCAACAACGGTTCTCGAATTACTGCTCAGCCCTTGAGCAGTTGGAGACCTTTTTCGAGCCTCCCGCACTCAACGAGCGTGAGCAGCAGGGTTTGATCAAAGCCTTCGAATACACCTTTGAATTGAGTTGGAACACCCTTCGCGATCTGCTGCGCAGCCAGGGCAATGCCAATCTGCTGGGCTCCAGTGACACCCTGCGGGAAGCCTTTCAGCTGGGGCTGATCAGCGATGGCGAGACCTGGATGTTGATGATTCAAGACCGCAACCTCACCAGTCACCAGTCACACTTACAACCGCGCCACCGCTGAGGCCATCGCCGCCAACATTACCAACCGCTACCTGGCCTGCTTCCAACAGTTGCGGTTGCGATTACGCCAGCGCCTGCAGCAGGAACAGGGCGAGGCATGACGATGGTTTTGGAGATTCCCGGTGTCCCAGAGCCCTCCTGCCAGCGCTTGGCCGAAGTTCTCCTTCAGCAGCCGGGGCTGGAGCAGGTGTGGCTGTTCGGCTCAAGGGCCATGGGGTGCCATCGCCCGGGATCAGACCTTGATCTCTGTCTGATCGGTGATGCCATCACCCATCAGGACCGCTTGCGGCTGATGCACGCCATTGATGAGCTGCTGTTGCCCTGGTCGGTGGACCTGGCCTTGTGGCACGAGCTTCCTGAGGATCTGCGTGGGCATCAGCCGCGATCAGCTTCGGCCTGACGGCCGGATCTTCCGCTCCCGCCCGCCGATCAGGCCGGTGGATTCCAGGGAGCAACGCACCAGCAGCCCCAGGATCACCAGGCTGGACATCAGCGAATTGCCGCCGTAACTCACCAATGGCAGCGGCAGCCCGGTGGTGGGCATGGCGCCGGAGGCCACAGCGATGTTGAGGATCGACTGGCCCACCAGGATCGTGCAGCAGCCGATCGCCACCAGCCGGGTCTGGTTGCAACGGCAGCGCAGGGCCACCCGCAGCCCCACCCAGGCCACCAGCATCAGAAACAGCAGCAGCACCACTGAGCCCACAAAGCCGAATTCCTCGGCGAACACCGCATAGATGAAATCGGTGCTCTGGATTGGCAAGTACTGCAGCTTCTGGGTGGAGAGGCCGTAGCCCTGGCCGGTGAGGCCGCCTGAGCCGATGGCCAGCAGGCTTTGCACCAGCTGATAGCCGTCCCCCATCGGATCAGCCCAGGGGTCGAGGAACGACACCACCCGCAGCCGTTGGTATTCATTGATCAGGATGCTGGCGGTGCCCAGGGCGCCACCGGCGATGGCGGTGCCCAGCAGGCTGCGCCAGCGGATGCCCGAGGCCAACGCCACCATCCACAAGGTCAGGCCGATCAACGCAGCAGTGGACAGGTTGGGTTGCTTGAGGATCAGCAGCAGCAACCCCCCGAAGCTGCCCAGCCACAGCAGCTTTTGATCCAGCCGCATCCGGCACCAGGGGGCAAACAGGTTGGCCGCCTGCAGCACCACAAACGGCTTAACCAGCTCCGACGGCTGGATCTGCAGCGGCCCCAGCACCAGCCAGCGGCTGGCGCCGTTCACTGTGGTGCCAATCATCAGGGTGGCGGCGATCAGCAGGCAGCCCACCCATAGGGCCGGCCCAGCCCAGCGCAGGCAGTTCCGCAGATTGGCGGTCAACGCCAGACTGAACAGACTCCAGCTAGCGATCAGCCAGATCGCCTGGCGCTTCACGTAGAAGGCGCCATCGCCGATCTCCCGGGCGGCCACCCACCAACTGGCGGAGACCAGCACCAGCAATCCCGCCAGGCTCCAGAAGGCGGCCAGGCCCACCAGCAACCGTGCTTCCGCTGGCCAGAGGGCCCAGGGCAGGGGCATCAACCGCTGGATCAACCCCGGACGCTGACGCACCCGTTCACGGGCGATGCGGCGTCGTGGGGCTGTGGCGGTGACCAACGGGGACTGTTCCAATATTCGATGCCCCATTGAGCCGCGTCATTGACGCTTTGCCAAGCCACTGGTTATCAACAAATCATGGCCTTGAGGCCTTGGCATCAGGCGGCCCGCAGCCGTTCGTGCTCCACTTCCCATTGCACAAATTGCCCCCAGGCCTGCTGACGCACCCAGCAACGTCCACCCCGGCATTGGATCAATTGAAACGGTGGCAGGTCAGCGGGTTGGTTGTCGAGGGTCACGAAGGTTCCCGGCCGCAGCAGCGGCACCACCTTGGCGGGTTTGGGGCGGTGATCAGACACGTCCAGGAGGTGGCTTGCAGCGATCCTCCCGGCGGATTGCTAACCGCCGGATGGATCCCTGGTTTTCTTCGGGATCGGGGCGGTGTTTATGACGGAATGGCACAAATGCGGGGTCCCGGTGCGGAGCTGCTGACGTCGTTCCGCCTTGTTTGCACACTTGGTTTCAAGCCAGAGCCTCAGTTGTGGCGGCCACGATCTATCTGCACTGGACCGCCCACGGTTACGACTGGATCCGCCCCGGTCACTACCACCGGATCATTGGCGGTGATGGCCGCGTCCATCGCCTGCATGCCCTCACGGCAGACCTGCCGGCCCACACCTGGCGGCGCAACAGCAACAGCATCGCCCTGGCCTGCGCCTGCATGGGCGGTCAACCCGACCCCTGGACGCTGCCGCCCACGGCGGCTCAGCTGCTCAGCCTGTGCCAGGAGGTGGCGGCCATCGCCCGCAGCTGGGGCTGGACGGCCGCCGACATCACGATCCAATCGGTGATGGCCCACGCCGAAGCCGCCTCGAACCGCGACGGCCGCTGGATGCATGACAACTACGGACCGGTGATCTGGGGCGGCACCGGCGAGCGCTGGGATCTGCTGCAGCTGGAGCAATACGGGCCCAGTGATGGCGGTGAACAGCTGCGGCAGCGCATTGCGGCCTTACTGAACGGAGATGAGCTGGCGCCGCCGGCGAGCGATCGGCTGGCATTCCGTGGCGTCACCAGCATCGAAGCCCGCGGTCAGGAGCTATCGGTGCAGATCGATGCCGATGGGCGGTCCTGGGCCCTGATGGTGGACCTGTTGCAGCGTTACGACCTGGCGGCCCAATGGGATGGCGATCAACGCCGGGTGCTGATTGCAGCGAGCGATGTGGCTCCCACCTACCGGGACAATGCCGTGCAGGCGGCGGTGGGCTGGCCCCTGGTGGAGATGGCCCTGCAGGGCGGCCAGGCGCCGGTGATCCTCACCGGCATCCTGCGACCTTCGTCCGAGGGGGATCGGGCCTGGTGCCGGGTGCTGGAGTTCGCTGAGGAATTCGGCATCAGCGTCAGCTTTGAACCGTTGGTGCTGGGGGAACGGCGTGGGGGCTGAGGTTCAGTCGTAAAAACGTTTGCCGTCGACCCGTTTGATTGCATTGCGGCGGGCGTTGCGGCGGGTGTACTCGCTCACCGTCGGATTGGCGGCGGTGGGATCCACGTGGGCCACCTGCTCCCAGAGGTCCCGCGATGCCCAGCGCACCGTGTGAGCAATCTTGTCGTGCTTGATCACGTGGCACCAACGGCTGCTGCCGCATTTGGGGCAGAACAGCTCCTCCAGCCATTCATTGCTCAGCACCAGCACCGGGTAGGCGTTGATGATCAGCTGCGCTTTCTTGGCGTTCATGCCCCGCTGCTGCAGCTGCTCTGGCTGCAACAGATGCAGGTAGTACTTCTTGCCGTTGCCCTGGATCAGCTGTTCGGGATGGGCCGGGCAGAACAGCTCCCGTTTCTTGGGGCGACGGTTGCGACGGATCGGTGCTTCCGTGATGGTCATCGCTGAACACCAAGCTCCTTGAACCGTACGTCGACGCCAGGGGCATCGGGCAAGTCCTATTGAGCAGCGATGATCGCAGCCATGCAGCAGTCCTGGTCCGCCACGCTTGAACAGCTTGCTGAGCTGGATCGCCGCCAGGACTTTGCCGCCTTGGGCCAGGCCCTGCAGCAGCTGCCGGCAGATTGCCCTGAAGACCATCAGGCGGCCCTTACCCATTGGCGCGGCAAGGCTGCCCTGATGGTGGGCACCCTGGAGGAGGCCCTGCCCGAGCTGGCCGTGGCCGCGCAGCTCGATCCCCAACGCGCCGCCAATCACTACCTGCTGGGTGCTGGTTTGGTGCGTCAGCAGCAGTGGCTGGACGCTCGAGCGGCGTTAACCCGGGCCTTGCAGTTGCAGCCGGCTCTTGAGGCGGCCCGCCTTGAGTTGGCAACGGTGCTCCTGGCCTTGGCGGAGCCTCAGCAAGCTTTGGAGCTGCTGCAACCACTTCCCGACACGGCCGATGGCCCATACCGTGCTCGCCGCGCCCAGGCAGCCGTCAAGGCGGCGGCAGAGCCGATGGCGGCAGCTGCATTGGCCGCCAAGGCCTTAAGCCTCGATGGTCGCCTGCCGGAATCCCTGTTGCAGGAGTGGCTTCAGGGCACGGGTGGGTTGCTGATGGCCCATCGTTTTCAGGAGGGCCGGTCCTGGTTGACGGCCCTGATCACGTTGACGCCGGCGGTGAATGCCACAGCGAATCCTGTGCCGAGGCGCATCGCCCTGATCGCCCTGCTGGGCCTGGAGCTGATCGAGCCGACAACGCCTGATCTGGATCCCTGGTTGGCTGAGCTGCGCAGCCTGCGTTGGTTGCCCCCGTCAGCGACGGAGCACGGCCTCTGGAGGTCCTGGCTGGAGAGCTGGCTGATGCTGGTGGCCGGGCGACTGGAAGACCAGCTCGATCGGGATCAGACCCGTTGCCGCTCTGTGCTGAAGGCGTTAATCGCGATTCTTCCCGCTCTGGAGCCCCCCAAGACGCAGAACTACGGTCTGTTTCTACGCCTGCAGCTGCTGCGCCAGGGGATCCAGCCCGATCAAGTGGGCCCTGATGCGCAACTTGAGCTGGCCCTTCAACGCCACAACCACGACTGGCTGGCCTTGATCGGCTGGCTCAAGCGCTGCTGCGCCTTGGACGATCGAGCCCTGCGCAAATTGCGGCCGGAGCTGGAACGTCAGCTTCAGAATTTCAGCGGCGCCCTGCTCAGCCGCCCGCAGCTGTTGTGCCGGCTGCCGGATCCGGGCTTGTTGCAGGCAGCGCTGCAGCTGCGCCACCTGGGACTGAAGCAGTTGATTCGCTGCCGCAAGCGCCTCGAGGCCTCCAGCGAGTCCCTGCCGCAGCGTTCGGGGCCCCACCGGCACTGGTTGCTGTTGGCAAGCAACGACCTGCCCCAGTGTTTTCTGTACCGGGTCGACCAGAAGCGTCAGCAGCTGGAGGGCCTGGGCTGTTCGGTCCGGATCATCCAACGCGAGCAGTTGGAACACTGGGATTGGAGCGATGCCCTGCTCTGGGCTGATGCGGTGATCGTCTGTCGCTTGCCGGCCACGGTTCAGGTGCTTCGGGCGATCGAAGCCTGCCGACTGGCCGGGTTGCCCACCTGGTACGACATGGATGACCTGGTGATCGACCTGGAGCACGGTGTGCCGCTTTTGGCCAGCTACGGGGGCACGATCACGGCCCTGCACCACCGTTGGCTCCAGCTCGATGTTCCGTTGTTTGCGGCAGCGATGCGGGCTTGTGATGCCGTCATCGTCAGCACGCCGACCCTGGCCCGCCGCTGGAACCAGTTGCAGCCCGATCAATCGGTTGAGGTGCTTCCCAATCTGGCGCCGCCGTCGCTGCAGAAGGCCCTGAGGACCCCGCGCCGTCTAGGTCGCCGGCCGCGTTTGCTGGTGGCCAGTGGCACCAAGGCCCACAAGCAGATCTGGATTGAGGAGCTGGCTCCTGCCTTGTCGCAGTTGCTCGAGCGCAATCCAACCCTGCAGTTGGATCTGCTCGGACACCTCGAGTTGCCTTTGGTTCTCCTTCCACACCGGGAACGGATCCGCTGCCATCCCTTCAGTGATTACCCCACCTATCTGAGCCGGATCGCTGAGGCCGACATTGGCTTGGTGGCCTTGGAGCCCGGGCTCTACACCGATGCCAAAAGTGCCATCCGCTGGATGGAGTTCAGCTATCTCGGTCTGACCAGCGTGCTCAGCCCCACCCGCACTTACACCGAGTGCCTTCAGGAGGGCGTTCACGCCTGTTTCGCCCGGGGCATCGACAGCTGGGTGGACACGGTGGAGCAGTTGCTGGCGGATCCCCGCGGCACCCGCGCCATGGCGGTGCGGGCCCAGCGACGGGCCCAGGAGCTGTTTGGTCCCCATCAGGCGGAGGCCTTCTGGACGCCGTTGGTCCAGCCACCGGCAGCACAAGTCAGAGCTCTGGCCGCGTCGCAGCGCCGCAGGTTGCTGGTGCTGAACGTTTACTTCGCCCCCCAGAGCGTTGGGGGTGCCACCCGGATCGCCCAGGATCAGGTGCGGGACATCCAAGAGCAGCTCGGTGATCAGTGGGAGGTCACGGTGCTCTGCACCGAGTCGGCATCCTGGCAGGAGGATCTTGATCGGGAGCCCGCTGATCCAAGCAAGCCCCGCAAGGTCTGGCAGATCGAACAGCCGTTGCCGATCCAGGTGCACCAATGGAATGGCGCGCGGGTGGTCCGCCTGACCCTGCCGCCCCGCAGCTGGAGCCGTCATCACGATGTGAGCGTGGAGGCCTTCTGTCGCCGCTGGTTTGCAGCAGAGCGGTTCGATCTGGTGCACGCCCACTGCATCCAGGAGCTGGGCATCGGCCCGTTGACTGTGGCTCGAGACCTGGGGATTCCCTACGTCGTGACGCTCCACGACGGCTGGTGGCTGTCGCCGCGTCAGTTCCTTACCACCCCCAGTGGTCGTCCGGTCGATGTTCGCGACCCCCTGGGGCATAGGGAGGTGATGGCGGCGAGCGATGCGGAGGAGCAGCAGCAGGACCGGCAGCGACGGACAGAGCTGGAGCAGGTGTTGGCCGGTGCTGCTAAGCGCCTGGCGGTGTCGCAGGCTTTTGCCGATTTACACGAGTATGCCGGTATTAAAAATGTGTCGGTGATGGAGAACCGCTGGCAGCCGATGCCGGCAGCGGGTCCCCGCAGCCAGCGACCTGCTGATCAACCGTTGCGCTGTTGCTTCATCGGCGGCCTGGCCTTCCACAAGGGAATGCACGTGGTTCAGGCGGCGTGTCTGCAGGCCAGGCCCGTAGCTCCCGGGCTTGAGCTCACGGTGATTGATTCCAGCCTTGAAACCGATGAGGAGCAGTGGATGCAGTGGGGAGAAACATCGGTCTGCGTGATTCCGCCAGTCCCTATGGCGGCGATGGCAGCGTTCTACGCCGAGCAGGATGTGCTGCTCGCCCCATCGATCTGGCCGGAAAGCTATGGCCTGGTCTCCCGGGAAGCGCTGTCGGCAGGTTTGTGGGTGGTGGCTAGCGATATCGGCGCCATGGCCGATCCGATTCGCCATGGTGAGAACGGTCACCGTGTGCCGGCCGGCGATGCCTCAGCACTGGCGGCGGTGCTGGAGCTGCTGTCTGCTGAGCATCCAACACCCCAGCCGTTGCTGGCCTTTGCCGGGGACCAGAAACCACTGCATCAAGAGCTGGATCAGCTGTACCGCAGTGTCCTGCGCCGATGAATGAGCAGCTGCAGGCCGATTCGGAGCTGGCTGCAGCCTCGTGGCTGCGCGATCCGCTGAACCCAGATCCGTTTGATCCACTGGCGGAATGGTTTCGGATTCATGCCGAGATCGCAGCTGCCGCACAACCGATCCGCCTCCCCAAGTTGCTGGGAAAGCTCGATGGGCTTTATCCCGACGAATGGACCGCAGAACCGCAGTTGCTGGAGTACCGCGATGTTCTCTGGCTGCCGGATCGGGGCTGTCTGTTCCATGGCGGCAACGGTCGCGCGCTTCCCTGGACGGCCTTCAGCCGTTTCCCCCGCCAGCGTCAGCTGCCGCAGCAATCCATTCACCGAATCGAGTTGAGCAGACCGGTACCAAGTTTTCCGCGCCTGGAGCAGGCCCTCTGGCTGCCGCGGGTGAATGGCGCTGTTTTCGGTGAATGGCTCACCGAAGTGCTGGCCTTCCTCTGGCCCCTGCTGCTGAAGTCTCCCCAGGAACTGGTCGGGCTGCCGGTGTTGCTCGGTGATGCCGATTCGGAGGACCCATTGCTGGCGGTGCTGCAC
Organism: Parasynechococcus marenigrum WH 8102; assembly: GCF_000195975.1. Classification (GTDB taxonomy): domain Bacteria; phylum Cyanobacteriota; class Cyanobacteriia; order PCC-6307; family Cyanobiaceae; genus Parasynechococcus; species Parasynechococcus marisnigri. Next base: position 481,969 of record NC_005070.1, read on the forward strand.
CGGTTGATGCGTGCCCAGCATCTGACGCCGCTGCTCAACCACCATCTGCCGGCGGCGTTGCATCTGGAGCGGGTGTTGGTGCCCCAACCGAGCTTGCGCCTTCACGCCGGAACGTCATCGGTGTGGTGGCGATCGGCGGTGGCCCTGGGTGATCAGCTGGCGGCTGGAGTGGAAGCCGAGCCCGTCGACAAGCTCTATCTCTCCCGTTCGGCACTGCCGGACGATCGGCGCCGTATTCCGGGGGAAGCAGAGCTGGAGCTGGCTTTGGAGGCCAGCGGCTGGATGATCTGGCATCCCCAGCAGCAACCGTTGCAGGTGCAGGTGGCGGCCCTGCGGGCAGCACGGGTGATTGCCGGTTTCCATGGAGCGGCCTGGCATGGGCTGGGCTGGATTGATCCAGAGGCCCCAAAGCCCCGGCTGTTGGTGCTGGGGGATCGACCATCCCTGGATCTCATGCTGCAGCTGCGCTTGCAGCGGTTTGAGGGGTGGTACGTGCCCTGCCAGGAGGCAACGGCAGGCCAGGCAGAGCTGCTGGAGAGCTTGTTGGCAGACGCAGCGGCTTCAGAATGAACGGATGAACCGCTCCAAGGACTGGTTTCACCAAGCAGCCGCTGATCTGGCTCAGGCCCAGCTGAGCGCCGAGGCCGGTCACCATGAGTGGGCTTGTTTCGCCTGTCATCAAGCCGTTGAAAAAGCCCTGAAGGCCATCCACCTGCAGCAGGGACAGCAGAGCTGGGGCCATGGCCTTGGCCGTTCATTTCGTGAGTTGCCACCTGCTGTTGCGGCAGATCTGGCCAACGCTGTCTGTGATCTGGAAGACCGGCTGCGGGTGCTGGATGCCCTTTATATCCCGACCCGTTACCCCGATAGCCTTCCAGAAGGTGCGCCCACCGATCATTTCGGCCGCCTGCAGAGCTCTGACGCCCTCAGCCATGCCCGTGCGCTCCTTGACGCAATCCGTTTGGCGTTGGCCGACGCCTGAGCAGGTGCTCGAGCAGGTGCAGGCCTGGGCCGTGGAGCAGAAGCAGAACGCACCTGGGCTGCAGCAGGTGGGGGTGTTCGGGAGCTATGGCCGCGGCAGCGCCGGATTCGGCAGCGACCTTGATCTGTTGATCGTCGATCTGGACGCCAGAGGCGGTCAAATCGATCGTTTGCAGCGCTGGCCCCTCGAGCAGCTGCCCTTGAGTTGTGATGCTCTCGTGCTGACGCCCAAAGAGCTGACCGCTCGGCTCACGGATGGCTCGCGGATGGCCGCAGAGCTGCAGCGTGATCTGCTCTGGATGCTCTAGCGATGGCTGCGAAACAGCGTCTGGATCTGGAGCTGCTCAGTCGCGGGCTGGTGGTCTCGCGGCAACAGGCGCAGCAACTGATCCGGGCCGGCAAGGTGCGCGATGGCGCCGGCACCCTGCTGGACAAGCCCGGCACCGAGGTGGCGGCAGCTCTGGAGCTGCGGGTTGAGCAGCCCCCCCGCTTCGTGTCGCGCGGCGGCGAGAAATTACTGGCGGGCCTGAAGGCCTTCCCGATCGCCACGGAAGGCCGCGTCTGCCTGGATGGCGGCATCTCCACCGGTGGCTTCACCGATTGCCTGCTCCAGCACGGTGCCTCCCGGGTGTATGGCGTGGATGTGGGCTATGGCCAGACCGCCTGGAGCCTGCGCACCGATGAACGGGTGGTGTTGCGGGAACGCACCAACCTGCGCCACCTGCAGCCCGAGCAGCTGTACGGGGCGGAGGATCCCTGGCCCAGCCTGGCGGTGACCGATGTGTCGTTCATTTCTCTGCGTCTGGTGCTGCCGGCCTTGCGACGACTGCTGCAGCCAGCGGGTGGTCTCTGCCCTGAGGCCCTGGTGTTGGTGAAACCTCAGTTTGAAGTCGGTAAGGATCGGGTGGGCAAGGGCGGCGTGGTGCGCGATCCGGTAGCCCACCGCGATGCGATTGAGCTGGTGATGGCGGCGGCCGCTGAATTGGGCTGGTATCCGCAAGGGATCGTGGCTTCGCCGATCACCGGCCCAGCTGGCAACCATGAGTACGTGCTGTGGCTGGCGGAAGCGGAGGGAGCCTTGCTGCCGGATCTCGAGCCATTGGTGGCGACCACTTTGGCCAGCTGATGGACAACAAAAAAAGCCCGACCGCAGCGGCCGGGCTTTTCAGCTGATCGTTGAGGTGATCAGTTACCGACGTTGACCTGACGGCCGCCGGTGCAGAGCTCCACCTTAATGATGCGGCCACCTTGCTTCTGAATCCGCTGTTGCTCAGCGAACCAGCTGTCGTAGGGGACCCACTTGGTGAAGAAGGTGTTCTGCAATTCGCGCTGCGTCCGCACCTTTTCAGGGCTGGGGATGCAGGCGGTGACTTTGAACAACCGCATGGGCCTCAGTTGCCCAGGCCGGAGCAGATGTAGTCGAAGTACACACCCATTTCCTTGCCGGCGTCTGGGCCGACCAGACCGGCGGTGACTTCCTTCATGGCCTGGATGGCCTGAACGGTGGCGCCGATGGGCACACCCAGGGAGTTGTAGGTCTCCTTGAGGCCGTTCAGAACACGCTCATCGAGGATGGAGGTGTCGCCGGCGAGCATGGCGTAGGTGGAATACCGCAGGTAGTAGTCCAGGTCGCGGATGCAGGCGGCGTAGCGGCGGGTGGTGTACATGTTGCCGCCGGGACGGGTGATGTCCGAGTACAGCAGAGCCTTGGCCACGGCATCACGAATGATGGCGGAGGCATTGGCGCTGATGGTGGCGGCAGCGCGCACACGCAGCTCGCCGCTGGCGAAGTAGGACTCGAGGTTGGTCATCGAGGCCGTGTCCAGGTAGAGACCCTGAACGTCGGACTTATTGATGACGTTGGTAATGGCGTCTTGCATGGATCCGAAAGGAGGCGTGAGGGGAGGTCAGCGGGGGGTTCAGGCGAGTGCGCCCACCACGTAGTCGAAGTAGGTGCCGGCTTCAGCGGCGTCATCGCCGGTCAGCAGACCCATGGCGACGGTCTTCATCTCACGCACGGCTTCCGCCATGGCCTCGAGGGGAGTGCCCAGGGAGCGATAGAGCTCCTTGGCGCCGATCACACCGATTTCTTCGATCGGGGTCACGTCACCCGCGACGATGCCGTAGGTCACCAGGCGCAGGTAGTAATCCATGTCGCGCAGGCAGGTGGCGGTCATCTCTTCGCCGTAGGCGTTACCGCCGGGGGAGATGACGTCAGGGCGCTTCTGGAACAGCTGGCCGCCGGCCTGCTTCACAATCCGCTCGCGGCTCTCACACAGAACCTGAGCCACGCGTAGACGGCGTTGTCCGCCGGTCACGAAGGCTTTGATCTGGTCGAGTTCGCCAGGGCTGAGATAGCGGGCTTCGGCGTCCGCGTTGATGATCGAGTTGGAGACGATGCTCATGCAGTTCTGCCTCGAAACAAGCGGCCGCCCGTAGGAGACCGGTATCCGGTGAATAAGGGGTGATCCCGAAGGATCGCGTCTCAGACTAAAGGCTGAGACAGGGGGTCGAAGCGTCAGAGGCGAAGCTTGTTCACAACGATCAACACGTGATCGGTGTGGCGTCGCTCTGTCGCGTTCGGCTGACGCATCCTGCACCGGCATTGCCCTGTGGTTTTTGGCCGGGTAACAGTTCTTCACGGCCCTGACGCCGTGGGCAGACCCGTTGCTGCAGCTGTGGTTTGCCGGGGTTTTCTCTCGCGGTTTGATGACAGCAAAAGAGCCCGGATGAAGCAGCACTTCACCCAGGCAAATTGATCGAGAACGCCAGGAATTGACGTTCTGAATTGTTAGGACGACAGCCTCAGCGTCCTCAGATCGCGGCGTCGGTGGGTGGCGTCATGCCGGCATTGCCGCGGTAGAGGGCTGCCGTGCGCTGAAGCGTGGCCTGACTGACGCCTGAACGGGTGTTCATGCCGTCCGTGCGAGGGACGCTGTCGCTCGCAGGCAGCTGCTCAACAAGCTCTTGAACGGCTTTGGGTTGGCCGGATTCCGCGCGCACAATCAGGAACCGACTGACTTCAGCAGGGGTCGCAGCGCGGCCCAGCAAAGCAATTGTGGCGGCGGTCGCCGCCCGCAACGGCGCCAGGTTGAACAGTCGTGTTTGGAAGGCATCGCTGAGGGCAACAGCTTCGATGAAACCCTTCAGGCTGATGTCCTCGTTGCGCAGTTTCGATTCGGCTGACAGCAGTCGTTCGCTGTCAAGCGGCACGCGGTTGAGCAGTTGTCTGTATGTCGCGTTGATGACGTTCAACAGCTCTGTTTCACTGCAGGGTCGCGTCAGCGAGAGAGATGCAGGAAGACTGGAACGCAGCTTGTATCCATTAGCCCCACCACTGGCCAGCGCGCCGGTCATTGGCGTGAGCGGGGGAAGCGCCTTGCGGCGTTCCGATTTGGATTGGAGGGATTCCCCAAGTCGGATCTGCATCAAGCTGGGGTTCAGGTCCGTTCCCTGAGCGAACCCTCTGGCCATTCCGCTCCAGCCCTCTGAGGTTGCCTTGGAATTGCCGAGCAGATTGCGCTGCGTCAGCTCACCACTGCCGCGGAATCCTTTGGTTTCAGCAGCTTCAGGTCGGTTGTTGAGAACAAAACTCGATTCGGCGTAACCAAAGCTGGTGACCTCACGCATGAACGTGGGCGTTCGACGCACAGAAAGATCGCCAGGGGTGATGAACCGCTCGAAGGGAACGGTGTCCTCGCCGAAGCTTTCGTTGTATTCGCGGCTGTTGATCAGGGCATCCACCACGCCGTAGAAACCTTTGCGGGCTGCCGTGTCGAACAGGGCATCGATCTCCCAGCGACCAAAGGTGGGGCGGCCGAGCAAGCGGCGATGGATCACCTCGATCGCTTTGGTGATGTAAAGGCCGCTCCAATAGCGGCGGCGGAAAGCATCGGAACGGGCCACACAGCGCACAAACTCCCGCAGGGAGATGTCGCCGTTTTCCAGCCGGGCCTCGTCGGAGCCGCGGCGCTCACCGGCGTAGCCGGCATTGCCCAGCACCTGCACATACACGGCGTTGATCACCGCCTGGGTGCTGGATTCGGTGTTGCGCACGCTGGGCTGACCGCCACGCCGGGGGTTGACGTTGCCACCTGTGGCGATCTGCTGCAGACGCATCACCCTGGGCCCAACCTTGCGTGGACGGCTGCTGCGGAAGCTGGCGCTGTCCAGCTGTCCGGGGCTGTTGAGTCCGTTGCTCACCAGCAGTCGACGGCTGTCGTAGCCGTAGGGAGCGGGGCGGGTTGCCACCGAGGCCGTGCCACTGGGGAAGATGGCGCCGTACTGGTTGGCCACTGGGTCGTTGCCACCGCCGTAGACGTGCTGATCAGCGAAGGGCTGGCGGTAGGAGGCGTAAAGGGTGACGTACTGAGGAGCCCCATCAAAGGGGGCGCTGAAGTTGAACAGCTTGCGGTTGGAGCCCCAGCCGGCGCTCTCCTGCGCTTCGGTGCCCAAGTCGCGCAGGAACGGAACCGTCTCTTCCCCGAAGGTCTGGGCGTATTCGGCGGAGTTCACCAACACATCCACCAGGCCGTTCAGACCCTGGTCGCTGAGGATGGCGAAGGACTTGCGGAACTCCTCCAGGGAGCTGATTCCTCGGCCGAGGAAATGGCGGTAAGCCAGCTCCACCACCCGGCTGTTGACGTAACCGTCGTGGAACTGCTGGCGGTATTCCTTGCTGCGGCCAAGGGCGCGGATGAATTCGCGCATCGAGATCTGGCCCTGCACCACCTGGCTGGCTTCCAAACTGCAAGGGGTCTGGGAGTAGCCCTTAGCGATGTCGCGTTCGAACACCTGGCGGTAGGCACCGCGGATGATTTCCGCCTTTTCAGATCCGGAGAGGCCAGGACGCATCTCGAGCAATTGGCGCCCTTCGGCGGCCAGGGCATAGATCGCCGGCAGCTGCAGGCCCTGTTGGACGCTGCTGCCCTGGCGCTGCTTGGTGCTGGGGGTGGGAATCGCCAACTCCTGCAACAGCACGTTGAAGCAGTCGATGGTCAGCTGGCGGGCTTCCGGCCGATCCCGCAGCAGCTGGGCTGATGCGGCGCGCATTTCCTGCAGCGCCACGTTGGTGGCGGTGAGGGAGCAGTTCTCCAGAAGAATGTCGCGCAGGCCGCGGGTGTTCACCGCAAGGATGCTGGGGTCACCGGCCACCAGGGCGTAGCCCACGTAGCGCAGGAACCAGCCCATGTCCCGCACGGACTTGCGCATGAAGGCGGGGCCGTACTTGGCCACACTGATGGCATTGAAGCCAGTAGGCAGCACAACCCGAACATCGGCATCACCGCCGGCGCCTTCCAGCAGCCGGGTGAGGAAATTGCCGCGTTTGGTGTCACCACTGCTGCCGGTGAAGGTGCGCACCGATTGTTCGAAGGCCACCTGGTCCGCCGCCAGGGGGGTGCCCTCCTGACCGCTGGGACGGCCGGTCTCGCCGGTGGTCAGCGGTGCTTCCAGGAACGACAGCGGCGTACCGCCCACAAAGATGCGGTTGGCGGCACGGGCAACGATGGCTTCCGCATTGGCCGCGATGATCCGCGAGGCCTCGATGCGGTCCTGACCGCTGCGGAAGAAGTTGACCAGGTTCTCGAGCTCAACACGCTCGGGGAAGCGGTCCTGCTGCTCCGCCTGGCGAACGCTGGAGAGCGGCAGGGTGTCGAACAGTTGGGGAGAGACACGCGGGCTGCCGCTGCTGGCGGTCACTGTCATCGACGGATGCAAGCCGGATCGCGTCACGTTACGGCTGTCGGGATGAAGCCCAGCCGACCTATGAACAAAAGTTGTGAAAAGCTCGGGATCACCCGATTTCTCCTCCATGGCTGAGCCAGGGAACAGGGACGCCGCCACTCCGGTGGTCAGCGCCTTCTACGACCGTTTCCCGTTTCCTGGTGATCCGCTGCAGGACGGCCCACCACCCGGGTACAACTGGCGCTGGTGCCATCAGAGCGTCCTGGCTGCCGTGCATGGGGCGGTGCCAGCAGGGACGGTGAGGCCACGGATCCTGGATGCCGGCTGCGGCACCGGTGTCAGCACCGACTACCTCTGCCATCTCAATCCAGGTGCCGAGGTTCTGGGGATCGACATCAGCGAGGGGGCACTGGCGGTGGCCCGGGAGCGATTGCAGCGTTCCGGTGCAGCGGCCCAGGTGAGCCAGCTGCGCCAGGAGCAGCGCAGCCTGCTGGACCTGGAGAGCGAAGGACCGTTCGACTACATCAACTCCGTCGGGGTGCTGCACCATCTGGATCAACCGGAGTCGGGTCTGCGCTCGTTGGCTGGGCGCTTGGCCCCCGATGGTTTGCTCCATCTCTTCTTGTATGCGGACGCCGGCCGCTGGGAGATCCACCGCACCCAGCAGGCCCTAACCCTGCTTGATGTCGGCACGGGACGCGAGGGCCTGCGCCTTGGCCGGGAGTTGTTGGCGTCGCTGCCGGAGGGCAACCGACTGGCGCGTCACCATTGCGAGCGCTGGGCCGTGGACTGCGCCGCCGATGCCAACTTCGCCGACATGTATTTGCATCCGCAGGAGACCAGCTACGACCTGCAGCGCCTGTTTGCCTTCATCGAAGCGGCCGATCTCCATTTCGCCGGCTTCTCCAATGCGGAGGTCTGGGATCCGGCCAGGCTGCTGAACGGAGAACTGCTGGAGCGGGCCCAGGCGCTGCCGCAACGTCAGCAATGGCTGCTGGTGGAACAGCTGGATCCAAACATCAGCCACTTTGAGTTCTTCCTGTCGTCACAACCGGTTCAGCCAGCGAGCTGGAGTGACGCTGCTCTGCAGGCTGCCAAGGGACTGCGGCAGCCCTGCCTCTGGGGGGAACCGGATCCAATCCTGGACCGCAACATGCAACCGCTGCAGCTCAGCGATGCAGAGCGCCAACTGTTGCGCCGCGTTGACGAGCAGCCGAACACACCGCTGGGTGCCATGGCGGAGCCAGCCGTGATCCGTGATCTCGCGGCTCGCCAGCTATTGCTGCTGAAGGCGTAAGCAACGAAGACGCGTGATAGATTCCGCGCGCTATTTCAGGCAGCGCTTGGAGGATTTCTACCGTCTTCAGCGCCGTCTGCTGCTGGCCACCGTCATGGTGTCCTTGGTCACGATTTCAATCGTGGCCCTCACCATGAACCTTTCGGTGGCCGGCAGTGTGTTTGTGGGTTCTTGCGCCGGACTTCTGTACGTGCGTCTGCTTGCCCGCAGCGTGGCCCGGCTCAGTGACCAGTCCCGTGGACTGGGGCGTTTTCAGCTCATCGTTCCGACCTTGCTTGTGGTTGGTTCGGCCAAGCTGCCCCAGCTCGATCTGCTGCCGGCTTTCCTGGGATTCCTTCTCTACAAGCCCGCCCTGATTCTTCAGCACGTTTTCGACGACCGCTGAAGCTGAGCACTCCTCTCTGCACCCATGGCTTTGCTGCCCTTTCCACTCCCGTTCGCTGAACTGGAAGTGGGCCACCACCTGTACTGGCAGATCGGCGATCTGTACCTGCATGGCCAGGTATTTCTGAGCTCCTGGATCCTGATCGGCATCCTGCTGGTTCTTGTTCTGGCTGGCACCCGCAACATGCAGCGCGACCCCCTGGGTCTGCAGAACCTGCTGGAGTTCCTCTGGAACTTCATTCGCGACATCGCCCGCGACAACATCGGCGAGAAGTACTACCGCGACTGGCTGCCGTTCATCGGCACCCTGTTCCTGTTCATCTTCATCAGCAACTGGGGTGGCGCGCTGATCCCCTGGAAGATCATCGAACTTCCCGAGGGTGAGCTGGGCGCTCCCACCGCAGACATCAACACAACGGTGGCCATGGCCCTGCTGGTGTCCCTGGCGTATTTCTATGCCGGTCTGAGCCGCAAGGGTCTGCGCTTCTTCGAGCTGTACGTGGAGCCGACACCGATCATGCTCCCGTTCAAGATCATCGAGGAATTCACCAAGCCCCTGTCGCTCTCCTTCCGTCTGTTCGGAAACATCCTTGCGGACGAACTGGCTGTAGGCGTTCTGGTGTATCTCGTGCCCCTGCTGGTGCCCCTGCCGGTGATGTTGCTTGGCCTGTTCACCAGTGCCATTCAGGCCTTGATCTTCGCGACTCTCACCGCCTTCTACATCGGTGAAGGTCTGCACGAGGCCCACTAAGTGCCCTCATTGGCTTTCGCCATTTGAGGGCGATCTGCTAAACACGTCCGCGCGCAGGTCCGGATAGCACCCGGGCCCGCTCCTTTCAGGAGTGTCCCTGCGCGGGGGGAACCGATCCCCAAGTCCATTCCGTTCAGCGCATCCCCGCGCTTCCCCTTACCCCACCCAACATGGATTCCATCACCTCCGCCGCTTCCGTTGTGGCTGCTGGCCTGGCAGTCGGTCTGGCCGCCATCGGTCCTGGTATCGGTCAGGGCACCGCGTCCGGCGGCGCTGTTGAGGGCATCGCCCGTCAGCCCGAAGCCGAAGGCAAGATTCGCGGCACCCTGCTGCTGTCCCTGGCGTTCATGGAATCGCTGACCATCTACGGCCTGGTGGTGGCTCTGGTGCTTCTGTTCGCCAACCCCTTCGCCGGCTGATCAGCGCGGGGGAGCTTTGGCTCCCCCTCTGAACCCCTTGTTTCGATCCCTTTCCAGCGCACCCTTCCATGACCTGGCTTCTGCTCGCTGAAGCAGGTGTTCCGGAGGGAGGTCTCTTTGACCTCGATGCCACCCTTCCGCTGATGGCGGTTCAGGTGGTTCTCCTCACCTTCCTGCTCAATGTCCTCTTCTTCCGTCCGGTCGGCAAGGTCGTGGAAGACCGTGAGGGCTACATCTCCACCAGCCGCGCCGATGCCAAGCAGAAGCTTGCCCAGGTGGAGCAGCTCGAGGCCGATCTGGCTGAACAGCTGAAAGGGGCACGTCAGGCGGCTCAATCCGTGATTGTCGAGGCCGAACAAGAGGTTGACCGTCTGTATCGCGAAGCGCTGGCAGCGGCGGAAGCCGAAGCCAACCGCAGCAAAGACGAAAGCCGTCGCGCCATCGAAGCCGAGCGTGAATCTGCCCGCACCCAGTTGCAGGGCCAGGTGGATCAGCTCAGCACCACCATCATCAACCGACTTCTGGCTGCGTGATGACTCTGAATTTCAACCCTCTAGAGACCAACCTGGTCAACCTGGCCATCGTCATTGGTGTCCTGGTCTGGTTCCTGCGTGGTTTTCTCGGCGGCATCCTCGACCGTCGTCGCCAGGCCATTCTTCAAGAACTTCAGGATGCTGAAACGCGCCTGAAGACCGCCACTGAAGAGCTCAGCAAGGCCCAGTCTGATCTGGCTGCTGCTCAGCAGAAAGCCGACAAGATCCGTGTGGACGGTGAAGCCCGTGCGGCTGCCATCCGCAGTGATGGTGAACAGCGCACCATCGCCGCCATGGCTGCGGTGAAGCAAGGTGCAGCTGCCGATGCCGATGCCGAGGCAGCTCGCATCAAGGACATCCTGCGTCGTGAGGCTGCTCTGGCGGCCATCGACAAGGTGCTGAGTGACCTGCCATCCCGTCTCGATGATCAGGCTCAGGCCCGGTTGATCGACTCCACCATCACCAACCTGGAGAACGCCTGATGCCTCTCCTGAATTCCCTCGCCACCCCCTACGCCGAAGCCTTGCTTCAGGTCACTGAAGCCCGTGGCGAATCCCAGACGGTCGCTGACCAGTGCAAGCAACTGCTTGAGATCTGGGACAGTTCCGCTGATTTCCGCAATGCAATGGTGTCGCCGGTGCTCGAGCCCGATGCCAAGAAAATGGCACTGCAGGCGCTCGTCGGCGAGCAAGTCACGCCGTCCATGCTGAACTTGCTCAAGGTTCTGGCTGATCGCCAGCGGCTGCTGGCCTTCGACGCCGTGATGCTGCGCTACCTCGAGCTCTACCGAGAGCAGCAGGGCATCACTCTTGCTGAAGTCCGCTCAGCGCAGACCCTCACCGAGGATCAGCAGGCGGCCCTCTCCAAAAAGGTGCAGGCGATGGCCGGCACCAACATGGTCGACATCGACCTCAGTGTTGATCCCTCACTCATCGGCGGCTTCGTCGTGAGTCTTGGATCCCAGGTGATCGACGCCAGCCTGGCTGGCCAGGTTCGTCGCCTCGGTCTGGCGCTCGCCAAAGCGAGCTGACCCCACTCCTTCCTTCACCGCCCCTTCCTCCCCAACTCCCCGCTGGGATCACACGCCATGGTTTCCATCCGTCCCGACGAGATCAGCGCCATCCTCAAACAACAGATTGAGGACTACGACAAGTCGGTTTCCGTCAGCAACGTCGGCTCCGTCCTGACGGTGGGCGACGGCATCGCCCGCGTCTACGGCCTGCAGCAGGCCATGGCCGGTGAGCTCCTCGAGTTCGAGGACGGCACCGAAGGCATCGCTCTGAATCTGGAAGACGACAACGTCGGCGCGGTGCTGATGGGCGAGGGCCTGGGCATTCAGGAAGGCAGCACGGTGAAGGCCACCGGCAAGATCGCCTCCGTGCCCGTTGGCGAGGCCATGCTCGGTCGCGTCGTCAACTCCCTGGGCCGCGCCATCGACGGCAAGGGTGAAATCGCCACCAGCGAGACGCGCCTGATCGAATCCATGGCGCCTGGCATCATCCAGCGCAAGTCGGTGCACGAGCCGATGCAGACCGGCATCACCGCCATCGACGCGATGATCCCCGTCGGCCGTGGCCAGCGCGAGCTGATCATCGGTGACCGCCAGACCGGTAAGACCGCCATCGCGATCGACACGATCCTGAACCAGAAGGATCAGGACATGATCTGCGTTTACGTGGCCGTCGGTCAGAAGGCTGCTTCTGTGGCCAACGTTGTGGAGGTGTTGCGTGAGCGCGGTGCCCTCGATTACTCCGTGATCGTGGCCGCCAACGCTTCTGAGCCCGCAGCTTTGCAGTACCTGGCTCCCTACACCGGCGCCTCCATCGCCGAGTACTTCATGTACAAAGGCAAGGCAACTCTGGTGATCTACGACGACCTGTCCAAGCAGGCTGCCGCTTACCGCCAGATGTCACTGCTGCTCCGTCGTCCGCCCGGTCGTGAGGCCTATCCCGGCGACGTTTTCTACTGCCACAGCCGTCTGCTGGAGCGTGCAGCCAAGCTCTCTGATGCCATGGGCAAAGGGTCCATGACGGCTCTACCGATCATCGAAACCCAGGCCGGTGACGTGTCGGCTTACATCCCCACCAACGTGATCTCGATCACGGACGGTCAGATCTTCCTCAGCTCCGACCTGTTCAACTCCGGCCTGCGTCCCGCCATCAACGTGGGTATCTCCGTGAGCCGGGTGGGTGGTGCCGCCCAGACCAAAGCCATCAAGAAGATTGCCGGCACCCTGAAGCTGGAACTGGCTCAGTTCGCTGAGCTGGCCGCCTTCTCCCAGTTCGCATCCGACCTCGATGCGTCCACCCAGCAGCAGCTGGAGCGCGGCAAGCGCCTACGGGAACTGCTGAAGCAGCCCCAGTTCAGCCCGCTGATCCTGGCTGAGCAGGTCGCCATCGTTTATGCCGGCGTCAAGGGCCTCATCGATGCGGTCCCCGTCGACAAGGTGGTCGACTTCTCCCGCGAATTGCGTGAGTACCTCAAGTCCAACAAGCCTGAGTTCATCACCGAAATCCAGGAGAAGAAGTTGATGAGCCCTGAAGCTGAGGCGATCCTCAAGGACGCCATCAGCGAAGTCGTGTCCACCCTCGTCGCTTCGGCGGCCTGAGGGAGGAGCCGACATGGCGAATCTCAAGGAAATCCGCGACCGGATTAAATCGGTCAAAAACACCCGCAAGATCACCGAGGCCATGCGCCTCGTGGCTGCGGCCAAGGTGCGTCGCGCTCAGGAGCAAGTGCTCCGCAGCCGTCCTTTCGCGGACCGGCTGGCGCGGATCCTGGAAAACCTCCAGTCCCGCATGCGCTTCGAGGATGCGTCGTCTCCTTTGATGGAGCAACGCGACGTGGAGACCATCACCCTGGTGTCCGTCACCGGTGACCGTGGTCTTTGCGGCGGCTACAACGCCAACATCATCAAGCGCACTGAACAGCGCTTCGCTGAGCTGACGGGCAAAGGCTTCAAGGTGAAGCTGGTGCTGATCGGCAACAAGGCCATCGGTTATTTCACCAAGCGTGATTACCCGGTGCAGGCCACCTTCTCCGGTCTGGAGCAGGTGCCTACAGCGGATGAAGCCAACACCATCTCCACCGATGTGCTGGCCGAATTCATCGGTGCTGGCACCGACCGCGTCGAGCTGATCTTCACCAAGTTCATCAACCTGGTGAGCTGCAAACCGGTGGTGCAGACCCTGCTGCCCTTGGATCCTCAGGACATTGCTGATCCTGAGGATGAGATCTTCCGTCTCACCACCAAGGACGGCCGTCTGACGGTGGAACCCGGAGCTGGCCCTGCCAACACCGAACCGAAGATCCCTTCGGACATCGTGTTCGAGCAGACCCCTGAGCAGCTGCTCAACGCCCTGCTGCCCCTTTATCTGCAGAACCAGCTGCTGCGTTCGTTGCAGGAGTCCGCGGCCTCTGAACTGGCCAGCCGGATGACCGCCATGAACAACGCCAGCGACAACGCCAAGGAGCTGGCCAAGACCCTGACCCTTGACTACAACAAGGCCCGCCAGGCCGCCATCACCCAGGAAATCCTGGAAGTGGCCGGTGGTGCTGCCGCTGTGGGTTGATCGTCAGGTCAAACCTGATCGAGCCGGTCCCCGGGGGCCGGCTTTTTTAATGGAGTGATGGCTCTCCAGATTCATGCGCTGTTCCCTACCGCCGTGGCCACGGCTCAGCTGAGGCTGGATCCGCTGGAACTGGCGGCTCAACTGCAGACCCTGCTGATGCTCAGGGGGGCTGATGAGGGAAACCCCAATTCCGGCTGCGCCTGGACCGGCGACCTCAATGGTGTCTGGCAGTTGCATCGGCATCCCGACTTCAGCGGTCTGACCGATCGGGTGGTGGAGCAGGCCTGGGCTTACCTGTCGGCCGTTGGCTTCGATCAGGCCAAGCTGGCTCTGCACGTGCAGCGCTGCTGGCCTGTGCTCAGCGACTGGGATCAGGTGGTGGGCCGTCACCACCACCCCAATGCCCATCTCAGTGCTGTGCTCTACCTGAGTGGATCCGGCAGCGGCGAGGACGGGGTGCTGCGCATCCATGCCCCATCCCAACCGAATGAGCTGGTGCCTGGATCGGCGGCCGGCCACGGCGGTCCGATCGCGGCTGGCCATCCCCTCAATCAGCCCCATTGGGATCTGGCGCCGCAGCCAGGACTGCTGGTGCTGTTCCCCTCCCGCCTCGACCACAGCGTGCTGGCCAATGGCGATCCGGAGTTGCTGCGCTGCTCCATCAGCTTTGACTTTGTCCTGACCGCTCCAGTTGATGGCGATCCGCCGGAATACCTGGCGCCTCATCCCTCGCTCTGGACCCCTCAACCGTTGGAGGTCAACTGAGAGAATGCCAGCCTAACCGAGCTGAGTCCCGGAATGTCCGAGGTGGCTACCTACACCGTCCGCGCCGAGTTCGAGGGCACCACCCATAGCTTCAGCTGCCGTGCCGATCAGACGGTGCTTAACGCTGCTGAGGCTGCCGGCGTCACCCTGCCCAGCTCCTGTTGTTCCGGCGTCTGCACCACCTGCGCTGCGGTGATCAGTGACGGACAGGTGGAGCAACCCGATGCCATGGGCGTGAAGGGAGAGTTGCAGCAGCAGGGTTATGCCCTGCTGTGTGTGGCCTTCCCCCGGGCTGATCTCACCCTCAAGGCCGGCCAGGAGGATGCCCTCTACGAAGCCCAGTTCGGCCAATATCAGAAGTGAAGCTGCGGCGCCTGGAACGGCAGTTGCCCTGGCCGCAGACCGTTCCCCCCCAGCAGTTGCGTCGGTGGCTGGTCCAGCAGCTGGAGCATGAGGCGCCCCTCTTGCGCTGGGCGATCACGGCCGTCTCTGTGGATCCGAGCGGTGACCGGCGCTTGCAGGTGGAAGCTGTCGTTGAAGGATGAATGCCGCCCCGCTGCCGGTGCTGATGCTGGTGCCGACTGGAATCGGTTGCCAGATCGGGGGCTTTGCCGGTGATGCACTGCCCAGTGCTCGCCTGCTGGCCGCCGCCAGCGGTTGCCTGATCACCCATCCCAATGTGATGAACGGTGCGGCGTTGTACTGGCGCGACCCGCGCATCCATTACGTGGAGGGCTACAGCCTCGATCGCTTCGCCGTCGGTGAGTGGGATCTGCAACCGGTACGCCGCCAGCGGATCGGGCTGCTGCTGGATGCCGGCATTGAGGCGGAGTTGGCCCAGCGGCACCTGCAGGTGGCGGAGGGCTGTCGCGCCACCCTCGGCCTGGAGATCGGACCTGTTGTGACCACGGACCAGCCCCTGGAGGTTCAGCTCGAACAGGGCAGCAGCGGTTCCAGCTGGGGACGCCTGGGTCGTCCCGATGCTTTGCTCAGGGCTGGTGAGCGGCTCAAGCAAGCCGGTGCTACGGCGATCGCGGTGGTGGCCCGTTTCCCGGAGGATCCAGCCAGCGAGGAGCTGGCGGAGTATCGCGCCGGCAGCGGCGTTGATGCCCTGGCGGGCGCTGAAGCGGTGATCAGCCATCTGCTGGTGCGGCACCTTCAGATCCCCTGTGCCCATGCCCCGGCCTTGGCCCCGCTGGCCTTGGATCCGCAGTTGGATCCGCGGGCGGCCGGCGAGGAGTTGGGCTACACATTTCTGGCCTGCGTGCTGGTGGGCCTCAGCCAGGCTCCGGATCTGCTGCCGGCGGGTGAAGGGGCGTTGCAGGCCGCTCAGTTGGGGGCAGTGGTGGCGCCGGAGGGGGGCCTTGGCGGCGAAGCGGTGCTGGCCTGCCTCGAGCGCGGGGTGCCGTTGATCACGGTGACCAACCCCTCGGTCCTGACGGTGTCGGCCGAGGCCCTCGGGCTTGACCATGGCGTGCAGCGAGCGCGTAGTTACGCAGAAGCCGCTGGTTTGCTGCTGGCGCTGCGGGAGGGACTATCAGCAAGTTCCTTGGAGCGGCCTCTGCCTGCCCTGGAGCGGTTGAGCTGATGCCCGGTGGCTTTGCTCAGGATTCAGGACCCTGCCCCTGTGGCGGCGGCGAGTACAGCCGTTGTTGCGGACCGTTGCACCGGCAGGAGCGGCGGGCGGAAACCGCCGAACAGTTGATGCGTTCCCGCTATTCGGCCTTCGCCAAAGGCGAGGTGGACTACCTGCTGCAGACCCATGAGCCGACGGAATCGCGCCGGGCCCTGCGTCAGGCCTGCCGTCAGACCCGCTGGCTGGGGCTGTCGATCCTGGCGGTTGATGGTGGTGGCGCGGCTGATCTTGAGGGAACCGTTCGCTTTGAAGCCCGTCACCGCGAGGGGGTGCTGGTGGAGACGTCGCTGTTCCAGCGCCGTGGTGGCACGCTCGCCGGAGAGTGGTTCTACGTCCGGGCCATCGAACTGAATTCCTGATAGGCACGAAATCGTCTGTTTATCGTGTCGTGTTGTTATCGATATCGTGCCGCTTCAGCGCAGGCAGGCCATCGGGTGCCGGGGCGCTACTCCCAAGGCCTTGGCGACCCCTGGATGGCACACGGATCCCTGCACCGTGTTGAGACCGGAGAGCAGTTCCGGCCGTTCGGTGACGGCTTCCTCCAGGCCTCGGCCGGCGATGCCAAGGATGTAAGGCAAGGTGACGCTGACCAGCGCTTCCGTGGAGGTGAACGGCACCGCCCCGGGCATGTTGCCCACGGCGTAGTGCTGCACACCGTGAATCGTCACCGTGGGGTCGGTGTGGGTGGTTTCGCGGCTGGTGGCGATGCAGCCCCCCTGGTCGATCGCCACATCGACGATCACCGAGCCCGGACGCATCTGCTGCACCATCGCCTCATCCACCAGGGTCGGGGCTCGGCCGCCAGGGGTCAGCACGGCGCCGATCACCAGATCCGCCGTGGGCACCAGGCGCTCTAGCAGACCACGGCTGCTCACCACGCTCATCAGCCGACCGCGACGATCCGCCTCCAGGCTGCGCAGTCGCTGGGGTGAACGGTCCAGCAGCAGCACTTCCGCATCCATGGCCGCCGCGGTTCTGGCGGCGTTCCAGCCCACCGTGCCGGCCCCCAGCACCACCACCCGGGCCGGCTGCACGCCGGTGCAGCCCCCCATCAGCACGCCGCGTCCGCCATGGGGTTTCTCCAGCAGGTGGGCCCCCACCTGGGCCGCCAGCCGCCCGGCGATTTCGCTCATCGGCGCCAGCAACGGCAGGCTGCCGTTTTCCAGCTGCACGGTTTCGTAGGCAATGGCAGCGGTGCCGGCCTCCAGCAAGGCCTCGCCCACCTGGGGATAGGCGGCCAGGTGCAGGTAGGTGAACAGCACCATGTCGTCCCGCAGGAAGCCGAACTCCTCGCTCTGCGGCTCCTTCACCTTCACCACCAGATGGGCGCCCCAGGCGTCCTCACGGCTCACCAGCTGGGCTCCGGCTGCGGCGAAGGCCTCATCGCCGATGCCGGCTCCCGCCCCGGCCCCGGCCTCGACCCGCACCTCCAGCCCCTGGCTGATCAGTTCCCGTACGGCATCGGGGGTGAGGGCCACCCGTTGCTCATCGGCCTTGATTTCCCTGGGCACGCCGATGCTGGCCATCGGGGCCGTCAGGACGGAGGCTGCCATGGGGGCTGAAGGAGGTCCCTTCAATCTGGCCCGGCAGAACAGAGTCCGCCAGCGGCGATCGGTAAACGCCAGCCACTGCCGAAGGCCTGGGGGCTCACCTTCAGCAGGGGTGCCGCCTGCCGCCGTTTGAATTCCGCCCGCTGCAGCAGCCGCTGCACCCGCTCCACCAGGGGGATGTCATGGCCGGCGGCCACAAGCGCCTGTGGCGTGGTCCGCTCCTGGATCAACCCTTTCAGCAGGGGATCCAGCTCGCTGTAGTCCGGCAGGGAGTCGCTGTCCTTCTGGTCTGGCCGCAGTTCAGCGCTGGGGGGTTTGCGGCGGATCGCTTCCCCTACCAATTCCCCCTGCTGCGGCAGCCCCAGATCCTCCCGGCAGTTCCTGGCTTCTGGGCTGTCGATCCAGTCGCAGAGGGCGAAGACGCTGGTTTTGTACAGATCGCCGATCACCGCCAGACCGCCGTTCATGTCGCCGTAGAGGGTGCAATACCCCACCGCCAGCTCGGATTTGTTGCCGGTGGTCAAGAGCAGCTGGCCCTGCTGGTTGGCCACGGCCATCAGCAACGTGCCGCGGATGCGGGACTGCAGGTTCTCAGCGGTGACCCCCTGCGGTTGCTGGCCCAGGGCCGGCGTGAGCGAGGTATCGAACCCCTGCATCAGCCCCTGAATCGGCAGCGTGTGGGTCTTGATGTTCAGGCGATTGGCCAAGGCGGTGGCATCGTTGATCGATCCTGATGAGCTCCAGGGGGAGGGCATCAGCAGGGCGGAGATGTTCTCGGGGCCGAGGGCGGCCGCGGCGATCACCGCCACCAGCGCCGAGTCGATGCCGCCGCTGAGCCCCAGGAGTGCCCGCTGAAAGCCGCATTTGCCGGCGTAGTCGCGTACCCCCAGCACCAGTGCCCGCAGCAACAGCTCCTCGCGGCAAGGCGTCTGCGATAGAGGAGCCGTCGCTTGTTGCGGACCACTGCTGTCCCACACCTGAACGGCCTCCCGGCAGGCCGGCAGCTCCAGCAGGGTGCTGCCATCCGGGGCGACCACCAGGCTGCTGCCGTCGAACACCAGTTCGTCGTTGCCGCCCACCTGGTTGAGGTACACCACCGGGCAGTTCAAACGTCGGGCCGCCTGGCCGGCCAGTTGGCGCCGCAGGGCCGGTTTGCTGGGGTCAAAAGGCGAGGCCGCCAGATTGATCAGCAGATCGGGTTTTGCCTCCACCAGGGCGGCGATCGGGTCCGGTCCCGCCAGCCGCTCCCGTTGCAGCGCATCCTCTACCCAGAGGTCTTCGCAGATGGTGAGCCCCAGCCGTTCTCCTTCCTCCAGGGTCAGCAGGCAGGGGCCGTCGCCGGGGCGGAAGTAGCGCCGCTCATCAAAGACGTCGTAACTGGGCAGCAGCTGTTTGCGGGCGACCCCCCGCCAACCCCCCTGGTCCACCAGGGCGATTCCGTTGTATAGGCCCGGGGCGCGATCGTCGTCGCAGGGGAGGGCCACCCCCACCAGCAGGGAGCACAGCCCATCGAGCTGCTCGACCAACCCATCGAGCACAGCGCTCTGCAGGGCCAGCCGCGCCGGTTGCAGCAGCAGGTCCCGGGGGGGATAGCCCCAGAGCGAAAGCTCCGGCGTCAGCAGCAGCGTCGCCCCTTCGGCGCTGGCGCTACGGGCGGCCGCCAGGATTCGTTCGGCGTTGCCCCGCAGGTCGCCCACCACAGGATTCAGCTGGGCCAGGGCCAGGCGCATCAGCGAAGGCTGGGGAACAGTCCATACAGATTGTGCTCCAACAGCAGGGTCCACACCGCTGCGGGGATCTGGCGTTGCTCGGGAGACTGACGCAGGGCTGAGCTGGCGCTGGCGGGGACCTGCAGCTCCAGCAGGTCGATGCGGGCCCCCAGTCGTTTCAGGTCTGCCAGGGCCTGGTCACGAAGCGGCCAGCCCTGGCGTGGGGCGATCGCCAGCCGGCAGCGGCTTAACCACTGAGCTGACGACTTCCAGCCCGGGATCAACGCCGCCAGGTCACTGCCTACCACAAACACCAGTTCCGCCTCGGGCCAGCGGGCCGTTGCCTGCTCGATCGTGCGGATCGTGAAGGGATGGCTGAGGGTCTGCTCCTGCTGCAGCCGCGGGTCGTTGATCTCCTCCACCAGGGCCTGCAGCAGTTGGGCGCGCAGGGCCAGGGGGGCACCGTGATGTTTCTGGGGGTTGTCGCTGGCCCAGGTGGCCACCTGGGGGTAAAGGCTGAGCAGGCCTTTCAGCAGGGCCTGATGGCCGCAGGTGGGGGGGTCGGCGCTGGTGCCCAGCAAGGCGATCTTCTGCATCTTGCTCAGGGCAGCAGCGGTTGCCAGTCGGGTTGAGGACGCCGCTGCCAGCGCTGCATCCAATGGCGCACCACCGGATCCCGTTGTTCCAGCCGCTGCAGCAGGGCGCCGGGTTGGCCCCCCCGCACCTGCAGCAGCTGACGGGCCACCAGCGCACCGGTGCGGCGGCTGGCGTGGACAGCCAGGGCGGCCTGGGCCAGGGCCACCGGAGCAGCCGGCGCCAGGCTGGCGCCGCCACTCACCGGCACCAGCAGCAGCAACAGTTGCTTCAGCAGCCCCAACCCCAGCTGCACACCTCCGAGCAGGGCGTTCTGGCCGGAGAGTTGTTGGAGCAACTGCCGCGTGGCCGAGGGCGTGAGCGGCAGGCCGTAGAGCTGGCAGAGCTGCAGCACGAGGCCGGTGTCGAAGGCCAGTCCACCGGCCAGATCGAGGCCCATCAGGGGGTTCACCGCCACGGCGGTGGCCTTGGTGGCGGCATAGCGGCCGATCAGACCCTGGGCGGTGCGGCGGTGTTGCCGCAACCGCAAGTGCTGGCGTTCCTGCTGGAAGCGATCGGCCTGGCGCAGGCTCTGCAACGCCAGCAGCAGCTCCCCTTCCCGCTGAAACTGCTCGACCAGTTGATCTTTAAGGGGGCTGACCCGGGCGGGGGCAGCGCTGCTGCGCACCCTGCCGTCGGCATCGAGCCGCGGCTGGCGGGGGGCGGCCGCCACGGCGGTGAGGGGGAGATCGCTGGGCAGGCGGGAGCGGATGCTGTCCAGCAGCTCCGGCAGCTGCTCTTCAGGCCAGCGATCACTGCGGTTGAGCACCAACCGCACCGGTTTGCCGCTGGCTTGGAGGGTCTCCAGGGCATCGCGGTCGCAACGGGTCAGGTCGCTGTCGATCACCAGCAGCACCAGATCAACCCCCATGGCCACCCGGGTCGCCAGGCGAGTGCGGCCGGCGGCGTCAATTTCATCGATGCCGGGGGTGTCGATCAACTCCACCCTTTGGAGCCCATCCAGCTTCAACGGCCAGGTCACGGCCTGCTGGCGGCGGGTGCTGCCGTGGGCCACATCGGTCTCCAGCAGCCGCTGCCCCACCAGGGCATTGATCAGGCTCGACTTGCCAACCCCCACCCGACCGAAAACGGCCAGCCGCAGCACTTTGTGCTCCAGCCGTTGCAGCTGACGGTCCAGCAGGGTCAACTCCCCACGCAGCAAGCCTTGTTCGCGCCGGGTTAGCCGCAGGTCTTGCCGCCAGCGCTGCAGCAGCTGCCGGCAGCGTTCGGTGGTGGCAGGGGTCATGGTCACCATGGCCGTCATGCTGCCGGCTTGCGCCACCAGCCCGCCAGCACGGCCAGCACGGCTTCCGCGCCGATCACCCCCACAAAGCCACCGAATTCATCCACCACCACCCGCACGCCGCTGCTGTCGCGGCGGAAGCCCGTGAGCAGCCGATCGGCATGGATCATTTCCGGCACGTATTCCACCGGCTCACAGAGATCCACGGGGGTCAGCAGGCCGCGGTTCTCCAGCAATGCCGTCAGCAACCGTTCG
Source organism: Parasynechococcus marenigrum WH 8102 (assembly GCF_000195975.1). Lineage (GTDB taxonomy): Bacteria > Cyanobacteriota > Cyanobacteriia > PCC-6307 > Cyanobiaceae > Parasynechococcus > Parasynechococcus marisnigri. Next base: position 503,382 of record NC_005070.1, read on the forward strand.
CGGTTGGCCACCCCCAGCACCTTGTCCACCTGGTCTCCCAAGACCACCCACCAGGGGGCGTTGTTACCGAGCAGCAGAGCTCGCTGGGCCTCGAGGCTGAGGCTGCCATCCAGGGTTGGGGCCGACACCCGCGGTGTCATCAGGTCCCGGGCGGTGAGGTCGTTGAGTTGGAACACCTTGCCGATCATCGCGGCCTCGTCGGCTTCGATTTCCCCCTTCTGGGACCCCAGCCGGGCCAGTAGGCGGATCTCCTCTTCGTTGGTGGTGATTTCGGATTCAGCGGTGATCGCCGGCAGCAGCCGTTCCAGCAGCAGCACCAGCGGACTGAGCAGCAGACCGAGCCAGTGCAGCAGCGGTGCGGCGGCCAGGGAGACGGGCAGGGCCAGGCGGCTGCCGAGGGCCTTGGGCAGGATCTCCCCCAGCAGCATCACCAGCACGGTGAGCCCGATGGAAAACAGCGGCAGGGCGGCGCCACCGATGCCCCGCTGCTCGAACACCCAGGCGGCGTAACCCCCCAGCATCAGGCTGCCGAAGATGTTGAACCCGTTGTTGGCGATCACCAGCACTGACAGGGTGCGGCCCAGCCGTTGGCGCAGCTTCGCCAGCCGGCGGGAGCCGGCTACTGGGCGGCTGCGGGCCGCCAGTTCATGCACCCGGATCGGGTTCACTGTGAGCAAGGCTGCTTCCACCCCAGAGCACAGGGCCGATCCCAGCAGCACCACCAGCACCAACAGCAGCAGCACCAGCAGGTCGGAACGCATCAGAGTCCGGCGTGACCGCCATCGTATCGACGCTTCCCGGTTGCACCAGCCGAGCTGCCATCCTGATCAGATGAGGCCCAACCTGGCGTGCACGACTTCGACTCCAGCATCCACGCCAGCCGGCGTCAGCGCTTCCTCGACCAGCTCGGTGCGGCTGCGGCGGTGATTCCGGCGGCCCCGCTGGCCACCCATCACGCCGATTGCGAGTGGCCCTTCCGGCAGGACAGCGACTTCTTCTATCTCACCGGTTTCGATGAACCGGATGCAGTGGCCCTGTTGCTGCCCCATCGGCCCGAGGGGGAACGGTTTGTGTTGTTCGTGCAGCCCAAGGACCCGGCGGCGGAGGTGTGGACCGGCTTCCGCTGGGGCACCGAAGGGGCCGTGGAGCGCTACGGCGCAGACATCGCCCTGCCCCTAGATCAGCTCAGTGCCCGATTGCCGGAGTTCCTCGATGGGGCCGAGGCGATCGCCTTCCGCGTCGGCCGCCATCCCGCGGTGGAACCGCTGGTTCTGTCGGCCTGGGGGCGGCAGCTGGACAGTTATGCCCGCTGCGGTGCAGCGGCCCTGGGGCTGGTGGCGCCGACGCCGATCCTGCATCGGCTGCGCCTGCGCAAGGAGCCCCATGAACTCGACCGGATGCGGCTGGCTTGCCGGATTTCTGCGGAGGCCCATGAGCTGGCGCGGGGTATGACCCGTCCAGGGATGAATGAATCGGAGGTGCAGGCAGCGATCGAGGCCCACTTCCGGGCCGCCGGAGCCCGCGGACCGGCCTACGGCTCGATCGTGGCTGGAGGCGACAACGCCTGCGTGCTGCACTACACCGCCAACACCGCTGGGCTGCAGGACGGTGACCTGCTACTGATCGATGCCGGCTGCTCGATCGCCGATTACTACAACGGCGACATCACCCGCACCTTCCCGATCAACGGTCGCTTCAGCGCCGAGCAGCGCGATCTCTACAGCCTGGTGCTGGCGGCGCAGGAGGCGGCCATTGCCGTCGTGGGCCCCGGCGGTACGGCAGAACAGGTCCATGCCACCGCTCTGCGGGTGCTAGTGGAGGGCCTGGTGGATCTGGGTCTCTTGGTCGGGGAACCCGACGGCATCATTGAACAGGGTGATTACCGCCACCTCTACATGCACCGCACTGGCCATTGGTTAGGGCTTGATGTGCACGATGTGGGGGCCTATCGCCTGGGTGAGCAGCCCGCCAGCCTGGAGCCAGGCATGGTGCTGACCGTGGAACCGGGCCTTTACATCAGTGATCGCCTGGCCGTTCCTGAGGGCCAGCCGCAGATCGATGACCGCTGGAAGGGGATCGGCATTCGCATTGAGGACGACGTGGCCGTCACAAACGGCGGCCATGAAGTGCTCACGGCCGCGGCGCAGAAAAGCCTGGCGGCGATGGAACGCTCTTAAGCCACCTGCAGCAAAATCCAGAACAGAAAGATCACCAGTTTCATCAGGCCTTCGATGCCGGTTAGGCAGGGGTGGGGATAGCTGAGGATCAAGGTGAGGGCTAGCAACACCATCTCGAAGGGCTCCAGCCCCAGGATCACATCGGTGTTGGTGATCACCCCAAGCACCAGCACCGCCGGCACGGTGAGGCTCACGGTGGCCACCACCGAGCCATAAAGGGTGTTGATCGAGCGTTGCACCTCCCCCTGTGAGGCTGCCTGCACGGCGTTAAGTGCTTCCGGCGCCAGGATCAACATCGCCACCAGCACGCCGGCCAGTGAACTGGGTAACCCCAGGTCGGTGATGCCGGTTTCAATCAGCTGCCCCATCGACTCGGCGATCAGGCACACCACCAACAGGCCAGCCACCAACAGCGTTGCGGCCTTCCACAGCGGCAGAGCTTGAGCCTCGGCCTCGAGGGCGACTTCGTCTCGGATGATCAGGCTCTTCCGTTCGGTGTAGAGGTTGCTGTAACGCCCCATCTGGGCGCTGATGAAAACGGCGTAGACCCCCAGGGCCACCACCGACAACACCACATTCACCGGGGTGCTGAAGTTCGCCTCCGTGGTGCTGCGGCTGAAGTTGGGAATCACCAGGGCCAGCACGCACATGGTGCTGATCAGATCGAAGTAAGTGAGGGCACCCAGCAGGTTGGGGCCCACCATCTGGCTGGTGTCCACCTTGCCGTCATCGCAGAGGGCCCCGCGGCGCACGGCGGCCAGCAGATTGCAGAGACCGGTCACCCCAGTCAGGGCGATCATCACCACCGAGAACATGGAATCCCGAGCCAGGGTCGGGTTGCGCTCGCCGGTCAGCATCGTGCTGGCGATGAGCGCCAGTTCGATTGTCATCACCGCCGCCGTCAGCACCAGGGTCCCCTAGGGCTGTCCGATCAGCTCGGCTACCCGGTCTGCCTGATCGGCCACGCTGCGGGAGAGCAACAGCACCACGACGCTCAGCAGGATCAGGCCGCTGAGCACGAGCGCGGTGGGTTGCACCAGTAGCCAGCCCATCACGTCGGTGAGTTCGATTGAGGCCAGGACTGCAAGGCCCACCAGGATCGGAAACAGCAGTGGGATCCACCCCCCATGGCGTTGAGCGGCCGAGTCGGTCATGGGGCTAGTTCGTCCAGGAGCATCGGGAGAAGCTCCCGGGTTGCGCCAACGATGCGGTCGGCGCCGGCGTCCTGCAGCTGCCGGTGATACGTCGAAACATCGGTGACATGCGGTGGGGCCACAGCAAGGCTGCGCCAGGGAAGCTCTGGTCGCCGCTTGCGGGCATTCAGCACCGTCTGCACGTCAGCCACCGTGTCGCCGATGTAGGCGATCCAGTGGGGGACCTCGCCGGCGGCCATCTGCTCAGCCAGGCGAATCAAGCCGGTGGGATCTGGTTTGTCGGGCGCATCGCCCATGGCGATCAGGGGGGGATCCTTCAGGTCAAGCCGCTGCTGCAGCACATAGCGGGCTGAGGGGGGTTCGGCCCCGCTCACGAAGCCCCAGCGGATGTCATGCCGGGTGAGCTCGTCGAAGAAGGCTCGAGTCACCAGCAGCGGCTCGTCGCCGATGAAGCCCTGCCATTCAGCGGGATCACCCTCGGGATCACCGCCGAAATAGAAGCCGCTGAACACCTCGATCAGCTCGCTTCTGCTCGGAACATCGTTTTCATGGCGACGCAGTAGTTCCAAGCTGGCGTCCCAGTCGTTGTTCCAGCAGCCCTCGGCTTTGAGGGCATCAATGTCCGCCGCCATCGGCTGCCAGCCGCTGTAGTGCTCCACCGTGACCTGGAGGGCGCGTCGGTAGCTGCCGGCGACATCACGGATCACGCCGTCGATGTCGAACAGCAGAATCGCTGGTGAGCTCAGAAGATTGATTTGGAGCGGCTGGTAGGTTAGTCGTTTGAAATTCTGTCTTGAGCGCTGACACCATGACGGTCACCGAAGGCGCTGCCACCACCGACCAGGAGGTCGCGACTCCGGCCGCCGACGCGGTTGAAGGCGCCACCCAGGCAGCGGCAGCTGAACCCGCCGAATCCACTGAATCCACCGAGAAACCAGCAGGGGAGAACGAAGGCCGTCCTGTGTTGCGCGGTGCTGCAGCCGCTCTGGCTTCCGCCACCATCGACGCCGATGGTGTTCCTTCCGGTTACACCCCCAAGGCCGATGAGGGTCGCTTCCTGCTGAAGATTCTCTGGCTGCCCGACAACGTCGCGTTGGCGGTGGATCAGATCGTGGGTGGCGGCCCTAGCCCGCTCACCTCCTACTTCTTCTGGCCCAGGGAAGATGCCTGGGAAACCCTCAAGACGGAACTGGAGGGCAAGAGCTGGATCACCGACAACGAGCGAGTGGACGTGCTTAACCAGACCACTGAGGTGATCAACTACTGGCAGGAAGAGGGCAAAGGCAAGAGTCTCGATGAAGCCAAGGCCAAATTCCCCGATGTCACCTTCTGCGGTACCGCCTGATTCAAACGTTTTTAGTTTTCGATGATCCCGCCGCAAGGCGGGGCTTTTTTTATGCCATTAAAAAAGCCGAGATGATACCGGCTGATGGATCAATGTTGTTGAGCGGGTGTGCTCAATCTGCAGACTTGCTGGCCTGCATGCGTGCACGGGCCATGTTCAGCTGTTGCTGAGCTTTGACCTTTTCAGGGGAAGCCGGCTGGCCTTCCAGTCCATCCACCACGGTGGTGGCTTTCTGGAAGTCGGCCTCGGCGGTGTTGCCGTCGATGGTGCTGCCCAGTTCAGCCTGATTCACCAGTACGGTGACTTCATCGGCATCCACTTCAGCAAATCCGCCCATCAAGGCGATGGAGTTCCAGCCGCCATTGGCGCGAACGCGCAGCACACCTACATCGATGGCGGTGAGCAAAGAGATGTGGCCAGGCAGGATGCCGAGCTGACCGGTGGTGCTGGGCAGGATCACCTCATCGGCGCTGCCATCAAAGACGTTCTGGTCAGGTGCCAGCACGCGGAGGGTGAGGGACATGAACCTTGGTTCGGAGGGAGAAAGGGACGACAGACAACAAGTAACTGGGGGTGTAAGTCACACCCCCATCAGGATCACTTGGTTTCAGCAGCGATCTTCTCGGCCTTGGCCTTGGCTTCCTCAATGCTGCCCACCAGATAGAAGGCTGCTTCGGGCAGGTGGTCCAGCTCACCGGCGAGGATCTGGTTGAAACCAGCGATGGTTTCTTCCAGCTTCACGTACTTACCAGGCATGCCGGTGAAGATCTCAGCCACGAAGAACGGCTGGGAGAGGAACTTCTCCACCTTGCGGGCGCGGTCCACGGTCTGACGGTCGTCCTCGGACAGTTCGTCCAGACCCAGAATCGCGATGATGTCTTGCAGTTCCTTGTAGCGCTGCAGGGTGGACTGCACGAGGCGGGCGGTGCGGTAGTGCTCATCGCCCACAACGGCTGGCTGGAGCATGGTGCTGGTGGAATCCAGGGGATCCACAGCGGGGTAGATGCCCTTGGAGGCCAGGGCACGGTTCAACACCGTGGTGGCGTCCAGGTGAGCGAAGGTGGTGGCGGGTGCGGGGTCGGTCAGGTCGTCCGCAGGCACGTAGACGGCCTGAATCGAGGTGATCGAACCTTCCACAGTGGAAGCAACACGCTCCTGCAGAGCACCCACGTCGGTGCCGAGGGTGGGCTGGTAGCCCACAGCCGAAGGCATGCGGCCCAGCAGAGCGGACACTTCAGAACCGGCCTGCACAAAGCGGAAGATGTTGTCGACGAACAGCAGCACGTCCTGCTTGTTTACATCACGGAAGTGCTCAGCCATGGTCAGAGCGGAGAGACCCACGCGCATGCGGGCGCCGGGGGGCTCGTTCATCTGGCCGTAGCAGAGGGCCACCTTCGACTTGGACAGGTCGTCGGCATTGATCACGCCGGACTCCTTGAATTCCTCGTAAAGGTCGTTGCCTTCGCGGGTGCGCTCACCAACACCACCGAACACGGAGACGCCGCCGTGCTCTTTAGCGATGTTGTTGATCAGCTCCTGAATCAGAACGGTTTTGCCGACGCCGGCGCCGCCGAACAGGCCGACCTTGCCGCCCTGACGGTAGGGAGCAAGAAGGTCGATCACCTTGATGCCGGTCTCGAACACCTTGGGCTTGGTCTCGAGCTCGGTGAGGTTGGGAGCGTCGCGGTGGATCGGTGCCGTGGCGGACGCATTGACGGGGCCTTGCTCGTCAACGGGCTCACCGAGCACGTTGAAGATTCGGCCGAGGGTGGCTTCACCAACGGGGACGGAGATCGGAGCACCGGTGTCGGCGATTTCCATGCCGCGAACCAGGCCATCGGTGCCGCTCATGGCGACAGCACGGACACGGTGGTCGCCCAGCAGCTGCTGCACCTCGGCCGTCAGAGCGACGTCCTGGCCAGCGGTGTTCTTCGTCTCGACGCGGAGGGCGTTGTAGATCTTGGGCAGTTTCCCGGCGGGAAATTCCACGTCCAGAACCGGGCCGATCACCTGGCGGATCACGCCCTTGGTGCCAGCGGATGCAGGAGCAGAAGCGACCATAAGAAGGAGGGATGCGGGAACAGGCGCAGCGCGCTCGGGCCCATTCAGAGCGGCGCAACCTTACCACTGCTGAGCCGCACTCCCCCGGTTCGGTCAACCGCACAGCCTGGAGCTGGTGAGAGGGGTGGTCGCTTGCATACGTTGGCACTCGTCGGCCCCGAGTGCCAGCTCGAGTCGAACCGGCGCTCCGGCGCCCTGTCCCTGCTCCTGCATTTCTCATGGCAGCTGTTTCTCTCAGCGTCTCCACCGTCAAGCCCCTTGGCGACCGCGTGTTCATCAAGGTCTCCGAATCCGAGGAGAAAACCGCCGGTGGCATCCTTCTGCCCGATACCGCCAAGGAAAAGCCCCAGGTGGGTGAAGTGGTCCAGGTGGGCCCCGGTAAGCGCAACGACGACGGCAGCCGTCAGGCTCCTGAAGTCGGCGTTGGCGACAAGGTTCTGTACAGCAAGTACGCCGGCACCGACATCAAGCTGGGCGGTGACGAGTTCGTCCTGCTCACCGAAAAGGACATCCTGGCCATCGTCAACTGAGACGGGACCCAGACCTCAGCGTTTTTGAACACCTCTCTTACTTAGGACACGCCTTCCATGGCTAAGCGCATCATTTACAACGAGAACGCCCGCCGCGCTCTCGAAAAAGGCATCGACATCCTGGCCGAGTCCGTGGCCGTGACCCTGGGACCAAAGGGCCGCAACGTGGTGCTCGAGAAAAAGTTCGGTGCTCCTCAGATCATTAATGACGGTGTCACCATCGCCAAGGAGATCGAGCTCGAGGATCACATCGAGAACACCGGTGTTGCTCTGATCCGTCAGGCCGCCTCCAAGACCAACGACGCTGCCGGTGACGGCACAACCACCGCCACCGTCCTGGCCCACGCCATGGTCAAGGCCGGTCTGCGCAACGTGGCCGCCGGTGCCAACGCCATCACCCTGAAGAAAGGCATCGACAAGGCCTCCGACTTCCTGGTCAGCAAGATCAAGGAGCAGGCCAAGCCCATCGCCGACAGCAACGCCATCGCCCAGGTGGGCACCATCTCCGCCGGCAACGACGAAGAAGTCGGCAAGATGATTGCCGATGCCATGGACAAGGTTGGCAAGGAAGGCGTGATTTCCCTGGAAGAGGGCAAGTCCATGGAGACCGAACTAGAGGTCACCGAGGGCATGCGCTTCGACAAGGGCTACATCTCCCCGTATTTCGCCACCGACACCGAGCGGATGGAAGCGGTGCTCGACGAGCCCTACATCCTGCTGACCGACAAGAAGATCGGTCTGGTGCAGGACCTGGTGCCCGTGCTCGAGCAGATCGCCCGCACCGGCAAGCCTCTGATGATCATCGCTGAGGACATCGAGAAGGAAGCCCTGGCCACCCTGGTGGTGAACCGCCTGCGCGGTGTGCTGAACGTGGCCGCCGTCAAGGCTCCTGGCTTCGGTGACCGCCGCAAGGCCATGCTCGAAGACATGGCTGTGCTGACCAACGGTCAGCTGATCACCGAGGACGCTGGTCTCAAGCTGGAGAACGCCAAGCTGGAGATGTTGGGCACCGCCCGTCGCGTCACCATCAACAAGGACACCACCACCATCGTTGCCGAAGGCAATGAGGCGGCTGTCGGCGCTCGCTGCGAGCAGATCAAGAAGCAGATGGACGAGACCGACTCCACCTATGACAAGGAGAAGCTGCAGGAGCGTCTGGCCAAGCTGGCCGGTGGCGTTGCTGTGGTGAAAGTGGGTGCGGCCACCGAAACCGAGATGAAGGACAAGAAGCTTCGTCTCGAGGACGCCATCAACGCCACCAAGGCTGCGGTGGAAGAGGGCATCGTCCCTGGCGGCGGCACCACCCTGGCCCACCTGGCTCCTTCCCTTGAGGAGTGGGCCAACGGCAACCTGTCCGGTGAAGAGCTGATCGGCGCCAACATCGTGGCTGCTGCCCTGACGGCACCGCTGATGCGCATCGCTGAAAACGCTGGTGCCAACGGCGCTGTTGTGGCTGAGAACGTCAAGTCCCGCGCCATCAGCGAGGGCTACAACGCTGCCACCGGCGATTACGTCGACATGCTGGCTGCCGGCATCGTCGATCCCGCCAAGGTGACTCGCTCCGGTCTGCAGAATGCCGCCTCCATCGCTGGCATGGTGCTGACCACCGAGTGCATCGTGGCTGATCTGCCCGAGAAGAAGGACGCAGCTCCTGCCGGCGGCGGCATGGGCGGTGGCGACTTCGACTACTGATCCTGGTTGATCAACCTGGAGAGCATTGACCCCCGCTAAGGCGGGGGTTTTTTTATTGGTGATGCTGTATTGACCCAATCGTGATCAATCGACTAGGTTGAATTAGTTTTAAGTTTGATTTTGGATTGGTCAATCCGGCGTTTAAAGTTAATTCAGCAAATTATCAACGCCAAGCGTTACTTGGAAATTGGTGTTCAGGCGGGTACAACATTTCGTTCACTGAAACTGGATCATATGGATGGAGTTGATCCTCGTTTTTTATTTGATGTCAACCAGGTTGTTGGTGAAGGTCGACATTTGCATGAGATGACGAGTGACCAGTTTTTTTTGAAAAATTTAGGCGTTGAAAAGTATGACCTTGTCTTCATTGATGGTCTTCATACCTATGATCAAACTTATCGGGACTTTTGTAACGTTTCTCTGAGGCTTCACTCCCGGTCCGTTGTTGTGGTTGACGACGTTCTCCCGTGTGATCAGCATTCGGCTTTGCGTACTCAAGATGAATGTATTGCCTCACGAACAGCCGACGCGAACTTCGATGGAAAAAATCTTCGCGCTTGGCATGGAGATGTTTTTCGCCTATTGGTTTTTCTGAATCTTTTTCATACATCACTGTGCTACGCAACGGTTCCAGGGGACGAGGGTGTGCAAACTGTTATTTGGTCCAGGGCTCTTGAGGTTGAAGCGCGTATGCGTCAACAACAAGAGCCTTGGACGCATCCACCCTTTTCTGTGTTTGATAGGCCACAGCTTTTGCTAAAAAAAATGTGGAATTTGAAGTCTGTTGACTACGGTTGGATCATGAAACACAAGAAGCTTTATAACTTTTGCTCTGAATCAATATTGCTTGACTACTTTAATGTGCTCTTCGCTGATGCTCAGTCACGGAATTAATCTTTGCCTTTCCACGGTAATTGCCGCTCAACCAAATGAGTACTGGGTCAATTTTTATGGCTATTAAGGGAATCAATGTCTGCATTTATGGATTGAACCGTTCCCTTGGTGTAACAGTTCATTCGATTAAGGAAAAGATTCTGCAGCCTGTCGCGTCGATTGCTGATGAAGTTCATTTTTATGCAGCGTTTAATGTGACTGTTTCTGGAGAGTTCTCCAGTCAGAGAAGCGGGGAGAGGTCTTCGAGCATTGGTAATGATCAGAAGGATTTGTTGCCTAACTTCGGGATCCAGCTTGTTGATCAAGATGATTTCGATGCTGGATTTGATTTGGATGGGGTTTTGGCCTATGGAGACCATTATCAAGATAATGGAGGCAGCATACTTAATATGATGCGGGCACTTAATGCTTTGCAGAAGTGTTATAATGCAATTCCTCTATATGCCCGCGATTCGTTTCCAACTATCTTTTTGCGGCCTGATTTGGATATTATTGATGATATTGATCTTGATTTCCTGCTTTCTCTTGCCACAGGCTCTTCTGTTATTGTGCCTGGATGGCAATTTTTTGGTGGTGTAAATGATCGCTTTGCGATTGCGGCCCCGGGAAAGCCTTCAACTATTTATGCCAACCGCCTCGGTAAGGTTTTTCAATATTTGTCGCTCACTGGCAGATCTTTTCATTCTGAAAATTATCTTTTTGACGTTTTGAGCTTGCAAAATCTTCGGATTTTGCCTGTTGTTCAAACACGTTTCGTGAGAGTCCGGGCAGGACAATCATTCCATCCAGAGACAATTCAGCAGGAGCACCTTCAGCCAACTGCTTCGGCTTTGTCTTGGAGTTTTTTGACAAATCAATTGATGACGATGCACCGGCGCTTGCGAGAAGCGGGAGAGCGGATTGGTGCTTTGAAAGAAGATCAGGCAGGTCTTGAACAGAAAGTCGAAAGCTTAGAAGGATCGTTGCAGGAGTTCAAGCGAAAAGTGAAGAGGCTTAGGATTAAGCTTAGAAATCTCAAAAGTTGTTGATCTGATCTTCCTTAAGCGTATTTTGTGCCTGCAAATATTTTTTTGTGATCATTTCTTAGATGCGGCTGGTCTCTCAGTAAATCCGCTAAAAAATTTGTTGACTCTTTGAGAAAATTTCTTGCTATATGCATCTCCTCTGTTAGCCTGTTTTCTTGGATGAAGTTTTCGAATCCAATCTTGTATTGATCAATTCTTGTTTTGCTTGGGTGCCAGTGAATTGGCTTTTGAGGGTAAAAAGGATAAGGGCTCATGCCCCACCTGTTGACCTTGAGAGGTCTTTGGTCATTGTTGTGGCCCCTGCCTCTGCAAAGAGATGCAAGATATTCTTCCTCTGATTTGTAGATGCAATGTAGAACAAACCAGGGTTCTGTGCTCTCGGCAGAGAGAGCGTTCAGCTGATGCTTCGTAAGCTTGCTTCGCCTGGATTGCGTGTTGATGTTGTCATCAAGTCGAATGATGGTGCCCCCTAAGAGATTGATCACTCTTTCCTCTTTTTTATAGATAAAGTTGTGGTGGCTGCATGAGTGAACTTTCCTGCTTAATTTAGATATGGTTTTCACATGATCCATGCGGTAGATCGTATTTTCTGATTGCAGGGGATGTGAAAAACTTTTTTTAGATGAGTAATCATCGGAGTACCACAGAAAAGATAGGCAGTCCGGTGAACTTTGCCTTTCTAGTAAGCTTTGTAGGCTTTCGTTCATGCTCTTGCATATAAGGTACTCGTCCAGATCCAGTGCCATTAAATGGGTGGAGTTGCTGGAATGATGCAGTGAGTTGTTGTAAGCAGAGATTTGGAACGATCTGTTCTCTTTGATCGAGTCAAGCCGAAGTTTATCAGCCAAGTGAAATGTTATGTTTGAATAGTTTTTTTGAATTTTCTCGCAGATGGCGACACTGTTATCTGTCGTATCATTGATATAAATCTCGATTTCATCAAAGCCTATCAAAAAATGATGATAGATCCACTGAGGTAGGTAGGCGGCCTCATTCTTGGCAATGGCAATTAGCTTTGTATTGGTTTTCATGGATTTATCAAATGTGTTCCGGCTTGTTCGAAAACATTATTTGAGCTCGGAAATTGGTTTATTCGGTATCTTGTTGACCCTCCTTTAAGGCTCTTAACCCAGCCACCCAGCGCTGAGGATCACAGCCAAGCTCAGAAAGATGGCCAGGCAGGTCCAGGTGACGCGGTTCAGGGTCGCTTCGGCGCTGCTGGCACTGCTGAACATCGAGCTTCCGCTGGCAGCCAGGCCGCCCATGCCATCACCCTTGGGGCTATGGAGCAGCACCAGAACGATCAGTAGGAGACCGCTGCCGATCCAGGTCCAGGACAGGATGGACGTGAGCATCAGACGGGAAGGGGTAAGCGGGCGGATAAAGGCGACGGATCGACATTCGATACCGGCTCGATCAGGCTACGGCCCGTCATCGCCGCCGGTTGCTCAAGGTTGAGGATCTGCAGCAGGGTCGGTGCAATGTCAGCCAAACCACCGTCCTCTCGCAGGCTGATGTCGTTGCCATGGCCCGGCAGCTTGCGTTGTTCACCCTCCACCAGGATGCAGGGCACAGGATTGGTGGTGTGGGCCGTCCAGGCCTGACCATCGGGGCCTTGCATCAGTTCGGCGTTGCCGTGGTCCGCGGTGATCAGCATGGTGCCGCCTCGGCGACCGACGGCGTCCAGCAACCGTCCGATGCAGCGATCGACGGTGGCAATGGCTTCGGTGGCCGCGTCCATCACGCCGGTGTGCCCCACCATGTCGGGGTTGGCGTAGTTGATCACGATCAGGCTGTACGTGCCCTGGTCAATCGCATCGATGCAGCTGTCCGTGAGCTGGTCCGCCGACATGGCGGGTGAGAGGTCGTAAGTGGCCACCCGCGGTGAGGGCACCAGGTGACGCTCCTCCCCAGGCAACGGTTGCTCGATGCCACCGTTCATGAAGTAGGTGACGTGGGGGTACTTCTCGGTTTCCGCCGTGCGGTACTGACGCAATCCGGCTTCGGCCACCACCTGACCCAGCAGGTCGTCCAGCGGTTCCGGTGGGAACGCCACCGACACCGGCAGGTCCTGTTCCACCTGGGTGAAGGTGACCACATCCAGCTTGGGAGTGGTCCGGCGCTCAAAGCCGTCGAAATCGTCCAGGCAAAGGGTCTGCACGATCTGGCGAGCCCGATCGGGACGGAAGTTGAACACCAGCACACTGTCGCCGTCCTGCATCACGTCATCGCTGAGGCGCACGGGCTTCAGGAATTCATCGGTGATGCCAGCGGCATAGCTCTCGGCCAACAGTTGCTGCGGGCTCTGGTCGCTGATGGAGCGTGTGGGGTCGGTGTAGAGGTCGTAGGCCTTTTCTGTGCGATCCCAGCGCTTGTCGCGATCCATCGCCCAGTAACGGCCGCAGAGGCTGGCCAGATGACCGACGCCAGCTTCCTCCATTGCCCTTTGCACCAGGGTGATGGAACCCATCGCGCTCTGGGTGGGCGTGTCCCGGCCATCGGTGATGGCATGAACAGCCACTTTTTTGATGCCGGCCGCCGCTGCCCAGTGGATCAGTCCGCAGAGATGGTTGACGTGGCTGTGAACGCCGCCATCGGAGCAGAGTCCCAGAAGGTGGAGGGTGCCAGTGTCGTTCTGTAGATGCTCCGCCAGCTCCACTAGCGCGGGGGTGTTATTCAACTGGTCGTCACGCACCGTGTCGCTGATCCGCACCAATTCCTGGCGGATGATCCGACCGGCACCGATGGTGAGGTGGCCCACCTCGGAGTTGCCCATCTGATGATCCGGCAGCCCCACATGGGAACCACTGGCCTGAATCAGGGCATGGGGATAGGCATGCCACAACGCTTCCATCACCGGCGTGTCGCCCTGGCGGATGGCGTTGTGTTCGCTGTCGTTGCGGTGTCCCCAGCCATCCAGAATGGTGAGAACGACTGGGGCTACACCCACGTCACGTCCTGAACCCTTGCCACTGCTCTGGTCCACGTACCCCCCGCGCTCGTCGGTTCTTAAGGACTTTTGCAGATTCAACCTAACGCTCCATGGGGCGCCAGGCTCGTCTTTCCAGAGATCACCACACCGTCACCGCTTCATGACAGAACCGCCGGACACCGATCGGGTTGAGATTCTTTCGGAACGGGAACTGGGCCGGACCCTGGCCCGCCTGGCCACCCAGGTGCTGGAAACCGTGGATGACAGCCGCACCCTGATGCTTCTGGGCATCCCCACCCGCGGGGTTCAGTTGTCCAAGGTGCTGGCCCGAGAGCTGGAGCGGCTCAGCGGCCATGCCATTGCCCAAGGCGCCATCGATCCCACCTTTCACCGGGATGATCTGGAGCGGATCGGCACACGCTTACCCCAGATCACCACCCTGCCTAACAGCGTTGAAGGCCGCCAGGTGGTGCTGGTGGACGATGTGATCTTCACCGGACGAACGGTGCGGGCCGCCCTTGAAGCGTTACAGAGCTGGGGACGCGCTCAGCGGGTGATGCTGCTGGCAATGGTGGATCGCGGCCATCGGGAGCTGCCGATTCAGCCGGATTTCTGTGGCCGCGTGGTGCCAACCCGCCGCAGTGAAACGATCGAACTGCGCTTGCGGGATGTGGACGGGGAGGAAGGGGTCTTCTTGAGGCGGATCACCCGGCCGTCGTGAGTTCGTCGGCGCGGAAATGCGCCTTGTAGCGACCGAAGGCCACGATCACCGGCAGGGTGGGACTGATCACACGACCCTTCCAGTCGTTCAGAACGGACACCACCTCTCCGCTCTGACCCTTCATGTCAAACGCTTCACCCCGATGCTGGGGATGGTTGAAGACCACAACGGAGGCCTCCACCGTCACTTTGTCTCCCGCCTGCATGAACCCTGACTCCGTCGTGAAGGCATTTTGTCACGCCCCTGTCGGGTCCCGCCGGCGGCAGAAACTCTCCGGACCGTCTTCTTCCACCTGCCCACCCAAGGTGCGACAGCCGACTTCAAAGGCCTGCCATGGCTCCAGCCCCAGGTCGAGCTGCTGTTGAACGGCCCGGTTCAGTTCGGAGCCGCTGATCACATCCGAGCGGGCGTCCCCGTGCTGGTGGTGCTCCTGGCTGTCCCCGATGCGGGCGATCGCCTGTTCAACCATGCGGCGCTGGGGCTGCGTCTGAGCCTGCCACCAGGGGTGGTCGAGGCGGTTGTGGCTGTCGAGGGCTTCCCACCAGCGTTCTTGCTGGACCAGTTGATCCAGCCGCTCGGCCTCGAGGCGGTTGCGGTTCCAGGTTTCCCGAAGGCTGTCACTGAAGCGGTTGCTGCTGGAGCTGGGTGCGCGGTCCAGCGGTTGCAGCAGCGTGATGGCTGTCTCGAGTTCACCGGCTCGAAAGCGCTGCATCGCCAGCTCCCGCAGCTCCCGTCGCCAAACCTGCAGCTGCTCCAGATCCTTGGCGTCAGCTCGGCGGGATTGCACCAACTGTCGCTGCAGCACCAGAGCAGAAGCCTGATCACCGTTGTTCCAGAACTGGGCAGCCCGCTGGCGCCGGCAATGGGCCTGCTCCTGCGGTGCGCCCTCCCCTAGCCAGCGCAGGGCGGCCATTTGCTCGGTGACCTCGAGGCATTGGCTCCAGTCCTCGCTGTTGATCGCATGCCGCAATTGGCGCGGCAGCTGCCTCTCCCACCAGAGGGCAACGGCGGCAACTCCCAGCACCAGCGTGAGCGTCCCCACGACCCACAGCTGCAGCAGCATCGGGCGGCGTGGCGCCACTAAACAAACCGTTTCTTGTCGTTGTTGTATGGAGTTCGCTGGCGAGAGGGAGGCTGTGGTGGACGGCCTGGTCAGCGGACTTGGCCGAGCCTTCGATCTGGCAAGCGGCGACCGGTGCGACAGTCGGTGACTTCGGCCTGCAGCCAGGCATCAGCGTCTACCTGCAGGCTCAGGCGTAGGCAGTCCTCACCTGCCCGCCCCGGTGGATCCAGGGGCAGGGGCGCGGCGGCATCAGGCCAGGGTTTATGGCGGAGGTCACCCTCCTCCTCCCGTTGAAGGGTGGGCACACCATCTACGTCAATCACGCTGAAGCGACGCTCTGCTGCTGGTTCCCCCAACAGCAGCTCCAGCTCGGTCTGGCCATCGCAGCTAGCGGCCAGGACCAGCTCAAACGGCTGCGGACTTGGCCATGGCTGTCCAGCCACGAAAAGGGGATGCCAGCAATGCTGCTGACTGCGCTGGTCCCAGGTGCGCAGCGACACGCCGTGTTGCAGCACATCCCGGATCGCCACGCCCGGTGTGAGGCTGAGGGCCCCAAGTGCCACCGCCTCCACCGGGGGTGGGGTGAACAGCGGCGCCGGGGCGGTGTGCTCCTCCAACCAGCGGCGCAGCCAGGGCAGTTGGGCGCCGCCGCCCACCACCACCACGGCATCCAGTTCGCTGAGGTCGCAGCCGTGCCGTCGCCCCCCCGTGAGGGTGGCCTCCAGCAGCTGTCGCAGGGCGTCTGCCAGCCCACGTTCCTCCAGCAAGGCTTCCAGCTGGCGACGCGACATTCGCAACGGTTGGTTGCCCCCGCCTGTCGGTGTTTCTTCGAGAACGGTCTGCTCCGCCAGATCCGGATCACTGAGTCGGCATTTGAGCCGTTCCGCTGCGTTCAGCAAGGCGGGGGTCAGCGGCGCCTCCGGGCAGCAGGCGTCCGCGATCCAGCGATCGATGTCGCGCCCCCCCAGCCGCAGGCCCGCCTTGCCCAGCACGTCGGCATTGCGCAAGCGTTGGCGGCTGCTTTCCCCCAGTTGACGGCCCCCCAGCCGCAGCAGCTGGGCGATCGGAGCCGCTTTGCCTTCACCCCCCTGCAGCGCCACCAGTGCCAGGTCGAGGGTGCTGCCGCCGAGATCGACCACGAGCAGTCGCGCGCCAGGGGGCAGGCCGGCACCGAGGGCCGCGGCGGTGGGTTCGTCCACCAGGGCGATCTCCTCCACCGGCAGCTCAGCACAGGCCTCCAACAGCCAGCTGCGGTAGCTGCGGTAGGTCTCCACAGGCGCCGTCAGCACCAACCGTTCCACCCGCAGCTGCTGAGGCAGCAGACTCCAGATTCCTGCGAGCAGCAGGGCACCGGCCCTGGCGGCCTGATCGCCCTTGACCTTGCTGCCTTTGTCTTGGCTGTCAATCTCTTGGCTGCCGATGTGGCGCTTGAAGTCCCTGGCCAGGTGGGGGTCGTCCTGGTCGGCAAGCCCCGCTTCGATCACCTGCATCCCAAGCAGAGGAGATTCGTCGCTGAGCCAGAGCAGGCTGGGCACTTCCCCCAGGCGCTGGCTGATCGGGGGCAGATCCAGCAGGCGGGGGTTGCGTTCCCCGGCTACCGCGAAGGCCACCACGGTGGTGGTGCTGCCCAGGTCGATGGCCAGGGTGCCTGCAACGGCTGAATTCTGAAGCTTTTCTTCTCCCACGCAGGTCCGGACCGTGACGGGGGCACGGTGAATGAAGATTGAGATTAGTGGGACCCGCCTGGATGGATCGCCTTCAGCAGCTGATTTTTTCCTTCTATCGGGAGGATCCCCTGATGGAGGAGCTGCTGGAACCCCTGCGGGATTGCCGCATGCGTCGCAGCTGGGGCAGCATCCGGATCGAATGCGTGGATGCTGCCCATCTTGAGCAGATGAGTGGCCTGCTGGTGCACCTGAGACTTCCCCTGGCGGCCCTGGGGCTGGGACGTCAGATCGTGCTGCGGGTGCCCGGATCGTTGCAGCGCAGCTATCCGATGCATGTGCCCTTCCACAGCGATCAGTTCGTTTGAGGTCGCCAACTAAGCTTAAGTCTTATGTGAGAACAGCTCGTGATTTCTGCAGGTGTGGATTCCAGTGACCTCGCTAAGCGCGGTGAAAGCCTGATTCGGCAATCCAGTAACCGCTATCTCACCACCGTGCGCATTGCCTTTCGGGCCAAGCAACGCCGCTTTGATGACTTCGACGGTCTGCTGGAGGAATCCAGCGTGAAGCCCGTGCAGCGCGCCATTGTCGAGCTGAGCGACGAGCAGGATCAGCCCGACCTGCTGCCCGGCTGATTGCGGCGAAGACGTGATTCAACAGGAGGGTCCCGGTTGGCGTTTGGCCCGGGACCCATCCCGTGGCGTTCATCCCGTCCTGATCGGAGGAGAGGGGTGGGCGTTTGAGCTGACCCAGCCTGAGTGGGACGCCCTGTCCGATCTTGTGCTGACCCTGGAACGCCAGCATCGAGCGCTGGTGGATCAACTGATGGCCGAGGAGGCGATTGAGCTGGAGCTGGATCGCGGGCTCTGGTGGGGGTGTCTGCAGGGCGACCGCGGCAGCTGGAGCCTGTCCGTTGTGTTGACGCCGGACGCGGGACGGGGTGTTGAGGGCCACTGGCCCGCTCCGGCCAGTGCGGCGATCGTCGCGGCGATGAGAACGCTGTGGGACACCAGGATTGATCAGCGTGACTGATCAATGGACGCTGATTGATTCCTTCCACCAGGCACCCCCTGCTTGTGCACAGCTTTTCCACAGGGAGTTGTTGTCGATGCGTCTGAGGGCATGCGGCTGTGGAAAAGACGGTTTTCTCGGTCGGCTTGGTTGACGGGTAGGTCCAGGGGGCGTTTTGGCTCCTGGCTGCCTCCATCCATTGCCAGGACTGCAGTCAGAGCCTTGATCTCAATCGGAGATCGATGCGAACAACAGGATTCACCCCGCCCTTGACGCGGCCCTTGCCGTGTGGAGAAGTGGTGAGCAATCGAGAGCGGTGAGATGTCTCAACAGCCGGAATCCATGGCCGTCGGTGATGACAGCGTCGTCAGTTTTCAAGCCGAGATGCCTCTGCCGCTCCAGCAGGCCATGACCCGCTTCATCGAGGGACATCCCAACTGGGATCAGTACCGGCTGGTGCAGGCGGCGCTAGCGGGATTCCTGGTGCAGAACGGGATTGAGTCCAGGGAGATCACCCGCGTTTACGTGGGCAACATGTTCCGGCGGGAAACGCTCCTGCATGGCGTTTGAGTTCGGCAGCAGGCCATCAGGATCAGGGCGCTGAATGGAAGGCTGAACAGCAGGACCAGGGAGGCACCGATTAGTCCGAGCAGATTGATGCCGATGAGCAATCCCAACAACGCCAGTACCTTCAAGCTGTTGTGGCGCACCAGTTGCCGGCTGTGATCCATCGCCTGCAGTGCTCTGTGGCGGTGATGCACCAGCAGAGGTAAGGCCAGCACCTGGCTGAACAGCCAGCACAGCATCAGCAGCCCGCCGCACCAACCAACCCCAGCTGAGGGGAGGCTTGGATGCCGACTCTGCTGGCAAAAGCTGGTCCGCCAGGCGCAACAGAGCAAGCAGGGGCAGCAGGGGTAGCACCAGGCTCGCGGCCACCATTAGATCCCCGAGCCAGCCAAAGCCGAGCTGGCGCAGATCCTCCCCAAGCAACGCCGGACCGATGGCGCTGAGCAGTAGCGCTGTCGCCAGGCCCACACAGCGCCAGGGCGCTTTCCCAAAGCCGATCCAGGCCCGGGGGAGCAGGGTGACCAGAGGCAGCTCAGTGGAGGGGGCCAAGGCGTTCCAGCAGGTCGGCGGCCGTGGCATCCGGTACCGGCAGGATCGAGAGACGGTTGCCCCGTTTGATCACCGGCAGTTGCTCCTCGCTGTACTGCTCCCGCAGTTGATCAAGGCTCAGCAGCTGCTGGAATTCCCCCAGAAACCGCAGCCTGGCGCAGTCCCAGCGGGGCTTGTCGCGGTTGGATTTCGGGTCGTAGTACTTGGCATCTGGATCGAACTGGGTGGGATCCACCAGGCCGATCTCCTCCACTTCCATCAGACCGATGATGCCGGGGGGCTTGCAGTTCGAGTGATAGAAGAAAGCCTGGTCGCCGATGGCCATCGAACGCATGAAGTTGCGGGCCTGGTAGTTGCGGATGCCATCCCAGAGCGTGCTGCCTTCACGGCGGAGGTCATCGATTCCATAGGCCTCGGGCTCGCTTTTCATCAGCCAGAACGCCACCTGTAACTCCCTTCACGGTTGATGTCATCATCCGCGTTTCAGCCGGGATCGGGGGATCAATCGAGTCGATTTGTCTCAGTTCAGCCCGCTTTGAACCTGATGAATCAGCTGTTTGAAGTGATCGCCGCGGGCTTCGAAGTCGCGGTATTGATCAAAGCTGGCGCAGGCCGGAGAGAGCAGCAGGCTGGTTGCCCCCAGCGCCTCAGCAGACCGCACCGCTTCTTCAACGGCAGACGTTAGGTCTGTGCGGCGGGTCAGCTCTCCTGTGAAGTTTGCCCCGGTGATGAGCCCATGAAGTTCCTCGGTGCCGGCGCCGAACAGCACCACGGCGCAGGCTTTGCGGTTCAGTTCCTCCAGCCAACCGGTGGCATCACCCTGCTTGGTGGATCCTCCCGCCAGCACCACCACCGGCCCCTGCATCGCCTTCAGTCCCACCGCAGCAGCGTCGTAATTGGTGGCCTTGCTGTCGTTGAACACCTGCGCGTTTCCGATGCGTCCCACTGGTTCGAGGCGATGAGGGACTCCAGGGAAGGAACGCAGCCCCGCCACGATTGATGCAGGGCTGAGGCCGATCTGCCGCGCCGCGGCGGTGACCAGCAGCAGGTTCTGGCGGTTGTGAGCCCCCGGCATGGCCAGCGCTTCAGCGGGGAACAACGGCTGTGATCGATCACAGACCCAACCCTTGCCGTTGATCCACAGGTCGGCGGGGTGACCATCGGGTTGCGCCGACTCGGCGCTGACCCAGGTGCCACCGGTCCAGCTTTGACGCTGCTGTCGCAGGTCTGGATCGTCGGCGTTGAAGATGGCGTGGTCCGAGCGTTCGAGCAGGCCGCGCTTGATCGCTCGATAGGCCTCCACCGTGCCGTGCCGTTCCAGATGGTCCGGGGTGAGGGTGGTCCAAATGCCGATTCGGGGGCGGATGCGCTTGGCGGCTTCGATCTGATAGCTGCTGAGTTCCATCACCAGCCAGTCGGGGGCGGTGGTGTGCTCCTGCTGGAGGTTGAGGGCCATTTCGGCGGCGGACACCCCCATGTTTCCGCCCATGGGAGCGGCCAGTCCGGCTTGGCAGAGCACGTGGCTCAGCAGGTGGGTGACGGTGGTTTTGCCGTTGGTTCCGGTGATGCCCACCCAGGGGATGTGCTTCAAGGCATCCCAGGCCACCGCCATCTCTCCATCCACGGCAACACCGCGTTGGCGTAAGTCGTCGAGCGTGGGGTGATCCCAGGGCACGCCCGGGCTGATCACCACCCGCTGCAGTTGGTCCAGCCAGGGACGGAAGCTGTCGATCGCAAGCGGTGCCTGAAGTTGAACCTCGACACCCTGCTGGCGTAGCCCCTCTGCCTTCTTCTCCAACTGCTCACCTTGGCCGGAGTCGATCACGGAAACGGGATGGCCCGTGGCTTGCAGGAGGCGGGCAGCACCTTGACCCGATCGCCCAAGTCCGACGACGACGGTTTGGGCCATCAATTAAAAGCGAGCCAGATGCGCAGAAGCCTACGGGGATCAGTAGAAGTGCTAGTAATTATTTTGAAAAAATGCCTCTAAGTGACTTTTTCCAGCAGAAATTAGACGCTGCTCTGATATGGAATGGGCGATACTGGATTTGAACCAGTGACTCCTACAATGTCAATGTAGTGCTCTACCCCTGAGCTAATCGCCCGAAACGAAGACAACCAACGTGCACTGTCGGTTGATTTCGGGATTTGAGATTAGCAGCAGGCCTGCCTGTACCTCAGCGGCGCATCAGTTCAATCCGCCAGCGCTCGCGCTTGGTCAGGGTGCAGGACAAGAGCTCGAGGCTGCCGCGATCCTGCAGCTGCAGGCGATCACCCACCTTCAGTTCGCGACTCCCTTGGAGGACCGGTTCCCAGTTCAACCGCAGGCGTCCGGCCTTGATCTGACTAACCACCTTGGATCGGGACAGCCCGAATCCGGCTGAGGCGATGGCGTCGATTCGACAGGAGGCCTCCACGGTGGTGAGCCGTTTGGGATTGCGTTGGGCCGGCAACTGCAGCTGCGTGATCTCGAGAACGTCGCAGTGAATTTCCACATCCCGCAGCTGGCCGCGGCGCCCCTGCAGCAGTTCGGCCGCATTCGGGCTGATCAGTCCCTGACCACCGCGATCGCCGCGCACCCAGAGGTCGCCGAGATCCTCCGGCTGGGCTCCCATGTTGTGCAGGGCCGACCGCAGATCCTCAGGCGTGAGGGGGTCAAACAGAAAGTTGCCTTCGATCAGCAGTCCCTGAATCGGGGGGGTGCTCTCCACAGGCTGATCGCGGCGATGGCAAAGCAAGCGGCAACGTTCGGCTCCTTGGTGACCACCGTCGCGATGCCAGGCCAGTTCGCTGAGGTCACTCAACCGCTTCAGCGCTTCCTCCTGGAGGGGGGCGTCAAGAAAGTCGCTCCAGCTCGGTTGCCAGGTGCGCAGCACCTGCTCGGCCAGATCCAACAAGGCGGCCAGGCCCTCGGGATGACGGGCCTTGGTCAACAGGTCTTCCCGCGGCAGCCTCACAGATCGTTCAGGCGCACCACCTGCTGCGGGCGGCTGCGTTGCACCACCTGCCAGGGCGCTTCGATGCCGTTGGGGGTCTCCACCAGCACCAGCCATGAGCCTTCATCGCGTCGGTTGCGCAGGATGCGCACGCCGGCTTCGTTGTCGGAATCCACGCTGGCCGCCGCGGCATAACTGCCCATCAGACCGGAACCCATTCCCATCAATCCACCGATCAGCGTCTCCCCCCAAGGCCCGAAGGCAGCAAAAGTGGTGAGGTTGGTGATCTTGGTGAAGGTCACGCCGGCCAGAAACCCGAAGGGCATCAGCCAGCGGGCCATGGCCTTCTGGCGCCGTTGGCGGGTGAGGTTGGGACTGAGCAGGGCCACGCTGTCGATGGCGTTCCCTTCCGGTGGAATCGCCTGGCACATCAGCAGGGGTACGTCCGTGTCCCGCAGCTGCTGGGTCAGTCCTTCGGCTGCCGCTTGATCAGACAGAACCACGACGCAGACGGGCATTCGCACACAGCTTGTGGCTTGAATTCTGAACCCTGTCCTTCGAAGTTCCGGGGCAGTGAATGCCGATCACTACAGTTCGGCGCGGCAGTACCGCGCCCAGCGATGTCCAAAGTTCTGGTTTCCGACCCGATTGATCAGGCCGGGGTCGACATTCTCAGCCAAGTGGCTCAGGTGGACCAGCGTCCTGGTCTCTCCCCCGAGGAACTGGTCAGCGTGATCGGTGATTACGACGGATTGATGATCCGTTCCGGCACGCAGGTGACCGCCGAGGTGATCGCGGCTGCATCCAAGCTCAAGATCATCGGCCGCGCCGGGGTCGGTGTGGACAACGTCGATGTGCCGGCTGCCACCCAGCGCGGGGTGCTGGTGGTGAATTCCCCTGAGGGCAACACCATCGCGGCGGCGGAGCATGCCCTGGCGATGATGCTGTCCCTGTCGCGGCACGTGCCCCAGGCCCATGCGGGCATGCGGGTCGGCAAGTGGGACCGCAAGAAATACGTCGGCAACGAGCTTTATAAGAAGACACTTGGCGTGGTGGGTCTGGGCAAGATCGGCTCCCATGTCGCCCGCGTCGCCCGGGCCATGGGCATGGAGGTGATCGCCTATGACCCCTTCATTGCTGCTGATCGCGCCCAGCAGATGCAGGTGCGGCTCACCGAACTGGATGAGTTGTTCCGCACGGCGGATTACGTGACCTTGCACATCCCCCGTACCAAGGATACCGAGAACCTGGTGAATGCGGAGCTGCTGCGCACGATGAAACCCACGGCGCGGATCGTGAACTGCGCCCGGGGTGGGGTGGTGGATGAAGCGGCCATCGCTGAGGCCATCAACGGCGGCGTGATCGCTGGTGCCGGTCTGGATGTGTACGCCAGCGAGCCACTGGCGGAGGACTCACCCCTGCGGGCGGTGGAGCGCGGGTTGGTGCTGACCCCTCACCTCGGCGCTTCGACGGAGGAGGCTCAGGAGAATGTGGCGATCGATGTGGCGGAGCAGATCCGGGATGTGTTGCTGGGGCTGCCGGCACGCAGTGCCGTCAACATCCCCGGCCTGAGTGCCGAGATCATGGAGCGGCTGAAGCCGCACCTGCAGCTGGCGGAGACCGTCGGCGGCCTGGTGAGTCAGCTGTCCGGTGGTCAGGTTCAGGAGTTGGAATTGCGGTTGCAGGGGGATTTCGCCAGCCATCCCTCCCAGCCGCTGGTGATCGCCTCCCTGAAGGGTCTGCTGGGGGCGGTGCTGGGGGACAGCATCAACTTTGTGAATGCTTCGTTGGAGGCCAAGGCCCGAGGCATCCGCGTGCTGGAGGTGAAGGATGAGGCCAGCCGTGATTACGCCGGCGGCTCGCTGCAGCTGATCAGCCGCGGTGATCAGGGCAGCCGCAGCGTCACCGGGGCTGTGTTCGCCGATGGGGAGCTGCGGATCACCAGCATTGATGAATTCCCGGTGAACGTGACCCCCAGCAGTCACATGCTGTTCACCCGTCACCGGGACATGCCCGGCATCATCGGTCAGCTGGGATCGATGCTCGGCGAGCACAACGTGAACATCGCGGCGATGCAGGTGGGACGCAAGATCGTCCGCGGCGATGCGGTGATGGTGCTCAGCATCGATGACCCCATCCCGGCAGCCTTGTTGCAGACGATCACCGCGATTGAGGGAATCCAGGAAGCCCATCCGGTCAGCCTCTGATGTGGTGGCGTCTGACGATGGCGTGTCCTCCTGAGCTGGAGGAGTCGCTCGTTTGGAAACTGACTGACCTGGGCCTGCACCGCCATGCGGTGCAGCACGCGCCGGAGACGCCGGATCGGAAGCAGTTGTTGCTGTGGTTGCCGCAGCCGGAATGGCCTGAAGCGGAACGTCAGCAGCTCCTGGCCAGTCTGGAGCCCCTGGCGGAACCCTTCGGCTTACCGCTGCCGCAGGGCCACTGGGATGACGTGGCGGATGAGGACTGGAGCCTGAGCTGGAAGCAGCACTGGCAGCCGGATCCGGTGGGGGAGGGGCTGCTGATCCTGCCGGCCTGGCTGGAGGTGCCACCCGAGCACGGCGAACGGCTGGTGATCCGCATGGATCCCGGCAGCGCCTTCGGCACCGGCAGCCACCCCACGACGCGCCTTTGCCTCGAGGCGCTGGAGAAAGCTCCACCCGTCGGCGCCCTTGTGGCGGATCTGGGTTGCGGCAGCGGGGTGCTGGGGTTGGCGGCCCTGGGATTGGGAGCCACGGCCGTGGTGGCGGCCGACACCGATTCCCTGGCGGTGCGGGCCACGGGCGACAATCGCGAGCTCAACGGACGCCCCGCCGATCTGCTGAAGGTGAGCCTGGGATCGGTGGAGGCCCTGCAGCACCTGCTGGAGGGGCGTCGGGCCGATCTCTTGCTGTGCAATATCCTGGCGCCGGTGATCGAAGCGCTGGCTCCAGGATTCGAGGCTCTGGTGGCCCCTGAGGGTCGTGCGCTGCTGAGTGGCCTGCTGGTGGACCAGGCCCCCAGGCTGGAGCAGGTGCTGGGGGATCTGGGCTGGCGGGTGTCGGCACGGGGCTCCCAGGGCCGTTGGGGCCTGCTCGAGATTCAGCGCCGTTGAGGCCTCAAAAGCAATAAGCCAGGCTTATCAGTGGATGGTCTCCGATTGGACCTCATCGGTCGCAGGCCCAGAACCCGCTTGATTACCCCTTGTCTGCAGTAGATAAGTGCGGTCCTGCAGGACCGGCCAACCGGGACCCTGTACGCATTCACCAAGTCATGGCTTCCTACAAGGTCACCCTGGTCAGCGAGAGCGAAGGTCTCAACAAGACCATCGAAGTGCCCGACGACCAGTACATCCTCGACGCTGCTGAAGAGCAGGGCATCGACCTGCCCTACTCCTGCCGCGCTGGCGCTTGCTCCACCTGCGCCGGCAAGATCACCGCTGGCACCGTCGATCAGTCCGACCAGAGCTTCCTGGACGACGACCAGATCGAAGCCGGTTTCGTGCTCACCTGCGTGGCTTACCCCACCTCCGACTGCACCATTAAGACCCACGCCGAGGAAGAGCTCTATTGAGCCCTTCACCCGATATCGGGTTTTCACTTCAACCACCCCTGCGGGGGTGGTTTTTTGTTGCTCAGCACCCTTGCATGACCCTGACCATCCCGCTGTCGCCGTGATCCGTCCCGATGTCGAGGAACTGCTGGACGCCGGCAGCATTCACACCAGCCCCGGGGGGCAGTACAGCTTCCGCGTGATCGGCCCCTGCTGTCGCCTGTTCGATCGTGAGGAGTTGCCCTGGCCCTGTTGTCGGTTGGCCTGGCACAGCAAGGAGCCCAGCTGGCGTCGGGTGGGGCGTCGCTTTGTTCCGGACCTGGCGGCGCGGCGTTGCCCCTCCTATGCCGTTGAATTGCTTCAGCCGGGCTCCCGGCCCACCGCCACGGTGCTGACGCTGTTTTCGGTGCGGTTCAGCCGTGAGCTTCAGGAATGGTGGTACAGCCGCCATCCCCGCTCGATGGAGCCGCCCAATCTCCTTCCTCCTTCCCCTGCTGAGCCAACAGAAAACCCCAGCGGCCCTAAAGCCACTGGGGTGAGTGAATCCGATTGATGGTCGCAATCAGAAGTAGATCTTGCCGCCGCCCCAGGCGGTGCCCTGAACCTTGGGAGCTACCAGGATGTATCCGGCCATCAGGCGCAGTTCCTCATCGGTGAGATCGCGCATGGCGGGATAGAGCTCGGCATCGCGCATGCTCGGGTGCAGGTCGGCAATGCTGTATTCGCCGTCATAGGAGGTGGGGTCCTTCATGTAGTCCACCAGGGCATCGACGTTGTCGCGTGCCGGTGTGGCCAGGGCCAGGGTCTCGGGATCGAGGCCCACGTTCTGGTTGGTCTTGGTGATGCCACCGGCGTGGCAGGTGCCGCAGCTTGTGTTGAACACCTTTCGGCCGGTGTTGATCTCTTGCTCGCTGAAGGTCACCTGAGTGCCCTCAGGGTTGCCAGGAACGGTGAGGGTCTCGGCATCCCATCGAACCGCCTCTGCCGGGGACGCCAACACCAGCCCGATCAGCACGGGAACCAGGATGAGGAGTCCCTTCAGGGATCGCTGCAGTGTGGAGAAAAGAGAGGCCATGAAGGACGCCGGGGATTGACGGACAAACCGCACCAAGCCCTTGTATCACGGCAAGTTGGCCGTCTGCGGCGGAATCACGAACTGTTGCAGCAGGGTTTCACATCCAGGCTGAGGAAGTCCTTGGCCAGGACCGTGTTGGGGAAGATCGCCTGCGCTTCCTTCAACAGGTCGTCGGGGCTGACCGGGTTGCCCGGCACATAACGGGGACTGAGATGGGTGATCGCCAGCTGTCCCACCCCGGCTTCAGCTGCGGTCTGGGCCGCCATGGTGCTGGTGGAGTGCTGTTTCTGGAAGGCCATCTCCGCCTCAGCGTGGGCGAAGGTCGATTCATGGATGAGCAGATCCACGCCTCGGGCCAGCTCAACGGCGGCGTCGCAGAACACGGTGTCGGTGCAGATCATCACGCTCACCCCCGGTCGCTCCGGTCCGCAGAGGGTGGTGCCGTCGATCACGCGGCCGTCCTCCAGGGTGACGCTCTCCCCCCGCTTCAGCTGTGCATACACCGGCCCTGGCGGAATGCCGAGGGACCGGGCTTTGTCGATGTCGAACCGACCCGCCAGGGGCTTTTGGTCCACCCGGTAGGCGTAAGCGGGCACCCGGTGGGTCAGGGGGGTGCAGCGCACGGTGAGCTCGTCGTCTTCGAACAGCAGCGTTCCCTGCTCAGCCGCCGGCCGTGAGCGGTGCACCTGAAGCGGATAGCCGATGCGGGTGGAGCTGGTGTTCAGCGCACCCTTCAGAAACGACTCGAGCGGGTCAGGGCCGTAGAGATCCACCCCGTCCTGGCAGGAGCCGGACAATCCCAGGCTGGCCAGCAATCCCGGCAGCCCGAAGACGTGATCACCATGCATGTGGGTGACAAAGACCCGCCGCAGCTGCGACAGGCGCAGATCGCTGCGCAGAAACTGATGCTGGGTGCCCTCGCCACAGTCGAACAGCCACATCTCCGATCGCTGGGGCAGACGCAGCGCCACGGCGGAGACGTTGCGCGCCCGCGTGGGCACTCCGGAACTGGTACCGAGAAAGGTGACCTGCACGGCCGCTGATCCTCAAGCGCCATGCTGCCATCTTGCTGGCCCTGAACACTCAAGTCACACTAGGGCAAGTTCTGGTGTTGCGTGCGTTTCGCTCCGATCGTCGCCCTGATGGGCTGTGCCGTCGTCAGCGCTGTCGCTCCGCCAGCTGCTGTTCCCCTCGGGCGAGAGCCGCAGATGCGCGTGCTGGTGCAGGAAGGCTCGCGCCTGGCCCTGCGGGCCGATGGCGAGCAGTTGTTTGAGGTGCGTGGTCTGCCGGGGGGACGCCGCTCGTTGCGGCGGTTTGTGCTGCGTTTGCGCGGCGGAGCGCTGGTGGCGGAGCTGGATGGCGAGCAGCTACGACTTCCGGCCAGCAGCCTGCTTCGGGTGACTTCCAATGATCCCCGGGGCATCTGGCTGGGGCAGCGCCGTTACCGGGGCGAGTTGCGCCTCAGCGGCCGCGGCGGTCAGCTCAGGGCCGTCAACGCCCTCGGCATCGAGGCGTACCTGATGAGTGTGGTGGGCAGTGAGATGCCCCATCAATGGCCGCTGGCTGCCCTGCAGGCTCAGGCTGTTGCTGCGCGCACCTATGCCCTGCAGCAACGCAGCCGCGGGGGGGGCTGGGACCTGAAGGCCACGGTGTCTAGCCAGGTGTATCTCGGCGTCGAGTCCGAAACCCCGAGTACCCGCAAGGCTGTCGCCAGCACCCGCTCCCTGGTGCTGGTGCATGGGGGCAAGTTGATCAATGCTGTGTTCCACAGCAGTTCCGGTGGCGTCACGGAGGCCAGCGGCATGGTCTGGCGCAACCAGCTCCCCTACCTGGTGAGCGTGCCGGACCACGACCAGCACAGTCCGATGCATCGCTGGCAGGAGCGGTTCGATCTGGAGGGTCTCCGCCAACGGTTGCCGGAAACCGGTGGTGTGAATGCGGTTGATGTGCTGAGCCGCACTGCCAGTGGACGGGTGCGGCAGGCGCGGCTGCAGGGGCCGCGGGGGTCGTTGCTGCTCAGCGGCGCAGATCTCCGGCGCCGTCTGGGTCTCAAGAGCACCTTGGTGAGCTTTGAGATGGTTCAGGCCACGGCACCGGCACCCCCTGAACCCCTGCCAGCCCTACAAGCAAGGCCGGTTCGCGGTCGCTCCCGCCTGGCCCAGCTCACGGCAGCGGTGGCCAGTCCTCGCCCATCGCTGCTGGGGGGGCATGGCCGGCAGCGCCGGCATGTGGTGCCAGGGATGCAACTGCTGGTGACGGGCCAGGGCCATGGCCATGGCGTGGGGATGAGTCAGTGGGGGGCCAACGGCCTGGCCCGCCAGGGCGCTGACTTCCGCACGATCCTGAGCCATTACTACCGGGGGGCTGATGTGATGCCCTATCAACCCCATCACGATTCAGCGGTGGCGCAGGCCTGGCCATCGGCGCCAGCTTGGAGGGGTTGATTCAGCGCTGCTGTTGCCCTCCTTCTTCATCGATCCGGATCCGCCGAGCTCCGCTGTGGCGTTGTGCTCAAGGCTGGTGGACGAGCTGGAGCAGGCTCTGCGCCTGAACCTGGAGGGTCCCTCGGCCCGTCGGCCTCTGGGGTTGGCCACCGGACGCACGATGGAGCCGCTGTATGCCGCGTTAGTGGAGCGCCTGCTGGGCTGGCCCTCAGGCGATCTCGCAGCCCTGCGGCGGAGCTGGTGCAGCTTCAATCTGGATGAGTACCTGGGGCTGTCAGCCGGTGATCCGCGCAGTTACCGGAGCTTCATGAACGCCCAGCTCGGACGCCCCCTGTCTCTTCCGAAGGGGGCCTTGCAGTTACCCGATGGACAGGCCGCCGATGCCGATGCTGCCGCCCTGACGTTTCAAGCCGCGCTGAACGAACAGGGCGGCATCGGGGTGCAGCTGCTGGGGCTGGGCAGCAATGGCCATGTGGGTTTCAACGAACCCCCCTGCGGTCGGGAGCAGGCCTGCCGGGTGGTGGAGCTCTCGGATGCGACGCGACGCCAGAACGCTGGCCTGTTCAGTGGTGATCCCGAGGCGGTGCCCGTCCGGGCCATCACCCTGGGGCTCAAGGAGATCCTGGCGGCTGAGCAGATCCATCTGGTGGTCACCGGCCGTGAGAAAGCGCCGATCCTTGGCCGACTGCTGGCCATGGATCAGCCCGATCCGGCATTACCGGCCAGTTGGTTGCTGGAGCATCCCCGGGTGACCCTCTGGGCCGATGCGGACGCCCTCTCGCTCTCCCTAGTTTGAACGCCTGAAAGCGTCGCTTCGATGAGCATCGATCCCGTGGAACGCCGCCTCGAGCAGAGCTTTGAAGCGGAGCGCTGGACGCGCTTCATTCAGGATTGCCAAGACATTGAGCAGCTGCGGGAGGCGGCGCTGGGATTGGTGCAGCAGCTCGCGCAGCAGAAGGCCGCCAGTGCCTGGATGGCCAGCCGCGCCTCCGAATCTGAAAACGCCAAGCTGCAGATGCTGGCCCGAATGATCCGCCAGACGGACGACGACAACTCGACATCCCCCGATCGGGGGATGTGACCCTGCGTTGACCGGATCAGCCGTGGTCCTTCTGCCAGCGGCTGAGGCTGGCGGGGGAGAACTTGTGGCCGTGGCGGGCAGCCACTTTCACCACACAGGAGTTGTCCTTGCCGCAGCGTTGCACCTCATCACGGATGTTGTCGTTGCTCTGCACTCGGGACATGAACGTCTCCAGCTGCTTCATCGACATGGATCGCGTCTCCGGAAGGGATGTTTCCGGCCTAGCTGCTGGTGTTGTGTGCTCCCGAACACAACAGATTTGATCCGGATTCCCACACAGCGTGTTGCGTTTGCTTGCGCTCTATGAAGCTTGCAGCTCCAGATCTTGATCAAAGTTCAGGTTGGCGTTGACGCTGCGCACGTCGTCCAGTCCGTCGAGGGCATCCAGCAACTTGAGGCACTGGCGGGCGGTGTCGATCTCGCTGATCTCAACGCTGGTCAGGGCTGACCAGCTGTGGCCCCATTCCCGCACGGTCCAGCCCTGCTGACGCAGGCCGTCCTGCAGGGCCTCCAGGGTGGTGAAGGGTCCATGAACAGTCGCGGTGCCGTCCTCGAGCAGCTCATAGCCGTCGGCGTCGAGTTCCAGCAGGCTTTCCAGCAGCCGATCCTCATCGGCAGCCGTGGCCTGGATGCTCACTTCGCTGCGGTGCGTGAACAGGTAAGCGACGCAGCCACTTTCACCGAGGTTGCCGCCGTTCTTGCTGAAGGCCAGTCGCAGATCGGCCGCTGTGCGATTGCGGTTGTCCGTGAGGGCTTCCACCAGCACGGCCATGCCGGCAGGGCCATAGCCCTCGTAACGCACCTCCTCCAGCTGGCTGCCGTCGCCCCCCTGGCCGGAGCCTTTGGCGATGGCCCGCTCGATGTTGCCGGCAGGAACCCCGGCGGCTTTGGCCTTGCTGATCGCTGTGCGCAGCTGAAAGTTTCCGGATGGGTCCGCCCCATCCCGTGCCGCCACCATGATCTCGCGGCCGAGGCGGGTGAACACCGCACCCCGTTTGGCGTCAACGACGGCCTTGGTGCGTTTGATCTGTGACCATTTGCTGTGGCCGGCCATCGCTCCTGCGCACCCTGCACCGATGGTGACGTACGGACCTAGCCGCTGGCATCAAACACCACCTTGGGCTGCAGTTGATCGTCCTCCTGGCGCAGGCCGATGCCCGCCATGCTGCCGTCGGCGTTGCAGACCACCACGGCGTCGCCTGGGCCTGGGTCCAGGCTGAGTCGCCGGCCGCAGCGCCAGTCGGCCTCCTCGCTGTCAGTGAGCTGACGGCGGGGCAGGTGCTCCAGGGCCAGCAGCGGTGACAGGGGGGGCGGTGGTGTGGCGTCCGCCTCCGGCAGGGCCTGGGCCTGGGATTCCAAGAAGCCGAGGGCCTGGGTGCGGCGCAGCTGGGCCAGGCAGCCTCCGCAGCCCAGTTGCTCGCCGAGATCCCTGGCGAGGGAGCGGATGTAGGTGCCGGCGGAGCAGTGCACCTCCAGGGTCAGCTGTCCCTGGTTGGGGTCCCAGTGCAACAGCTGGAGGCGATGGATGGTCACCGGCCGCGGCGGCAGGACCATCTGTTCCCCTCTCCGGGCGCGGGCGTGGGCCCGTTCGCCGTCCACATGAACGGCCGATACCTGGGGAGGGCGTTGCTGGATCGGGCCACGGAACGGGGCAAGGGCGACCTCCAGCTCCTCGGGCTGGAGGTCGGGCCAGGGGGCCTGGCGCAGCAGCTCCCCCTCCAGGTCGTCGCTGCTGGTGATGCTGCCGAGCTGGATCACCCCCCGGTAAGTCTTGTCCCCGGGGAGGTAGGGCAGCAACCGCGTGGCGGGGCCGAGGGCGATCGGCAGAACCCCTGTCACCGCAGGGTCCAGGGTGCCGCCGTGGCCCACCCGTTTGAGGCCATAGCAGCGCCGTAGACGGCTGACGCAGCTGTGGGAGGTGTGGCCGGCGGGTTTGTCGATCACCACGAAGCCGAAGGGGCCGTCCAAAGGGGGGTGGTCGTCGTGACCCCAGACTGTTGCATCCCAACGGTCCTTCGACGCCATGCCCCAGCTCCGCAGCAGCCGAGATGTGGATGTGTCCTCGTTTCTGGAGGACGGCCTGGCTGTGAAGCAGCACCTCAGCCGATATTTGGAGCTGTCGCTCGAGCAGGTGGAGCAGCGCTTGCCCAGCAGCACGGATGATCTGGCGGATCTGCACCCGGGTGCCTTCCGACCGGAGGACGCCACGACCTTCTACGAGGACACGGTGGGGACGGGCCATCTGCTTGAGCTGGCGGCCTGGCACCTCAGCAGTGCTGACTACATCGCCGACACCCTGCGACTGCAGGGGATGACCGCCCGGGGTCAGGTGCTCGACTTTGGTGGCGGCATCGGCACCCATGCCCTCTCGGCGGCGGCACTACCCCAGGTGGATCACGTCTGGTTCGTCGATCTGAACCCTCACAACCAGGCTTTTGTCGAGCAACGGGCGGCTGCTCTTGGCCTGTCCGACAAGCTCTCGGTGCATCGGGATCTGGAGTCCACCGGTGAGGTGCGTTTCGACACGGTGGTTTGCCTTGATGTACTGGAACATCTGCCCGATCCTTCCGCACAGCTGCAGGCGTTTCATCAGCGCATGGCGTCCGATGCCACGGCGTTGCTGAATTGGTACTTCTTCAAGGGGCACGACGGCGAATATCCCTTCCACTTCGATGATCCGCAGCTGGTTGATCAGTTCTTCACCACCTTGCAGGGACGGTTCCTTGAGGTATTTCACCAGTTATTGATCACAGCACGCCTGTATCGGCCGATTGCGTAGGCGCCATTCAAAAGCCCCAGATACCTGCAGGTTCTGGGGCTCATGGATTTGAGGCTACGACGGTGAACGTCAGACAGCTGCAGTGATGTTGATCCGTTTGCGGTTGCGCAGGCCGCGGCGAATGGTTTCGAACTTCACCACGCCAGCGGTGAGGGCAAACAGGGTGTCGTCCTTGCCGATGCCCACGTTGATGCCAGGCAGAACCGAGGTGCCGCGCTGACGGATCAGGATCGAACCGGCGGTGACGGTTTCGCCGCCATAGGCCTTCACGCCAAGGCGCTTGGCATTGGAATCGCGACCGTTGCGTGTGGAGCCTGTGCCTTTCTTATGTGCCATGGGGTGGAAAAGGGATGGAGGGCGGTGCGGGAGAACCGGGAGGGTCAGCTGATGGCCTTGCCGCCCACGGTGATGGATTCAACCATCACTCGGGTGAGTTCCTGTCTGTGGCCATTCTTGCGCCGCGTCTTCTTTTTCGGGCGCATTTTGTACACGATCACCTTGGGACCCCGGCGATGGGCCATCACCTTCAGGGCCACCGTGGCGTCTTTGACAAAGGGCTGTCCAAGGGTGGTTCCCTTGGAATCCTTCACCATCAGAACGTTTTCGAGCTTGATGGTCTCGTCGACTTCAGCGTGAAGCCGATCAACGTCGTAATAGCGGTTGGCCTGGACCCACATCTGTGTGCCGGAGGCTTCGACGATGGCGTAGGCCTCAGAAGAAGGCGCTGCA
This sequence comes from Parasynechococcus marenigrum WH 8102, assembly GCF_000195975.1. Lineage (GTDB taxonomy): Bacteria > Cyanobacteriota > Cyanobacteriia > PCC-6307 > Cyanobiaceae > Parasynechococcus > Parasynechococcus marisnigri. The sequence goes on from NC_005070.1 coordinate 537,342, forward strand.
GCAGGGGGGGTGGCGGTCGCTTCTTCCGCGTCTGTGGCGGGAGTGGCGGTTTTGGTGTCAGCCATGGGTAAAAGACACGGTCAGGCTCGGTCAAAACCGATTCAGCCTGAACCGCAATCGAAAGACAAACAAAGATCTTCGATCATCGAGGTCCCTGTCGTCAACATTCAGGAACATTGATCTCCTGACCGCCTGATGGCCAGGCCGGGCCTCACGATTGCCTTGCTGCTCACCACACCGAATCTGGTGGATGCCTGTCAGCAGTGGTTGCCGGACACGCGATACCACTCCATCGTCCTAAGCGGACCTCATCAGGGGCAGGAGCAGCTGGATCTGGTCAGCACCCTCGAGGCCCAGCAGGAGGAGATCGACGCGGTGGTGGTGGAGCAGCAGCTGCTGGATGCCAGCAGTCGCGACCAGCTGCTCGGCCGAGGGCTGTTGTTCCCCGCCGTTGTGGTGGGTGAGATGAAGGGCCATGTGGACTACCACGCCGAGGAGCTGCATCTCGCCGAAGATCAGCTGGCGCAGCTGGGCTACACGGTTGATGCCGCCATCTCACGCTTTCTGCGCCAGGGACGTGCCGATGGTCGATCTGACGACGATGGATTGGCATCTGTCGACAAGTTGTCCCGCCGTTTGCAGGAACGGCTCGGGTACCTCGGGGTCTTCTACAAGCGGGATCCATCTCGCTTTCTCGGCAGCCTTCCCACCGAGGAACGGCGCGAGTTGCTGGAGTCGCTGCAGCGCACCTACCGCGATCTGCTGATCAGTTATTTCAGCGACCCTGCCGCGTCAAACCAGGCGCTGGAGAGTTTTGTCAACACCGCCTTTTTCAGTGATCTGCCGATCACCAGAACCGTCGACATTCACGTTGATCAGATCGATGAGTTCTGGAAGCAGCTGCGGCTTGAAGGGAACAAGAGCGAATTTCTTCAGGATTACCGCCTTGCGCTTCTCGATGTGATGGCCCATTTGTGTGAGATGTACCGGCGCTCCATCCCGCCGGACATTCCGCTTTCCGGTTTGGCCTCTGGTCGACACCGACGGGAGGCTGATCTGCCGGATGCCCCAGAGGTGTCGTCATGAGCCCACGCAAGACCTACATCCTCAAGCTCTACGTCGCCGGAAACACGCCGAATTCGATGCGTGCCCTCAAAACGCTGCGCAACATCCTTGAAACCGAGTTCCGCGGCGTTTACGCCCTGAAGGTGATTGACGTTCTCAAAAATCCCCAGCTTGCTGAGGAAGACAAGATCCTTGCTACTCCCACCCTTTCGAAGATCCTTCCGCCGCCGGTGCGCCGCATCATCGGTGATCTGTCGGATCGTGAGCGGGTGCTGATCGGCCTCGATCTGCTGTACGACGAATTGGCCGACAACGCCTTCAGTTCCGGCTAGATGGATGCTGTCGATGAGCAGAACGACACGTCGACGCCGGATTCGCCAACGGATTCTTAAGCCAGATGGTGATCACTCTCCTCTCCCAGACAGACCTTCCTACGGTCCTTTCATAGGTGTAGCGCCATGCAGTTTCCCCCAGCCAGCGGCTCGACTCAGATGCAGGTGCAGAAGCTCCCCACCGGCATCGAGGGCTTTGATGATGTCTGTCAGGGCGGGCTGCCGATCGGTCGCAGCACCCTGATCAGCGGAACCTCCGGCACCGGTAAGACGGTGTTCTCCTTGCATTTCCTCCACAACGGCATCAAGCATTTCGATGAGCCGGGTATCTTCGTCACCTTTGAGGAATCACCGCTCGACATCCTGCGCAATGCCGCCAGCTTCGGTTGGAACCTGCAGGAGATGGTGGAGCAAGACAAGCTATTCATCCTCGATGCGTCCCCTGATCCCGATGGCCAGGACGTGGCCGGAAGTTTTGATCTCTCCGGTCTGATCGAGAGGATCAACTACGCCATCCGCAAGTACAAGGCCAAGCGGGTCGCGATCGATTCGATCACGGCGGTGTTCCAGCAGTACGACGCGGTGTTCGTGGTGCGCCGGGAGATCTTCCGGCTTATCGCTCGGCTGAAGGAGATCGGCGTCACCACGGTGATGACGACGGAACGCATCGACGAGTACGGACCGATTGCGCGCTACGGCGTTGAGGAGTTCGTCTCCGACAACGTGGTGATCCTGCGCAATGTGTTGGAGGGTGAGCGCCGTCGCCGCACGGTGGAGATCCTCAAATTGCGGGGCACCACCCACATGAAGGGGGAATTCCCCTTCACCATGGGCACCCACGGCATCAGCATCTTCCCGCTGGGTGCCATGCGACTGACCCAGCGCTCCTCGAACGTGCGGGTCAGTTCCGGTGTGCCGCGGCTGGACGAGATGTGCGGTGGTGGGTTCTTCAAGGATTCGATCATCCTGGCCACTGGTGCCACCGGTACCGGCAAGACCCTGCTGGTGTCCAAATTCATCGAAGACGCTTGCCGCAACAAGGAGCGGGCGATCCTGTTTGCCTACGAAGAGTCCCGCGCTCAGTTGCTGCGCAACGGCACCAGCTGGGGCATCGACTTCGAGCAGATGGAGCAGGACGGTCTGCTCAAGATCATCTGCGCCTACCCCGAATCCACCGGGTTGGAGGATCACCTGCAGATCATCAAAACGGATATCGGTCAGTTCAAGCCATCCCGGATGGCCATCGACTCCCTCTCGGCCCTGGCTCGGGGCGTCAGCCACAACGCTTTCCGGCAATTCGTGATCGGCGTGACCGGCTATGCCAAACAGGAGGAGATCGCCGGCTTCTTTACGAACACCTCTGAGGAGTTCATGGGCAGCCACTCGATCACCGACTCCCACATCTCCACCATCACCGACACGATCCTGATGCTGCAGTACGTGGAGATTCGCGGTGAGATGGCCCGGGCGCTGAATGTGTTCAAGATGCGCGGGTCCTGGCACGACAAGGGCATCCGCGAATTCGTGATCACCGGCAATGGTCCGCAGATCAAGGATTCCTTCTCCAACTTCGAGCGGATCATCTCCGGCGTTCCCCATCGGGTCACCACCGACGAACGCAGCGAGTTGTCCCGCATCGCCCGCGGCGTCTCCAGCGAGGACTAAGCCAACTGTTCAGCGGTGGAACGACGTTCGGCCTGCAGCTTCAGTTCATCCACATCCGCCTGACCCAAGGGCAGATCAAACCAGAAGGTGGTTCCCACCTCCGGTTCACTGGCCATAGACACCTTGGTGCCATGTTTCTCGAGAATTCCACGCACGATTGAGAGGCCCAGGCCGGTTCCTACTTCCGTGTGGACGGCATTTTCCACACGGAAAAAGCGGTCGAAGATCCGCTCCTGGTCAGCGGCGCTGATGCCGCAGCCGGTGTCCGCGACTTCCACCCGCAGCCGCGGCAGCGGTGAGCTGAGCGCACAGCTGGGGCCCGCCTGTTCATCGTTCGGAGATCCCACGGGACAGGTGTCGGGCCAGGGATATGCCCGCAGGGCCAGAGTCCCGCCGGAACGGCTGAACTTCAGGGCATTGCCCACGAGGTTGTCGAGCACCTGCAGCAGCAGATCCCAGTTGCCCAGTACTTCAGGCAAATCCTCCGGTGCATCCAGCTCAAGCTTCACATGCTTGTCGTCGGCGTTGAGGCGGTAGGCGCGCAGGGTCTGCTCCATGGCGGGGAGAAGATTCATCGCTTCGAACTGAACGGCGCGACCGGACTCCAGGCGTGAGAGGTCGAGCACGTCGTTAACGAGCCGGGTGAGGCGATCGGTTTCGTCATTGGCGACGCCGAGAAATTCCTTGTGTTCTTCGGGGCTGAGCTGATCACCGAGGTCGTGCAGTGTTTCGACGTAGCTCTTGATGTTGAACAGTGGTGTGCGCAGCTCATGGGAGACGTTGCTGATGAAACGACTCTGAGCTGCATTCAGTTCCACCTCCCTGGTGAGATCCTGCACGGTGACGGCAATGCCCTTGAGCGATTCGCCGCTGGCATCGCGTACGGCCTGCATCACGATGCGCAGCGTTCGGCTCGGTTCACCGACGCTGCAGCGCAGGTCTTCACTGTCAGCGCCGCTGATCAGCAGCAGATCGAGGGGGGCCTGGAGTTCGATCGCCAGCAGGTCCGGCAATTCGGCCACCAGCTCCTGCCCTTCCAACTTGCGGCCCTCCCAGCGGAACAGACGCCGGGCGGTGGGGTTGGCCAGCACGATCCGGCCCTGCTCATCAAGAAGAATGGCGCCGTCGGCCATGGTGGCGATCAGCGACTGCTGCTTCACCTGGGCTGCGGTCAACTCCTCGATGTTGGCCTCGTCGTAGGCCTCGAGCTGGGAGGCCATGGCGTTGAAGCCGGTCAGCAATTCCCCCAGCTCACCGCCAACGGGCAGGTCGATGCGGGCCTGGAAGTTGCCGAGAGAAATCGAACGAACGCCTCGCAGCAGTTCCTTCACCGGGCGGGTGATGGTGAGGGCGTTGAACACAGCCCCCAGAATCACCAGCACCCAGATCGAGATGAACACCGCCACGGTCACCTCGCGGGTGAGGGCGGCGCTGGCGAGAGCGGTTTCATTGGGGTTCACCCCCAGACCGAGCACGCCGTAATAACGGCCGTTGCGAATCAGGGGGACGAACACATCAGTCACCCGGCCCTGGGGGGTGAGGTGCTGCCGCACAAGGGGATTCTGCGGGCGGCGGCGCAGTTCGTCCGGCAGCTCCAGGCGTCGGTTCAGGCGTAGATCACCGTCACCACCGGCGGCGGCCCCGCTGATCGGGATGCCGAGGTAGACAACCCCATCGGGATCGGCGAAGAAGATGTAGCGAACACTGCGGCTGGACCGCCAGAACTTCTCGGCCACGTTGGCCAGTTCGCGGTCCTGTTCCTGGGCCACCAGTTCGGTGACGTTGCCTGCCAGCAACAGGCCCAGGTCGCGGGCATAGCGGGTGTCGTTCATCACGGCATCGCGCTGGATGCCGTTCAGGGCCAAAAAGGTGATGCCGGTCATCACCAGGCTCACCACGAGGGTGGCGACGGCCAGCAGTTTGGTCTGCAGGCTGAATTCAGCCCACCACGCGACGATGCGACGCCAGATCCCATCGGATCCAGGATCTGGCCCACCGGGTTGCGGCAGGGCCCAGTCAGCGGTCGCGGGGGTAGTCATCCGCTGGAGCGCACCTGATGGCCGATGTCGCGACGGTACGTGATTCCATCAAATTGCACCTGATTGAGCCCGCTGTAGGCAGCAGCGAAGGCCTGGTCAAAATCATCGCCCTGGGCGACGACTGCCAGCACACGCCCCCCGGCGGTGATCAGCTCACCGTTGGCATCGCGCCGGGTGCCGGCGTGGAACAGCTGGCGGTTGGTCTTGCTGCTGAAGCTCAGCTGGATGGCATCGCCCTTGCGGGGAGCGTCGGGGTAGCCGGAGGCTGCCGCCACCACACAGGCGCTGCAGCGTGAATCGATCGAGAGCGCTGGGGCCAGGTCGAGCCGTCCCAGGGCACAGGCCTGCAGCACCTGCGCCAGCTCCGGTCCTAGCAGGGGCATCAGGGTCTGGCATTCCGGATCCCCGAAGCGGCAATTGAATTCGATCACCTGAGGTCCGGCGTCGGTGAGCATCAGGCCGGCGTAGATGACGCCGCGGTAGTCGATGCCACGGGCCTTGAGCGCCTGCAGCGTTGGCTCCAGCACCAGACGGCGAACCTGCTCCAGGCCTTCGGCATCCAGCAGTGGTGCGGGGGCGTAGGCCCCCATGCCTCCGGTGTTGGGGCCCCGGTCACCCTCCAGCAATCGCTTGTGGTCCTGGGCCGGTGGCAACAGCACCATCCGCTCCCCATCGCAAAGGGCGAACACCGACACCTCGGGGCCCTGCAGCTGCTCCTCCAGCACCAGATGGGAGCCGGCGCTGCCGAAGCGGCCGGCGAAGGCGTCCCGGATCGCCGCCTCCGCCTGCTCGATCGTGTCGGCGACGGTGACCCCCTTGCCTGCCGCCAGGCCATCGGCCTTCACCACCAGCGGCCGGCCCACCTCGGCCAACACCGCCAGGGCATCCGCTTCGCTGGTCACCGCCCAGTGGCCGGCGGTGGGCACCCCGGCCTCCCTCATCAGTTGCTTAGCCCAGGCCTTGCTGGCCTCCAGTTGCGCTCCCTCTGCCCCTGGACCGAACACGGCGATGCCGGCCTGCCGCAGGGCATCGGCCACCCCAGCAGCCAGAGGGGCTTCCGGACCCACCACGACCAAATCAACAGAATGCGTCTGGCAGTGGGCGATCAGTGCGGTGCTGTCGGTCTCCGCGATGGCGAGGGCCTGCTGGTCACTCCCGGCGTTGCCCGGGGTGATCCAGACCGTCTCAATGGCGTCATGGCGCTGCAGGGCCCAGCTCAGGGCGTGTTCGCGGCCGCCACCACCAACAACGAGCACCCGCCGCAGATCGGGCAGGGCGTGGGGACGGGTGGACGAGATGGCCATGGGGGCAAACCGGAGCGGAGGGGCCTCGTAGGTTCTCCGTTGTAGAACGCAGCCCGCCATGGGGATTCAGCCCCTGCCCATGCTGCTGTCGCTGCTGGCGGCGGCGACACCGCTCAGCGAGCCTCAGCCCATGGCGGAGGAGCGGTTTCAGCAATGGTTGCTGGAGTCGGATCTGCAGCAGCTGGAGCTGGGTTGCTCCGACCCGCTGATCGGAGCAACCGGCGGGCGTCAGCAGCAGATCCGGGATCGCTTGTTGGTGCTGAATCCCGCTCCTGACTCATTTGAGCTGGTGGTGGCGAATGCCACCGCGTTGCTCACCTGCGGTTCACCGGACAGTGCCGCGCGGGTGCTCAACCGGATCAGTCCAGCGGTGGGTGAGGAGCGCCGTCGCTGGCTTCGTCTGCGCTGGCAGGCCGCGGCGGCTGGGCTGGATCACCGCGAAGCGGCTTTGGCGTTGCGGCGGCTGGTGAACGGAGATCTGATCGCCCTGGCGAGCCTGGAGCTTGGGGACGGTCGCCTGGGGTTGGATCAACTGGCAGAGCATGAGGCGGCCCTGGGTCGACAGGCGGAGGCCGCTGCGGTGCTGCTGCTGGCCCCGAACCCCCAGCGACTCGCCCAGGCTGCTGATTGGCTGGCGGGTGCCGATGCTGCAGCGGCTGATCAGTTGCTGGAACAGGCGCTGGATCAGGCGGCGGCGGATCAGGCCTGGGGGCTGGCGGTGGAGCTGCTGGAGCTGCAGTTGAGCCTGCAGCTGGCGGCCGGTGGTGATGGCGCTCGGCCACGGCAACGGTTGCAGCGGCTGGCTGCCCAGCTCGATGACCGCTACAGCCTCTGGCGGCTTGAGGGGGGTGATGAGCTGGATCTGGGGCTGCGATCGCCGCGGCAGCCCGGCGGCCATGCTGCGGTAGGAGATTCCCCTGACGCACCGTCCCCATGAGTCCCGACCACGGCGAGTTGCTGTACGAAGGCAAGGCGAAGCGCATCTACGCCACCGACCACCCGGATCAGGTGCTGGTGGAGTACAAAAACGACGCGACTGCATTCAATGCCCAGAAGAAGGCACAACTGGCGGATAAAGGACGGTTGAACTGCCAGATCTCGGCTCGGTTATTTGAGCTGCTGGAGGGGCAGGGTGTCCCAAGCCACTATTTGGGGTTGGCGGGCGACACCTGGATGCTGGTGCAGCGGGTGGAGGTGATTCCGCTGGAGGTGGTGCTGCGCAACATCGCGACCGGATCGCTGTGTCGTCAGACGCCGATTGCCGAGGGAACTCCGATCAATCCAGCCCTGCTGGATCTTTATTACAAAGACGATGACCTCGGTGATCCGTTGCTGACGGAAGCCCGGGTGCGGTTGCTGGGGCTGGTGGATGACGCCCGACAGTCAGCGATTGAACAATTGGCGCGGCGAATCAATGGCGTGCTGCAGCCATTTTTCGACGGCCTCGAGCTGCAGTTGGTGGATTTCAAGCTTGAACTCGGGCTCAACAAGGCGGGCGAGTTGCTGCTGGCTGATGAGATCAGCCCTGACACCTGCCGCTTCTGGGATCAACGCAGCAGCGACACTAATGATCGGATTCTGGATAAGGACCGCTTCCGCAAGGATCTCGGTGGTGTGATGGAGGCCTACGGGGAGGTCCTCAAACGGGTCCACACCGCCTGCCCGAACCCCCGCAACTGCCTGTAAGGTCGGCGGACATTTTGTGGCTTCGGCCCTCAAAGCGCCTCGATGACTCGACGCAGCACTCGCCGTTCCCCGGTTGCCGTTGGTCAGGGTCTCCTGGGTCTGGCGTTGGGCTTGCCACTCACTGCAGCACCGGTGCTGGCGCAGGACACACCTGTTGTTGAGGTGGAGCAAGTCGAGGTCGCACAGCTTGATGCCCTGGAGGTCGAGGCCCCGCGGGTGCTGATTTCGGAAGTGTTGATCGAAGGCATCGGCGGACACCCCGAGGAAGAAAGGCTGCAGGTGGCGGCCTACGGGGCAATGCAGGTGCGGCCGGGCAGTCGCGTCACCCGAGAGGAGCTACAGCGGGACCTCAATGCCATCCAGGCCACCGGCTGGTTTTCCGACGTCCGGATCAACCCTGTCAACGGTCCTCTCGGGGTGCAGGTGGTGGTGCAGGTGGAGCCCTTTCCCACCCTGTCCAGGGTTGAGCTTGACCCCGTTTCGGAAGAACTTCCTGAGGCAGTGGTTGAAGAGATCTTCAGCCCTGATTACGGCCGCACGCTCAACCTCAACGATCTGCAGAAGCGGATGAAGGATCTGCAGGCCTGGTATGCCGGGCAGGGTTATTCACTTGCACGCATCTCAGGTCCCGAGCGGGTCAGTCCTGAAGGGGTGGTGACCCTGAAGCTCGTTCAGGGGAGCGTTGCTGGCGTTGAGGTTGAGTTCCTCAACAGCGAGGGCACCTCGACCGATGAGAACGGTGATCCGATTCGCGGCAAGACCAAGGAATGGGTGATCACCCGTGAGATCTCCGTTCAGCCCGGTGACACGTTCAACCGCAACAAGCTCGAAAAGGACATCAAGCGCCTCTACGGCACCCAGCTTTTCAGTGATGTGAAGGTGACCCTCAAGCCGGTGCCGGAGCAGCCCGGTGATGTGGTGATCGTGCTGGGGATCGTGGAGCAGTCCTCGGGCCAACTGTCCGGCGGTCTCGGCTATAGCCAGAGCCAGGGTGTGTTCGGTCAGGTTCAGCTGCAGGACAGCAACTTCTTTGGTCGCGCCTGGAATATCGGCCTCAACGTGACCTATGGCCAATACGGCGGCCTGGCCAACCTGAACTTCACCGATCCCTGGATCAAGGGCGACAGCCATCGCACCTCGTTCCGCGGCTCCCTGTTCCTCAGTCAGCAGGTGCCGCAGGTGTTCCAGAGCGAGGACAGCGGCAACATCCGCACCATTGACGGCTACGAGGACAACGGCAACAAGTACGCCTACGACGTGGGCCGCAAGTACAAATTCTCCGATTACGAGAAGGTGCCCGGTTCCGTCAACAAGGCAGAGAAGGAATACCCCAACCGCAGCTGGTTTGACTACGAGGGTGATTCATTCGCACTGCGCAAGACCGGCGGCAGCATTGCGTTCACGCGGCCTCTCAATGGTGGTGATCCGTTCAAGGACACCCCCTGGCGTGTGCTGGCTGGACTGTCGATCAGTGAGGTCAGGCCGATCAACTTCGCGGCTGAGACCCGTGTTTACGGCGTGTCCACCAACAACTTCAAGGACGGTCGGGTGAAAAACAAGGACATTTTCTGCGTGTCCTACAACTGCGCCGACAGCAACATGTTGACCGGCCTGCGCCTCGCCACGACCTACAACAATTTCAACAACCCCCGTAATCCCACTAGCGGTAATTTCTTTACCGCCAGCACCGAGCAGTTCATCGGTGTGAACGAGGATTCCCCCACCTTCAACCGCCTGCGCGGCAGCTACACCCAGTTCTTCCCCGTGAACTGGCTGAAACTGCACAAGGGTTGCCGGCCAAAAGCAGGTGAGGCCGCAGATTGCCCGCAGGCCATCGGTCTTCAAGTGAAGGCTGGCACGATCATCGGTGATCTGCCCCCTTACGAAGCCTTCTGCATAGGTGGATCAAACTCGATCCGCGGTTGGTACGACTGCGACCTAGCCGTTGCTCGCACCTTCGGAGAAGTCACTCTTGAGTACCGCTTCCCGATCATCAGCGTGTTCTCCGGTGAGCTGTTCGTCGACGCCGGCACTGATTTCGACACTCAGAAGAATGTGCCCGGCAAGCCGGGTCTCTTGCTCGACAAGGATGGTTCAGGTGTGTCCGTGGGAACGGGCGTGATCGTTGGTACCCCCGTTGGCCCCCTGCGCCTGGAAGTGGCGAGCAAGGACTTCACCGACGACTGGCGCTTCAACCTGGGAGTGGGCTGGAAGTTCTAGTGACCAACTGGCCGCAGGACTATTCAGGCGCCTGGACCCTCGCCGCTGAGGTGGAGCGGCGTGGGATTGGACTGCATAGCGGCGGTGAGTCAACCGTGCGCTTGCGTCCATGTGACAAGCCGGGGTTTCATCTGCGCGTCGGCGCTGCTGCAGAAGCGATTCGTCTCAGCCCGGATCAGGTGCGGGACAGTCAGCTCTGCACAACGCTGGACCTGGGGGCTCATCGTGTGGCCACCGTGGAGCATCTGCTGGCGGCCCTGGCCGGCTGTGGTTTGTCCCATTGCGAGATCGCCGTTCAGGGCGGTGAAATTCCCCTGCTGGATGGCTCAGCCCTCGGCTGGGTGGAGGCCATTGCGGATGCCGGTCTGCAGCCCGCCGCCAGTGAGCGGCCGACGGCCCCGAAGTTGGAGCAGCCTCTCGTGCGGCACCGCGGCAGCAGCGTGATCACCGCCACACCCTCGGATCGGTTCAGCCTGGTGGGCATCATCGATTTCCCCCAGGCGGCGATCGGCCGTCAACAGCTGGCGCTGGAGCTGACCCCTCAACGCTTCGTTGACGAGATTGCACCAGCCCGCACCTTTGGTTTCCGTGATCAGGTGGAGCAGCTGCGGGCCGCCGGCCTGATCCAGGGGGGAGCCCTGGACAATGCCCTGGTCTGCGACGGTGATCACTGGCTGAACCCGCCGCTGCGCTTTGCCGACGAACCGGTGCGCCATAAGCTGCTGGACCTCATCGGTGATCTGGCGCTTGTGGGCTTCCCCCAGGCTCAGGTCCTCGTGTACAGGGGCTCCCATGGGCTCCACACCGATCTCGCCGCTGCCCTGTGACTGATTCCCCCGCCTCGGACGCCGCTCAGTCCTCCGTGGTGCTGACCAGTGAACAGATCGCTGGACTGCTGCCCCATCGCTATCCGTTTGCTCTGGTGGACCGGGTCATCGCCCATGAGCCTGGGGTGTCGGCGACCGGGATCAAGAACGTGACGGTCAATGAGCCGCAGTTTCAAGGCCATTTCCCTGGACGCCCGTTGATGCCGGGGGTGCTGATTGTTGAGGCGATGGCTCAGGTCGGGGGGTTGATCGTGACCCAGATGCCCGATCTACCGAAGGGTCTGTTCGTTTTTGCCGGGATTGACGGGGTACGCTTCCGCCGCCCCGTGGTTCCTGGAGATCAGCTGGTGATCCACTGCGAACTGCTCAGCCTCAAGCGCAAACGCTTCGGCAAGGTGAAGGCTGAAGCCAAAGTTGATGGCGAGCTGGTCTGTTCCGGCGAGCTGATGTTCTCCCTGGTGGACTGAGAACCATGACGGTGGAGCAGTCGCTCGCTCAGATTCATCCCCTGGCGGTGGTGGACCCCAAGGCGCAGCTGGCTGCGGGGGTGGTGATCGGCCCGGGCGCCGTTGTGGGTCCTGAGGTGGTAATCGGCGAGAACAGTTGGATCGGCCCCCATGCGGTGTTGGAGGGGCGACTCACTCTTGGTCGCGACAACAAGGTGTTTGCGGGTGCCTGCCTGGGCCAGGAACCCCAGGACCTCAAGTACCGGGGTGCGCTGACGGAGGTGGTGATCGGTGATGGCAACACCCTCAGAGAGTGCGTGACGATCAACCGCGCCACCGATGAAGGGGAGGTGACGCGGATCGGCAACGGCAACCTGCTGATGGCCTATTGCCATCTCGGTCACAACTGCGAGCTGGGGAACGGGATCGTGATGTCCAATGCCATCCAGGTGGCCGGACACGTGATCATCGAAGACCGGGCGGTGATCGGCGGCTGCCTTGGCATCCATCAGTTCGTCCACGTCGGTGGTATGGCCATGGTGGGCGGCATGACCCGGGTGGACCGTGATGTGCCCCCTTACTGCCTGGTGGAAGGTCATCCGGGACGGGTGCGGGGACTGAACCGGGTTGGCCTGCGACGCAGTGGCCTCGGCAGCCGGCATGAGGGCCGTGAACTCAAGCAGCTGCAGGAGATCTGGACCCTGCTCTATCGCTCCGATCTGGTGATCGCTGAGGGGGTCAAACAGGCCCAGCAACAGGAGCTGCTGCCGGCAGCAGCCCACCTTTGCCGTTTCCTGGCGGACTCGATCGCTGATGGACGCCGTGGACCGATGCCGGCATTGAGCAGCCGCTGATGGTGCGGCTGCTGATCAGCACCGGTGAGGTGTCCGGTGATCTTCAGGGCAGCCTGTTGATTCGTGCGATACGGGCGGAAGCCGAGCGTCGCCAGTTGCCGTTGGAGCTGCTGGCCCTGGGGGGGAACCGGATGGAGGCAGCTGGCGCTGAGCTGCTGGCGGATACTGCCCCGATGGGGGCGATCGGACTGTGGGAGGCCGTGCCGCTAATCCTGCCGACGTTGCGTCTACAGGCCCAGGTGGACCGGCTGCTGGAGCAGCGTCCGCTCGATGGCGTGGTGCTGATCGACTACGTCGGCGCCAATGTGCGGCTGGGCGGCAAGCTGCGCCGCAAGCATCCATCCCTGCCGATCACCTACTACATCGCGCCCCAGGAATGGGCCTGGCGATTCGGTGATGGCAGCACCACCCGGCTGCTGGATTTCACCGACCGCATCCTTGCCATCTTTCCGGCGGAGGCCGAGTTCTATGCCCAACGCGGGGCCACCGTCACCTGGGTGGGCCATCCCTTGCTGGACAGTTTCCAGGACCTTCCCGGCCGCGAGGAATCTCGCCAGCAGTTGGGATTGGATCCAACTGCTCCTGTGCTGTTGCTGGTGCCGGCTTCACGCCCCCAGGAGCTGCGGTATCTGATGCCTCCGTTGGCGGCAGCAGCGGCGATGCTGCAGCGCCGTAAACCGGGCCTGCAGGTGCTGGTGCCGGCTGGTCTGGAGCGGTTTGAACAGCCCCTCGCCGAGGCCCTGAGCGCAGCGGGTGTAGTGAATGCACGGGTGATTCCGGCGGCGGCGGTGGATGGCCTGAAGAAATCCCTGTGTGCAGCGGCGGATCTGGCCTTGGGCAAGTCGGGCACGGTGAATCTGGAGCTGGCCCTGCAGGGGGTACCCCAGGTGGTGGGCTACCGCGTCAGTGGTCTCACGGCGTTTGTGGCCAAGCACCTGCTGCGTTTTCAGGTGGACCACATCTCACCAGTGAATCTGCTGCTGAAGCAGCGCCTGGTGCCGGAGTTGCTGCAGGACGAACTGACCGCTGAGGCTCTGGTGGAGCAGGCCCTGCCATTACTGGAGCCGGGACCGGAACGGCAGCGGATGCTGGATGGCTACGGTCAACTCCGATCAACGCTGGGGGAGCCGGGTGTGACGGAGCGGGCAGCCAAGGCCATTCTCGATCAGGTGCAGCGATGAGACGACTGCTGCTGGCCTTGCTGATCGGGATGCTGACACTCCCGTCAGCCGTGATGGCCGACACGGAGACGGCGGTGTTCGCCGGTGGTTGCTTCTGGTGTCTTGAGCACGATCTGGAGGATCATCCTGGGGTGCTGGAGGCCACCAGCGGTTACAGCGGCGGCCATGTGGACAACCCCACTTACCGTCAGGTGAGCGCCGAAACCACCGGCCATCAGGAGGTGGTGGAGGTGCGGTTCGATCCGACCGAAATCACTTACGGCACGTTGCTGCGCAGTTACTGGCGCAATGTGGACCCCCTTGATGGGGGCGGCCAGTTCTGCGACCGCGGTGACTCCTACCGGCCGGTGATCTTCACAGCCGATGCAGCTCAAGCCCGTGAAGCTGAAGCGAGTGCCCAGGCCGCTGCCCGCGAGCTGGGTCAGCCCCGTTCGGCGTTGAAGGTGGAGCTTCGGGATGCAGCTCGCTTCTGGCGGGCGGAGGACTACCACCAAAACTACGCTGAGCTCAATGAGCTCAAATACAACTTCTACCGCTTCAGTTGTGGCCGTGACCGGCGCCTGGATGCGGTGTGGGGTGCATCAGCACGCAGCGGTGATGCATGGTCGGACGCATCACAAAGCGATCGAAACCCTTAATAAATCAATAATCAACCTATGGAAAAGATTAAGCGGGGGAGATGGCTGAAATCACTCAGTTCTCAGTGAACAGACAGCTTCCCGCCTATCGACCACCATTGAGGATACGCTTACGATCATGGTCGTGATGGAGGGAAATGTATGTATTTGCTGACCATTAAGGATGGTCTCGGAACCCGTCATATCGGTCCATATCCATCCCCGAAGCATGCTTCGGATGATCTTGATCGGGTGCTGGAAACGTGCTCTGAGCGAGCCCGTTGGCAGATCCACGCCTTGGAGACACCGGAGCGGCATGGCTCCACACGATTCCACGCCGTCGCAGCGTCCTGATCAAGCCCGGGGGCCGCGACCTGGAAATCCCTTTGTCAGGCCGCTGTCGATCATGAGTCCGATTCCAGCATTGATGCAGATCAGGCTGAGAGTGCCGGTCCAGAACCACTCGCCGGCCTGGCCGCCCATCAGCTGAACCACCCGGCGGCTCACCGCCTCGCCGAACAGGCAAAGACCAACCGGCAGCAGCAAGACCCCTCCCTGAGCCTTCAGATACCAGCGCCAGGCTGATGTGGGTTTCATTCCGGGTTGCAGATCCAGTTGGCCAGGGTGCGGACGCCGTAACCGGTGGCACCGGCGGGGTCGAGTCCACGGCCCTTGTCACTCCAGACGGTGCCGGCGATGTCGATGTGAGCCCAGGCGATGCCGTCGCCAACGAAGTGCTCGAGGAACAGTGCTGCTGTGATCGAGCCACCCGGCCTGGGGCCGGTGTTCTTGAAATCGGCCAGCTTGGATTTCAAACCCTCCTTGTAGGAGGCGCGCAATGGCATCCGCCAGAGCCCTTCACCACCGGCATCCGCCGCCTGCTGAAGCGCCGTGGCCAGGCCATCGTTGTTGCTCCACAAGCCTGCCATCTCATCGCCGAGGGCGATGACGCAGGCGCCGGTGAGGGTGGCCAGGTCAACGACGGCGTCGGGCTTCTGCTCAGAGGCGTAGAGCAGGGCATCGGCCAGGGTCAGACGGCCTTCGGCATCGGTGTTGTTAATTTCGATCGTGGTGCCGTCGGCGGCGGTGACGATGTCACCGGGATGCACGGCGGAGCCGTTGATCATGTTTTCGCAGGAGGCCACGATCATGTGCACCTCCACCCCTGCCGGCTTGCGTTCGGCGATGGAGCGCATGGCCCCCAGCACCGCTGCGCTGCCGCCCATGTCGAACTTCATCATGTCGATCTGGGCGGCCCCCACCTTGAGGTTGTAACCGCCGGAATCGAAGGTGAGGCCTTTGCCCACCAAGGCCACCCGACGCTTCACCTCACCGTCGGGGCGGTAGATCAGGTGAATCAGTTTGGGGTCGAGATCGGAGCCCTGGCTGACGCAGAGAAACGCCCCCATGCCGCGGGCTTCACAATCGGCCCGTTCCAGAACGGTGAGCTCCAGGCCGTGGTTGCGGGCGAGCTCGGCGGCGGTCTCCGCCAGGGCAGCGGGAGTCACCACATTTGGAGGAGCGGCCACCAGTTCACGGGCCAGCTCCACACCGGCGCAGGTGGCATCCACGGTCTGGAGGCCGGCAGCGGCCGTGGCGGGCAGTCCGATCAGCTCCAGGGCCTCCGGTTGACGCCGTGGTTCCGGTGCCTTGCGGAAGCGCTGGTCGGCGTAAAGAGCCAGGCGCGCAGCTTCAGCCGCCGCTGCGGCTGCTGCTGTGGGTTCCAGGCCATCCCAGCTGAGCTGCAGCCCCAGGCTGCCGGTGTGACCGCTGGCTGCCTTGGCGGCCCTGGCGGCGGCGCTGCGCACCCCATCGAGGTTGAAGGCATTGGCAGGCCCCAGCCCCAGAACCACCAGCCGTTGGGGGCCGTTGTTGCCAAGGCGGTTGATCAGCAGCTGCTCCGACGGCTTTCCCTTGAATTGCTGCTGCGCGAGGGCGGCCCCCAGACCGGGGAAGCGCGCCTCGAGATCGGTGGCGGGCTGATCCTGCAGCAGTCCCACCACCAACACATCACCGTTCCAGTCCTGAAGACCGGTGGTGGAGAGAGAGAAGCGCATGGCCCGGCGCGTCGCAAACGCTGAGCGTAGCGATGCTGCTAAGAGAAGGTGCTAACTGCGACCTCGTGATGTTCTCCAACGTGGCCCTGCTGGCCGTGGCGGCGCTGATCGGGGTCAGCCCGCTGGTGTGGGTCATCCTTCACTTCAAAGGCGGCTAAGTGCGTCTGGTAGCGCGCTTGAGATCAGGACTGGTCGGGCATGCATCACAGATCAGCGGTGAAGGGAGTGGCCCAGCGCTGCCGCGTTTCCTTATTAAACGGCGGCAGCCAGTGCTGGATCAGCACCTGCTCCAGTCCGCGCCGTGCCTTGGTGGTTCGGGGCACATCGCTGCAGAAGCGGATGCTCAGTTGGTGGGCCATACCGCAGCGCTGCAGGGCTTCGCCGTAGGCCGCCAGGTAGGCCTTGCAGTCGTGTTCACCTTTCCAGCGGCGATCGGCCGCCATGGTTTCGCCCACGTAGAGCAGCAGCGGCTGCTCGAGATCCGCCGGTCGATCCAGCACCAGATAGATGGCAGCTCCGGCATGGGGACTGTCGGGCCAGCGCCAGAAGCTGAGCGGCAGTGGCGTGAGGGCCAGGGGGTTGATGGTGGACACCGCATCGCTGCCGCTGGCCCCGAACAGGTTGGTCTGATTTGTGCTCTGCGGCGCGCCGCGAAACAGCGGGGCTTGATGGTGATGCAACCGCTGCTGCCAGGCCCGCAACTGATCGGCATCCAACGTCAGCTCCGCTGGCGGTGATGCGGCCAGTCCGGCGGTGGCGAACAGATCCCCCTGCATCAGTTCAGGGGCAGGGACGGACCGGCCCGCTTGGCTTCGAAGCAGACCCGACCGATCAAGGCTTCGATGGCACTGGCGGGCAGGCAGAGCCGTTCCTGCAGATCGGCGAGATCGCGGAAGCCGCCACGGCGTCGCTCCCGCAGCAGGCCTTGCAGGCGTTGTTCAGGCCAGTACAGCTGTTCTAGCTCGTCGGCGCTGGCGTTGTTGAGGTCCAATGGAGCGGCCGCCGGTTGCGGCGGGGCATCACCATGCCAGTGCACGATCAGATGTGGCTCCCAGCTGCGGCGCTGCTGCTCGGGGAGCTCCAGCAGCCGAAACAGCTCCTCAACCGAACTGAACTGCACACCACCTTGCTGTAGGCGCAGCAGCAGATCTGCGGTGTCGTCGCTGCAGCCCGGCAATTGCAACCACTGCTCACGGCTGGCGCGGTTCACCTCCATCGTCCAGGCCGGTGGGGCTGGTGGGGGAGAAGTCGCTGCAGGCGATGTCGGCAACTGACCTGCGGCCTGCAGCACCCGTCGGGCCAGGGGGTCCAACCAGTGACGGCGCGGCATCAGGCAGGGCAGGTCGCAAAGCGTGGGCTGACCCTACCCAGCACGGCGGGGTGCGTCACTGCTGCAGCTGCTTCACCAATGCGGCACAGCCCCCCCTGATCGGCGATGTAGGCGTTCATCAGATCGCTGAACTCGGGCCTGGAGGTCACTGCATCGCGGGCGCTGTCGCTGATGCCGTCGCTGGCGATGAAGGCTTTGGCCATCGCCAGGGCCTCATCCACCGCCATGGTTTTTGTCTCGATCAGGCAATGGGCATTGCCCTGGGCCACGGCGACGCTGATGGTGGTGTCATCGAGTTCAGCGATGGCCGGGCTGGCTAGCAGGCCATTCAGGGACAAGGCGCTGATCAGGAGGCGCTTGAACTTGAAACCCTGTCGAGGATGAGAGGGGGTCATGGGGTCCAGCGGGGCAGACGGGCCGGCAGGTCCACCAGATCATTGCGAAAGGCGATCAGCATCGCTTGGCTGCGGTCGCGGGCGTCGAGCTTGCTGAGCACGGCGGTGACGCTGTGCTTCACCGTTTCAATCGACAGGTTGAGCTGGTCGGCGATCTCCTGGTTGCTGAGGCCGCGGCAGATGCCGCGCAGAACGTCCTCCTCCCGCACGGTCAGCTCAGGGTTGAGGGATGTGCTGGTGTGGCCGCGGCTGAGACGGCTGTGTCGCAGCACGCCGGCGATCACCGGGTCGATGTAAAGGGCGTCGCTGTCGATGGCCTGGATGGCCTTCAGCAGATGGCCGTTGCCCACCAGTTCACGGCTGCAAAGCCCCTGGCAGCCGGCGGCGGTGGCGGCCTCGATGGTGCTGCGCAGCGGCCGTTGGATCAGCATCAGGCAGATCAGCTCCGGCCGGAGAGCGCGGGCGTGTTGCACCAGGGAGGGACCATCGCCGCTCTCCAGTAGATCGGTGCAGATCAACAGATCCGCCGCGCTGCGCTCCAGGCAGGTGAGGGTGTCGGCTTCGCTGGTGCAGGCGCCCAGCAATGGCCCGATGCCGTCGAACAGGCCCACCAGGCTGGTGATCAGCACCCGGTCGGCGCTGGCGATCACGATGCGGCGGCGCTTCAACTCGGAACGGCTGCGCCGGAGCGTCTCACGCATGGCCGGAAGCTGGGAAGTGAGATTCAACGCAGGCGCTGGAGGGGGTTACCGGCATGGTGCCCATGGCGTAAAACCGCACTGCCATCGACCACGGGAAGTCTGCAGAATTCTCGGCAATAGGACGACATTCGATCGGATGGCATTTTTCGAATCCGACATCGTTCAGGACGAAGCCAAGCGTCTGTTCGGTGATTACCAGCAACTGATGCAGCTGGGCAGTGAGTACGGCAAGTTCGACCGGGAGGGTAAGAAGAAGTTCATCGAGACGATGGAGGAGCTGATGGGCCGCTACCGGGTGTTCATGAAGCGTTTTGAGCTCTCTGAAGACTTCCAGGCCAAGCTCACGGTGGAGCAACTGCGCACCCAGCTCAGCCAGTTCGGCATCACGCCTGAGCAGATGTTCGAGCAGATGAACGCCACCCTGGAGCGGATGAAGGCCCAGATCGAGCTGCCCCCTTCCAGCTGAAACAGCCCAGCTCCTGAGTCACCCGTACGATCGCCAGCGCCCGCCCTCAGCGCCCCATGCCGGAGTCCACACCGTCCCTGCCGGATTGGCTGTCTCGGGGCATGGCCGATCTGTTCCCGGCCGGTGATCCAACCGATGCGGATCAGGCCCTGGCGGCACGGTTGGCGCAGGCGGAAAAGGAGGGCCGGCCGCTGCGGGTGAAATTGGGCATCGACCCCACCGGCAGCAACATTCATCTGGGCCACAGCATCCTGTTCCGCAAGCTGCGGGCCTTTCAGGATGCGGGCCACACGGCGGTGCTGATCATTGGCGATTTCACCGCGCGGATCGGCGACCCCACCGGCAAGTGCGCCACGCGGGTGCAGTTGAGCAAGGAAGACGTGGCCGCCAATGCCTCCACCTACCTGCGCCAGCTGGGCCAGGACCAGCCCAAGGAGACGGCGCTGCTGGATTTCGAAACCCCCGGCCGGCTGGAGGTGCGATACAACTCCGAATGGCTGGAGGGGATGGACCTGCCCGCGGTGATCGGCCTGCTCGGCACCGGCACGGTGGGGCAGATGCTGGCCAAGGACGACTTCTCCAAGCGCTACGGCAGCGGCACGCCGATTGCCCTGCATGAATTCCTCTACCCATTGCTGCAGGGGTACGACTCGGTGGCGGTGAACGCTGATGTGGAGCTGGGCGGCACCGATCAGAAGTTCAACGTGGCGATGGGGCGCGATTTGCAGCGTCACTTCAACAAGGGCACCCAGTTCGGCCTGCTGCTGCCGATCCTGGTGGGTCTGGATGGGGTGCAGAAGATGAGCAAGAGCCTCGGCAATGTGGTGGGGCTTGAGGAGGACCCGCTGTCGATGTACTCCAAGCTGGAGAAGGTCGGCGATGGGGCGATCAACGACTACGTGACGTTGCTGACCGACCTGGATCTGGCGACTTTGCCGGAGAATCCGCGCGAGAAGCAGAAGGCGATGGCCTTGGCGGTGACCGCCAGCCGCCATGGGATGGAGGCAGCGCAGAAGGCGCAGCTGGATGCGGCGTCGTTGGTGGGCGGTGCCGGAGATGCGGCGACGGAGGTGCCGGGGGCGTCGCTGGCGGAGGTGAACTTCCCTGCAAAGGCCTTTTATCTGTTGAGTGCCGTGGGCATCTGCGCCAGCAGCAGCGAGGCGCGGCGTCAGATCAAGGGCGGTGCCGTGCGCCTGGAGGGGGAGAAGATCGGCGACCCCAACCAGGAGTTCGCCTCGGCGGCGGAACTGGAGGGCAAGGTGCTGCAGCTGGGCAAAAAAACCTTCCGTCGGCTCACCGCTTGATCACCTGCACCATCGCCCCGTAGCGGCTCAGGGTCTGATCACAACTCAGCAGCTCGATCTGCTCGTGCTGAGCCTGAGCGATCAGCAACCGATCAAAGGGATCCTTGTGATGCCAGGGCAGGTTCTGAACCGCCAGGCAGTGATCCGTTTGGATGGGTAACTCGTCGAATCCTTGCCGTTGGAGCTGATGGCGTAATTCAGCGGCATCGAAGCGAAAGTCGGGCCGGTTGAGCGAGCGTTTGATCGCCACTTCCCAGAGGCTGACAACACTGACGACAAAGCGTTGTTGCCTGTCTTCCAGGTCAGGAATCAGCGCTGATGGCAGGTGTTCCGGCGCAAAGGCCATCCAGATCAGCAGCTGGGTGTCGAGCAAACGCGGCGGTGCTGGGCGGCTGACCATCAGCTGAACATGGCGTTGATGTCGTCGATGAAGTCGCCTTTCACATCAGCGGTGGCGATGCCTTGGTTGCGCATGAACCCCAGCTGACGACGACGCGGCGTGGAGTCCACAGGCACCAGTTTCACGAGAGGTTTGCCGGCACGAGCAATGACGACTTCATCGCCATCGAGAGCCTGCTCGACGTAACGGGAGAGGTTGGTCTTGGCGTCGTGGAGATTCACCTGCATGCAGGCAACTTAGCCGGTTTGTTGGCTAAGTCATCCAGATGCCGGCGCGACAGGATGGACTCCGGATCAACCGCTTGCTTTGGCTCCGTCGCTCGCTTCTGGCCCCGCCGATCGGATCATCGTGGCCCTTGATGGCATGGCGCCCGAGCAGGCGCTGAGGTTTGCGGCTCAGCTGGACGGACTGCGCTGGGTGAAGGTGGGTCTGGAATTGTTTGTGCAGGCCGGCCCAGAGGTGGTGGCTCAGCTGCGGGAGCAGGGGTTGCGGGTGTTCCTGGATCTCAAATTTCACGACATCCCCGCGACGATGGCAGGAGCCTGCCGGAGGGCGGCGGCGTTGGGGGCGGAGCTGATCACGGTGCATGCCTGCGCCGGCAGTGAAGCGCTCAAGGCGGCCCAGGCCGCGGCGGTGGAGGGGGCCCAGCAGGCTGGTCTCAACCCGCCCACGCTGCTGGCGGTGACGGTGCTCACCAGTTGGGAGGAGCAGCGACTGCAACGGGAACTCGCCATTCAGCAATCCATTGGCGAGCGGGTGCCGGCGTTGGCGCAGCTGTCGGCAACGGCAGGCATCGGTGGTTGTGTCTGCTCACCCTTGGAGGCCGCGGCGTTGCGGGCCCAGCACCCCGAACCGTTTGCCCTGGTCACGCCGGGGATTCGCCCCAAAGGTTCTGCGGTGGGCGATCAGGCCCGGGTGATGGGACCGGCTGAAGCGATAGCTGCCGGCGCGAGCCAGCTGGTGATCGGCCGTCCGATCACCAAAGCTGACGATCCCAGCGCTGCCTTTGCGGCCTGTTGCACCCAGTTGCTGGGATCGATTGATTGATGCGCATTAATATGCGCATAGACATGAGTTCTGTGGTGCGCACAACGCTGGAGTTGCCTGATCCGCTGTTTGCCCGCTTGAAAGCCAGAGCCGCGTTGAAGCAGGTGAGCCTGAAGCAATTGCTTCAAGACTTTGTGGAACAGGGGCTTGATGCCAGCGGTGCTGCAGCCTCATCGGTCCGTCGTTGTGCGCATGATTTGCCGAAACTTCAAACGCCTTTGCAACAGCAGGGGGTCACGTTCAGCAATGCAGGTTTATTTGAGCTGCTTGAACCTTGAGCGCCATCGCTGATCTGCCGGATCTCAATGTGTGGTTGGCGTTGGCATCGCCGAATCACAAGCATCACTCCAGTGCCGTGCAGTACTGGGAGAAGCAGGCGTCTCAACAGGTGTTGTTCTGCACGACAACTGCTCTGGGTCTGGTTCGGTTGGTGATGCAGCCCAAGGTGATGGGTGGCGCTGCTTTGATGCCTGCAGATGCCTCAGCCCTGCTTGAGACGTTTCTGCAGCAACCCGGGGTCAGTCATGCACAACCCACCAGTGATGGCTGGGATGTTTTTCATCTGTTGATGCGCCAAGCGGATCTGACCCCACGATTGTGCACGGATGCCCACTTGGCGGCACTGGCGATCACGAACCAATGGCGATTGGTCAGTTTCGATCAGGACTTTCAACTGTTTTCTGGTCTGAATCTGTTGGAGCTGCGTTGATTCCAGTTGTCCGAAGAGCGAGCCTGGCGCCATGACCACCCCGGACATTCGCTGGACTCAACGGCTGGTGAATTTCCGGCGCGCCCTCGCCACGCTGCAGCGGGCTATTGGTTTGGCTCAGAGCCGGCCTTTGAGTGGAGCTGGAAGAACTGGGGCTGATCCAGGCGTTCGAATTCACCCATGAACTGAGCTGGCTGTTGATCCGGGATTTTTTGGTTGATCAGGGGGTGGCCGGCATCAGTGGCTCCCGCGATGCGGTGCGTGAGGCGGTGGTGCGGCAGTTGCTGCCGCAGGGGGATGAAACGGTGTGGATGGCGATGATCCGCAGCCGCAATCTCACCAGCCACCCCTACAACCCTGCGGTTGCTCGCGAGATCGCGGATCTGATCGTGCATCGCTATGGCCTGGCGTTTCAGCAGCTCTCTGGAGTGATGCTGGAACGTGCTTCCAGCCGATGATCCCAGGATTGCCCGCTGCCGACAGCGCTGCGGTGCTGACGTTGCTGAGGCAACAGCAGGGCATCGATCAGGTGCTGCTCTATGGCTCGCGAGCCATGGGGCGCAACCACAGCGGATCCGATGTGGACCTCTGCCTGGTGGCCCCCAGCCTCCAGCTTCAACACAGGATCGACCACCCCAACCTGCTTGCGCACATCGAGCGGGTCGGGGTGGCTTGGCTTTAGGGGCCAGTGCTCAGAACCGGAAGTTCAGACCACCGCTGACGCGCCAGGACGCTTCAAACCTTTGTTCTGCACATTCATTCGTCGTAATGACTCCAGAGTCGCAGCACTTTCACAACCCGCTCTTCCTCTAGCACCTCGTACACGAGACGGTGCTGGATATTGATCCGGCGCGAACAAGCTCCTTTCAGATCTCCCACCAATGCTTCATAGGGGGGAGGCTGTTGATAAGGATCCGACTTGAGCAACGCGATTAAGCGCTCAGCTTTCGCTTTTAGGGCTGGCGAAGCACTCGCCAGCTTGCGGGCATCTTTCTGGGCTTGGCGGGTGAACAGCACACCCAACTCACCAGCCGGGTTCTTCGCTCAGGTCGCTTGTTGGCGTTGCCATTCCGTCGACAATCGACTCCCGCATCCCTGGTATTGCCGCGAGATACAGCGTTTCTTGAATCGCGCGCCAATCGTCTTCCGACACCAGCACGGCATTGCTGCGTTTGCCGTGGATTTCGACTGGTGTATGTGAATCAGCCACTTCATCCACCAAGGCAAACAAGCGTTTGCGCGCCTCGGTTACGGAAATCGATGCCATGGGCAGCTGTCGACGTACTGGAAATGGTACGTGATCTTTCTGCGTCGTGCTTGGAGGGGCCGGTGTGCCATCGGATCGGCTCTGGTGATCAGGCCTTCTGCCCGATCTTGGGTTCCGTACCGGCGATCAGCCGCTCGATGTTGCTGCGATGGCGCCACAGCACCATCAGGCTGGCCACCAACGACACCACCACATAGGCGCTGCTGCCGCCGGAAACAACCATCAGCAGCGGCAATCCGATGGCGGCCACCACGCTGGAGAGCGACACGATCCTGAAGATCGAGATCACCGCCATGAACAGCCCGAAGCAGGCCAGTCCCACCGGCCAGGCCAGCCCCAGAAACATCCCGAAGCCGGTGGCCACCGCCTTGCCGCCCTTCCAGCCCAGCCACACCGGCCAGATGTGACCAGCCAGGGCCGCCAGCCCTGCCAAAACCTGCAGCCAGTCGCTGAGCCCGAAGGTTTTGGCCAGCAGCACCGCCAGGGCGCCTTTGCCCACATCAATCAGGAACACCACCAACGCTGGGCCTTTGCCCACGTTGCGCAGCACGTTGGTGGCGCCGGTGCTGCCGGAGCCACAGTCGCGCAGATCGATGCCCTTCAGCCAGCGGCCCGCCAGATAGCCACTGGGGGTGGACCCCAGCAGGTAGCCGATGGCCAGGAGCAGCAGGGCGGTGAGGATCACAGGAACGAGACAGGCCGCGGGATCGCGCAAAAATGGAAGCACAGCGTTGGCCG
Organism: Parasynechococcus marenigrum WH 8102; assembly: GCF_000195975.1. GTDB lineage: Bacteria > Cyanobacteriota > Cyanobacteriia > PCC-6307 > Cyanobiaceae > Parasynechococcus > Parasynechococcus marisnigri. The sequence goes on from NC_005070.1 coordinate 561,992, forward strand.
CGCGCAACTGGTGGAAGAGAAGGACAACCAGCAAGAGAACACGTCCCACCACCGTGCCGTTCGCTCTCGGCTCGGAATGCTGAGGGGTGAATTCGTTATCCCTGACGACTTCGATCAGATGGAGCAAGAGACCATCGCTGATCTGTTCGAAGGGATCAGCAAGGACTGACCGCCTACAGCAGATTGTCGTCGTCGAGGCGTTCACCCGGTCCGGCCGCGAAGGCCAACCAGAGGGGGAACTGAAGCACGGGGATGTCCACACTGCGCTCGGCCGCATCGATCAGGATCAGCGGCACTTCGCCCCGTTCCTCCAGGCGATCGGCCCGTTCCACCAGGGCTTCCGGGCGCTCGAACAGCACGATGCCGCTGCTGGGGCCGAAGTCTTCCCGGCCCAGGCCAAGGGCATCCTGCAGGCCCCGTCGCCATTCCCCCAGCCGTTCGGGCCCCCCGGCCAGCACCAGGCACTGGAATTGATCGCCGTAAAGCTCGCCGATGATGGCAATTAATGCCGCGCTGGCCAGGATGTTGCGGGGCCGGGTGCCGCGGCTCGGCTGCGCGCCGCGTCCGCCTTGATTGAAGAACCAGTCCTCCAGCAGGGCGATGTCTTTGGCATCGACGCTGCGGCGCAGATTCCAAGGATCGGCATACACATCCGGCTGCTTGAGGAAACGCTCCAGGGCGGCACGGATCAGATCTTCATCGGGGCGGAAGGTGTCGGCCACCGCTGCTGTCGCTGCTGGCGCGGCTTCCGGACTCCCTGATGCACTGCCGTTGTCGGCTTGCTGGTCCAACGGCGAGGGCTTCACCACCATCGGCTGCACCACAAGCTCCAGGCTTTCCACGCTCTGTACTAGGTCCTGCAGGGCGCCGCCCAGGTACTCCTGGAAACCCTTCACGCGCCTGGCGATCGCATCGGACTGGCCAGCGAAGCTGGCTGTCAGTTCGCTCTCCAGCTGTTGCTTGCGCTTGGAGAGTTCGTTGATCTCCGCCTCCAGGGCGTCACGGCGTTGCTGCAGGTCCTTCAGCGCCAGCTCCATCACCGGGTTGGCCTCTGCTGGGGCTTCTGTCGGTGAGGGCTGGGCCTCGGGCTCCTGCGGGGTCAGGTCGTTGTCGTCAGACATTGCGTCAGCGGCCATGCGCTCCATCCCTCCATTCCAGCGGACGGGGCAACCGCCGCAACATGGGGGGCAGCTGCTTGCTTAAGACGCACGAACTCGTGTATATGCAGTATGAGTATCTTCTAAATATCGTGCCCAAGGTTTGATGGTCGCCTGGGTGAATGCCATCACCTGCGAGGCGGCAGTCCGTGCCTGCGCGCTGTCCTCAGCGTCGTAACGATCGGCGGGTGCCTCGTTATCGCTTAGATAGCGCGTTTCAGTGTCCATACGGCTCAACGCCTTGAGCCGCACAGTCCGGATGGGCGACACGTCGACCCCTTCTGGTTCCACGCTGTCGACCAGGCGATCCAGCGCATGGCTGTAAGGCGGCAGGGAGCCAAGCGAAATCAACAGGGCCTTCAGCGCTTTTTCAGCGGCCTGGCAGTAGTGGTAACAGGCCTGGCTGTGAAAGCCTTGTTGGGCGGTGAGTTCGGCCACGGCCCAATCGCTGTTGGCCTGTCGCATCCAGGCATCAACGCGAGGGGTCATGGCTGGTTCAGGCGCAGGGCATCCCGGCCGATGGCGCTCCAGTACGGATCGTCACCGGTTCGGCGCTGCTGCCATTCCTGAGCGGTGAGAGCCAGCACGTCGTCGGCCATTCCAGCCTCGAGAACAGCCTCCGCCAGGCGATTGGCTTCCCCTCGGCTGGGGGCAACGGCCAGCACGTCCACATCCGAAAAGCCATCCCAGTCCCCCCGGGCCCAGGATCCGAACAGCCATAGGCTGCCGCCGGGATGTTCGGCTAGCACGAGGCTTGCATGCTGATGCAGCCCTTTGAGCCGCTCGGCCTGCTTGCGGCGGCGGATGTCAGCAACCGTCATGCCCATGCCTCGACGCTATGGGCAGATCGACGGCACCGCAAGCGCTCAGTCATCGTTGCTGGCCGGCACTTCCAGCGCACCCACCCGCAACTCGAGTTGCTCCCGCAGCTCTTTCGGGCTGAACAGGATCGGCAGGAAATGAATGCTCTGGGTTTCGCGGAAATAGAGCAGTCCCGGCAGCCAGGGGGCAAACAGCCGCCAGGTGAGCCATTGGTCGTAGGGGAAGCGGCGCAGCTCCCGGCTGTTCTGCCACACGATCAAGGCCCGCTCTTCAAACTCCAGCCGCAGGCTTGCGGTTTGGATCAGCAGAAACACCCCGAACAGCACCACCACCAGCGTGGGCCAGGGATGCAGCGGCAGTGGCAGCAGCGCAGCACCGAAGACCACCACCAGCAACGGAAGCCGTGCATCCGGTTTCAGGGTGACGCTTGTGGGGGTTGAGCTCATGCGCCGAACAGCACCTGGGTCAGAACGACGTCCATGATCGCCACCAGGATCAGGATCATGACGACCGCACCGGTGGTGCTGGTGCCCACCTCCTTCGGGCCGCCTTTGGTCGTCAGTCCCCAGCCGCAGGCGATCACCGCGATGATCAGCCCGAACACCAGCGCCTTCACCAGCATGAAGGGCAGGTCCGTTGGATCCATCCAGGTGCGCACGGAGGTCCAGAAGACCGCCGGTGGAATGTTGTAAAGCGCTGTGCTGGTGATCTGGCCGCTCCACACCGCCATCAGGAAAAAGAAGAAGCACTGCACCGGTGCCATCACCACCATGGCGATCATCCGCGGCACCACCAGGTACTCCACCGGGTCGGTGCGCAGCATCGTGATCGCATCGATCTGCTCGGTCACCTTCATAGTGCCCAGCTGCGCGGCGTAGGCGGTGGCCACCTTGCCCGCCAGCAGGCAGGAGGTGAGCAGTGGTGCAATCTCCCGGGCCAGGCCAATGGCCAGGATGCCGCCCACCGTTGATCCGGCCCCCTGGCGGGTGAGTTCGGCGGCCACCTGGATGTTGAACACCGAACCGGCGGCGATCGAGATGATCAGCACGATCAGCAGGGTGCCGGGACCCGCCTCCATCAACTGATCCTGCAGATCCACGGTGTTGATCCGCCCCCGCAGGGTGGCCGTCACGGCCTGGCCACCGATCAACAGGCTGGCGCCCAGTCGTTTCAGCCAGCGGGGAGAGCTCATCCGGCGGAGGCCTGCAGGTGGGCGCCACGGTCGGGCCAGCCTCGCATCACCACAAGGCCCAGCACCACAAGGATGGCGGGAATCAGACCCATGCAGATCCGGATCGCCAGCAAAGCGGTGGCTGGTTGCTTTACAAAGCTCAGAGCACCGTTGCAATCCCCCTGGCTAGAGATGTAGCCCGTGAGCGAGAGCATGCTGCCGAACACTGACATTGTCAGGCCGATGATCAGCTTCTGGCCGAACACCATCCAGGCGGTATAGAGCCCGGCCGGTTTGCTGGGATCGGCATCAATCGCATCCGGCAGCAGTGACCAAGGGATCAGATAGGCGGTGGCGGCCCCTATCCCCACTAGGGCAATCAGCCCCACCAGCGGCAACAGCTGCAGCAGGCTGGGATCTGTCGCCAGTGGCGGGAACAGCATCGAGAGCAGGCAGGCGCTGATCCACAGCCCTGCGCCCCAGCGCAGGGTGGCCACCCGTCCGATGCGGTTGCAGAGGTTGCTCCAGAGCTGAAGGCCCAGCAGTGCAGCAATCTGAAACGGCAACAGGATCCAGGTGGAAAGGTTGGTGGGCACATGCACCACCTGCACCAGCCAGATCAAGGCCACCACCTGCATCAGTTGCAGGCCGAACCAAAGCAGCAGGTACAGCCCCAGCACCTGGCGGAAGCGGGGGTTGGCCATCACTCGTTTGAGCTGCTGCATCGGCGGCTCGTTTTTGGGCACCGGCCGTTGGGCCCGCTTGGCGTACGGGGCCAGCCCCCAGCAGCAGAGCAGTGTGGTGGTGGCAGCGATGCTGCCGGTGATCCGGCCCATGGCCAGGTAGCCCCCGCCCCCATCGGTGAGCACCAGCGAGGCCACAATCAGTCCGCTCAGCCCGGCGAGGATGGAGCCGGTGAACCGTGCCGCATTGAGGCGGGTGCGAATCGCGGTGTTCGGCGTGAGTTCGGTGCTTAGGGCGGCGTAGGGAAGGTTGACGCTGGTGTAAGCGGTCATCAGCAGCACCGCCATCACGGCGAAGTAGGTGGTGCGCTGCACCGTGGTGCCCGGGGGCACCCACCACATCGCCGCCAGGCTGATGCCCAGCGGTAGGGCTGCGCTCAGCATCCAGGGCAGCCGCGGGCCCCAGCGGCTGCGGGTGTGATCGCTGAGCCAGCCGATCAACGGGTCATTCAGGGCATCCCAGACCTTGCTCACCGTCAGCAGGGAGCCGGCGATGAAGGCCGGCAGGCCCGCAGCGCAGATGAAAAAGGGGAAGAGATAGAAGCCCAGTTGGGTGGCGGCCAGGCCTGTTCCGGCGTCCCCAAGCCCGTAGGCCAGCATCAACCGGCGTCGGGATCCCCCGCTGATTGCGTCGGACGATGTCACGCGAGTGCATGGTGCAGGCGGACCGCCATAATGAAGGTGTGCTGAAGCACTGACCACCCCATCAAGGGTTGTGGTTCAGGCGTACCAGTGCGGGTGTTGTGTAATGGTAAGACCTCAGCCTTCCAAGCTGATGACACGGGTTCGATTCCCGTCACCCGCTTCCTCAGAGCTTCAGGCCTGACGCCACTTCTCGGGCCAGCAGCAGCACCAGGCTGCGGCTGGCCAGGGGAATGTCCACGGCGTCGTACGGCACCGCTTGCGCCGGCAGGTCCTCCCCGGCGGGCAGGGAGGTATCGATCAACTGCATCCAGGGGGATGCCGGCACCGGCAGCTCGAAGTTGAGCGGCTCGTTGTAGGCGTTGAAGCCCATCCACAACAGGGCGCCGCGGCTGCCCATGTGCAGGCTGGTGGCGGTGGTGCGGCTCCAGGCTGCCCAGTCCGGCTTGCTCAGTTCCACGCCGTGCCATTGCCGCCACAGGTCTGTGGGGGTTCTGGGGTTGCTTGCGGCTGGTTTCCGGTGGCGGCACCAGCGGATTGAACAGTTGCGGCAGGGCCTGCCGCAGCTTCAGCAACCGCTGCAGAAACAGTTTCAGCTCCAGATCGCAGTGGTCGTCGTTCCAGACCATCCAGCTGAGGGGGCTGTCCTGGCACCAGCTGTTGTTGTTGCCCCCCTGGCTGCGGCCCACCTCATCGCCCATCAGCAGCATCGGCACGCCGCGGGCCAGCAGCAGGGTGCTCAGCAGGTTGCGTTGCTGGCGGCGCCGCAGCGCCAGCACCTGCGGGTCGGTCGTTGGACCTTCCACGCCGTGGTTCCAGCTGTTGTTGTGGTTTTCGCCATCGCGGTTGTCCTCGCCGTTGGCCAGGTTGTGTTTGCGGTTGTAGGCCACCAGATCCGCCAGGGTGAAGCCGTCGTGGGCGGTGATCAGGTTCACCGAGCGTCCCAAGGCCACCGGTTTGTCGTTGTACAAATCCGGACTGCCCTTGAACCGCTGGGCCAGCGTCCAGGTGCTGTGCTCATCACCCTTCCAGAAGCGGCGCAAGCCATCGCGGAAGTGCCCATTCCAGGTTCCGATGCGCTGGGCCGGGAAGTCCTCCAGCCGGTACAGGCCGCCGCAATCCCAGGGCTCGCTCACCAGCTTGAGATCGCTGAGTTGCGGGTCGGCTTCGATCGCCCGAAACAGTGGTGGCTGATCCAGTGGTTTGAGCTGGTTGCCGCGGCTGAGGGCGATGCCCAGATCGAAGCGGAAGCCATCCACCCCGAGCTCCAGCGCCCAGCAGCGCATCGACTCAAGAATTAATTGCGTGCTGATCGGTTGGTTGGCGGCGATGGAGTTGCCGCAGCCGCTCACATCCAGATAGTCGCCACTGCTGGTTTGGTGGTAATAAGTGCGATCGGCAAAGCCGCGCCAGCTCAGGGTTGGACCCAGCCGGGTGCCCTCCGTGGTGTGGTTGTAGACCACATCCAGCAACACTTCGATGTTGGCGTCATGGCAGGCGGCTACAAGCTGACGCACTTGATGGCGCAGTTGCAGTGGATCATCGCCACAGCCGTAGCCGTGGTGGGGGGTGAACCAGCTCAGCGGGCTGTAGCCCCACACGTTGTCGCGACCGGGCGGGGCATCGGCAGGGTCGAAGCAGAACACCGGCAGCAGTTCGATCGCCGTGATGCCGAGCTCCTTCAAATAAGGCAGCTTGTCGATCAGCCCCAGGTAGGTACCCCGCTGCTCCGGGGAGACGCCGGAATCGTCTCGGCCGGTGAAGCCGCCCACATGCAGCTCATAAATCACTGAGCGCTGCCAGCTGTGGCGGGGCCTTGGATGGCGTTGAAAATCAAAGAGCTCCCGCTCGGTCACCACCGCCTTGAGGCAGGCATGGGCGTTCGGGGTTGGCCCGGTGGCCAACACCCGGTCGTAGACGTCCCAGCCGCTGATGGCGCGGGCGGCGGGGTCGACCAGCACCTTCGCCGGTTGAAAGCCGTGGCCCCCGGGTGCCAGGGGCCCGAACACCCGGTAGCCGTAGCAGCAGCCCTCGCCAACGCCTTCCAGCTCCACATGCCAGTAATCGCCGGAGCGGTGGCGGCGGGCATCCAATTCGATCACCCGCTCTGGTGTCGATGCTGATGCCCGTTTGAAGATCAGCAGCTCGATCCGGTCGGCTGCCGGTGCCGCTACCGAGAAGTTCACCCCCCGGGGTGTGATGCTGCTGCCCAGGGGCCAGGGCGTGCCGGGGTGGATGCCGCTCAAGGCCAAAGGGCATGGCGCCTTCAAACTAGTGGTTTGGTCCGGCGCTGAACGTCATGACAATGACCACGGCTTTGGAGCCCGGTCGGCCTCCCCAGCAGCTGCGGGACGATCTCTGGTTGTTCCCCCCCAATCGCGACTGCCAGGGCGGCAGCGCCTGGTGGCTGGAGGCAACGCCGGAGCCGGTGCTGATCGATTGCCCGCTACTCACTGAAGCAACGCTGAAGGCTTTGCGCGACCTGGCGGGGTCCCGCACACCGCGCATCCTGCTCACCAGCCGGGAGGGCCACGGTCGCCTGCGGCGTCTGCAGGAGCGTTTCGGCTGGCCGGTGCTGGTGCAGGAGCAGGAGGCCTATCTGCTGCCCAACGTTGCGCCGCTGCACACCTTTGCCGACGAGCACATCACCAGCAGTGGCCTGCGCTTGCTCTGGACAGCGGGCCCCACTCCCGGCAGCTGCGTGGTGCATGCACCCCATGCGGATCTGTTGTTCTGCGGGCGTTTGCTGACGCCGCTGGGTCCTGGACGGCTCGGGCCCCTGCGCCATGGCCGCACATTTCACTGGCCACGCCAACTCGAAAGTCTGCGGCGGGTTCGCGGTTGGATTCCTTCAGATGCATTCCCCCAACTGGCATCTGGCGCGGGTCTCGGGGCACTGCGGGGGGAGCGTCTGGTGCCCTTCAGTGGCTGGTCGGAAGCGGTGCAATCCAGCTAAAGCATTGCGGCACAGGACTTGTCGCTTGCAGCACCCCGTCAGCCTCCATACGATTGGCGCGCTTGGGGAAGGCAGCGGCGGGACCGAACGCCGTTTCAGCGCCGTCTCCGCCTCCCGAATCTTCCTCTCCAATGAACAAAGCTGACCTGGTGAATCTGGTGGCTGCTCGCACCGAGCTCACCAAGACCGACGTCTCCATGGTTGTCGACGCCGCAATCGAAACCATCATCGATTCGGTTGTTGAAGGCAAAAAGGTATCGATCCTTGGTTTCGGCTCCTTCGAGCCCCGCGAGCGTTCCGCCCGTCAGGGTCTGAACCCCAAGACCGGCGAAAAGATCGCCATTCCCGCCAAGCGCGTGCCCGCCTTCACCGCCGGCAAGATGTTCAAGGACCGCGTGCAGGGCTGATCCAACAACGATTCTCTGATCGAATGGGCGGTCCAGGGGCCGCCTTTTTCATGCCCGTTCCGGATCATCTGTTGCTGGAGCTGGAACGTGGCCAGCGCTGGCGAGCCGACGGCACCTACCGCGGTCGCTACGCCCCCTCGCCGACGGGCGCCTTGCATCTCGGCAATCTCCAGACCGCCCTGTTGTCCTGGTTGCAGGCGCGCCAGGCCGGTGGTGTCTGGCTGTTGCGCATCGATGATCTCGACACCCCCCGCAACCGGCCCGGTGCCGTTGAGGCGATCCAGGCCGATCTGCACTGGCTCGGGCTCGACTGGGACGGGGAGCCGATTCTGCAGAGCTGCCGCCGTGGGCTTTATGCCTCCTGGCTCTCCTGGTTCCGCCGCAGCGGCGCCCTGTTCCCCTGCCGTTGCTCACGACGGGAGCTGGCAGGTCTGGCGCGTTACCCCGGCACCTGCCGTGATGGCGGCGCTGGCTGGGGGTGGCGTGATCGCCGGTTGCCGAGCTGGCGGTTGCGGGTTCCCAGCCGTGATCCAGATGGCAGCGGTGATGTGGTGGTGCGCCGTGCCGACGGGTTCATCGCTTACCAGTTGGCCACCGTGATCGATGAACTGGCCCTGGGCATCACTGATGTAGTGCGCGGTGAGGACCTGCGCGAGGCCTTGCCCGCTCAGCGGAGTGTGTATCGGGCCCTGCAGCAGCAACCCCCCCGCTTTCACCACGGTCCGTTGCGTTGTGACGCCGAGGGAAGGAAGCTGTCGAAACGTGAAGCCAGCAGCGGACTGATGGCCTTGCGTGAGCTGGGTCTGGATGCCCCTGCAGTGGTTGGTCTTCTGGCCTCTGGTCTGGGTTATGGGCCGCCTGGGGCCAGGCTCTCGGCGATCGAATTACTGGAGGACTTGACTCAGAAAGGGATCCGTGCTGGTCATTCTTAAGGAAGGCTTCGGGATCGTTCGGCTCAATTAGCCTCACACTCATTTCAACGATCCAGCGCACCGGTTATGAGCACCTGCACCATTTGCGGAGGCAGCGGGATTCAACGCGTGTCCGGCCAGCGTTTCCGTACTTGTCTGGCCTGCCTCGGGCAGGGTCAGCTCAGTCCTGCGATCCAGGCGGCTCCCATGAATCAGCTGTCCACTTCGGACATGACCGTGACGCCGTTGAGTGGTCTGGTCCGTCAGCAGTCCTGACCAGAGCCGCGTTCAGCCCAGCGGGGCCTTCTGCTTGTTGCGCACCACGAAGAAGGTCGCCGTGCCGACAACAACGACCAGCGGCACGGCGGTGAACAGCAGCAGAGCGATCGCGGTCCAGTCGGTGTACACGGCTGAGCTCAGGGTCAAAGTTGAGTCATCATCACAGCAAACCGCCTCCTGGTTTCGTGATGGCACGACCCGTCACAGTCGTTGCATCTCTGATTGTTCTCAGCGGCGCTGGCGAAGTTCAGGCTGTCGGCCTGGCCTCTGTGCAGGCTGAAGCCCGCCTCTGCCTGCAAGGCAGGCTGCCAGCCGCCTGCGAACGGGCGCTGGATCAAACGGAGCAGCTTCAGCGCCGAGCGGCGGACATCGAGGCCTATCCCTGTCAGACCCTGCTGCTGGCTCTGCAGGCCGATGTGATTCTCCAGCAGCTGGGCCATGGGCGCGGAGAGCGAGCCCTGGCCGATCTCAGTGCTGCCGGCCGCGGATGTGTTGGGTTGTGAGCACGTTGATGACGACGCTCAGCCCCGCCGCTCCCGGTGCATCCAGCTGATCCAGTCCGCTGAGATCTCCTGCGGACAAACGGCTTCACATTCCAGATTGCTGCTGCAGTTGCCGAAGCCTTCGGCCACCATCTGATCCTGCATCGCCCTGGCGCGCGAAGCCCGTTCCGGCTGGCCCTGGGGTAACTGACCGAGGTGCGCCAATTTGGCCGCCACGAACAGGCTGGCGGACGCATTCCTGCAGCTCGCCACACAGGCTCCGCAGCCGATGCAGGTCGCGGTGCTGAAGGCGCTGGTGGCCTGGTCGCGTCCTACCGGCAGGGCATTGCCATCCGGGGCCTGGCCGGTGCCGGTGGAGCAATAGCCACCGGCGGCAATCAAGCGGTCCAACGAGGAGCGCTCCACCATCAGATCCTGAATGGCAGGGAAGGCCTTGGCCCGCCATGGCTCAAGCGTCAGTTCCGCGCCATCGCTGAACTCCCGCAGATAGAGCTGACACACCGACGTGGCACGACGGGGGCCATGGGCCTGGCCGTTCACGAGGAAGCCGCAACTGCCGCATATGCCCTCCCGGCAATCGTGCTCAAAGCTCACCGGTCGTTTCCCGGCGCTGATCAGCTGCTCGTTCAGTTGATCGAGGGCCTCCAGCAACGACACCTCCGGCGAAACATCGGCAAGTGCATGGCGCTCGTACCGGCCGGGCTGGTCTGCGGCGGCTTGGCGCCAGATGCGCAGGGTGATCTTCATCGGTAGCTGCGGGTGCTCGGTTGCAGGGCGGTGAACTGCAACGTTTCGCTGTGGCGGATCGGCTCCGCACCATCCTGGTGTTCCCAGGCTGCGATGTGGGCGAAGTTGACGTCATCACGCCGGGCTTCACCCTCCGGGCTCTGGTGCTCCTCACGGAAGTGGGCACCGCAAGATTCCTCTCGCGCCAGGGCATCGCGCAGCATCAGCTGTGCCAACCCGAAGAAATCACTCACCCGCAGCGCTTTCTCCAGTTCCGCGTTGGGCCCTGCCGCTTCTCCCGGCACCCGCACTTCACCGTGGAAGCGCTTCTCCAAGGCCTCCACCTGGCTGAGTCCGTCCCGGAGACCTTCGGCATCGCGGCTGATGCCGCAGCGATCGATCATCACGGCCCCAAGTTCCCGGTGGAAGCTGTCCACGGGAGTTGTGCCTCCACTGGCCAGCATCGTCTCGATCCGACGGCGGGTGCTCTCCAGGGCTTCGCAGCAGGCTGGATTATCAGGTGTGACGTCCGGGGCCGCGTTGCCAGCCAGCCAGGCGGTCACCGTGGACGGGGCTATGAAATACCCGTCGGCCAATCCCTGCATCAACGCACTGGCCCCCAGGCGGTTGGCGCCGTGTTCGGAGTAGTTCGCCTCCCCCAGCACGAACAACCCCGGGATCGAGCTCATCAACTGGTAGTCCACCCACAGGCCGCCCATCGTGTAATGGGGGGCGGGGTAAATCCGCATCGGTTTGCGGTAGGGATCGTCGCCGCTGATCCGCTCGTACATCGTCATCAAGTTGCCGTAGCGGGCAGCGATGGCCTCGCGGCCTTCCGTCTTGATCGCATCGGTGAGATCCAGATACACCGAGCGGCCACCGGGGCCAACGCCCCGCCCTGCATTGCACAGCTCCCGCGCCCGGCGGGAGGCCACATCCCGTGGCGCCATGTTGCCGTAGCTGGGATAAAGCCGCTCCAGGAAATAGTCGCGCTCCTGTTCCGGGATGGCCTCGGCGGACCGCTTGTCGCCAGTTTCGAGCGGCAGCCAGATGCGGCCGTCGTTGCGCAGGCTTTCGCTCATCAGCGTCAGCTTGCTCTGGAAGGCATCACCGCTGGGAATGCAGGTGGGGTGGATCTGGGTGAAGCAGGGGTTGGCGAACAGGGCGCCCTTGCGGTGGGCCCGCCAGATGGCGCTGGCGTTGGATTTCAGCGCATTCGTCGAGAGGAAGTAGACGTTGCTGTAGCCCCCGGTGCAGAGCAGTACCGTGCGGGCGGTGTGAACTTCCAACGCACCGCTGAGCAGATGGCGGGCCACCACGCCCCGCGCGACACCATCAACGGTGATCAGCTCGAGCACATCACGGCGGGTGAGCATTCGGACCCGGCCAAGCTCCACCTGACGCATCAACGCCTGGTAAGCGCCATAGAGCAACTGCTGACCGGTCTGGCCGCGGGCGTAGAAGGTACGGCTCACCAGGGCGCCGCCGAAACTGCGGGTGGCCAGGCTGCCGCCGTATTCCCGGGCGAAGGGCACGCCCTGGGCCACGCATTGATCAATGATGCCGCTGCTGATTTCCGCCAGCCGCTGGCAGCCGCTTTCCCGGGCTCTGAAGTCACCTCCCTTGAGCGTGTCGGTGAACAGGCGGCTGACGCTGTCGCCATCCACGGCCAACGATCGCGCCGCATTGATGCCGCCCTGGGCCGCCACCGAATGGGCCCGCCGCGGGCTGTCGTGGAAGTTCAGCACCGTCACCCGGTAGCCCTGCTGGGCCAGGGTGGCGGCGGCAGAGGCACCCGCCAGGCCGGTGCCCACCACCAGCACATCGATCTGGCCTTTGCGCAGGGGGCTGATCAAGGGCAGCCACTCCTTGGTGCGCTGCCAGGCATCGGCGATCGGGCCGGCAGGAATGCGCGGGTCTGGCAAGCCGCTCATGCGACACCTCTAAGGGCCAGCAGCACACTGATCATCAGGAAACCGCCGCCGATCAGGGCGGCGAGAACGCCTGCTCCCGCGCGCAGGGCGCTGCTGTTGGCGGGTGTCAGCCAGCCGAGGCTGCGGTGGGCGGCTTCGGCGCCGTGCAGCAGATGCAGGGCCAGGGCCACTGCCGCAGCGGCATAGAGGACAGCGTTCCACGGCTGTTGCAGCACCTGGATCAACGTGGCGGCTTCGTCGCCAGCTGCGGGGCGGGGCCAGCGCAGCTGGCGCAGGTGCATCACCAGAAAACCCAGGGTCACCAGTCCGGCCACCACCGTGCTGCGGCTAGCCAGGGCTGCCAGGGGGGATTGGCGACGACTTCGGAGAGTCGCGGTGTTGCCCGCTCTGCGGTTGGCCATGGCCTTGACCAGGGTGAGGCTGATGTGAACGACGGCCATCAGCAGCAGGCCGCTCTCCACCACAGGCAGCCATGGGCTGCTGTGCAGGGCTGTGGCGTAGGCCTCGAACTGCTCAGGTGCCAGCACCGCGGGGAGCAGGCCAATCAGATGCACCAGCACGAACAGCACCAGCAGCAATCCACTGAAGGCGGCACCCAAGCGGACAAGGGCTGCAGGGACCGTGGCTGCAGGGATGGTGACCAAAGCAGGCTCGACACGTCCGTGAATCGATCCATGCTCCCTGATCACGGCAGCCGTTGTGATTCCTCAACGGCGTTGTCATGGTGGGTTGAGAGCAGAGTCGCCGCAGCTCGTGCCCGTTGTGCCGCATCGCCATCGTTGGTGGATTGCCCTGGTTGCCGCAGCATTTGCCCTCACGCTGGCCCTGGGGTTGGGGCAGCCGTCGCAGGCGCCACCCCCCGTGGCCTGACGTTCCGATGCTCCTGCGGCAATTGACTGGGGCACTTTGAAGGCTGCGCCGACTGCTCCAGCTGAGCCGCTGCAGCAGGTGGGTGCCTACATCACCAACATCAGCGACATCGACCTGATGGATGACCAGTTCTCCATCGAACTGCTGCTTTGGACCATGTGGCATGGGGACCAGGATCAGAACCCCAGTGATCAGTTGCGCGTCCTCAACGGCATCTACAACGGAGATATTCAGCGCTTTGAACGGATCCGCCGGGATCAGACGGATGGTCACAGCTGGAGCCTCTACAAGGTGCGTTCACCGGTGGTGAAGCGCTGGCGCCTGCAGCGCTATCCCTTCGACGACCAGCTCCTCCACGTTCAGATCGGTCTGGATGATCCTCTGCAGCCGGTGAATCTGGATGTGGTGCCCAAGCAGCCCTTCAGCGTGACTCCCAGCCTGCTGCTGCCGGGTTGGACCCTGAAGGATCCGACGGGTTATGCCTCCAGCATCAGTCTGATGAATGATCTGGGCCGTCCTCTCGCCGACGGTGTCGCTGTACGTCGGCAACCCACCGTGTCGTTTGACCTGCCGATCCAGCGACGCAGCCTGCTGTTCGTCGCGCCCGATTTCCTGGGTTACCTATTGGCGATCGGCCTTTGCTGCATGAGTCTGCTGATCACCCGTAGCCGGGATGATCTGATCCTCGCGGCGGTGGTGTCCGCCGGCGGTAACTACGTGTTCATTGCCGGCAATCTTCCGGTGACGGCGATGACGGGCTTCATCGGCAATCTGCAATTGATCATTTTTCTGGGGATTCTTTATGTCGTTGCTGCTGATGAATTGATCGACAATCAACTCAGTCTGATTAGTACCAGGTTTGCCAAGGGGCTGCGGGTGCTGTTGCTGCCTAGTTATGTGGCGATGACCTTGCTGGGGATCTGGTGGATCATTCCATGACGCAAACGAATGCGCCCCACCCATCCGATTACTGGACATTGTTGACGTCCGGACTCACCATTGTCATTGCTCTGGTGGGCGCATTGTTGATTCTACCGCGTCTGAGTGAACGTCGGCTCAAGATCGACGATCAATCCATTCTCACTGCAACCGAAGTGCGATCTTTGCCTGCGGGAACCCTCGCGGTGGTCTTGGATCGTTCGCCAGGCGAGGACCACAACGATTTCAAATATCGACTGCTGGAGCTGATGCTCAAGAGCAGTGGTCGTCCGTTCGCCCTTGGGCTCAGCGAAGTGGTGATCGCACAGGATGAAGCCGTTGCGGCATTGGAACAAGACGTCGCCAGCTCCAGCCGCAATCCCTTTGCCTTGAGCGTTGGGGTCTACGGGGCTGGCGTGGATCTGAACCGGCGTCTGCGACCGGTGCCCATTCCCGTCACCGGAGGCATCCTCGGCCTGCGCAGCGGTTGGACCCATCGGAGTTAGATCGCGCGACTGGCCACGATCCGAACCCGGCAGGATCTCGAGGACATCGTTCTGCTCCAGGGGCTGGGCTGGAGTGATGTGGACATTTTTGATGCGGCGGGCCTGCGCACCTTCACCGCACGCTCGGAAGATCTGTTCCGTCTGGTGGATCACCAACGGGTGCAGTTGTTCCCTAGGGGCATTGCAGAGTTGGAGCGGGAGGCGCAGCTGATGGCGTCATCGACATCGGACACTGCCCTGGATCCACATCTGCTGCTTGCTTATCCCTTCGCCGGCTTCTTTTATGTCAGCCCTAACAATCAACTGCTGGCGGATGCGATCCAAACGGGGTTTGAACGGGCGATTGCTGATGGCTCCTATCAGCGGTTAGTGGAAGAGCTGATTTTCAGCCCCTGGTTGCGCCGCACGCTCGTGCTCAAGAATCGCCGTGTGATCGTTCTGGCCAATCCGGTGGCGGCTGATGTTCTTTCCGCGGTGGACAGTCGCCATTGGATCGTGCCCTGGCCTGAGCTGTTGAACGGGGAGATCGAGACCGGAGAGCAGTTGTGTGCTGCGCAAAAGTTGAAAGCTCTTTGTTCTTGAAACGGATGTGAATCTGATTCCCGTAATTGATTGAATTTCAATATTTTTGTGTTAGGTAATCAGGTAAATATGTTTTTCTGGCCATGCAAGTCGTCGGGTCTTAAGTTGTCAAAGATGGTGGAATTCACGGGTAAATACGATATAAAGTTATTAAGCCAGGGCTGATAGTTGCCCTTGTTTGTTAGAAGCCGATGACCTGACTTGAACAGGCGACCCACGCTTTACGAAAGCGTTGCTCTACCGGCTGAGCTACATCGGCGGTAAAAGCAATTTAACATTTGAGACTGTGCATTGCCGCCGTTTTGGACGAGAACCCAACATCACGGAAAGAATTGGACCCGGCGTTGCGGGACCGTTTGATTCGTGAATCACGCACCCCCTGGCGGGGACTCCGGCGTTTGGTCTGGTTCGCGTTGTTCGCTTCCGCAGGCCTGGGACTGTTCACCATGCTCTTCCGTGCCTCCGCTGGCGACAGCGTCGAGATCTCCGACTTCGGGATCCAGGGGGGTGCTCTCCTCCTCTTCAGCAGTCTGCTCTGGTTCGACCGCAGCCGTGATGTCGATGTCGATCAGGGCGGAGGCGACGGCTGAGTCGTCATCGCTCGTTGTTAAGTCGATGGATGCTGTGTCTTCCGGGAGATCGGAAGTTGGTTCCTGATCCGGCGCGTTGGTTGGCTCCGGTTCCGTTTCGTTGGTTGGTTCCGGAGTGGGCGAGGGGGTCGGTTCCACTGGCTCCGGCCAGGTCAGGGGGGCGAATCGCAGGACCTGAAGGCCAAAGCTGGTGCGTTCCTGCCGAAGCTGATCAAGGCTCCACGGTTCAGCGGCGGAGTCGTTCTGTGGTGCTTGGACCAGCAGGAGCACCGCCTGCACCAGTTGCTGGATCTGCCAGACTAGTAAGGCCAACAGTGGCGCCGTCAGCAGCAAGCTCACCAGTCGTGAGCTGTCCTGCAAAGGCGAGAATTCGTGGATCATCCCTGCAGATTCATCCAGCCACCACAGCAGCGGTAGCAGCAGAACAGTGCAACCCACCAGCGCTGAGCGGCTTCCCCATTGGCTCTCGGAGGCGCTGAGCCTCAGCTGATCGCTGCTGCGAGATGCCAATGGAAGGCGCAGCAGCAGCAGGGATCCCCAGTCCGCCGGACGTTTCCACAGCGCGATAGCAGGCGCCACAACGCCGACTCCCCAGATCAGCAGACGCTCCACGATCGGCACAGGGCCTGGATCCGCCCCTGCCAAAAGGAGGCGGATCTGCAGCAATTCCAGGGGGATCACGCCGATGGCCAGGCACTGAAGCCAAAGCAGGGGTTCGCGGTGGGATTGCACGGCGGAACGGTGCCTTAGGTGGTGAGTTTGCGGCGCTGGGTGACCATCTTGAAGGCCTCAATCCGGTCGCCGTCTTCCCAGTTGGCAAAGCGATCGGTGCCGACACCACACTCGAAGCCGGTGGCCACCTCCTTGACGTCGTCCTTGTTGCGGCGCAACGAGTCGAGGTCGCCGTCGTACACCACCTGGGAGCCGCGATGGACACGCACCTTGCAGTTGCGTTGCAACTTGCCGGTGGTGACGTAGCAGCCCGCAACAGCGCTCTTACCAATGGTAAACACCGCCCGCACTTCGGCTTCGCCGAGGGCTTCCTCCACCAGTTCGGGCTCCAACAAGCCCTCCATCGCCAACTGGATGTCCTCCAGCAGCTTGTAGATCACGTCGTAATCGCGCACATCCACGCCGGTGGCATCTGCTGCCTTCTTGGCGCCCGAGGCCATCGAGGTGTTGAAGCCAACGATCACGGCGCCGGAGGCGGCCGCCAGGTCGACGTCTGTTTCGGTGACCTCACCCGGTGCCGAGAGCAGCACACGAACCTGGACCTCGTCCTTGGGCAATTGTTCAAGGGAGCCAAGGATTGCTTCCACAGAGCCCTGGACATCCGCCTTCAGGATCAAGTTCAGCTCCTTCAGCTCGCCTTCATTGGCCTGACCTGACATCGCTGTGAGCGACACCCGGCGCGAGGCCATCTGCTGCGCCAGGCGTGTGGCGCGTGCATCCGACGCACGATCTCCCACAACAGCCCGTGCCGATTTCTCGTCGGGATACACCTCGAATTCGTCGCCAGCGGTCGGAACCTCGCTGAAACCGAGAGCCTCAACGGCAAACGAAGGACCAGCCTCTTTGAGACGTTGGCGGTTGTCGTCGACCATGGCTCGCACCTTGCCAAGCACCGGCCCGGCCGCCACGACATCGCCGGTCTTGAGGGTGCCGTTCTGCACCAGCAGTGTGGCCACAGGACCCTTGGCCTTGTCGAGGTGAGCCTCGATCACAGTGCCGCGGGCCAGGCGATCCGGATTGGCCTGCAGGTCTTCCACTTCGGTGACCAGCAGGAGCATCTCCAGCAACTTGTCGATGTTCTCGCCCTTGATGGCGCTCACCGGCACCATCACCACATCGCCGCCCCAGTCTTCCGCCAGAAGGTTCTGCTCGGACAGCTCCTGCTTCACCCGGTCAGGGGAAGCCCCTTCCTTATCGATTTTGTTGATCGCTACCACAATCGGTACCTCTGCAGCCCTGGCGTGGCTGATGGCTTCCAGCGTCTGGGGACGCACGCCGTCGTCAGCGGCGACTACCAGAACGGCCACATCCGTCACCTTGGTGCCGCGGGCCCGCATGGCCGTGAAGGCTTCGTGGCCCGGGGTGTCGAGGAAGGTGAGCTTGCGCGCTTCGTCGTTGTGGTCGATCTCGACCTGATAAGCACCGATGTGCTGGGTGATGCCGCCGGCCTCGCCGGCAGCCACCCGCGCCTTGCGGATCGCATCGAGAAGGCTCGTTTTGCCGTGGTCGACGTGACCCATGACCGTGACCACGGGTGGACGACGGATGAGGTGTTCCTTGTCGGCCTCTTCGATCATCTCGACGGTCTTTTTGGCCGCCTCCTCCACGTCGTCCTGGAGCACCGGCACGCCGAATTCTTCGGCCACCGTCTCGATGGTGTTCATGTCCAGGGTCTGGGTGACCGTGGCAATGATTCCCTTGAAGAACAGAGATTTGATGATCTCGGAGCTTTCGACACTGAGCATGTCGGCGAGCTCCTGCACCGTGAGGTTGTCCTCCGGAACGATGAGCATTTCCGGCCGCACCTGCTTGGCCTCGCGGGCAGCGCGCAGTTCCATCGCCCGACGCCGCTGGCGTTGACGGGTGGTTTCCTTCTTCCGCTTCCGCATCGCCGCCATCGGCTTGGGAGCGGCCTTTCTCTGCGACTTCGGCTTGGCGGGGCGAGCCAGGCTGGCGGACAGGACCATGGCTTGCTGTTCGCCGGCGAATCCTCCGGTTTCAGCGGTCAGCGCATCGTCGTTCTCGCCGATGATGTGGACCTTCTGGCGCTGCTTCTGTGGCGAACGGCTGCGCAGGGCTTCCAGCTTGGCGCTGTCATCCCAGTCCGGACGTCCAGGCGGCGTTGACCGCCGGGGGCACCGGGACGGAAACCCCCCGGGCGACGCGGTGCGGTTGGGGGTGTGGGCCGGGCCACCGGTGGCGTGGCAGTTCCGGCACCGTCGCCAGCTTTGGTGGGGGCATCGGGTCGGCGGGGGGCAGGCGCCGCGGGGCGTCCAACGGGCTTCTGAAGTTGCATGAGCTCGCCCGGTGCCACGGGTTTGCGCATGCCGCTTGGCATGCCAGGGCGTTGCGGGCTACCGGCACCGGGGCGTGTTGGTGGGGCCGGACGACCGCCGCTTCCAGTGGAACTGCCGTCCCGGCGGATGGGCTTGCCCACCAGCTCCAGGGTGTTGCCGCCGCTGCGGGCCGGAGCGCCGGGTCGTGTCGGACGCCCAGGACTGCCGGGACGCTGAGGGACACCGGTTCCGGGGCGTTGCGGTGCACCAGCTCCACTGCGGGTGGGTGCACCGGTGCCTGGACGTCGTGGAACAGGCTTGCCCACCAGCTCAGGGCGAGGTGTGGGGCGCGTGGGTGGCCCCGCTTTGACGGGTGCTCCTGGACGCGCTGGTGCTGGAGCCCCTGGACGGGTTGGAGCACCGGGGCGAGGTGCTGATCCGGGGCGGGAAACGATCTGTGGCTTCTGGCCAGCGCCTGGCGTTGGGCGGCTGGGGGCAGCTGCAGGCCGAGGTTTGGGTTGATCGGCTGAGGGACGCGCGGGTGCTGGACGGGCCGGAGCCGGTCGTGCCGGGGCTGGTTTGGCGGCAGCGGGTTTTGCTGGCGCGGGTTTTGCGACCGTTGGCTTAGCAACCGTTGGCTTAGCAACCGTTGGCTTAGCAACCGTTGGCTTGACGACTGTTGGGCGAGCAGGTGGAGCCGTTGGTTTCGACGGCGCAGAAGCCGTGGCGGGCGTGGCCGGCTTCGGCTTGCTGACGACCTCAGGTTTGGCCGGCTGAGGACGCGGTGGCGGAGCGGCGGCAGGCCTCGGCACTGGTTTGGCCGGTGCTGCTGGGGCCGCTGCCCTCGCTGGTGCTGGACGGGCCGGTGCTGCTGGGGCTGCAGGCTTCGCTGGTGCTGCTGGCTTAGACGCTGATGCTGCAGGCTTGGCTGGTGTTGCGGGTTTCGCCTGAGCCGGTGCCGGTTTGGCGGGAGCCGCTTTTTTGACCGACAGGATCGCCTTGCCAGGAGCTGGTTTGGCCGGTGCAGGGGCAGACGCTTTGCTGCCGTTGCCTTTCGACTTCAGCAGGCTGCGGATCTGTCCGGCTTCGGCGTCACTGATGGAGCTGCTGTGGCTCTTCGCTGCGATCGAAAGCTTCTCGGCCGCATCCAGCACGTCCTTGTTCTCAAGGCCCAGGTCCTTGGACAACTCGTAAATTCTGACTTTGCCGCTGCTGGTCATTCAGGTCGGATCTCCGGTCGGGCCGGGCACGGTGTGCCGCGGTGGCCACACGCAATGTGGAGCCAATGTTCAGTTTGCCTCAGCGGTCACGTCCGTTGCATTACGGAGCCGCTGTTCCAACGCTGCGAGGACGTCATCGGGCACCTGACATCGCAGGGCTTTCTGAAGTCGTTTGCGGCGCCTGGCCTCCTCGAGGCATGCCTCGCGTTGACAGAGGTAGGCCGATCGGCCCATCCCCCCGTCAACACGGACCCCATCCTGATGGTCTCGGATCACCCTCCAGAGGGAGCGGCGATCCAGAAGCTGGCGGCATGCCACACAACGACGCAGGATAGGGTGTTGACTCACCGGGCAACCTCGCCGTCGTCCTCAGGGGCAGGTTCCTCGCTGGTCGGCTCCTCTCCGGGCATCTCTTCAGAAGCGGTGGCCTCGGTTTGCTCGCTTTCGCCCAACTGGTCTCCCTCCACGTAATCCTCATCGTCTTCAGGCAGCGGATAGAGCTCCCGCAGGCGAGCATCTTCTTCGGCCCGTGCGGCCTGCTCAGCAGCCAGCCGTTCCTCCGCTTCCATCTGCAGCGCCTCTTCCTGTTCCCGTTGAGAGATCAGTTCGGCAACCACGGCGTCTTCCGCGGACTGGTCGTACTCGGTGGAGTTTTTGATGTCGAGTTTCCAGCCCGTCAACCGTGCCGCCAGCCGCACGTTCTGCCCTTCACGACCGATGGCCAGGCTGAGTTGGTCGGGGGGAACCAGCACATGGGCGTGCTGACCGACAGGATCCACCAGGCGAACCATTTCAACCCGCGCCGGACTGAGGGAGTTGGCGATGTACTGGCCGGGGTCCTGGGACCAGCGGATCACATCGATCTTCTCGCCGCGCAGTTCGTTCACCACCTGCTGAATGCGTGAACCGCGGGCGCCGATGCAGGCACCCACTGGATCCACTTCCCGTTCGATGCTGTCCACCGCCACCTTGGTGCGGGGGCCGACGGACCGTGATGGTGGGTTGGCTTCCCTTGCCACCGCCACGATCCGGACCGATCCCTCCTGGATTTCGGGCACCTCGTTTTCAAAGAGGTAAACGACCAAACCCGCATTGGAGCGGCTGACGAAAAGCTGCGGGCCGCGCCGCGGCACCTCGCTCACCTCTTTGAGGAACACCTTGAAGGTGGCATTGGCGCGGTAGTTGTCGTTGGGTAGCTGATCGCGGCGAGGCAGTTCGGCTTCCACTTCAGGCCGGCCCAACCCTGAGCTCACGGCCATGATCACGGATTGACGCTCAAACCGAATCACCCGTGCGGTCAGCACAGGGTCTTCCAGATCGGCGAACTCCTCCTGGATCATGCGGCGCTGTTGATCCCGCAGCTTCTGGGCCAGCACCTGCTTTGTGGTGGCAGCCGCCATGCGGCCGAAATCCTCCTTCTCCGGAGTGACGTCAAGCACCACGGTGTCGCCCTCCTGGGCGTCGTCCGCCACCTGCATCACCTCCTGCAGGGCGATCTGGTGGTCTTCGCTTTCCACCTCCTCCACGATGATTTTGCTCGCCAGAACCCGGTAGCCCTCTTCCTCCAGGTCGAGTCCGACATCGAAATTGCTGAAATACTCCTCGTCAAAGGGGTCTTCGCTGATGCCCAAATACATGGTGCGCCGATAACGCTCATAGCCCTTCAGCAGGGCTTCGCGCAGGGCTGCTTCCACCACCTGAGGCGGCAACTTCTTCTCTTCGCTGATGTCGTCGATCAGGTTGCTGAGGCCTGGAAGCAGAACGAGAGCCATTGGGTCGAGGTGTCAGAGGTGATGAAAAGCTGTTCGGTTCGACTGGTTACGAGCCGGGACTTGTGAGGCGGACACTGAGCACGTGATCGCGGGGCAGGCGTTTGATCCGGCCGCGGATGTTGATCTGCAGCGTGTCCTCGTCTCGCTCCAGCAGCAGCCCTTCCAGCCGCTGTTCCGTGTCATCCCTGTCGCGATGCACGACTTCCACGGGGAAACCCCGGAAGGTCTGGAAGTCGCGATCGCTGGACAGAGTCTCCCCGATCCCGGGACTGCTGATCTCCAGAACATAGGCCTCGGTCAGCAGCTGGGCGCTCTCAAGGGCCTCTCCAAGGGTTCCACTGAAGCCGGCGCAATCATCCATGTTGACGTCAACACCGTTGCTGCGGCGGATGTGGACCTCCAACGTCATCGGGGCCAGATGCGTGAGCAGCTGGATGCCGCAGAGTTCAAAGCCCTGATCTGCGGCCACGGATGTGGCCAGGGTCTCGAGTTCAGGAAGCAGGGGATGCGGCAATGGAAACTGAGGTCGGGCCAGCCCGACGTGCATTCAGTTGTGGCCGATCTCCCTCGGGAGCTGCGCGTCGGACACAAATTCAATGTATCCGACGGCCTGACGAACGTCAGCTCTTCGGCAGGTCAATGGATGGTGCATCGGGGAAGGCGTCACCCTTCTGCTCAACACCCCTAAGCTCGGGATCCTGATTGATGCACTGGCGATGTTGATCAGGCGTTTTAAGGTACTGGCAGACCCGGCTCCAAAGCTTGCTGCGGGTCCCTTTCGGACCATTGCTGAACTGAACGGCATCCAGCGTTCCGCCATTGGATTCAATCGACACCTGGCAGAGAGGGCAGCGAAGGATCTCCGGTGTGGCGGTCACGGTTCAATGGCAAAGCACGACGGGACACTAATCAGTGCCCCGTCTGTTGCGCTGGTTAATCAGTTGCAACCTTGAACGGAAATGCGGTAACTAAAACCAGTGGCTTTCGGGTCTTTGTTGGCCCCAATTTTGAAGTTCACCTGGCTGATGCTTTTGCCCTGAACCTGTGAAAAGGGCCCGAACATGCGGCCGGTGCCCAGTGGAGGCTGCAGCTGCTCATCCACAACCTTGAGGTTGCTGCCGTCACTGAATTTGAGGAAGACTTCGATCGGGTAGCTGGTGGAGTCGCTGGAATCGGCGGTGAAGAACAGCTTGAAGCTGCTGTAGGGCCGGTCCACCACGAAATCGGTGTTCCAGTTTGTGCGTCCGACTGTGTTTCCGATCAAACCCTTGGGGCGCTGCACTTTCTTTTTCACGATGGCTTCGCCACCGCCAACGGGCTTGAGAAATGTGCAGGCCGCTTCTGAGGTGACGGGAGCCAGCAGCAGCAGAGCAGTGCCGCTGAGCAGTGAGATCAAGCGAGACATGGATCGATTCAGTGGGTTGGTTGGTGGGTGAGCGGAGGTCCGGCTTCGAAGCGTTCCAACAGCACCTGAACAGGGATCTGGGTGCCGAAGCGGCAGGCGTTGGTCTCGCTGGAGGCGAGGCTGCCGTGTTCCCAAAATTTGTTGCTGCCGTTTCCGCCACCGCAGAGGCCGAAGTATTCACAGCCGTTGTGGCAGGTCTCCACACCGCGGCTCATGTTCGTGAAGAGGCGCTGGAACTGATCGGTCTGGGTGGACTCCACCAGGGACACGTCCTTCAGGTTTCCCAGGTTGAAGGTGCCGTAGCGATCGCTTGCTACCGACAGGAGCTCAGGGTCGAAGGTGGAGAAGTTGCCCTGCCAGTCGACGCTGAGGATGGAGAAGGGGCGGTTCAGTTCGTTCTGGGTCATGCGTTGGTTTCCCTGGATCAGGCTGATCACCTGCTGGAACTCGCGCAGAACCACGGGATAGCCGTCCTGTTCACTGAGGTGCCAGAAGGCCCTCAGAAAATCGCGGTACTTGGCTTCCATGGCTGAGCCCTGCATGGAGGAGCTGGTGTGAATGCCCTCCTGCTCTTCCACGTTGAAGCCGACATCGTTGATGCCGTGATCGCGGAAGAAGCGGTACATCAGCTCCGGCTGCTCCATGGCATCGGCGGTGAGCACCGAAATGCAGTGGAAGGGCACATTGTTGCGATGCAGAGCTTCAATCCCCTTCATCGCCAGGGCGTGGGAACCGCGCCCGTTGCGGAAGCGGCGGTGGGCGTCGTGAATCTCTTCAGGACCATCCACGCTGATGCCCACCACGATGCGGTTGGGGTGGAAGCAATCGCACCAGGCGTCGTTGATCAGCGTGGCGTTGGTCTGCACGTGCTGGGTGAACTCCAGCCCTTCGGCACCACGCTCAGCAAGGCTGCACTGCAGGATTACCGTGGCCTCGTCGTACCACCCCGTGGGCAATGTGAGGGGTTCGCCGGCGTGCCACACCAGCGAAAACTCGGGGCCGGCGTAGGGGCTCTCGAGGATGCGCTGCACCAGTAAAGGCAACAGCTCGAGATAGAAGACCCGTTTCTTCTGCCGATCAGGCAGATAGCAGTAGGAGCAATCGAGATTGCACAGCGAGGTGGATTGCACCACCACCAGACCGATGGGCCCGAACCGGTTGAGGTCGGGCCCAGATTTCAACGAACTGATCACCAGTTGACGAATCCGCCGCCGCCGTTGCCCCAGGCACCGCCGCCGTTGCCCCAGGCACCGCCGCCGTTGCGCCAACCACCGTGGTAGCCGCCATTCCCCCAGGTGTTACGGCTGTTGCTCCACTTATTACCGCCTTTGCCGTTCTTCCATTTTCCACTGCCGTAGCTGTTGCTGAATTTGTGGCCGCCGCCATTGCCCCACTTGCTCTTGGCCACCAGTTCACCGTCGTTGTCGATGGTCTTCAGCAGGGAGCTCCAATCACCGTTGCGAACGGAATCAATGCGGGCCTCGATGCTGTTGTTCAGCTGATCAGGTGAGCTGTACGTCGCGCTGGCTTCAGCGGTTTGGCAGAGAACGGCGCTGGAAGCAATGAGGGCCTGAAAAGCGATGAGCGAACGGTTCATGACAAAGGAAGAAGTGATGTTGAAAGGCTTGTGTCGAGGTGTTTGTTCAGCTCCCCGGTTCAACCGAGGTGGAGATTTCTGCGGTGATGCTCAGAATCAGTCCGTAAAGCGACGTGATCCCTGCGCGCGTCAGTCCCACGCTGCTGTCTGGACCGATCCAGCGATCCACCATCTCGCGCGTGCCGGCATCGCCATCCATTTAGGCCTGCATCATTTGGCCAATGGCGATGTTGGCCTGCGACAGGAGCTTGCCGTTGTTCTGGCCCACGACGCAGCCAATGCCGGAACGTCCATAGGGGCGGAATGGCAGCAACGCAGTTGTATCTGTGCTGCTGTTGGCAGCGAGCCACAGCGTTCCACCTCCGAGGATTGGAACATCTCCATCGTTGTACGCACTCAGCGCTTCAGCAGGTGTGTCAAAAGCTTTAAACGTGGCCTCCGGAACCACGCTTTCCAAAACCTTCGCTGAGGCACTGTCACGAGCAACACCAATTGTTTTGTCCTTCAGCGAGTCCGGAGTTCCATTGACGGTGGTGTCGTTTCAGGTCAACAACCGGGTTCCTCCAACACCAAAGGGGAGGCTGTAGCTCAATTGGGAGGCACGCCCCCAGGTGAATGCCACACCGCAGGCGATATCTGCTTTTCCGGTTGCCACCGCATCGATACCGTCCGTTATGGATGAAGCCACCTGATAGGTGACTTCGGAGCGACCGGATTGCATGCGGACCTGCTCGAGCACGTCAACGCCGAAGCCTTCGTAACCGGCATCGGTTTTGCTGAACAGGGGCTTGACGTCTTCGAAAATCACCGCTTTGAGCTCTGCTGCGGCGGGCTCTTCAGCGGATGTCTTGGATGATTCGGGTTGTCCGGTGCAGGCTGAAAGGAGGGCTAGAGCTCTTAAAGCACAGACGGCGCCAACGCGCATGGAAACAATGCCACTGGATTTTCTTAGCGACCAAACGCAAGCTGCACTGTTTTTTGAATAACTGCCGTCCGATCCGGACCATCGCTCGATTCCTTTACAACGGGGTAACGAATGACGTGCCGCTGATGTTGAAACGATGGTGCCGAGTGCTGTGCATCGGGTTGATGCTGTTGATCGGCGTTCAACCGGCTGTGGCAGTGGAGCACAGCTTTGTGGCCGATGCCGTTAAAAAAGTTGCCCCAGCTGTCGTGCGGATCGACACCGAACGCACAGTGGAGCGGCAACCTTTTGATCCGACCCTGATCGACCCGTTGCTGCGCGATCTGCTCGGCGATCAGCCGGTTGGTCAGGAGCGCGAGCGAGGGCAGGGTTCCGGCGTGGTGATCGATCCCGATGGCCTGGTGCTGACCAATGCCCACGTGGTGGATCGGGTGGAAACCGTGAGCGTCACGCTGGCGGATGGTGACCAGCTGGATGGGCGTGTGGTGGGCACGGATCCTGTGACCGACCTCGCCCTGGTTCGCCTCGACACAAGCGCTCTGCCACCGCAGGCGCCCCTCGGAGACTCCGAAGCGATGCAGGTGGGCGACTGGGCCATTGCCCTCGGCACTCCCTACGGCCTGGAACGCACAGTGACCTTGGGCATCGTCAGCAGCCTGCACCGCAATATCAACAGTCTCGGCTTCTCCGACAAACGGCTTGATCTGATCCAGACAGATGCCGCTATTAACCCAGGCAATTCCGGCGGACCGTTGGTGAATGGTGACGGCGAGGTGATCGGTATCAACACACTGGTGCGCTCAGGCCCCGGCGCTGGTCTCGGCTTTGCGATCCCGATCAACCTGGCGCGTCGGGTCGCTGATCAGCTGCTTCAGGATGGTGAGGTGGTGCATCCCTACATCGGACTGCAGCTGGTGGGACTGACCGCTCGCATTGCCCGTGAGCACAACCGCGATCCCAACGCCCTGGTTCAACTTCCCGAACGCAATGGTGCCCTTGTTCAGAGCGTCCTGCCGGACGGACCCTCCGACAAAGCGGGCCTGCGTCGCGGTGATCTGGTGATTGCTGTTGATGAACTGCCCGTCGAGGATCCTCAGGCCTTGCTGGAGGTCATCGATGCGGCCCGGGTTGGCAGCCCCCTCCCCTTGAAACTGCTGCGCAATGGCCGCGAGATCAGTCTGTCAGTGAAGCCGGCCCCCTTACCGGGTCTGGCCTGAAACCCTTGCTACGGTCGCGCCCAACCAATCCGGTTCGATGGCCGATCTCCAGACCCAGATGAAGCAAGCGGTGGCCGATGCCGCCGTCGAGCAGATCAAGGACGGCATGGTTCTGGGTCTCGGGTCCGGTTCCACGGCTGCCCTAATGATCAAAGCCCTCGGGGCAAAGCTGGCCAGTGGTGAGCTGAAGGACATCGTTGGTGTCACCACCTCCTTCCAAGGTGAGGTTCTTGCCGCTGAGCTCAACATTCCTCTGCTCAGCCTCAATGCGGTGGATCGCATCGATTTGGCCATTGATGGCGCCGATGAAGTGGATCCAGGCTTTCAACTGATCAAAGGCGGCGGTGCCTGTCACGTTCAGGAGAAGCTGGTGGCGGCTCGCGCCGATCGGTTCGTTGTGGTGGTGGATTCCACCAAGCTCGTGGAGCGGTTGAACCTGGGATTTCTGTTGCCGGTGGAAGTATTACCCGGTGCCTGGCGTCAGGTTCAGCAGCAGCTGGCAGCTCTCGGCGGCAAAGCCGAACTGCGCATGGCCCAGCGCAAAGCTGGTCCGGTGGTGACCGATCAGGGCAATCTCGTTCTCGATGTGACGATGAACGGAGGGATTTCCGATCCGGCGGCACTGGAATCAACGGTGAACAACATTCCCGGTGTTCTGGAGAACGGCCTGTTCGTTGATCTCGTTGATGAGGTGCTGGTTGGTGAGATCACCGATGGGTCTGCGGGGGTTCGCAGCCTGGAGAAGCGGCTCAGCTGAGCCGCTTGCGGACGGACTCCGCATGGCTGTGCAGTCCTTCGCTTTCCGCCAGTTCACACACCGCTGAGGCGGTGGCATCCAGAGCTGCACGGTTGAACTGGATCATCGAGGTGTGGCGCATGAACGTCTCCACGCTGAGGGCACCGCTGAACCGGGCCGCGGCGCATGTGGGCAACGTGTGGTTTGGCCCAGCCAGGTAATCGCCAACGGCCTCCGGTGACCAGGGGCCCAGAAAGATGGCTCCGGCATGTTGGATCCGATCGGCCAGGGCCTCCGGACGCTCAACCAGCAGCTCCAGGTGCTCGGGAGCAAAGCTGTCACTGAGCTGGGCGCAGGTCTCGAGGTCGTCACAGACCACCACCAACCCCCAATCTCGAAGCGAGGCTTCGCAGATCTCGCGGCGGGGATGATCCTCCAGCTGTTGTGCGATAGCGCTGCTGATCCCATCAGCGAGCTGGTGTGAGGTGGTGATCAGCACGGAGGAGGCAAGGGGATCATGCTCCGCCTGAGCTAGCAGATCGGCCGCCACCTGCTCCGGTTGGGCGCTCTGGTCAGCGATTACGAGAACTTCGCTGGGACCAGCCAGCGAATCGATGCCCACCTGGCCGTAGACCGCCTGCTTGGCCAGGGTGACGTAGATGTTGCCCGGGCCGCTGATCACGTCCACCTTGGGAACGCTTTCAGTGCCGAAAGCCATCGCAGCAATGGCCTGAGCGCCACCGATGCGCATCACCGTGTGAACGCCGGCCAGATGCGCGGCTGCGAGCACGACGGGATTCACTTGACCATTGGACCCGGCGGGGGAGCAGATCACAACCTGTTCAACGCCCGCCACACGGGCCGGGACAGCATTCATCAGAACGGTGCTGGGGTAAGCAGCCCGTCCACCGGGCACGTAGAGACCTGCCCGCTGCACCGGTCGCCAGCGCCGTCCCAACTGCTCGCCGTGAGCCCCTTCCATCCGGATGTCCTCCGGACGCTGCCGCTGGTGAAACTCGCTGATGCGGCGATGGGCCAGTTCCAGCGCATCGCGCAGGTTCTCCGGCAGGGCCTTCCAGGCTTGTTCGAGCTGGTGTTTGGGGACCGCGACTGGATCGGGCCGGAATCCGTCGAAGCGTTCCGTGAAGTCGCACACGGCAGCATCGCCCCGTTCACGAACCGCCTTGAGAATGACGTCGACCCGGCCCTGAACATCCTTTTGTTGGCTGGTCTGGGTCCGGCGCGTTAACCGTTGCAACTCAGCCTCAGCCTGCTGTCGATCCCGGACGCAGCGCAGAGGGAAGGCCAGAGATCGGCTCTCGGACAAGACGTGTATTAATAGTCGATTCGCACAAGCTATAGCCCGGACTGATCACCAGCTGAGGAGTATGGTGTTGGATTGTTCGCAACGTTTCAGCCTCAGTGGCCAATAACCAAGCAGCGAAAAAGCGGATTGAGATCGCTGAACGCAACCGCCTTCGCAACCGCACCTACAAGTCCGCCCTGCGCACCCTGATGAAGCGTTGCTTCGTCGCCTGCGAGGCGTACAGCAAGGAACCCGGAGACGCAGCCAAGGCCACCGTCTCAGCCTCGATGAATGCTGCTTTCAGCAAGATCGACAAGGCCGTGAAGGTGGGTGTGCTGCATCGCAACAACGGCGCCCATCAAAAGTCTCGTCTCAGCGCTACGGTCCGCCAGGTTCTCGAGCCCTCCAGCTGATCGACCAAAGCCGGCAGAATGGGGGCTGAAAGCGCGTTTTAGCCCCCTGTGTCGTCCATTCCAACGTTGATTGACAGTCACTGTCACATCGTTTTTAGAAACTTCGACGACGACCTCGATGAGGTGGCCTCCCGCTGGCGGGAAGCAGGGGTCAAGGCCCTGTTGCATGCCTGCGTGGAGCCGTCCGAAATTCCTGCGATCCGGGCCCTGGCTGATCGCTTTCCTGAGATGCGCTACTCCGTGGGGGTTCATCCCTTGGATACGGAGCACTGGCGAGACGACACGATTGCGGTGCTGAGACGGGCGGCGCTGGCAGACAAGCGGGTCGTTGCCATTGGCGAACTGGGGCTCGATCTGTTCCGTGACAAGAACCTCGAGGAACAATTGCAGGTGCTCCGTCCGCAGCTGGACCTGGCGGTGGAGTTGGATCTGCCGGTGATTATTCATTGCCGTGATGCCGCTGAGCCGATGCTCAACGAGCTGCGTGCCCGCGTTCCCGAAGGCCTATGCCCACGTGGGGTCATGCACTGCTGGGGCGGGACGCCCGACGAAATGGACGGCTTCCTGGAGCTCGGGTTGTACATCAGCTTCAGTGGCACAGTCACTTTCCCGAAGGCAGTCCCCACCCATGACTGCGCGCGTCAGGTGCCTGAGGATCGCTTTCTGGTGGAAACGGATTGCCCATTCCTGGCGCCGGTGCCCCGGCGGGGTAAACGCAACGAACCGGCTTTTGTGGCGTCGGTGGCCAACCGGGTAGCTGAACTCCGCGGCGTCGATCTCGACACGGTTGCGGCCAGCAGCACCTCCAACGCCCGTCGTTTGTTCGGTCTTCCCTAACTGGGGTGGAAAGCATGCGAGGGTGATGTGTAAGATGTTGTATTGGCCTGGCCATGGATCCGGTTCGCCGAATCCGTGGAGCCCGAAGCGTCCATTCCCTTCCGGTGCACTTGTCGTCGTCAGCTGATCTGACCCTCGATCTCTGAGCTCAATTGCGGCGCTGCCGGTCCCTTCATCGGGACGGGCAGCCGCCGCTTTTGCTGTGTCGGAGCGATGTGGTTGCGCTGATGGTGTTCGTCCAGGTCGTGTCCCTTTCGTCCTCTCTGCCGGTCCCCGCATGAGCAGCAGCGCGATTCAGGTCGCCAAGACCGCCACTTATCTCCCCGATCTGGTGGAGGTGCAGCGGGCCAGCTTCAAGTGGTTCCTGGATCTGGGCCTGATCGAGGAGCTGGAGAGCTTCTCCCCCATTACCGACTACACCGGCAAGCTGGAGCTGCATTTCATCGGTAGCGAGTACCGACTGAAGCGCCCTCGTCACGATGTGGAAGAGGCAAAACGCCGTGATGCAACCTTTGCGTCGCAGATGTATGTGACCTGCCGCCTGGTAAATAAAGAGACCGGTGAAATCAAGGAGCAGGAGGTCTTCATCGGTGAACTGCCGCTGATGACCGAGCGGGGCACCTTCATCATTAATGGTGCTGAACGCGTGATCGTGAATCAGATCGTGCGCAGCCCCGGTGTCTATTTCAAGGATGAAATGGACAAAAACGGACGACGTACATACAACGCCAGCGTCATCCCCAACCGCGGTGCCTGGCTGAAGTTCGAAACCGACAAGAACAGCCTTCTCCACGTCCGCGTCGACAAGACCCGCAAGATCAACGCCCACGTGCTGATGCGTGCCATGGGTCTGTCAGACAACGACGTGCTCGATAAGTTGCGTCACCCGGAGTTCTACAAAAAGTCGATTGATGCCGCGAATGATGAGGGCATCAGCTCGGAAGACCAGGCCCTGCTGGAGCTTTACAAGAAACTGCGTCCTGGTGAACCACCCTCGGTGAGTGGCGGTCAGCAGCTCTTGCAGACCCGCTTCTTCGACCCCAAGCGCTACGACCTCGGCCGGGTTGGTCGCTACAAGATCAACAAAAAGCTCCGCCTCACCATCCCCGACACGGTGCGCACCCTCACCCATGAGGACGTGCTCTCCACCCTCGACTATCTGATCAACCTCGAACTGGATGTCGGTGGCGCCAGCCTCGACGACATCGATCACCTGGGCAACCGCCGTGTTCGTTCCGTGGGCGAGCTGCTGCAGAACCAGGTGCGGGTGGGCCTCAACCGCCTCGAGCGAATCATCAAGGAGCGGATGACGGTCGGCGAGACCGATTCGCTCACCCCGGCGCAGCTGGTGAACCCCAAGCCACTGGTGGCGGCGATCAAGGAGTTCTTCGGCTCCAGCCAGCTGAGCCAGTTCATGGATCAGACGAACCCTCTGGCAGAGCTGACCCACAAGCGCCGCATCTCTGCCCTTGGACCGGGCGGTCTCACACGGGAGCGCGCCGGCTTTGCTGTCCGTGATATTCACCCCTCCCACTACGGCCGTCTCTGCCCGATCGAGACGCCGGAAGGCCCCAACGCCGGTTTGATCAACTCCCTGGCCACCCACGCCCGGGTGAATGAGTACGGCTTCATCGAGACCCCGTTCTGGAAGGTGGAGAACGGAGTGGTGATCAAAGACGGTGATCCCATCTACCTGTCTGCTGACCGTGAGGACGAAGTGCGGGTGGCCCCTGGTGACGTCGCCACCGAATCCGATGGACGCATCAAGGCCGATCTGATTCCTGTTCGCTACCGCCAGGACTTCGAGAAGGTGCCGCCTGAGCAGGTGGATTACGTCGCCTTGTCTCCGGTTCAGGTGATTTCGGTCGCGGCTTCCCTTATTCCCTTCCTGGAGCACGACGACGCCAACCGCGCCCTGATGGGGTCCAACATGCAGCGCCAGGCTGTGCCCCTGCTGCGTCCTGAGCGTGCCCTGGTGGGGACCGGTCTCGAGACCCAGGTGGCCCGTGACTCCGGCATGGTGCCGATCTCAAGGGTCAACGGCACCGTGATTTTCGTGGATGCCACCGCCATCGTCGTTCAAGACGAGGACGGCCAGGAGCACACCCATTACCTGCAGAAATATCAGCGCTCCAACCAGGACACCTGCCTCAACCACCGTCCGATCGTTCGTTGCGGCGATCAGGTGATCGTTGGTCAGGTGATGGCGGATGGCTCCGCCTGCGAGGGCGGTGAAATCGCCCTGGGTCAGAACGTGCTGATCGCTTACATGCCCTGGGAGGGTTACAACTTCGAGGACGCCTTGCTGGTGAGCGAGCGTTTGGTCACGGACGACCTCTACACCTCGGTGCACATCGAGAAGTACGAGATCGAAGCCCGTCAGACCAAGCTCGGACCGGAGGAGATCACCCGCGAGATCCCCAACGTCGCTGAGGAGAGTCTCGGCAACCTTGACGAGATGGGCATCATCCGCGTCGGTGCCTTCGTTGAGAGCGGCGACATCCTGGTGGGCAAGGTCACGCCGAAAGGCGAGTCGGACCAGCCGCCGGAAGAGAAGCTGCTGCGGGCGATCTTCGGTGAGAAGGCCCGCGACGTTCGCGACAACTCCCTGCGGGTGCCCGGTACCGAGCGTGGACGTGTGGTCGACGTACGGATCTACACCCGTGAGCAGGGGGATGAACTGCCTCCCGGCGCCAACATGGTGGTGCGGGTCTATGTGGCGCAGCGCCGCAAGATCCAGGTGGGCGACAAGATGGCCGGGCGCCACGGCAACAAGGGCATCATTAGCCGCATCCTTCCCCGGGAGGACATGCCCTACTTGCCGGACGGCACCCCCGTTGACATCTGCCTCAACCCTCTGGGTGTTCCGAGTCGGATGAATGTCGGTCAGGTGTTCGAGCTGCTGATGGGCTGGGCTGCATCCAACTTGGATTCCCGGGTCCGGATCGTGCCGTTTGACGAAATGCATGGTGCCGAGATGTCGCAGGAAACCTGCGAAGCCTTTCTCAAAGAAGCGGCCAAGCAACCAGGTAAGGCCTGGGTGTACAACCCCGACGACCCCGGCAAGCTGGTGCTGCGTGACGGCCGGACAGGTCAGCCCTTCGACCAGCCTGTGGCCGTGGGCTATTCACACTTCCTCAAGTTGGTGCACCTGGTGGATGACAAGATCCACGCCCGCTCCACCGGTCCCTACTCCCTGGTCACTCAGCAGCCCCTGGGTGGTAAGGCTCAGCAGGGCGGTCAACGTCTTGGTGAGATGGAAGTGTGGGCTCTCGAGGCCTATGGCGCTGCCTACACCCTTCAGGAACTGCTCACCGTCAAGTCCGACGACATGCAGGGTCGCAACGAGGCGCTCAACGCCATCGTCAAGGGCAAGCCGATCCCCCGCCCCGGCACGCCGGAATCCTTCAAGGTGCTGATGCGCGAACTCCAGTCCCTGGGTCTCGACATCGCGGTGTACACCGATGAAGGCAAGGAGGTGGATCTGATGCAGGACGTGAACCCACGCCGCAGCACTCCAAGCCGTCCCACCTACGAATCCCTCGGCGTCGCGGATTACGACGAGGACTGACGGACCGAACGGATCAAAACGACTGACACCCCTTCCTCCAACCGCCGTCCATGACCAACAGCAACCTCCGCACCGAGAACCACTTCGACTATGTCAAGATCACCCTTGCATCACCCGAACGGGTGATGGAGTGGGGCCAACGCACCCTGCCCAATGGTCAGGTGGTTGGTGAGGTCACCAAACCGGAGACCATCAACTACCGGACCTTGAAGCCCGAGATGGACGGGCTGTTCTGCGAAAAGATCTTTGGTCCCTCCAAGGACTGGGAATGCCACTGCGGCAAGTACAAGCGCGTGCGTCACCGCGGCATTGTCTGTGAGCGCTGTGGTGTGGAGGTCACCGAGAGCCGGGTGCGTCGTCACCGGATGGGTTTCATCAAGCTGGCAGCACCGGTCTCTCACGTTTGGTACCTGAAGGGTATTCCCAGCTATGTGGCCATCCTTTTGGACATGCCCCTGCGGGATGTGGAGCAGATCGTTTACTTCAACTGCTATGTGGTGCTGGATCCCGGCGACCACAAAGAGCTGAAGTACAAACAGCTGCTCACCGAGGACGAGTGGCTGGAGATCGAAGACGAGATCTATGCCGAGGAATCGGAGATCGAGAACGAGCCTGTGGTGGGCATCGGTGCTGAGGCGCTCAAGCAACTGCTCGAAGACCTCAATCTGGAGGAAGTGGCTGAGCAGCTGCGTGAGGAGATCAACGGCAGCAAGGGCCAGAAGCGGGCCAAGCTGATCAAGCGTCTGCGAGTCATCGATAACTTCGTGGCCACCAGTGCTCGTCCTGAGTGGATGGTGCTGGATGTGATTCCGGTGATCCCGCCGGATCTCCGCCCGATGGTGCAGCTGGATGGTGGTCGTTTCGCCACCAGTGATCTCAACGATCTCTACCGGCGGGTGATCAACCGCAACAACCGTCTGGCCAGGCTTCAGGAAATCCTGGCCCCCGAAATTATCGTCCGCAACGAGAAGCGGATGCTGCAGGAGGCCGTCGACGCCTTGATCGACAACGGTCGTCGCGGTCGCACCGTCGTCGGCGCCAACAACCGTCCGCTGAAATCACTTAGCGACATCATCGAGGGCAAACAGGGTCGCTTCCGTCAGAACCTGCTGGGCAAACGGGTCGACTACTCCGGTCGTTCCGTGATCGTGGTGGGTCCAAAGCTGAAAATGCATCAGTGCGGCCTGCCGAAGGAGATGGCGATCGAGCTGTTCCAGCCCTTCGTGATCCATCGCCTGATCCGACAGAACATCGTCAACAACATCAAGGCGGCCAAGAAGCTGATTCAGCGGGCCGACGACGAGGTGATGCA
Source organism: Parasynechococcus marenigrum WH 8102 (assembly GCF_000195975.1). GTDB lineage: Bacteria > Cyanobacteriota > Cyanobacteriia > PCC-6307 > Cyanobiaceae > Parasynechococcus > Parasynechococcus marisnigri. Next base: position 597,028 of record NC_005070.1, read on the forward strand.
GGTGCTGCAGGAGGTGATCGACGGTCATCCGATCATGTTGAACCGCGCCCCGACTCTGCACCGTCTCGGCATCCAGGCCTTCGAACCGAAGCTCGTTGATGGTCGCGCCATTCAGCTACACCCGTTGGTCTGCCCCGCCTTCAACGCCGACTTCGACGGTGACCAGATGGCCGTGCACGTGCCCCTGGCGATCGAAGCTCAGACCGAGGCCCGCATGTTGATGCTGGCCAGCAACAACATCCTGTCGCCGGCCACCGGTGAGCCGATCGTGACCCCGTCCCAGGACATGGTGCTCGGTTCCTACTACCTCACGGCTCTGCAGCCTGGGGCTGAACAGCCTGAATTCGGTGATCGCAGCCGCACCTACTCAAGCCTCGAGGATGTGATCCATGCCTTCGAAGACACCCGCATCGGTCTGCACGACTGGGTCTGGGTGCGTTTCAACGGCGAAGTCGAAGACAACGATGAGCTGGACGAGCCCATCAAGAGCGAGACCCTCAGCGATGGCACCCGTATTGAGCAGTGGACCTACCGCCGCGATCGTTTTGACGAAGACGGTGCCCTGATCAGCCGTTACATCCTTACCACGACCGGCCGGGTAGTGATGAATCACACGATCATCGGCGCGGTGGCCGCCGCCTGAGTTCTTCCTCCTTCCGCACGATCTCCTCTTCTCACCAGCGCGCAGCCATGACCTCCTCCTCCTCTAAATCCAACAAGTCACGTAAGTCCAGCAAGGCCGCCAAGGACACCACTCCGGTGCATGAGAGCGCGTCCCGTCCCCTCAGCAAGACGCCCCCACCGTTCCGAAACCACATCGTCGACAAACGGGGCCTCAAGCAGCTGGTGGCCTGGGCTTACAAAAACCACGGCACGGCGGTCACCTCATCAATGGCCGACAAGCTCAAGGATCTCGGCTTCCGCTACGCCACTCAGGCGGCGGTTTCGATTTCCGTGAACGATCTGCAAGTTCCCGAGGCGAAAAAAGCCCTGCTCGGAGAGGCCGAGGAGCAGATCACAGCCACGGAGGAGCGTTACCGGTTGGGTGAGATCACGGAGGTGGAGCGTCACACCAAGGTCATCGACACCTGGACTGAGACCAATGAGCGTCTGGTGGATGCGGTCAAGAAGAACTTCAACCAGAACGCACCGCTGAATTCAGTCTGGATGATGGCCAACTCTGGCGCCCGAGGAAACATGTCCCAGGTGCGACAGCTGGTGGGCATGCGGGGCCTGATGGCCAATCCCCAGGGCGAGATCATCGACCTGCCGATCCGCACCAACTTCCGCGAAGGTCTCACGGTCACCGAATACGTCATCTCCTCCTACGGCGCCCGTAAGGGTCTAGTGGACACCGCCCTGCGAACAGCTGACTCCGGTTATCTGACCCGTCGCCTGGTGGACGTTGCTCAGGACGTCATCGTTCGCGAAGACGACTGCGGCACCACGCGCCATATCGTGGTGGAGGCTGAAGATGGACGTTTCGGTAACCGTTTGGTCGGCCGCCTCACGGCATCCCAGGTGGTGAGCGCAGTCGGAGAGGTGCTGGCAGAGAGGGACACCGAAATCGACCCACCCCTGTCAAAACGCATCGAAAAGGCAGGGGTCACCGCGGTGAGCGTGCGCTCTCCCCTTACCTGTGAGGCCAACCGCTCCGTCTGTCGCAAGTGCTATGGCTGGGCCCTGGCCCACAACGAACTGGTGGACCTCGGCGAAGCCGTTGGCATCATTGCGGCCCAGTCCATCGGTGAGCCCGGAACGCAGCTCACGATGCGCACCTTCCACACCGGTGGTGTGTCCACGGCCGAAACCGGTGTGGTGCGTTCCGTTGTGGCGGGCACCATCGAGTTCTCTGCCAAGGCCAGGGTTCGTCCTTACCGCACGCCCCACGGCGTCAATGCCCAACAGGCCGAGGTTGACTTCAACCTCTCCATCAAGCCGGTTGGAAAGGGCAAAACCCAGAAAATTGAGATCACTAATGGTTCGCTGCTGTTTGTTGAAAACGGTCAGACCATCGATGCTGATGTGACCGTTGCTCAGATCGCCGCTGGTGCGGTGAAGAAGAGCGTCGAGAAAGCCACTAAGGACGTGATTTGCGACCTGGCCGGTCAGGTGCGCTATGAGGAAGCGATCCAGCCTCGGGAAGTCACCGACCGTCAAGGCAACATCACCCTCAAGGCCCAGCGTCTGGGCCGGATGTGGGTGCTGGCAGGTGATGTGTACAACCTGCCTCCCAATGCCCAACCGGTGGTTCAGGGAGATACCGAGGTCACCGAGGGTCAGGTGCTGGCGGAAGCCAGTCAGCGCAGCGAATACGGCGGTGATGTGCGCCTGCGCGACTCCATCGGCGATTCCCGCGAGGTTCAGATCGTCACGACAGCGATGACGCTGAAGGACTTCAAGCTGCTGGAGGAGTCCACCCACTCAGGAGAGATCTGGAATCTGGAAGCCAAGGACGGCACCCGCTATCGGTTGAACACGATTCCAGGCAGCAAGATCGGTTCTGGTGAGGTGGTCGCCGAGCTGGCCGACGACCGCTTCCGAACCGGCACCGGTGGCCTGGTCAAGTTCGCCCCTGGTCTAGCGATCAAGAAGGCCCGATCCGCCAAGAACGGTTACGAGGTCAACAAGGGCGGCACCTTGCTCTGGATTCCCCAAGAGACCCACGAGATCAACAAGGACATCTCCCTGTTAATGATCACCGACGGTCAGTGGATCGAAGCAGGCACCGAAGTCGTGAAGGACATCTTCAGCCAGACTGCTGGCGTCGTCACGGTCACTCAGAAAAACGACATCCTGCGCGAGATCATCGTCCGCAGCGGTGATTTCCACCTCAGTTCCGACAGCAAAGCCCTGGAGAGGTTCGAGGGAGATGGCCATATGGTCAACCCCGGTGAGGAGATCGCCAAGGGTCTGAGCATCCAGGATATGAAGTATGTGCAGACCGTGGAGACCCCGGAGGGCAAAGGTCTGCTGTTGCGTCCCGTGGAGGAATACACCATCCCCAACGAGGCGCAACTGCCAGAGCTGTCGCACGTCAAGCAGGCCAATGGCCCCCACCTGGGCATCAAGGCCACCCAGCGACTGGCGTTCAAGGACAACGAGCTGATCAAGTCAGTGGAGGGCGTTGAACTGCTCAAGACCCAGCTGATCCTGGAGACCTTCGACACCACGCCGCAGATGACCGTGGATGTGGAGAAGGCCCCTGACAAACGGGCCAAGACAATCTCCCGTCTGAGGCTGGTGATCCTCGAGTCGATCCTGGTGCGTCGCGACACCATGTCCGACTCCAGTCACGGTTCCACCCACACCGAGCTGCAGGTGGAAGACGGCATCTCCGTCAAAGCTGGCGATGTGATTGCCACCACCCAGATCCTGTGCAAGCAGGCCGGTGTTGCGCAGCTGCCAGAAGCCACTGAGGCAGATCCCGTCCGCCGTTTGCTCGTTGAGCGTCCGGAAGACACCACCACCCTCAGCACCTCCGGCAAACCGGTGGTCGCTGTTGGTCAACGCATCGTCGATGGCGAATTGCTGGCTGAGGGTGATCCCTCCAGCTGCTGCGGTGAGGTGGAAGCTGTTGACAGCAACAGCGTGACCCTGCGCCTCGGCCGTCCCTACATGGTGTCTCCCGACTCCGTCCTGCACGTCCGTGACGGTGATCTGGTTCAGCGCGGTGACGGTTTGGCCTTGCTGGTGTTTGAACGTCAGAAGACTGGTGACATCGTTCAGGGTCTGCCTCGAATCGAGGAATTACTGGAGGCCCGTCGTCCTCGTGAGTCGGCAGTGCTTTGCAAAAAGCCCGGCACGGTAGAGATCAAGCAAGGTGACGACGACGAGTCACTCACGGTGACGGTGATCGAAGCCGATGACGCCATCGGCGAATACCCGATCCTTCTGGGTCGCAACGTAATGGTCAGCGATGGCCAGCAGGTGACCGCCGGTGAGCTGCTCACCGATGGTCCGATCAACCCCCATGAGCTGCTGGAGTGTTTCTTCGAAGACCTTCGCAGCCGTAAGCCGTTGATGGATGCGGCGCAGGAAGCGATTGCCAACCTGCAGCACCGTCTGGTGACCGAGGTGCAGAACGTCTACAAATCCCAGGGCGTGTCGATTGACGACAAGCACATCGAGGTCATCGTTCGTCAGATGACCAGCAAGGTGCGGGTCGAAGATGCCGGTGACACCACCCTGCTGCCCGGTGAGCTGATCGAACTGCGTCAGGTGGAAGACACCAACCAGGCCATGGCGATCACCGGTGGTGCCCCCGCGGAATTCACTCCGGTGCTGTTGGGGATCACCAAGGCTTCGCTCAACACCGACAGCTTCATTTCCGCCGCCTCCTTCCAGGAGACCACGCGCGTGCTCACGGAAGCTGCCATCGAGGGCAAGAGCGATTGGCTGCGGGGCCTCAAGGAGAACGTGATCATCGGTCGCCTTATCCCTGCAGGCACCGGCTTCAGTGGTTTCGAAGAGGAGCTGCAGAAGGAGGCAGGTCCTCACCCGGACATCCTGTCGGAGGATCCCGCCGGCTACCGCCGCATGCAGAACCTTCGTCCTGATTACACCGTGGAGATGCCTCCGGCCGCCAGCTCCACGGCTGTGTTGGATGACCCCAGCGATGCCGATCTTGAGGCGACCCGCACCCGTCACAACATCGACCCCTCCGCCAGCAACTTCGCCGCGTTTGCCCGCCCCGACGCCGACAATGAGCTGAAGGAGGAGCAAGTCGTTGATGCTGAAGCTGTTGAAGGTCTTCAGGAAGAGGGCCTGCTTTCAGACGACTGATCACCGCCTCCTGTCATTCCATCGCCGAATCACCGATGCTTGAGCCCACTGACATCCCCCAGCGTCGTCTGCCGCGGTTTGGCTTCCACGGTCACACCGAGAAGCTCAATGGACGTGCCGCCATGCTTGGTTTCATCGCCCTGCTGGCGGTGGAGATCAAGCTTGGCCATGGTCTGCTGATCTGGTGAGCCAGATGTTGCTCGGTCGCAGCGCGGCCGAGCTGGAGAGCTGGGCGGTTGCTCAGGGGCAGAAGCCCTTTCGTGGGAGGCAGCTGCACGACTGGCTCTACGCCAAGGGAGCCCGATCCCTGTCGGAGATCACCGTTCTGCCGAAGGCTTGGCGGGAGTCTCTCAAGGAAGACGGTGTTGAGGTCGGTCGCCTGAAGGAGGTGCATCGTTCGGTTGCTGCAGACGCGACCACCAAATTGCTGTTGTCCACCGATGACGGCGAGACGATCGAGACCGTTGGCATCCCCACTGATCAGCGGCTGACGGTCTGTGTGTCCAGCCAGGTGGGCTGTCCGATGGCCTGCCGTTTCTGCGCCACCGGTAAAGGAGGCCTGCAGCGCTCGCTGCGCACCCACGAGATCGTTGATCAGGTGCTCAGTGTGCGAGAGGTGATGGATCGCCGGCCCTCCCACATCGTGTTCATGGGCATGGGGGAACCTCTCCTAAACAGCCAGGCGGTTCTCGATGCCATCCGCTGCCTGAACGACGACCTCGGGATTGGTCAACGTCGGATCACGGTGAGCACCGTTGGTGTTCCGAAAACCCTGCCACAGCTGGCCGAGCTGGCTCTGGCGACCCTCGGTCGGGCCCAGTTCACCCTTGCGGTGAGCCTTCATGCCCCCAACCAAGCGCTGCGGGAAGAGCTCATCCCCACGGCTCATGCCTATCCCTACGAGGCCTTGCTGGAAGACTGTCGTCACTATCTGGCCGTGACCGGCCGTCGCGTCAGCTTCGAATACATCCTTCTGGGTGGTTTGAACGATGCCCCCGAACACGCCGCAGAACTGGCCGATCGGGTGGGAGGGTTCCAGAGCCACGTGAACCTGATTGCCTACAACCCGATTGAAGAGGAGGAGTTTCAACGTCCCACCCGCGCCCGGATTGAGGGCTTCCAGCGTGTGCTCGAGCGTCGTGGTGTGGCCGTCAGTCTGCGCGCAAGTCGCGGCTTGGATCAGAACGCTGCCTGCGGTCAGTTACGACGTCGACGTCAGGGTAGCTGAGCTGCAATGAGCTTTTGATAGAGCTGAATGTCGTGTCCATAGGTCAGCTCAAATTGGTGTCGCACCCGATCGGGAAGCCGACCCGGTTCTGGTTGATCAGTTTGTAGGGCCTGACTCCTGTTGAGATGAGGTAGTTGTTGGCTAAAAGGGATGCCACGTTGCTCCATTAGCTCACTGAGTCGCTCCCAGTCTGTCTTTAGATTTTCGAGGCAGCCGATGTAATCAGGGAGCCTTCCTTTTGAGTCGCTGATCAGAAACGTTTGAGGTTGTGTATGAACATCCATCGAGTCAAGGCTCAGTTCACAAGTTAATTCGACAAACTCACTGAAGGTCATTGCCTTCGTGTAGCCGAGGCGCTGCATAGCAGGGAAGATCGATGGTCGAAGGATTTTCTCTCGATAGCAAGAGAAAAGCCTTTGTAATGGCTCCCGTATGAAGGTGAAAGTAAATACTTTCTTGCGAATAGCAGTATATCTGTCTGGTTTTAAAAACATTGCCTCTGTTGTGCAAAGTTTCCAGAAGCGGTCGTTTGTTGGCTCTAGATTTCTTGCTGTGCGGGGGTTCTTGGCTGCGCTTGTTTTTACTAATTCTGATAAAATTGTTTTGATTGAAGTGTTCGCACACTTCGGGATCCGCGCATAAACGAGCTTGTGCTTGGGGATGTAAAGGAAGCCCTTCCCTTTCACGGTCTGTTCGTTCTGCTTGAGCCGGACTTTACGAACCACATCAGACTGTCGCCCAATGTTGATGATCTATGGCGCCGATCGATTGGGCTCTGCTCGGGGGCTATCTGGTCCTAACCCTTGTGCTGGGGCTGTGGCTGGCCCGTCGCAACAGTGGTGAGGAGGACTATTTCGTCGCAGGCCGTCGTCTCAGCGGCTGGCTTGCTGGTGCATCCATGGCTGCGACGACGTTTTCCATCGACACCCCCCTCTACGTCGCTGGCCTGATCGGCAGCCGTGGATTGGCTGGGAACTGGGAGTGGTGGAGCTTTGGCCTGGCCCACGTGGCCATGGCCGTGGTGTTTGCGCCGTTGTGGCGCCGCAGTGGCGTGCTCACTGATGCGGCGTTCACCGAACTTCGTTATGGCGGTCCGGCCGCGGCCTGGTTGCGGGGGATCAAGGCATTCTTGCTGGCCCTGCCGGTGAACTGCATCGGCATCGGTTACGCCTTTCTGGCCTTGCGCAAGGTGGTGGAAGCGCTGGGCATCGTCTCCGGAAGTCCGGCGGCCTTCGGTGTGCCCGACACGCTGTGGCTTCTGGCTGTGGTGGCTCTGATGGTGCTGGCTTACACCGTGGCCGGGGGGCTCTGGGCCGTGGTGGTCACCGATCTGGTTCAGTTGATACTTGCTTTGCTCGGAGCTCTTGCTGTCGCTGTCGCGGCACTGCATGCTGCCGGCGGCATGGGAGGACTCCTCGAGCAGCTCGAGGGCATGAATCGCCCGGAGTTGTTGTCTCTGGTCCCCTGGACCATCGAGGACGGGGGCGTGCATTGGTTGGAGGGGGCCGGCATTTCGGTGCCGATGTTCCTGGCTTACATCGCCGTTCAATGGTGGAGTTTCCGACGGAGCGACGGCGGTGGTGAATTCATTCAGCGCATGCTGGCCACCCGGGATGAGCAGCAGGCGCGGTTGGCGGGCTGGGTGTTCTTGGTGGTGAACTATCTGGTACGCAGTTGGCTCTGGGTGGTGGTGGCCCTGGCGGCTCTGGTGCTGCTGCCCGATCAGGGGGATTGGGAGCTGAGCTATCCCGCCCTGGCGGTGCAGCTGCTGCCTCCGGTGGCTTTGGGGTTGGTGGTGGTGTCGCTGGTGGCGGCCTTCATGAGCACGGTAAGCACATCAGTGAACTGGGGCGCCAGTTACCTCACCCACGACCTCTACCAACGCTTCATCCGCCCCAATGCCGGATCTGGGGAACTGTTGCTGGTGGGGCAACTCACCACGGTGTTGCTGCTTGGGCTTGGAGTGGTCACGGCATTGATCAGTGACAGCATTGGCACTGTTTTCCGTCTTGTGATCGCCATCGGCTCCGGGCCTGGCGTTGTTCTGGTTCTGCGTTGGTTCTGGTGGCGGGTGAATGCAGCGGCCGAGTTGGCGGCCATGCTCTGCGGTTTCATCGTCGGTTTGCTCACCACGGTGCTGCCCCTCGTAAGAATTGAGGATTACGGCCTGCGGCTGGCAGTGATCACCGGTGTTTCAGCCGTGGTGTGGCTGAGTGCCATGTTGTTGAGTCCACCGGAATCAGAGGCGGTTCTGGAAACCTTCATCCGGCAGGTGCAGCCTCCCGGCCCCGGTTGGGCGCGCCTGCGGCAACGATTCCAGGTGGAGCCGCAGGAGCGCCTGTCGACGCTGCTGGCCCGTTTTGTTTGCTCCTGTGGGATGTTGTTTGGCGGGCTGATCGGCATCGGAGGTTTCTTGCTGCATCAGCAGTTCAGTGGTTGGGGAGGCCTTGTGGTCTTTGTGGGCTCATGGCTGCTGATGCGTCGCCTTCCACAGCAGAATGGCGCTCGAATGGTTTGACCACCCTTGTCTTTTTTTCGAACAACTCTGTTGCCAGCCCTGATCGTGGTGCTTTTCGCACTGGCACTGGTGGCCGTCAGCGCCAGGATCTGGCTGCCAGGAGACATGCTGGCTCCCGCTCCTATCGGATGACATGGGGTGATTCATCAACAATGCAGCACTTTGATGGTTACCAAAGTGCTGCATTGTCACCGTCGTCCGGGTCGTCATTCTCCGGCAACGAAGAACTTTCGTACTCTATTTCATTGTCAATAGAATCGTCTATTGGGGCATCCTTGATGTTGCTCAAATACCATTGATGACATTCATCGATTTTGCCTTCATAGACGATGCTTCCCTTGTGGAGTACGATTCCGTCCTCGCAATATTGCTGTAATATACTAAAATCTTTATTCGCCATGATCAAGGGCTTGTCTTCGGTGCGGCTATTAAGTGCATTTTGGAATCTCAAGAATCGCTCCGACTTTTCGTTGGCCTTCAATGCGAAGATCTGAGGGATAATGTAAGCATCGAAATCGAACGCAAGCGAAACCGCTAGGTAAAACCTTGTCCGCATGAATTTATGGTAGACCCGCAGGGGTTTGTCGAAGAAACCGTCTTCTAGGCTTGCAATGGTTTGAATGACGTCTAAGTCATGGTTCCGTTGTCCGGCGTGGCCATAAATGCCTTGAAGAAATGCTGCATTCTGTCGGCCTGTTAGCGAGTTCAGTAACCCACCTCGTGCACCAAGCGGCCAGCTCGCATTGCAATGAATGGTGACCTGTCCGTTCTGCACAGGAACAACGCCCGCTGCGCAATCGAGAAAGGCATGTGCTTCGCGAATGGAAGGTGAGATCACGCCAACTCTTTGCCCTTGTTGCAATTGCCAGCTGACGTTATTGAGTAAGCGATTAGTTGTTTCTTTGGCGCCACTGACGTCACGTACAACACCCTGAAGTTCAATCAAGGGCTGATTCGAGATGGAGAAGGGGGGCGTGTTCGAATTCTTGCCTGTCAACGTTGATGTTGCTATTCCCATCTTTTTGTAGTGATTTGCGGTTGATTTGGCTGCGTCCTAAGCAGGGATTTTTAATCAATTCTATTCAGTGGTCGTTTCGTGAGATGGGTCTGTTCCAGCAGCAGCGTCGCTGTCTCAGCATTTCATGGGTTGTCGGAGTCGCTTCTGAATCCACGCCAGCCCGTCCTGTCCTTGTCTTTCTTCACAACCGAGGTCCGTTCGAGGGGTGATGGGCTCACAGAACCATCCAAATTGGTGTGGATCCTCTCCGATCGACCTGTTCTTGCGGTGGTTTGTCGACTTACGATCCGGGAATGAGCGACAGCGACGCCAGAAAACGCGATCAGAGTTTGTCCAGCCTGTCACTGGATCCAGATTTGCTGGCGGAAGAGCTGGCCGCTGAACAGGACATCGACCCCCTTGATGCGATCGAGCCCGACGAGTCACAGATCGACTCCCAGGGTGTCGCCAGGGCCTGTGATCAAGGGCTGGTTTGGCTTCAGCAGGGGCATGACCAGCGACTTCAAGGGTTGAGGATCTTCTGCGAGCACCGGGATCCCCGTGCTGTTCCTCTCCTGCTCGATTTGTTGAATCGGCCCTGCCCGGTGGAACGGATGAGTGCCGTTTATGCCCTGGGTCGCAATCCGTCTCCTCCTGCCGTCGAGCCGCTGTTGGGCCTGCTCCAGTCCGATGGCAATGCATACGTCCGCAAGGCCACGGCCTGGAGCCTGGGGAATTATCCGGATGCTCCGATCCTCAATCCGTTGATTCGAGCTCTGCAGGCCGATGTGGCGGCGGTGCGGATCTGGTGTCCGGGGTCTCTTGCTGAAGCGGGAAGCCGCTCACCGGCTAAGGCCGATCCCGCAGCTGGTCAACTTCTGGTCAGTCTGACCATCGACAGTGAGCCGGTGGTGCGCAGCAACAGTATTTGGGCGCTTGGTCGCCTTTACGAGCAACTGGTGGCTCCCAGGAGGCTGGAGCTAGTGGAGGCACTTGTGTCTGCTCTGCTCCACGACGGTGAGGCGTCAGTCCGTGATGAGGCGCGCACAGCCCTCGAACAACTGGAAGATCCGACTGTTCTTGAACGGCTGCAGACTTTGATCGATGAAGGCTTCCTGAGCTGATCCGCCGCCAGGCTTCCCGACAACCTGTAACGGAGGTGGCGACGGTCTTCACGGACCCCGATTAGCATTCGCGCCTCAACACCCTTGTTGGATGCCTCAACGCACCGTTCGTTTCACAATCCGACCCGATGGTCGGGTGGAGGAACTGGTTGAAGGGGTGTCCGGTGAGGCGTGCCAGCAGCTCACCGAGCGTCTGGAAGCTGCCCTCGGAACGGTTGAACGGCGGGACTCCACCGCCGAGGCCTTCCATCAACTCGAGGTTCAGTCCCAGTCCCTTCCAAATCACCTGCACTGATGTCGCACTTCAGCACCGTCAAAACCGAATTGCGTCAACTCGAGCCTCTCGTTCAGGCGCTCAAAGACCTTGGTTATTTACCTGATCAAGGAGAGCGCCCTGTGCGTGGCTACCGCGGCCAGACCGTGACAGCTGATCTCGCTGTTGCGATGGACAACGGCGGTGATCTCGGATTCCGTTTGAACGAAAAGACAGGGGCTTATGAGCTGGTGACCGACCTCGATCTTTGGAAGCAAACCATTCCCGTTGAGCGCTTCCTGTCAAAGCTGACCCAGCGCTATGCCCTGAATACAGTCCTCAAAGCCAGCGGGATAGAGGGATTCCAGGTGGCTGAACAGCAGGTCAAGCAGGACGGTTCGATCGAGCTGGTTGTGACCCGCTGGGACGTCTGAACCAGTCAGATCCGATTGATCCCTCCCTGGCGTTTTCGGCTTCGGTTGATCAGCCGATTGAACGATCCGGGTGTGAGCCCCAACTCGGGGGCTCCCTTTGTGAAAGAGCGGTTTGGGTGGACGAATCCGTCTGCATCGGCTGTCGTTACTGCGCTCATGTGGCCGGCAACACCTTTGTTGTGGAGCCGCACCTCGGACGCTCCAGGGCCATCCGTCAGGACGGCGACAGCACTGAATGCATTCAGGAAGCCATCGACACCTGTCCTGTCGATTGCATCCATTGGGTTCCGTTTGAGGATCTCCATACGCTGCAAAGCGATCTGATTCGCCAGGATCTGCAGCCACGCCCACGGGGTTGATGCCCGACCTGCCCACCCGTCGTTTTGGCCGCACGGAGTTGCCCATTCCGTTGCTCTCCTTGGGCGGAATGCGCTTTCAGCAGAGCTGGACCGATCTGCCGGCATCGGAGATCACGTCTGACTCCCAAAACAACCTGCAGGCGACTCTCCAGCGCGCCACGCAGTTAGGCCTGCATCACATTGAGACCGCGCGTCACTACGGCAGCTCCGAACGCCAGTTGGGCTGGGCTTTTCCCACAACGCCAGACCCGACACGGATCCTGCAAAGCAAGGTGCCGCCCCGGGAAGATCCTGATGCCTTCGAGGCCGAGCTGGCCCTCAGCTTTGAGCGGCTTGGCTGTCAGCGTCTCGACCTGCTGGCCATTCACGGCATCAACCTGCCGGAGCATCTGGAGCAGACCCTTCGTCCCGGCGGATGCATGGAGGTGGTGCGTCGCTGGCAAGCCGATGGACGCATTGGCCATGTGGGCTTCTCCACCCACGGTCCGACAGACGTGATCGTCGCCAGCTGCAACAGCGGTGCCTTCGACTACATGAATGTCCACTGGTATTACATCCGCCAAGACAACTCGCCTGCCCTGGATGCAGCGCAGCGGCAGGACATGGGGGTGTTCATCATCAGTCCCACCGACAAAGGCGGTCACCTGCACACACCATCACAACGTCTGCTCGAGTTGTGCGACCCCGTGCATCCCATCGTCTTCAACGATCTCTTCTGTCTGCGTGACCCCCGCGTGCACACCATCAGTGTTGGGGCGGCCCGACCGTCGGATCTTGACCTGCACCTTGAGGCCGTTGGTCTCCTCGATCACGCCGATGCGCTGATTGCGCCGGTGCATGCGCGGCTGCGGCAGGCGGCTATGGAAACCCTGGGAGAGGCCTGGCTGAACAGCTGGCGGACAGGGCTTCCTACTTGGCAGGACACGCCGGGAGACATCAATCTTCCGGTGCTGCTGTGGCTGCACAACCTGCTTGAAGCCTGGGATCTTGAGAGTTATGCCAGGGCCCGTTACCGGTTGCTGGGCAGTGGTGGCCATTGGTTCGCGGGCTCCAATGCCGATGCCCTCGATGCGGGGGTCTCGATCGCCGAGCTGGATGTGGTATTGCATGCCAGTCCATGGCGTCAGCAGATTCCCGACATCCTGCGCTCGCTCAAGACCAGGCTGGCGGGGGAGGCGCAGATGCGTCTCAGCAGCGTTTGATTACCCCCCCAGCGGTTGCCGGCTGGGAACACCGACAGCGCGCGGAAACTGTCTGGGACAGGGGCTGACCGGCTGGAGTCTGATCAGGTGGCGCACGCCGCGCTCCGCTGGCAGCTGGCAGTGCTGGCTGGAGCTCAGTTGTGCGTTCAGGGGGACCAGGGCCCGTTTCAGCTGACGTAGATCCGTATCCCCCCACTGGCCGCGGTACAGCAAGGCGTTCCCATCGGGTTTCAGCAGCGGTACGAGGTATTCCGCCACCACCGGTGCAGCCGCCACTGCCCGCGCCATCGCCAGATCGAAGCCTCCTCGCAGCGTCCTGTCATGGCCTGCGCTTTCGATGCGATCGGTTCGCACGCTGACCCGGTCACTCAGTCCCAGGTCGTTAACCATGGCCTGGACTGCAGCGGTCTTGCGGCCGACGGAATCCAGCAACGTCATCCGGGCGCCGGGCATGGCGATGGCCACAGCCAGTCCTGGAAATCCGCCCCCGGTGCCCACATCAATGGCAAGCCGGCTCTGATGAGGACTGCGCAGTTCCGTCTGCAGCGGCCAGAGGCTGTCGAACACCTGGTTGATCCAGTAGTCGTCCCCCTCCACCAGACGCGTCAGGTTGACCCGGCTGTTCCAGCTGCGCAGCAGATCCTGAAGGGCTTTCAGCTGCCCCAGTTGCGCAGGCTCTGGAGTCCAGCCGAGCGCCTCCCAGAACGCGGCTCCCGGCAAGGAGTCGGGCATGGGGTGCTGCTGCAACTCTTCCTAGGATGAATGACCGGCAGACCCCTGTGTCCGAGCCCGACCTCAGTCACTACGAGCGGTTGGGGGTGTCCACTCAGGCGTCCCAGGCCAGTCTTCGGCAGGCTTTTCGCCGTCGCAGCAAGGCGTTGCATCCAGACACCACCACACTCCCGGTGGCTGAGGCGGCCAAGAATTTCCAGCAGCTCAAGGAGTCCTACGAATTCTTGGCAGATCCCGAGCGCCGTCGTCATTACGACGAGCAATTGCGGCAACGCTTGCAACCGCAACGACCTGCTGCCCCGCAGCCCACCGACACCGTTGACCAATGGGATGGCATCGGAGAGCGCCGGCCCCTGTCTGGTGGAGAGTGGACAGCGTTGTTGTTGCTGGGCCTGGCACTGCTGCTCAGCCTCGTTGTGGGGCTTGGTGTTGCAGGTGTTCAGGGGCGAGCCTGGCAGGTGTCACCCGATTGGTTGTCCGATGTCTCTTCAGCCCCCATCGAACACCCCGCTGAATCAGCATTCCATCAGGGCGCTGGAGGATTGGCTCATCAGCCTCAACGCTGAGCGGATCGATGGGGATCCCTGCCGTTGGGCCCTCACCAGGCCCGACTGGTCTGCCGAGATCCTGCTAGCGCGCGAAGACGTAGTGGTGATCTGGCAGCAGCCTGGTGCTGAGGAGAGTCGCTGCTCGTTGCCCTACGGCCTCTCCCGTGCCGATGTGACGGCGGCCATTCAGGCCGGCCCGTAAGCAGCTTCAACCTGCAGGCCGATGGTCGTTAGATTTGATCCAGAGCCGTGGCGATGGCCTTGTAGCACTGGCCCAGCTGATCGTTGCTGATGCACAGCGGTGGCAGCAGGTACACCACCTGTCCCAGGGGGCGCAGGAACACCCCATGCTCCAGGGCGATCCGTTTGATGGTGGGCCCGGCTGGATTGAGATAGCCGGCATCGCCGCTGACGCTCAGGTCGAAGGCCGCCACCGTGCCGGTCAGCCGGCAGCGCGTCACGTTCGGATGGGCCCGCAGTTGTTCCAGATGGGGGCGATGCCGTGCTTCGAACCCTCGGAACTGGTCGGGGTCCTGCTGCAGCAGATCAAGGCTGGCGTTGGCCGCTGCGCAACCCAGCGGATTGGCGGTGAAACTGTGGCCGTGCCAGAGGGTCAGGCTGGGGTCTGCCCCAACAAAAGCTGAGAAGACCCGTTCACTGGCCATGGTCACGCCCATGGGCAGACAACCGCCGGTCAGGCCTTTTGAGAGGGCCATCAGATCTGGCTGAATCCCGGCTCGGTGGCAGGCGAACCAGTCGCCGCAACGGCCGAATCCGGTCAACACTTCATCGGCGATCAGCAGGGCGCCTGCCTGCCGTACCAACATCTCCACCTGCCTGAGGAAGGTGCCACGCACCATCGCCATCCCGCCGGCACCCTGGAGCAACGGCTCCAGGATCACCGCGGCGGTCGGTTGCTGCAGCGTGGTCTCCAGCACGGCCAGGGCCGCCTGTTCCCTGGCGTCCACATCGGGGTCATCCCACCAGGTGGCGGGCCATGGACAACGGGCAACGGGGAACAGCTTGTCGTCGAAGGGTTCGCTGAACAGGTTGCGTTCGCCCACGGCCATGGCACCGAAAGTGTCGCCGTGATAAGCGCCGTCAAAGGCCACGATCTGGTGCCGCGGTTCGCCACGGTTCACCCACCACTGACAGGCGATCTTCAGCGCCACCTCCACAGCTGTGGAACCGTTGTCGGAGAAAAACAGCCGATCAAGTCCCGTGAGCTTGCTGAGCCGCTCCCCCAGACGTTCCGCCGGTTCATGGGTGAAATCAGCAAAAATCACCTGTTCGAGGCGGGCGGCCTGATCGGCAATGGCCTTGGCCATCACCGGGTGACCATGGCCGTGCAGCGTCACCCACCAGCTGCTGATGGCATCGATCAGGGGAATGCCCTGTTCCCGCAGCAACAGGGCTCCATCCCCGGCGATGACCCGTTGCGGCAGCGGTGCCGATTCGATTTGCGTGAACGGCGGCCAGAGGTTGGGATGTCGTGACTGATCAGCCGTTGTCCTCATGGCGGCCTGGGCATCTTTTGTCATATTGGACCTCGGAGCCGCAGCGCCACTCCATGGCCATGACGCGAACTCGAGGGCTGTCCAAGCGATTTGTTCCTGCGGCTGGGGCTGGAACGGCGGCCGTCGGCCTTGATGGACAGCGGAGTGAGGTGTTTGCAGAGGGCGGCTGGCCCTCCATTCGCGTGTTTCTGGAGATGCGTGGGTGGTCTCCCCTGCAGATCGATCAGATTCACGAGCAGTTGCGACAAGGCTGGCCGCTGTCCCAGGCCGTTCGTCAGGTATCGATCCGGATGGGAACGTGCCCTCTGCGTTCGAAATCCCTCGGCTGATCAGCGGCAGATTTGGCTGCTTTTCTGTGCATCTGTGGCGATCGGACCGCAGTTGACCCAACGCACCAGCATCTGTTCAACATCGGTGAACAACACCAGAATTCCTCCGCAGAGGATCACCAGCACCAAGCTGATCAGGGATTGGGGTGGCTTCATTGCTGCTGGATGGCGAGCAGATCCTGGAACTTAGAGCTCAATCCCTGGTGTTGCCATTCCCTGGCGAGGGACTCAGCCGTCAGTGGGGACAGTGTCGGCAGATGGGCCAGAACCGGCACACCACCGAACTGTTCGAGGGTGCCGGGATTGTCGGCATGGGCCGGCCCGTTGAGGATCAGTCCCAGCACCGTCAGCTGACGACGGTTGAGGGCCTCCAGGCTCAGCAGTGTGTGGTTCAGGGTGCCGAGTCCGCTGCGGGCCACCAGGACGATCGGTCGATCCCAGCGCTGCAGCTGATCGATCTGCAGCCATCGCCGCGTTAACGGCACCATCAATCCGCCTGCGGTCTCCACCACCAAGGGCGCCGTGCAATGGGGAACGACCAGGTCATCCGGGTTGAGGGGGATACCGTCCAGCTCAGCGGCCCAATGGGGTGAAACCGGCTGGTGAAAGGCATAGGCCTCGGGCAACATGCGATCGGGTGGAAGGTTGAGCAGGGACTGCACCCGTCCGCGATCGCCGCCGTCCTCTAGGCCGCTTTGAACCGGCTTCCAATAGTGAGCATTCAGGCCCTGCACCAGCCAGGCACTGACGACCGTTTTGCCGACATCGGTGTCGGTGCCGCAGACCACGATCTGGGGAGATGGATGATTCATCGCTGCAGCATCAGGCTCAGTACGTGCCAGGTGAGGCTCGGGGTCTCCGCATCCGGCCAGGCACGCGCCAGACGGCGCCACTGACTGGGCCCCAGACCAGGGTGGGTGCTGGAGCTGGCCCCGATGGTGCGCATCGGACGCAGCAGCTCAAGAGGCCGTTGCGCTCGGCGGCTGAAGCAATGCAGTCGTTGATGTCGCACGGCAGAGCGAGGAACAACGTTCAGGAGATCATCGACTTCAGGGAAGCGCAGGGCTGTGCAGGGCAGTTGGGCCCGTTCGGCGGCCTGATGCCATTGCTGAAAACTGCCGGCAACGGGAACGGCAACAACCAGCCAGCCCCCTTCGGCCAGACGTTCATACCAGTGCTGCAGGAAGGTTGCTGGGCTGGTCAGCCAGTGCAGAACGAAGCTGGAACTCAGCAGCACCGGCGCTGAACTCCAGTTGGGCAGCGGCTGATTCAGATCAAGGCAGCAGGTTCTGGCGGTTGGGTGATGACGGCGCAGCATGGCGTCGCTGCCGTCGACTCGCAGCACCGTCTGACCCGGATGCAGACGTTCCAGATCATCCGCCAGCAGACCCGTTCCACTGCCCAGATCCACCCAGAACCCCCGGGGAATGCTCTGACGGCGGCACCGTTCAGCCAGTTGTCTGGCCATGGATTGCTGGAGGTTGGCGGCACCGTCGTAACGATCAGCGGATCGACCGAAGCGCTCCACAACCCGTTGGCTCCAGGTGTTCGTCATGGATTGCCTGCCCAGCGCACCACCAGATCCAGCACCGCCGGTGTCACCACGGCATGACCCTCATCAGGGCGGAGCCGGTGGTCTGTGCGCGACGGGGGCAGGGCCTGCAGCAGTTGCGTGCGGCTGTCCGGGCAGACAATGGCGTCCTGCTCCCCCTGCACCACCAGCACCGATGCTCCCTCAGGCCAGCCGTCTGGCAGGCTCTGGCACTGCTGAAGCAGCACCAAATCATCCTGAAGCCGCTGGCGGCCAGAAGGATGCATGCCGCGCAGCAGCGGATTGTTCGGCAGGGCCGAGAGCGGCAGAGGCGAGGCGCAGCGGCTCAGGAATTTCCGCAGCATCGCTGGTTCGTCCGACGTCCCCAGGCAGGAGGCCATGCCCTTCAGCGCCACCCCCAGGGCCCGTCCGGCCGCTCCTGCTGGAACAAAGGCTGCAAAGCCCGCCAGGCTCACCACGGCATCCGCTTGTTGAAGCACCTTCTCCGGCAGCAGATGGAGTCCCAGGGAGTGGGCGATCACGAGGCGCTGACCCGGCAGCTCTGCCCAGCTGGGCTGGTGGGGCTCACGCTGTCCATAGCCCCGTTCAATGGCATCCCAGTGCCAGCCTCGGGCCTCAAACCGCTGCTGCCAGGCCCGCCAGACCGTTGCATCCCCAGCCCAACCATGGGCGGCGATCACCTGATTCATGGGGAGGGGAGGGCCTTGAGCAGCTGTTCCACCGTCTCATTAGGCAGGTCCCGGCGCAGCACCAGCCGCAGCCGAGCCGTCCCCTCCGGAACGGAGGGCGGCCGGATCGCCACACTCAGCAACCCGTGCTCTTCCAGAACCGCCTGAGCGGCGAGGGCCGCGGTATCGCTGCCCAGCAGCAAGGGCAGCACGGGTCCCACCCCCGCAGGTCGTGACCAGCCTTGGCCCTCCAGGGCATCCCGCCAGTGGCTCGCCCGCTGCTGCAGCTGTTGACTCCAGTGCGGATGGGATCGGATCAGGTCCAGTGCCGTCTGTGCACCGGCCACCAGGGGTGGGGCCAAGGCAGTGGTGTAACGGAAGGCGCCACTGGTCTGCAGCAAGGCGTCGCCGAGATCGGCATCACAGGCCAGGAAGGCGCCGCCGCTGCCGAAGGCTTTGCCGAAGGTCCCACTGATCAGTCGCACCGGTTCGATGCCAAAGCAGAGGCCGCGACCCTCCGCTCCCAGTACCCCGAGGGCATGGGCTTCATCCATCAGCAGATCGGCCCCAAATCGTTGGCACACTGCAGCCAGAGCTGCCACATCCGGGCTGGTGCCCTCCATGCTGAACAGGCTTTCGCTGAGCACCACCAGGGATCCCGGCTGCCCTGCCATGGCCTGCAACCGCCGCTCGAGATCCGTCAGATCGTTGTGCTGGAAGCGCTGCAGACGGGCACCGCTGGCCCGCACGCCCACCAGAAGCGAGTGGTGAATCAGTCGATCGGCCAGAACCGTGGTGTGCCGGTCAGCCAGGATGCAGACGGCAGCGAGGTTCGCCTGGAAGCCACTGGGAAACAGCAAGACGCAGCTTCGTCCAAGCCAGTCGGCCAGGTCTGCCTCGAAACGCGCGTGACACGGCCGGCTGCCGGTGACCAGCCGTGACGCACCAGCCCCAACGCCGTCGCGATGGAGGGCTTCGGTAGCGGCGTCGATCACCGCCGGATGACGGCTGAGACCGAGGTAATCATTGCTGGCCAGATCCAGCAGGGGTTGTTGCTCGGTCTCGGCCCGCTGCAGAGTCCAGGGAAGATCAGCGCTGCTCCAGGTGTGCAGCGTGCGGCGGCGTGCTGGATCCTGAGATGCCATGGCATCAGTCTGGGCGGTCACCGGCGATCAGGATGGGTGTTTCGTTGGCCGGTGATGTCCCTCGAGCGATTCACCACGCTGTTTCCGCTCTGGACGCTGCTTGGATCTCTGCTGGCGTTGCTGCACCCTCCATTGTTCGTCTGGTTTCGTGGACCACTGATCACCATCGGCTTGGGGGTGATCATGTTGGGGATGGGCCTGGGCCTGACACCGCGAGACTTTCTGCGGGTCAGCCGACAGCCTCGAGCTGTGATCCTGGGGGTGGCGGCCCAGTTTCTGGTGATGCCCAGCTTGGCTGCTGCGATTGCCGTGTTGCTGCAGCTGCCGGCACCCTTGGCTGTCGGTTTGATCCTTGTGGGCTGCTGTCCGGGGGGGACCGCCAGCAATGTGGTGACGCTGATCGCCAAGGGGGATGTGGCCTTGTCGGTGGTGATGACCAGCATCAGCACCATGGCGGCTGTGGTGCTGACGCCACGGCTCACGGAACTTCTGGCCAGCCAGTACGTGCCGGTGGATGGTTGGTTGCTGCTGCTGAGGGTGCTGCAGGTGGTGCTGGTGCCCGTGGCCTGCGGGGTGCTGCTGAAACAGGGGGTGCCCAGGCTGGCCAATCGCGTTGAGCCGGTCATGCCTCCGATTGCTGTGGTGGCCATCGTGCTGATCGTGGCCAGCGTGGTGGGAAGTCAGCGCCAGCTGCTGCTGGAGCAGGGGGCGCTGTTGCTGCTGGCCTGTCTGCTGCTCCATGGCGGAGGCTTCCTGCTGGGCTTTCTGATGGCTCGTTTGGTCGGTGCCTCCAGCCAGGCCCAGTGCACCATCAGCATTGAGGTGGGCATGCAGAACTCTGGTCTGGCGGTTGTTCTGGCTCGTACGGGCGGCTTCTCCAGTCCGCTGACGGCTCTGCCTGGAGCAATCTCAGCTGTGGTCCACTGCCTGCTGGGCAGCGCCCTGGCCGCCGTTTGGCGTCGATCCGACCATGCAGAGGTCCTCAACAGCTCACATCCCTAGGATTCGTCTAGGTGTTCAGGGCCCGTGATGGCTGCGTCCGGCCTCGACCCATCGAAGATCTTTCCGTTCCCACTGGATGACTTCCAGTTGGAGGCGATTGATGCGTTGAATCAGGGCCACTCGGTGGTGGTCAGTGCACCGACGGGATCCGGCAAGACCCTGGTGGGGGAGTACGCCATCCATCGGGCCCTCGCCCATGGCCAGAAGGTGTTTTACACAACGCCACTCAAGGCGCTGTCCAACCAGAAGCTGCGTGATTTCCGCGAGGCCTACGGCGACGACAACGTCGGTCTGATGACCGGTGACCTCAGCGTCAACCGTGAGGCGTCAATCGTGGTGATGACTACGGAGATCTTCCGCAACATGCTCTATGCGGAAGCCAGCGAACAGGACGACCCACTGGCGGATGTGGAAGCCGTGGTGCTGGATGAGTGCCATTACATGAACGACTCCCAGCGCGGCACGGTCTGGGAGGAGTCGATCATTCACTGCCCGCCTTCGGTGCAGCTGGTGGCCCTGTCGGCAACGGTCGCCAATGCCGGGCAGCTCACCGATTGGATCCAGAAGGTGCATGGTCCAACCACCCTGGTGCTCAGTGACTATCGGCCTGTGCCGCTGCAGTTCAGCTTCTGCAGTGCCAAGGGATTGCATCCGCTTCTGAATGATGCCGGAACCGGACTGCATCCCAACTGCAAGGTCTGGCGGGCGCCGAAGGGGCACAAACGCAAGGGACGCTCCGCTAAACCTCCTCAGCCGGAGCCGCCGCCGATCAGTTTTGTGGTGGCGCAGATGGCGGAACGGGACATGCTCCCCGCCATCTATTTCATCTTCAGTCGCCGCGGTTGCGACAAGGCTGTTCGCGATCTCGGCATTCAGTGCCTGGTCAACAAAGAGGAACAGGCCCGGATCCGCGCGCGGCTTAAGGCCTACAGCAGTGAGAACCCTGAGGCGGTGCGGGATGGCATCCATGCTGATGCTCTGCTCAGGGGCATCGCGGCGCACCATGCCGGTGTGCTTCCGGCTTGGAAGGAGTTGATCGAAGAGCTGTTCCAGCAGGGCCTGGTCAAGGTGGTCTTCGCCACGGAGACCCTGGCCGCCGGTATCAACATGCCGGCTCGCACCACCGTGATTGCGGCCCTGTCCAAGCGCACGGAACGGGGTCATCGTCCGCTGATGGGCAGCGAGTTTCTGCAGATGGCCGGTCGCGCTGGGCGTCGCGGCCTTGATTCAAGGGGCTATGTCGTCACCGTTCAGAGCCGGTTTGAGGGCGTTCGGGAAGCCGGTCAGCTGGCCACCAGCCCGGCTGATCCGTTGGTCAGCCAGTTCACGCCCAGTTACGGCATGGTGCTCAACCTGCTGCAACGCCATGACCTCAACAAGGCACGGGAGTTGGTGGAGCGCAGCTTCGGGCGCTATCTCGCCAGCCTGGATCTGGTGGAGGAGGAGGACGTGCTGTCCCAGCTGAGGCTGCAGCTCGGACAGCTCGAGGGGGTGGCCGGGGACATCCCTTGGGAAGACTTCGAGGAGTACGAAAAGCTCAGAGGACGCCTGCGGGAGGAGCGGCGCCTGCTGCGGATTCTTCAACAGCAGGCTGAAGAGACCCTGGCCAACGAACTCACCCTGGCTCTTCAGTTCGCCAGCACTGGAACGCTGGTGAGCCTCAAGTCACCGCAGCTGCGCGGACGGGTTACTCCTGCGGTGATTGTCGACAAGATTGAGGGCCCAGGCCAGTTCCCTCTGCTGCTCTGCTTGAGCGATGAGAACCTCTGGCTGTTGTTGCCATGCCAGTCCGTCGTCAGCATCCATGCTGAATTGAGCTGTCTGCAGGTGGATGGGGTCACGGCCCCTGATTTGCACAAGGCAGGCGAACTCCGCCATGGCGATCAGGCCAGTGGAGGACTGGCCCTGGCGGTGGCGCACGTGGCCCGGCGCCACGACATGACAATGCCTCAATACGACCTGGCGGGGGAAGTGCTGACCCAGGCCAGGACGGTGCAGGCCCTGGAACAGGAGCAGGAAGCCCATCCCGCCCATCGCTGGGGTGATCGCAAGCAGCTGAAGAAGCATCGGCGCCGGATGGAGGAGTTGGAGCAGGAGATTGAGGAGCGGCAGCGGTTGCTGCACCATCGCTCCAACCGCCACTGGGAAACTTTCCTGGCCCTGCTCGAGATTCTTCAGCAGTTCGGCTGCCTTGATGAGCTGACACCCACGGAGATCGGGCGGACCGTGGCGGCCTTACGTGGTGACAACGAGCTTTGGCTTGGACTGGCCTTGATGAGTGGACATCTCGATGACCTCTCAGCGCCGGATCTGGCGGCGGTGTTTGAAGCGATCAGTACCGAGGTCAACCGGCCTGATCTCTGGAGTGGCTTCCCTCCCCCTCCCGCAGCGGAGGAGGCACTGCATGATCTCTCTGGATTACGCAGGGAGTTGTTGCGGGCCCAGGAGCGTCTCGGTGTGGTGTTGCCGGCCTGGTGGGAGCCTGAGCTGATGGGGCTGGTGGAGTCATGGGCCAGAGGCACTGACTGGTCCGATCTGATCGCCAACACCTCGCTGGATGAAGGGGATGTGGTGCGGATCATGCGCCGCACGGTGGATCTGCTGGCCCAGGTGCCTTATTGCGAAGCGATCAGTGAGCAGTTGCGCAGCCATGCCCGTCAGGCCCTGCGAGCGATCAACCGCTTCCCGGTGGCGGAGGCTGAAGACTTGCTCAAACAGGCTGGCGATCAGAACCCTGCCACCGAACGGGCGGCCTGAGGTCAGCGGTGGGGTGAGGCCATCGCGGCTGGATCGATCAACTGGTCAAAGCGTTCGTCTGTGATCGCTCCGGATTGCATGGCGGCCTCTCGAAGCGTCAGTCCGTCTCGGTGGGCGTGCTGGGCGATCGCACAGGCTTTTTCGTAGCCGATCTCCGGCGTCAAAGCCGTCACCAGCATCAGGGATCGCTCCACGTAAAATGCGATCCGGTCACGGTCTGCTTCCATCCCGGTCAACAGATTCAGCCGGAAACAGCGGCAGGCGTCTTGCAGCAGACGGATGCCCTCGATCAGGTTGTAGCCGATCAGGGGTTTATACACGTTCATCTGGAGATGCCCCCCAGCACCAGCTGCCGCGACGGCTGCATCCATGCCGATCACCTGGGTGCAGACCATCGCCATGGCCTCGCACTGGGTGGGATTCACCTTTCCTGGCATGATCGAGCTGCCCGGTTCATTGGCCGGCAACAGCAGTTCCCCCAGCCCAGCCCTGGGTCCGCAAGCCAGCAGGCGGATGTCATTAGCGATGGTGAGCAGCGTCACGGCCAGGCGCCGCAGCTGAGCCATGGTCTGCACCAGGGAGTCATGGCCCGCCATGACAGCAAACAGGTTGTCCGCCGGCTGAAAGTCGGATCCCGTTCGGCTGGCGAGTTCAGCACAAACCTCGTGGGCAAATCGGTCCGGCGTGTTCAATCCACTGCCGACGGCTGTGCCTCCGAGCGGCAGAGCCAGTAGGTCTTGATGGGCTGTGGTCAGCCAATGGGCGCCGTCGCTGAGTCGGTCGCGCCAGGCGCTGACTTCATCTCCAAGGCGAAGCGGCACTGCGTCCTGCAGATGGGTCCGCCCGATCTTGATGATGTCCTGCCAGGCAACGGCCTTGGCATCGAGACTCGCGATCAGCCGCTTCAGCTCTGGCAGCAGCTCCTGCTGCAGCTGCAGAGCCGCAGCTACATGGATCGCTGCCGGGAAAACGTCATTTGTGGACTGAGACCGGTTGATGTGGTCGTTGGGGTGGAGGGGACGGTGCGAGCCGAGGTTCTCTCCGGATTCCTGAGCAGCGAGGTTGCTGATCACCTCATTCACGTTCATGTTCGTCTGCGTGCCGCTGCCGGTTTGCCAGACACTCAGAGGAAAGTGATCATCTTGCTGGCCTGTTTGGATTGCCTGGCCCGCCCGTTCGATCAAGGCCACCTGTTGGTCGTTCAACAGACCATGGCGACCGTTCACCGCGGCGCAGCACTGTTTGATCCGTGCCAGGGCATGAATCAGCTCCGCTGGAATCTTTTGATGACCAATGGCGAAGTTGTTGAGAGATCGCTGGGTTTGGGCTCCCCAGAGCGCTGCAGCGGGGACGTCGACACCTCCAATGCTGTCGTGCTCCTGCCTCATCGGTTGGCCCATCTGAGAATGCCGATCCCAATCGACAATCGTATGCATGCCCTTCGCCTGCCTCGCTGAGGCCAGTCATTGCTGCACGGTTGCGCTGCCCGGTGGCGAGAAGGCTGTGCTGCGGCGGTTTTTCCAGCGCCCGAAGCGATCAATGGCCGCCCTGCTCACCCGACAGCGGATGGACTGCAAGGGCGATGGTCGCTTCCTCTACGCATCGCGGCCGTTCCAGATCCTGCGTTTTGAGATCAGGCCAGAGGTGCTGTTTGCCGCGCATTGGTCGGATCAATCCCAGGGACTTGAGATTGCCTTTGAAGACTGCTGGATTCATGGCCTCGGCGCTATGCAGAACGCCATCCGCTTCGAGTGCACGGCGTTGCTTGTCCCCAAGCAGGAGGGTGTGGAGGCTCAGGCTCGAGCGGCAGTTGTGCTGTCATCGGACAGTCCGTTGATCGCGCTGCCGAATGGCCTGCGCCGACGTTTGGCTGAGCGGGCGTTGCAGCTGGTGTTTGCGCGGCTGGAGCGACGCTGCCAGGGCGGGCTGAAACGGGCCTTGCTGAATTGGATCGCGGAAGATGCAATGGGGTGTATTGATCGCAATCGTGAGAGTTAAAGTCTTGCGACGCATCCGGTGACATGATCAAAATGCGAGCCGGACTTGTCGAACAGATCAAGTTGACGCTTGATCGTCTTTGGTTGCAAATCAGAATCGTTCTCGCGCTTTCTGAAACGGAGTTCGTCCTCAGAGCTGAAAAGGGATCCTTTGGTGCTTGGGGTGTTCTGTTTGAACCCCTGGCATTGATATTGACACTACTGGCTTTAAGAATTTTTATTCGGTTGAAGTCTACGGATTTCTTGAATCCTGTGCTCTGGCTGACGTGTGGAATCGCGCTCCTTTATATGTTCAGGAAAATTGGAATCAAGGCGCTGACGGGGGTTTCAAAGCGTCAGAAATTCTTTTTCTATCGTCGTATCCGTCCACTGGATACTTTGCTGGCGTCAGCGCTGATTGAAGCGAGAATTCATGGGGCAATTTTAGTCTTCGTCTTCATCGGCGTTTCATTTTGGAGTTGGCAGATCAAGTTGGACGATCCGGCTCTAGTACTAATCGATTTCCTTTTGACCGTTGCCCTGGGATTGGGTATTGGTATCAGTGCTTTGGTGATCGGTCATCGCATCCCGATTGTCAAGGTCTTGACAAAATTTGGAATCAATCGCTTGCTTCTCTGGACGTCTGGAATTTTTTATGCCGTATACACACTTCCAGGCCCAGTTCGTCCGTTCGTGACTTGGAATCCATTGCTGCACTCTGTTGAATTGCTACGCCATGGCATCAATGTGGCCTATCCCATACCTGGTATCAGCTTGCAGTACTTGCTTGTGTGCAGTTCTCTGAGCTGTGGATTTGGACTACTGTTTTATTTCCTCAATGAGGCTCTGCTTCTTGCCGATGACTGAACAGCCCCGCGTAACACCAACGGCTGCCCCGCGACTGAGGCTGGGTGACGGTGTTCGTCGTATCGAATCCTTTACAGGCGTCCAAACCAGTTCGCTCCTGCCGAGGCTTCGCTCTGGGCTTCAGGGAACATGGGGGAATCTGTTTAATGTTGGGACTTTAGCGGTCGCTTTCGTTGCCATCTCGGGGGTGTATTGCTTCGGGATTGGCCGTGATCGCTATCAAGCGACATCTGAATTCGTAATCAAGCAGCCGATGCCGCCGGCGACGGCAACAACAACAGTTTTGGGTTCAATGCTCAGCTCCAGTGTTCTTTCATCGCTTGAGGATGGACGCTACTTGCAGGTTTATTTGAAATCCAATGCTGTGAAACAGGCTGTCTTCCCTGATTCTTCAGCCTTCAAGTCGACCTATGCGCCTCAGGCTCCTGATCGATGGAGTGGCCTGCGTGATGATGCCAATGAGCAAGAGCAGCTTGCATTTTTCCAACGGCAGCTCGAGGTGACCCCACAAGAGCTTTCAGGAACCATTCTACTGTCAACCAGTGCCTTTACTGCTGATGCTGCTTACCAACTTAATAACAATCTTCTCAAACAAGCGCAACGCTTTGTCAACGAAGTGAATCAGTCAATCAGTGCTGATCAGCAGAGCTTTGCTGAGGAACAGGTGGCCTTAGCTAAAACGCGCTTGAAAAAAGCCGGTGATGCACTGGAAGACTTTCAGGATCGTTATGGCCAATTGGATCCGCAGGGTGAACAGAATGCCACAACTGGTTTCATCACTGGCTTGGAATCTCGGCTAGTCGATCTAAAGGTCGAGGAGGCCAGTCTTCGTCGCCAGTTTCGTGATCCCAATGCACCTGAGGTGGCTCTTGTTAGCGATCAAGTGCGAGAACTGGAGCGTCAGATTCAGGAAGAGCGACAAAAAGCAGTTGGGTCAGGTGGACGCGACCTAAATAAACTGGCCCGTCAAGCTTCTGGTTTGCAATCAGATGTGAATTTTGCGAGTGAATCTCTAAGCTCGGCTATGCGTGCAGCTGAAAACAGTAGGATGGAGAGTCAGCGTCAGCTGAAATTCATTGTGATGCTAAGCAAGCCGCAAATGCCCTCTGGACCTGAGACATCGTGGCGTTGGAAGGCTTTCCTATCGTGCCTTGGTGTTTTGATCGTGGTCTGGGGTGTAGGAGGATTTATGCTGACGGCATTGCGGCGTGATTAAAGATTAGTGTAATCAATACTTTTTATATCGATCGGTTGTGATTTTGTTTTTAGAGATCAATTGAAAAGGCCTATTGGGAGTTTGGATGAGAATGATTCGTTCCGAGCTTATAGATTAAATTGTTTTCCTGAATGTTATTGGTTTCGTCTGGAAAGTTGTGTTTTCATTGTTCAATTATCCTGCTGCACTCGTTTTACTTCTTCCAGGTAATTTTCTATTTGTCGCGCTAATCGACGATTGCCGCGACGGATGGTTTCCTTCCAGTCTTTAATGTCTACCTCATGAGGGTTGTCTCGAAGCAAGCTAACCTTGATGAAGGGGAACTCATGATCCTCAATGAGTGATTTCCATTCAGCATGAAGAATATTGCCATTTGCATTCTTTGAATAAAGGCTTTCAAGAGTCATCCCATTCTCTTTGAGAAGAACAGAGAGTCCGACCTCATAGTTTTTGACAATGCTGCGTTTTTCATCCCAACACATTATGTTGTCCCAGAACTGCCAGAATGACGGACAAGAAACAGCGCGACGTTTAAACATTAGAAATGCAGATTGTAGATGGGGTTCGTACATGAGATTGTCCGTTAAACCAATCACATCCGCTTGGCTATTGGCAAGGCGATTGATCATGCCTGTTAGGGGACGAATCGGACCCCAAAAACTATCGTTACTGAGCAATACAGATTGTCTTTGATCGATCAGATCTCGACAAAACCTTAGACCAGTCATCCAGCTTCCAAAGTCATATCCTTCATTACGTCGAATAATGAGTCCATCACAAACGCTCCTGAGCGTAGTTAATTCACGGGGGTGGTGTAGTAAGGATGGTGTTGCGGCAACAACTTGGACGTAAAAATAACGCCGATACTTCCTTAAAAGATCAAGAATGTCAGAGCGAATTGGTTTGTCGTTATTGGAGGCATATTGCGCAAAGATCAGTGGTATACGTTTGTCATTCTTTCTTGCCGGACGCCTCCAAGTCAACAATACTTCTTCTCGTGCTGGCCTGAGAGGAACCACTTGCTTCAGGATTGGTTCGTATCTTGTTGAATGATGATGAAGGAGGGGGCTGGTTAATGGATCACCTTGTGCATAAATTTTTTTATGCTTTAGGCGCAGACGTCCTGATTCACGTTGATGTCGTGCCCAAGCTAATCCAACTTGATCTTTACCGCGGCTAATTGACTCGTAGTGAGTGATCGTTGCATGTGGCGTCACAACAACGCTACCCCCTGCATCCCTGAGTCTGAGGCAAAGGTCGACATCATTGAATACAACGGCGAGTTTTTCATCAAATCCACCCACCATGTCAAACCGCTCGGCTTTCACCATCAAGCAGGCTGCAGAGGCTGCGGAAAACTCCTCTTGTGTTCTGAGAGGCAAAAGGCTGGCAATCACTTCTTGCTCAATAAGATGCTTGCCAGGTTCAAGAACGCAACGACGCTCACCAGGAATAATGAGAACTCCTTGATGTTGGATGCTGCCATCGGGGTAATTAAGCCTCGAACCAACGGCTACAGTTTTGGGATGTGCAAAGGGATCTAGAAGTACATCAAGAACACTTTCGGAGATAAACTTGATATCATTGTTTAGGAAAAGTAGAAAATCTCCTCTGCATAACTGGCGGGCTTTGTTATTTAGTCGCGAGTAATTAAATTTTTCGTCGAGGCGTATGCATTGAATATTGTCTTCCTTGATGGCTTCTCTGATCCATTCTTTTGTGGCATCTTCGACACTTCCGTTGTCAATTAAAACGATTTCATAGGTGCATTCTTTACCGGCATTAAGCTTGATCGAGTCAACACATACTCTTGTTAGTTCTACTTGATCTCTAAATGGAATCAATATGGATACCAAGGATGATTTATCTGTAGGACGAGACAAGTCATGGCATCCTGCCTGTAACGGGTTGGGCTTGAGCCCACTCTCTATTCCAAAATATTGTTTGGCATGCTGACTTCTGATACGACCGATCTCATCTAAATGCTGATCACTCAATGGGCATCGCTCTCTGGGCCAGCCTTGTTCAGGTATTGAAGGATTCTGAGAGCTTTGATGCTTGACGAGCGCTTGATGACAGTGGGTTGTCTTGATCGGATTGCGAGTTATCTGTAGGAGTACGTCCAGACGCAATGCCTCTAGGCAGGTATAACTAGGAGCAAATTTACACCGCTTTAATAATAGATCATAGGGTAGCGTTAGCAGCCCTCCAATGCCTCCGCGGGTACACAGACGAATGGCTGATACTGGGCTTCGGTATTGCCGATGTTCATATCCGAGCCCATCATTCCAAAGTTGGTAAACAATAATGTCATCGCAGGTCAACACAGTGTCCACTTTTGTTTGTTGGAGTTGTCCCGCTAAAGCATGTAGGGCTCCATTGGCCAACATATCGCTGGCATGACAAATAGTGATCCACTCTGCAGAGTTCTCTCTTAGCAGATTTGGCAAAGAATTCATATTTGCCAAAGAGCAAGAAACCACATCGTTCCAACCACCTACAACAGCTAGTGATTGTGCTTGGTGTGTTGTTCCATCAATGACTAAAAGTAGATGCTTTGTTGTTAAAACGGAGGAATTTATTGCGGGTAACTTTGTTGGATGATATCGATCAAGGCCTGTCGCAACAGATTCTTGCCGACGGAAATGATCCCACCCCTCCGTCGCGAGATGTTCGAGCAAAGAGATTTTATTAGTGCGTGTAATTTGTCTCTGTGTTTTGTTCAGGCCTGCCTCATAGGCTCCAATGGGTATTGGCGGTAGATCTCCGTAAAGAGACAGATGACCATTTAAAATCTGATTAAGCGTCCCACTCACTAGTAACTCATTGATTGATAAGAGGTGCCGATGTTGAAGTAGTAAGGGAATTTTTTGAATTCCATCTTCCAGTGGGTTCCATGTTGTTGGCTCCAACAGCAGGGAAATGGGTAAATATCTTGGGTTAAGTAGATGACAGTCTAAATAATCATGCAAGCTTGCAAGATCTGATTTGATTAAATCAAGATCTATGCCGATACGTTTGAATAGTTTGAGTTGTTTTTGTATAGAGCCAATAGAGATTTTTCCATTTCTCCAATCTTGAAAAGATTTTGACCAGTGATCGTTGGGATTCATTGATTGTTCTTGCTTGCCAGTTTGAGAAGTTGTCGTACTAGTGCAGGGAATAGCCCCCCTTTGTCAGAAGTTATGACCTCTAATTGTCTTTCTGTCTCGCTCATGTTCGTTCCTGACTCTTGACTCACTACCTCATCATGATCCCCTCTTAGATTATGATCTTCTATCTCTGGCTTATTAGATATCGGTTGATCCGATAAGGATTCTTTTAACTCTTTGTTCTCTTCTACAAGGAGTGCATATTTAGCTCTTTGTTTTCTTAGAGATTTTTGCAGTCGTTCGTTTTCCCGCACAAGGCAATCATAGTTACTTTGCATCTGCGTTAATTGATTTAAACTATTTTCAACTTCTTCAAAACTTGCTTCGCGGTCTAGGTTGACCTCCCACCAGTCCATGAGTGCGAGATCAATCAATGAGCCTTGGCTCAACCTTTGTAGATAGTTGCTGTCAGCTTCCAGGCCAAATAAGTGTGATTTTAGTTCTAGATCAAGGTAAATATCAATAATTCTTGGTTCTTTTCTCGCAATCTCTAGGCTTAGTAAGCTTGAAAGGGACTTGGGGCTGGGAAAGTTAATACTTTTATCTAGCAGTGGATTCTCACCATTACAAAGTCTTATGATTGATGTACTGTCAAGTGAATTCAGGCGCCAACTTGACGAGATATTTTTGTATTTTGCAGATAACAAGGATAACTCTTCATAATATGCGCGAATTTCATTGCATGTTGTTGCGGTGCTTTCTTCGAGTCGTTTTTGTTCAAGCACTTGATTGGGAGCCGAATAAATTAATAGCACATTTTGAGGTTCATTATCAGAATTGATCGATGTAAGTGGTTTAAGTCCTGCTTTGGCTAGTTTGTCTCTTAGCGATGAAAGAATATTTGTTGTCGAATACCAGTACTGCATTTGATTCCTGATCCTTACACGCAGTCTATAATGCAGAAAGCTCTCGAAGCTCACATGACGTCCAGTCTATGCCTAAGTGTATTAATAGGCTGTCCCGCCTCACCAACGCTTCTCCCTGAAAACCCTTGTTTGATTATTAATGCCGAGTCAATCGATAGGAAAGAATTGATTGCTCAGGAATCTTTTTGTGCACATTATCGTGAATTGTCGGCCGACGATGTAGTACTCCTCAATCAGACGGTGATATCAGAACTTGATCATCAGATTGTTGAATGGCATAGTTTCTCAGACAGGCGATTTAATGGGCCTTCTCAATTATCAGAATTTTCCGAACAATATCCAAACTTAAGATTAGTTGAGAGCAGGAAGATTGAAGGGATCACTCTTTCTACTGTATTGGTGGATCAAAAAAGTCTTTCAGATCCACTTTCAACCTTTGAGCTTATTTTACGTGAGGGTGATCCGTTAGTTGTTCTTCAAAGTGCAAAGGAGTGGTTGGCCCGATGTACTCGCATCACTTTGCGTGGTTTAGTCACTAGCTCTAAATCTCGTGAGGCTGCTGAGGCATTTTTGGGGGCATCGGGCTTTTGCAAATCATCGGTTGATTCTTGTGTATGGACTCCTGAGCTTGAGGTGTCGTCACTGCATCTATCCTTAATCAGATGTGGTTTGTTGGCCTTATTTAATGCTGATGTCTATCGAGAACTATATCCTCAGACGCAGGAAATGACAGATGTTGAACTGATTGACCACTGGTTATCACAGCCTGATTTTCGAGATGTATCTAAAATAATGAAAGATGCTACTCAACGTAATCCAACTCCTCTCGCTGAATTGACGGACCAAGATCCCGCACTTCAGTTGTTGCAGAACATTTTTCCTTTTGATTTTTATCGTTCTCAAAGAACAGATCTCTCACAGATCCCTAACAGAGAGTTGATCAATCACTATTGGACACATGGGCAATATGAGGGAATTGATCTCTCGGAATCAAATGTCAAAAATGTTCTCGGTAAAGATCAATCTTTGCAAGTCAACCGACTGAATACTCGTATTCATGAACTAGAGCATCTTTTATCGTGCGCTAACGCACAGATTAGTGCAATGCAGAAATTGATTGTTAGTTCACGAGATTCGGGAGCTACCAATGAACAATACTGATCAGATACTTGCCTGTCGCGTCTTGGCGAATGATTATTTATCAGGAAGATGGCAGAAAGTTACCAATACAGTACGTTCTCTGAACGATTCAGCTGAATGTCGTAATTGTTCCACTTTCAGTGACTTCGCGCGATTTCTTTTAAGTTTATCTCCTTCTGAAATTTTGAAGGAGGATTGGAAGCCTGCTTTAGTGCCACAACGTACCTCTTTTACTGAGGCACGTCTTCGGTACTGCGCAACTCATTTGCTTGGTGCTTGTAATAATTTTGCGTGCAGAAATGATCAACAATATCGCTATAGGCTTCAATTATTTTGCCTTAGCTTAAGTGACTTGCTCAAATCTGATGCTGATTTTATACTCATTTCTGATATATTTTCATTTTCCGACTCTTTCATATCACTTAGTCAGAGTATCCGTATATTCTATTTGGCTTATAGGCGTCGTTTGCATGAGTCATTTCCTCAACAGATGACGGTTGTTTTAGGGATGCACCGTAGTGGAACATCAGCGTTAACTGGACTGCTTGGTAATTTTGGTATTTCAGGACCTAATGATCCATTAGGTGCCACCGAAAATAATCTGTTGGGCTATTGGGAATCTACTTCTTTAGTCACTTCTTCTGATCAATTTTTGTTGTCTCAACATAGCCATTGGTCGCAACTTTACCACTGGTCTTTTGGTTGGTGGAAATCAGCGGCGGCTCTAGACTGGATTGATTCTTATTGGCACGATTTGCAAAATGCTTACAATACGAATGAACACTTTGTCTTGAAAGATCCTCGCCTTTGTATTCTGTTCGAGGGCATGATTCCATGTCTAGTTGAGTCTCTAGTGCAGTTAGATTTTTTGTTGATATTACGTTCTCCTGTTGAGGTTGTTATTTCTTTGTGCAAGGCAGAAAAAATCTCTCCATACGACGCTCTTAATTTGTGGATTGGCTCAGTATTTCGCGCAGAATGTATGTCACGTCCGTATTCTCGCAATATTCTCACGTACTACCAGCTCCTTAATAGTCCACAAGCTATTGTGGATTCATTGGGCCTGAGCTGGAATCCAAGCCTTATGGAATCAAGGCTTGATCAAGCAACATCTTTTTTAAGACCCTCATTGTACCGAACCAAGGTTGATAACGTAAGGGAATCGTTTGTGGCTACAAATCCTGAGTTGACTAGTCTTCTTGTTTTGGCTGAACAGATTTTTGATTGTTTTCAATATCCAACCCCAGATATTGCTCTTACATCAGAGAAATTAAAGTACCAGTGGCTCGAAATCTTGGCAGATCGTTAGCAAACGCTTCTGTAAATAACTTTGCAGCCTACTGTCGCAGATAGTAATCTTTCATCCTCCTGAAATTGGACCTCAGTTCAATTCCTTGCTTGACGCTTTCTGGTGAAGTGTTAATACTAAAGTCTTCATGAATCTTTGTTAGATTTGGATTGTAAAATAAATCACTTGGTAGCTCCCCATTGCTTTGAATGTCGTATTGATTTAGCATGAAGTTTATCTCTCTCTTGAAACGTTCTTTCTTTTCGGGAGAATCTTCAGTTCCGCGGGATATTGATTCGTGGTGAAACAGCTCAGCATACGGGGTGAAAATATTTCGATATCCTCTTGCGTGAACCCTCATGCAAAAGTCGACATCGTTAAATGCGATTGTGAGGTCTTGTTCATTGAGGCCGCCTACCTCGTTGAAAATTTCTCTGCGAATTGCGAGACATGCTGCAGTTACTGCTGTCATCTGTTGAACATATTGAAGTCTGTCGACATAACCCGGACTATCTCCCGGAAAGTACTTATGGGCATGACCGGCGACTTGGCCAATTCCAATAACTACACCTCCATGCTGAATAGTCCTATTTGAATAGTATAACTTTGCACCGACACATCCAACATCTGGCCTTGAAGTGTGGGAAACAATTTCTTGGAGCCATTTGCTAGAGATGACCTCGACATCATTGTTTACCAGGACAACAATATCTGCTGTTGATTTTCTGACTGCATAATTATTGATGGCCGAGTAGTTGAACTTCTTGTTGTATTTTATGATGTTTATTTTTTCGCCGTGCACCCTCTTCAGATTCTTGAATAGATTCTTTGTGGCGACTTCTTCGCTCTGATTGTCAACTACGGTGATTGTATAGTTCGTGTAGGTCGTCTTGGTAATGATTGAATCCACTGCGAGATTTAATACCTCTGCTTGATCTCGAGTGGGGATAATGAGCTCAACAGAGGGTGACTTATCTGGTATGTGCCACTGGCAGGTGAATCGGTTCTTGGCCTTGATTCGGGCTGTCGCCCTTACGCCTCCACGTCGATGCTGCTCGTCCAGGAAATGCTGGACTGCCTTATGACCGCTTTCAGTTGTGTAATCCTTGCTGTCTGGGTTGCTGGCGGTTGATTCGGAATGTGCTCGCCAGTGGTACAAGACTCTAGGGATGTGAATAATTTGGTCCGGGGAAGATTCCAGGACAGTCCTGAGTGCAAGATCGTGATCTTGGCTTCCCTCGAAGCCAACTCGGAAGCCACCAATTTGTTTGAGGATCTCCCTTCTGTAAACACCCAAGTGTGAGATGAAATTGTAAGACAATAAAAGATCGATGTTGAAAGCTGGCTTGAAGTGTGGGCATGCACGCATTCCATCGTCGTTGATCTTGTCTTCGTCGCTATAAATTAAATTTGCTTGAGGTTTTTTCTGCAACTCACGTGCAACCCAGTAAAGAGCATTGTCTGCAAGGATGTCGTCGTGATCTAGTAATGCTACGTATTCTCCTGTCGCCATGCGAAGTGCGTCATTGCTGGCTTCACATATGTGGCCATTCTTTTCGCGAAAGATAAGTTTTACTCTAGGGTCTGACGATTGATAGCTCCTGAGGATTGTCTTGACGCTCACCGCGCTGGAGCTGTCATCGCAGATGCAGAGTTCCCAGTTGGGATAGCTTTGACGGCAGACACTTTCAATGCATTCGCGAAGGTGATTACTGTTGGTATTGTAGGTAGGAATAATAATGCTGATAAGCGGGGCGTCTTGATTTAGCTCAAGCCATTCCCTGATTTGCTCTTCATTGTGGTCGAGTTCTGGTTCAATCTCTTTTATATAGTTCTCATATCTTTCGTCTGTCTCTTGTTTGGTTGGTTTGTCGGAAGGTGTTTTTGGCCAGTTTTGATGCCTGATCTGCGCCAATCGATAAATCTGTTCTGTTCGCCAGGTAATTTCTTGCGTTATTGAGTGCGTCTCATGCGCGTCTGCGTTGTCGTTTTCCTTCGGTTTTCTTGTCGTCCATTGTCTTAAAACATTTACAATCGTATCTGCGGTTGTAGGTAATACTGAAAAGGTCGCATTGATTGGTCCTTGCCCGCTGATTGGTCTGATCTTGACTCTGCTCCTTTGCAGGATGACGATTGGAAGCGCAAGGCACTGCTGTGATCTTGTGCTTTGGATGGGCACGGTGAATGTTCTTGCCAGCGATTTGTTGGGTCCAACGGGCTCTATGGAGACGGAGCAAAGCGTTGGGAGCCCTACCGCGTTGATTGATAATCGAAGCAGGTAATATCCTTTGGCTATCCCTTTGCGTGTTTCGAAGTAACAGTCTGCGTGTTCGACGTGATATTCTCCGTTGCCAATTAATCGTATGTTGCTTCTAACCCAATCCTGTCGAAGGGAAATGTTTCCTTGGCTTTCTGGTAGTTGTTCCACTACAGTTTTTTGTCGCCGTAGTGTGCGATGTACCACTGCACGGTCTTTGCGATGGCTTCATCGAAATCATGCCTTGGTTTCCACCCCAGCTCGGTCTCAATCCGAGTCGGATCAATGGCATACCGACGGTCGTGGCCGGGACGATCCGTCACTCGTGTGATCAACCTCGCATGGGGTGCTCCGTCCGGTTTTAGCTGATCCAAGTGGCTGCAGATGCACTCCACCACCTCACGATTGGTTCGTTCTCCATATCCACCGACACAGTAACTGCGGCCTGATGCTCCTTTGCATGCGGCGAGCAGCAGGGCATCGACGTGGTCTTCCACATACAACCAGTCTCTGACGTTCAATCCATCGCCATACAAGGGGATTGGCTCTCTGGCAGCAGCTTTCAACGTCACGACAGGAATCAACTTTTCGGGAAATTGCCAAGGTCCGTAATTGTTGGAGCAATTCGTCAACACCACTGGCAATCCATAGGTGTGGTGCCAGGCGCTCACTAGATGGTCACTGGCCGCCTTGCTGCTGGAATATGGACTTCGCGGGTCGTAAGGCGTCGTCTCTGAAAAACGACCCTCTGCGCCCAGGGAGCCGAAGACTTCATCGGTGCTGATGTGATGCAGGCGGAAGTTCTCTTGGCGTTCTCCGCTCAAGCCCTCGACATGCTCCCGTACAGCCTGCAGCAGATTGTAGGTCCCTGTCACGTTGCTCTCGATGAACACACCAGGGCCTGCAATTGAGCGGTCCACATGACTTTCGGCCGCCAGGTGCATCACCAGGTCGGGATCCGCCGCCTTCACCGCCTCACGAACAGCCTTTGCATCCGCAAGGTCCACCCGTTGCAGTTGATGGCGCTGCTTTGCTCCATCTCCGAGCTCGCTCAGCACCGCCTCAATCGAGGTCAGATCGCTGGCGTAGCCCATCTTGTCGAGGTTGAACACGATCGCCTCGCTCTCCTTGAGCAGGCGCCGCACCACGGCCCCACCGATAAATCCAGCACCTCCTGTCACCAGTACCCGCCGTCGGGATCCCAGCAGCTCTGCAGCAGTCGGCATTGAATTGGTCATCGGGATCAAGGGTTCGTGGGGATGGCCTGCAGCACATCCTTGAGGGCTGCCCGCCAGGGCTGGGCCTCCAGTTGCAGTACTTGTCGGCTGGCCTGGCAATCCAGCAACGAATAGCCGGGACGAGTGGCTGGGGTTGGATAGTCAGCTGTGCTGATCGGATTCACCGTGGCGGCGCGCTGCAGCAGGCCAAGGTCCATCGCCAGCTCGCCCACCGCGACGGACACGTCGTACCAGCTGGCGGCACCGCCATCACACCAGTGCAGCACAGGGGGGAGTTCCACCTCATCGCGGCTGCTGGTGATCACCGCCCAGCACGCCGTCGCCAGGTTCAACGTGCTGCTCGGGCAGCCCACCTGATCGGCCACCACCCCCAATTGCTCTTTCTCACGATGCAGTCGCAGCATCGTGAGTGCAAAGTTTTTGCCCACCGGACCCATCACCCAGCTGGTGCGCAGCACCACACCTTGGCCACTGGTCCCAAGCAGCTCTTCCACCGCCTTCTCTCCGCTGGCCTTGCTGGCGCCGTAGACCCCCAGGGGATCTCGGCTTTGATCCACCCGGTAAGGGGAGCCCTGCTGACCGTTGAACACAAAGTCGGTGCTCAGCTGCAGCATTCGGCCGCCGTGCGCCTGGATCGCTTCTGCAAAAGCGCGCGGTGCGCCTCCATTCACGGCATGGGCCAGCTCCGGTTCCGCTTCTGCCTTGTCCACTGCGGTGTAAGCCCCGGCATTCAGCACCCAATCGGGGCGGTGCTCCTCCACCACCTGCCGGCATGCCGTTGCATCAGCCAGGTCGAGTGCCACCAAGCCATTGCCGCCGCTGCGGCTGCTCGCCACCAGTTCAATGCCATCAGGCATCCTTCCAATCAAGGCCTGCCCAAGCTGCCCCGCTGCACCGGTGAGCAACACCTTCATCAGAAGACGTCTCCAGCTGCCTTGGCCTGATCCAGTGTTGGAGCCTCTGCATCTTTGCCCGAAAGGCTCACCTCAGCTCCGCCCAGCAGATCCAAAGGCCAACGGATATTGATGCTCGCGTCGTCCCAGCGAATGGCGCGTTCACATGATTTGTTCCAGAACCCCCTGGCCTTGTATTGCACTTCAGCCACAGCGCTCAGGGTCAGAAATCCATGGGCAAAGCCCTCAGGGACCCAGAGCTGCTGCTTGTTCTCTGCACTCAACTGGGCACCCACCCACTGCCCAAAGGTGGCTGAGCCCTGGCGGATGTCCACCGCCACATCAAATATCTTCCCGACGCTGGCACGCACCAGTTTGGCCTGCGGCTCCGGCTCGAGTTGGTAGTGCAACCCCCGCAGCACCCCCTGCACGGAGCGGGAGTGGTTGTCCTGCGAGAACACCACCGCTTCTCCAACGGCCTCATCGAACCTGCGCTGATTCCAGCTTTCAAAAAACCAGCCCCGTTCGTCTCCGAAAGCCTGGGGGCTGATCAGCAATGGTCCTTCGATCGTTGCCCCCTGAGGGCTCTGCATTTGCTCAACCTGCATGGGCCGGTACCTCCAAGCTGCTCTGCAACGCCGCGTGGTCGCTGATGCTTTCCTCCAGCAGCTGCAATAAGTAGGTGCCGTAGCCGCTTTTCTTGAGCGGCTGCGCCAGGGACTCAAGTTGCTCACCGCTGATCCAGCCTTGTCGCCAGGCCACCTCTTCCGGGCAGCCCACCTTCAGGCCCTGGCGGTGCTCCAGCGTGCGGATGTAGCCACCGGCATCGTTGAGGGAGTCGCAGGTGCCGGTATCCAGCCAGGCCATGCCCCGACCCATCAATTCCACCTTGAGCTTGCCGTCATCCAGATACATCTGGTTGAGATCGGTGATCTCCAGCTCACCGCGGGCTGAGGGCTTCACCTGCCGGGCCCGTTC
This sequence comes from Parasynechococcus marenigrum WH 8102, assembly GCF_000195975.1. Lineage (GTDB taxonomy): Bacteria > Cyanobacteriota > Cyanobacteriia > PCC-6307 > Cyanobiaceae > Parasynechococcus > Parasynechococcus marisnigri. The sequence goes on from NC_005070.1 coordinate 636,049, forward strand.
CACCACCGTTGCGTCGTAGAAGTAAAGGCCGGTCACGGCGTAACGGCTCTTGGGTTGTTTGGGCTTTTCTTCAATGCTCAGCACACGTCCATCTGCGTCAAATTCCGCGACGCCGTAACGCTCCGGGTCGCTCACTGGGTAGGCAAACACCGTTGCACCTTCCGCTCGCCCGTCACTGCTCACCAGCTGTGGCACAAGGTCGTGACCGTGAAACAGGTTGTCTCCCAACACAAGAGCTGCGGGTGCCCCATCCAGGAAATCAGCGCCGATGAGGAAAGCCTGCGCCAACCCATCCGGGCTGGGCTGCACGGCGTATTGAATGGTCATGCCCCAGCGACTGCCATCGCCAAGCAACCGCTGAAAGGCCTCCTGATCATGGGGTGTGGTGATGATCAACATCTCACGGATCCCCGCCAGCATCAGGGTGCTGAGCGGGTAGTAGATCATCGGCTTGTCGTACACCGGCAGCAATTGTTTACTCACCGCCTGGGTGATCGGATGCAGCCGCGTGCCACTGCCCCCGGCCAGGATGATTCCCTTGCGGCGAGAGGGATGAGACACGGTTTCTCGAAAGTTGGCGATATTTCAGCACAGGAGAGGTGTGGGAGAAGGCAACGCTCAATTGCGCCAGTCGAGCCAGGGGAGGCCAGGGGCAATGGCCGGTGTTGTTGACCGGTACACCGCATATTCCGGATGCAGCTGAAGGAGAGATCGTTCCTCCCGGCGGGCTTTGCCCCCCAACACCGCCACGAGCCCCATTAGCAAGATCAAGTGCAGAAGACTGCCGATGGAGAGCGCCACGCCCAGCGAGCAGAGCAACACGGCCTGGTACATCGGGTGCCGGCAGCGTTGGTAGGGCCCCTGGAGGATCAAGCGGTTTCCCTGCTTGGCTTCAGGCAATGGAGACAGGCTGCTGCCGAGGGCTGTAAAGGCTTGCGCTGCTACACCAAAGCCGCTCAAAAGCAGCAGCACGCCGACGATGAAGACGGGCCGGGGCCACATGCCCAACCCCCAGTCGGCGGGGGCAGGCCAGGGCGGTAGCAGGTGTGCCGTGATCAATAGCAACTGGGCGAGTAGGAACCACTCGCCGCGGCGGTTATCGAGCCAGCCTCCCCAGCTCAGTCCCCAGCCAGAGAACATCCCGTTGCCCCTGATCAATGCCCTGACGCTACGGCGTTGTTAAAGCTCGTCTCGAACCAGTTGTTGAGCTGTCTTGTCATCCAGTGAGCTCAGGTCGCAGCTGTCCGTCAGCTCCTGACCCAACAGATCAGCAGCCTTGCGGACCTGGGGGTTCTCCAGCACGGCAGCACTGATACCCATCTCTTGCAGGGCGATGGCAGTGGCTTGATTGGCCTGCTGTTGGGACAGCTGCTCCCTTCTCACCAGACACTCGCCATTGGCCAGCGACCCAGCGGCAAAGGCGCGGATGCTGCGGGCCAGTTCCAGCCGCGCCACCTTGCGGATGGTCTCCGGTGACATGGTCTCCGCTCGCACCATCGGTGCCCAAAGGGCCAGCCCACCGATCAGCAGTCCGATGGGCGTGATGCCAGCCATGGTTCAGTCGAGCCGTGGAAAACGCTCAGCGATGGAGTCGCCCGTGAAGGTCGCGACCCAGCCTTCGCTGTTGTTGAAAAAGCGCAGGGCGCAGAACGATGGGGTTGGTCCCATGTCGAACCAGTGGCGGGTCCCGGCCGGGACGCTGATCAGGTCGCCGCGTTCACACAGCGTCACCAGCACCTCCTTGTCGATGTGCAACGAGAACAGCCCCTGGCCCTCAACGAAAAAGCGCACCTCGTCTTCGGCGTGGGTGTGTTCCGACAGGAATTTGTTGCGCAGAGCCTCCCTCTCCGGGTGATCCGGCGTCATTCGGATGGCATCCACCGTTTGATAACCACCATCCCTCTGGACCCTGGCCACCTCTGAGGCGTAGGTCGTCAGGATCGTGCTCTGATCGGCATCTGGGGGTAGGGCATGGGCAGCAGGCCACTGCTCAAAGCCGACACACCGGTCGGCCAGTTCAGCCTGGATCGAGGCTGGGTCGTTGCAGACCAGCTTCGGCAGTGGAAGGGCGCCATCACCGCCATCCCCGTGGTCTGGAAAGATGCTGAGACGACTCATCGCCGGGCTCCCGGAGGACCGTTCCGCTGTCCATCATCAACCCGACCGTGCCCGCCGGCCTCACGCTGGTGGGGGTTGGCCCCGGCGATCCTGAGCTGTTGACGCTGGCGGCGGTGCGGGCGATCGAACAGGCCGATGTGGTGGCCACACCGGTGGCCCGTGAGGGGAGCGCCAGCATGGCCGCCACCATTGCCTCCCACTGCATCAGTACCAAGCAGCGCCTGCTGCCGTTGTTGTTCCCGATGGTGTCGGCAGCTAGACCCAGGCGTGAGGCCTGGCATCTGGCGGCCGATGCCCTCGCCGCGGAAGTGAAGGCAGGACAGGCGGTTGTGCTGCTCTGTGAAGGGGATGCCTCCCTGTTCGCCACCGGCAGCTACGTCCTGCTGGCGCTTCAGCAGCGCCATCCTGATTGCCCCACGCGGGTGATTCCAGGCATCACGGCGATCTCCGCCGCAGCAGCTTCTGCGGGCTGGCCCCTCGCCCTGCAACAGGACCAGTTGCTGGTGATGCCCTGTCCCGAGACACCTGATGCTCTGACTGGTCTGCTCGAGACGGCAGCGCAGCATCCCAGGGTGCTGGCCTTGATGAAACTGGGCCATCGCTGGGCCTGGGTTCGTCCTCTGCTGGAGCGCCAGAACATGCTCAGTGGAGCGCTGTTCGCTGAACGGGTGGGTTGGCCAGACCAGATCGTTCGCTCAGCTGGTGACATTGAGGCGAGTGAGCGCCCCTACTTCTCCCTGCTGCTGGTGCGTCAGGGCTGGCCCGACGTGCTGCCCTGAATTCCAGGGCGTCGTGGCACCAGGGAGCGGTTGAACGCTCCAGGAGTTGATCCTCCCAGGAGCAGCCGTTTCAGCAGCATCAACAGCCCCAGCACTTCCCGCCGTGGCCGCCGTTCCGGCCAAATCCCATCGCAGCAGAACAACCAGCGGATGAGGCTGTGCTGCTGTCGCTGGTTGAGCTCCCCCCAGTGAAGGCTCACCCGATTAGGTTGGGCCTTCAGCACCACGACCGGTAGAGGCGGCACGTCAGACGTCCATTGCAATTTACTGCTGGCAACGAGGGGTGTCAGGGCTGTGGCAAAAGCCAGCTCCACACCGCTTTCACTGATGGCAGTGATCCGGCACGGATGGCGATGCCCCCCGGCATCGATCAGCTCGGCGGCGTGATCCAGGCTGAGCCAGGGGGAGGGATCGCTCTGGGGAGGATCCCAGCAGGCGCGCAGGGCCACCATGGTCCCCAGCAGGTTCAGCACCGCCCACACCAGCCCCAGCTGAAGCGGCCCGAGTTCGTCCCAGCCCTGGAGGATCAGCTGTTGGATCAGCCCGAGGAGATTCGTCAGGTTGAGCAGGCTCAGCAGGATCAGGGGCAGCGCCAGAAACCAGGCCCAGCCGCCCTGGGAACGGTGGCGATGCTTGGGGGTGACCCGAAAGCCCATGGAGGATCCGAGCACGTGGCTGATAAGGGTTACCACCAGCGGCACGGTGAGCACCCAACTGGTCAGTTCGGTCAACAGGGCCGAACGGCTGTGGCGATTCAGCCAGCCGATGCTGAGCAGCACTGTGCCCCACAGCGGCAGCATCAATTCGACGATGGCCCGCTGGTCGAGGAGGATCGGTGTGATGCCGAGCAGGCCGTAGCTCAGCGGCATCAGCATCAGCACCAACCTCGGCAGGTTGTTCAGCCAATGGACCACACCCTCCAGGTAGGCCAGCCGTTGGCCCAGGCTGAGGCCACGGGCCTGCAGCGGCCCCTGTGGTAGCCGCAGGCTTTGCAGGGTGCCGTTGGCCCAGCGTTGCCGCTGCCGCACGAAGTCCGCCATGGATTCCGCAGCAAGTCCTGCGCTGAGTTTCTGCTGCAAGTACAGCAACCTCCAACCCTGCTCGCGCAGGGCAATGCCGGTGACGTAGTCCTCCGACAAGGCCGCTTCGACAAAGCCGCTTACCTGATCCAGGGCCTGGCGGCGCACCACAAAAGCAGTGCCGGCGCAGACCACGGCCCCCCATCCGTCCCGCACCGGCTCGATCCAGCGGTAGAAACTTTCTTCATCCGGCAGCAGCCAGGATTCCAGCCGCAGGTTGCGCATCACCGGATCGGCGTTAATGAACGACTGCGGGGTCTGCAGCAGAGCTACGTCGGGCTCCAGCAGAAAGCCGATGCTGCGCTCCAGGAAGCGGTGCTGGGGGATGAAGTCCGCATCGAATACCGCCACGAGCTCGCCGTGGCAACGGCGAAGGCCTGCGTTGAGATTGCCCGCCTTGGCATGCCGCCGTTCGGGACGATGCTGATAGCGACAGCCAAGTCGCCTGGCCAGCTGTCTCACTTCCTCACGACCGCCGTCATCCAGCACCCAGACCGTGGTGTGGGGATAGCTCTGCTGCGTGCAGCCCAGGAGCGAACGTTGCAGCACCGCCAGGGGTTCGCCGTAGGTGGGCACCAGGATGTCCACATGGGGTCTCCAGTTCGAGGCCTGCCACGCCTGCTGGCGACTGTCGGCTTCCTGGCGACGGTCGGGGAAGCGGCGCCAGGCCAGCCACAGTGGCAGCAGACCGGTGATCAGCAGCCAGCTCTCCGCCAGCAGCAACAAACCGCTGAGGCTCGTGGACACCGTGCTGTCGAGATTGAGGCTGGCGGTGCAGCGCCAATGCAGATAACGGAAGGTCAGGCCACTGATCAACAGGATCAGGCTGCGGCGGGCCCATAGAGGAGACTCCGCTTCCGGCCGCTGGATGAGCGCCAGCGGCCAGAGCAGCAGCAGCAGGCTCACTCCAGGGCCAGACGTTGGTTCTCCAATAACGCTAGGGCGTCCTCTGGGGTGGGAGCGCGCATCAAGGCATGACGCAGCTGCGGAGCTCCGGGAAAGCCGGTGCAGGTCCAGCCCATGTGCTTTCGGGCGATCAACAGGCCGTGTTCACCGCGGGCTTCCACCAGCGCCAGCAGCTGCTCCCGGGCCAGGGTCAGGCGGGCTGCGGGGCCAGGGGTGGCTGGAATCGGCAGGCCCTTGAGTGCCGCATCGATCTGCCCTACCAGCCAGGGGGCTCCCATGGTTCCGCGACCCACCATGACGCCGTCGGCGCCTGTCTGGGCCAGGCAGCGCTGGGCATCCTCGGGAGTATTGATGTCTCCGTTCGCGATCACCGGAATGGTGAGGGCCTGCTTAACGGCGGCGATAGCAGCCCAGTCCGCCTTGCCTTTGAACCCCTGCTCGCGGGTCCGGCCGTGCAGGGTGAGCAGTTGCGCACCGGCTTCCTGCAACTGCCGGCACCAGGTCTGAGGGGCGGCGTCACTGCCGCACCAGCCGAGTCGTGTCTTCACCGTGACGGGCAACCGCACGGCGTTTGCCACGGCTTCGATGATCCGGCTGGCGAGGTGGGGGTCGCGGATCAGTCCTGATCCGCCGCCTTTACGGGCAATCTTGCGCACCGGGCACCCCATGTTGATGTCGATCAGGAATGCTCCTGCGTCTTCGGCTCGGCGGGCTGCATCGGCCATGGCATCCGGGCGGTGATCGAACAGCTGCACCCCGATCGGGCCCTGTTCGTCGCCGAGTTCCTTCACCTTGCCGCGCCCGAAGCCAAGCTCAAGGCTGGTGGCATTCACCATCTCTGTGAACAGCAGGGCATCCGGAGCCCAGCGGCGCACCAGATGACGGAAGACACGGTCGCTTACGCCGGCCAGGGGGGACTGCAGCACGCGGCACTCCAGCCGCCGCGCCGTGCCGGACCCGGAAAGCTGCAGCGGAGTGGAGGCGAGCATGGTCACCATGCTGCCGACTCACGTGAAAGATCTCTGGCCGATTAGCCGGGCATTGCTGATGCAGATCCTGGAGGACCGTTGCAGCGACCGTTTTGTCTGTGAGCGGATCTGGGAGCGCCTGGGTTATGTCGAGGCGGATGGAACTTGGAGTGCAGGTCCCGAGACACCTCTCGATTGGAAGGAAGCCTTTCCGGAGGGGCCACAGCTGATTGCGGAACGGCCGGCTTCCGTGCGCCTGACCCGCTCGATCCCGAAGCAGCACAAGCAATTGCTGAAGCAGCAACTGCAGTTTCAGGGCTACCGCATCGGTGAGCTCTACCCGCGACGGACCCGCCGCGCCACTGCCGTGAACTGGCTCCTGGCCTGGCTGGCGCAGCTGGAGATGCCCCTTGCGGAACAGGGGCCAATGGCTCCCGAGTGTCCGGTGCCCATGGATCCGGTCGCTGGTCACCCCGGCGACCTGCCGGTGGCTTGAACCAGGCGGTGTCAACGGGTCTGTAGGGTCAAGGATTGATCGGAGTTCCGCCCCTTGGCGCGTCCCGTCGTCGCGATCATCGGACGCCCCAACGTCGGCAAGTCGACTCTGGTGAATCGTCTCTGCCGCAGTCGCGAAGCGATTGTGCATGACGAGCCTGGCGTCACCCGCGACCGCACCTACCAGGACGGTTACTGGGGCGATCGTGAGTTCAAGGTGGTCGACACCGGTGGCCTGGTGTTCGACGACGACAGTGAATTTCTGCCGGAGATCCGTGAACAGGCGGCTCTGGCCATGGAGGAAGCCAGCGTTGCGGTGGTGATCGTGGATGGCCAGCAGGGCATCACGGCTGCGGATGAATCCATCGCGGAATTTCTGCGCAGTCGACCCTGTCCAACGCTGCTGGCCGTCAACAAATGCGAGTCGCCGGAGCAGGGTCTGGCGATGGCAGCTGAATTCTGGAGCCTTGGACTGGGAGAACCCCATCCGATTTCAGCCATCCATGGAGTGGGCACCGGAGATCTGCTGGATCAGGTGCTCACCTTCTTGCCCCCCAAGGATCAGGAGGGGGATGAGGAGGAGCCGATCCAGATGGCGATCATCGGACGGCCGAATGTGGGTAAATCCAGCCTGCTCAATGCCATCTGTGGCGAGCAGCGGGCGATCGTGAGCCCGATCCGCGGCACCACCCGGGACACCATCGACACCAACATCGTTCGTGAGAACCGCCCCTGGCGGCTGGTGGACACCGCGGGGATCCGCCGCCGTCGGAGTGTCAATTACGGCCCTGAATACTTCGGCATCAACCGCAGTTTCAAAGCGATTGATCGCAGTGACGTCTGCGTGCTGGTGATCGATGCCCTCGATGGCGTCACCGAACAGGATCAGCGGCTGGCGGGGCGGATCGAGGAGGACGGTCGCGCCTGTGTGGTGGTGGTGAACAAGTGGGATGCCGTGGAGAAAGACAGCCACACCATGACGGCCATGGAAAAGGAGCTCCGCGCCAAGCTGTATTTCCTCGACTGGGCACCGATGCTTTTCACCTCGGCCCTCACCGGTCAACGGGTGGACAGCATTTTTGCTCTGGCCGCCCTGGCGGTGGAGCAGCACCGCCGGCGCGTCAGCACCTCCGTGGTGAATGAAGTGCTCAAGGAGGCCCTCAGCTGGCGCAGTCCCCCCACCACCCGTGGCGGCCGTCAGGGGCGTCTGTACTACGGCACTCAGGTGGCCAGCCGCCCCCCCAGCTTCACGCTGTTCGTCAACGACCCGAAGCTCTTCGGTGATACCTATCGCCGCTATGTCGAACGCCAGATCCGGGAGGGGCTGGGATTCGACGGCACCCCAGTGAAGCTCTACTGGCGTGGCAAGCAGCAACGCGATGCTGAACGGGACATGGTGCGTCAGCAGAACCGCCAGAGCTGATCCATGGACTGGCTGCGGCAGATCCCGATGGGGCAGTTCGTCGACGGCCGTGAGGGCTGGTTGCGTCGACTCGATGCCCGCTTGAAGCTGGCCTGGTCTCTGGTGTTTCTGCTTACCCCTGTGCTGGCAGGGCCCTTGTGGCGTGTGGCGCTGGTGCTTGGCCTGCTGCTTCTCACGTTGATCAGTGGCCTTCCCCGAAGGATCTGGTGGCGGTCCCTGCTGGTGCTGACGCTCCTGGCGCTGGCGGTTGGCACCTTGTCGATGCTGTTGCCGGCCGCTGATCCGGCCGCAACGCTGGCCTTGCGTTCCCCTCAGGAGTTGCCGGATGCCCTGCCCCAGGGACCGTCCTGGGTGGTGTTTGAGCTGGGACCGCTCTCGGTGGACCGGGCCTCGCTGCTGTTGGGATTGCGCACCTCCACGCTGATCTTCACGGTGATCCACAGCGTCAATCTGGTGCTAATCAGCACTCCACCTGAAGACCTGGTGTGGGCCCTGAGTTGGTGGCTGGCACCGCTCAACCGTCTTGGGCTGCCGATGGAACGGCTGGGGTTTCAGTTGTTGCTGGCCCTGCGCTTTCTTCCCCTGGTGCAGGAGGAACTGCAGAACCTGTTGCGATCCCTGGCCAGTCGTGCTGTGAACCTGCGCCGTCTGGGGTTCAAGGCATCCTTCGGGCTGGTGCTAGCGGTGGGGGAACGGCTTCTGGCCAACATCCTTCTGCGGGCGGAACAAGGGGCCGATGCCCTGGTGGCTCGCGGCGGCTTGGTCTCCGGTCCAGCTGGCTTCCGGATACCGGATGAGCGGCCGGCGCCCCTGGTCAATGGACTGGCACTGTTGAGCCTGTTGGCCGTGCTGGGTCTGAGGACTCGGTACGGTGCTTTGTGATGGAGGCTGCATCCATGGCTGCCGAGCGTTACCTCAACCACCCCACATTCGGAATGTTGTATCGGGTGGCACCGGCCGGTGAGGGTCGGGACATCTACGCCACGTTGTATGCCCAGCGCATGTTTTTCCTGGTGACCTTGCAGCCCCGTGGAGCCCAGTTCGAGGTGATTCCCTACGGCGACGCCCGTTATCATGCCGATGTCAATCTGCAGCGCTGCCAGCGCGCCGGCTCTGAGGAACTTGAGAACTGGCGGCAGCTCTTTGATCAAACCTTCATCTGACGGCTGAGCCTTGTCAGGCCCCCTCTCTGATCGCTGGACCGCTCTGCAGGCGGCGCTGCCGGCCACAGCACAGCTGCTGGCCGTCAGCAAGGGGCACCCCGCCGCGGTGATCCGTGAGCTGGCGGGCAGCGGTCAGCGAGCCTTTGGCGAGAGCCGGCTGCAGGAGGCGCTGCCCAAGCAGGAGCAGTTGGCGGACCTGGCCCTGCAATGGCACTTCATCGGACGGCTGCAGAGCAACAAGGTGCGATCGGTGGTGCGTGCCTTTCCGGTGATTCATTCCGTCGATTCCTTGCCTCTGGCGCAGCGGGTATCTCGGATTGCCGGCGAGGAAGAGCAATGGCCGGAGGTGCTGCTGCAGGTGAAGCTGCGGCCTGATACCAACAAAGGAGGCTTCTTGCGGGATGAGCTGCTCTCGGCCTGGACAGAGCTGGCTGCGTTGCCATCGATGACGGTCATCGGACTGATGACCATGGCTCCGATGGGCTGCGACGCAGATGATCGACGCGCCTTGTTTCAGGAGTGCCGGGAGCTGGCCGATCAGCTGGAGTTGAGGGAGTGCTCGATGGGCATGAGCGGCGATTGGCAAGATGCGGCTGCGGCGGGCAGCACCTGGCTGCGTCTGGGGTCCGTGCTCTTTGGCCCCCGGCCGTCAGCACCGCCTCAGGCTGGATGACTTGCTGAGAGCCCTGTGAAACGTTATTCAAGGACAAGGTCGTCCCGACGCGCGGACTACCCCTTACGTCTCAGCCCCAGAGGAGTTTCAAGGTGTCGCTGATTTCCCGCCTGCGTGCCGTCGTCGCTGGTGACGACTATCTCGATGGCGATCTTGATGATCTGGTTTATGACGATGATCAACCCGAACAGGATCAGCGGGCCAGCCAGGCCGACGGCGGGGCTTTAGCCACCATCGGCGATGGCAATCCCTTCGACCTGGGGGACAACTTCTCAGGGTCCAATGTGATTGGCATGCCAGGCATCAGCACTGCCGCTGCTGAAGTGAATCTGATGGAGCCCCGCAGCTTCGATGAAATGCCCCGGGCGATTCAGGCCCTGCGTGAGCGCAAGACCGTCATCCTTAACCTGACGATGATGGAACCGGATCAGGCCCAGCGGGCGGTGGATTTCGTGGCCGGTGGCACCTTCGCCATCGACGGTCACCAGGAGCGGGTGGGTGAAAGCATCTTCTTGTTCGCCCCCAGCTGCGTCACCGTGACCAACACCAGTCACGACGAAGCCTCCACCCCCACGGTGGTGAGCCGTGATGCGGAAGCTGAGCAGCAGCAGGAAGCAGCTGCGGCTCCGTCTCCCGCCTGGGGCGCTACTGCCCTTTGAGTTCGAGTCTTGTGGTTCCTTCCCTCGGTGTGATAGGCCTGGGCCGAATGGCCCAGGCGTTGGTGGAACCACTGCTGAGCAGCAAGGCGTTCTCGGCTGAGCAGGTGTTGGCGGTTGTGGGCACTGTCGCCACTGCACAGCGTCTGCGACAAGGGGCCTTCGCGGGCGTTTCGATCCAGTCCTCCCGCAGCGCTGAAGCTGCGCGGGTCTGGACGGCGCCCATCCAATTGTTGGCAGTTAAGCAGCAGCAGATCGATGGGATCGCCGCAGCGGCCCCCGTCGCCGAAAACCAGCCTCTGCTGGTGTCCGTTTTGGCCGGCGTCAGCCTGGACCGCTTGCAGCGCCTGTTCCCCGGCCATCGTGTAGTGCGTGCGGTCCCGAACACCCCGGCGCTGGTGGGAGAAGGACTCACGGCTCTGGCCTGGGGAGAGGCGATCAGCTCTGAGCAGCGCCTCAAGGTTCGTGAGATGTTTGCCGGCGTCAGCGAGGTGCTGGAGCTGCCTGAAGACAAGCTCGATGCCTTTCTTGCCCTCACCTCCTCCGGCCCGGCGTTTGTGGCTCTGATGGCTGAAGCGATGGCAGATGGTGCGGTTGCGGCTGGCCTGCCGCGGGATCTGTCCCATCGTCTGGCCCATCGCACCCTGGCTGGAACCGCCGCGTTGCTGGATCAGCGTCAGTTGCACCCCGCCACCTTGAAAGACATGGTGACGTCCCCCGGTGGCACCACCATCGCAGGTGTGCGCGCCCTGGAACGGGCGGGAGCCCGCTCCGCCTTGATGGAGGCCGTCATCGCCGCCGCCGAGCGCAGCCGCGAGCTCGCCTGAGTCAGGCCGCCCTCTGGTCGGAGCGGACCAGGGACCCATAGAGCGCTTCGATCGCATCGATGTTGAGGCTGATCGTGTAACGCTCCAGGGCACGCTGGCGGGCCCGTTTCCCCAGCTCCGCGGTGAGCACCGGCTGATCCCGCAGCACCGGCAACAGGGTGCGCAGTTGGGTGGTGACCCCCTGGGTGCTCAGAACAATGCCCGCGCCCCCCTCCAGCGCCTCGCCGTCGGCGCCAGCATCGGTGGCAACGCAGGCGGTGCCGCTGGCCATTGCCTCTAGCAACGCCAGGGACAATCCCTCCACGAGGCTGGGCAGCACAAAGACCTCCGCGCACTGCAGAAGCGCCACGCGGGTTTCCAGATCGGGTTCATAGCCCCACCACAGCACCTCTCCATTGCCAAACTGGTTCATCAGTCCGCTGCAGAGGGGGCCATCGCCGACGATCACCAGTCGGCATCCGACCGGTGAGGTGAGCCGCCAGGCCCGCAACAGCGCTTCGACATTTTTCTCGGTGGCCAGCCGTCCCATGTAGAGGAAAATCCGCTGCGAACCCAGCTGCTCCCGCACCCGTTTGAGGGTCAGATTGCTGGTGCTCGGGGTAGCTGGGGCCCAGCATTCCGTGTCCACTCCATTAGGGATCACCACCAGGCGCTGCTCCGGCACACCAAGGCGCACCAGCACGTCGGCTTGGAGCTGGGAGAACACGATCACCCGGTCGTAGCGGGCCAGGGCGGGGGCATAGAGCTGATAGGTGAGCTGCTGGGTTCCGGCGGTGATGTTGCGCAGTCCCGCATCAAAGGGGGGATGGAAGGTGGCCACCAGGGGCACCCCAAGTTGCTGACAGAGGTCCGGCAGGCGGAAATCAAGGGGGGAGAGGGTGAGGCTGGCGTGAACGATGTCCGGCTTCAGCCGCTCCAGGGAGTCCCGCAGCTCCCGCTGTGCCCCTGGCGAGGGGATCGTGTACACCTGCGATTTGACCAGATACGGCAGGCTGACGTCCGGATCATTGGCCAGCAGTGACGTTCCGCCGCTTTCGGGATTGCGGGGATTGTCGAAATGAATGAAGTGGGTCTGATGCCCCCGCTGACGCAGCGCCTCGGTGGTGCTGAGGCCGTAGGAGACGTTCCCGCAGAACGGTGTCTTCTTCCCCAGCCAGGCGATCTGCACCAAGCGCGACTGCCCTCCTCAGGCGAACTGGCAAGTTAGCAGCGCTTCCAGGGGCGTTCGAGCACCGCCGCCAGAAGGGCCATCGCCGCCAACAGCAGCAGGACCGGTTCCAGCCCGACGCTGCTCACAAGGGTGCCGGCCAGCACGAGCGGCAGGCTTAGGGCGATGTTGATCAGGTTGTTCTGCAGTCCGAACACCCTGCCCCGCTCCCGCTCCGGTGTGTCCTCCTGCAGGGTGGTCTGGGCCGGGATCGCTACCAGTGCCGCCCCGACGCCAAGGATGGTGCAGAGCAAGAGGGTGATCAGCAGTCGACCCTGCAACTGCCCCAGCATCACCAGGGCGAAGGTGATGGTGGCCAGGCCGGTGGCACCGAGGTGATGACGGCTGATCCGGTGACCGACCTGGGCGGTCACCACGGCTCCGATGGCCATGCCCAGGCCGCTCATGGCCAGCAGGCTGCCGAATCCGGTGGGGCCAAGACTGTAGATCGAGCCGGCCAGGCTGATGGCCAGCACGTACATGGCGGCCAGCAGGCTGTAGAGCAACACCAGATTGCGCATCGCCCGGCGCACCGTGGGTCGCTTCACCAACACCTGCAGTCCCTCGCGGACTTCTTCAAGGATGCCGACATCCCCCGTTTCCCTTGGGGCTTCATGCATCTGGATCGTGCTGAGACTCACCGCGGCTAGGCCATAGCAGAACGGCAGCAGCAGGAACTCACCGCCGGCGAGGCCAAGTTGGAGGAAGGCGCCGTTGAGCAACCGCAGAATCGGCTCCCCCAGAGCGAACCCCACGATCGTGGCGGCCATGCTGGTGGCTTGATAGAGGGAATTGGCCGCGAGCAGGAGCTCCCGAGGCACCAGGAGTGGAATCGCAGCCTGCTCAGCCGGCGCGAAGAACTGGGTCAGCACCGATTCGAAAAAGGTCATCACCAGCAGAGCCCAGTACCCCCAGCTCAAACCGAGAAACAACGGGCCCGGCACTAAGCAGAACGGTGCGAACAGCACCAGCAGGGCGCGCATGGCATTGGAGGCCACCATCACCCGACGCTTCGGCCAGCGATCGGCCCAGACGCCGGCCAGCATCCCCAGCAGGATGGCGGGGACCGTGTTGGCCACGTAGATGCCTGTGGCCAGAAGCGTGATGCGTTCCGCCCGCGTCTCGATGTCCATGCGGATGGCTGACGCCACGTCCGCCAGGGGACCGCTGCTGGCGGGGTCGCTGCTCACCCAGTACTGGGCGATCAAGAACACCATCAACACGATATAGAACTTGTCCGCCAGCTGGGAGAAGATCTGCCCCAGCCACAGCCGCCGGAACCCATCCAGACGGATCACCGCCTGCAGACCTCGCCGGCTGGTGTCTGGAGTGCTGGCTGCGGATCCGCTCAACTGTTCGCTGCGTCGGCGCCATGTTGGCTTACCTGCTTCGCAGTGACGCATTCCCGCAGCATCGCCAGGGCAGGGTTCCCCCGCTGCAGATGCGTTCGGATCCAGATTTCGACCACGGCCAGCAACCGCAACCACACCGGGCGTGGCCCCATCAGCTCCCCGTCGCGGCGGCGCGGCAGATCGGCACGGGTCAGCCGTTGCAGCAGGGCCAGCTCCGAGGGATTGAGGGTCATCGCCGCTCCGGGCTGTCGATCAATGGCGAAGCCGTCCATCGGCAGGAGGCTGCAGCGCCACTCCCACGTCCCGATGGGAGGCTCCAGTGGAGCACCGCTGAGACAACAACTCTGCAGCGGCAGGCTGTATCCCCCCAGGGTCAATAGATGGATGGCCCCCTGCACGCTGCTGGCCAGCAGCTCATCCAGGCAGTCGCTGCGTTGGTCCAGCCGTTCCAGATGCAGTTGAAGTGTGGCCAGCAATCCCTCCACCGGATCCTCCCGTCCTATCTGCAGGCAGAGATCACAGAAGGCCTGAGCGGCGGACAAGGTCTCCAGCTGGCGGCCCAGTCCGGCATGGCTGTGGAGCACCCGCAGCTGGCGCACGCGGGCCAGACCACTGCGGCCGCCCACCTGCAGTTCCAGCAGGGTCAGGGGTGCCGCTGCCGCCAGGCTGCTCTTCGGCCGACGAGCACCAGGGACCGCCAGGCGGGTCACCCCCTCCGCATCGCTGAGCAGGCTGAGCAGCCGATCGTGCTCGCCGAGTGGCCCAACCTTCAATGCTAAGCCCACCAGGGTGCGTTCGGCCATTCAGGCGATCGGTCGCCGGAGTGCCTGCAGCAATTCGGGGGCGCTGCTGGTGCCGACCAGGGCTGCCCCGGCCTCAAGCAGATCCATGGCCAGCTTGGGGTGGTGGATTCCGCCGGCGGCCTTGATGGCGCAACGGCCGCGGCACAACCCTGACAGGGCGGCCACCTGCTCGGCCTGGCAGGGAGGTCCAAAGCCATTGCCGCTCTGTACCCCTGCGGCGTCGGCATCGATGGAGGCTTCCACGGCGATCGCCAGGAGATCCTCCGGCAACCGAGCCATGTCCAGCACCACCCGCACCGGCAGCCCCAGACCGGTAATGGCGGCTAGATCCTCGGCAAAGCCGCTGCTGTCTCCCTCCACCAAGGCACTGAAATCCGGAACCACGTCCAGTTCGTCAGCGCCATGGGCTGCCGCCCATGTCGCCTCAGCCAGCCGCAGTTCAGCGGGGAGGGCTCCAAAGGGAAAGCCGATGGCGGCGATCAGCTTCGGCCCTCCCTGGCCCCCCAGCCGTTCCCGCAGCAAGGGCAGCTGGCGCAGGCTGGTGCAAATTGCCCGCACCCTCTCCTGTCGACCGGCATCGCAGCGTTCGTTCAGTTGCTCCACGGTGAGCAGGGGATCCAGCACCGCCTGGTCCAGACAGGAGGGCAGGTCGGATTGATCCTGCTGTGGGTCAGCCATGGATACCGTCGACGTCAGCCTCGAGCCTGGATCACGCCGTAGCCGCCATGGTTCCGGCGGTAGATCACCTGGAGTTGATCGCTGTCCTTGTCGCGAAACAGGTAGAAGTCGTGATCGATCAGATCCAGTTGTCGCCGGGCCTCCTCGAGGCTCATCGGCGGCATGGCGAAATACTTGCGGCGAACACCGGGGTCGGGAAGCTCGGCCTCACGGCCCTGCAGCAGGGAGCCATCCACCTGGCTGTCATCGGTGACGGCTTCCGTGGCGGGGGTGGTGCTGGCGCTGTGACCGTGGCTGTGGTGGTGATCGCTGTGTCGCTCCTTCCAGCGCCGCAGCTGACGCGCCAACTTGCTGGCCGCCAGGTCGATGCTGGCGTACAGGTTCTCGCTGCGTTCCTGGGCCCGGATCACGGTGCCATTGGCGAACACCGTGACCTCAGCGGTCTGTTGCGGAACCCTGGGGTTGCGGGCGACGGAAAGGTGCACGTCCGCCTCGCGGACGGCATTGCCGAAATGGTGAGTGGCCCGCTCGAGTTTGGTCTGGGTGTAGTCCCTCAGGGCCGGCGTGATCTCAAGGTTGCGACCATGGATCAGCAACTTCATGCCTCGCTCCTGTGCCGGTTGATATCGGCAAACTAGTTACGCCTGTCGATTCGGCACACCCCGGCTCCGCAATTCTTGTTGAGCCAGCTGACGCCGTGCCGTTCGAGCGGTCCTGGGCCGATCAACGCCACTGGCAGCAGCGTCTGCTGGAGCAGCCGCACCTGCCGGAGGCGGTCTGGTTGCTGCAACACAAGGCCTGTTACACCCTGGGTCGCGGTGCCAGCAGCGAGCATCTGCATTTCCCGCTGGACCAGCCACCGGCGCCGGTTCACCGGATCGATCGCGGTGGTGAGGTGACCCACCACCTGCCCGGTCAGCTGGTGGCCTACCCCGTATTGGATCTGCGCCGGCGTCAGCCTGATCTGCACTGGTATCTGCGCGAGTTGGAGCAGGTGCTGATCGATGTCCTGGCGCAGCTCGACCTGCGGGGAGAGCGCTTGCCGGGGCTGACGGGTCTCTGGCTGGACAACCGCAAGGTGGCGGCCATTGGTGTGGGCTGTCGCCGCTGGATCACCCAGCACGGTCTGGCCCTCAATATCGACTGCGAACTGGCTGGCTTTGATCAGGTCACACCCTGTGGCCTCAGCGGTCGAGCAGTGGGGCGCTTGGTGGATTGGATTCCTGGATTGCGCCTCGCGGAGGTGCAGCCGCTGCTGCGGGATGCCTTGGCTGCCCGCTTCCACCTGGCCTGGTGCGATGAAGCGTGATAGGCCTGTGCCAACAGATCAACGTGTTGGATGACCGCCAGCTGGATGCCCACGGCCCGTGAACAGCAGGCCCTGCAGCGCCATGGCCACATTCAGGAGCTGGAGCGGGTTGATGCGGTCTGGCCTTGGCTGGCGGAACGACATGGCACCATCACCGCCGTCGATGCCCCCCATGCGGCCCATGCGGAGCGTTTCAGCTTCGCCGAACTGGCCCAGCGGATTGCCACGGCGGCGGCTGCCTTTCAGCGCCAGGGAGTGCAGGAAGGAGATGTGGTGGCCCTGTTTGCAGAAAACAGCCCCCGCTGGCTGGTGGCGGATCAGGGCCTGATGCGTTGCGGGGCCGCCGATGCGGTGCGTGGCGCCTCGGCTCCGGTTGAGGAACTTCGCTACATCCTTGACGACTGCAACGCCACTGCCCTGGTGGTGCAGAACGCCGATCTCTGGCGTCGCCTGGACCTGACGGCGTCCCAGCGCCAAGGTCTGCGATTGGTGCTGCAGTTGGAGGGGGAACCGGAGCAGGGCGTGCTCGGTTGGGAGGCATTTCTCGCCTCCGGGGCCGGGCAGCAGTCCGTGACACCAACCAGCGCTCGCACGGCCATCGCCACTGTTCTGTACACCTCTGGCACCACAGGCCAGCCCAAGGGCGTTCCCCTCACGCACGCCAACCTGCTGCATCAAATGCAGTCCCTGGCCTGTGTGGCTCATCCCCAGCCGGGTGCACCGGTGTTGAGCGTGCTGCCGATCTGGCATGCCTACGAGCGCAGTGCCAGCTACTACTTCCTCTCCTGCGCCTGCACGCAGACTTACACGAATATCAAACAGCTGAAGAAGGACCTGCCTCGGGTGCGACCGATTGCCATGGCCACCGTGCCGCGGTTGTGGGAGTCGGTGCAGGCGGGGTTCGAGGATGTGGTGAAAACCTTCCCGCCGTCCCGTCAGCGGCTGCTGCGGGCTGCCCTGGCCAACAGCGCGGCTCATCGCAAAGCTGTGCGAACGGCTCGAAATCTGCTGCTCCAACCGGTGGCTCTGCCCGGCCGCATGACAGCTGCAGCTGTTGCCGCCCTGCGCTGGCCCCTGCATGCCCTGGCGTCAGCCTTGATCTGGCCAAAACTGCGGCTGCAGCTCAGTGGTGGCCGGCTGGCCTATCCGATCAGCGGCGGTGGTGCCATTGCACCCCACATCGATGCGTTCTTCGAGGCGGTGGGCATCGAGCTGCTGGTGGGGTACGGCCTTACCGAGACCAGTCCGGTGGTGAGCTGCCGCAGGCCATGGCGCAACATCCGCGGCAGTTCCGGTCTGCCAATGCCGGACACGGAGTTCCGCATCGTCGATCAAGAATCCGGGGCCTCACTTGGTTTCCGGGAACGGGGCAGGGTGCTGGTGCGCGGCCCTCAGGTGATGGGGGGCTATCTGGGCAAACCGGAGGCGAGTGCCAAGGTGCTCAGCGCCGACGGCTGGTTCGACACCGGTGATCTGGGCATGCTTCTGCCCGATGGTTCGGTGGCGCTCACCGGTCGGGCCAAGGACACCATTGTGTTGAGCAGTGGCGAGAACATCGAACCGGGTCCCCTGGAGGAAGCCCTTGTGGCCAGTCCGCTGATCGAGCAGGTGATGCTGGTGGGTCAGGACGAACGTCAGCTCGGGGCGCTGCTCGTTCCGCGAGTGGAGCCGATCCGGGCCTGGGCCAGCGAGCAGGGCCTGTCCGTGGGGGAGGACCTCGGCGGGCGACCTGGTGATTCAGTACTGCTGAACCTGCTGATGCGGGAGTGCAACCTCGTGCTGCGGCTGCGGCCTGGAGCCCGTGGTGATGAGCGCCTGTGCGGTGTTGGCCTGGTGGAGCCGTTCAGCATCGAGAACGGTCTCCTGACCCAGACCCTGAAACAACGGCGTGATCGCATCAGCCGGCGTGATGCTGCTGTGATCGAGCGGATCTATGGCCGTTGAACCACGTTCGGTTCCCCGGTGATTGACCCAGGAGCAGAGCACTGAGACGCTGTCGACATCTTCTTCAGCCCAATGTCTGACGGCACCATCCTCACCATCAAGCGTCCGATCACGGTGCGTGCTGTGGTGACGCCCACCTGGAAGGAAGAGGCTGAACGCGAGATCAGTAACGGCATTGCCAACGCTGATCAGCAGCTGGCACAGCTGGAGCAGGAAGGGCAGACCGTGGTGGACCAGGTGCGTCGTCAGAGCGCTAATCCCCTCGATCCTCGCGTGCAGGAGCAGGTGGCCAACATCCAGCAGCAGGTAGCTGGCAAGCGTTCGGAGCTGGAGGAGCAGAAGCGCAACCTGCTGCAGCAGCAGGCCCAGGTGCGTGAACTGGAGATGGATCAGATCGTTGAACAGGGCCAGCTGGAGAGCAGCTGCGAGATCAAGGTCGGCGACAACCTGGTCGAGAAGATGCAGGTGGCCATCGTCGTGCGCGACGGCGTGATCCAGTCGATCGAAGAGGCCTGAACCCGCGTGTCAGTTGACTCGTAAACTCCCCTGATCTGCCCTCTCGGAGACGGTTTTGGCGACCCACGACATCTTCATGCCTGCCCTCAGCTCCACCATGACTGAGGGCAAGATCGTGGAATGGCTGAAGCAACCGGGCGACAAGGTCGGTCGGGGTGAGTCTGTGCTTGTCGTCGAGTCCGACAAGGCCGACATGGACGTTGAGTCCTTCCAGGATGGCTATCTCGCTGCAGTGCTGATGCCGGCCGGCAGTACAGCGCCCGTTGGTGAAACCATCGGCCTGATCGTGGAGACCGAGGCGGAGATCGCTGACGCCCAGGCCAAGGCCACCAGTGCTGCGCCCGCCGCCTCAGCCCCTGCCCCCACACCGGCCCCCGCAGCTGTGCAGGCTCCGGCCCCGACACCAGCTCCGACTCAGGCCCCAGCAGCTCCGGCACCGGTGGCTGCCTCAGCAGCGCCGGTGGCGAACGGACGGGTGGTGGCCAGTCCTCGGGCCAAGAAGTTGGCCTCCCAGATGGGCGTGGACCTCAGCACCGTGCGCGGCAGCGGCCCCCACGGCCGCATTCAGGCTGAGGACGTGGAACAAGCTGGTGGTCAGCCCATCTCTGTGCCCCGGGTTGCTGAGGGCACTGCAGCTGCTGTTGCCGCCAGCGCAGCCCCGTCGGCGGCGGCCCCCAGTGCGCCGGCGGGCAACAGCTTCGGGCGTCCCGGCGACACCGTCGCCTTCAACACCCTCCAGGGTGCGGTGAACCGGAACATGGAGGCCAGCCTCGCTGTGCCGTGTTTCCGTGTCGGATACACCATCACCACCGACAAGCTGGATGCGTTCTCCAAGCTGGTGAAACCCAAGGGCGTCACGATGACGGCGCTGCTGGCCAAGGCCGTTGCCGTCACCCTGGCTCGCCATCCCCAGGTGAATGCCGCCACCACCGCGGCAGGCATGACCTATCCCGCTGAAGTGAACGTGGCCATTGCTGTGGCGATGGAAGACGGCGGCTTGATCACCCCGGTGCTGCGCAATGCCGACCGCACGGATCTCTACGAGATGTCGCGCCAGTGGAAAGATCTGGTGAAGCGGTCCCGCAGCAAGCAGCTTCAGCCTGAGGAATACAGCACCGGAACCTTCACCCTCTCGAACCTGGGAATGTTCGGTGTGGACCGCTTCGATGCGATTCTTCCCCCCGGTACCGGAGCGATCCTGGCGGTGGCAGCCTCCCGCCCCACGGTTGTGGCGGGCAAGGATGGTTCCATCGCCGTGAAACGGCAGATGCAGGTGAACCTCACCGCTGATCACCGGGTGATTTACGGCGCTGATGGTGCGGCATTCCTCAAGGATCTGGCGGAGTTGATCGAACATCGCCCCGAGAGCCTGGCGCTCTGATCGGGGTGCCCGATCCCAGGGACCTGCAGCTGAGTAGCTACGACTATCCGCTGCCGCAGGAGCGAATCGCCCAGGTACCGGCCGAGCCACGCCACAGTGCCCGGATGTTGATGGTGCCCCCGGCGACGCAAGCCCTCGAGGCTGCCAGGCATGGGGTGGTCTGGGATCTGCTGGAGGAGTTGCAACCCGGCGACCTTCTGGTGGTGAACAACACCCGTGTGCTCAAGGCACGGTTGAAGGTGCGTCGCTCCGGTGGTGGGTTGTCGGAGCTGTTGGTGCTCGAGCCCCGCGGTGAGGGGCGTTGGCTCTGCCTGGCGCGACCGGCGAAACGCATGCGGCCCGGCGATGTGCTGACGATTGATGGCACGTCCATCGGCCTAACGGTGTTGGAGGACGACGCAGCCAGTGGTGGGCGTTTGGTTCAGTTCCCGACGGACTGCCGTGATGCGGAGACGATCGAGACGCTGCTGAACCAATGGGGCGAGGTTCCGCTCCCCCCTTACATCGACCGGCATGACCCCGACGATGTCGAGCGTTATCAGACCCGCTACGCCGATCGACCGGGAGCCGTTGCGGCTCCGACGGCGGGGCTGCATTTCAGCGATGAACTGCTGGCAGGCCTCCAGCTCAAAGGAGTCGAGCTGGCCAGGATCACCCTGCATGTGGGCCTGGGCACGTTCCGTCCTGTGGAGACGAACGATCTGACCCGACTGGAGCTCCACAGTGAGTGGGTCGAGGTGAGTGCGGCGGTGGTGGAGGCCATCCAGCGGTGTCGCGGCCGGGTGATTGCCGTGGGTACCACAAGTGTGAGGGCCCTGGAGGGGGCGGCTCAACAGAATGGTGGAGTGCTTCAACCCTTCACCGGGCCCGTCAACCTTGTGATTCAGCCGGGCTATCGCTTTGCGGTGGTGCAGGGCCTGATGACCAACTTCCACCTCCCCAAAAGTTCGCTGTTGTTGTTGGTCAGTGCGCTGATCGGACGGGAAAAGCTGTTGGCGATTTACACCGAAGCTATTGAACGCAACTATCGCTTCTTTTCCTACGGCGATGCGATGTGGATTGCTCCGGAGGCAGTGTTGTCACAGGCGGAGCCTGTGGGGCATTAAAAGCAGCAAAAAGCCCCGTGTTGCCACGGGGCCGTAGAGATTTGCTTTCTTATGACGCCTTAGACGGCAACCGGCTGCTCGATGATGCCGGTGGGCACATCGGCGAACATCACCGACGACAGATAACGCTCGGCCAGGTCGGGCAGCACCACCACGATGGTTTTGCCGGCGTAAGCGTCCTGCTCTGCCAGGCGGATGGCAGCCGCGGCGGCGGCTCCACAGGAGATGCCAACCAAAAGGCCCTCTTCCTGGGCCAGGCGCAGGGCCATGGCGATCGACTCGTCATTGGTCACCTGCTCCACCTTGTCGACCATGGACATGTCCAGGTTCTTGGGGATGAAGCCGGCGCCGATGCCCTGGATCTTGTGGGGGCCGGGCTTGACCGTTTCTCCGTTGATGGTCTGGGTGATCACCGGGCTGTGGCTGGGTTCCACGGCGACGGATTCGATCGCCTTGCCGGCTTCGTTCTTGATGTAGCGGGACACACCGGTGATGGTGCCGCCGGTGCCGACACCGGCCACCAGCACATCGATGGCACCGTCACAGTCGTTCCAGATCTCCGGACCGGTGGTCTTGAAGTGGATTTCGGGGTTGGCGGGATTGTCGAACTGTCCTGGCATGAAGTATTTGCCGGGATCGCTGTCGGCGATCTCCTTGGCCTTGGCGATGGCACCGGGCATGCCCTTGGCGGCCTCGGTGAGGATCAGCTCGGCGCCGAGAACGGCCATCATCCGGCGACGCTCGATCGACATCGACTCGGGCATCGTCAGGATCAGCTTGTAGCCGCGGGCCGCCGCTGTGAAGGCGAGGGCGATGCCGGTGTTGCCGGAGGTGGGCTCGACAATCACCTTGTCTTTGGTGAGCTTGCCGCTCTTCTCAGCGTCCCAGATCATGTTGGCGCCGATCCGGCACTTCACGCTGTAAGCGGGATTGCGACCTTCGACCTTTGCCAGCACGGTGGCTTTGCAGTTCTTGGTGACGCTGTTCAGCTTCACCAGCGGGGTGTTGCCGATGGCGAGGCTGTTGTCGTCGTAAATGCGGGACATGAGGCTGCTGGCAGATAAGAGGGCCCGAAGGAAGTAAACTAGGCATCTGAATCCAAGACCAGCGCTGTTGTTAAGGCCTTTTTCAGAGTCTCCGCTGGTCCCTCAGGATTCCAGCGCCATAGCGAAGCGTTGCCAGAGCTCGTTCGGATCTTCCAGGCCGACGGAGACCCGCAGCAGATGGGCCGGCACACCGCAATCAGCGGCCCAGTCCAGCTCGTCGTAATGGGCCAGCTGCGTATAAGGGCAGGCTAAGGTGAAGTGGGTCCCCAGGCTGGGACCCTTGCTCACCCGTAGGGCATCGAACACCCGTTGCGTCCTGGTGGCGTCGTTCAGCACAAAGGAGAGCAGGCAGCCGTAGCCGGCATTGGGGCGCATCAGCCCCCTGAAGTTGACGCAGTTCTTTGGATGGAGCACCTGGCGCACCGCAGAGTGGTGGTCCAAGTGCTGCGCCAGCTGCAGGCAGTGACGATCGAGTTGTGGGACCCGTTTGTTCACGTCACGACTGGCCTGCTCCAGGGCAATGGCATCACCATCCCCCAGGGGGGCTGGAGTCGTGATGGCCTGCAGCAGTTGCGTGCTCCAGCGGGAGTGGGGGCTCACCAGCAGGCTTCCGGCCATCACATCGCCTCGTCCGGCGAAGCTCTTGGTCAGGGAGGTGAAGATCAGGTCGGCATAGGGCAAGGCATTGAGGTTGATGCCAGTGCCGATGGTGTCGTCGGCGATCACAGGAATCCCCCGAGAGTGAGCCATTTCGCTCACCGCCGGCAGGTCCACGCAGCGCAGCAGCGGATTGCTCGGCAGTTCCACGATCACGGCTGCCGGCTGGTGTTGATCCAGCGCCGCTTCCACCTCGGTAAGGGTCTGTGGTTGCAGCAGCTCCCCGCCGTGGAACACCACCTGCGGTTGCTTCAGCACATCCACATAGGGAAAGCCGAGCTGCAGGGTGGGGCGCTGCGGTCGCAGCTGCTGAATGGCGGTTAACGCGGCATGAAGGCCGGCCATGCCCGCCGGATGAAGGCTGATCCGTTCGGCTTCGATGCCATGGATGGCAGCCAGGCGCTGGCGAATGCTGGTTCTGGCCGCTTCAGCGTCCTCTGCTGATGGCGACTGTTCCACCCCCAGTGCAACGGCTGCCTGCCGGGAGGAGGCGCCGAGGCCGGTGTGCTGCCAGAAGGCTTTGGCATGGGGACTGGCGCTGGCATCGGTGTGCAACGCCACCAAGGGGCCGGAGCTGGTCAGTTGGGTGTGGGCCTGCGGCGCCTTGCGGCGGCAGTGGGCCTCGGCGGCGCGGGCCGCGGCTTCGGTGGCGTAAGGCCAGGCCGTCAGTCCATCCAGGGCCAACTGGCCAGACAGCGTCTGCAGCAGAGGGTGCAACCCGAAGCGCGGGTAAATGGTCTGCAGCGCCTGGCGACAGCTGGGGTCTTGTTCCTCGTAGGCAATCACGTCCTGCCAGCGGGGCAGGGCCATCGACACGGCGTGGGTGGCGTCCGGCAGGGGATGGCCCAGATCCGCTCCCTGCCAGCAGGGTTCGCTCAAGAGGTCGCGGGGACTCACGCCAGCAACTCCAGGGCCTGCTCCAGATCGGCCTGCAGATCGGCGAGGTCTTCACAGCCCACTGAGAAGCGCACCAGGCCATCGTCAATGCCCAGCTTGGCCTTCACCTCGGCAGAGACAGCGGCGTGGGTCATGGTGGCTGGGTGGCAGATCAGGCTTTCGATGCCGCCCAGACTTTCGGCCATGGTGAACCAGCGCAGTTGTTTGCAGAGGGCATAGGTCTGCTCCTGGCAGGCGTTGAAGCTCACCGTCACGATGGCTCCGCCGGCGCGCATCTGACGGGTCGCCACCTGATGCTGAGGGTGATCGCTGCGGTGGGGGTAACGCACCCAGTTCACCTTGGCGTGATCAGCTAACTGATCGGCCAGGGCCGCTGCATTGGCCATCTGCTGCTTGAGTCGCAATGGCAGGGTCTTGATGCCCCGCGTGATCAACCAGCAATCAAAGGGGGAGGGCTGCAGCCCCAGGGCCTTCTGGGAGAACACCATCTTTTGGTGCCACTCGTGATCGTTGGTGCAGACCGCTCCACCGAGGGCATCGGAGTGGCCGTTGATGTATTTGGTGGTGCTGGTGAGCGAGAGGGTGGCGCCCAGATCGAGGGGGCGCTGCACCAGGGCGGTGGCGAAGGTGTTGTCGACCACCACGGGGATACCCAGGGGTTGGGTGATGGCACAGACCGCCTCCAGGTCGATCACCTTGAGCAAAGGGTTGGTGGGGCTCTCCAGCCACACCATTGCCGGCGTCTGAGCTTGGATCTGCTCCAGTGCGGCTGGCTGGGTGAAGTCCACCCAAGCGGTCTTCAACCCGAACTTGGCGAACACCTGCTCGAACAGCCGCACGGTGCAGCCGTAGAGGTTCTCCTCGCAGAGCACCAGATCACCCTGTTTTAGTTGGGAGACCACAGCGGTGATAGCGCTGACGCCGGAGGCGAACACGGTGGCGTGGGCGCAGCCTTCCACCGAAGCCAGAACGCTGTCGAGGATGCGGAAGTTGGGGTTGCCCGAGCGGGTGTAATCAAATCCGCCCGCATTGCCATGGGCAAAGGTGCTGGTGGGGAAGATCGGCGGCATCACGGTGCCGGTGTCCCCGGCAAAGCTCTCGCCGTGGTGGATCACCCGGGTGCTAAGGCCTTCGCTCACTGCCGCGTCATCGATGAGAACAGGCTAAGAAACCGCTATCGGCACGATATCGCATGCATTTCGCAATGATTTCGTGAATGTTTCGTGCCAAATAAAAACCCCCGCCCGTAGACGAGGGTGAATGATGATCGTTGGATTGAATCAGTTGATCAGTCGAGGTCGGGCATGCCGAGCACAGGCTCAGCTTTGCGGTCGATGCCTTTCTCAAAGCCAGCAGCAGCTGCGCGGGCGCGGCCGGCGTGCCAGAGGTGACCAACCAGGAAGAAGAAGGCAAGCACGAACTGCGTTGCACCCAGCCACTGGCGGAGGTTCACGTAGTTCACCGAGTTGGGCTCGGTGATGATGCCGCCCACGGAGTTGATCGAGGCGTTGGGAGCGTGGGTCATGTACTCAGCCGCACGGCGCACTTGCCAGGGCTGAATGTCGTTCTGCAGCTTGTCGAGGCTCAGGCCGTTGGGGCCACGCAGGGGCTCCAGCCAAGGACCACGGAAGTCCCAGAAACGCATGGTTTCACCACCGAAGATGATTTCACCGGTTGGTGAACGCATCAGGTACTTACCAAGGCCGGTGGGGCCCATGGCGGAACCGATGTTGGCGCCGAGGCGCTGGTCACGCACCAGGAAGGTGAAGCTCTGAGCCTGGGATGCCTCAGCGTTGGTGGGGCCCCAGAACTCGGAGGGATAGGCGGTGTTGTTGAACCAGATGTAGGCCGAGGCGATGAAGCTCATGAAGCTCAGAGCGCCGAGGCTGTAGCTCAGGTAGGCCTCACCGTTCCAGATGAAGGCGCGACGCACCCAGCCGAAGGGCTTGGTGATGGCGTGCCAGATGCCACCGAAGATCAGGGTCAGACCCAGCCAGATGTGGCCACCGATGATGTCCTCCATGGAGTTCACACCGATGATCCAGCCTTCGCCGCCGAATGGGGCGCGAGTTAGATAACCGAAGATCACGCCCGGATCGAGAGTCGGGTTGGTGATCATGCGGACGTCACCGCCGCCGGGGGCCCAGGTGTCGTAGACGCCACCGAAGAACATGGCCTTGAAGACCAGCAGCAGGCAGCCGACGCCCAGAAGGATCAAGTGATAACCGATGATGTTGGTCATCTGGTTCTTGTCGCGCCAGTCCTGGGAGAAGAAGGAAGAGTAGTTCTCCAGAATCTCAGGACCGCGCAGAGCATGGTACAGACCGCCCAGGCCGAGAACGGCAGAGCTGATCAGGTGCAGAACACCGACCACGAAGAAGGGGAAGAGATCAGTGACCTCACCGCCGGGGCCCACGCCGTAGCCAAGGGTGGCGACGTGGGGCATGCAGATGAAGCCCTGTTCGTACATGGGTTTGTCGAAGGTGAAGTGACTCACCTCGAACAGCATCATGGCGCCGGCCCAGAACACCATCAGGCCAGCGTGCGCCACGTGGGCGCCGAGCAGACGGCCAGACAGGTTGATCAGACGAGCGTTGCCAGACCACCAGGCGTAGCCGGTGGAGTCGAGGTCTTTGCCGCCAGTGGCGCCAAGACCGGGATTAGAGAGCGTTACCACGGGGCAGAACCTCTTCAGGGAAGACGAAGTTTTCGTGCGGCTGGTCAGCCGGTGCCATCCAGGCACGCAGACCTTCATTCAGAAGGATGTTCTTGGTGTAGAAGGTCTCGAATTCGGGATCTTCTGCAGCGCGGATTTCCTGCGACACGAAGTCGTAGGCGCGCAGGTTGAGGGCCAAGCCGATGATGCCAATGGAGCTGGTCCACAGACCCATCACAGGCACGAACAGCATGAAGAAGTGCAGCCAGCGCTTGTTGGAGAAGGCGATCCCGAAGATCTGACTCCAGAAGCGGTTGGCGGTGACCATGGAATAGGTCTCTTCTTCCTGAGTGGGCTCAAACGCCTTGAAGGTGTTGGCCTGCTCACCGTCCTCAAACAAGGTGTTTTCCACGGTGGCGCCGTGAATGGCGCAGAGCAGTGCACCGCCGAGGATGCCGGCGACGCCCATCATGTGGAATGGGTTCAGGGTCCAGTTGTGGAAGCCCTGGAGGAAGAGGAGGAAGCGGAAGATCGCAGCCACACCGAAGGAGGGCGCGAAGAACCAGCTGCTCTGGCCGAGGGGGTACATCAGGAAGACGCTGACGAACACCGCGATCGGACCGGAGAAGGCGATGGCGTTGTACGGGCGGATGCCGACCAGACGAGCGATTTCGAACTGACGCAGCATGAAGCCGATCAGTGCGAAGGCGCCGTGCAGGGCCACGAAGGCCCAGAGGCCGCCGAGCTGGCACCAGCGAACGAAGTCGCCCTGGGCTTCAGGGCCCCAGAGCAGCAGCAGGCTGTGACCCATCGCATCAGCGGGGGTGGAGACAGCAGCGGTGAGGAAGTTGCAACCTTCCAGGTACGAGGAGGCAATGCCGTGTGTGTACCAAGAGGTGACAAAGGTGGTGCCTGTGAGCCAGCCACCGATGGCCAGGTAGGCCGTGGGGAAAAGGAGGATGCCGGACCAGCCGACAAAAACGAAGCGGTCGCGCTTGAGCCAGTCATCGAGGATGTCGAACCATCCCCGCTGAGGCGCGCGTCCTACAGCGATCGTCATGAGTGGAGAACGGTGCGGAAAACCGCAGGCTGTGGGATACGTCAGCGACCTTAACAATCTCAGCCGGTGTCGCGGGGGCTGTTTGCATCAGCTGAAATCCCTTGTATCGCATTGTTTCTTAGGGATTTCTTCGGGTTGCCCGGAGCGGCGTCATCTGCATTCACAATGGGCACCTCATTTGGGTCTCCCATGTCCGCAGAAGTGCTCGAGCAGCCGGTGCTCGGCTCCAGGCGTTTGTCGAATTACTTGGTAGCCGCTGCCGTCAGCATCGGCGGCATCGGTTTCCTCCTGGCCTCCCTCTCCAGCTATCTCGGGCGAGACCTGCTGCCCCTCGGTCATCCCGCGGCGCTGATCTTTGTCCCCCAGGGTCTGGTGATGGGGCTCTACAGCATTGCTGCCGCGTTGCTGGCTACCTACCTCTGGTACGTGATCGCTGTAGACGTCGGCGGCGGCAGCAACCGCTTCGACAAGGCCGCCGGGGTTGTCACCGTCAGCCGTCGCGGCTTTCGCAAGCCGGTTCTGGTGGAGATCCCTCTCAAGGATGTGAAGGCCGTGAAGGTGGAGGTGCGCGATGGCTTCAATGCGCGGCGCCGGGTGGCCTTACGCATCCAGGGCCGGCGTGACATGCCCCTCACCCGTGTGGGTGAGCCACTGCCCCTGGCGCAGCTGGAGCAGGACGGTGCTGAACTGGCGCGCTTTCTCGGCGTCAACCTCGAAGGTCTTTGAACCCATGCGTCGTTTCGTTCTCTGGTCCCTGCTGTTGCTCTTGCCCCTGATGGTGAGCTGCAGCCCCTCCCCCCGCGCTGAGGTGGCTCGCGGTTGTGCAGATGCGGAAGCCGCCTGCCTGCAAGGGAAGGCCACCGTGTTCATGAGCACCAGTCGTGGTGACATCACCATCGAAGTGGATGGCGATGCCGCACCTCTGACGGCTGGCAACTTTGTTGATTTAGTGCGTCGCGGCACCTACGATGGCACGATGTTTCACCGTGTGGTTCGCGAGCCTGTTCCCTTCGTGGTTCAGGGCGGTGACCCGCAGTCGAGCGATCGTTCCGTTCCCCTCAGCCAGCTGGGAACCGGCAGCTTTGTAGATCCCGCCAACGGTGTGGCCCGAATGATTCCGCTTGAGCTGAGCTTCGACGGTGAGGACGCACCGCGCTATAGCCGCGTCAGCAGCAACCCCAGCGAACTCCAGGATCTGGTGTTGACCCATGAGCGTGGAGCCGTGGCCATGGCCCGCTCCCAGGCGCCTGATTCCGCCAGTGCGCAGTTCTATATCGCCCTGCGTCCCCTGCCTGAGCTGGATGGTCGTTATGCCGTCTTCGGTCGGGTGGTGAAAGGGCTGGACTTGGTGGACACGATCGAACAAGGGGATCGCATCCAAACCGCCCGTCTGAGCGACTGAGCTCAGGCCGGAACTCTGTTTTCACTGGGGGATACCTTAAGCAGCTCGGTGTTCACGCCGGACGCCCGTTCCAGCGCCACCTTGCCGGTGCGGGCGATTTCAAGAATGCCAAACGGCGCCATCAGCCGTTCCAGGGCCACCAGCTTCCCAGGGTCCCCCACCACTTCCAGGGTCAGGGCTTCATCGGCCACATCCACCACCTTGGCCCTGAACACCTGCACAAGGTCAAACACCGCACTGCGGGTTTCTGCGGGGGCTGAGACCTTCAGCAGCATCAGTTCCCGCTCAACGGCGGGTCGCTGGGTCAGGTCGAGCACTTGAAGCACGTTCACCAACTTGTCCAGCTGTTTGGTCATCTGCTGGAGGGTCTGGTCATCCCCCTCCACCACCATCGTGAGACGTGACTGGCGGTCGGCCTCTGCAGGCCCTACAGCCAGGCTGTCGATGTTGAAGCCGCGGCGGGCGAACAGTCCGGCGATCCGACTGAGGGCGCCGGATTCGTCCTCCACCAGCACCGAAAGGGTGTGTTTCATCGCTGCTGGTCGTTCCCGGCCTGTCTCACACTCCCAAGTTACGGTCCAGCCAGGGCAGGACCAAGGCAACGAACTGATCCGGCCGTTCGTCATGGGGACAGTGGCCGCAGGCATCGATCACCTGCAGTTCGGTATGAGGCCGGCAGGCGTGGATCTGTCGGGTCACGCTCAGGGGCACAAACCGATCCTGCTGTCCCCAGATCAACAGCAGTGGACAGTGCAGCTGTTTCAGCAGGCCGGGGGCGGTTGCCCCTCGTGGTCGCAGGGCCATGCCCAGGCTCATCGCCCGCAGGGCTCGAGCGGCCGTGGGACGTCGCGCCGGTCGGGCAATCAGCTGCAGCAGCTCCTGGTCTGATGCGATCGATTGGTGATAAGCACCCTGGAGTCCTGATCTGATCAGGCCTGTGCGGGCGATCAGGGGCACCAGCAGCTCCAGGGGCAGCAGCCTAAGAACCACTCTCAACAGACGCCGCCGCCAGCGGCGTTGCCAGGGTGGTCGCCGTGGCGGGATCGGTTGGATTAGAGCCGGGTCTGGCAGCGGTGCGGCAACCACTGCGCGAATCTGCTCCGGCTTCAGCACAGCGGCCGTCAGAGCCGTGAGGGCCCCCAGGGAATTGCCTAGCAGGACTGCAGGGCGCTGCACCACCTGCTCAACAAAGGCGTTCACCTGCTGTCCCCAGACGCGATTGTCCAGGGGAATCGCTGGCTGGTCCGAGGCCCCGAAGCCCAGCAGGTCGAGGCTGAACACGCGCCAGCCCTGGCTGGCAAGGCGCGGAGCGGTGTGGCGCCAGTGGCCGCTGGCAGCTCCGAAACCATGAAGCAGGACGATGGCCGGATCGTTGTCTTGGCCAAGGACCCTCCAGTGGCAGGACCAGCCCCGCCATCGCCAGATGGCCTGGTCACCCCAGTCGGCAGTCTGGTGAGCAGTGGCGGTCAAAGCTCTGGTCGATCCGGGTCCTCACTATCGCGAGGGGGCGGCTGAGCTGCTGCTGGGGGATGGCTTCTTCCGCCGCGACTCCCGGCTGGCCAGGGATTGTTCTGTGCTGCTGGCCTGGCATCAGGCCAGCACAACAACCTGTAAGTACCCCCTCCAGTGGCTGGATCTGATGGCGGGCTGCGGCATACGGGGGCTGCGTTGGGGACTGGAGGCAGCTGGGGCTCAATCGATGCCACCGGAGATCGTTGTGAACGATGCCGATGGCGATCGATGGCCCCTGCTGGAGCACAACCTCAAGCCATTGGCAGGGGCCACCTGCAGCAGTATTCCCGCCGAGACGTTGCTGTGTCAGGCCCAGCTCGAGGGGCGACGGTTTGACCTGATTGATCTGGATGCCTTCGGACATCCCGGTGCTCTGATCCAGCCAGCCCTGCAGGTCCTCGCCCCGGACGGAATTCTTGTGCTGGCAAGCACCGATGGTCGTTCTCCTACCGGCCATGACCGCCCCGGCGCGATCCGCAGCTTCGGAGCAGCGGCTCGGGCCCATCCCGCCAGCTGGGAGCTAGCCCTGCGTCAACAGCTGGGGTTGCTGGCACGACAGGCCTGGTTGCTCGGCCGCGGACTCCAGCCGTTGATGAGCTTCAGCGATGGCCGCACCTTCCGTCTGGCGGTTCGCCTGAAACGCCTTTTGCAACCAGACGAGGAAGCGACGCTGGGCTTGCTGGCCCGCTGCGGGACCTGTGGTGCCCAGCAAAGCCAGCCGCTGTTGCGTCTGCGTAACTGGTCGGTCTGTCACTGCCCACCGGAGCAGGGGCGCTGGGCCATCAGCGGGCCGCTCTGGCTGGGTCCGTTGCAGCAGGTCGACCTGCTCGAGGAGCTGATGGCCAGTCCCGTGCCGGTGGCCTCAGCCACGCGGCGGTTGTTGCAGCGGCTCCAGGCCGACCCGGGAGGTTTGGGCCATGTTTGGGCCACCGCCGAGCTGGCACGGCGCTGTGGATCCGGCCCGCCACCACTGCAGCAACTGGTGGATGCCCTATGCACCCAGGGATATCAGGCCTGGCCCAGTGGGGTGATGGCTGGTCAGGTGCGCACCGATGCCGATCTTCCCGAGCTGTTACAGATCTGCTCCAACCTTCGTGGGGAAGGGCCTTTAATAGGTCCTTGAGCAACCACACAACAGCATGGCTTCGGAGATTTTCGGCACGGCCGCCATTTTCTGGGTGCTGATCCCCGTGGGTCTGGCGGGTGGCGCACTGTTGTTGAAGCTGCAGGGGGACTGATCCCCCTTTGTCACCCGAGCCACCTAGGCTCCACGATTTCTAAGCGAGGGCCCCATGCAGGTTCTGGTGTTGGGTGGCACGGGCACCCTTGGACGACAGATTGCCCGCCGTGCCCTTGATGCTGGACACGATGTCCGCTGCATGGTCCGCACCCCAAGAAAGGCGTCGTTTTTGCAGGAATGGGGTTGCGAGCTCACACGTGGTGACCTGCTGGAGCCAGACAGCCTCGATTACGCCCTGGATGGTGTGGACGCGGTGATCGATGCGTCCACCAGTCGTCCCACCGATCCCCACAGCGTCTACGAGACGGACTGGGACGGAAAGCTCAATCTGCTGCGGGCCTGCGAGCGCGCTGAGGTCAAACGGTTTGTCTTTGTGTCGCTGCTCGGAGCTCACGGACATCGCTCGGTGCCGTTGATGGACATCAAGGCCTGCACCGAGAACCTGTTGGAGTCGTCTGATTTCGACTACACGATTCTGCAGGGTGCTGCCTTCATGCAGGGGGTGATCAGTCAGTTCGCGATCCCAGTGCTGGAGAGTCAGACGGTGTGGGTGAGCGGCAGCCCCACGGCAATTGCGTACATGAACTCCCAGGACATGGCCCGGTTCGCCGTTGCGGCCCTCGAGCGCCAGGAGACCATTCGCGGCACCTATCCGGTCGTGGGTTTGAAGGCATGGAACACCGGCGAGTTGGTGCAGCTGTGTGAGCGCTGCAGCGGCAAAACGGCCCGCGTGTTCCGGGTTCAGCCGGTGTTGATCAAGCTGATGCAGGGCATTGCATCGTTCTTTGAACCGGCCGTGAATGTGGCTGAGCGTCTTGCCTTCGCGGAGGTGACGGGCGGCGGCCAGGCGTTGGATGCACAGATGGAGAACAGCTACGCCGCCTTCGGTCTGGAGCCCTCAGAGACCACCGAGATGGAGAGTTACATCAGCGAGTACTACGACACGATTCTCAAGCGACTTCGCGAGATGGAGGCTGATCTGGACAAGGACGCCAGGAAAAAGCTGCCGTTCTGAGCAACCTTGCTCTATGTTAGTTCTTTTGTACTGATAAGGGGTCCGGGCTGGTTCGATGGCAGTTGCTCAGTTGAAGAATTTGAAGCGCCGGCTGCAGTTGCTTTCCGATGAAGCGGAGCAGGGGTTAACTCGCTCTTGTGGTCATGAGTTGTGGAAGAGCGTTGGCCCCGATGCGATCGATGGGCTGGAGGACCCCGCCCGTCGCGCGGAGGCCAACTACTGGTATGGCCAGTGGAACGTTGTGCGGGAGCTTCAGGAGGCCTTCGGCTGATGGCGGAGTCCTGCTGCCCGTCCCCAGAACCACTGGATCAGTCCGACGCCGTGGATGCCCGGTACGGCGCCGCTGCCCTTGAGCGTGAGGCCTGCCTGTGCACGCCGGTGGGTTTTGACCCAGCACTGCTTCAGGTGATTCCGGATGCGGTGGTGGAACGTGACTACGGCTGCGGCGATCCCACCCGCTGGGTCCGTCCGGGTGATCGGGTGCTGGATCTTGGAAGTGGCAGCGGCAAAAATGCCTTCATCTGCTCCCAGGTCGTCGGAGCTGATGGGGCTGTGCTGGGGGTGGACCGCAATCCCGACATGTTGACCCTTTCCCGTCAGGCGGCACCGGTGGTGGCCGAGGCCATCGGTTATGGCAATGTCCGTTTCGTCGAAGGCGCCATTGAGGCGCTGGACGAGCAGGGCGACGGTGCTGAACCGCTGGTGCCGGACGCCAGCATCGACGTGGTTCTCAGCAACTGCGTCCTCAATCTGGTGAATCCCTCGTCCCGCCAGCGGCTCCTGGCCAACATCCGGCGTGTGCTGGCCCCGGGCGGTCGCGTGGCGATCAGCGACATCGTCTGCGATCAACCGGTGCCGATGCATCTCCAGCAAGACCCAGAGTTGTGGAGCGGCTGCATCAGCGGCGCCTGGCAGGAAGACGACTTTCTGAAGGACTTCCGTGCGCTCGGTCTGGAGCAGGTGACGTTCGCCGATCGCAGTGAGCAGCCCTGGCGAACGCTGGAGGGCATTGAATTCCGAGCGGTCACCCTCGTCGGTCAGCTCCCCGGCCAGCACTCCGTGGTCGGGGCACCCTGCTGCTGAGCAGACGGTTCAGGCGCTCCTGCTCAGCGTTGGTCACCGACCGCCAACGCCCTGCCGGTAGATCGTTCAGATCTAACGCTTTCCCGCCGTCCATCAGGTCGATCCGGCACCGAACGAGCCTCAGGGTTGGAAGCCCCACCGCGGCGGTCATCCGGCGCACCTGGCGGTTGCGCCCCTCCCGCAGGGACAGCTCAAGCCAACTGGTGGGAATCGTGGCGCGTACCCGAATCGGAGGGTCCCGTTCTGGGAGCAACGGAATGTCCTCGCCCTGCAGCCAGCGCGCCCGTGCCGGCAGGGTCCGCTGGTGTTGGATCTCAATTCCCTCCCGCAGTTTCTGCAACTGCGGGTCGTCCGGGTGACCTTCCACCTGAACCCAATAGCTGCGCCAGTGCCCGCAACGCGGATCGGTCAGCCGTTGCTGCAGGCGACCCTGATCGCTCAGCAGCAGCAATCCCTCGCTGTCGGCATCCAGCCGACCTGCGGCGTAGACGCCAGGAACATTGATGAATTCAGCCAGGCATCGCCAGCGACTTGCCGTTTCAGGGGTGAACTGACTGAGGACCCCGTAGGGCTTGTTGAACAGCAGGGTGGTCAACCGGCGTTTTCGCGAGCCCTCCACAGGTTGACAACGCCAATGGAGATCAGCAGAAGTCCCAGGTCCATGGTGATCGGAGGCAGCAGCACGGCAGGACAAGCGTGAGCCGCGGAGCCTAGAAGCATTAGGGGCAGAAGCGTGCCCGAGGGCGCCCTTTTAGGATGATCTGACTACTGGAAAGACACCGGCGCATGATCGAAACCTCGGGCGTGATCGAGAAGGAACAGGGAAACGGGTTCTATCTGGTCACCCTTGAGCAGCCAGCCGGTCACCAATGCCTGTGTCGGGCCGCAGGAAAACTCACCAAGTTCCGCATCAAGCTGCTTGCGGGTGACAAGGTGCTGGTGGAGATCAGTCCCTATGACCTGACCCGTGGTCGGATCACCTATCGGGAACGGAATGCTGGTGCCCCCGGTGGACGGCCGGGTGGCAACCGTCCAGGGGGACCGCGTCGTCGTTAGGCCGCCAGCGATTCAATCGCGGCCTTGAATTCGCTGCGTGGCTTGACGCCGCGCCACTGCTTCACCATCTCCTTGTTGTGGAACAGCTGCACGGTCGGGGTTCCGCTGACACCGGCCTGTTCGGCAATGGCCTGATCCGCTTCGATGTCGATCACCACAGCCTGGGCGTGGCCATCAAGCTCGTTGATCACACGCTGAAGCTGCGGCTTGAGCACATGGCACGGACCACAGGTCGGTGAGGTGTAAACCACGAGCAGCGGCTTGTCACTGTCGTGATAGAGCTTGCGAAGCGCGAAGCTGCCCTTTTGCCACAGCCCCTGGGGGTCGTAGCTCTCCTCGGTGGTCACGGCCACATTCACCGGTTGTTCCGCTTTGGCCGGGTCCACGGATGCCCTGGGAACGCGGGTCGCCAGGTTGTGGTGGGTGAGCCAGCGCTCCGCAGCCAGAGCCGCCTTGCAGCCGCTGCCGGCGGCGGTGATGCCTTGCCTCCATTCGGCGTCGGCGACGTCACCTGCTGAAAAGACGCCGTCCACTGAGGTTTCCGGGCGTCCTGAGGCTGTCAACAGGTACCCCTTCCCATCCAGATCGATCTGGTCTTTCAGCAGATCGGTGTTGGGGGTGTGTCCAATGGCATAAAACAGGCCTCGCACCGCAAGAGCTCGGGTCTCGCTGGTGACTCGGTCCCGCAGGGTGAGGGACTCCATCCACGTCCCCCCGGCTACATCCTCGATCTCACTGTTCCAGTGCACCGTGATGGCTGGGTTGGCCATCACGCGATCGGCCATGGCAGCGCTGGCTCGGAATTGGTCGGAGCGCACGATCAGATGAACATGGCTGCCGTACTTGGTGAGATAAACAGCTTCTTCGCAGGCGGAATCACCGCCACCAACCACGGCAAGTTCTTCATTGCGGAACTGTGGAGTGGCCCCATCGCAGATCGCGCAGGCGCTGATGCCACTGCTCCAGTAGCGATCCTCTGAGGGCAGGCCAAGCCGGTTAGCGCTGGCTCCTGTGGCAATCACGACAGCATGGGCCTGGATCGTCTGTCCCTCCGCTTCGATGCGGAAGGGACGCTGGCTCAGGTCAATCCGGTCTGCATCCGCCTCGATCAGATGGGTGCCCCAGCGCACGGCCTGGGCTTTCATCAGATCCATCAGATCAGGGCCCAGGATTCCATCGGGGAAACCTGGAAAATTCTCAACGTGGGTGGTGGTCATCAACTGGCCACCTGGGATGCCTCCTCGCTGGAACCCGGTGATCAGAAGGGGCTGCAGGTTCGCCCGTGCGGCGTAGATGGCTGCTGTGTAACCAGCGGGACCTGACCCAAGAATGACGATGTTTTCAATGTGCCCGGAAGCATCAACGGACATTCGCTAAGGCGGAATGACTATGAGTTGAGTCTACGGAAGGCTGAGTGCAACTCGGGGGCTGAACTGGACAGCAGGTTCAAAAGCGCCCAATACAAACATTAATAACGGTAATTTAATGAATTCTTTAGATTTCAAGTCGATGATCGCTTGACAGTTCGTCGCGCATCATTCCGCGTTTGCTTGGATTGCGGGGAACGGCCAGAACATTGGCTTCAAGCATGGCTTCGTCTTCGCCCATGCAGGTGATCCATTCACGGAATTCTTCCGTTACCGCATAACTGTCTTCATAACGCTCATCCTTGTCCAGCACAGCGATCCGGGTTGAGGCCCAACATGTCGCAACGCTGACTCGACGTTCCATTGCAGCGTCCATGGTTGCCCCCTAACGAAGAACAGAATGAAGGATCAAGGTCCCCGTTCGGGGCTTGATTTCGCAGAAGTTCGCATTTTTCTCTGCAGAAAGATGTCGTCAACGCTGCAAAAAAGACGGCAGTTGCGGCGTTTTCAGGCGGATCATGGCTCCTGCTCCGTCGTTGACCGCCTCCAGCGGCAGGCTGGGACCTCGTCCATGACCAGGGAAACCGCTCAGGGGGGCCTGGTCGCTGTCCTGCGAGGTCAGTACGTAGGGCTCGGCGACGGACCAGGAGCGGGCATAGCCCATCAGCAAAGGATCCGCAGGGGCCACCACATACGAAGGGTTGCGGGGAATCGGCTCCTGTTCCGCCAGCTCAGGAGTCATGCGCACGGCTCGGGTGATGCCCTGCAGGAAGCGGCTGCGGGTGACCACCGTCGTCAGATAGGCCACCACCCTGAGGCGGGGGGCATCAAATCCCTCAGCGCACATGTCGATGCTCACCAGCCAATCCGCTGCACCGGCCTGGAAGCCATCAAGCCGCGCCGCGGCCTCTGGGTCCTGGGAATGGACCAGGTCCACCCTGTCGCCATCGTCCTCCAGCAGGGTGGCGATGGCTGAGGCGTGTTCGATGTCGCGGGCGATCACCAGTCCAGCGGCATTCGGCTGCTGCTGTCGAACCCTGGCGAGTCGTCGCTGGGCCTGAAGAATCACCTGCTGACCGATGCAGCTGCTGTCGGCCAGTCGGATGGCGCGACGCAGATTGCGGGCGCGCCAGCTCTCGCGCTGCTCCTGGGAGAGCGGGGACACATCGCGATCAGGACGGGCCTCCTGGCTGTGCTCCACCCAGCCGTCCTGAAAGTGGAATTCCAGAGGGCGCACATCTCCCGCGGCGATCAGTTCCCGCGGTTCCACGCAGAGATCAGGCTGAATCTGTTCCACCAGTTCGCCGTTCTGGATTGTTCGAATGCGGCGCGCGGCGCAGAAGCCGAGGTTGTCAGCGCGGAACGGTGTCCCCGTCAACCCCAGTCGCAGTCGACACTGTGATGTCTGTTCCTCAAAGGTCTGGCTCCAGGCCGCTGCTCCGGGCTCCTCGGGATCCAAACCGAGGTGGTGGGCTTCATCGGCGATGGCAATCAGGGTTGATGCGGGCCAGGGGTCGAGCGCTGTCGCAAGCTGCTGGGGCTGTCGACTAGCGGATTGATAGGTGAGCAGCAGACCATCCGCTTGGCTCAGCGTCTTCTGCTCGCAAGGCCAGCTGACCAGCTCCAGGCCCACCCGTGCGGCGGACCGTTGCCATTGCTCCAGGATCGACGTGCGGTGGCAGAACACCAGGAAGTGCTGCAGCAGTTGTTCCTGACGCATGCTGCGAAAGGCCAGCAGCGCGCCAAGGGTCTTGCCGGCACCCGGTCCGGCGGAAACAAGGACGTCCTTTTCACCGGTCGCTTTACCATCCAGACGACGACGCAACAGTTGAATTAGCTGGGTTTGCCACTGCCTGGGTTGGATCGCGGACACGGATCCAGACGACCCAACGTCAAAGCTGTAAGGAGAGATGGTGTGCAGGGGCAAAGATGAGTCTTTTTAACCATTTCGAACCACGTCGGCATCTCTAGCTTCCGGCCATCAGCGTCTGTTCCGGATCACCAGCCGTCTCCTGTTATGGCCAAGGGCCGCCAATCACCTGAATCTCTCGAGCAGCTGCGCCGGCAGCTCGATCAGTGTTGGCAGGACGAATGTGACATCGACCATCTGATCCTGCGGGCCCGTCAGTTGCGTCGTTGGGGACGCTGGCGGCAGGCCCGCTGTCTGGAACAGGAAGTGTTGCCGATCGTCTGAACTCAGAGCGCTTCGGCGTGGTTAATCACTAGACGTTCCACTTCCATCAGGGCGTCTTCAGCAGCGGTGCGCGCCGCATCGAAATTCCCCTTGGCGGATTCGAGCAGTTGCTGGGCTAGGCGATCCAGCAGTTCCTGGCGCTTCTCATCAAGCATCGCCACGATTTCCGTTTCCACCAGGGTGCGCACGGCTTGGCTGCGCAGGTCATCTTCAGTGGCTTCAGCGAAGGTGCCCTGCACCAGTTCCTGGATGAACAGACGGTGCACTTCACTGCTGCGCAGGAAGCTTTCGGTCGCATTGATGATGCCGTCCACCAGGGTGCGATCCGGTTCCGACTCGCGCTCGTTGAGCTTGAACTCCCAGTCGAGATGTCGACGCTGCCATCCCGCTGCGTGCAGGCTCGGCATCACGCTTTGGGAGAAACTATCCACGGAGATCTCATAGATCCGCTCCGCCAGCCGCTCGCACCAGTCGCGTCCGTGTTCCTCAAGGGTGGATTGCATGGTCCGACGTTCCACGGAATGACCGCCGTGATGGCTGTGGCAGACGCCGTCGGGACACTCGATTGCGCTGAGACCCATGGGGAACACAAGATTCAACTCTCCAATAGCCAGGGTTTTTCAGCCACCCCTGCATTCTTCAGAAAAGTTCCGGGTCATCAGGAGGCGACCTTCTAATCTCAGGCCGGTCGGTGGTTGTCTTCGTCTTGCCCAGACTTCTAATACCGGTGGAGTCGACACCGGGAGAAACCCGAGTCGCGGCGACGCCCGATACGGTGAAGAAATTCCTGTCATTCGGCTGTGATGTTTCCGTCGAGCGCGGAGCCGGTACGACGTCGGGATACCTCGACCAGGCCTATGCCGATCAAGGTGCCCAGTTGATCGACCCCGGTGATGCAGCGGGGTGGTCCCAGGCCGACATCTTCCTTTGCGTGCAACCACCCTCCGCGGCCAGTCTGGCTCGTCTCCGGCAGGGCGCCCTGGTGGTGGGTTTGCTCTCTCCGTATGCCAATGAAGAGTTGACCGCGAGCCTCAAGCGCGGTGCTCTCTCGGCCATGGCTCTTGAGCTGCTGCCTCGCATCAGCCGCGCTCAGTCAGCGGATGCCCTGTCGTCTCAGGCCAACATCGCCGGGTACAAGTCGGTGCTGCTGGCCTCGGCTGCTCTCGACCGCTACTTCCCGATGCTGATGACGGCGGCTGGCACCGTTCAGCCCGCCAAGGTGGTCATCCTGGGGGCCGGGGTGGCTGGCCTGCAGGCCGTGGCCACAGCACGACGGCTGGGCGCTGTTGTTTACGTGAGCGATATCCGCCCAGCTGTGAAGGAGCAGGTGGAATCCCTCGGTGCACGGTTTATTGAGCCACCGAAACTCGAGGACAAACCTGCGGAATCAGGCGGTTACGCCAAGCAGGCCTCCGATGCCTTCCTGGCAGCGCAGCGCCAGCAGCTGTCCGATCAGCTCGCTGAAGCGGATGTGGCGATCTGCACGGCCCAGGTCCCCGGTCGCCGTGCTCCACGTTTGATCAGTGAGGACATGCTCGACCGCATGCGTCCCGGTGCGGTGGTGGTGGATCTGGCGGTGGCCCAGGGGGGCAACTGCGCTGACACTGTTCCAGGGCAGACCGTCGATCGCAACGGCGTGAAGTTGATCGGTGGCAACGACCTTCCCTGCACCGTGCCGAACCACGCCAGCGCTCTTTACGCGCGCAACCTGGTGGCACTGCTGGAGCCCACCCTTAAAGATGGAGACCTCAAACTCGACCTCGAGGATGAGTTGATTGCCGGTTGTTTGGTTGCCCAAGACGGCAACATCCTTCGCGGCGATGTCCTGACCCCTGGAGCCAGCTGATGTTCGTTGAATTCCTCTGGGTGCTGCTGCTCGGCAGCCTTCTCGGCCTTGAGCTCATCGGCAAGGTGCCTCCCACCCTGCACACCCCGTTAATGAGCGGTGCCAATGCCATTTCCGGTATCACGGTGCTGGCAGCCCTCACCTTGATCATCAAAGCGGGGGACAACTCGGTGCTGCTCGCGCTGGGTGCCGTGTCCCTGGGGTTCGCTCTGTTCAATGTGATCGGTGGCTTTCTGGTCACCGACCGGATGCTGGCCATGTTCAGCCGTAAGCCCGCCCGTAAGGAGAACCGCTGATGTCCGCTTCGCTCATCCTGAAATACGCGATCGAACTGGTTGCGGTTCTGTTGCTGGCCCTTGGTATCAAAGGTCTCTCCAAGGTGCGCTCGGCCCGTGGTGCCAATCAGCTGGCCGCCGTGGCCATGGCCCTGGCGGTGCTCGGTTTGCTGATCAATTACGCCGGCGATGGTGGTATCGCTGCGACGGCCTGGATCTGGATCATTGCTGGCACCCTCGCCGGCGGAATCCTCGGTGCCATCACAGCGCAACGGGTCCCGATGACCTCCATGCCGGAGACCGTCGCTCTGTTCAATGGCTGCGGCGGCATGTCCTCGCTGCTGGTGGCCCTCGGCGTGGCGCTGTTCCCTGAGGCCGGTGGTTCGGATCTTGTGGCGGTGGTGTCGATTGTCGTGTCGGTGTTCGTGGGTGCGATCACCTTCACCGGCTCGATCGTGGCAATGGCCAAGCTCCAGGGCTGGTTGTCCACACCCGCCTGGATGCAGAGCCGGCTGCGCCATGCCGTGAATATCGCCCTGGCGGTGCTGTCTCTCGTGGCAGCAGTCAAGTTGATTGCATCCGGTGAGGGTGCTCAAGGTCTGTGGTTGCTGGTGATCGGATCCGGTCTGCTCGGCATCGGCGTCACGCTGCCGATCGGTGGGGCCGATATGCCGGTGGTGATTTCACTGCTGAACAGTTATTCCGGGGTGGCAGCGGCGGCGGCGGGCTTCGTAGTGGGCAGCCAACTGCTGATCGTGGCGGGAGCCATGGTTGGAGCAGCCGGCTTGATCCTCACCCAGGTGATGTGTGACGGAATGAACCGTTCACTGGTGTCCGTTCTGTTTGGCGGTGCCC
This sequence comes from Parasynechococcus marenigrum WH 8102, assembly GCF_000195975.1. Taxonomy (GTDB): domain Bacteria; phylum Cyanobacteriota; class Cyanobacteriia; order PCC-6307; family Cyanobiaceae; genus Parasynechococcus; species Parasynechococcus marisnigri. The sequence continues at coordinate 677,593 of NC_005070.1, forward strand.
TTGGAGCGACATCCGGAGGCGGTGGTGGCGGTGGTGAGTACACCAACATCACCAGCTGCAGTGCTGAGGAATGTGCGCTCACCCTTGAGGCGGCGGAGCGGGTCATCATTGTTCCGGGCTACGGCCTGGCAGTCGCCCAGGCCCAGCACACCCTGCGGGAGGTGACTCGGGTGCTGGAAAGCGCTGGGATCGATGTGGCCTACGCCATTCACCCTGTGGCTGGCCGGATGCCAGGACACATGAACGTGCTGCTGGCGGAGGCCGATGTGCCCTATGAGCAGCTCAAGGAAATGGATCAGATCAATCCTGAGTTCCCCGCCACCGATGTGGTGCTGGTGCTGGGAGCCAACGATGTGGTCAACCCCCAGGCCAAGAACGATTCCAGTTCCCCGCTCTATGGCATGCCTGTGCTCGATGTTCAGGAGGCTCGTACCGTGTTTGTGGTGAAGCGCGGCATGAGTGCTGGCTACTCCGGCATCAAGAACGACCTGTTTGAGCTGGCGAACACGTCGATGGTGTTTGGTGATGCCAAGAAGGTGCTTGGCGATCTGCTGACGGAACTCAAGGATCTCGGACTGGGCAAGAAGTGATTCCACTGGGCGCTGACAACCCCCAGCTGCTTCAGCAGCTGGGGGTTGAGTTGTTTCAGCAGCGTCTTCCCTGGATCGGTGGCGACCTGCAGACCTTGCGGGACACGCTCAGGCCGGTGGGCTTGCCGGTTGATCAGGGGGAGCCCGTTCGAATTCCAGTTCCGGCCCTGGCGAGTGGTGCCGCCAAACCGGGTGAGCTGATGGCCTACCTGGATCGTCCTCGCTTGAGCGTTGATGCTGCCGCAGCACAAGCGCCAAAAGCGTTGGTGGTGGTGTTGCACGGTCTGGGGGGCTCCAGCCGCCGGGAAGGTTTGCGCCGGTTGACCCTCAGCCTGCAAGGGGCCGGATTTGCTGTGTTGCGATTGAATCTGCGCGGCGCTGACCCTGGCCGGCACTTGGCCGGTGGCACCTACGCCGCTGCCTGCAACAGCGATCTGTTGCCTGTGCTCAAGCGGGCTCGCCAAATTGCCGCGACGTTGGCGCTTGAGGTTGGTCTGCCTCAGCCGTTGCCTCTCCTGGGTGCCGGGATCTCTCTGGGGGGAACGATGTTGCTGAATGCCTGTCTGGATCAAAGCGGCGCTCTGGATGCGCTGTTTTGTGCCAGCAGTCCCCTGGACCTGGCCGCCTGCAGTGCATCGATCGAACGGCCGCGCAATCGGATTTACCAACGCTGGCTCCTGCAGCGACTGGTTCGTCAGACCCTTGCTGATCCCTTCGGCGTGACCCCGGCTGAGGAACAACAGCTTCAGGATCATCCACCACGGTCGATTCGTGCCTTTGATGCAGCGGTCACAGCGCCACGCTGGGGCTTTGCATCGGTGGTAGAATATTATGAGAGTGCGTCACCTCTGCCGCGTTTGCTGTCGTCGTGGCAGGTCTTACCGCCGACGTTGTTGCTGCAAGCCCTTGATGATCCCTGGGTCCCAGCGACGTCAGCTGTACAGCTGCAATCGTCGATGGCTGAACATCATTCCTCTGGCTCAGATCAACATCTGAAGACTGTGCTGACAGCCCGTGGAGGTCACAATGGTTTTCATGGCCCGGGTGACACGCTCAGCAACGGTTGCTGGTCTGACCGATTGGCATGTGCCTGGTTCAACAATGTCCGAACCAGGCAATCTTGAGAAAGAGTGCTCAGTGAAGTTATTTAGTAATAGAAGGCTCGATCCGAGGGGTTTTGATACACAGCACCGCCACAGGCTGTAGCGACACGCCACAGGGCACGGTGAATTGGTGTTGAGTCGTAGCGCACAAGATCTGGAAAGCGTTGCCTCAATATGACTGTTCCCCGCCAGGCGTTGTAGTGAGGAATGGCAGAATTAATGTGATGGCAAACGTGGGTTGAACCAATGCCGTGGTGTAAAAAGTTCAGCACAGGACCGTAGGGACGATCAACGGTTTGAAGTGCACCTTTAGCCCAATCCCATGTTTCATTCGAGAAATGAGGGATGTTGCGGTCTGTATGTTGAAGCCAGGTGTAAGAGGTGAGCCAGATATTGATCACGATGTAGGGCAATCCATATAGGCAGGCAATACGAGCGAACGAGAAGTGAATGGAAGCCCCAATCAGAAGGGTCATCATTGCGATCAAACCGAGGTTCGAACGCACCATGTATTTGCGGAACGAACTAGGGAATAGGGCACGTTTGCCGTTTCTGAATGGTGCATCGTTCCAGAAGTGTGAGGTGGGGAAGCCATAATCTTCTCCACCCGTGGCACCAAGGAACAGGTAAAGCTGCCAGCCAATGATCAAATGGTTGAACAGAGAAATCAGGCCAAACAGTCTTGTGTTGAGCTTTCGTTTCAGCTTTTCTGTTGCTTGCCCTTGAGGAGAGCTTTCACGGGGTGGAACATGGGTTTCACCCCCTTCAAGATGATTGCAATGGGCGTGGTGAACGGCATGGCTACGAGCCCAGCTGTAATAGGGAACCAGTAGCGCGCTGTGCAGAACAAATCCCACCACCCCTTCAACTCGCCTGTTGGGATGAAAGGCGTTGTGGCCACATTCGTGGGCCAGCACCCAGCAGCCCATGGCGATGGTTCCCGTAACGGCTCCGTAGAGGATCCAGAGCGGAAGAGCTGCAAGCGTGAGCGGAATGCTTGTGCCGACGCAAACGGCTGCAATCGAGAGGCTGGCGGACATGACCAGACTTCCCCAAGCTTTGTAGGGATTGAACTTGGTCAGCTCGGCCGGTAGCGCATTCAGCAGCTCAGCTTTGCCTGGATAAATCGTTGAACGACCAGCTTCTGAAACGTGGGGTAGTTGTCGCGTTCGTGGTGGGGTTGTCAGTGTCAAACGAGAGGTAGCGGTAGGGCGACGAACGCTGTATTTAGAATTCCTTAATACTCTAGGCGATGGCTTTTGGCTCCGTGGCTTTTTGGAATGTTGATCACGCTGATGTGGGTGAGTGACGCCGTGGTCTTCGTCTGCTCAGATTTTTGGTAAGGATTGACGAATTTGGTCAATGGACAAGAACTCAAAACAATTGAAAGGACGTTGTTTTGTAAATCCAATCATGAACGGGTTTGTGATGAATAATGTGTTGATGAATGATTGCTTCGATCTTCTCTGTGGTGACGTCGGTGTACCAGATCCCATCCGGCCAGACCACGAGAATCGGTCCCTTGTCGCAGATTCTCAAGCAGTCAACCTTGCTTCTGAGAACAACTCCCTCTGGACGGTCGCTGTTCTCAAGCCCAAGTTCCTTGATGAGTCGTTTGAGTTCATTCCACGTCGCCAAGCCCGTATTTGGATCACAGCATTTGGCTTTCGTGGGAGTGGCGCAAAGCAGCAGATGGTGGCTGACCAGCTGAACGCTCATGCCGCCAGCGCTGCCAACGGGACCCGAGTGGTGCCGCGCTTCACCTGTTCCCGCACGGCCATGCGGGCCCATTGATCCACAGCCAGCACGTCCTCGAGCTGGGGGTGGGCAATCAGATCAGCCTTATGGCGCTCGCATGCCGCCTCGATCACCACAGGGATGTCGAGGAAGTGGATTTTTTCCTCGAGGAATTGAGCGACCGCCTCCTCATTGGCGGCATTCATGACGGCCGGCATCGTGCCGCCGGCTCTCCCTGCTGCGTAGGCCAGTTGCATGCAGGGGTACTTGGCGGGATCGGGCGCACGGAAGCTGAGTTGTCCCACCTCCGTGAGATCCAACCGGCGCCATGGTGTTTCCAGCCTGGAAGGCCAGCTCAGGCAATAAAGGATCGGTAATTTCATGTCTGGCCATCCCAATTGGGCCAGAACGGAGGAATCAGCCAGTTCGATCATCGAGTGGATGATGCTCTGAGGGTGAATCACGATCTCGATGTGGTCGTAATCCAGGCCGAACAGATAGTGGGCTTCGATCACTTCCAGCCCTTTGTTCATCAGCGAGGCTGAATCCACCGTGATCTTGCGTCCCATGCTCCAGTTGGGGTGGCTGGTGGCATCGGCCACGGTGGCGTTTTCAAGGTCTTCGGCTTTCCAATCCCGGAATGCTCCACCCGAGGCGGTGAGCTGAATGCGACGCAGACCAGGGGTGGGAACTCCTGTCGAGAGTCGGGCGTTCTCGGCCCAGGGAGTGCCTTGCAGGCACTGAAAAATGGCGGAGTGCTCCGAGTCCGCGGGCAGCAGCCGGCTGCCGCTTTTCTTCAGTTCCGGCAGCACCACCGGTCCCGCTGCGATCAGCGTTTCCTTGTTGGCCAGGGCCAGGTCCTTGCCAGCGCGAACAGCGGCGAGGGTCGGCAGCAGGCCTGCACAGCCCACAATCCCGGTGACGACCAGATCCGCGCTCTCCCACGAGGCTGCAATGTTCAGGCCATCGGGACCGCCCACAAGTTGCGGACGCTTTCGATCCGTGCCGAGGGCGTCGAGCCGCTGCTGCAGCTCCGGCAGAAGATCAGCATTGGCCAGAGCCACCAGCTCGGGCTGGTGACGTTGGATTTGCTGCACCAGTAGATCAAGGTTCTGCCCTGCCGTCAGGGCTACAACGCGGAACTGCTCAGGGAATTCCTCGGCGATCTGAAGGGTCTGGGTACCGATCGAGCCCGTGGAGCCCAGCACGCTGATGGCTTTCACGCTGATGCGGCAGTTGGCCCAAGTCTCCCACCAAGGGCGACGAACGCTGGCAAGCTGGCCGACAGCACGACGAAAGCCTGTGGCGAAGGAGCAGTGGCGGTCTGGGCTTGGATTTGTCTTGGCTGCAGCCGGCAGCGCCGTCGGGCTCGGCAACCTCTGGGGGTTTGCTTATCGCGCCTCCCAGGGCGGTGGTGGCGCTTTTCTCTTGCTGTATCTGTTGATTGTGCTGGTGGTCTGTCTGCCGGTGCTGGTGGCGGAAATGGTGCTGGGCCGCAGTACTGGAAGCAGTCCTTTGCTGGCCCCCGTGAATGCCGGCGGTCGTCCGTGGCAACCGATGGGTTGGTTGTTCGTCCTGGCCGCCAGCGGCATCTTGGCCTTCTATGCCGTGCTGATGGGTTGGACCGGCGCCACCTTGGTGCAGACGCTCAGTCAGGGCCTTCCTCGTGACATCGATGCCGCGGAAGCCTTTTTTGCAGGTCTTAGTGGTGGCCGGTCGGCATTGATCGGGCAGTTGCTCAGCCTGGCGGTCACCGGCGCTGTTGTCGCTGCCGGTGTGCGGGGAGGGATTGAGCGGTTGTCCCGCTGGGGCTTGCCACTGTTGTTTGTGCTGCTGATCGGCCTCGCCATCTGGGCCGCTGGCCTCGATGGTGCTGCAGAGGGCTATCGCACCTTCCTGTTGCGCTGGGACAGCGCCGAATTGACCAATCTCACAACCATCCGCAACGCCTTCACCCAGGCCTTCTTCTCCATCGGCACAGGCATCGGCTGCATCCTGGCCTATTCCGCCTATCTCGATCGAGAGGCCCGGTTGCCTCGGGAGGCCGTGGCAGTGGTGGGCATGGACACCGCAGTGGGAATCGTGGCTGGCATGGTCACCTTCCCGGTGGTGATGAGCTTCGGGCTGCAGGAGGTGATCAGTGGATCCACCCTGGGCACCATCTTCATCGCCCTGCCCACAGGATTGGCCTCCCTCGGTGCTGCCGGTCAGCTGGTGGCCGTGTTGTTCTTCTCCTTGGCGCTGATTGCTGCGCTTACTTCGGCGGTGTCGCTGCTGGAGGTGCCTGTGGCTTGCTTGATGGAGCAGCTCTCCTGGAGCCGATCACGGGCTGTCTGGGTGTCCACAGCGCTGATCTTCGTGGCTGGCCTCCCCGCCGCGACATCCATGGCCGTGCTGGGTTGGATGGATTCTTTCTTCGGCGGCTTGCTGCTGATCCTGGGCGGCCTGCTGCTGGCGCTGCTGCTGGGTTGGGTTGTCCCTGGTCGGTTTCGGAAGGATCTGAGTGAGTCCTCAACACCGCTGCTGCAGCAAAGACTTCTGCTGGTGATGCTTCGCTGGGTGTCACCCCCCGTGGTCGCAACTGGACTGGTGATCAGTGTGGTGGATCTGCTGAAAGGCTGATCGTTTCAGGCATTCGGGTCGGGCTTGTCTTTCATCAGCTCCTGCATCTTGCGGATCCGAGTCAGCATCTTGGTCCAGACCTCAAGTCTCCAGACCTCTTCCGCATCGCCACCACCGGCAATCTGTGCCTGGGCCGACAGCTTGGCATCGAGATCCTCGCCGGCTTCAAACGCCTTCATCAGCTCCATTTCCAGCTTGGCTGTCTCCATGAAATTGAGGCGCTTCAGCCAGAGCATGGGGAGACTTGATAGGACCGACAGTCTGCCCGGCTCAGCTGCGGATCCATTCGGTGATTCCACCGGGTTTGTCGATCAGCTCAATGCCTTGGGCCGTCAGCTCGTTACGGATCCGATCGGCCTCTGCGTAATTCTTCGCGGCTTTGGCGGCCTTGCGAGCTGCGATAGTCGCATCGATGGACTCGTCGTCCATGTTGGATTGCCCTGAGGTTTCTCCGCGCAAACCCAGAACAACGGCGAGTTCCCGCAGCAGTTGCCAACGGGGGGCAAGGTTTCGGATGTCGGCTTCGGGTAGGCCTGGCTCATCTCCACGCTCGAGTCGATTGGCCAGTGCTCGCAGGGGTTTAGCCAGATCAAACAACACCGCCAGTGCGCCAGAACTGTTGAGGTCGTCCTCCATGGAACCGATGAATTGCTGCTCGAGGGCCTGAAGCGCCTCAGCGTCGGGACTGGTTTGAGGACCGATGGCATCCTCTGACAGGGCAGCGGGACTGGGCCAGCCAAGTTGGTCGCTGTAGCGCTCACCCAGGCCTAAAGCGGCATTCAGCCCCTTCCAGCCCGTGGCCGCGGCTTCAAGGGCCTCCGCAGTGAAGTCGAGTGGTTTGCGGTAGTGGGCCTGCAGCACAAACAGGCGCAGGGTCATGGGGGAGACACCGCTCTCCAGCAGGGCGCGGATGGTGGTGAAGTTGCCGAGCGATTTGCTCATCTTCTGGCCGCCCACGTTCACCATGCCGTTGTGCATCCACACGCGGGCGAGTTCCTTCCCCGTTGCCGCCTCGGACTGGGCGATTTCATTTTCGTGGTGGGGGAACACCAGATCGGCGCCACCGAGGTGGATATCGATCGTGTCCCCCAGTTCCGCCCGCACCATGGCGGAACACTCAATGTGCCAGCCGGGCCGCCCTTCACCCCAGGGGGAGGGGAAGCTGGGTTCACCAGGCTTGGCCCCTTTCCAAAGGGCGAAGTCGAAGGGGTGCTGCTTGCGGGCTTCCTCAGCATCAGCGACCCGTCCCGCAGCGTTGTCCTGCTGTTCGCTCAGATCGCGGCCGCTGAGCTTGCCGTAACCGGCATGCTTCATCACCGCGAAGTACACATCCCCATCGGCGCTGTAGGCCGCACCCTTCGCTTCCAGTTCGCCGATGAGTGAGCGGATGCCATCCAGACACTGGGTGGCGCGCGGCATGCGGTCCGGCCTGAGAATCCCCAGTGCATCCATGTCCTGGTGGAAGGCGTCGATGTTGCGCTCGCTCACCTCGGTCATCGAGCTGTTTTGTTCCGCAGCCCGTTTGAGGATCTTGTCGTCGATGTCGGTGAAGTTCTGAACGAAGGTCACCTCAAGGCCCCGCCAGATCAGGAAGCGCCGCAGCACGTCCCAGTTGATGTAACTGCGGGCATGGCCGAGATGGCAAAGGTCGTACACCGTCACCCCACAGCAGTAGATGCTGGCCTTGCCAGGCGTCAGAGGGGTGAACGGTTCAGTGCGGCGCGTGAGGGTGTTGGTAAGCCGCAGAGACACTGCTGATCAGAAGCTGCGGCTGAGGTTAAGGCGTCCTTTGCTGGGATTATTTGGCCTCCATCCAGTTAGCACCGACGCCCGTCTCTGCCACCAAAGGCACCGTCAGCTTCACGGCGTTCTCCATGGTGCGCACCACCATGTCTCGGGTTGTCTCCAGGGCGTCGGGCTCAACTTCCAGCACCAGTTCATCGTGGACCTGCAGAAGTAGTCGCGCTGGGAGCCCCTGGCTTGTGAGAGCAGCCTGCAATTGCACCATGGCGACTTTAATGATGTCCGCACTGGAGCCCTGAATCGGAGCATTGGCAGCAGCCCGCAGTTGCTGTGCCTCCATACCGCCGCGGCGGGCTACATCCAGATCGATCTCCAGCGGCTCCTTGCCGAGCAGCCGCCCCAGACCGTTGCGGTCGAAGTGGAACGGTCGCCGGCGGCCGAGGATGGTTTCCACGTAGCCGCGGCTGAGGGCGAGTCGTTCCTGCAGTTCCAGGAATGCGAACACCTTAGGGTAGCGCTGCTTGTATTTGCTCAGGAAGTCCTTCGCCTCGCTCTGGCTCACGCCGGTTTCCCTTGCAAATCGCTGGGCGCCCATGCCGTAGATCACACCGAAGTTGATCGTTTTGCCCAGCCGACGTTCATCGGCGCTGACCTCGTCTTTGTCCAACAGCAGTCGAGCTGTGAGTGCGTGCACGTCATCACCGCTGCGGTAAGCCTCCTGCAGCACCTCTTCGCCGGAGAGGTGGGTGAGGATGCGCAGTTCGATCTGGGAGTAGTCAGCACTGAGCAGAGTCCAGCCGGCCTGGGGCAGAAAGGCCTTGCGGATGCGGCGGCTGTACTCGGTGCGAACCGGGATGTTCTGCAGGTTCGGGTTGCTGCTGCTCAAACGCCCGGTGGCAGTGACGGCCTGGTTGAAATCGGTATGCACACGCCCTGTTTCCGCTTCCACCAATTGCGGTAGGGCATCGATGTAGGTGCTCTTGAGCTTGCTGAGCACGCGGTGCTCCAGCACCAGGGGCACCACAGGGTGATCGTCCCCCAGCTTTTCCAGCACCGTGGCATCCGTGCTGTAACCGGTCTTGGTGCGGCGGGATTTCTTGCGATCCAGTCCCAATGTGTCGAACAGCAATTCCCCCAGCTGTTTGGGGGAGGCCAGGTTGAAGTCCACTCCGGCGGCTTCCTTGGCTTCGGTCTCCAAGCGTTCCAGCGTGGTTCCCATCTCCGTTGAGAGTTCCTGGAGATAAGGAACGTCAATCCGGATGCCCGTGGCTTCCATCTCCGCCAGGACTGGTTCCAGGGGCTGCTCCACCTGCTCGAGCAGCGTCAGCACCTGCGCCCCCATGGCAGCGAGTTGGTTGCGGAGCAGCAGTGCAAGACGTCGGGTCACGTGCACATCCATGGCGCAGTACTGGCTGGCTGCCTCCAGAGGCACATCAGCGAAGGTCTGTTTTTTGCCCACCAGGTCGCTGTAGGCGGTTGGTTGGAAGCCGAATTCCCGTTCCGCCATCAATTCGAGGCCGTGCTTGGCGGCGGCATCGCGCAGGTAATCCGCCAGCAGCGTGTCGATCACCACACCGTCAAGGGCCAGCCCATGGCGCATCAGGATCAAGCGATCGAATTTGGCGTTCTGCAACGCTTTGGGGTGATCTTCGCTGCCAAGCCAAGGGGCCAGAGCGGTGACCACCGTCTCCAAGGGCAGCTGAACCGGTTGGCTGTCCGCACTTCCGTTGTGGCCGAGTGGGATGTAAGCCAGTGCATCCAGCTCCTCACCCCAGCAGACGCCGATGCCGACCAGTTCAGCTTTGAACGGGTTGAGATCTGTGGTCTCCGTGTCCAGAGCCACCGGTGATCCGGTATCGGTGCAGGTCATCAGGCGCTGCACCAGCCCCTGCAGGGCGGCGGTGTCCTGGATCAGCTGGGGACGCAGGGCGGGAACGCTCCCAACCGTCTCTTCCAATCCCCGATCGTCCTTGGTGACTTTCGGCCTCGACGACGGCTGTGCCGGCGCAGCAGCGTCTGCGTTGGCGCCGTAGCCCCCTTCCGAGAAGGCCGCGACGAATCCACCTACCTGGCGCAGCAAGCTGTTGAGCTCCAGGTCCTCGAGGCAGGAGCTCAGTCCTTCGGCATTCACCGTTGACAAGGGCAGGCTGGGCTCCTGCGGCAGGGGTATGTCCACCAGGATCTCCGCCAGTTTGCGGGAGAGGTAGGCGTTGTCCTTGTCGTTGCGGAGTTTGCCCTTCAAAGCACCTTTGATGGCGCCGCGGCTGGCCTTTGGTCCTTCTGCCTCAAGCTCCTCCAGCGTGGCGTAAACAGCATCGAGGTCGTTGTTGTCCTTCAGCAGGCTGATCGCTGTTTTGGGACCAACGCCGCGCACGCCCGGGATGTTGTCGGAGCTGTCACCGGTGAGGGCCTTGAGGTCCACCACCTTGTTGGGCATCACGCCGAGCTTGCCCAGCACGCCCTCTTCGCGAATCAGGGTTGGGCCACTGTTTTTTGCATAGGGACCACCCCCCATGTAGAGCACCGCGATGTCGCGGTTGTCGTCAACGAGCTGAAACAGGTCGCGGTCACCCGACAGGATGCGGACACCCCAACCGTCGTCGGCTGCACGGTTGGCCAGAGTCCCCAGCACGTCATCGGCTTCATAGCCCGGCGCCATGCACAGCGGCAGGTCCAGCTTGTGCCGCAGGATCTCCTGAAGTTGATCCAGATCCTGAAAGAACACCTCGGGCGCTACATCACGGTGTGCCTTGTAGTTGGCATCCGCCTTGTGGCGAAAGGTCGGTTCCGCCGTGTCGAAGGCGATGGCCACACCCTCTGGTTTCAATGACTTACCTGTGTCCAGAAGGGATTTGAGGAAGCCGTAGGTGACGCTAGTGGGCCGGCCGTCATTGGTGGCCAGGCCCCCTTCGCCGCCTTTGCTGAAGGCGTAGAAACTGCGGAAAGCCAGGGAATGACCGTCCACAAGCAAGAGCAGGGGCTTGGTGGAGGCCTCAGGCATGGCGGAAATCAGGGTGGACGGAGATCAGTCGCGGCGATCGGCCCAGGGGGGCAGATCAATGAACACGTTTGTTCCCGCTTCCAGGCCCTTCAGGATCGCAGTCTGATCACCGCTGCTGCTGCCGAGCTCCACCTCCTGAAACTCTGGTTTCTGTTGTTCATCCACCAGCAAAACGCCGGGTTTTCCGTCTTCGGTGACGATTGCAACGGTGGGTACCAACGTCTTCGGAGTGCTTTGACCGGTCTGAAAGTTGATGTCGGCGGTCATGCCGATCAGTAGTTTCTCCGGTGGATTGACCAGTGCAAGTTTCACCTCGAAGGAGGTGACGTTGTCTTGTTTTTCTGCTCGAGGCGCTACCTCACTCACCTGGGCCTTGAAGCGTTCATCTGGGAAGGCGTCCACACGGATCTCAGCAGATTGGCCGGTGGCAATCCGTCCGATGTCACTTTCCGGCACGCGTGCCGCCACCTCAAGCCCTTTGGAGAGCTCAACGATTGATGAACTGGTGGCACCAGCCGTGGCGGAGGCGGTGGTGGTGGGGGTCACGAAAGCCCCTGGTTCTGCATAACGGGCCGTGATGGTGCCATCGAAGGGGGCACGAATCAGACGTTCATCCTCCTCTTCTTCGAGCTGCTCCAAACGTTCACGGGCTGCGACCACAGCAGCCTCGGCGGCGATCATTTGGAAGCGGACTTCGCTGAAGTCGTCGGAGCTGATCACGCCAATGGTGAAGAGCTCTTGACGGCGGTCGAAATCGTCCTTGCTGCTTTGGTAATTCGCCTCGGCCTGGCGCAGCAGGGCCTGGCGTTCCTGCACGCGGTCTTCAATGTCGCCCGGGTCCATCACCGCCAGAAGCTGCCCCTTGCTGACTTCATCCCCTTCATCCACCAGCAGCTGATCCAGTAGTCCCTGCTGGCGAGGACTGACGTTGACCTTCTGCACGGCCAACAGCTCTCCACTGGCGGTGATCACGCCGGACAAGGCACCCCGTTCAGCACGGGCGACGTAGGGCGTCAGATCCCGTTGACGGCTGCTCCAGGGCCCGAAGCGCAGCAGGACGAAACCACTGCCAGCAACCGCCAGCACCAGAGCTGCGGTCAGCCATTTGGGTCGGGAGCGTTTCATTGGGGATGGGACGGTGAGACGGTTGGTCTCCGTCGTGGACTCAGGGTGTCGCAGGGTCTGCAGCATGGGCCCACAAAACTTCACAACAGTCTCGCCGCTGGCCGGTAGATTCCGCCCCATGCTCAAAGCCGGAATTGTCGGTTTGCCCAATGTGGGCAAGTCCACTCTGTTCAACGCTCTCGTGGCCAACGCTCAGGCGCAGGCCGCCAACTTTCCGTTCTGCACCATCGAGCCGAACGTCGGCACGGTGGCGGTGCCGGACGAGCGCCTTGATCAGCTCACCAAGCTCAGCAGCAGCATCGACACCATTCCCACGCGGATGGAATTCGTCGATATCGCCGGACTGGTGAAGGGGGCAAGTCAGGGAGAGGGGCTCGGCAACAAATTTCTGGCCAACATCCGTGAGGTGGATGCGATTGTTCATGTGATCCGTTGTTTTGAGGATGACGACGTCATCCATGTGTCTGGTTCTGTGGGACCGGCCCGTGATGCAGAGGTGATCAATTTGGAGCTCGGTCTGGCGGATCTGGCGCAGATCGAGAAGCGAAGAGAGCGACTGAAGAAGCAGATGCGCACCAGCAAGGAAGCGCAACAGGAAGATGCGGCCCTGGAGCGGATTCAGACCGTGCTGGAGGACGGTGGTGCGGCCCGAAGCGTGGAGTTGGGTGAGGAGGAGGCACTGATGATCAAGCCCCTGGGCTTGTTGACTGCCAAGCCGATCATCTATGCCACCAATGTGAGCGAAGAAGATCTGGCAGAGGGCAATGCTTTCTGCACTGAGGTGATCAACCTGGCGGCCAACGAGGGTGCGGAAACCGTTCGGATTTCAGCTCAGGTGGAAGCAGAGCTGATTGAGCTTGGTGACGATGAGAGATCCGACTATCTCGAGGGGCTGGGGGTCAGCGAAGGCGGTTTGCAGAGCCTGATTCAGGCGACGTACAGATTGCTTGGGCTGCGCACATACTTCACCACCGGTGAGAAGGAAACTCGTGCTTGGACGTTTAAAGCCGGCATGACGGCACCGCAAGCCGCTGGTGTGATTCACACCGATTTTGAACGGGGCTTTATCCGCGCTCAGACGATTGGGTGGGAGAAGTTAATAGAAGCTGGATCCTTTGCTGAGGCACGCAACAAGGGATGGCTTCGCAGTGAAGGAAAGGATTATGTGGTGGATGAAGGTGATGTGATGGAGTTTTTGTTCAACGTTTAAGCTGGTCAAGTTCGATTGTTGATCTAAATTGTTCTTTGTTGTCGCTCGCTTTGCGATTTGATTGAGAACGTTTCAATCAATTCATTCGCTGATGGCGATTGACCAGTCCGGTGATGTGCCATGCAGCATCAATCGTTCGCCGCGAATCAATGGTTTGGCGAATCTGCTCCTAATTTAAGTCGCTTCTTTGGATCTGATGTTGCGTTGCATCACGATGTTCAGCCTGTTGCCATTGCTGGCGTTTGGCAGCTTGTTCCAGCCCCTGCGAGCTCAGGGATTGTTGTTCACACTTCGCTCGGGATCCTTTCTCTCAACGGAGCCCAGTTACGACATCAAGACCCGCTTAGACCTCCAAGCTGGCAATGTTCTGGTTGAGAGCCCACCCCTTCAAGAACAGGGCGAGTTCTGCCGCTACCGGTTGTTGGATGAAACAGGGCGTTCCTTGGATCCAGACGCAGCCTGGACTCCCTGTTTCAGCATCGATAGGTTGTTCGTCCGGCCCTGAACGCCCCCTAGGAAACGGGGCCTTAAACCCTTCACCAAAGGAAGAACGGCCAGGCTGATCGCGGCGACGCCAATCCAGAGCGTCAGTCCATGGCCCTGTTGGTCAAGGAGATTGCCTCCCACAACTGGGGCTGCCATGGCGCTGAGGGCGAAGCATTGCGAGAACATCGCCATCGCTAACCCGCGATGCTCTGGAGGGGTTTCCTCCACAACGGCTTCCGTTGCCGTTGGAAGGAACGCCGCCTGGGCAAAGGCCATCGGCAGCAGGGCCACCATGACCAGCCCAGTCCCCGAGGCGGTTAAGGCTGATAATCCAATCAGGGTGCAACCGGTCGCGAACGACACGAGGCTGAGGCTGAGGCCGAAGCCAACACTGCGTTCCGACAGCCAGCGCCCCACCGGCCACTGCAGCAACACCAGAAGTGTCAGCTGGAAAGCGATCAGAGCACTGCTGTGACTTTCGCTGAGACCAGGACGTTCGAGGCCCCCTTTGACAAGGTCCAGGGGCAGGGCGCTTTGCTGAAGCGACAGGATGCCGGTCGCCACAACACTCACCACCAGAACCGGCAGCAGGGGGGGGAGCCAGGTCAAGTCCAACTTCCCGGTTGACGACTCCGAATGCGTCCCCTGCGGCATCGGCCGTTCATCCAGAAGCGGTTGAACACTAATCAAGATCAGGACGCTGGCCATGCAGATGGCTTCAACGCCGTACACCAGCCGCAACTGGCCAATGCTGGCGGCGATCGTTCCCATGAATGCTCCCATGCCAATTCCGAGGGCATCTGCGCTGCGGACCAACGCGTAGCCACGTCCAGACGGGAGGTCGCCGCAGTTGAGGGGAACAGCCAGCTCGATAGCCGGCCAGTACAGACCTGCCGCGGTGCCCAGCAGGGTCTGACCTAGCACGTAGGCGCTGAAGGTGTCGGCCTGAAACAGCATCAGGTCGGCGCTGATGGCAAGCAGTGTTGTGGCGCGGATCGGCCAGGAGCAGCGCAGCCCGCGATCAAGCAAGGCGCCACTGAGCAATCGAACCACTGTTCCCACCAATGCGGAAACAGCGAGGCCACGACCGACCTGACTGGCGGAGAAAGCGATGGCATGGAAGACCAGCGGTGTCATGAAGATGACTCCGCCGGCACCAACCGAGGCCAGCAGCCGGAGACGGGTGACATTTCGCAGGCCTGGAGGAAACTGGTTCCACCACCGCAAAGGATCAGGCGTTGCTGCGCGGACGCTTCTCAGGACGATGCCTCGTGGCTGGATTGTTAGGCAGTCTGCTGGCCCTGCAGCTCACACCGTGGCCTGCACGATCAGCTGAACGTCTGGAAGTCAGCATCGATGGCATCGTTCTTCCCCTCGATGTCGACGACCTGGTTGCCTGGGTGAGTTCGTCAGACGACCCCCGCTCGGAACTCGCGACCTGGATGCAGCTGCTGGACAGCGAAAGCCGTGAGGGGCTGAGTCGTCTCTTAGTGGCACCGGTGTTGACTAGGCGCAGTTTCGGGCAGCAATTGCTGCGCAGCTGGGCAGCACACCCTCTGTTGGAGGCCCTCGGAGAGCTGATCCGGCTCGAGGGAGGTGAACCAGTCGATAGTCAGCAGGTGCTGGAAACCCTGGAGCAGCTGTTGGTCAACAGTGCCGAGGTGACCACCCTCGACCTGCTGCAGGCTTTGCCTGGTCAGCAGTTGAGGCTTGACCTCGATGCTTTGGTGCTGGCGTCCTCGCGTTGGCGGCGGCAGTTGAAGCGTCACCAGGGGTTGCTGCAGGATCTCGGGCGAGAGGCGTTGCTTTCGAGCTCGCGGGCACCCGAAACCCGCTCCTCCAACTCCTCTCTGGCCTTTCAGCAGAGCCAGCATCCAATCCGCCTGCCCCATCGCACCAGGCCCCTTCAAGTGGAGACCTGGGTTCCGGTTGATCAGCGCCGGGACGGACTGTGGCTGGTGTTCATGCCGGGACTAGGGGGAAATCCTGAGCACTTCCACTGGTTAGCTCGTCGCGTGGCCGGGGCCGGTTGGCCTGTTGCGCTGCTTGAGCATCCAGGCAGTGATGCCGCTGCTGTGCAGGCCCTGCTTCAGGGGCGACAGCCCTTCGATGGAACACGGGCTCTCGAGCAACGATTGCAAGACCTGGCCGGAGTGCTGCGGGCTCAGAACGACCAGCGTCTTCCGTTGACGGGTGAGAGGGTGGTGATTGCAGGCCATTCCCTCGGTGCGCTTACCGCGCTGCTTGCGGCAGGGGCGAAGCCCCAAGAGGGCATTGGCGCCCGTTGCCGTCGGGCGCTGAAAGACCTCCCCCTGACCAATCTCTCCCGCTTGCTCCAATGTGAGTTGGCGGAGGGCAAGGCACTGCGTTGGGGGGCGGACAGTCTCGAACCCGCTGCAGTGGTGGGACTCAACAGCCTTGGGAGCCTTGTCTGGGCACCGGGTCAACCCAGCCGGTGGCCGGTCCCTTTGCTGCTGCTGGGGGGAACGTTGGATCTGATCACGCCTCCGCTGGATGAACAGCTGGGGGTGTTCTCGGCTCTGGCCAGCCACCCCAGCAGCCGTGTTGTTGTGGTGGAAGGTGCCAGCCATTTTTCACCAATCCGCGTCGGTGAACCGATGGCCGTACAGCAGAACGATGATCTGTTCCAGCTGGGCGAGGAGCTCGTGGGCAGGGATCCGATCAGCGTTCAGGCTGTGATCGGTGTCGAGATCATCGATTTTCTCGAGGCGGTTGCCGCAGGTGCGTCAGGTACGGAGTCGCAACACTTCAGTCGCGGTGAGGTGCGATGGCATCGGCTCAACCCTGAGACAGCCGCAGATCTTTCCGCTCGGCATCAATAGCGGATCCTCGGATCCAGAGCCGCCACCAGTAGATCCACGGCCACACTCACCAGCACCACCATGGCCGCAATCACAACCACGATGCCTTGAACGACGGGATAGTCGCGCTGGTTGATGGCCTCCTGCAGGCGGAGGGCGATGCCAGGCCAGGAAAAGGTCACCTCGATCAGCAGGGCTCCGCCGATCAGGGAGGCCACGGTGATGCCGGCAATCGTGAGCACAGGCAGCAGGGCATTGGGAAGCCCATGGCGCAGCACCACCTGCGTTTCACTCAGCCCTCGGCTGCGGGCCGCCTCGACATAGTCACCGCGCAGGGTGCGCCTGAGGTTGAGGCGCAGCGCCGTTGTGAAGGTGCCGCTCAGCAGCAGGGCCAGAGTTCCAGCGGGGAGCACAAGGTGCCGGATGGTGCCCCTCAAAGCAGTCCAATCCAGGTCAACCATGCTGTCAATCAGATAAAAACCGCTGCCCTGCGGGGGCATCAGGCTGGGGGGAAAGCGGCCTCCTACAGGGAGCCAACCCAGACTGACGGCGAACAGCAGTTGCACCAGCATCGCCACCCAGAACGGCGGTAGTGCGTAAGTGCCAAGACCGTAAAGACGTCCAGCGAGATCGAGCTTGCCTTCCGGGCGGGCGATACCGCTGAAGCCAATGCTGAGGCCAACGATCGCTGCAACAACCAGGGCCACCACACTCAACTCAAGGCTGGCCGGGAGGGTTCGGTTGATGATGTTGCTGACCGGTTCCTGGTTGATCAACCCCTGTCCGAGGTCGCCTTGGATCAGGCCATGCAGGTAGTGGATGTATTGATCCAGCAATGATTGATCGAGGCCGAGGCGAGCACGCATCGCAGCCTTGGCGGCCGCAGGAGCACGGCTCCCCAGTACGGCATCCACCGGATCTCCAGGGGCGACTCGCAGCAGCAGGAACACCAGCGTCGCGATCAACCAGAGCATCACCGGTGCCAGCCCCAGCCGGGTGGCGCTGTACCTCAGCAGTGCGCGAGCGCGTGCCATCAGGACAACTCCCTCAGCTGTGCCAACAAGAGGTGGCCGCTGCCATCGAAACGTGGCTGTTCAAGGCTGGTTTGGCTCCAGGCCCGTGGTGCTTCCAGCCACACCGGAATGTAGGCCGCTCCTTTGGCGGTGATTGTCTCGATGCGCTGCAACTCCCGGTTGCGTTCGGCCCCTCGCAGGCGATCACTCCTGTTCAGCGTCTCCTGCAACCCCTTCGTGCTCCAGAAACTGCCGCTGATGCTGGCTTCCCCTTCCAGGCAGACGTCGCCCTGGGGGGATGAGCAACTCAGTAGGGGCGTGAGGTAGGCCTCCGGATCGGGGTAACTGCCCCTCCAGTCGAGCATCACCGCTTTGAAGGCTCCCTCGCCCAGCTGGCGATAAATCGTGGTCGACTCCACGCCGTCGAGCTCCAGGACAAGGCAGTCCGACAGATCCCGCTTCACCTGTGCCTGCCAGGTGAGGGCCAGCAACTTGTCGGCGGGAACGTTGGAGCGGAAGGTGAGCGGAATCCGCAGGGGTTGGCCTGAACAGAATCCCGCAGCGTTCAACAACGCCCGGGCCGCTGTCGGGTCGTGAGCAGGCCAGCTGCTGCTGCGAGCACCAGAGATGCTGGGAGGTACAAGTGATCGCAGTGGTCGCCGCAATCCGTAGCTCACCCGCTCGCTGATCTCCTGGCGGTTGATGCTCAGGGCCAGCGCCTGTCTCAGGAGTGGGTCCTTGAGCGGTGACACGTTGCTCAGCAACGTGATGTAGCCGATCTCCGTGGCTGGGCCAATGGCTTCCAGTAGCTGGCCCTCCTGAGCTTTTTCATGCAGGGCATGGCGCTGGTCTTCATCGATGGAGGGTGAGAGCAGCACGTCTACCTCGCCGCTGCGTAAGGCGCCATAGAGCGCTGTGGAGTTGCTGAGTGTGATCAGATCGAGCCCTGGGTTGGCGGGAGGTTCGCCCCAGTACTGCTCGAAGGGCTCGAGCCGCTGCTGGTGCTCACTGAAGTCGGTCAGCCGATAAGGACCCGTGCCAACAAAGCGGTCATGGAGAAAACCGTCGCGATGCTGGGCGTAGGCCGTGGGAGACACAGGTGTGAGGTTCACTGAGGTCAGCAGACCCTCCAGAGAGGTGGAGGGGCGGCTCAGCCTGAGCACAAGTTGATGGTCTGCGGCGACCTCGACGGACCTGATCCGTCCACCCACCACATAGCTGAGGGTGCCGATCTCCAGAAACCGTCGCAGGCTGAAGGCCATGGCCTCAGCATCAAACCGAGTTCCGTCGTGGAACAGCACATCCCTGCGCAAAGGGATGGTCACCGTCAGCCCATCGGGGCTGACGATCGGTGACGCCTCCGCCAGCCGTGGAATCAACTCTCCGTTGCCATCAAGGCTGTAAAGCGGATCGCCCAGGGCACTGAGCAGCTGGATGGTGTTGACGGTGCTGGCCTGGGCCGGATCGAGGGAACTGATCTTTCCCGCGGATGCAACTGTCAGACGGTTCCCAGTTGCAATGGGCTGACATCCCAGTTGCGAAAGGCTGAAAAGCGCGGTGCCGAATGCTACCAACCAGGATCTGGTCAGCTGTCGGTCTGCAATCTTCAAGACAACCGGGGGCTGACCTTGAATATTTAAAGGCCAACCGCTGAGATCTGGTGCAATGACACCTCGAAGACCGGAGATCCCAATTTCGGTTCCATCGGCCAACGACGGACCCAGCAGCGGTCATGCTCACCGTCGACACCAATCACCTGGAATGTCCCGGCATCGCTGTACAGGTTGACCTGATCTCCCTGCTGAATCTCCATGACGTCTGAAGGCTCGAGGAGCCTGCAGCCTTGAACAACAGCGGCAGCGGCGACGTTTGACATGAACACTTCATGCATGAATCAGCGGACGCTGACTCCTTCTGTTGGAGATCTTGACACTGAATGGGCCCCGATGGTGTGGATTGGTTCTCAGAGACAGCCCAGGTGAGCCGCCAGTCCCGAGACTTCATCGAGAGAAGTGATGGCATCGAGGGCTGCGATCACCTTGCGCTGACTGACTTCATGGGTGATCACAACGATTTCTGCGCCGGCCTCACTGGCGTTGAATTGAACAATCGATTGAATGGAAACGCCCGCGTCGCCGAAACGGCCACCCACCTTGCCGATCACGCCGGGAGCATCTTCCGTGTTGAACCGCACATAGTGGCGCTGCCGGATGTCTCCGCTGTCCGCCAGAACGCACGGTCTCCAGCTGCCTGCCGCCAACAGCGGGTCCACTGGCCCCTGATCGCCACTGGCCTGGCGGATGCCGGCGATGTTGAGGATGTCGGCCACAACAGCCGATGCCGTTGGTCCGGCCCCTGCTCCGGGGCCGTAGAACATCACCCGTCCGATGGGGTCCCCCTCCACAAGGATGGCGTTGTTGACGCCATTGACTCCGGCCAGTGGGTGATCGCTGGGTACCAGGGTCGGTTGCACTCGCAGGGACAGCGGTAAGGGATCACCCTGGCCAGCAAGGCGTTCGGCAACAGCAAGCAATTTCACGCCATAGCCCAGTTGTCGCGCGTACTCCACATCACGGCCCTGCAGTGCACTGATGCCAGTCGTGGGGAGGGCATCGCGGTCCACGGTTCCGCCAAAGGCGAGGGCGGACAAGATGGAGATCTTGTCTGCGGCATCGAGACCATCCACATCGGCCGCAGGGTCGGCTTCCGCATAGCCGAGTCGCTGGGCTTCAGCCAGCACATCGGCGTAGGCAGCCCCCTCATTCGCCATTCGCGTGAGGATGTAGTTGGTGGTGCCGTTGATGATGCCGCTCACCCGATTGATCCTGTTGCCGCCGAGGGATTGCTTCAGGGGTTCGATGATCGGGATGCCACCGCCGACTGCCGCTTCAATCAGCACGTAGACCCCTGCTGCTTTGGCAGCGCTGGCAATTTCGGGGCCATGGCGCGCGATCACCGCTTTGTTGGCGGTCACCACTGACTTGCCATTGGCGATGGCCTGAAGGATCAAGCTGCGGGCCGGTTCAATGCCACCGATCACCTCCACCACCACATCCACATTCGGGTCGTTGACCACCTCGCTGGGATCGGTGGTCAGCACGGCATCGGACAACTCAACCGTGCGAGGGCGGTTGACGTTCCGGACGGCCACACGAATCAGGTCCAGATCGGCAACCAAAGGATGACGCTCCTCTGGATTCAACAGAATTTCAGCCACCCCGCCGCCAACGGTGCCCAGCCCCAAAAGACCTACGCCGATCCGTGCGCCCATTCCCCGTGAACCGTGTTGGAAGTCTGCAGCGACTCTATGAATCGGCGAGCGTCTTATTCGTTCGCAAGGTGCTTTGCCTGGGACTGCATGGTGCGCAGGATGTTGAGAAATCCGTTTGCCCTGGAGGGGGTGAGGCTGGCCTGAAGGCCGGTGGCAGCGATGAACGCGGGATCCACAGCCTGCACCTGCTCAGGGGTGAGGCCATCCAGGCCTTGGATCAACAACGCCAACAGCCCCTTGGTGATGAGGGCATCGGAATCCCCCTGCCAATGCATCACCCCCTGGTCGAGAACCCCCTGAACAAACACCTGGGACACACAACCCTTCACCTTGATCGCCTCGGTCTGCTGCTCGATGGGAAGAGGCTTCAGCTTCTTGGCCAACCAGAGAACGTATTCATATCTCCGCTTGGGATCCGGCGTGCCAGCCAGCTTGTCCACCATCCGGTCGAGGGCGTCACTGCCGCTGCTGGTGGCCATTGAGGTGTTCAGTCGGATCGACGTCGCACGTTAACGAGCAGCCCCACCAGCATCAGCGAGAGCGGGAGTGATACCACTTGATCAAGATCCACCTGACCGCTGTTCACCGGCAGTTCCAGGTAATCCCTGTGGCCAGGACCTCCATCCACCTGCAGGTCCAACACCCCATCAGCCACATCGCTGAGGTCAATCAGCAAGCGGCCACTGGCATCGGTGCTTCCCAGTTCCCGCTGTGGCGTTCCATCAGGATTCAGCAGTCGAACGACGGCACCTTGGGTGGGCTCACCGTTGGAAAAGCTGCTGCTCAGTTCAAGGTTGCCTTTGAGGTAGGTCAAAGCGCTCTCGATCTGATGGGCGCCAGCCGGCAGTGCCGACGTGGTGCCCAGCAGCAGAACGGAAGCCAGCAGACGCAGCATGGATGGTGTCGAGGGGTGGGCCCATGGTGCGCTGCATCAACTGGGCTGACCAGGTCCGTGTTCCGTGATCCAGCCAGTGAAGGGCACATCCCATGTGTCACGGGGCAAGGGTTCGGAACTGATGCAGGCGGAGGGAAGCACCACCCAGGCCGGCACGGCTGCCCAGAGCGGATCGGCCCGCAAGCGGTCGTAGTAACCACCGCCATACCCCAGCCGGATACCGCTGTGGTCGATGGCCAGCGCAGGGACGAGCAAGAGGCTGAGCTTGTCCGGGCTCAGGGCCGGTGCGTTCGTTGGAGCGGGGATGCCGCAGCCGTCGGCTTGCAAGGGCGTGTCTCCCCAGCACCGGTACTGGAGTCCACCGGAGCCGTCCGCGACCGGCAGTGCAACAGCGTTTGGGGTGATGGCGCGGATGGGCCGTAGATCCACCTCACTGCTCAGCGGCCAATACAACCCCAGATACCCCGGCCGTAGCGGCGAGCGCTGAACCATGGTCAGCACCTGCCGGTAGATCGCTGAACCGAGTGAGATCTGCTGCTGACGTCTCTCTCGAAAGTGGCCACGACAATCCTGTTTGGTGGTCATCGCTGAAACCAGCCCGTAAGGGCCACCGCCAGGGCATCGGCAGCATCATCCGGCCGCGGCGGTTCGGTCAGATCAAGCTCTCGCATCACCGCCTCTAGCACTTCATCTTTTTCGGCATGGCCGAAACCGGCCAGCGCCAGCTTGATCTGCATCGGTGGGAACTCCACCACCGGCACCTTGAATCGGGCCAAGGTCATCATCACCACCCCCCTGGCCTGCACCACGTTGATGGTGTTACTGGAGCGGTAGAAGAAGAATTTCTCCACGGCCGCGAGCTCCGGTCGCCAGGCACGGATCAGTTGCCGCAGGTCGCTGGCAATCTCCACCATGCGTTCACCGTCGCTGCGGCCGGGGTCGGTGCGGATGATTCCACAATCCAGCATGCGCTGATGCCCGCCGCTGGTGTCAATCACCCCGTAGCCCACCCGAGCAAGGCCCGGATCGATCCCGAGGATCCGCATCGATTCGGCTCTAATCAGGCCACCAGGGCCAGTTCAAAGTCGGCCCGGTCGCTGCTTTCGCTGCGCTCGAACACCTTGCAGAAGACCTTCACCACCCGATCGCCGGAATCCACCTGCTCCAAAGGATCCTTACGCAGGCGGTGGCGCAGGCAGCAGGAGGCCACCCTGGCGACATCCTCTTCGCTGACCTCCGTGCGGCCCTCAAACGCGGCCAAGGCTCGAGCGGCGCGGTTGGTGACTATGTCACCCCGCAGTCCATCCACATCCAGCTCGCCGCAGACAGCGGAGATCCGCAGGCGCAGGTCGTCATCGATGCTCACCTGTCCCAGGCGCTGCTGGGCCTCCACGACCCGCTGCTGCAGGGCGTCCTGGTTGGCTTCCACCGCCGTACTGAACCCGTCGGGGTCGCTGTCGAAGGCTGTGCGTTGATCCACCACTTGGACCCGTAGTTCAGGATCACGCACCGTGCTCACCTCCACACTCATGCCGAAACGATCGAGCAGCTGCGGCCGCAGTTCGCCCTCCTCAGGGTTGCCGGAGCCGATCAGCACGAAGCGGGCTGGATGGCGCACGGACACGCCCTCACGTTCCACCGTGTTCCAACCCGAAGCAGCGGAATCGAGCAGAACATCCACCAGATGGTCATCCAGCAGGTTCACCTCATCCACATAAAGCAGGCCGCGGTTGGCCTTGGCCAGCAGGCCGGGCTCAAAGGCACGCACGCCCTCGCTGAGGGCCTTCTCGATGTCAATCGTTCCGCAGAGACGATCCTCCGTGGCTCCCAGCGGCAAATCCACCATGGGCACCTGGCGTGGTTCTGTTGAGATGGAGTCGCCGCGTTCCATCCGTTCCCGCACCTCGCTGCTCTGCAGATCGGGATCTGTGGATGAACTGTTGTAAGGGTCTCCAGCCACCACCTCGATGTCCGGCAGGAGGTCCGCCAGCGCTCGGATCGTGGTGGATTTGCCTGTGCCCCTGTCACCCATGATCATCACGCCGCCGATGCGGGGATCGATCACATTGAGCAGAAGCGCAAGCTTCATCTCTTCCTGACCGATCACAGCGGTAAACGGAAAAACCCTGCGCTTCCGGGGTGCTGTCACGGCCGAATCACTGTTGCGATCAGGATTGTTTCACAGGCCGAACGGTGAGCACCTGAGGCGGCGTTGCATCGGCTGGGTAGATCAGTCGAATCTGTACCTCCCGCGCTTCGCCAGGCTTGAGCGTGACTTGACCGAGGGATGGTCCCTCCTGTCCCTGGCGGAGCACCAGATGCACGGTCTGCCGTCCGTAGGGGCTGCCATCGTTGTCATCAAGGCCAGCCACCTCGACCGGCCCACGGAACATCACGGGACCCGAAAGGCTGCTGCGGAACTGCAGGGCATCGGAGGCCTGATCGGTTTTTAAGGGGGATTCGAGGGCCAGGCTCAGGGTCTGCGCTGCTGATCCCCTGTTTTGGAGTGGCAGGGTCAGGTCGTATTCGACACCGTAGTTCCCGTGGGCGGCCCAGGCTGTTTCGGGATAAAGGGCTTGCAGCTCTGCCGTCTGCACCTGAGCTGTGCCCAAACTGCCGCGCTCAAGGCTGCTGATCGGCCAGGACACAGGCGCGTTCTGAATCGACAGGGTCTCGCTGCCGGGGTCCGTGATGCGGGCTTGCCAACGGCTGCCGATCTGCACACCGCTGACGCGGGAATAAATGATCTTTCCCTTGCTGCCGCGAGGGGTGGGGCTGTGTTCCTTGCCGCTGAGCTCACCGCTGTTGAGCAGGTCAATCCACTCCTTGTCGTCTGGGGCTTGATGGCTATCACCGTGGGCCGCCAGGGTGGCCAGGGCCACCGGCGCCGAGCTGTGCAGACGCAGTTGAAGGTTGCGGCCATTGAGCAGGGGGTCGAGCCCCTGCACCGGAATGGGCAGCTTCAGCACAACCGTTGGGGTGCCGGGCTTGAGAGTCCAGCGTCGTTGCGACAGTTCAGGGGCTTGTCGGCCCTTCAGCAAGTCTCTAGCAACCCGGCTGCCAGGACCAGCGGCCAGCACGTCGCTGGTTTCCCGCATCAGCGGTGGCAGCGGTAGAAACGGGGCTGCGGTCTGGCCCGGCTGGGTGGCCTGGGAGAGGGAGGTGCTTCCTTCGATCAGTGTGAGCGTGACGTCCTCATCACCGATGGGTGCCATCAACAAGGCCAGCCACAAGGTGGAGTCGAGGGTGTCATCCGTGCCTGCATAGACGTGATGGCTGAACAGATCGAAGCGGCCGTTCAGGTCCACGGAGATTGAGGCATCCCCAGCGTTGGCAAAGGTGGAAAGAAGGATGCCGTCTTCTTTGATCAGTTCGGGGTTGTTGTCGTTCACCATCAGCACGGCATCCAGTTGCCCCGGAAGCGACCGGATGCTCTGTTGCCGGCGGATGACGTCGTCGGCGGCACAAGGAGTCACGCCCGTTGAAAGGCTGGCGATCAAGGCACCAACAAGAAAGAGCGATCTCATGGTGTGGACTCCTGCGATGGAGAGGCGGTCCGGCGCGGCGGAGCCGGTTCTGGCTTGAGGTGGGGGGCCATGGCGGCTGCCAGGGCACGGATCAGATTGGTGGACCTTGGGTCGTTGAACGGACCCTTCACCAGAAAACCTGCAACGGCGCGCCGGCCATCGGGCAGTTCGATCAAGCCGGCATCGGCATAGGCGATGCCGATGTCGCCGGTCTTGTTGTAGACCCGGTACCCCTTGCTGGCCAGAGTGGAATCCGGTGCTCCCTGGGCACCTCCAAGCCCTTGCATCAATCCAGTGGGCAGGAGCGTGTTGGTCACGGAACTGCCCATGACCTCTCTGAACAAATCGCGGCTGCGCAGGCTCAGGGCTTCACCTGTATCAACCAGCGCAATGCTGCGGCTGAGGTCATGAGCGCTTGTCGTGTTGGTGCCATCCAGATCGGGCAGCCAGTTGTTGACTTCGGTGGCCCTTAAGCCGAGGTCATCGAATCGCTGGTTGATGGTCTGCTGACCTCCCACCCGCTCGATCAGGAGATTGGTGGCGGAATTGTCGCTGACGCGAATCATTTCGGTCGCTGCGACGCGTGTGGGGAAACGGCTTCCGAGCGGTCGGGATGCCATCCAACCGGCGCCGCCCCCGACCAGCTCCTTGGTCAGCACAAGCGGCTCATTCCAATGCAGATCACCGGCGTCGACCTGTTGCAGCGCTGCAAGCAGGATCGGCGTTTTGATGGAGCTGGCCGCCGGCATTGGGCGATCGGCATGCATCTGGGCGAAGCGGCCGTCGTCGAGGATCAGCATGTAGGCGCTGGTCTGAAGATCCTTCTGCGTGGCCGCGATGGTGCGCCAGCGTGCGGAGAGTTCAGGGATTTCTCGGGTCGGCTGGAAACGACCCACCACAGGCTTTAAGTTCGTCTCAGGTTTGTTTTTGTTCTGGGCAGGCGTCTCTTCCTCAACGGTCTCGGCTAGCTGGAGCAAGCTCGGCAGGTTGAGGGTTTGACGTTGCACCTGCGGGGCGAACCATCGCAGCGCTGAACCCGTCAGAACCCCTAGTCCAATCCCCAGCACCATCAGCCGCAGGAGAAGGCGAAGCGGAGTTCCCCATCCCGGAGAACGACGAGATGGACGGCTGTTGCTCAAGCGCGTCGTGGTCGGGATCTCGGGTGAGATTAGGGGCGGTCGGCCCGGATGGCCCAGCGCAGTTGTCGCACCATGCCTCGGAACAATGCGACCTCCTCCGCTCTGCAGGTCGCACGTTGCAAGAGATCCCGAACCTTGCCCATGCGCGCTGCCCGGGTGTGGGGCAGGAGGAATCCGGCTTCCAGCAGCAGCTCGGCGGCATCGTCCAGCAACCCTGTCAAATCCGCGGCAGGGGCTGGTGACGGATCTTTGGCCTGGGGAGCACGGGCCTGCAGCTGATGTCGAGCCAGGTCGTGCAGCACCACGGCGACAGCGTGAGACAGATTCAGCGAGGGGTAGGCCGCCTGGCTGTGCAGCGTCAGAACCCGCTGGCACAGTCGGAGTTCATCGTTGGTGAGGCCGCGGTCTTCTCGGCCAAACACCAGGGCATGAGGGGGATCTCCGGCCAAAAGCCAGTTGATCGCTGTGTCTGGGGTTTGCAGCGGTATGCCCCCGTGATCCAGTCGGCCACAGGTCGCAATCACCCGACTGCAGTCGCCAATGGCAGCTTCCAGATCAGGGTGGATGGTGGCCTGCCGTAGCAGGGGGGTGGCATGGACGGCCATCCGGAGTGCATCGTCACAGAGAACCTCACAACGGGGATTCACCAGGCGCAGAGCGTCAACGCCGAAATTGGCGCAGAGCCTGGCCACACTTCCGATGTTCAGAGGCCCGGCAGGCTCGACGAGGACAACGACGACGGTCAACTCAGCTTGTGCAGGTGACTGAGCAGATCAGCCATCGATGCCGGCTCCATCTGGAAACTCGGCATCGGCGGCGTGTCACCGCTCACGATTTGATGGATCAGAGCTGGATCACGCATCCGCTCGCTGATGCCGGCCAGTTTGGGTGCCAGCAGTCCCTGCCCTGCCAGACCATGGCAGCCCGCACAGTTGATGCGGAACAGTTGGCCGCCATGGTCGGGATCTCCTTGAAGTTCAAGGCTGGCCCGGACGTAGGGATCCTGTTGTGCCCCGTTGATCACCCAGATCAAGAGGACTGCGCAGGCTGACGCTGCCAGCACCACCAGGGCAGTGATCAATCCCCTGCCGGACTCTTGCTGTTCCGTTGCAGTTGATGTCGGCTCGATCACAACTGTGGGTTGCTCATGGAAGAATTGTGCTTAATCCTGCTTCCCGGTGCGACCTCCATGATCGAACCCCTGCTGTGCGGCATAGTTTTGGGTCTGATCCCCGTCACGCTTCTGGGTCTGTTCGTGGCTGCCTGGAATCAGTACCGTCGCGGCGGCAGCGCTCTGGGCGGCTGATCATCACCAGCGAACTGCTGCCGTAGCGACGACGATCCATCACGGTCCATTGCCCCCCCGGATCAAGTGGTTGATCGGAAGGATGTTCACAGATCAATAAACCATCAGGTCGGAGCCATTCCTGGTTTGCCAGGAGTGAGAGTGTTTTTGAGTAAAGCCCTCCGTCATAGGGAGGATCGAAATAAATCAAATCAAACCCCTCCTGTCTCCAGTCCTGTTGAAGCCAGATCATCAGGTCGCGTTTCACGACGGTCACGTCGGCACGCCTTGAGCCTGACTGGGCAACTTCCATGAGATTGCGTTCGCAGATGCTGGCGCAGCGCGGGTCTTTTTCCACAGCGGTCACCGAACGAGCCCCGCGTTCGATTGCCTCGCAGGCCATGACGCCACTTCCACTACAGAGGTCCAGCCAGCGGCAGTCCAGCAACCGTGGACGAACAATGTTCATCACCGCTTCCCGCACGCGGGATGTTGTCGGTCTAGTTCCGCTTCCACGGGGGCTGAGCAGTCGTCGGCCACTGATCAGGCGCAATTGACCTGCTCCCTGCATCAACCGATCGGGGCTCCACGTTGGAGCCAATCCAGCCAACGCTTCAGCATCGCGCTACCGCTGTCTGATGATTTTTCCGGGTGGAACTGGCAAGCGCCCAATCGGCGCTGCCACACCATTGCGGTGACGGAGGAGCTCCCAAAGGATGCTGCTGCAGCCAGTGTTTCGGGTCGCTCCGGCACAGCGGCATAACTGTGAACGAAGTAAACCCAAGCCAAAGGGTCCGCAGCCGCGAGCATTGGGTTGGCTCGCCTCAGGTCCAGAGGTGCCCATCCCATGTGCGGAATCCGGGCTCCAGCCCCGATGGGCAAACGTTCCACGTGGCCTTTGATCAGTCCGAGACCCTCAAGACGGCCCTCGGCACTGGACTCGAACAGCAATTGGAGTCCAAGACAAATGCCGAGCAAGGGCCGGTCGGCCTCATTCCAGCGTTTCAGATCGGGGATCAGACCGGTGGATTGAAGATTGTCGATGGCTGGATCGAAGGATCCGACGCCAGGCAGAACCAAAGCATCGCAACCATCGAGATCGCTGGGGTTGACGACGCGACTGGGTTGATGACCCAGGCGGTTGAAGGCCTTCTCCACCGAGTGGAGATTGCCCATGCCGTAATCAATCAGACCGAGATGAAGCCCCAATCCACTGTCCCCCCCCTGCTGATGTGGGGATCAGAGATACTTCGAGATCGTGCCGGAGAGGGTTGCCTTGGGAACAGCACCCACAACGGTGTCGACCTTCTGGCCGCCTTTGAACACCATCAACGTTGGGATGCTGCGGATGCCGTACTGACTGGCGACATTAGGGTTTTCATCGGTA
The DNA here is from genome assembly GCF_000195975.1 of Parasynechococcus marenigrum WH 8102. Taxonomy (GTDB): domain Bacteria; phylum Cyanobacteriota; class Cyanobacteriia; order PCC-6307; family Cyanobiaceae; genus Parasynechococcus; species Parasynechococcus marisnigri. Next base: position 706,549 of record NC_005070.1, read on the forward strand.
TTCAGCTTGAAGACCTTGATCTGACCATCGAATTCCTTGGCGATTTCTTCGACGATGGGAGCCACCATGCGGCAGGGGCCACACCAGGGTGCCCAGAAGTCGACCAGAACCGGGACGTCGCTCTGCAGGACGTCCTGCTCGAAAGAGGCGTCAGTAACCGCAGCGGCGCTGGACATATGGTCGAAATGATGTGGTTGAAACTTAGCAACGTTGAACCGACTCAACAGTCCAGATCGCTGCAGCGATGGGATCTGTGATGGTTCTCGCAGGAAGAGTGAAAGCCCGAGCGCGCCGGGCCGGGGGGTGTGAGGAGTGTGTGGGCATTGCCCGCACACTCTTCACACTAGCCCTCTCTTATTTGCCCATCCCGAGGTGCTGCGCTTTTTGGTACACCTTGCCCTCCGTCAACAACGAAGGAGCCACCACGACTTCCACGTTCTGCATGTCTTGGATGGTGCGGGCTCCAAGGGTGCCCATGGACGTTTTGAGGCAGCCCAGCAGGTTGTGGGTGCCGTCGTCGAGCTTGGCCGGGCCTCGCAGGATCCGTTCGATGCTTCCCGTGCTTCCCACGTTGATGCGTGTTCCGCGTGGGAGGACAGGGCTTGGTGTCGCCATACCCCAGTGAAATCCGCGCCCTGGAGCTTCCTCGGCGCGGGCGATCGGTGAGCCGATCATCACGGCGTCAGCGCCGCAGGCGATGCACTTGCAGATGTCGCCACCGGTCACGATCCCCCCATCGGCCACGATCGGGACGTAGCGGCCTGTCTCTTTTTCGTAATCGGCACGGGCAGCGGCACAGTCGGCGACTGCAGTGGCCTGGGGAATGCCAACGCCCAACACGCCGCGAGAGGTGCAAGCGGCTCCAGGGCCGATTCCAACCATCACACCGGCTGCCCCAGCGCGCATCAATTGCAGGGCCACGTCGTAGGTCACGCAGTTGCCGATGACCACGGGGACACCCATGTCCCTGCACAGCGCCTCCAGATCGAGCGTGTCCTGGCCCTCGGGGCCGATGTGGTTGGTGGACACAACCGTGGCCTGCACGAAAAAGAGATCGGCGCCTGCCTCAGCGATGGCTTTTCCAAAGCGCAGTGCAGCGACAGGGGTTCCACTGACCGCAGCGATTCCTCCCTTGGCCTTGATGTCGGCGATGCGTTTGCGGATCAGGCTTTCCTGAACCGGCTGGCTGTAGATCTCTTGCATCAAGGGGACGAACTCGTCCTTGCCAACGGCTGCAATCCGATCCAGAACTTCGTTGGGATCGTCGTAGCGGGTCTGGACTCCCTCCAGGTTGAGCACGCCGAGGGCCCCGAGATTGGAGAGCCGCACAGCCATGTCCACGTCGACCACGCCGTCCATAGCGCTGGCAATGATCGGGATATCCCGTTCAATGCCACCAAGAGTCCAGCGCGTATCTGTTACCTCTGGGTCAACGGTCCGACCACCGGGCACCAGTGCAATTTCATCAATTCCATAGGCCCGGCGAACGGTCTTGGAGCGTCCGAGCTGAATGTCCACCGCACGTCTTGATGAAGTCTCATCAAGCTACCAATCGGGTTGCGGCGAGCTGTGCTCAGCCACCGACAACCCGTTGCCAGAGGCGCACCAGGTCTTCCAACACTTTGCGGCGGTCCCCGCTGCGCACCAGGTTGCGCACTGAAAAATTTCCGAGCCAGATCACACCGGCCAGTTCAAACAAGCCTGAGGCCAGGGGCAACGCATCAATGGTGCGAAGAATGCCGCCATAGATCTGCAGAACAATCACCAGAACAATCAAGCCTGCGAGCAGTCGAAGCGGGCCTTTCAACTGGCTCCACTGGCTGTGCAGCTGATCTGTGTTGACCAACCCTTGGAGCTTGTCCTTCAACAGATCCCACTCACCCCCTGAGGCGTCAGCGTCAGCCGGGATCGTCACCGTGGCTGCAATGGCTGGATCAGAGGTGAGCTCTGGGGTGACAATGGGGGTTGTTGTGACGGTGGGGGTTGGTGTGGGCTCTGGGACCGGGCTGACGCTGTCGACGTTGGATTGTGGTTCGTCGATGGGTCCCATCAGTTCCAAAAATTTGACCTGGAGCTTATCGGAGGTTTTCGGTCTTGATTCCTCCTCGGAGATAAACTGAAGGGCGGTGGTACATCGTTTGTATGGCGGATTCTGTGGGGCCAGGAGGCGGCGGTCCCGGCGATTCCGACGATCGAATCATTCAGGCGGATCTTCGCAACGAGATGTCGCGCTCCTATCTGGAGTACGCGATGAGTGTGATCGTGGGCCGGGCGTTGCCCGATGCCCGCGATGGCCTAAAGCCCGTGCATCGCCGGATCTTGTACGCGATGTACGAATTGGGGCTGACCAGCGATCGCCCTTACAGGAAATGCGCCCGTGTGGTGGGCGAGGTGCTGGGTAAATACCACCCCCATGGCGATACGGCTGTGTACGACGCCCTGGTGCGGATGGCCCAGGACTTTTCGATGTCGATGCCGTTGATTGACGGGCACGGCAATTTCGGATCGGTGGACAACGATCCGCCGGCGGCCATGCGATACACCGAGTCCAGGTTGCAGGCGCTGACCACCGACAGCCTGCTGGAGGACATCGAGGCCGAGACCGTTGATTTCGCCGATAACTTCGATGGTTCGCAGCAGGAGCCGACGGTGCTTCCGGCTCGAATTCCCCAGCTGCTGCTGAATGGTTCAGCGGGCATTGCCGTGGGGATGGCGACCAACATCCCCCCCCACAACCTCAATGAGCTGATCAACGGTCTGCTGGCGCTGATTGAGAACCCTGATCTCACAGATCAGGAGTTGGTCCGGCTGATTCCTGGACCCGACTTCCCAACAGGTGGTCAGATCCTGGGTCGCGAGGGCATCCGTGAGACCTATCTGGGCGGTCGTGGCTCGATCACCATGCGCGGTGTGGCGGCGATTGAGACGATCGAAGCCCCCGGCCGTCCTGATCGTGATGCCGTGATCATCACGGAGTTGCCTTATCAGACCAACAAGGCTGGCCTGATCGAGCGCATCGCCGAGCTGGTCAACGACAAAAAGCTTGAGGGTATTTCTGATATCCGCGATGAGAGCGATCGCGACGGCATGCGCATCGTGGTGGAGCTGCGCCGTGATGCCTATCCGCAGGTGGTGCTGAACAATCTGTTCAAACTCACTGCCTTGCAAAGCAACTTCAGTGCTTACATGTTGGCGCTGGTGAACGGTGAGCCGATCCTGCTCACCCTGCGCAAGATGCTCGAGGTGTTTCTCGACTTTCGTGTCGAGACCATTGAGCGCCGCACCCGTTATCTGCTGCGCAAGGCCGAGGAACGCGATCACATCCTGCTGGGCCTGCTGTTGGCCCTTGATCAGCTGGATCCGATCATTGCCCTCATCCGGGCTGCGCCTGACACGGCTACGGCCCGTCAGCAGCTGCAGGACCGTCATGGCCTCAGCGACATTCAGGCCGACGCCATCCTGCAGATGCAGCTGCGGCGTCTCACAGCGTTGGAGGCCGACAAGATCCGGCTTGAGCACGAGGATCTGGTCACCAAAATCGCGGATTACAAAGACATCCTCGGCCGGCGTGAGCGGGTGTTCGGAATCATTCAGGACGAACTCAACCAACTCAGCGATCGCTACACGACACCGCGCCGAACCGAGATTCTCGATCTGGGTGGTGGTCTTGAGGACATCGATCTGATCGCCAACGAGCGTTCCGTGGTGCTCGTCACCGAAACCGGTTACCTGAAACGGATGCCGGTGAGTGAGTTCGAAGCCACCAGTCGAGGCACCCGCGGCAAAGCTGGCACCCGCAGCCAGGGAGAGGAGGCCGTGAAGCTGTTCATCAGCTGCAACGACCACGACACGCTGCTGCTGTTCAGTGATCGGGGTGTTTCCTATGCCCTTCCGGCTTACCGGGTGCCGCAATGCAGCCGCACCGCAAAAGGCACACCGGTGGTGCAGTTGTTGCCCATCCCTCGGGAGGAAGCAATCACCTCGTTGATTCCCGTGTCGGAATTCAACGACGACATGGACTTGTTGATGCTGACCCGAGGCGGGTTCATCAAGCGCACCCGTCTTTCAGCCTTCAGCAACATTCGCTCCAATGGTCTGATCGCTATCAACCTGGAAGAGGGGGATGCATTGCGTTGGGTTCGTCTGGCGGTGCCCGGCGACAGCGTGCTGATCGGCTCCAATGCGGGGATGACGATTCACTTTCGCCTCAGTGATGAGGAGCTGCGCCCATTAGGCCGCACGGCCCGTGGTGTGCGTTCGATGAACCTGCGCGAGGGCGATGGACTGGTGAGCATGGATGTCCTGCCGGTTGAGCTGGCGGATCGGATCGCCCAGAGTGCAGAGGACGATGAAGAGGATGATGCATCCTCTGGTGATGGTCCCTGGGTGTTGGTGGCCTCGGCATCTGGATTGGGCAAGCGTGTGCCGGTGACCCAGTTCCGACTGCAGAAGCGGGCTGGCATGGGCCTGCGGGCGATGAAGTTCCGCACGACGGATGATGCTCTGGTGGGTCTACGGGTCCTCGGTGCTGGTGAGGAGGTGCTGTTAGTGAGCGAGAAAGGGGTGATCGTGCGCACCAGCGCCGATGCGATTCCCCAGCAGTCGCGTGCCGCCACGGGTGTGCGGCTGCAGCGTCTCGATAAAGGTGACCGTCTTTCGGAAGTGGTGCTGGTGCCGCCTGAAGCAGAAGACGACACCACAGCAACCGACGACACCAACGCGGATGACACCGAAACGAGTGACACCGAAAGCAGCGCGCAGGACAGCTGACCTTGGCTGAGCCGGTGGATGTGCTGGTGCTTGGGGGCGGTCCCGCCGCCCTCTGCATCGCCTCGGAACTGAATCAATGGGGCGTGGCTGTTGGATGCATTGCCCCAGATCCAGTCGACGCTTCTTGGCCGAACACCTACGGCATCTGGGCCGATGAGCTGAAGATGGTTGGGCTCGAGCACTTGCTGGAGCACCGCTGGAGCGACACCGTCAGTTTTTTCGGCGCAGGCGGCTCAACGGCTCAGGATCAGAGCCATGCCCACGGGATCGACTATGGCTTGTTTGATCGGGCCGAGTTGCAGCGCTATTGGCTGGAGCGCGCCGACGGCGTGGTCTGGCATCAAGACACGGCCGAACGGGTCGACGCAACCAGTGCAACCACCAGCGTCAGCTGTGTGTCGGGAACCACGTTGCAGGCACGGTTGGTGATTGACGCCTCCGGCTCGCGCACGCCCCACATCCGCCGTCCGGATCAGGGGCCGGTGGCGGGCCAGGCGGCCTATGGCGTGGTGGGGAGGTTCTCCCAGCCGCCGATTGAGGCAGGACGGTTTGTGTTGATGGACTACCGCTGCGATCACCTCAGTGCAGCGCAGCGCCAAGAACCACCCACGTTTTTGTACGCCATGGATCTGGGCGATGGGGTGTTCTTCGTGGAAGAAACCTCACTCGCCTTGGCACCGGGTTTTTCCTACGACGTGCTCAAGCAACGGTTGCAGCAGCGCTTGGATCAGCGCGGCGTGGCGATCACCGAGGTGATCCATGAAGAGTTCTGCCTGTTTCCGATGAACCTGCCGCTGCCAGACCGAAGCCAACCGCTGCTGGCCTTCGGTGGAGCGGCAAGCATGGTGCACCCGGCCTCCGGCTACATGGTTGGGTCGCTGCTGCGGCGGGGGCCAGATCTAGCCAAGGCCCTCGCCGAAGCCCTCGCCAATCGAAACCTGGGCTCAGCGGCCCTGGCGCAACGGGGCTGGCAAGCGCTCTGGCCGATCGAGTTGGTGCTGCGTCATCAGCTCTATCAGTTCGGTTTGGGGCGGTTGATGGGCTTCAACGAAGCGTTGTTGCGCACCCACTTCGCCACCTTCTTTTCGCTCCCGCGGGAGGAGTGGTTTGGCTTCCTCACCAACACACTGCCGTTGCCCAGGTTGATGGGGGTGATGCTGCGCTTGTTTGCCCTATCCCCCTGGGAGTTGCGGCGGGGGTTGGTGCTGGGGGCAGCGATGGATCAGCTGCCGACCTTCGACCAATCCAGCGGCTGAATCAACGGGAACAGGCGGTCGTCCGCCTGCACCTCCTCGAGCCACCCTTCGGGTAGATCGCCGCTGCCATCAATCGCTGCCATCAGCATCCAGAACCGCTCCAGGTGGCGTTCGATCCGTTCCCGCGCCAGTCCGGTTGTTGTGCCAGCCCGAAGAATGAAGCTCCAGTCGGAGGACTGTGCCAGCAGGAGTTCCCGCGCCGCTTGGCTGAGCAGCTGGAGATCCGCTTCGCGGGCTACACCGCGGCTGCAGCGCTGCACCATGGCTTCTCCGGCGCGCTCCCACTCCGGGACAACCCAGGCGTTGCTGTCATTGAGCCAGTAATTGTGGTAACCACCCTGGCCCCAGCTCGAGGGGCAGGGGTCGCAGAGCTGCAGTTGTTGTGAACCATCCAAGACATCCCGTAGCCGGGTGAAGGGAACGCCCTTGCTTGGCCCCTGGCGGAACAGTTCGGCCAAAAATGATGGGCCTTCAAACCACCAATGGCCAAACAGTTCCGCATCAAAGGGAGCCACGAGCAATGGACTGATCGTCATGCCGCTGCTGAGTTGATCCAATTGGCGTCGGCGTCCTTTGAGGTAGTGGCTGGCGTGGTGCCGAATTCTCTCGGCGGCGATGGATGGGCGATACGGCTGTTTCTGATCGAGCGGAGCGCTGTGGTCGGTGACGCGATGCAGCTTGAGGCTCAGAGGTCGGGGCTCCGACAAGCCAAGTGGCGACAGTTGTTCAAGGGGGAGATCCCATCCCAGGTCTCGATGAAATTCGCGGTAGTCCGGATCGCCGGGATAACCATCCTTGGCGGACCAGACCGGCAGGGTCGCTTCACTGTCTCGACCGAAGAACGCCACCCCATTGCGGCTGCAGATCGGTGCGTACACCCCGTAGCGGGGACGCGGTCGACCGTGCAGGAGCCCATGGCCATCCAGAACGGCGTAGCGGAGTCCCGCATCGCGCATCCACTGGTCCAGCCCTTCGTAGTAGGCGCATTCCGGTAACCAGATCCCCAGCGGACGTTCCCCAATCAGTCGGTGGTGTTCGCGCACGGCGGTGCGCAGCTGGCCTCGGACCGCCTCAGGGTGCTGGCGCAGCAGCGGCAGATAGCCATGGGTGGCACCACAGGTGAGCAGATCCACCACCTCAGCCCGTTGCAACGAAGCAAATCGGCTGATCAGGTCTCCATCGCAGGCCATCCAGGCGGACTTGTGGCGCTGGATGGAGGCGCCGAGATGCTCCCTCGCCTCGGCAAGCTCCGCATCAGCAAAGGGGAGAAGGTCGAGGCGCTGATCCAACCAGCTGGGGAACCGCTGTTGCAGGTCAGGGTCACTGAGCAAGGACAGCAACGTTGGTGACAGGCCAACGGTGAGCTTCGGAGCGCTGGCCGGATCCGCTGCTGCCTGTTCAAGGACCTCCAGCAGCGGCAGGTAGCACTCCATCAAGGCCTGGAAAAACCAGTCTTCCTCCAGCGAACCCGGCACCACCGAGCGCACATACGGCAGGTGGGCGTGGAGGACGAGGGCGAGAGCGCCGTTGCTCAAGTGACCAACCGCCCAAGAGTGGATGCGAATTTATCCGGTTTTGGCCGAGATGCCTGAACTAAGATGCAATAACTCATAGTCAATCCGACTAAGCCTTCGCGAGGGCGTTTTTCATGGCCAAGGACCCAGGTCGTGTCTTGATTTTCGACACCACCCTGCGGGATGGTGAGCAGTCTCCCGGGGCCAGCCTCAACCTGGAGGAAAAGCTGGCCATCGCTCAGCAGCTGGCCCGTCTTGGCGTGGATGTCATTGAGGCTGGATTCCCCTTTGCCAGTGCAGGGGACTTCGCGGCTGTGCAGCGGATTGCCCAGCAGGTCGGGGGCGAGAACGGTCCCATCATCTGCGGGCTGGCCCGTGCATCGCAGAGGGACATCAAGGCTTGTGCAGAGGCGGTCTCACCGGCACCGCGTCGCCGAATCCACACTTTCATCGCCACCAGCGACATTCACCTCGAGCACAAATTGCGCAAGAGCCGTGCCGACGTGCTCGGCATCGTTCCCGAGATGGTCAGCTATGCCCGCTCCCTGATGGACGACATTGAATTTTCCTGTGAAGACGCCGGCCGCAGCGACCCGGAGTTCCTCTACGAGGTGATCGAGGCGGCGATTGCCGCTGGCGCCACCACGATCAACATTCCAGACACTGTCGGTTACACCACGCCAAGCGAATTTGGCGATCTGATTGCTGGAATCAATCGCTATGTCCCCAACATCGGAGAAGCGGTTCTCTCCGTTCATGGCCATAACGATCTGGGCTTGGCTGTGGCGAACTTTCTGGAGGCGGTCAAGAACGGCGCCCGTCAGCTGGAATGCACCATCAACGGCATCGGCGAGCGGGCAGGCAATGCCTCACTCGAGGAATTGGTAATGGCTTTGCACGTGCGCCGTCGTTACTTCAATCCGTTTTTCGGCCGCGATCAGGACAGTCCCACTCCCCTCTCGGCGGTTCGCACCGAGGAACTCACCAAGACCTCGCGATTGGTGTCCAACCTCACGGGCATGGTGGTTCAGCCCAACAAGGCCATCGTTGGTGCCAATGCCTTTGCCCATGAATCGGGCATTCACCAGGACGGCGTGCTGAAAAACCGCCTCACCTACGAAATCATCGATGCCAAGACCGTTGGTCTGAGCGACAACCGAATTTCACTGGGCAAGCTCAGCGGCCGCAGTGCGGTAAGAGCAAGGCTGGAAGAGCTCGGGTACGACCTGACTCGAGAGGATCTTGATGAGGCGTTCGCCCGCTTCAAAGACCTAGCCGATCGCAAACGGGAGATCACCGATCGCGATCTTGAGGCGATTGTCAGCGAACAGGTGCAACAGCCCGAGGCTCGCTATCAGCTCCAGCTGGTGCAGGTGAGTTGCGGAACGCGTTTGAAGCCGACCGCCACCGTTGCCCTTTCGGAGGAGAATGGTCCGGATCAAACCGTCTCGGCCGTTGGCACAGGACCGGTAGATGCGGTGTGCCGGGCTCTGAACCAACTGGCGGGAGTTCCCAATGAGCTCATCGAGTTCTCGGTGAAGTCGGTCACCGAGGGCATTGATGCCATGGGTGAAGTGACGATTCGCTTGCGTCGTGACGGGTCGCTTTATTCAGGCCATGCGGCTGATACCGACGTGGTGGTTGCTGCCGCCATGGCCTTTATCAATGCCTTGAATCGTCTTGTGGCAGCCCAGGAGCACCAGCCTTTGCATCCTCAGCGGGATGCTGTTGTTCTCGACGCTCGGCCGACCCTCTGAAGTTCATGCGTCACGCGGTACGGAGCGCTGTCCAACTGATGTTGTTGATCGCGCTGGCACTGCTGGTGCTGGTGCCATTGCTCTGGCTGGTGAGCACGTCGTTGAAGGGGTCCACCGAAAATATTTTCAGCAGTCCGCCAGCCCTTCTGCCAGCCCAACCCAGCCTTGAGGCTTATCGCAGGCTGTTTCAGGACAATCCTCTCAGCACATATCTAATCAACAGCACGGTGGTCAGTGTCCTGGCGGTTGGGGCCAATCTGCTGTTCTGTTCGTTGGCGGCTTATCCCCTGGCCAGGATGCGTTTCGCAGGCCGTGGCCTGGTGTTGGGTCTGGTGGTGGCCACCATCCTGATTCCCTTCCAGGTGGTGATGATCCCTCTTTACCTGCTGATGGTTCAGCTAGGTCTGCGCAACACGCTGTTGGCGTTGATCATCCCTCAGGCCGCCACGGCCTTTGGTCTTTACCTTCTTCGTCAGAGCTTTCTGGGGGTTCCCAAGGAGTTGGAGGAGGCGGCCCGCATCGATGGTTGCAGCCGGTTGGGGGAATGGTGGAACGTGATGATCCCAGCGGCCCGTGCTGATCTGATCACCCTGGCCATGTTCGTGTTCATCGGCACCTGGAGTGATTTCCTCTGGCCGTTGGTGATTCTCGACGATCCAACGCTTTACACACTTCCTCTGGGGTTGCAGCAACTGTCCAGCAGCTTCTCCCTGGACTGGCGGATTGTGGCGGCTGGTTCCGTGGTCTCGATCCTTCCCGTTCTCGCGTTGTTCATTCTGTTGCAGCGCTTCATCCTGCCGAATGCAAGCGGCGATGCCGTGAAGGGCTGATCTAGAACACCAATCCAACTGAGGTCCTGGATGTCCCTGTCGCAGCTCGACCAGTTCCTGTCGCTTCGTGAGTCGAACCCTCTGCTGTCGCAGCGGCTGGCCTCACCGCTTGAGCTTGAGGACTTTTTGCAACTCGCCCGAGAATGGGGGTTTCAGCTGACGGAATCCGACGTGCTGGCTGCCCAGAAACGGGCGATGGATCAGGGCAGTGCAGCGGCGCTTCAACGGGCTCAAGCGGAAGAATCAAGACGATTGCGCAACTTCATTCATGGATGAGCCGTCCATGGCGTGACCTCTGTCACCAGTAGATGTGTCACCGCTCACAGAATGTTGACGTGCTCTACATGAAAATTTAGGGAGTGAGTGATCAAGAATGTCATTCTGGCAGGAAGTGGAGAACAACGTTCAGCAATGTGTTGATCAAGATCCTCTGTTCATCGAGTCCCAGTTGTTGATCCTGGCGGAGGCCCAAATCAACTCCTCTGGAGAATTCTTTCTCAGCTGGGACGACCTGATCGGCCAGCGCTGAGGCTGACTTGAGCCCATTTCAGGGTCAGATCTTCACCACATCGGGCGTTTCCCCGTGAACTTCCCCGATCCACAGAGCGTGGGTCACCGCGCCATCGTGGGTGTGAAAGGTCCAGGCGTTGTCGGGCGATTCGATTGATTTGATCGATTGATTCGCATTGTTCACGCAGAGATAACAACCATCGGACTCCGTGCGCAGCACGTATCGCTCGGCGTATTGAGTGAGCATGTCCTGAGAGTTGTCTGATCACGGCATAGCGATGTCAAAGATCGGGTTAAGACCGGTTTTATGAAAAATTTACGTTTTGTTCGCTGAGCCTTAATAAACTTTGTTGTTGGATAAACAAACCTGTGGGGGACGTGATTCGAATCTGGTGGCCTCCGTTGCGAAACCAAGGTTCTGGCCACGCTTTGAGGATCAAGGGTTCGGGATCCAGTCCCCACGACTGGCGGAAGTAGTGACGGACAAGATCGTCAGGCGCTGGGTCGGTCTGCTGCCAGTGGACGAGTGCAAGCGCGCCGGGGGTGGATCGAAGCGTCACCAGCCGCTCCTGAGGGTCTCCGCCATCGATCGGTTCCACGGTTTCCGTGAGCTGTTCGTCGCACACGAAGAGTTTTAGAGGGGTCTGCTCATCGGCCTGAGGCAGGGAATATTTGTTCAAATAAAGGGCACGTGCCTTGCGAAAGGCGGCTCCTGGGGCCCTGCTCATCAGCGTTGCGTAAGCCTCCAGCAGTCGCTCAATCATCGATGGGTCGTCTGGAGTTCATCAGTTTGATTGAAGGCCAAAATCACTGCGTGACAGGATGAGATTCGCAGGACTTGCAGCTGTGGATTCCTGGCTCAGCGTCGACCTTTGCGTGGTGCCCCTCGGAGTTGGGGTGAGCCTGACTCCCTACATCGCCACCTGTCAGCGGGTGATCCAGTCGACCGGGCTCGTCCATGAGCTGGGTCCCAACGGCACGGCGATCGAAGGTCCCTGGGATGACGTCATGGAATGCGTTCGGGCTTGTCACGATGCCTTGCATGGCATGGGTGTGCCGCGGATCTACACCACGCTGAAGCTGAACACCCGCATCGATCGACAGCAGGCGTTCCATGAGAAGGTTGAGATGGTCCGTCGAGAGCTCGATGCCTGAAATCTTGGGAATTTCAGGGCATTTCAGCCGCTGGAGATGATCTAGTGAGACCAGGATCTAGTGAGATCAATGAGACAGGGGTGAGGGGGTTGGTGCTCCAGACGGTCGGTCGTTCTGCCTGGTGGGTGATGGCTCCTTTGCTCATGTCGGTGAGCTGCGCCCCTCCGCTCTGGGCATCGAGTTGGGATCAAATCGGCTCCTATCTGCGGTTGATTCAGCAGACCGGTGTAGAAGCCCTGGTTCTAATGATTGTCCTGAGGGCCTGCTCGGAGCTTTTCATGAAGGGCGGCAGGCGTTGTTGATGTGCGGCAACAACCTCCCGGATGACCCAGCTTCTATCTGGGTGGTTCTTGCTCATGAATCCGCTCATGTCATGCAGTTCTGCAAAGGCGGACCGCTGATGCCTGCAGCAGTTCTCGGAGCTGGCATGGATCAGGCACCTCGGACTGATTCGCAAGCATTTAGGGAGTTAAAGCTTTACAACAGCAGTCAGCATCATGTGGAGGCGGAAGCGCGGCTTGTGCAGGCACTCCCGCCGGATCAAGTGCGACACCTGTTCGAAAAACATTGTGCGGAGCGGCTCAAGCCCTGACGATCTGACGATCGCGCATTGGGATCCCTGGTTGCTGGTGGTGCTGAAACCGTCGGGGTTGTTGTCGCAACCCGGCCGCGGCTCTCATCTGCAGGATTCTTTGATCACCAGATTGCAGCATTGGAGTGGGGATCACCATCTGGTGCATCGACTTGATCGAGACACGTCGGGTTTGGTGCTGGTCGCCCGGGGACTGGAAAGTCTGCGTCGCTGCAGTGCCATCTTTGCCGCCCGGAGAGTCAACAAGCTCTACGAAGCCGAGGTGGTTGGGCAGCTCCAAGGTCGAGGTCGAATTGATTCGCGTTTGGCTCGCCTGGATCGCGATCCGCCTCGCTATGGCGATCATCCCAAGGGGCGACCCTCGACGACGCTGTGGAGAGTCCGTGCAAGACAACCGAACTCAACGCAACTCTGGCTGCGTCCATTGACAGGACGATCGCATCAGCTGAGGGCCCACTTGGCCGGTATGGGCCATCCAATTGTCGGAGACCCGATTTACGGTGAGGCTTCAACGACTCCGATGCGCTTGCATGCCCGGGCCCTGGGGTTTGAACACCCATTCACAGGTCTCCGACTTCGGGTGTCCACGCGACAAGAGGATGTTCCCCATGCCAGCTGAAGTCGTCGGTTACGCAGCGGCGTCTCTCACCACCATCAGTTTTTTCCCTCAGGCGGTGAAGACCCTTCGCAGTGGTGATACACGCTCGATTTCTCTTGGCATGTACGCCTTGTTCACATCAGGGGTGATGTTATGGTCCATCTACGGAGTGATGGTTGCGGATGGTCCCGTGCTGATCGCCAATCTGATCACGTTGATCCCAGCGGCCGTTGTTCTTCAGCGCAAGATCACTGCCAAACATCCTTCATCCTGACCAAAAGAGATCCTTCAACCTGACGATGATTTGAAGCTCGGCTTCGTTAAAGCTGATCACATTGAGGTTTTTGTCGCATTGCGATTGACCTGTTTGTCAGGCTGAATGACGGGGTCTAGAGGGAATGGGATAGGGAATGCGGCGGTGTCTCATCCGCCGCCAGACCTTCACGAATGCCTGGACCACGAGCTCAACTTCAGAGCGAGACAATCCGCTTTTTCGAAGTTGTCCATCCTGCTGCCGCGATTCCACGATGCGGCGCACCGTGTCTTTGGCTTCAGCTTCTGATGTGTCGGGTGGTAGTGACCGCAAAGCCGCTTCGCAACCATCGGCCAGCATCAGGATTCCTGTTTCCTTGGAGCGGGGTGATGGGCCGTGGTAACGGAAGCGTCTCTCTTCAATGTTCGGATTGATTTGACGAGCTTTGTGCAGAAAAAAGCCCATCTTCAAGGTCCCTTGATGCTCCGGAATGAAATCTGCAATCGGCCGAGGAAGTCGATGGCGTTTAGCTAGCTTCAAACCTTCATCCACGTGGGCTTGGAGAACCGCCGCGCTTTGCTCAGGATCGTTGAGGGCGTCATGGGGATTGGGACCATCTTTCTGGTTTTCGATGAACCAATCGGGCGCGTGGAGCTTGCCGACATCGTGATAAAGGGAGCCCGTTCGAATCAAGTCGACATCGGCATTGATGGCACGAGCCCCTTCTTCTGCGAGGCCGCAGATCATCAGGGTGTGCTCGAAGGTGCCAGGAGCTTCACAGGACAATCGCCGCAGCAGAGGACGCTCCTGGTCCGCCAATTCCAATAAACGAGCACGGGTCAACAAGCCGAAGGATCCCTCCAACATCGGAATCATCAAAAGAGACAGCATCAGCAGGAGACCCAGCAGCAAGGCATCCGTGCTCAGTTCATCTAGTCCAGGATTGAGTGATCCCCAGAGCCGCCAACCCGTGAATGGTTGGAGTTGGAGCAGCACCCACTGAGACACCAGGGCGCCGAGTGGCAACAGAACAGCGAGCTGAAGCAATTGCCCCCGGCTGCGCTGACGCCCAGCGATGACGCCCCCCGTAGTGGCCACTGCTACAGCGATCAACAGTCGGCCATGGCCTAACCCATTCACCGGGAGTGGCCAGATCAGGGCTGCGATGGCCATCCAAGCCAAGCCACAGCCCGTTCCCAGTCCTTCGGTCAGGATCAGGGTGGGTGGTACCAACACCGCTAAGGGACTAACCGTGGATTGGAACCAAAGCTTGGCCAACTGAGCCAGCAGCAGCAGTCCCAGAGCCAGCAATGCATGGCGAACTTCAAGTCCCGGTCGTTCCCGTCGCATCACCAACAGCATTACGCCGCAAGCAACGAGGGCTTCGAGAAAACGACCCAGCCAGATCAGGGGCTGGGGTTCGCGCTTCACTTTTCCGAAAAAGTCAAGAACGTCGTACGCCTGAGGGCTGATCGGTTCGCCCTTTCGTGTGATGAGGTCTCCTTTCCGTACGTCGATGGTGGGGATCCCTTGTTTGGTCAGCTGCTCTTCAATTAGCTGTTTGCTGAGGTTGGGATCGGTGCGCAGATTGCTGCTGCCCTGAAGGCTGCTCACAAGCAGTTTGCCGGCTAAAGAGCGGGCGGCAGGGTTGTCGATGGCATCACCCTGCAACTGAAGGCCGGCAGCCTCACGAAGTTGATCCACCGCAAGGGTGCTCACCAGCCCCTGACTGAGCATGCGATTTGCGGCCTGCCGGACAACGTTGTCCCAGGCGAAACGGTCTTGATCGCTGCGTTGCTCCAGCCAGACCTGTTCGTCTGCATTGAGATTGACGGGACCGACCCTGGCGGCCGAACCGCTTTCGCTCACCTGTTGCAGCTCACTGAGCTGACGTTCCAGCCTGAGCTTCAGGGCTTGTGTCTGATCTGGATCAAGCACCTGAACCACGGAGCGGGCCACGAGGGTGGAGCGGCGTTGCTCAAGGGCTGTGCTGTCCTGCACCAGGGCATCCTTGGGTGCAATGGCGTTGAAGGGAGCCAGTGCGCCCGGCTGAAGATCGGGTTTCAGCAGCCAGGGGAGGCTTGACGCACCCGCAACAAACAGGCAGAGCAGCAGTACCAGGCTGGATTGAATGGCAGTCCAGCGCAGCAGTCGCCCCGCTGGACGTGGATGACGCAGCCAGCGTCTCCACAACTTGCTCACGCCGTTGAAGCGAACCAAATCAAGGGACCTGACGGGGTAACGCTAGCTGTGTCTGCAGGGCATGCTGGAGGGACTGATGGGTTCCTGGCATGGCCCTGCGGCTGGATGGAAAAGCGCTGGCAGCAACGGTGGAGCGTCGTCTGACCAGTGTCGTTGACGCACACTCGAAAACAGTTGGTCAACCACCTGGACTGGCCGTCTTACGGGTTGGTGATGACCCCGCCAGTGCCGTGTATGTGGCCAATAAAGAGAAAGCCTGCGCCCGCGTGGGTATCGCCAGCTATGGAGCGCACCTGGCGGCTGACACACCCGCTGATCAGGTGCTCAGCACGATCCAGTCGCTCAATGCGGATCCTCGCGTTGATGGAATTTTGCTTCAGTTGCCGTTACCGAAGGGGCTGGATGAACGTCCCCTGTTGGAGGCCATTGATCCAGAGAAGGATGCCGATGGTCTTCACACCTTGAATCTGGGCCGTTTGTTGAAAGGCGAACCCGGTCCGCGCAGCTGCACACCGGCAGGGGTGATGGCTCTCCTGCGAAGCAATGGCATCGACCCTGCCGGCCAACGGGCCGTGGTCATCGGGCGCAGCATTCTCGTCGGGCAGCCGATGGCGCTGATGTTGCAGGCTGCCAATGCCACCGTCACCGTCGCGCATTCCCGAACCGCTGATCTGGCCGCCCATACCCGTGAGGCCGACATCGTGGTGGTCGCTGCTGGACGTCCGGGAATGGTTGGGGCAGAGCACGTGCGGCCAGGTGCTGCGGTGGTGGATGTCGGCATTCATCGCAAGCCCGAAGGTGGACTGTGCGGCGATGTTGTGGCGGAGGAGGTGGAACCGATCGCTGCAGCCCTGTCCCCTGTGCCCGGGGGAGTTGGACCGATGACGGTGACCATGCTTCTGGTGAACACCGTGGTGGCCTGGTGCCGACGTCATGGCATCGACCACGAACTGGATGACCTGATCGGCTGATGGCAGACCAGGCGATCCACTGGTTGTTTCCCACACCGGTACTGCAGGCAGATCTCACCCCCACGGCCGATGTCGCTCTTGCCATGGACCAGCAACTGGCATTATTCGATCGCGAGGTCTTTTCTCATCCTGAGTTCAGCAATCGCAACAACCTCACCGGCGATCTGCTGGGCAAAGCAGGACTGGATCAATTGCATCGCTTGGAAGCATTCCAGTGGCTGAATCAGCAACTGGCTGTCCACGTGGATGCATTCCTGAGGGAACTGCTGGGGCCTAATCACGCCCTGGAGGTTCATATCCAGAAAGCGTGGCCAGTGGTCTGTGCCCGGCAGGGCGGGACGATCGAGCCCCACACCCATCGCAATGCGCAGCTCAGTGCTGTGTTCTACGTGCGAACGGAGCCCGACAACCCCAGTGGTGAGTTGGAGTTTCAGGCGGCGGACGATTACTTCAGCCACGTGATGGCCATTCCCTATCGGGATGCAGCTGTTTCAGGGGGTGTGTTTGCGCCACAACAGCACCGGCTGCTGCTGTTTCCCTCTGACCTTCGCCATCAGGTCACCCCTTATGAGGGGGCGTCACCGCGATACTCCGTCTCCTACGACCTGGCGATCACAACAGCCCCTGGTCATGGACGGGAAATGCGCATGCCCCATCCGATGGACTGGGTCCCCCTCTGCAAGCCAGGGCCGGCCTGAGAGAATCCCGCCAGTATCGGGCTCTCCATGACCGTCGCGGCGACTTCTCCCGACAACACTTCTGGCCTGGCCGACATCTTTGATTTCAAGGCCTATCTCGCCAAAGCCAAGGCGACGGTGGAGCAAGCCTTGGATCAGTCCTTGGTGCCGGAGCGGCCGGAGTCGCTGCGTGAAGCCATGCGCTACTCACTGCTGGCAGGAGGAAAGCGTCTGCGGCCAATCCTCTGCCTGGCCGCCTGCGAGCTGGCGGGTGGGGATGCTGCCCAGGCCATGCCAACGGCAGTGGCGCTGGAGATGATTCACACCATGTCGTTGATCCATGACGACCTTCCGGCCATGGATGACGACGACCTGCGGCGTGGACGCCCCACAAACCACAAGGTCTATGGCGAGGCTGTTGCGATCCTTGCCGGTGACGCATTGCTGACCCGTGCCTTTGAGATGGTGGCGCTGCGTAGTCCTGGGGTTCCGCCCGAACGGCTGCTCAAGGTGGTGGGAGAGCTGTCGTTGGTGGCGGGGGCCCCTGGCCTGGTGGGCGGTCAGGTGGTTGATCTGGAAAGCGAGGGCAAGGAGGTTGATCTTGAAACCCTCGAGTACATCCACCTCCACAAAACCGGCGCGTTGTTGAGCGCCTGTGTGATCACCGGCGCGATGATCGGTGGCGCTGATGATGAGCTGATTGCTGCGTTACGGGTCTACGCCCGGGGGATCGGCCTGGCGTTCCAGATCATTGACGACATCCTGGACATCACGGCCAGCAGCGAGGTGCTTGGGAAAACAGCCGGTAAGGACCTGATCGCTGACAAAACGACGTATCCCAAACTTCTCGGGCTCGAGGAATCCCGCAAACGGGCCGCTGATCTGGTGCAGGAGGCCAAAGGGGTGCTCAAGCCATGGGCAAGCAAAGCCCAACCGCTGCTGGCCCTGGCGGATTACATCACCAGCCGTGATCGATGATTGAGTCCGCTTCATCCCACGCCGTCCTGCAGGAGTTCCTGGACAACAGTTCTCTGGCCTGGGGGTTGGTGGCCTGCGGCACTGCTCAGTTGTCCAAGTTGGTGATCGAATTGGTTGTTCATCGCCGCTGGCGTCCTGCTGTGTTGATCGAAACCGGTGGCATGCCCTCCAGCCACTCAGCGCTGGTGACCGGTACAGCTGCTTGCATTGGATGGACCCTCGGATTTGACCACCCGCTGTTTGCCCTGGCCGCGATGGTCAGCTTCGTGGTGATGTACGACGCCAGCGGCATCCGGCGTGCGGCGGGCACCACCGCCGAACGGGTCAATGCCCTGCCGGTGGAACTCTGGCCGACAGCCCATGACAAACCGCTGAAGGAAAGCCTCGGCCACAGTCGCCTCCAGGTACTGGTCGGCAGCTTGATCGGTCCTGCGGTGGCCTTGCCGGGGCTCGTGCTGCTGGGCTCGCCCTGGCATTTGGCCGCCAGCCTGCGGGCAGCACTGGGGTGAGCAGCGAGGCCCAGCTCACAGAAGATCTCACGGACGATCAGCGCAAGGCTGCCGAGGCTTTCGCGGACTGGCTCACCTCACCAGCCGATGGAACACCCTTCGTGCTGAGCGGTTTCGCTGGCAGCGGCAAGACGTTTCTGTCGATGCGCCTGTTGCGGATGGTGGAGGTGCATGGGCTGTGCTGGACCGTGGTGGCGCCGACGCATAAAGCGGTGGGCGTTTTGCGTCAGGCCCTGGATCTGGAGGGTCTTCAGCCCACCTGGTACCCCTCCACCATTCACCGGTTGCTGAGGCTGAAGCTGAAACGCTCCGCTGATGCTGAGGTCTGCGAACCAACGGAGCAGACGGCGATGGCCCTGGAGAACCTTGGCCTGGTGCTGATCGATGAAGCCTCCATGGTGGACAGCACATTGCTGGGCATCGCTCTGCAGTGCGCCCATCCGTTCAAAACGCGGTTGGTTTTTGTCGGTGATCCAGCTCAGCTGCCTCCGGTCGGCGAGGACTCCAGTCCTGTTTTTTCGATGCAGCGGGCCTGTGCTGCAACTCTGGAGGAGGTGGTGCGCCACCAGGGGCCGGTGCTGCAGCTCGCCAGCCGTCTGCGGGATGGAGGACTTCCCTGTCAGAACCCGCCCGCGTTGCCTCCGATCTGCAACGACAGTGGTCAAGTGCGTTGTCTGCCCCAGAAAGACTGGCTGGATCAAGCCCGCCAAGCGCTTCGGCAGGCCTCTCTTCAGGACAACCCAGATGCCGCCAGGATCCTCTGTTACACCAACCGCACCCTTGAGCGCCTGGTTCCCCTGGCCCGGCGGGCCATCCATGGGGACATGGCTGATCAGATGGCGGTGCTGCCTGGAGAGGTGCTGATCAGCCGAGCGGCGGTGATGGCGCCGGCCTCAAGGGATGGCGAAGAGACCGGCGAAGAGCCCGACATGGTGCTGGGTTCCAATCGTGAGGTGACTGTCAGGGATGTGACGCCTGAGTCCTGTGACCTGATGGATTTCGGTCTGTCCCCAGCAGATGGAGCAGTCCCGGTGATTGAAACCCTGTCAGCTCAGGTTTCAGCGGGGGAATTGGAGCTCTGTTTGAGACTCCAACCGCCTGTTGGTAGTGAGGCCCGGCGCGAGCTGGATGGTGTGATGCAGCGGCTGCGTCAGCAGGCGCGTGACGCGGGCAAACAAAACGGTCGGGCCATCTGGCGGCGTTATTTCCTTCTGCGTGATGCCTTCGCCTCCCTTGGACCAGCGGCGGTGCTGACGGTGCATCGCAGTCAGGGCAGCAGTTTCGGAGAAGTCTTTGTGGCCCCGGATGTGTTCCGTGCCGATCTATCCATCCGTCAGCAACTCTGTTATGTCGCGGTCTCGCGAGCCCGAACCGGCGTGTGGCTGATCGGAGGAACGGCCAGCTCTGCCACCGCGCGTGCCTGGCGCGATGAATTCGCATCCACCCTGTCGGCCCCTTGAGAACTCACCCTTGACTCGTTTGACTGGGCTGGCCTGATCGTTTGTTGAGGTTCCATGGGGATGCACCGTTGTCTGGTCGCCCTCAGCTTGTTCTGCCTTGTCTGGCCCAATTCAGCTGCTTGGGCTCAGCAACCAATCAAGGTCCACCTCGTGCTGACCACGGGCGTGTTTGGGTCCAAGTTTTCAGGCAGTAATGCTGCCAACAGTGACTCCACATCGATGGTGACCATCCCGATGTTCAGTGAAGACGGATGCAAGGCCGAGGGTGAACGTTGGCTGCAACGCCCGTCGCGCTTCCGCAAGGGGTTCCGTGAATACTTTTGCGTGGTCTTGCGCTGATGTTGGCGCCCAAGAGCTATTCAATTAAATGGTGGGATGTGGTTCTTCGGTAGAACCGGCGAAACGATGAATGAAACATATTTTTAGCGCTATTTCCATGGTGATGTCTTCTCTTGGTAGTCAGTCATCATTGCGGCCAGAATGAGCGCAACGTACCTGTCGTCTGCCCCTGTCGCTCTCTTGAATTGTCTGATGATTTCGGCAATATTCCTCATCACTTCAGGTATTTCCTTCTTTTTCTGATCCTTGCTAGGAACGAAATTCAATGGGTGCAACTTATCTTGAGGGTTGCTACTCTATAGCGTTAATTGTCTTATCAGGTTAAAAGAATCAGGAGAGATTCTTCTGGTTTAAAGCAAGGAAATCCAGGCTTGGTCTAGAAGTTCCCTGTGGATGGGGTATTCCAACGCTGAATGGCCCGGGTTTCCCGTTCCCAGCCCAGGATGCTGACGGAGGCTGTGCCCAGCCTTAGCAGTTGTCCGCCAGTGGCACCCAGTCCCAGCCATGTTCCAGCCAGTGCCCGGAGGATGTGGCCATGGGCAAACAGGGCAACATCCCCGTCCCCTGGGACGGCCAGCGCTGTGCTGATCGCGTTTGCGCAGCGAACTTCAACTTGCTGAGCGTTCTCACCCTTGGGGCAACCGTGGCTCCAGACCGTCCAGTCCGGGACGGTTTCACGGATCTTGGCAGTTGTGATCCCTTCGTAGTCGCCGTAGTTCCACTCGATGATGTCGTCGTAGATCTGCATCTGATCGCCGAGCCCGGCCAGCTCGCAGGTGCGTTGTGCCCGTTGGAGGGGAGAGCTGAACACCACTGCAAATGTCTGCTGGCTGAGGACCGGGCTGAGGGCGCAGGCTTCCGCTTCACCCTCGGGCTGCAGCGGCAGGTCTGTGCTGCCGGTGTGCCGCCCATTGAGAGCCCATTCCGTTGCCCCATGGCGCAGAAGCCAGAGCTGGCGTGATATGAGCTGATCAGCGGAGTGACCAACTCAGGATGGGCAGTGATGCTTAAGGGGTCAGCAGCCTGGATCACAGCTTCAGGACCAGAGCTGCGAGACCGATGCAAACACCAAGGCTGATCACGCCGAGAAGAGCTCGCCAGAACGCTTTGTCCTGTGGATCGAGGAAGTTCTTGCCCATCTCTGGTGTTTGTTCAGTGGCGCACCTCAAACCAATCATCACCGGTCACCGGCAACTGACTCAGCTGAACTCTCAGCACCTGTGCTCCAGGGGGCCCCTGCTCGCACCAGGCCCGCAGCTCTGAAATCGCCAGGGGCGGCCCCTCGGCCTGCACTTCAACACTGCCGTCTCGCAGGTTGCGGATCCAGCCCCGCAGTCCGAGGTCCAGTGCGCGCCGATTGCAGCTGGCTCGAAAGCCGACCCCCTGGACCCGCCCGTGGATCAGCAGCCGCCAGCGTTCGAGGAAGGGTTGCAGCCGTCCGGGCTGGGATCTGTTGACGAACCGCCTGGCTATGGCGTCGGATCTGCTGCGAGTGCGTCGCGCCATCGGGAGCAGATCATCGAAGAGCTGGCCCAGTGCAGGTGAATCCAGCTGGCGTGAATCCTCTGAGTACCCCATCCCTCCGGTATCCGTCCGGTCTTCCAGCCCTCAATGTCCCACAGCACGGACCCGGCCGATGTCGGTCGGTCATGCTCCAGGGTCCAGCGGTGAAACTCATGGCCCTGCATGGATTCTCCATGCCGTAGCAGCAGGCCGTCCTGGCGTGGTGTCATCTGGCGGTAGCCCACCTGGAGTGCACCGCGGCGCGCGCTGAAGGGCAGCACGCCAGCCATTGGATGCGAGGTGCCATTGAGATCGTTCAGCTGCTGGCCCAGCAACAACATGCCGCCGCATTCGGCATAAATCGGATGTCGTTGCGCAAACCCCCTGAGGGCAGACAGGCTGGTGCGGCACTGCCCCAGCCGCTCAGCGTGTTGTTCCGGAAAGCCGCCAGGCAGGATCAGCCCGCGAGCCTTGGCGGGAAGAGGTGCATCGGCGAGGGGGCTCCAGGGCAGCAGGGGCATGGCCATCCGCTCCAGCAGCTCGCCTGTCTCGGCGTAACGAAAGTGAAAAGCCTCATCGACCGCCACGGCCACCGGCATCTCCGGCCCGGTGATCGGAGCGATCTCATCCAGCGGTGGCGTCCCTGACCGTGGAGCCTTCATCAAAGGGAGCCAGCGGGAAAGGTCGAGATGCTCCTCCGCGAGACGCGCCCAGCGTTCCAGTCGCTGGGAAGGATTCTGCAGCTCGTGGGCCGGGGCCAAGCCCAGATGTCGGCTGGGTAAGGCCAGGTCGTCACTCCTGGGCAGGCAGCCCAGCAGGGGCATGCCAACCGCAGCGAGAACCTCCTGCAGCAGCTCCCGATGTCGTTGGCTGCTCACTCTGTTCAGAACGACACCGGCCAGGGTCAGATCGGGGTCGTGATCACGGAAACCCTGGACGAGAGCCCCCAGCGATGCGGCCTGACCACCGGCATCGATCACCAGCACCACCGGCAACTTCAATTGTTTGGCGACAGCTGCCGTGCTGCCGGCTTCACTGCAGCCGATGCCATCGAACAGACCCATGACCCCCTCCACCAGGGCCAGATCCCGCTGGCTGCCGTAACCGTGAAAAGCCCGTTCAACCCAGGCTTTGCCGCACAGGTTGATGTCGAGATTGCGGCAGGGATGCCCTGCTGCAGCATTCAGCAGCTGCGGATCGAGGTAGTCCGGTCCAACCTTGAACGGCTGGATGCTGTGGCCCTGCGAGCGTGCCCAGGCCAACAAGGACAGAGTCAGCAGCGTCTTGCCGCTGCCGCTGGCCGGTGCGGCGATGACAACGGCCATGGCAGAGGGTGCTGCGTCAGCTCAGCAGCCTGGCAGCCAGCGGAGCCGCAGCGGCCAACAGGGGGTTGGTGGAGTCGTGTCCGCCGCTGAGCAGCCTCGCTACATCCATTTCCGGTGTGGCGTGCTGAACCGACACGATTTCCTCGTGCAGCTCAAGGCTGGCCATGCCACCCCCCTCAAGACGCATGCAGCCGCCGGATTCCGCACAGAGGATCACACAGACACCCTGACCCTGCTCCGGTTGGCAGATCACACGCAGACCGACCATCTGCCCCGCATGGACACTGGGATGGCCGGTGGGGACGGCCATCAACTGAAAGCGGATATCAGCGCCGTCATGACGGGTGAACTGCGCTGTGACTCCCTCTTCGGAGACCTTGCTCCCCTGCAACTGCCAGCCGAGACGGTCTGCGATCCACGCCGCCATCAGCAGGCCCTGGGCGGGGTGGTGACCTTCCACATCGATGTCCAATTGCGTGATGTGGCAGAGGGCATCGCGACGGTTCGGAGGGTCAAACACCATCGCCAGGGTTTCGCGCCAGCTGCGCAGACGCAGCCAGTTGAGGTCATTCACCGCCTGACCAGACTCCACACGTGAGCGCAGCAGGTTGAGGCAATGGCTGGGGTTGCCGATGGCGGTGTCCAGGATCAGGCGCCGAGGAGCACAGGCCAGCTGTTCCATCAGGTCGGGTGCTTCATCAAGGAATCCGTTCCACCAGACCCAGGACGGCATTGACGGTGGCAGAAGTGGCTGCAGGATCGACATGCCATCGCGCAGGGCGTCGTGGCCACCCCGCAACACCACCACATCACCACAGGCGGTGGTTCCGCCTCCCTCCTCAGGCAAGGGGCAATAAGCCGCCACCAGCGTCTCCAGACCCTGGTTGGCGTTGATGGTCGGCGCCAGGGTGATCAGGCGTCGGGGCTGGAGCTCACTCAGGGCCGGGTCGATGTACTGCCCCCGCAGATCGTCGGCCAGGTGGTCACCGTCGAGCTGGGCGACAGCGGCAATCAGCTCACCCGCAGTGGGTGGGGTGCTCAGGGGCAGATCGGTGTCGATCACGGCCTGGCGACCGGCGTCTAGCAGTTCATTGGATTGCTGGCCGGTGATCGGACCGTTGAGGCGGCCGGAACGCACCAGTTGCTGCTCTGCCCAGGCGGGTTGCCAGATCAGCAGACAGAAGGTGTTTGCGCCAGAGCCGGTGTTGCCCTGCTGCTCTATTGACCAGAGTTGCTCCAGGTAGGTGGGCACCTCGGCGGGGGCGAGTTCAAGCGGGGTCTGAAGGGTGAGCTGGGGGGACATGGGAGGACGGGAGATGGAGTGCGGCGAATTCAGGTGGTGTCAGGGACGACGCCAGAGCAGTCCGTCACGGGCCAGCAGGGCATCAGCGGCGGCAGGTCCCCAGGTGCGGGATTCGTAGGGATGGATCGGCAGCTGCCAAGGGCTGTCTTCGATCAGCTCCAGCAGCGGGGTGTACAGACGCCAGGCCGCTTCCACCTCGTCACTGCGGGTGAACAGGGTCGGATCGCTGAGCATGGCGTCCGCCAGCAGGCGGACATAGCCCTCATCGGAGGGCTCCCCGAAGGACTCGTCGTAGGAGAACTCCATGTCGATCGGACGGCTGCGCATGCCGGACCCGGGGGATTTCACTTCGAAGCGGAATTCCGCCCCTTCGTCGGGCTGGATGCGCAGAATCAACTGGTTGGCCGTGGGGCCGCCGGTGGCTGCATCGAAGAGATGCACTGGTGCTTCGCGGAAGGTGAGCACCACCTCGCTGAGGCGTTTGGCCAGCCGCTTGCCTGTGCGGACGTAGAAGGGGACCCCCTGCCAACGCCAGTTGTCGACGAACAGCTTCATGGCGACGTAGGTCTCCGTGGTGCTGTTGGGATCGACGCCGGGTTCCTGGCGGTATCCGGCCAGGGGAGCGTCATGGCTGCCGCCGGGGCCGTACTGACCGCGGATGCAGCAGTTCCATGGCTCCTGCTCGTCAGCCAGTCGTGCCGCTTGCAACACCTTGGCCTTTTCGTTGCGGATCGCCTCCGGGTCAAAGCGACCTGGCGGTTCCATGGCTGTGATGGCCAGCATCTGGGTCAGGTGGTTCTGCACCATGTCCCGCAGGGCACCGGAGGTCTCGTAATACCCGGCCCGCTCCTCGACTCCAACGGTCTCGGCGGCAGTGATCTGAACACTGGAGATGTAGTTCCGGTTCCAGATCGGTTCGAAAATGGTGTTGGCAAAGCGCAGCACCATGATGTTCTGGACCGTTTCCTTGCCTAGGTAATGGTCGATCCTGAAGATCTGATTCTCTTGCCCGCAGCTTTTTACAACACGGTTCAGGGCTTGAGCGCTGCCGTAGTCACGACCGAAAGGCTTCTCGATCACCACGCGGCTGCGTTGAGGATCCTTCAGCAGACCGGCATCCGCTAGCGCGCGACAGCCACTGCCGTAGAACTTCGGTGACACCGAGAGATAGAAGGTGCGGTTGCCGCGGGTGGCGCACTGTTGATCAACGGTTTCCAGGCGTTTCCCCAGGCGAACCACATCCTCCGGTTGCTGCAGATCGACGGGTTCGTAGAACAACTTCGAGACGAACTGATCCCAGGCTTCCTGGTTCTCGGCGATCTTGCTGGCCAGGGCCTCGGCCATTTTTCCGCGAAACTCGTCGTCGCTCCAGGGCCGGCGGGCGCAGCCGAGAAGGGCGAATTCACTGGGAAGTCGCCTCTGCTTGAACAGTTCGAACAGCGCGGGGACCAGCTTGCGGTGGGTCAGGTCACCACTGGCGCCGAAAATTACCAGACATTGCGGTGCGATGACCCGTTCCTGTCGGAGACCGACCCGCAGGGGATTGGTGGCGGTGGCGACCATCGAGCCTTGGCATCTGAGGACGGTTTAGGCACGGAATGGGAAAACAACAGTGCCCCAGATCAACCGAGCCTGTTTTTTGGCCTGTTTTGTTGCCAAGCGAAAAAAAAGGACTGCCGATGGGCAGTCCTCGCAGAGCTTGATCAGCTGAGTTGATGCTGATCAATAGGTCTCCACGTGCCAACGATCAGCTTTCTTGAGTTGAGGGCGCAGTTCAGACCAGTCCAGACCCTTGGCAGCAGCAGCAGCGGTCATGGCTTCGTCGATGCCGGGTTCCATGCCCCTGAGGCCACACATATAAACGTGGGTCTTGGGGTTCTCAATCATCGCGAAGATCTCTTCGGCGTGCTCAAGCACACGATCCTGGATGTACATCCGACCACCCTTGGCATTCTGTTGCTCCCGGCTGATGGCCTTGGTGTAGCGGAAGTTGTCGGGGAATTCCTTCTCGTAGTGGAGTAAATCCTCGTCGTACAGCAGGTTGCCGGTCTTGGGTGCACCCATGAACAACCAGGCCTTACCGCGGAAGTTCCAACCATTGGCTTCACGCTCCCGAGGTTCGAACATGCGGCGAATGTAGGTGCGCATCGGAGCAATACCGGTGCCGGTCGCCAGCATGATGATGTTGGCGTCCTCGTCGTCGGGGAGAAGCATCTCCTTGCCCACTGGACCGGTGATCTTCACCTTGGAACCGGGCTCGATGTCGCAGAGGTAAGTGGAGCAGACGCCATAGATCTGCTCGCCAGCCTCGTTCTTGTACTCCAGCTGACGCACACACAGGGACACTGTGTTGTCTTGGTAGTTATCGCCATGGCGTGTACTGGCGATGGAGTAGAGGCGAAGTTTGTGCGGTTTGCCGTTGGCATCTTCACCCTCAGGAACGATGCCGATGCTCTGCCCTTCGATGTATTCGAGCTGGGGATCACCGCCGGAGAGGTCGAAGGTGATGTGCTGCACCCGACCAATGCCACCGTCAGCAACAAGGGAATAGTTCTCCGTCACCGTGCCAAGGAAGGGAGTCTTGGGCTTGTAGGTGTTGACCGGAACGTTGGCGTGGGACTTCTTCTTGGGAGCGGGGGCAGAGGTCACGGCTTGCGGAGCGGGGGCGCTGGACGCGGCCACCGGAGCTGCGGGGGATTCCTCGCCGGCTGGTGACACACTCAGGATTCTGGCGCCAGAGGCTGCAAGGCGCTTGTACAGGTCATTGAGTCCACTCATGGCCACTCGGTAGGTCCGAATCACCGAAGGCCCTGAACCGGCCTGAATGCCACTGGCGACAACCGTGAACAGGGACGATGAAGTTCCACCCGCTGTGGCAACGGACACCCGCATTTGACGACGTTTTTGGTGGCGAGACTATAGAGGTGCTTTTAAAAAAGACTCAATTCAGTTGCTCTTTGCCACAACGGGCGATGTCGTCTGGACGACTTCCGTAAGATCTGTTCGGACCAGCTCTGTGCACCAGACCCGTTGACTCCACTCCAGGCGCTGTTTCCAGGTGGGCTTCGCTCCTCCAGTCACCAGAGCGAAACCATCGAGCAGACGATGGAACGTCTGCCAGGCGGAGCGCGGCGTCTTGCGGTTCAGCTGAAGAGTTCGATCCCCGCTGAGCTGTTCTGGGACGTCCTGACGGATTACGCCCATCTGGCCGATTTCATTCCCAACCTGAGCTCCAGTGAGCTGGTGATGCGGGATGGAGAGACGGTTCGCCTTCAGCAGGTTGGCAGCCAACAGTTGCTGGGGATGCGTTTTTCGGCGCAGGTGTTGCTTGAACTTCGCGAATTCAAGCCCGATGGAGTGCTTCGTTTTCAAATGCTGAAGGGAGACTTTCGACGATTTGAAGGTTCATGGCAGGTCAGAACCCTGCCGGAAGGGTCGACCCTCCTTTACGAGCTGATGGTGCAGGGGTGTCTGGGAATGCCGATCGGCTTGATCGAAGAGCGTCTTCGCGACGACCTCAGCAGCAATCTCTTCGCGGTGGAGCGGGAAGCCCTACGACGCTGCAACAACTGATCACAAGCGATCAGGAATAAAACCCCAGTTCACTCTGATTTTGATCACCGGCGATCGGTGAATCATTAATACCCCCAAGGGGATTCGAACCCCTGTCGCCTCCGTGAAAGGGAGGTGTCCTAGGCCTCTAGACGATGGGGGCGAGGCCGTGATCAAGAAGCCGTCTGTGCTCCTCATCACCAGAACAAACTACGGCTCGAGCTCTCCCTCCGTCAAGACGGCCTGCCCCCATTCCTGGCCCTGTCCCTGCCATATCGGGACGGTAAAGGTGAAACACGCTCCCTCTCCTGGTTCGGAGACGACCCAGATCCGCCCTCCATGCACTTCCACGATGCGGCGGCACACCGATAAGCCCACGCCGAACCCCGTGGTGCGGTCGGAGGTCTGGGGAAGACGAACCCGATCGAGAAAGATGCGCTGCTGCTCTTCCGTCGGGATGCCAGGCCCGCTGTCGCAGACACTGACTTCAACCCTCTGGCTGGTGCGGTGGAGCATGGTGAGGGTGATGTGTCCGCCGTTGCCGGTGTATTTCAGAGCGTTCTCCAGCAGATTCAGCAACACCTGACGCATGCGGCGCTGATCAGCAAAGACCTTGGGCAGGTCGCTCGGGATGTCGGTGCGGATCTCGACGTTTCGTCCAAGCCAGAGTTTTTCGAGTTCGAGGATCACTTCCGCTGAAACGCTGGCCAGGTCCAGCCGCTGTGGATTGAACAGCGTTTCCCAGCGGGTGGTTCCCACCTCCAGCAGATCCTTGGACAGGGCCTCCATCTCCTCCAATCTCCGCGTGATCACGTCCTGGAAGCGGGTCATATCGATCTGTCCCAACCGCTGGCTCTGGAGTGCCAGGGCAGCAGCGGTCAGTGGAGTCCTCAGCTCGTGGGCCACCATCCGCAGCAGTCGCTCCTGGGCGTGAATCCGGTCGATCAGAGTCTCGTTTTCCTGGCGCAGCACCAGCAGCTGGTCTTCAAGTTGAAGCTCTTTTTGCGTTCGGCTGCCGTCCAGTTCCGTCGGCCTCAGGCTGAGACCTAAGCCGCTCACCACGCCGTCCTGCTGCCAGCGGGGCACCCATCCCTTCAGCTGCTGGAGAATGTTGCTGCCGGCGAAGACCTGCTTCGGTGCTGGGGAGAGCTTGATCAGTGCCGGCGTGATCACCAGCCTGTGCAGTTCCAGCAGTTCTGGCTGCTGCGATGGATCCGCCAACTGCAGTGTCACCTGGAATCCCACGTCATCGCGTTCCAGGTAATGAACGACGGACCTCAGGTCAGGGCCGGAAAGGTGATGGCGGGCTGCCACCAGCAGGAGTTTCAGCCGCTGGCGACCCTTGGGATCGTCCTCCCCCACGGCTCAATGATGACGCAAAACTGAGGCTTACCTTATGGGTTTTTGACTGGTCCGCCATCCGGGCTAAGACAACTGGAAGCACTCCGACGCCTGGCCGACACGGTTCATGTCGCTCTTTTCCGCGCAAAACCGTGTTCCACTCACGGTTCCTGGTTCAACCTCCGCGTCACCGTCCATCCAGGTGGACAGCAACCTGCGTCGCTGGTTTGGCCGAAATCTCGGGATCTGGCGCTCCCGCCGGCAGTACACCTTCAGCGATGAGCAGGTGCTGCATGTGGATATGCACTTGAAGATGGAGGCCTTTTCCGAACCGGCAGCCGGTGAAAGCCGGTATCGCTTCAGCTGGTGGTCCGATGAAAACAACCAGCACTCCGACGAATTCTTTGCACGCAAACCCTGGTATGAGCGCAGTGGGGTGATGGAAGCCACGCTCTGGGGGCATCAGTTGCAGCGCAGTCGCGGATACCTCAACACCGATCCCGTGCGCACGCGCCTGCGCCAGGTGGATGAACACGAAACGATCCTGGAGTCTCATTACCAGCAATGGGACATCCTTGAGCACATCCGTCTGGTGGACCAGGACCGCTACCGCTACCGCGCCATCTACAGCTGGGAGAACGGAGAGCTGGCGATCGTTGAACATCACCACGAAATCAGGATGTCTGACCCTCTGCCTCTGATCCAGGAGGACTGACCGGTCCACACTCGTTTAGTTCCAGCTCAATTTGAGGGACAATTTGCTCGTGAAATCATTTTTCGTCCGTTGAACCTTCGCCAAAAACTCCTGGGGGCCCTGGCGGTGCAGGCCTTCCTAGCCCCCATCGGCCTTCTTGGTTCTGCGGCCTCTGCACAGCAGGCCAAACCGGCCACCAATGAAGACATTGCCGTTTATCAGGCGATGGGGACGTCGTTCTTTTGCATGGCTGCCCTGGATGGTGTGGAGTTCCCCAAAGCACTGGGCATTTCCGCGAGCACCTATGCCCAGGCCCTGAAAGGTCGCCATGAGGGTCAGGTGGCTTCCCTCCAGGGCAAGGCTCTCACCGATAAGGAAATGTTCGCGGCTGCAGAACAGCAGGTGCTGGTTCGGGCGATGGCTGCCTGTCCGAAGGCCATCCCAGATGACGTTCAGACCAAGGTCAAGGAAGCCCTGCAAAAACGGCAGGCGGAATCCTGAGCGGATCGTCCAAAAACCACGTCTGAAGGTTTCTCAGGGGCCAGTCGCATTCGGCTGGTCCTTTTTTTTGAAAAGGACGTTGCGCCAGGATCAGCTCTCAGTCAGCTGCCAGCGCCATGGTTTCCGCCGCTCCTGTCCGCCTTGCGGACTACAGCCCATGGCCATTCGCACTGCCGGCAATCCATCTGGCTGTCGACATCAGACCGGGCGATGTCCTGGTGACAAGCCGACTGGATCTGGAGCCGAGAGGAGGTGCTGAAGCTCTTCAGCTCCGTGGGGTGGATCTTGAGATCTGCAGCATCAAGCTGAATGGCGACGATGTTGCCGGTGATGACTACAGCTATAGGGATCAGCTGCTGACCATCCACTCACCGCCGAGCAAGCCGTTTGTTCTGGAGACCTGTTGCCGCATTGATCCCTACAACAACAGTTCTCTCGAGGGCTTGTACGTCAGTGGAGGGCTACTGAGTACCCAATGCGAAGCGGAAGGATTCCGGCGCATCACCTTTCATCCCGATCGCCCTGATGTACTCAGCCGTTGGACGGTGAGGATCGAGGCGTCACGTGCCAGCTGCCCCGTGCTGCTGAGCAATGGCAATGCCATCTCCGAGGAGGAGCTGACGGATGGGCGTCATGCCGTGACTTGGAAGGACCCCTTCCCGAAGCCGTCTTATCTGTTCGCCCTGGTGGCGGGCGAATTGCGCGAAATTCGCGATTTGTACACCACGGCATCAGGTCGTGCGGTCACGCTTCGCTTGCATGTGGAGGAGGGGGATGAGCCTTACTCCACCCACGCGATGGAGTCGCTGAAGCGTTCCATGGCCTGGGATGAGCAGGTGTATCAGCTCGAATACGACCTCGACGAATACAACATCGTCGCGGTGCGCCACTTCAACATGGGCGCGATGGAGAACAAGAGTCTCAATATCTTCAATTCGAAGTTGGTGCTGGCTGATGCCGAAACGGCAACGGATGCAGAGTTGGAGCGGATCGAGAGCGTGATCGCCCACGAGTACTTCCACAACTGGAGCGGTAACCGCATCACCTGTCGCGACTGGTTTCAGCTCTCGTTGAAGGAAGGTCTCACCGTGTTCCGTGATCAGAGTTTCACGGCGGATCTGCACTCTGCAGCCGTGAAACGGATTGAAGATGTGGCGATGCTGCGCAACACCCAGTTCCGTGAAGATGCCGGCCCGACAGCGCATCCGGTGAAACCTGCTGAATATCAGGCGATCGACAACTTCTATACGACAACGATCTATGAAAAAGGGGCGGAATTGATCCGCATGCTGCACACCCTGTTGGGGCAGGAGCGGTTTATGCGCGGTATGGCGACCTATGTGAGCCGTTTTGATGGAACCGCCGCGACCACAGAGGATTTTGTGCAATCCATCGTCGATGGTGCTGCGCAAGACGGTCAGCCCCTCGGCTTTGATTCGGAGCGGTTCAAGCGTTGGTATCACCAGGCTGGAACGCCGGAGCTCACGGTGCAACGGCAGTGGGATGCGGTCAAAGGGGAGTTGACCCTTGAACTGCGTCAGTCCACGCCGCCAACCCCAGGACAAACCGAGAAGCAACCCCTGGTGTTGCCAATCGCCGTGGCGCTGGTGGGGGAGAAGGGCCGCATCGGCGAAGAACAGCTGCTGGTGATGGACGGAGATCAGGCCAGCCTGACGCTCCAGGGTGACCCCGGCAGCGCAGCACCGGCCCTGTCGCTGTTACGCCGTTTCTCGGCACCAGTGAATGTGCAGCTGGAGCAGTCGCTGCAGGAATCTCTGCAATTGTTGGCCCACGACGATGACCCCTTCAGCCGTTGGGACGCGGGCCAACGGCTGGCCCGCCAGGTGCTGCTGGCCCGCGCCAGCGGTGAGCCAGACGCGACAGTGGAAGCGGCCTTGATTCAGGCCCTGCGCCAACGGCTGAACGCCTTCGACGGTGGTGGCGGCCAGGACCTGGCGGTCCTTCTGGCTTTGCCCGGTACCGCGGAACTGGAAGCTCTGCAGAACCCGGTGGATCCCCCGGCTCTGTACGCGGCGCGACGGGAGTGGATCGCGGAGCTGGGTCGTCAGCTCGCCGATCCGCTGAATCAGCTTCTCGATGTCTGTCGCGGGGAGTGGCCGCAGGCCTGGCCTGCTGGACAGGGCGGGCGTTCGCTGACGGGTCTGGCTTGGAGTTGGCTGGCGGCCGCAGGAGACGCGGAAGCCCGCAACCAAGCTCTCGAGGCGGTGTCGGGTCCGTCGATGACCCTGGCGCGGGCAGCCCTGCGGGCCTTACAACCCATGGAGGTGGACGAGCGGGATCTGGCCCTGGATCGCTTCTATCAGCGTTGGCAGGATAAGCCGGTGATCCTCGATGCCTGGTTTGCCCTGGAGGCATCAGCCCCGAGAACCGACGGATTGCAACGAGTCCAAGCACTGCTGGAACATCCCCGCTTCGACCCACTGGCACCAAACTCCCTGCGTGCGGTGCTGGGGGGATTCACGGCCAACGTTCCGGTGTTCCACGCCATCGATGGCAGTGGTTATCGCTTCATGGCCGATCAGATCGCTGCGGTGGATCGCCGCAATCCGATTACGGCTTCGCGCATGGCCAAGGTGTTCAGCCGCTGGAGCAGTTACGGCGTTGATCGACAGTCAGCCATGCGTCAAGCCATCGACCAGTTGGCAGCTGGTGAGTTGTCTTCCAACACGGCTGAAGTGGTGGCCATGCTCAGGACGTGAGCACCACCACTGCGATTGCGACACCAATCAACAGCATCAACCAGAGCAGCCTCTTGCGACCGAGCTGAGAAGCACCATTACGTCGTTGTTGGTTCCTTGGGTTTGGACGACTCCGACTTGGTCGGCTCCCCGCCGCCAGTCCGCAGGACTGACAGACCAGCCGACCCGCCAGAGCTCGGTCAGCCCTGAAGCGACGACTGCCGCAGTTCTGACAGACACTGGTCACCTTGCAACCAACGGCACAGGTCTCCAGCATGACGCGGCAAAGCACAGTGAGCCAGCAGCAGAGCCTTCAACCGTTGCTGGAACGTCTATCGCCACCACCTTCAGGGTGGCGACGTCTCGTCATCGTGATGGGGCAGCTGGGCGACTTCGATTCGATGGAATATGCCCAGGCTCTGGTGCCGCGACTGTCGGAACTGGAGCAGGCGGGGATTGCGCTGCAGGCCATTGCCATTGGTGATCAGTCGGGAGCCGATCGCTTCTGCGGCTTCACAGGGTTTCCGCGTCAAGCTCTCGAAGTGGATAGCAGCTCAGCGCTGCACGAGGCCCTCGGTCTTTATGCAGGGCTGAAACTCCCCGGCGGTCCCTGGCCAGGATTTCTGCTGATGTGTGCCGGCATAGGTTCTCCGGGGACGTTGCAGGAAGTGCTGAGGGGCTACACCGGTGATCGTCGGGCGGCGGCGATCTTCGGCGATGACGACATGGTGAAAGCCTGGCCATTACCGGCGTTTCCCGGTGCCCTGTTCGCCCGTGCCGGCGGGCGGAACTTTCAGCGACCCTTTGAACTCGCCACAAAACGTCTGTGCAATATGGGCGAGGTGCTCAGTCAATGGCGCACCTATGTGCCTGTGGATGACCACATCGCCCAGCGGGGCGGCACCTTTCTGATCGGTGCGGACGGATCTCTGCTGTATGAGTGGCGGGAGACACACCTGCTCGGTTTTGCCGACGACATGGCGGTTCCACTGGCCTTTCTTGATCCTTACCTCAGCGACAATCACAGCTAAATTGTGGACTTTGTTTGTCGTGGATGGCTTTCAACGATCTCTCCCTGGCACCTTCTGGCAAGTCTGTGGTGAAGTTGCCCAAGGGGTTCGGTGCCTCTGATGCTGTCGGCGCTGTGGTTGAACTCACGACAAATAATCAGCTTGGTGATCGATCCATTTTCTTGGAGTTGTTCAATAAAAAGGGATCAGCAGATTTTTTGACGAAGAAAACAGTCAAGAACTTTTTCAAATATTTGAATAAAGGTGTGTATGACAATTCAATATTTCACCGGTCTGTTCCTGGCTTCGTGCTTCAAGGGGGAGGGTTCTCGGCGCCGCTTGCCCCTGCTGACGAGGGAGGAAGTATTGATCCGGTGGACACGTTCAATCCGATCAAAAATGAGCCCGGTAATTCCAACCGACGTGGAACAATCGCGATGGCAAAACTGGCAGGGGACCCTGATAGTGCTACCAGTCAGTGGTTCGTGAATCTCGAAGATAATCTGTCTCTGGATACGCAAAATGAAGGATTTACTGTGTTCGGCAAAGTGCTCGGAAATGGAATGGAAGTTGTTGATTATCTTGCTTCAGTAGAGGTCTATAATTTTGGTGGTCCCTACACAGAGCTGCCACTTTGGCAGCTTGTTCAAAAACCCGATGGAAGCCTAGACGTTGGGCCTGAGGATTTTCTGATCGTCTCCTCCGCTGAAAAATTAAAATCTAAAAAGCAGCCATTCGTGTTGAGCGCCGAAAGTTCTGACGATTCTATTGTTCAAGTTAGCGTCACGAATAATCAGCGGATTAAGTTGAAGACACCCAAGAATGCTTCTGGAACGGCAACCATCTCCGTCGAGGCTGTCTCTACCGTCGATGGCACTGTTGATGCAGATCGTTTCGACGTTGTGATCGGAGGATCGGCTCAGGCCCGCTCAATGGAGCGTTCAGCGAAGAAGGGTTCAAAGTTCATTAATATTTTTGTGGATGGAGGGTCTTTTGACGACCCCTTCTACCGTTTCTTTGATTCCAATGGTGATGAGCTTGATCGGCTGAAGATCAATGTCAAAAAGAAGTACCGCTTTCACCGCCAGGATGAAGTCGCAAGTCATCCTTTTTATATTGGTGATTCTGGTTACAATACAGATTCAACAAAATCTTTGAAGCTGAAGGGCGACGGGACTTTCACTGACGGAATTACTGGTTCTGAGATGTTCTCGTTCAGCGTCCGTAAGGCCGACCGCAAGGCCTTCAAAAAGGAAGCAGAGCTTTCTTACTATTGCACCGCACATTCCTCGATGATCGGAACTTTCGCCATTAAGGGACAGAAGAACAGTGCAAATTTCATGCCTCAAGAAAGCGCTGATGTGTCAACCATCAATGACTCCACAACCACCAGTTCAGGGGGGTACTACCGAGCAATGACCGACGTTGCGGATCAGCTCCCCTTGATTTGATCTATTCCACTGGAATCTGTACGTATTGCG
Organism: Parasynechococcus marenigrum WH 8102; assembly: GCF_000195975.1. Taxonomy (GTDB): domain Bacteria; phylum Cyanobacteriota; class Cyanobacteriia; order PCC-6307; family Cyanobiaceae; genus Parasynechococcus; species Parasynechococcus marisnigri. Next base: position 742,329 of record NC_005070.1, read on the forward strand.
AATGCCGCCAGAACGCCTCCTAGAAACCCGCCGGCGTGACCAATCCAGCTCACACCGGCGGGTGAGACCCCAGGGATCAAGGCCAACAAGGCTGAGCCATACAACCAGAACGTGATTCCTCCCAGAAGAATCGGCACGACTCTGCGTTCCAATACACCGATCAACAGGAGATAGCCGAGCAATCCATACACCACACCGGAGAGCCCATGGCCTGCAGCTGGCCAGAACAGGGCGATGGGAAGTTCCACCAGCACCACTCCGATCCATACGGCGATGTAGTCGCGACTGCTCCGCGTCAGCACCAACCAGCTCAGTGGCATAAAAACCATTGTATTGGAGATGAGATGGCCAAATCCCGAGTGGCTGAAGGGTGCGCTCAACACCCGCCACAACGGCAGGCCGGGCCCCATCGGCAGATTCCACTGGCCACCAAAGAGCAATTGATCGATGAGTTCCTGACCCCAGGCCAGGCCCAGCAACAGCAACGGAATCAGCCAGCGGCCGCCCATCTCCAGCAAGCAGGGATCACAATGATGGCTCCCATGCGCTGGGTTGGGTGAAGGACAGGGTTGATGTGGTGGTGATCGGTAGTGGCATCGGTGGTCTCTGCTGTGCTGCCCTTTGCGCTCGAGCCGGGCGCGAGGTGCTGGTCCTCGAAGCCCACACCCAGCCCGGTGGTGCAGCCCATGGTTTTCAGCGTCAGGGATATCAGTTCGAATCGGGTCCGTCGCTCTGGAGTGGCTTGGCCCGTTGGCCGAGCGGCAACCCCCTAGCCCAGATCCTGCGGGCCCTGGATCAGCCCTTGAAGGTCATTCCTTACAACAGCTGGGATGTGTTGTTGCCGGAGGGGGAGCTGAGGATTCCTGTCGGAGCTGCTGGTTTTGAACAGGTTGTTCGGGATCTGCGCGGGACCGCTGCTGTTGAGGAATGGAGACGCTTCGGGGAGGTGTTGCGTCCGATCGCTGCTGCCGCCAATGCACTGCCGCTGCTGACGCTGCGCCCTGGACTGGATGCCATGGCGCAGTTGCTGGAACGCGGTCCTCGCCTGGTGAAACATTTGCCGGCGATGCGCCATCTCTCCGGTGCCTTCGGACCATTGGTCGATCGTCATCTGAAGGATGATTTCCTGCGGCACTGGGTGGATCTGCTCTGTTTCCTGATCAGCGGCATGCCGATGGGGGATACCAACGCGGCGGCCATGGCGACGCTGTTTGGGGAATGGTTTGAACCGGAGGCCTGCCTCGATTACCCAGTGGGAGGCAGTGCCGCGGTGGTCGATGCTCTGGTGCAGGGACTGCAGCGCCATGGCGGCGAGCTGAGAACGGCAGCCAGGGTCGAGCGAATCCTGATGGATGGCTCCAGATCAGTTGGCGTTCAACTCAGCAATGGCGAACTGATTCGCGCCGATCAGATCGTCAGCAATGCCGACATCTGGAGCACGTTGAAGCTGTTACCGCAGGACGTCGCCGTCGGTTGGCAACGGGATCGCGCCGAGACGCCAGCCTGCCATGGCTTCCTGCATCTGCATCTCGGCTTTGACGCCAGTGGTTTGGACGACCTACCGATTCACACCGTCTGGGTGGATGACTGGCAGCGGGGGATTGCAGCGGAACGCAATGCCGTGGTGTTGTCGTTTCCATCGGTGTTGGACCCCGCGATGGCACCGCCAGGGCAGCATGTGCTGCATGGCTATACGCCAGCCAGCGAACCCTGGTCGTTGTGGGCGGATCTGACACGGGGAAGTGAGGCCTATCAGGCGTTGAAAACGGAGCGCTGCTCTGTGTTCTGGCGGGTGCTGGAACGACGCATCCCTGACATCCGTGATCGGTGCAACGTGGTACTGGAGGGGACGCCGCTGACCCATGGTCATTACCTCAATGTGCATTGCGGCAGCTACGGCCCTGCCCTTTCGGCTGCTGAGGGGCTCTTCCCTGGCGTCACCACTCCTCTTGATGGGCTCTGGCTTTGTGGTGCCAGCACCTTCCCAGGGATTGGTATTCCACCGGTGGCCGCCAGTGGTGCCCTGGCGGCCCATGGGATTGTCGGTCGTCAGGCCCAGCGCCAGCTGTTGCAGGAGCTGGGCCTCTGACAGCGATCAGAGGCTGATCGCTGTGAGCAGGTTGTCGGGGCGGCCGTCCACCCTTGCGAAGTCGTTGTCGAAGCCAACGACCAGGGTGCCGTCAGGCTTGAGGGCCAGGCCTTCGGGCTTGTCAAAGCGGGGGTCAACACCCGGCAGGGAGGGCAGGTTGAGCAGTTCCACCTGATCCACTTCCATAACGTCTCCTTCGGCAAAGGCCTCAGCAACGGCAGCAGGGCTCTCCAGCAGTTCAGGGGCGTAGACCCCATCCCCCAGCAGAGATTCCCAGTCGTAGCCCAGGGTGTCCGTCGCCTCGCTCAGGTCCATGCGCAGGATGGACTTGTTGGCTGCCACGGTGTCGCCGTTGTCGCGATCGATCACCAGGAAGGCTCCGCGCTCCGGGTCGTAAACGGCATCGCCGATCTTGTCCTGGTTGCTGGGGCCGATCTGGCTGAACATGTATTCGTGTTGAGGTTGTCCGGTGACCGGATCCATGGCCAGGATCCGCCGCACTGTGGAGCTGCTGCGATCACCGCCGACGCTCATTGGGGTCTGAATGAAGGCGTAGAGCAGACCGTCGTCGCTGTTGTAGGCCAGAGCTTCAAACCCGCGGCTGCCTCGACGCTCCAGGTACACCTCCGGCAGGGTGGCTTTGGTGAACTCGGGTACATCGCCCCGGCCTGGCTCGTAGCTGATCGCGTTGTAATCGCTGCCTTCAGGCACAATCCGATGGATCAGTTCACCACTCTCGGCGTCGAACAGAGCGACCTGAGGGCGATATTCATCGGAGACGGCGAAAATCGGGTTGCCGTCATTCAGCCCATCAATGCTGATGCGCTGAATTGATTCGGGATCTAAACCGAACGCATCCGGTGCCACGGGGACGTATCCGCCGTTGCCATCGGTGGTGAAGGCGGCGTTACTGGAATCCAGGCCGCCGATCTCACCGGTCTCTTCATTGATGCTGTACATCTGAGCGATGCCGGTGGCATCACGGAAACCACCCTCGCCATCAGGGACCCGCAAGGTGGTGGTGTCTTTGACTTTCGCCTTGCCCGGCTTGATTTTGTACGACAGCTCAGTGACCTGAAGCTTGAAATCAGGGTCGCTGAAGATCTTTTCGCCCTCGAAGGCGAAGCCCTGGCCCTCTGGAATATCAATGACCTGGGGGCCCACATCGGAGATGGTGAAGTAACGCTTCAGGTCGGCGTCGTAGGTGAGGCCGGAGAGGCCGCCAGCGATGATCTGAACATCTGGCTGGTTGGGGTCCTCCAAGGAGGCGGGCAGTTCCGGGCTGTTGGTGCCGGGGTAGTTGAGAACGAATTCGGCAGAGCTCGCTTTCAGGTCGCCGAAGCGGTCAGTTACCACCGCCAGCATGTTGTCGGGGCGGCCATCGACCCGTTGGAAGTCGTTGTCGAAGCCGAAAACCAGGGTTCCATCTGGCTTAAGAGCCAATCCTTCGGGCTTGTCGAACAGGGTGTTGATGCCCTGCTCCGCCAGGTTGAACAGGGTGGTCTGGTGCACCTCGGAAATGATGCCGTTCATCAGGGGTGAGCGCAGGGCTTCACCGACTTCTTCAGGGGTGTCGAGCATCTCGGGGGCGTAGACACCCTCTCCGAGGATCGATTCCCACTTGAAGCCGAGCACGTCGGTGGCCCGGGTCAGGTCCATCTCGATCACCGCCTTGTTCGCGGTTTCATCAGCGACGTTATCGCGATCAATCACATAGAAAACGTTGCGCTCGGCGTCGTACACGGCATCGCCGATCTTGTCCTGTTTATTGGGGCCCGATTGGCGATAGATGTATTCGTGCTTGGCCTCGCCGGTGATCGGATCCATGGCGATGATGCGTCGCACAGTGGAACCCTTGCGCTCACCATTCACATCCATCGGCGTTTGGATGAAGGCATACAACAGGCCGTTGTTGCTGTTGTACGCCAGAGCTTCGAAGCCGCGGCTGCCGCGTCGTTCCAGGTACACCTTGGGAAGAGTCTTCTTGGTGAACTCCTTCACCTCGCCACGCCCTTCTTCGTAGCCGTAACCCTTGTAGCTGCTGGCCTTGGGCACAATCCGGTGAATCAGGTTGCCCGTTTCGGCGTCATGGATCGACACCTGGGGGCGGTACTCATCGGAGACGGCGAACACGGCCTTGCCATCGTTGAGGCCATCGATACTCAGCCGCAACACCGCCTCAGGATCCATCCCGAAGGCATCGGCAGGAACAGGTGTGTAACCGCCCATGCCATCCGGGGTGAACGCGGCTGAATCCAGGCCTGAAACCTCACCTGTGGTTTCATTGATCCGATACATCTGACCGATGCCGGTGGCGGGACGGAAGCCACCCTGCTCATCGGGAACGTTGAGGGTCACTTCACCGCTGACCTTGACCTTGCCTTTTTTGCTTTGCTGAAGTTCGTAGACCTGAAGCTTGAAATCAGGATCGTTGAACACTTTCTCGCCTTCAAAGGCGAAGCCCTGCTCTTCGGGAATGTCCTGGGCTTGAGGGCCCACATCTGAAACGGTGAAATATCGATTCACGCCGGCGTCGTACCAGAGACCGGACAGTCCGCCAGCAATCAGCTGATCGTCGGGGTAGTTGGGATCGCTGAAAATGTTTGGAACCTTGCTCTTGCTCGTACCGGGGTAGCTGAGCTTGAAGGGAAAACTCTCGGTGCTGATGTCGAGATAGTGGGATTCCGCTTTGCGGCTACCAGGAATCGGACTGAAGGACATTCTTGGCAAAATTTGAGCTCACCTCAACATGCAAAGAACACGCCGAAGAAGTGTTAGTCAGCCGACATGTCGAGGTGTTGACGGACACATTGGCGGTCTTTCATCGCTCGTTCGCACCCGCGTCATAGTCTTCGTTCAAAGGCATGGATGGCCATGAACAGCAGCGCCCGTATCGACTCTCTGCAACTGATGCTCACGGATCTGCGCATGCGCAATGAGCCGATCCGCCACAAGGCGGCTTTCCGTGGCTGCCAACCCGAATTCCAGGCACTGGTAAGCCGTCTGATCGATCAGCTGGAACGGGAGCTGCTTGAGGAGAAGCAGCGCTCCCGCGAGGAATCCCGGACCGCGGCGGTCTAACGGAAGCGGTCTCGCCAGAGCTGTTCCTGGGCGCTGGCGTCTGCAGATCCTTCGGAGGGAAAGCCCTTGAGAAAATCCTTGTCTTCCGTGGGTTGATAGGGCCCTTGCTTGAGCTCGAACATCACGGTGTTGGGTTCAAGGGCCACCAGGGTGTGGAACTGGTTCTCCGCTAATTCGATGCCACGCACAGGTCCTGTGGCCTCCAGCCGCTCCTGCTGGAGGATTGTTCCGTCGTCGTTCATCACCAGCAGTCCGATCGCCCCCTGCAGCACCAGGAAGCATTCGAATCCAGTTCCGGGTTGATCGCGGACGTGCCGGTGGGGTCGCACGTAGGTGCCCGGTTGGAGCACGTTCAGAAACCGCTGCACCAGATCGCTTTCCTGGTGAAGGTTGTGGTTCTTGCGCAGTCGTGGGTGCTGCCGAGCCACCCCTGCCACCTGATCGAACAGGGCTTGATCCACCCGTTTCAGTTGCACGTTGGTGTGAACGTTGTTGGTCACGAGTGGAGGTCTCCAGAGCGGTAGGCCGCTGGCACGATCACCAGAAACAGCAGCCACCAGGCTGAAACGGCCAGGCCGATGGGGATGCTGATCCAGAGACGTCCGGGCCACCACCAGGACAAGCCGATCACCGCAGAGCCGGTACTAATGATCGACCAGGGCTGGCACCACCAGGGCTTGAGCGACCAGAACGGCGGCTGGTCAGCGGAGGGTTTCGAGCTCACCGGCGGCATGCAGGGCTGTGAGGTCGTCGTAGCCGCCGATCGCCGTTCCGTCGATGAACACCTGGGGGAAGGTACGCATGCCGCTGCGGGTCTGGCAGGCCTCGAAGTCGGCGTCGTTGTTGACGGTGATCACGGTGTGGGGCAATGCCATGCCCCGCAGCAGTCGAAGTGCGCGGCCGCACCAGGGGCATCCCGGGAGCACCGCGATTTCAAGCCGTGGGGCAGGCGCGTCCGCGTTGGATTCAGCTGGGGCAGGGGGCTGATCCAGTACACCCACCAACAGGTCAACGCCTTTCTGCACCAGCGTTCCCGGCTCAAGGTGGCCCCCCCACACCTGGCAGGCACCATCGGAGAGGCTCAGGTGGAGGTGCACTCCCTCCGGCGCGATCGTGCCATTCAGGGTGATCACCTCAAGGTCGCCCTCCAGGACGGTGGGCTCGGGCTGCCCCGGGCACTGGAAGGCCGCGCGGCTGAGATTGCCGACCACACCGAGCACAAAACCGTGAATGCCCTGCGTCTGGCTGAGCTCCTCAAGGCTGTTGCGCAGATCGCTGCCTGGAGCAAGCTTCAGCGGCAGAGGGCGCATGGCATCGGTGAAACGTGGAGCCACATTACGTGGGATGGATCGGACGCCACAAAGATCTATTTTGGTGAAATATAGTGATAATGTGACCACTATATTGTGAATTTATCGTGCCACTTCTTCAGGATCTGGTTCAGGAGCTGCAACAACGGCTTGAAGGGCAGGCTCCGGCACCCAGCAGCGCTGCCGTAGCTGATGCCTCCAGTTCAGAGCGCATCAACGTCACTCTGCCTCGCGGTGTCATGGACGAACTCAAACGCCATGCCCTGGAGGAGGGCCGCAGTTGCGGCAATCTGGCCGCTTACCTGGTGGAGGAAGCTTTGCGCCGCCATCGCCCGCTGCACTAATTGAGCAGTCGTTTGGAGATGGCTTCCACCGCTCCACTGCGCTGCAGCTTGAGGATGGAGATGTTCAACGGTGTCCTCAATGGATCGCCAGTTCTGAAGGCAAAGCCGTAAGTCTGCTCCGCCAGGGTGAATGGAGCCAGTTGCACCGCCAGTTCCGGGTTGTTCTTGAGGTGAAAGCGGATTGCCGGGCGATCGAAGATCACCGCTTCCGCTCTGTTCATCAACACATGGTCGATCGCTGCGGTGAGGGTCTTTGCTGGCACGATCCGCATGTTCCGCTGCCTCGCCAGTTCCGCTCCGCTCGTTCCCTCCAGCACGGCAGCCCTTTGGCCACTCAGCTGGGCTGGATCCGTGATGCTGTTATTCGTGTCACCCGAGAGAAATAGAGTGAAGGCGGACGCCAGGCTGGCCGTCAAGGAAGACACCGCGATCAACGAGGTGACCATCCAGATCGCCGTGAGGCCTCGTCCGATCCGGGTGATGGGGGCCTTGTCGCCATAGCCCACAGTGGTCAACGTCACAAGGGCAAACCACATCCCACTGGCGATTCCCGGCAGAGGCTGCGCTGGAAACTGTTCGCTGTTGCTCCGCCGCTCCGCCAGCCAGATCAGGCTGCCCACCACCAGCAGCACTGTGATCAGCACGAGGACCGATGACAGCACGGCCCATCCCAGAAAAACCTGCAATCGATTCAGCAGGGTGGAGGGCTTAAGTGGCAACAGAATGCCTTCCTTGCCGATGAAATAGGGCTGGGTGAAATCGACCCCTGGAAGGTTGAGACGATCGGGTGTGACGCTGATCGGCCCCACCAGCAGATCAATCTCCCCGTCGTTCAGGGCAAGAATTCCCTTTTGGGGTGTTGCTTGTTGAATCAGCCGATAGGAGAGGTTGTTGTCTTCAGCAATCCTTCTCCACACCTGGAGGCTGATTCCGCTGCTGCCACCCTCCTCCTGGATCACAAAGGGGGCACTGCCGCTGACGCCCACCTTGAGCGTCCGTGCCATTAGCGGTGGAAGCAGAAACTGCAGGCCCAGCAGCAGGCCGACTGCAACGGCAGACCGCTTCACCGCTGATCCAGGCGCTTCACGATGAAGGACATCGCGACCAGGGAACCAGCCAGAGCAATCAGGAGGGCAATGGTCATTGGTGGCTCAAGTCGCAGCAGGGACCGCCAGATTGGCATCCATGGCCCCTAACAACCACTCAGCGACTTCCATTCTCAAGGCGTAGGCGCACTCGTAGCGCCCTTGCTGTTCGAGTGACGCAAGCCTGCGCTCAAGCCAGCGCAGGGTCTCGACCGGAAGCTGGTTTGGACGCATCGATCGCGCCACAATGCTGTGTCGAAGGGTCATCACAGTGATGCACGGACAGGCACCTGCGATGCAGTCAGGGCTACAAAACATCAATGTGTCCTGCCGATGAAGGGGCAGGAGTGGGTCTGGAGACGTGAGTCCCTGCGGTTTCTTGGAGAGCGTGCCCTCTGGCGGGAGCACGGTCGCCAGTTGATGGTGGCGGATCTGCACCTGGGCAAGGCCGAGGTATTCCAGGCCCATGGCATCCCCTTGCCGACGGACGGCGACCGCGGAACGTTGAATCCGTTGCTCCAGCTCTGTCATGCCTGGGCCCCTGAACAGCTCATCGTTCTGGGTGATCTGATTCATGCCCGTGAGGGGCTGACGCCCGAGCTGCGAGAGACCTTGCGTTCGCTGCCGGATCTCTGCGGTTGTGAGGTGCTGCTGATCGGCGGCAACCACGACCGCCACTGCTGGATCGAAGGCTTGCCGCAGCTCCCCTCCCAGTGCGTCGGCCAACTTTGGTTAAGCCATGCTCCAGAAACTCCCCCCGCTGCGGATCTGCTCAACGTTTGCGGGCATCTGCATCCCATGACCCGCCTGCGCAGCCGGGCCGATCGGTTGCGTCTCCCCTGCTTTGCCTTTGATCCCGAAGGGCCCCGTCTGGTGATTCCTGCCTTTGGGCAGTTGACGGGAGGCCATGACTGCGGCGAGCGTTACCAGCAATGGCTAGTGGCCGACGGAGCCATCCTTCCTTGGTTCGAACCACTCCTCAACAACCAGGGGCGACGGTCCGCATGAAGGACCAGACCAAGGCCGGCCAGGGACGGAAACGGTTTCGTCTGCGCAAACGCTGGTTGGTCCTGGCCTCTCCTTTCCTGGTATTAGGTGGATTGATTGCCTTGGCCCCCGACGCGCCGCAGCAGGAGCAGGTTGCTGAGACATCGAGGATCGAGCAGGAGTCGCGCAGGGATGGTGAGCCGTTTCATTACATCCCCGACGATGAGGTGTATGCCCTGGATCTCGATCCAAGGCGTGTTCGCTTCGGCCTGCTGGAGGGGTGGGACCGGGAGCAGGATGCCTTTGAGGACATCGCAGCTCTGGCCTACGTGTCCGGGCCGATGTACGAGCGCCATGTCGACAACGGTGGACGCGAGATCACAGTCCCGCTGGGGGACCTGAAGTTCGGTTCACGAGTCTGGAAAGGGCGCAACCGCACGGCCTCACGCCAACGGGCTTTCATCGCCATCCGTCACAGCGGCGGCGTTGATTTCAGTTACGGCGAGCTGACCGACGCCCACATCCGCACCTACGACACCTTCATCGGTGGCTTGCACAGCCTCTACAACGACCTCGAGGAACCCCCGGAGAGCTACAAGGGGGCTTACAGCATCAGCATGGGACAGCGGATCCGCTACTACCTGCCACGGATTCGCATGGTGATGGGACTGCGCGAGGACGGCTATCTGGAGGTGCTGATGAGCCGGGATGGGCTGACCCTCGAGCAGAGCAAGGACCTGGCCAGACGTCGCGGCTATCTGGCGGCTTACATGCCGGACCATGCCTCCAAAAGCCGTTTCATCATTCCCGGCGTCAAGGGATTTACGGAAGAAGATGCCAACTGGATCAGCGGTGGAGCGACGAGTTTTGTCCATGTCCCTTACATGCTGCGGCTCAGTACCCGTCAGACACCGCTGCGGGGTGATCTGATCGCAGACTTCACCCCCAGGCTCACCGGTGATGAGTCCTGTGCCGGAGCGATGGATTGCCTGCAGGCCTTTGGAAATCACATGGCCGATCGAGCCCTGGCAGGACTGAATCGCGTGATGGAGCAGGGCGTGGAACCCATTGCACGCATGATCTGGGCACCCAGCAATCCGGTGAAACCAGATGTCGACCAGGTGCCTGATCCGGTATCGGATCTGGATCGCTCGCCTTTGCGGGAGCCGCCGATCACCGCAGACCCCCTCGTGCTGTTGGAGCCACCGGCGAGCCTGGAGCTTGAGGCTGAACCAACGGTCCAGGATCTTGGTGACGACGGCGTTGAGTTCTTCGCACCCAAGGTGCTGCTGCCACCGGATCTGCCGCCTCCGGTTCTGTTAGACATGCCCAGCCTGGATGCACCGCCGCTTCCGGAGCTTGAGTCAGGTCTTGGTCGGGATGACGTCCTTGATGAGGAGATCGTGCTGGATCAGAGCGACGGTGTTGAAGAAGCGCCGCCACCACCTGAACTTCCCCCCCTCAATCCACCGCCATTGCCTGTCGACAGGTTCAATCAGTAGTGGCTGTTTTGCTGGAAGGGTTCGTTCAGCTAGGACTCGTATTAAGAAGTTATTCTTGCCATCAACCAGTCTAGAAACTCGTTCTATTTGATTTATTAATATTGATTGGATTTTGCCCTTCTTACGGCCAGCTGATCAGCTCTCCTTGTGGGAGGCGAGGGCCCGCATCACGTCTCCCCGGGTGATCACACCCGCCGGCTTCCCATCACCATCGAGCACAAACAACCGTTGTGTGCTCCGGTCATGCAGCTGTGAGGCTGCCTTGGGCAAGCCAAGCTCCAGGCTGCAGGTGTGGGTGTCCTTCCGCATCAGGTCCTTCACCGTGGTGCCGAGCACCTGGTGCACCTGCTTGTCCCAGTTGAGCGGATTGCGCAGGTAAATCACGCTGTCCAGAAGCATCACGTAAGGGCCGGCATCCACCCCGCTCTCGCGCACCATCTGATCCTGCTCACTCAGCTCTCCGATCAGGACACCGGCGTCATCCACGACCGGCAGACCGCTGATGTGGTGGTCACTGATCAGTTGAACGGCCTGCTGCAAAGGGGTATCGGGGGTGACGCTCAGCACGGGCTGGGTCATCACATCAGCCACCCTCAGCTGCAGGACCATGATTTGAAGTCAGCATGTTGCATTTTGCGCGTTGTCGTTACCCCTGCGCTCCCTGGCCAATGGCCTCACGATCGCCCGCGCGGTCGCTGGCTTGCCGTTGATCCTGGCGCTGCAGGCAGACGCGGCTGCCCTGGCCTGGTGGTTGCTGCTGATGGCTGGCCTCAGCGATGCCGCCGATGGTTGGCTGGCCCGTCTGGCCGGCGGCGGCAGCAGCTGGGGGGCACGGCTGGATCCCCTCACGGACAAGGTGCTGATTGCAGCCCCTCTTCTCTGGCTGGCCTCCGCCGGAACCCTGCCGCTCTGGGCTGTCTGGCTGTTGCTGGCCCGGGAACTGCTGATTTCCGGCTGGCGCTCCCAGGCGGGAGATGGGGGGCCGGCATCGCTGGCGGGGAAAGGCAAGACCGTGCTGCAGTTCCTGGCGCTGCTGCTGATGCTCTGGCCCCCATCCTGGAGCGGGCATCAGCAGCTGGTGGTTGCCGGTTGGTGGTTGTTCTGGCCGTCACTGCTGCTGGCGATCAGTTCAGCCGTCGCCTACATCAGGCCCCGATCAGGGCTGCATCAGCGCTGAAATCGGGCTCCGTCGTCGGGGTTTTGGCGTAGTCGTTCTGGAAGCTGTCCGCCAGACCCTTGGCCAGATCAAACCGGGGTTGCCAGGCCAGTTCCCGCTCCACCCTTGTGATGTCGGTGAGGAAATGGTTAAGCCGCAGGGGGAAGGCCTTGCGGGCTTTGGGATCCAGGCCGGATGGATCGAAGGGGCGCAGCTCCACCGCATCCGGATCTTTGGCGCAGGCAACCGCCGCTGCCTGGATAAAGCCGCGGAAGGTGATGCCCTGTTTGCCGGAGCAGTTGTAGATGCGGTTGGCGGCAGCCTCAACATCGATGCAGCGCGCCATCGCCTCGGCCAGATCATCCACATGGCCGAGCTGGGTGATCGTGCTGCCGTCGCCCGGGAGTGGCACCGGACGGTCGTGCGTGATCCGATCAAAGAACCAGCGTTCAACGGGGTTGTAGTTGCCGGGTCCGTAGATGTAAGTGGGGCGGAAGCTGGTGAAGGGAATGCCTTCGGCGCGCAACCAGGCCTCGGTGTCAGCTTTGCCGGCGTGGCGGCTGTTCGGGTCGGTGGCGGCGGTTTCGTCCAGGGGCCATAGCTCAGACCCGGCGTAGACCCCGGCGGAACTCACATAAACGAACCGATGGCTGGGGGCACCTGTGATCTCCACCACCCGCCGGCTGTCCTCCAGCTTGCGGCCGGAGCTATCGACGATCACATCGAACTGTCGTCCTTCCAACGGGCTCAGTCCCTCGCTGCTGCTGCGGTCGCCGCTGAGGTGCTCAACGCCTTCAGGCAAGGCGTTGCGGCCCCGCGTGAACAAGGTGAGGGCATGCCCCTGGGCTTGAAGCCTGGCCACCAAGGGCTTGCCCACAAAACGGGTCCCCCCCATCACCAGGATCTTCACGGCCACACACTGCAGAAGCGCTGCCATTGAAGCGCGGAGCTGCAGGATGGGCGCAGACGTCTCACCGGCATGGAGATCCTTCCCGCTATTGATCTGCTGGACGGAGCCTGCGTGCGCCTGCACAAGGGGGATTACGAGCAGGTCACCCGCTTTAGCGATGACCCTGTCGCTCAGGCCCTCAGTTGGCAGCAGCAGGGCGCAACCCGACTGCACCTAGTGGATCTCGATGGTGCCAAGCGGGGAGAACCGGTGAATGATTCCGCCGTCCAGGCGATCACATCAGCCCTGGATATCCCGGTGCAGCTCGGTGGCGGCGTCCGCTCCCTGGAACGGGCTGAGCAGTTGCTCGCCTGCGGTCTTGATCGCGTGATCCTCGGCACCGTGGCGATCGAGCAGCCCGACCTGGTTCGATCCCTCGCCGAGCGGTACCCCGGTCGGATCGTGGTGGGAATCGATGCCAAGGACGGGCGGGTGGCCACCCGCGGCTGGATCGAGCAGAGCGATGTCCTGGCGACGGACCTGGCCAGAACCTTCAGCAGCTCTGGGATTGCCGCGATCATCACCACCGATATCGCCACCGATGGCACCCTGGCCGGGCCGAACCTCGAGGCTCTCAGGACCATGGCGGCGAGCAGCAGCGTTCCGGTGATCGCCTCCGGCGGCATTGGCTGCATGGCGGATCTGCTGTCTCTCCTGCCCCTGGAACCACTCGGTGTGAGTGGTGTGATCGTCGGTCGTGCCCTGTACGACGGTCGTGTTGATCTGGCGGAAGCGGTGCGGGCGCTGGCGGAGCCGAGGCTGCAGGACATCACAGCTGTTGCAGCGGACCTGGCTTGATCAGTCGTCTTAAGCTGGTGTTATAAATCGCCATTGAGTGATCAGGCTCTCGCCCCCTGGATCAGCTGCAGGCCCACCTGGTGATGGGCTGCAGGGGGTGTTTGAGCGCTGCCGACAGCTGGGCATGCGCTTGAGCCGTCAGCGCCGGATGGTGCTCGATCTGCTCTGGAGCGAACAAAGCCACCTCAGTGCCAGAGACATCTTCGAGAAGCTCAATGCCCGAGGGCGGAGCATTGGCCATACGTCCGCCTATCAGAACCTGGAGGCCCTGCAGTCCGCCGGGGTGATCGAGTGTCTGGATCGCGCCAATGGTCGGCTCTACGGCTACCGCAGTGATCCCCACAGCCATCTCACCTGCCTCGACACCGGTGTGATCGAAGACATCGATGTGGAGTTGCCGGAGGATCTGCTCGACCAGATTCAACGGCGCACAGGCTTTCGGATCGAGTCCTACACCCTGCAGCTGAACGGACGACGCCCACTGGAGCGATAGGGCCAGGCTCGTTACTTTGACGACAACGCGTACTGAACCGCTTGGCTCCATCAGCTCCGGTACGAATTCTGTTGTTGGCACCGGACCTGCTTGGGGAATCGCTGGCCCTGCAGCTCACCCGTCGACAGTCCGATTGGGAGGTTTCGCTGCGCCCGGATGCGTTGAACGGTCATCCCCAGATCGTGATCTGGTCCATCGACAAGCTTCCATCCCTGAGCGCATTGCAACGGGAGGTGCTGCTGCTTCAGGAGCGCTGGCATCCGGCCCCATTGCTTCTGCTACTGCCGAGGAATGTTGAGGCCAGCCGTGATCAGCTGCTGACCCTCAGCGCAGAAGGGCTGCTGCAGAACGGCGACTGTGCCCAGTTGCAGGTGGCCATCGACACCCTGCTGCAGGGGGGACGGACCGTTCGGCTTCAAACCGTTGCGCCTCCGTCCGAGCTGCCTTCCCTCGGGCTGGCCCAGTCGCTGCTGCTCAGTGGACTGCAGCAAATCAGCAATGACCTGCAGGTGATCGAAGCCCTGCTCAAGCCACCTCCGCACTCGTGGCTGTTGTGCCTGCTGCTGGAAGGTCGCTGCCGTGAACTGCGCAGTGCTCGCGCGCTGCTGCTGTGGCTGTGGGGTCCTCTGCAGGTGGGCCTGGAGGACGCCGTTCCCCTGCGGGTGCCGATGCAGCCTTCCCCACCAGCGGAGGAGTCGACGGCAATCACCCTGCGTCAGCGCAATGCGCTGGCGGTGTGGAACTCCATCCGTGAGCGGTTGGACGGTTCTGTTCAGACCGGTCTCAGCAATGCCACCGGTCGCCTCCTGGCGATTGAGGGGCTGCACCCCGATCGTCGCCGCGAGCTGCTGCTGGCTCTGCTGCAGCAGCTGGATCATGTGCTGGCACGGCTGCGCCATGAGGATCCAGCGCCGGCGCGCTGGTCGTCGCTTCAGCCCGAATTACGCCGACAGGCCCTCACCGCGATGGCCGGTAGCTACGTGCAGATTCCGAGAGACGGTGTTCTGCAACCGGTGGCCTCCACGCTGCTGGCTTCCGCCGACCTTGAGGGAGTCGATGACGAGATGCCCGATCCTGCCTCGATGCTGATGCCGCTGCTGGCGGATCAGCCGGTGCTGGTGAACGGACAGCTGCTGCCGGCTGATGATCCAAGGGCACTGCTGCAACTGGAAACTCTGGTGAGCAACTGGCTGGTGCGCACCGCTGAGTTGATTGGAGCTGAGCTGCTGGAGGCCTGCGGCGAGTGGCCGGAACTGCGCCGCTATCTGTTGGGGGATCGCCTGCTGGCGACCCGGGAACTGGATCGACTGCGCAACCAGCTGAACAACCAGCTGCGCTGGTCCGAATGGATTGAGCGACCGATTCAGTTGTACGAAAGCAACCGCACGTTGTTTCAACTACGCGCTGGACGGATTGAACCGCTGCAGCTCACGGAGCCCCGCGATCAGGAGCTCAACAGCCTTGGCTGGTGGCAGCGCCAGGTGGCCTTGCTGCTGGAGACCCGAGATGCCCTGGCGCCTCAGCTGCAGGCCTTGGTGCGCCGCCTTGGCGATCTGGCCGTGGTACTGCTCACCCAGGTGCTGGGGAGAGCGATCGGTCTGGTCGGTCGAGGGATCGCCCAGGGGATGGGTCGCAGTCTGGGGCGCGGCTGAGTCCACAATGGGCCTCCCTGCACCGGCCTGATGGGACGTCTGCTGCCTCGCGTTCTCTGTTGTGTTGTGGTGCTGCTGCTGCTGGTGTCTCCGGCTCAGGCCGTTCTCAACGACGACAACTACGACGGCAATATTTACGCCCTCTATGCCGGTAACGGCTCCCTGGTGCCCCCGGCTAACACCCTGGAGGACACCCTGGCGGACCAGCGCACGGCCGTGATCGTCTACTACCTCGATGACAGTGCCGTCAGCAAACGCTTTGCGCCTGTGGTTTCTGAACTGCAGCGCCTCTGGGGTCGAGGCATCGATCTTCTGCCCCTCACCATTGACCCGCTGCAGGGGCGTCAGCCGACCGGAGCTGCTGATCCCGCCAGTTACTGGCGGGGGCAGATTCCGCAGGTGGTGGTGATCGACCCCAAAGGTGATGTGGTGTTCGATCAGGAGGGACAGGTCCCCCTCGGTTCGATCAATGAAGCCATCAGCCGTGCTACAGGTCTACCGGCCCCTGAGTTGCCGGCGATCAATCAGGAAGGCAGCTTCAACGAGGTCAATATCGAGGTCACCCCTCGCTGATCGGCTTACGCTGCGGCGCAGCTGATTCACCGTTGTGTCGCTGCTGATCGCCCCCCTGGCCCTCGGAGCGGGGGTGGCCTGGTTGGAAGCCCGCCATCGGTTGCGGCCCGCCTCCCCCCTGTGGCTGATGGCCAGGGATTGGAAAGTCAGCTCCAGTGCTGATGTATTGCGTGTCGCCGGTGTGCTGGAGATCAGCAACCCCCATCCACGCATGGAGGTTTTCGTGCCGGAGCTGCGGGTGGAACCCACGCTGCTGGGCAGGGCTGATCTTTCCAGTCTCACCGTCACCACAAGAATCCAGGCCGATCATCCCGATGAGGAGCCCCGTGCTGATGGCTATTGGGCCGCATACATCGTCAAGGGCCTGAAGACCACACGAGCTCGGGTGACGATTGAGATCCGTGGTGGCGCAGCGTTGGAGCTGGTCGACACGCTCTGGGTTGATGTGCAATGGATGAATTACGGCCCGTTCGGACGTCTGTCCCGCCGTCAGGGGGTGCCTGTGGCGGTGCGCGGTCCAAGACCTCTGCGTGCTGATCAGGCTCAGTGGCAGAGCGGAGACGGTTGCACTGTTTTGCCCGTGAAGACCCACCTGCTCGGCCCCCTCGATGATCCGATTGAGGTGTTGCGGCGGTATGCAGCCCCTCTCCTGCAACCCGGCGATGTGCTGACGATCGGCGAGACACCACTGGCGGTGATTCAAGGCCGCTACCAGCACCCCAGTGAAGTGGAACCAGGAATGCTCGCCAGGTTGGCCTGCCGGGTGTTTCACCCCACCAGCAGCCTGGCGACGGCGTGCGGAATGCAGACCCTGATCGATGTGGTGGGCCCCACCCGGGTGATCGCAGCCTGGATCGGTGGTCTCCTGATGAAACTGGTGTCGATCCCAGGAGGCTTCTATCGCCTGGCGGGGGATCAGGCCCGCCTGATTGATGACATCACAGGAACCACTCCGCCCTACGACCAGACCATCGTGCTGGGACCGGAACGGTCGGCGTCGTTCTGCGCCGAGGCCTCCGAGGCTCTTGGCGTCGATGTCGCCATCGTCGACGTCAACGATCTCGGCCGGGTCAAGGTGCTGGCCTCCAGTTCCGGCTGTGATGAACCACTGCTGCAGCGCGCCCTGAAGCCCAATCCTGCTGGCAATGCCAACCAGCGCACACCACTGGTGTTGGTGCGTTCTGGTCGCGGTTGAGCACTACATTGAGCTTGGATGCGCCCGGGGGGAGGAATGACAGCACAACCCCTGCAGCCCCTGAAGGTTGAACCCCTCAGTCCGACCCATCTGGCCTGGTTTCCGCAGCTTCAGACCGTGCTGCTGGGCGACTGGCTGGCTCGGGTTGAGCAACGCTTTCCGGATCTGCTGCCGAGTCGCTCACCCCGCTGCTTCATCGCGCTGGATGCGGACGGCCCTCTGGCCGCTGTTGTGGTGCAACCGATCAACCGCCGTGGCAGCTGCTGGACCTTGCAGCGGCCCCAGCAGTTGATTCGCGAGAGCGTCCATGGGCTCAGGACAGTGCAGCGCACCCTTCTGCAGACCGTGCTTCAGCAGGGTGATCGTCAGGTCGGCAGCTGGGTGATCCGCTGCCCAGCCGGCGATGCCGATGCCATTGCCCTGTTGCGGGAACTCGGTTTCCAACCGCTTCGCCCGTTTCAGGTGTGGCATCCTCCTGCGAACCCATCAACACCGATAGAGCCGTTGCCCCAGGGGCTGACCTGGCAGCCGATCAACCGCCGCAATGCCCAGCGCCTCTGGCCGATTGAACAGGGGGGCTGTTTCAGCCATCTGCGCCAGATCACCGATCGCCATTGGTTGGATCTGCTCGATCGCCGCGGTCCGGGCTGTGGTGTCTTGATGGCTGGTGATGCTGTGCTGGCGGGTTGTTTGCGATTAGGGGAAGGCGAGGATCAGCACACGTTGGAGCTGATCCGCGATGTGGCCTGGGATCCCCGTCTCGATCAGGCCCTTCCGCAGCTGTTGAGCCGGCTTCAACGGCAGAGCTGCGTCGCCGGGCTGAGCACGGCTCTGAATGATGCGCCGATGGCCGAGCTGCTCAGTCGTGAGGGCTGGCGCCGTGGTGCAGAGCAGTTGCTGATGGGTCGCAGCATGTGGCGACGTCAGACAGCCCCGCGCAACCTGCAGCTCAGCCGCTCCTTTGATCAGGTCCTGGGTCGCCTGCGTCCCCAGGGGCAACCCATGCCATCCCCGAGTCTGGGTCGTCGCTGAGGTGCCCCGACCCTGCTCGGTTCTGAGTCTGGATGTGGGACGCAAGCGGATCGGTCTGGCCGGCTGCGATCCTCTTGGCATCACTGTGACCCCCATAAAGGCGCTGCATCGAGGGCGCTTTGATGATGATCTCCCCGTGCTGCAACAGCTCTGCCAGGACCGTCGGGTTCAGGGCCTGGTGGTGGGGCTGCCGCTGGATGCCGCCGGTCAGCCCACAGCCCAGGCGGACCACTGCCTGCGCTACGGCAGGCGTCTCGCCCAGGCCCTGCAGTTGCCCCTCGCTTGGGTGAACGAGCACAGCAGCACCTGGGCAGCAGGGGAGCGCCATGGGCTGAAGGGAGATCGCTCTGGTCGGCTTGACAGTGCAGCTGCAGCGCTGCTGCTGGACCAATGGCTTCGTGAGGGGCCGGATCTCAAACCGGTCCAAGGCCTCCTGGGCGGCGCGGGCGCTGAGCTGGTCGATGGTGGATCCTGAGCGCAGTGAATTCAACGTCCATGCGTGACTCGGCCTCCGGCAGCAGTGACGTTCCTACCGTTTTGGTGCGTGATAGCGATGGTCGTGATCTGCTCTGCTTCCTTGAGCAGTTGATTCGCCTCGATGGCACCGATTACGTCCTGCTGACGCCGGTCGATACGCCGGTATCTCTGTTTCGACTTCAGGACGATGCCGACCCTGAGCCGATCATCACCCTCAACAGCAGTGAACCGATTCTTTCGGTTGCTGATGTGGTGCTTCAGGAGCATGACCTCACGCTCGTGCGGTCTGCAGTCACGCTCACGGTGAGCGGTGAACTGGATGAACCCGATCCGGATGAGCTGGAGGATGAAGACGACGATGACGGTGACGAGGATTCCGAGACCTTTGAATTGTTGGTGAGCTTCATGGTCGAGGAGCAGGAGTTCGGCTTGTACATTCCGCTCGACCCGTTCTTCGTGGTGGCCCGCATGGTCGATGGCCAGGCGGAATTGGTGGAGGGTGAGGATTTCGATCTGATTCAGCCGCGCCTTGAAGCGGAGCTTGAGGAGAGGGAATGGCCGGAGTGATCGCTCAACATCGACTGCAGCCCAGCTGGGATCCGGGATTGACCATTGCCCATCTCTCCCTCCCCCATCTGCTGTCCCGAGGGCTGTCCGCCGCTGTGCTGGACGTGGATCGGACCCTGTTGCCTGGCCGCGATGTGACCCTGCCTGAGCCAGTTCTGGTCTGGCTGACGGATGCCAAACGTCGCCTGAAACTGCACCTGTTCAGCAACAACCCGTCCCACGCGCGGATTGCTGCCGTCGCCGATCAACTCGGAGTGAGCTTCACCTGCGGTGCCCGTAAACCCAGGCGGGGCGCCCTGCGTCGCGTCATCGATGAGCTTGATCTGCCCCCGGAACGCATCGCCATGATCGGCGATCGTTTGTTCACCGACGTGTGGTGCGGCAATCGACTCGGTCTCTACACCGTGCTGGTGCAACCCATCTCCCAGAACGGGCAGCCCTGTCGCCATGACCGGGTCCAACGGTTGGAACGTCGTCTCGCCGCTTGGATGGGGGCCCCCACGGCATGACGCTGTGGGTGGTGAAGCTGGGCACGAGCTTGTTGCGGGGGGATACCGCCGCAACGATCGCTGGTTTCGCCGCAGGCATTGCTGCTGCCTTCGCAAGGGGCGATCGCGTTGTGCTGGTTTCCAGTGGTGCTGTCGGCCTCGGTTGCCAGCGGCTTCAGCTTCCCCAGAGGCCCGAGACCGTGGTGGCCCTGCAGGCGGCGGCTGCCACCGGGCAGGGTCAGCTGATGGCTTTGTACGAACGGGCCTTGGCGAACCACGGCATCGCTGTGGCCCAGATCCTTGTCACCCGGTCAGATCTGGCTGATCGTCGCCGTTATCAGAACGCCTCAGGAACCCTGCAGCAGCTGTTGCAGTGGGGTGTGTTGCCGGTGGTCAATGAAAACGACGCTATCTCCCCGGCGGAGCTCCGCTTCGGAGACAACGACACCCTGTCTGCCCTAGTGGCGGCGGCCGTTGGTGCCGACCAGCTCATCCTGCTCACCGACGTGGACCGTCTGTACTCAGCCGATCCGCGGCTTGTCGTCGATGCCCGCCCGATTTCCGATGTGCACCACCCACGGGAGCTCGACGCCCTTGAAGCCGTCGCCGGTGATGGCGGACGTTGGGGCCGCGGCGGCATGACCACCAAGCTGGCGGCGGCCAGGATTGCCACCGCCAGCGGCATCACTGTGCATCTGGCAGATGGTCGGGATCCCAGGCGCCTCGATGCCCTGCTTCAGGGGGAACGCGGGGGAACGGTGTTTCATCCCCACCCGGAACCCCTGGGCAACCGTCGCAGCTGGCTGGCTCATGCCTTGCAACCCCAGGGCGAGCTGACGCTGGATGCCGGTGCCTGCGATGCCTTGCATCAGCGGGGGTCCTCCCTGTTGATGGTTGGGATTACTGCGGTGAAGGGGGTGTTCGGCGCCAATCAACCGGTCCGGTTGCAGGGTCCTGACGGCCGCGAGCTGGGACGCGGCCTTTGCCAGCTGTCCAGCGCAGCTGTTCAGCGCGCTCTTGATGCTGCGCCGGCCGCTGGTCCATCGCCTGTGGTGGTGCATCGGGACGCCCTGGTGCTTCACAGCCGCTGAGCGCGCCTACGATTCGGCCGCCGCACCGCGACGCCATGCGATTCAGCAGCTTGATCAAGGCCCTCCAAGCGGGTGAGTCGGGATTGCGCTGGAGTCAGCTCGGCCAGGACCCAGACCTGTCCGGTGCCGCCGCTCTTGATCAGGCGTTGGGAGACCAGCTGAGTTTTCTAGAGGCGGGCAATGTGCTGTCGGCATCCCTCAGTGACAGTGCTGTCGGGGCGTTGCTGCTGCCCGATCAGCAGGATCTGATCGACCTCGCCAGCCAGCGGGGCATCGCCTTCGCTGTGGTGTCGGATCCACGCCTGGCCTTCGCTGAAGCACTCGACTGCCTGCATCCACGGCAGCGCCCACAGGCTGACATTCATCACACGGCCGTGATCGACGAGCGGGCTGTGGTGGGCCCCGGTACCGCCGTTGCCGCCCGCGTGTGCATTGGTGCTGGCAGCCGCGTCGGTGCCGACTGCATCGTTCATCCCGGTGTGGTGATTTACGACGACGTGGTGATCGCTGACGGCTGTGAACTGCATGCCAACGCCGTGCTGCACCCCGGCAGTCGCCTGGGGAGACGTTGCGTGGTGAATTCCAACGCCGTGGTGGGTTCCGAGGGATTCGGCTTTGTTCCCACCGCCAAGGGGTGGCGCAAGATGCCTCAGACGGGGCAGGTGGTGCTGGAGGACGGGGTGGAGGTCGGCTGCGGCAGCACCATTGACCGCCCATCCGTGGGGGAGACCCGGATCGGGGCTGGAACGAAGATCGACAACCTGGTGCAGATCGGGCATGGAGTGAGCACAGGCCGTGGCTGTGCTTTTGCCGCTCAGGTGGGCATCGCCGGCGGTGCCCGCATCGGTCACGGCGTCATCCTGGCTGGCCAGGTGGGAGTCGCGAACCGCGCGGTTGTCGGGGATCGCGTGATGGCCAGCTCTAAGGCGGGGATCCATAACGATGTCGACGCCGGTGCCGTTGTGAGCGGCTATCCCGCCATTCCTCATCGCCTTTGGCTGCGCTGTTCCGCCGCCTTCAGCAAGCTTCCCGAGCTGGCCCGGACGGTGCGGGAGCTCAAACGCAACACCCCTCAGTAACCTCATCGGTCGATCTGCCGACCCGCATCGACATGGCCCAGCACCGCGTCGTCCTGCTTCCTGGAGATGGCATTGGCCCGGAGATCACGGCTGTGGCGCGCCAGTTGCTCGAGGCGGTGAGCCAGCGGCATGGTTTTGAACTGTGTTTTGACGGGCAGTTGATCGGTGGCAGTGCCATTGATGCCTGCGGTGAGCCCCTGCCCGCCAGCACGCTCGACGCCTGCAAGGCTGCTGATGCGGTTTTGCTGGCCGCCATCGGCAGCCCCCGCTTCGACAACCTTCCCCGCGACAAACGACCGGAAACCGGTTTGCTCGGGCTGAGGTCAGGCATGGCTCTGTTCGCCAACCTGCGCCCTGTGAAGATCGTTCCGGCGCTCATCGGTGCCAGCAGCCTGCGTCCGGAGGTGATCGAGGGTGTGGACCTGATGGTGGTGCGAGAACTCACCGGCGGGATCTACTTCGGGCAGCCCAAGGGACGGATCCAGGCCGACGGAGAGGAGCGTGGCTTCAACACGATGACCTACTCCTCTAGCGAGGTGGATCGCATCGCCAGGGTGGCCTTCGACCTGGCCCGGGAACGTCGCGGCAACCTCTGCTCCGTGGACAAGGCCAACGTGCTGGATGTGAGCCAGCTGTGGCGGGACCGGGTGGATGCGATGGCTCCCGCCTACAGCGATGTGGAGGTCAGCCACATGTATGTGGACAACGCCGCGATGCAGCTGGTGCGCAGTCCACGCCAATTCGACGTGCTGCTTACGGGGAACCTGTTCGGAGATATCCTCAGCGATGAGGCCGCCATGCTCACCGGCTCGATCGGCATGCTTCCATCGGCCTCCCTTGGCAGCGACTGTCCTGGCCTGTTCGAGCCGGTGCATGGCTCTGCGCCGGACATCGCCGGCCAGGACAAGGCCAATCCAATGGCGATGGTGCTCTCGGCCGCGATGATGCTGCGAATCGGTCTTAAGCAGACGGAGGCTGCCGCTGATCTCGAGGCGGCTGTGGACAAGGTGTTGGCGGCTGGCTTCCGCACCGGAGATCTGATGGCAGAGGGCTGCACCGCGCTGGGATGCCGTGCCATGGGCGACGCATTGTTGAAGGCTCTCTGAGGCTGTATTGGTGAAATCGGGCCATGATCTGGCAAACTCGCCGAGCCTGTTGTCCCTGCGCTGATGTCGAAGCGTCACCCGGTCGTCGCTGTCACCGGTTCCTCCGGAGCTGGAACCAGCACCGTCAAGCGCGCCTTCGAGCACATCTTTGCGCGTGAAGGCATCACACCTGCTGTGGTGGAGGGCGATAGCTACCACCGCTACGAGCGGATGCCGATGAAACAGGCCATGGCGGACGCCCTGGCCCGTGGCGAGAACTTCTCCCACTTCGGTCCCGAAGCCAACCTGTTCGACAAGCTCGAGGAGCTGTTCCGCAGTTACGGCGAGACCGGTGCTGGGCAGAAGCGTTACTACCTCCACAGCGCCGAAGAGGCCGCTGAGCACAATGCTCGTCTCGGCGTTGACCTTGGCCCCGGTCAGTTCACGCCCTGGGAGGACATCCCAGCCGGGACAGACCTGCTCTTCTACGAAGGCCTGCACGGTGGTGTGAAGGGTGACGGCTACGACGTGGCCTCCCTCGCCGATCTGCTCGTTGGTGTTGTGCCCATCACCAACCTCGAGTGGATCCAGAAGATTCACCGCGACAACGCTGAGCGCGGCTACTCAGCTGAGGCGATCGTGGACACGATCCTGCGCCGCATGCCGGATTACATCAATCACATCTGCCCGCAGTTCGGCGAAACCGACATCAACTTCCAGCGTGTTCCCACGGTGGACACCTCCAACCCGTTCATCTGCCGCAACATCCCGACGCCGGATGAAAGCTTCGTGATCATCCACTTTCGTAAGGGAGCCCGCGAGAAGTGGGGAATCGATTTCAACTATCTGTTGAACATGATCCACGACTCCTTCATGTCCAGCCCCACCAGCATTGTGGTGAACGGCGGCAAGATGGGTTTTGCGATGGAATTGATCCTCACCCCGATCATTCACCGCATGATCGAAGAGAAGAAGAACCTGGGCTGATTTTGATCAGTTGACAATCTGATCCCTAAAGTGAGTTCATCTGAGCGATCAGGTGGGCCCATTTCCTCTTCAAAGCCCTCCTTCGAGATTCGCGGTGCCGCGGGAGTTCCTGCGTCTCCCCGTTGGGATCGGGTTGATAGCCGTGCCTTGATTCAGGCGGCTCGAGGGGTGTACTTCTCCCATCTGTCTGAATCGAGCGGCATCAGGGATCCTCTCGGGGTGGTTCTGGCGCCCGGTCAACCAGGAGGCAGGGTCGTCTTTGAATTGCCTGTTCTGCTGCCTGAGGAGGAATTCATTGAGCTGGAGCTGATCCGGGGCCGCAGCGCCCGGGGGAGACGACGGTGGAAGGGATGACCCTGCTCATCGTTGCCCTGTTCGGGGCCTGCGTTGGCAGCTTCACCAACGTGGTGGTGTGGCGCCTGCCCCGGCAGGAATCGGTGGTGGTTCCCGGCAGCCATTGCCCTCGCTGCGGCCATGCCATCCGCTGGCACGACAATCTGCCGGTGATCGGCTGGCTGCTTCTCGGGGGGCGATGCCGTGATTGTGGTGCCGGCATCAGCTGGCGCTACCCGGCAGTCGAATTGGCAAGTGCCCTGCTCTGGCTCAGTGCCCTCTCGGTTCAAGCCGGTGGTGGTCTGTCGGAACCCTGGCGGCCCTGGGCCGGTCTGGTGCTGGTCGCTCTGTTGCTGCCTCTGGTCTTGATCGACATCGACCACCTCTGGCTGCCGGAACCGCTGTGCCGATGGGGGATGGTGCTGGGCCTTCTGTTCAGTGCAGGCGCTGGATGGACTGTTCTGGGCGATCACCTTGTTGCGGCAGCGCTGGCGTTGGTGCTGCTCGAGGGGCTGAGCGGGATGGCCGAGCGGATTCTTGGGCAGCCGGCTCTCGGTTTGGGGGACGCCAAGCTGGCGGCCCTGGGTGGTGCCTGGCTGGGAGCTGCAGGAATCGCCGTCGCGATGGCTCTGGGCACCCTGGTGGGAGCCGTCGTCGGCAGCGTGGGTCGGGTCTCCGGGCGGTTGCAGCCTCGTCAGGCCTTTGCCTTTGGTCCGTTCATCGCCTTGGGGATCTGGCTGGTCTGGCTCAGGGGTGCTGACTGGTGGTGGGAGCAATGGCAGCGGCTGCTGGGTTTTTAATGGTGGAAACGGGCGGCTCGTGTGTCTCTGTTCGACTGGTTCGCTGATCGCCGCAAGGGTCAGTCCACCGGAAAGATCACCCAGGAACCCGAGGAGGGAGATGGGCTCTGGAGCAAATGCCCGGAGTGCGGCCTGGTGGTTTACGTCAAGGATCTGAAGGGCAACGCCAGTGTCTGCGCAGGCTGTGGACATCACCACCGCATCGACAGCCACGAACGCATCGCGTTGATTGCGGATCCGGGCAGCTTTGAAGCTCTGAACGAGGCACTGGAACCGACCGATCCCCTGACCTTCAAGGATCGGCGGGCCTACGCCGATCGACTGCGGGAGAGTCAGGCGGCCACCGGTCTTCGGGATGGTGTCGTGACAGGCCTCTGTCGTGTGGATGGTCTGGCCATGGCCCTGGCGGTGATGGACTTCCGCTTCATGGGCGGATCAATGGGATCCGTTGTGGGGGAGAAGATCACCCGTCTGGTGGAGGAAGCCACCGCCCGTCGGCTGCCGCTGTTGATCGTGTGTGCATCAGGCGGTGCCCGCATGCAGGAGGGAATGCTCAGCCTCATGCAGATGGCCAAGATCTCCGGTGCTCTGGAGCGCCACCGCGAAGCGGAGCTGCTCTACATGCCGCTGCTCACGCACCCCACCACAGGTGGCGTCACCGCCAGTTTTGCCATGCTCGGAGATCTGATCCTGGCGGAACCAAAGGCCCTGATCGGTTTCGCTGGACGGCGGGTGATCGAGCAGACGCTGCGCGAGAAGCTGCCGGACAATTTCCAGACCGCGGAGTATCTGCAGGACCACGGCTTCGTGGACACGATCGTTCCTCGGACCCAGTTGCGCAGCAGCCTTGCCAGCCTGCTCCGGTTGCATGGCTGCAGGCCCATGGAGATCACCAGCGCATGAAGGGGTTTCTCACGGCCGTCGTGCTGAGCTTGCTTCTCTGGACTTCTCCAGCCTGGGCTGGTCCCGTGGACTGGGTTGAAGTGCCCTCAAGCGAGGCTGGTCAGCAGTGGTGGGATCGCGGCAGCATCCGCATTGATCGTGACGGCCTCCGCACGGTGCTCAGCCGGTTCACCCCGGCAGCAACGGACGATGGTCAGCAGCCCAATGGCGAGCTTTACGTGATGCAGTTGGACTGCGCTCAGAAGCTCTATCGCGACAAGCAGGTGAACGGCATTCCACGCTTCAAGGCGGATTGGCAGGCTGCTGGAGGTGATGGCTTGATCGCGTCGGTCATTAATGCTGTCTGCCGCGAACCTCTCAACAGCTGATATGAGCCTTCAACCGATCGGCGTGGCCGTAGCAGGCCTGGGTTTTGGCGAGAAGGTGCACTTGCCGGCACTTCAGGCCAACCCCGATCTGTGCCCAGTGGCGTTGTGGCACCCGCGCCAGGAGCGCCTGGATGCCGCCACGGCTGCCCATGGCTTGAAGGGATTCAGCGACTGGGACGCGCTGCTGGCCGATCCAGCGGTCGAGGCCGTGATCATTGCCACCCCTCCGGAACCGCGTTTTGCGCTGGCCCGCCAAGCACTGGAGGCCGGCAAGCATCTGCTGCTGGAGAAGCCGATCGCCCTGCACGCGGATCAGGCCCGGGAATTGCAGCGACTGGCGATCGCAAGGGGGGTGTCGGTCGCGGTGGATTACGAATATCGGGCGGTGCCGCTGTTCATGCAGGCCGAACGCCTGCTGCGGGCTGGGGTGATCGGGACTCCCTGGCTGGTGAAGCTGGACTGGTTGATGAGCAGCCGAGCTGACCCCAGTCGCGGCTGGAACTGGTACTCCCAGGCGTCCAAGGGGGGCGGAGTGATCGGTGCCCTGGGGACCCATGCCTTTGACATGCTCGCCTGGCTGGTGGGTCCGGTGGCTTCGGTGACGGCACTCAATGGCGTCTCCATCTGCAAGCGTCCCGACCCCCAGGGAGGAATGGCACCCGTGGATGCTGAGGACGTTGCGTTGATCCAAACCCGATTGCAGTGGCAGGGGAGCGCGGAGACATCGGTGCCAGCGCAGATCAACCTCGCGTCGGTGGCCAGGAACGGACGCGGCTGCTGGCTGGAGATCTACGGGTCGGATGGAAGTCTTGTGCTCGGCAGTGCAAATCAGAAGGACTACGTGCATGGATTTGAACTGTGTTGTTCACGGGCTGGTGAGCAACCACAGCTGATCGAGCCGGATCCCGATCTCGCCTTTGCAACCACCTGGAGCGATGGTCGTATAGCTCCGGTGGCGAGGCTTCAGAGCTGGTGGGCCGAGAGCATTCGTTCTGGCATGCCGATGATTCCCGGCCTGGCGGAGGGAGTTGCCAGCCGATTGGCTTGCGATCAAGCAGCCCAGACGGCGTCTGGTCTCGCGTAACGCAGGGTAATATCGCCGCGATTCGTCCCTGACGACCTACCCCCCTCGAGGATTTCACCATGGCGCTCGTTCCGCTTCGGCTTCTGCTCGACCACGCCGCCGAGAACGGCTACGGCATCCCTGCGTTCAACGTGAACAACCTGGAGCAGGTGCAGGCGATCATGGAAGCGGCTGACGAGACAGACAGCCCCGTGATCCTGCAGGCTTCCCGTGGCGCCCGTAACTACGCCGGTGAGATCTTCCTGCGTCACCTGATCCTGGCCGCCACTGAGACCTATCCCCACATTCCCGTGGTGATGCACCAGGACCACGGCAACGCTCCTGACACCTGCTATTCCGCTGCCATTAACGGCTTCACCTCCGTGATGATGGATGGCTCCCTGGAAGCCGACGCCAAGACTCCCGCCAGCTACGAGTACAACGTGGCAGTCACGAAGCAAGTGGTGGATTTCGCCCACTCCGTGGGTGTGAGCGTTGAAGGTGAGCTGGGCTGCCTGGGCTCCCTGGAAACCGGCAAGGGTGAAGCCGAGGACGGCCACGGTTTCGAGGGTGAACTGTCCAAGGACATGCTCCTCACCGATCCCGCTGAAGCAGCTGACTTCGTTGCCAAGACCAAGTGCGACGCCCTGGCCATCGCCATCGGCACCAGCCACGGCGCTTACAAGTTCACCCGCAAGCCCACCGGTGAAGTGCTGGCCATCAGCCGCATCGCCGAGATCCACAAAGCCATCCCCAACACCCACCTGGTGATGCACGGCTCCTCCTCCGTTCCCCAGGAATGGCTGGAGATGATCAACAAGCACGGTGGTGCCATCCCCGAGACCTACGGCGTTCCCGTCGAGGAGATCCAGGAAGGCATCCGCAATGGTGTGCGCAAGGTGAACATCGACACCGATAACCGCCTCGCCTTCACCGCTGCTGTGCGTGAAGCGGCCATGGCCGATCCCGCCAACTTCGACCCTCGCCACTTCAACAAGCCGGCTCGTAAGTACATGAAGCAGGTCTGCCTCGACCGCTATCAGCAGTTCTGGGCCGCCGGCAATGCCAGCAAGATCCAGCAGCAGACCATCAACTACTACGCCGGTCTGTACGCCAAGGGTGCACTCGATCCCAAGGCCGCCGTCGCCGCTTGATCCACACGACCCAGTGATCAGAGGGGGCTTCGGCCCCCTTTTTTTGTGTCAAGGCAACAGGTCCAGCAAGCCCCGGCGGCCATCGAGTCGCCCCAGTGCGCCGAGGGGGAGTGCCTGATTGGGCAGGCCATGGCCCACTGGAAGATTGAGCACGAGGGGGACGCCTAGATCCCCCAACCGTTCCTCCAGGATCTCCTCCATGGTGAAATCCCCCGGAAGAACGTCGTCCTCGTCCCAGCTGAAGCGTCCGCAGGCGATGCCAGCAACGCTGTTAAGCAGTCCGGCGCTGCGCCATTGCGTCAGCGTTCGATCAATGCGGTAAGGAGCCTCTCCCACGTCCTCCAGCACAAGGATGGCTCCCTGCAGTGATGGCATCCAGGGGGTACCGATCAGGTGCGTTGCCACGGTGAGGTTGGACACCACCAGCGGTCCTTCGGCCACACCCGTGCGGACGCCGATCCCCTCCAGAGATTCCACGGGACGCCCACTTAACAGATCAACCGTCCGCTGCCACTGCTCGTCGGGGCCGCCGTTGGATCCATGGATCGCTCCCGGCAGGCCGGCCGCCCACTGGGCAAGAAGCAGGGAGCTGGAATCGGAAAAGCCAAGGCTCCACTTCGGGCTGCGTGGAAAACGGAAGCCGGCCTCCAGCACCCTGGCCCCGCCCCAGCCTCCCCCGAGGCTGATCACCGCCTCCAAGCCAGGGTCATGCCAGGCCTCCTGAAGTGCTGCACGGCGATCGCCATCCGTGCCGGAGAAATAGCGCCACTGACCTCTGACCTCTGTCGGGATCTCCAGCAGCCAACCCTCGGCGCTGCAGCGCTCGCGCAGGGGGGTGAGATCCCTGTCTGGATCCATCCAGGTGCCAGGGTTCACAGCCCTCAGACGGGATCCTGGCCTCAGAGGTCTGAGCCAGGCAGCCCCGCCTGGGCCGGAGGCCATGGCACGGTTGGACACCAGCGCTGCAACGGCCGCCGTCGCTCCTGAGATCAGCAGCGAGCGGCGGCTCGGCATTTCAGCTCAGCAGGCCCTGCAGCAGGACGCGACCATCGGTCCCACCGGTGGCAGGGTCGCAGGCCCGCTCCGGATGGGGCATCAGTCCCAGCACGTTTCCGGAGTCGTTGGTGATGCCGGCAATGTCCGCAACCGAGCCATTTGGATTGGCTTGATAGCGCAGGGCGATGGCATCGGCATCCTGCAGTTGCTTCAGGGTGTCGTCGGAGCATTGATAGCGGCCTTCCCCATGGGCGATGGGCAGGGTGAGCGCCTTGTCTGTTCCGTAGTGCTCCAACCATGGTGTGCGGGAGCTGACCACCTGCAGCGGTGCGTCTTCACAGATGAAGTGAAGGTCCCGGTTGCGGGTCAGGGCTCCCGGCAGGAGTCCCAGTTCGGTCAGCACCTGAAATCCGTTGCAGATCCCCAGGACGCGTCCCCCTTGAGCCGCGAAGCCGAGCAGCGCCTGGAGTGCTGGGGCGAAGCGGGCAATCGCACCACAGCGGAGGTAGTCGCCGTAGCTGAAGCCCCCTGGCAGCACAACGGCATCGAGGCCGCTCAGATCCGTTTCCTCATGCCATATCCGCCGGGTGGGCATGCCGAGGCATCCTTCTGTCGCCCACTGCACATCACGGTCGCAGTTGGAGCCGGGAAAGACAAGGACGCCGATGCTCATGAGTCCTGCAGCTCCAGGGACCAGTCTTCGATCACTGGATTGGCCAGAAGGCGGTCGCTTAAGACTTCCAGCCGGCGACGAGCCTCCTCGGCATCAGGGGCTTCCACTTCCAGCTCGACGGCCTTGCCGATCCGCAGCTTGCTGATGCCCTCCACCCCCAGGCGCTCAGCAGCGCCACGGGTGGCTTCACCGGCAGGATCGAGCACGGAGGGGCGCAGGCGCACAAGGACGCGGGCTTGATAACGCGGCACGGTCACCAGCAGGGCTGCTCAAATCCTGCCAGACCGGTTCTGAGCAGGGATCAGGACGCCCGTTTGAACGCGGTTCAGACTTGGTGAACGAGCGCGAGTGGTTGGCGATGTCGGTTTTCACTTTTCGATGCTTCATCTGCGGCGCGGCTGTGGAGATTCCGGGGCGCTTCGGCTTCAAATTGAAAAGTTCCGGTGCCGGCAGGCTGCTCTGCCAACGATGCCGGCAGAGCAGTTTTCTGAAGGCGAGGCGGGAACAACTTGATCAGGCCATTGAGGCTGAGATCCAGCGGGTGCGGTGGGTTCCTGCCGCGGCGGTTGCGCTGGCATTGACCCTGGCCATCAGCCTCGTGTGGTGGCACCAGGCGCAACAGAACCGTCCTCAGGACTCTTTGCCGGAGCGGGTCTCGTCTTCGAGGTAGAGGGTCTGGCTCGGGAAGGCGAAATCGATCCCTTGTTGGGCAAAGGCTTCCATGATCCCCAGATTGATGGCCTGCTGAGCATTCAGCGCCGTGGTGTAATCCCTGGTGTCGATGTAATACACCAGCTCAAAGTTCAGGCTGGAGTCACCGAATTCGGTGAAGTGGCAGCGACTGAAGTTGGTGTTGTCGACCGCATTGATCACCTCTTCCACCATGGCTGGAATGGCTTTCATCTGATCCACTGTGGTGCTGTAGGTGACACCGAGTGAATAGATCATTCGCCGCGTGTTCATGTCGGCAAAATTCAGAATCGTGCTGTTGGTGAGGGCGGAATTGTTCATCACCACGATTTCCCCTCTCAGGCTGCGCAGGTGGGTGGAGCGAACACCAATCCGTTCCACCGTGGCCCAGGTTGAGCCGACGTTGATGAACTGCCCCACCGTGAATGGCTTATCCAGCAGGATCATCAGGTATGCGAACAATTCCTGGGCAGGATCTTTTAGGGCCAAGCCAATCCCGATGCCACCAGCGCTGAGCAGTGCCCAGATGGCAGCAAGTTTCACCCCCAGGCTCTGAAACAGCACGAGTGCACCGATCATCCAGATCAACGCCTTGATCAGGGGTTGCAAGCTGATGAACAGTTGTTGAAGGTCATCTCCGCTGCGATGGGCAACACCCTGCAGAAAGCGAATCCCAACGCGATTGGCGAATCGGACGATGACAACCGTGCCGAAGATCCGCAGCAGGACGTCGTAGGCCCGTTGAACGTCGTTGCTGAGTCCGAGGTCGCTCTGAATCAACAACAGGACAACGACGGCTCCAAATGGAAGAATCGACTCTGACAAGGTGCGGAGAACAAAGTCGTCAAAGTCGCCAGGTGTTTTTCGCGTGAGCTTCGGAAAAACATTGCGAAGCAGGAATGACACCAGCAGCGTGATGGTCGTTCCCACAGCAATGTGGGTCAGAAGTTGAGTCAGGTTCAAGCTGATCGTTACTCGTCAAGTAATTCTGAGGGGTTGGCCATGGTTGGCAATGTTTTCAGCGTCGTCTGAGAACCAGCGTGGTGTTGTTCGCAGGCATGGCGTGACGACCAACGAGATTCATCGGGCGATGGGTGAGCAGGTCATCGATCCAGTCCAGATCCCTCAATCCCCAGCGAGGGTCGCGTTGCCGCAAGGAGGCGTCAAAGGCCGCATTGCTGGCACTGGTGTGACAGCCGTTGTGGCAAAAGGGTCCATAGATGATCAGCAGGCCATCCTTTGGAAGGCGGTCGCAGGCTTCCTGCAACAGCGCTTCCGTGCAGGTGGCTGGGCTGATGTGCAGCAGGTTGATGCACACCATGGCCTTCAGATCCTCCACAACAGCGGCTGGGAGGGGCCAAGGGCGCTGCTCGACATCCAGATCCAGGGCATCAGGCATCACGCCAGCCAGTTCGGCGTGGCGGATCCAGGCGTTGATGCTGGCCCGGTGGTCGGGGTCCGGATCACTGGCCTGCCACAGCAGTTGAGGGAAGCGTCGTTGAAAGGTGATGGCATGTTCACCACTGCCGCTCGCGATCTCGAGCACTGAACCATCCGCAGGCAGCATCGTTTCGAGCAGATCACCGATCGGCCCTCGGTTGCTTTCCGTGGCGGGGAAGAGCAGGCGTTGGTCCATGGATGCAGATCAGTCGGAACAGAGAGGGGCGCTTCTTGAGCAGTGCTGACGCAGGGCGGCCAACCAGTCCTCCAATGCGGAGAGGGCATCAGGCTGCAAGCGGTAATAGGTCCAGCGGCCGCTGTGCCGGTCAGTCAGCAGCCCGCAATCCCTCAACACGCGCAGGTGAAAAGACAAGCGCGATTGGGTGATTCCGAGATCCGCGGTGAGATCACAGACGCAACGCTCGCCCTCGGCCAGGGCGTGGATCACGTCAAGACGAGTGGGGTCTGCAAGAGCCTTCAGGGTTTGCCGGGATTGCTCTGTGGTGAGGGTGTTCTGCATCACCTGAGCGGCTTTCCATGACCTGTTTAGATCAACATAATTTGATGAGTTATGGGTCGCAGCATGCGCATTGGTATCAACGGCTTCGGGCGGATCGGACGCCTCGTGTTCCGAGCGCTCTGGGGGCGGCCCGGCATCGAGCTGGTGCATGTGAATGACCCCGCGGGCGACGCTGCAACGGCCGCCCATCTGCTGGAGTTTGATTCCGTTCACGGTCGCTGGGATCGCGGCATCAGCAGTGATGCGGACGGTTTCTCCGTGGAGGGATCACCACTGACCTGGTCGAGCGAGAAAGACCCCACAGCAGTGCCCTGGACAGCGCGCGGGGTGGAAATGGTGCTCGAGGCCAGCGGCAAGATCAAAACACCCGAGACCCTCAGTCCCTATTTCGAGCAGGTGGGGCTGAAACGGGTGGTGGTGGCCTGTCCGGTGAAGGGTGATGTGGCCGGCGAGGAGGCACTCAACATCGTTTACGGCATCAATCACGACCTTTATGAGCCAGACCGGCACAAGTTGGTGACGGCCGCTTCGTGCACCACCAACTGCCTCGCTCCCGTGGTGAAGGTTGTGCACGAGAGCTTCGGCATCGAGCACGGAATGATCACCACCATTCACGACATCACCAACACCCAGGTGCCGATCGATGCCTTCAAGAGCGATCTGCGCCGGGCCCGCTCCGGCCTCACATCCCTGATCCCGACCACCACGGGCTCCGCCAAGGCAATCGCCATGATTTTCCCTGAGCTCAAGGGCAAACTCAACGGCCATGCCGTGCGGGTACCACTCCTGAATGGATCGCTCACCGATGCGGTGTTCGAGCTCAAGCAGAGCGTCACGGTGGAACAGGTGAATGATGCGTTCAAGGCCGCCTCAGAGGGCGCGCTGAAGGGAATCCTGGGCTACGAAGAGCGCCCCTTGGTGTCGTGCGATTACACCAACGACAACCGCAGTTCGATCATCGATGCCCTCTCGACGATGGTGGTCGACGACAACCAGTTGAAAGTGTTCGCCTGGTACGACAACGAATGGGGCTACAGCTGCCGGATGGCTGACCTCACCTGTCACGTGGTGGGGCTGGACGCGTGAAGCTCTCCGCTCTGCAGCAGTACGGAATTGTGACCGCCAACTACTGGGCGTTCACGCTCACCGATGGTGCGTTGCGGATGCTGGTGGTGTTCCATTTCCACCAACTCGGCTACACCACCCTCGAGATCGCCTTCCTTTTTCTCTTTTACGAGTTCTTCGGGGTGGTCACGAACCTTTATGGCGGTTGGATTGGTGCGCGCTACGGCCTGCGGCTCACCCTCTGGGTTGGAACGCTGCTGCAGATCCTCTCGTTGGTGATGCTGATTCCGGTGGCAGCCAGCTGGCCGAAGCTGCTGAGCGTGGTTTACGTGATGGCCGCTCAGGCGATCAGTGGGATTGCCAAGGACCTCAACAAGATGAGCGCCAAGAGCGCCATCAAAACCGTGGTTCCTGAAACCCCGGATGATGCTCAGCGGGGGGAAAAGCAACTGTTCAAATGGGTCGCGATCCTCACGGGATCCAAGAACGCGCTGAAGGGAGTCGGCTTCTTCCTAGGCGGCGTGTTGCTCACCGCCTTTGGTTTCAATGCTGCTGTGGGTTGGATGGCAGCGGGCCTGGCCCTGGCCTTCCTGTTGACCTTGGTGCTGCCAGGTGAGATCGGAAAGATGAAGTCGAAGCCGGCCTTTTCCTCCCTGTTCTCCAAATCCCAGGGCATCAATGGTCTGTCGTTGGCTCGTTTCTTTCTGTTCGGAGCGCGCGACGTCTGGTTCGTGGTTGCCTTGCCGGTGTTTCTGGAGGCTTCCCTCGGCTGGAACTTTGAGCAGGTGGGTGCCTTCATGGGCACCTGGGTGATCGGTTACGGCATCGTTCAGGGTTCAGCACCGGGCCTGCGACGGCTTTGGGGGCAGACGACCTCCCCCGGCGTGTCGGCTGTGCAGTTCTGGAGTGCTCTGCTCACGGCCATCCCGGCTTTGATCGGCGTCGCTCTGTGGCGTGACGCCAACGTGGCGGTTGCCATTACCGCTGGACTTGCGGCTTTCGGGGTGGTGTTTGCGATGAACTCCTCCATCCACTCGTACATGGTGCTGGCATACACCGATGCGGAGAGCGTCAGCCTCAATGTGGGCTTCTATTACATGGCCAACGCTGCAGGGCGATTGGTCGGAACCCTGCTCTCCGGTGCTGTGTTCATGCTGGGTCGTACAGCATCCGGTGGCATGCAGGCCTGCCTGTGGTGTTCTTCGCTGCTGGTGATGTTGGCCTGGCTCAGCAGCCTCAGACTGCCTGCTCCGCTGAGGACGGCCTCTTGAAGACGTTGATGGTGGCTGCCGGCATCAGCACTCTGTTGATGCAAAGTCCTGCCCTGGCCCTGGAGAGGGCGAAGGTGCTGAGCATTCACAACGGGCAGCAACTGTTGATTGAAGTGAACGGTCAAGGCAGAACCCTGTGCCTGGCTTGTCTGCAGGCTCCCCGCAGCCAACAGCGCCCCTGGTCAACCCGCGCATTGGTGTCATTCAGAAGCTGGTTCGTCCTGGGGATGTGGGCGACTTCGAGCTCAGAGCGAGGGACGTTTACGGCCGTCTTGTGGGTCGGTTCTTGATCAACGGGCAGGACCTGGGTGCCGAACTGGTCCGTCGCGGTGCGGTGTTCTCCTGGGATGGATTCCTGGGCCGCTGTGATGACCTCGACTACGACGGCATTGAGGCCAAGGCTCAAGCGGCTCGACGCGGCATCTGGTCCGCGCCAGCTGGTGTGAAGCGTCCTTGGGATGTGATGGAAGCCTCCAACGACGGCGAACCTTGAGTTCCGGCTGAGGGATTTCAAATCGGTCGCCGTGCACACACCAGTTCTGGGGGGCATGTCACTGAATGGTGAAAAGACGATGTTGTGCCCATGACTGTTGAGCCAGGCAGCACCGATTGCCGTTTGTTGATCGATGCAAAGCGATCCCTGGAAGATGTTCTGAAGACGTTGTCGGATCTTCCCCACACAGATCACATCCGCCAGCAGTTGCTGGCAGTTCACAACCAGTTGGAGGGGATGCATGATTTGAAGCGAGCCGGCGGTGCCGGTGTGTCCTTCCGATCCTCGTCCTGGTGTTCGAAAACGACCGACGTCCTGGCTGGTTGAACTGGGTTTTCCTGGCGATGTTTCTCTGGTCGTCCTGGCAATTGGTGGGCTTCTGGGTGCAGCAGCCTCAGCATTGATTCCGGCTGGATCAGGCGAAGCTCACCAGCCTGATCGTTCCCCAGAGGTCGAACACGCAGAAGATCAGTCCGATCACGATGATGTCCCAGGCTCGATGGCGGATGGCCCATGGGGCTAGGAACAATTCGGCGATGCCGTGGAGTGCTGTACCGAGGGCAATGTGTTCGAGCACCAGCAACCCATGAGCCAGCAGGAAAAGACCACTGGCCACGCACCGCATCACAACCTGCCAGTTTCCAAGCAATGTCTTGATTCCTGGCATGAAGGCTTAGAAGGTTACGTGGGTTGCACTCGCGGCTCAAGGGCTTGGCTGGCCACAATGTAACAACCTTGTTACATCCTTCTCATGACTCTCGGCGAAGTTCTCCTCTCGTCCCTCAGCAGTGGCGTGATCACCCAGTACGAGGTGGATTGGGTCACCTCTCACCAGCATTGCTTCAGTCGCGAGGAGGTGGCCTCGGCCCTTCGCCTCGGACGGCTCATCGACACCGGCGACGTCAATCTGGGTTGCCGCCTGCCCTTGTCTGTTGGTTGAGGTCAGACTGGTGGTATGCGGAGAGAACGCTGCTGGGTTTGGTTCCGTGGCGGTCTGAATGAATCCAGCCGCTGGGTGGGTGGATTTCAGGCCACCACCGATGCTGAGCGGGGCGTTCTGATTCAGCATCCGGGCTACAGGGACGCCCGCGTGCCCTCCTGGCGCATAACCACCGTTGAACCTGACGATCTGGAAGCTCCGCCAGACGGGCTGGATGAATCCGGCCCGTGGCAGTTCTTCTGATACACCCCATGCAGCAAAATGGATTCAGTTCATTGCTAAGCCCTGTGGCAACTGCTGCTGAGAAAAAGGACATCGTCAAGAAACGCCTGCAGGAGCTGCGCAACATGTGCAGGGATCACTACGCCGTAGTGGCTGAAGAAAGCACGATGCCCGACCCGGCTGACGTACGGGCCACGAATGCCAAATTGCAGGAGCTGATGGACTTACTGGATGGAAAGGCCAAGTGGGACGAAGCTTGAACTTTGTCGTTGTCGACGAATCCAAGTACATATCACAGGTTGATATCTATTCGGATCGCTCTTCATCTAGCTTCTGATTTTAGAAATTTAAACTTTTTGAATCAGTCTTTGTAGGGATAATTGTTTGGCACAAAGAACTGCTCGTTGAATGGCGGCCGTTTGTAGTCCCCTTGCTCGGGACGCGCTGGCATCTCGATGGGAGGAGGCGTCATGTCTTCATAGGGGACTTTGCTCAGCACATGCCGCAGGCAGTTGAGGCGTGCCCGACGCTTGTCGTTGGCTTCAACCGTGAACCAGGGAGCCTCAGGGATATGGGTTTTGGAGAACATGATGTCCTTCGCTTTGGAATATTCCACCCAGCGATTTCGGGACTCGATGTCCATCGGGCTCAGCTTCCAGCGACGTTCCTCACAGTCAATCCTTGACTGGAAACGCTTCTCCTGCTCTTCGTCATTGATGGAGAACCAGTACTTGAGCAGCAGGATTCCGTCCTGCACCAGCATCCGTTCGAATTGAGGGCAGGCCACGTAGAACTGCTCCACCTGGTCCTCGGTGGCAAATCCCATCACCCGTTCAACACCGGCCCGGTTGTACCAGCTGCGGTCAAAGACCACGATCTCACCGGCACTGGGGAAGTGCTCCACGTAGCGCTGGAAATACCACTGGGTCTTCTGTTGGTCAGACGGCATCCCCAGGGCGACCACGCGGCAGCCCCGTGGATTCATCGGCTCGGTGAGGCGTTTGATCGAACCGCCTTTTCCCGCCGCATCCCGTCCTTCAAACAGGATGATCATGCGGAATCCGGTGGCTTTCACCCAGTACTGCATCTTCACTAGCTCATATTGCAGCCTCGCCAGTTCCTTTTCGTAGGTCTTTTTTTCCAAGCGTTTGTGGTCGCTGGAAAACCCCTCCTGCAGCTCCACCAGGAGCTCCTGCGGGTGATCGACGTCACCATCGCTGTGGTCCAGAGCATCGAGCACCGCAGCCATGTCGTGCTTGTGGTTCTTGCTCATCGGGCTTGAGAACTCTCAAGACCTTTTTGGCAGTGGCGGGTTAAGCCATCGTGTGCCGATCATGATTTCTGAATATTCATCCCTTGGCCTGCCCCTCTGAAGGAAGGGTCAACACCACGGCGAATCGGCCGGGGTTGCCGGTTCCCCTGCGGACGGTCACTGTTCCGTCGTGGTGCTGCATCACATGGTTCACAATGGCCAGTCCGAGTCCGCAATGGCCCTGCTGTCCGCGGGCCTCATCGAGCCTCTGAAAGGGTTGCATTGCACGGCTCCACTGCGCGGTCGGAACGCCTGATCCCTGATCCCAAACCTCAAGGCTTATTCCGTCCTTGCTCGTCAGGAGGCGGATCACAA
Source organism: Parasynechococcus marenigrum WH 8102 (assembly GCF_000195975.1). Taxonomy (GTDB): domain Bacteria; phylum Cyanobacteriota; class Cyanobacteriia; order PCC-6307; family Cyanobiaceae; genus Parasynechococcus; species Parasynechococcus marisnigri. The sequence continues at coordinate 780,907 of NC_005070.1, forward strand.
TCGGTGGTTTGCCGTGGCTGAAGGCATTGTCGATCAGGTTGCTCACGGCTCTGCCCAGTGCAATCGGGCGGATGCGGGCCTCAACAGGTGTTGGTTCAAGGTGCAGCTGCTCGCTCGGGTAGCTGGCCACAACTTCTGCCAGCCACAGCGCCAAGGGACAGACCACCGGCGTCTCGCGCTCTCCGCCGCCGGCATACAGGAGGAACTGACCGGTGATGCGCTCGAGTGACTCAAGGTCATGGCGACAGCGCTGGCGTTCGGTGGCATCCAGGCTTGGCAGCGCCAGACGAAACTGCAGGCGGGTGATCGGAGCCCTCAGGTCGTGGGCTATGCCGGCCAGCATCGTTGCCCGTTCCTGACGGTTGGCAGCCAGGCGCTGCACCATCGCATTGAACCGTCGGGTGATGCGTTGCACCTCAGGGGCACCTTTTGCAGGGAGGGCAGGAGGGTCGTTGCCCTCACCAACGCGCGCCAGGGCCCGCTCCAGACCACGCAGTGGCTGTTCAACGTCCTTGAGCAGATACACCACACCGGTGATGATCACAGCTCCCACCAAGGCGATCAGCATCAGCATCGGATCAGGTGGCCAGCGGCGGGTGGCTGGTATCGCGCTGCGCAGCCAGACCGGCTCGAGCGGTGAGATCAATTCGATCCAGATCTGCTGGCCACCCCCCTGAACTGCTGCCGTCTCGCCAGAGGCTGCCGGCAGCAGCATCGGGCAATGGGACAGACGTGAGCAGAGCTCCTGTTGCAATTCACGCCGTCGATCGTCATTGGATCGGTCCTCCCGCTCCGGTTCTGGGGGCTGGACCGCAATCACCAGATCCAACCCCGTGAGCTCCTTGATCAGCGCTGGTGGGTAGCGCTCCAGGGTGAGTTCCGTCAGGCGGATATTCAGGGCCAGATCCCGTCCCAGCTGCAGGGTCTGAAGCCGGTTCAGTTCCCGGCCGAACAGGAGCTGCATCCACATCAGACACAACAACCAGCTGACCAGCAGCAAGGAACTCCAGCCACCGATCTGAAGCATCAGCGACCTCAAAACGAGGGCACGGGTCATCTCAGTGCGAGCGCGGCGTGCCGTCCGGAACAAAGACATAGCCGTATCCCCACACGGTCTGGATGTAGCGAGGCCGGGTTGGATCGGGCTCCACCAGCTTGCGAACTCTGGACACCTGCACATCCATGCTGCGACTGTCGGTGTCGCTGCCGGGACCGCGGGCCAGCTCGATCAATCGTTCTCTGGACAGAGGACGGTGGGGGTGCTGAGCGAAGGCCGCCAGCAGGCTGAATTCACCGCTGGTAATGATTTCCGCCGTGCCGCCCTTCATCAAAGTACGGGCGGAGAGGTCAAGCACGTTCTCTCCAAAATGCACCTGCTCTCCATCCACCAGCGGCGTACCTGCTGGCATCGCCATGCGACGGCGTAACACCGCATCGATTCGAGCGGTCAGTTCACGCGGGAGGAAGGGCTTGCCCAGATAGTCATCGGCGCCCTGCTCCAGCCCAATGATTCGATCCACCGCATCCCCCCGCGCCGTCAGCATCACGACGGGCAGATCATCGCCAGCATCCCGGAGTCGTCTCAGGGCCGTCAGACCGTCGTCGCCGGGCAGCATCACATCGAGGACCAGCAAGTCAGGGCGCTGACATTCCAGACGGGCCTCCAACTGCTTGACGTCGCAAAGGCAGCGAACGTCATAGCCCTGATCGATCAGGTAGGTCCCCACCATCTTGCGCAGCTCCGGGTCGTCATCCACCACCCAGACCATCGACGTCTTCGACATGACAGTCATCGTCTCTTTGGATGGTATGCAGCTCCAGGTATGACGTCTCTTTGCAAGCGCATCCAGTCACAGCTTTGAGGGTGGCGGTCATGCCTGAGTCATCGGCAATGCCCTTGACGCTCCATAGGCTGTGATTCATGAAGGTCTCCGTCCTGGTCGCGGCTGCATCGGCGAATCTGTTGCTGGTCAATGGGCTGGCCTGGTCCATGCCGGATCAAGGCTCGATGCGGATGTACAACCAGCGGATGGAATCGTTGTTTCTGCGGCTCGACTCTGATGGCAACGGCCGACTCGAGCATCAGGAATTAAATGGCCGTCCTGCCTTTCAGCGCCAGTTGAAACGGAAGACGGGGAGGGATTTCCTGTTGCTGGAGGACATAAGGACTCAGAAGGGCACTGTGCGGGGGCAACGGCTGACACGCCGGTTTCGAGGGGCTGATCGCAATTCAGATCGCCGGCTCAACCGCAGGGAGGCCGCCCGTCTTCCCTGGATTGAACGTCATTTCGATGGTCTTGACCGGAACAAGGATGGTCATGTGACGCTGGAGGAGCTTTGGGACTTGCAACGCTCCCTGGCTCCGCGTCAACGGCGCCCTTGATGGTGGGGTGGAAAAAGCAGCATCCTCAGCAATCTGAGCAACCGCCAAAGCCCTGCGAGCATCAGCACAGCGGCCAGAATGACCGATGCGGCGATCAGCACGACGCCTCCCAGGCCGAGCATGGCGCTGAGCAGCTGTTGGATGCCGCTGATCAGGTCGGAGATGGCCTGGCTGACCAGCACCATCAGATCCACTTGTTCAGGAAGTCGCTGCAGCAGCACAACAATGCCGATGCCGCTCGACAGCAGCAGCAGGATCACAAGCAGATGTCGAATCACCAACCCGACGGGGAGCCGACGTCTCCGCCGGAAGACGCGACGCTGATTGCGTTGGGGGGGACGAGTGAGTTTGGTCATGGCACAAGGCTGTACCCCGACCCACGCATCCAACGCTCGAACTCGATCAGGACCAACTCGTTCGGACAGTCAATCAAGGTGAGATTGCCGACGGTGCAGTCCCCGTAGCCACTGTGGTGAAGCGTGAGGTGATAAGCCGATCCGCTGAGCCCACAGACCTCAGGATCACTTCGAACAACCACGTCAAGCGACGCTCCGATGCGGGCGACGCGTCGCCTCAGGTCGGACCAACTGGCGCCCATACCCCGGATCTAATTACTTTGTCTCATTAATAATTTTGGACCCTGGTTCGGGTCCGTCAACGCTGGTGGTTGTCCCGGGCCGAGGTGGCAGAGGCAGCAGAATGGCCAAGGCGGTGGTCAGGCTGAGCACCAGCCCACCGAGTGCCGCTGGTGCCAGTCGACGTTGCAGTGGGATCCGCTCCAACAGTTCCCTGCGAGCTAGAGGACGATCCTCGGGATAGGTCCATTGCAGTTTGACCTTCTCGTCGAGGCGCAGACGATCGAGACAACGCACCAGATCAGCCAGGTCCGCATCATCGAGGAGGAGCTGTAGCGGCTTGACGCCCTCGCGACTGCTGCGCAGCTGCAGCTGGTGTTTGCCGTCCACCGCTTCGATGCCGACGAAGCCCTGATCCCCTCCGAAACGCCCGCCGATGCCGGAGAGCTGGTGACGGGCATAGGGCATGACTGCGGCCATCATCGCTTCGAGGTGGTCGCGGGTGCCCTCGAGTTCGGGGGCACCCACCAGTTGAAGCTTCCAGCCCGAAAGGATGCCGATGGTGTCACCCTCCTGTCCATCCGACAGATCTGGATACCCCTCCACCACCAGGCGTGCGGCCGTTTGTTCGTAGCGGTGAACTGTTTTCAGCATGGCTGTTCAGGGTGTTGGGTCCAGCAGGAAGGCCCGCAGCCGGTCGATGCCACCAGGTCCGGCCACCAGGCCCAGGGTGCTCACCAGTCGGTGGTGGGTCGGCGCATTGCTGGCCGGATCCAGCAGACGCAGCACAGCACCGCGCCGGAGATTCATCCGCTCCTCGATCAGATCCCCCAGTCGCTCACGCAGGAGCTCCCATCGCTGCTGAGTCAGCTGCTCAGGTTCCCGGGAGGACAGCAGCTGGTGAAGCATCGGATAGAGCCTGTCCGCCATGGCACAGACCAGGGCGATCAACGATTCCGCATCCGTGGAGTCCAGCTGGTCCCGTCGAGTGATGCGCCGCAAGGGGCTGTGGCAACGACGCTTCCACAGCTCAACGCGATTGGGGAACTGGGCCTGAAGCCCCAGTTGATGACTTGTCCACAGCATGGCCTCGCCTCCGTTGAGATCGAGGGCCTCGACAGTGAGGAGAAGAAGATCGAGCCGTTCAACACCCCGTCGGCTGAGGCGCACGCCACTCTGGGTTGGAGCTTGGGTCATGGCTGCGATGATGCCAGGGTTGGACCCTCGCGTCAGCAGTCCTTGGATTTACAGACTTATATCCGCTCAATTCCGGACTTTCCCAAGCCGGGCATCCTGTTTCGGGACATCAATCCATTGCTGCGAAATCCCGCTGCGATGGTGGAGGTGATGCGGCGTCTTGGCGCGATCTGCGATGCGGTGCAGCCGGATCTCATTGTTGGCATTGAATCCAGAGGCTTCATCGTTGGCACGCCGCTGGCCCTGCAGCGCTCCCTTGGATTTGTCCCCGTTCGTAAACCGGGAAAACTGCCCGGAGCAGTGATCGGGGTGGATTATGCCCTGGAGTACGGCACTGATCGACTCGAAATCCAGAGCGATGCCCTGACCGGCAATCCCCGGGTGCTGGTGGTGGATGACCTGCTCGCCACGGGTGGAACGGCCGCGGCCACAGGCTCGTTGGTGCGTGCTGCAGGCGGTGAGCTGGTGGGATTTGCCTTTGTGATTGAACTGGAGCCGCTTGGAGGACGTTCCGCCCTGCCTGATGAGGTTCTTGCGGAGTCGTTAATCCGTTACCCCTGATTGTTTTCCCAGTCGAGGACCTGTTGAAGCTGCTCAAGGCTGAGCAGACCGAAGCTCCAGAGCACGATGGGCAACGGTGCTTGTTCCAGTTCAGCCTGGCGCAGCCCAAGGTTGAGGGCGTTGCTGCTCAGCCCAAGCCGAGCGAGCAGAAAGTCCTGAAGCTCGTTCGACGCTGCCGGTTGTGGATGGCTGCACACCACCATGGCTGAAATCCCTGTGGTTTCAGTCTGGCAAGGGTTTCAGCAGTTGAGTTGGACCATCGGTCATTGCAAGCAGGCTGATGCGGCGCAACCAACTGAACCGTGCCATGGCCTTGAGGCCGATGCGTCGGAAGGGGAGCAGCCAGGGTTGCTGATTGGAAAACAGCCTCACCAGGAGATCGGTGGCGAGCCCCACCATCAACAGATCCGCCCAGCGTGACCGCCCGTAGCGACGCGCCAGCCGTTGACTGGTTCCACCATGCTCAGCCAGGTTTCTGAGGCTGGCGACATCGCGCCAGCAGAGATTTAGCCCCTGCCCGCCGACCGGATGGCAGCGATGGCCGGCTTCGCCGAGCAGAACACCTCGGCCGCGGCTCAGACGCCTTGCCATTGACCATTGCTGGGAAAAGGCCCGGGGCGTGTCAAGCAGCAGATCAGGCTCGATTCCGGCAGGAAGCACGGCTGCAAGTTCGTCAAGGAATTCCGGGGTCGGTAGATCAGCTCGGCGCTGGCATTGCGTCCAGGGTGCGCTCCACACCACCTGAAAGATGCCGTCCCCAAGAGGCAAAATGGCGAAAGGGCCCTCTGGCCGGAACAGTTCATAGGCCATTCCAGGTTTCACACCTCTGAGCGCAATCTTCGAGGTGAGACATCCCTGGCGATAGCGGAATTTCCAGCATCCGATATCCCATTGCGATCGCGTCGTCGACCGGGGCCCGTCCGCAGCAACGATCAGATCATCAATGCCAGGGGTTGGCGCTGTACAACCCAGCGCGAGCTCAACGCGATGGTGCTGATGGAGACGGTCCATCAGAAGTTTCATCAAGGGCTGATGGTCGAGGATCCACCCGATCGCTTCATGGCGACCGTTCGAATTCGGCAGGTCGTCCAAGCCAAAGACCACTCTGCCGCCGCACGCAGAATCCCTGAGATCGAGGAAGCTGAACGCCGTCAGGCTCCCTTGAAGAGAAGTCCAGAGATTCAGATCCGTCAACAGACGCCGACTGGAATGGGTGATGGCGTAGGCGCGGCTCCTGGATAGCAGCTCCTTGCGAGTCAGCGGATCAGTCAGAACAACGCTGCAACCCGTTGACGCCAAGGCGATTGCTGCGAGGGAGCCAGTCGGTCCGGCTCCCAGGATGTGAAAGGTTGTCGAAGACGTGGCCATCCAATGAGTGTGGCCAACTCAGGCGGTGAGCTGTGAGCCTCAGCCCAGACCCAGCAAACCGTGGGTGAAGGCTTCGCCACCGAGGGCGATCTCAGTGGCGAGCAGGGCGATGAAGCCGAGCATGGCCATGCGGCCATTCAGTTTTTCAGCCCGTTCGTGGAAACCCCAACCCTGCTCAGCTTCCACCACCTGCATGCGGGGCTCGGAGGCGAAGGCGTTCAAGCGGCCGCCGTCTTCGGTGGTCACTGTGGCGCCGCGGATCACAGGAGCATCGGTGGAAGGAGTCTGAGCCATGACGATGTCAAGCGAATTGCTACGGAGTGTAAACCAGGTTTAAGAAATGTTCCCTGGTTGCTCCGATTCAGCCCCTTCGGCTCAAGCGTCGCTGGCACAGCTCCTCAAAAGCGGGTCGCAGCAAAAAGGGGTATTCGCCGGCCCACATCCGCAACCCGGGCATCCAGGCATCGCTGAAGCTGCCAATGCGGGAAAAGTCCTTGCGGTCACTGAGCACCAGACAGCGAATCACCGTTCCCCGTCGAATCGACTGGTGCCGTTTCTCCATGGGAAATGCCAAGCGACCCAGGTAGCCGTCCTCATCCTCAAGCTCCAGCAGCACCCAGGTCCGCCTGTTCTCCACCAGCTCCAATTGCCCGCGACTGTCAGCCTGTTCGTGGCGACCTTCAACACGTTCTCGGGTGGTGACGTCTCCCACTTCACCTTCGAACAGGGCTGCCGCTGGATAGCGGCGCAGGGTGGCGTTGCGCTGGCCAGCCTCAACGATGGGGCCCCACAGCACGTACAGAAAGAACACCACGCTGATCACCAGCCAGACAGGTCCCCAGCGGCTGCCGAGCTGAGCCTGGTTGTAAATTAAAAATGTGATTACACCGCCGATGGCGGCGATCATCAATCGCTGCAGCACCTGTTGTGGTGTTCCAAGGGAGGCGCGGAACTGATTGCCGGTGGCCACTGCCGGAATCAGGCGCTGCAGCTCTCCGGGTTTGAGGGGGATGAGCATGGATCGCAGCGTTCAGATCAGCCGTTCAAGGCCGTAGACCAACGTTTGCAGTGAACGCACCTTGCGCACGGTGAGAAGGACACCCGGCATATAGGCGGAACGATCAATCGTGTCGTGGCGCAGCGTGTAAGTCTCGCCCGGTGCACCGAACATCACTTCCTGATGGGCCACTAGGCCCGGTAAGCGCAGGGAATGGAGCCGAAGCCCGCTCTCACGACGACCACCTCGGGAGCCTGCCAGCGATTCATGCTCATCCACTTCGGCAGGGTTGAAGCTCTTGCCGAGCTCCTCCATCAGTTCGGCGGTTTTGATGCAGGTGCCACTGGGGGCATCCGCCTTGCAGTTGTGATGCAGTTCGGTGAGCTCAGCGTGGTCGTAAAAGCGTGCTGCTGCTGCAGCGGCCTGCTGCAACAGGACCATGCCGACGGAAAAATTTGGAATCACGGCGCCTCCGATGGAGGCCTTGGCAGCGAACTGACAAAGATCACTTAATTGCTCCGGGGAGAGCCCTGTGGTGCCAATCACTGGATGTACGCCGTAGGCGATTGCTGCCCGGGTGTGCTCATAGACGACCGACGGATGGGTGAAATCCACCAGCACCGCCCCGGCTTCCGCATCCCGCACCGACTGGCTCACGGCGCAGAGGCAGCCTTCGAAATCGGCTGTCACCGCAACCTCCAGCTCGCCCAGTCCCAGTTCAAGGCCGATGTCACTCCCCTCTTTGCCGGGGGTGTTGTCGATGGCCCCCACCAGCATGCAATCCGCAGATCCCACCACTGCCTTGATCACTTCGGCACCCATGCGACCAAGGGCACCGGCCACCACGACGGGTATGGATGGGGTCATCGACGTGCTGCGTGTCCCCAAAGCCTATGGGGCGACTCGTGTAACTCCCGATCGCGAATCTTCGCGTCCAAGCGGCGACTCGCCGTAAGGTTCTTCACATTGCTCAAGACGCGCAGATGTTCACACAGGTCCGCTCCGCCGATCGCCGCGTTGCTCCTGTAGAGGGACAGAGCCACAAGTCCGTGATGAAGGCGGTTTATGTGGTGCTTGAGCCCCAGTACCAGAACGCGCTGACTCAGGCGGCAACAGCTCTCAATGCGTCCGGCAGTGAACTTGGAATCGAGCTGAGCGGCTATTTGATCGAAGAGCTCCGTGACGAGGAGAACTACGCCGGTTTCTGTGAGGACGTGGCACAGGCGGATGTGTTCGTCGCCTCGTTGATCTTCATCGAAGATCTGGCACAGAAGGTGGTGGATGCCGTTGCACCCCATCGCGACCGGCTCAAAGCGGCAGTTGTGTTCCCCTCCATGCCGGAGGTGATGCGTCTGAACAAGCTCGGCAGCTTTTCCATGGCTCAGTTGGGCCAGAGCAAGAGCGCGATCGCCGGTTTCATGAAAAAGCGGAAGGAGGCCGGTGGTGCTGGTTTCCAGGACGCCATGCTCAAGCTTCTGAACACGCTTCCGACTGTTCTCAAGTACCTGCCGGTTGAGAAGGCGCAGGATGCCCGCAGTTTCATGCTCAGCTTCCAGTACTGGCTCGGGGGAACGCCAGACAACCTGAAGAACTTCCTGCTGATGCTGGCGGACAAGTACGTCTTCCCTCCTGCAGAAGGCGAGGAGCGTCCAGCGATGGAGGTTGCCGAGCCTGAAGTGTTCCCGGATCTGGGGATCTGGCACCCCTTGGCTCCCATGATGTTTGAGGACCTCAAGGAGTACCTCAACTGGACCGCCAGCCGCACCGATCTCTCCGAAGAAGCCCGCAAAGGTCCGGTGATCGGTTTAGTGCTGCAGCGCAGCCACATCGTCACCGGTGATGACGCCCATTACGTGGCCACAATTCAGGAGCTGGAATTCCGCGGTGCCCGCGTGATTCCGATCTTCTGCGGCGGCCTGGACTTCTCCAAGCCCGTCAACGCCTTCTTCTACGACCCGCTCAACCCTGAGCAGCCTCTGGTGGATGGCATCGTTTCCCTGACGGGCTTTGCACTGGTGGGTGGCCCGGCCCGACAGGATCATCCCAAGGCGATCGAGTCGCTGAAGAAGCTCAACCGCCCTTACATGGTGGCTTTGCCTCTTGTCTTTCAGACCACCCAGGAATGGGAAGACAGCGACCTGGGTCTGCACCCAGTTCAGGTTGCACTTCAGATCGCCATCCCTGAGCTCGATGGTGCGATCGAACCCATCGTGCTCTCAGGCCGTGATGACGCCACAGGTAAGGCACACACCCTGCAGGACCGAGTGGATGCCATCGCAGAGCGCGCCATCCGCTGGTCGTCCCTGCGGATCAAGCCCCGCATCGACAAGAAGCTGGCGATCACCGTGTTCAGCTTCCCGCCGGACAAAGGCAATGTCGGCACAGCGGCTTACCTCGATGTTTTCGGCTCCATCCATCGGGTGATGGAGGAGATGAAGGCCAAGGGCTACGACGTTCAAGGTCTGCCCTCCACACCAAGAGCTTTGCTCGAGGCTGTCATCAACGACGCCGATGCCATGCAGGGAGCCCCCGAGCTCTCGATCGCACACCGTATGAGCGTGGAGGAGTACGAGCGCCTGACGCCTTACTCCGAACGACTGGAAGAGAACTGGGGCAAGCCCCCCGGCAACCTCAACAGCGATGGCCAGAACCTGCTGGTGTTTGGTCGCCATTTCGGCAACGTCTTTGTTGGCGTTCAACCCACCTTCGGCTACGAAGGCGACCCAATGCGCCTGCTCTATTCCCGTAGTGCAAGCCCCCACCACGGTTTTGCCGCTTACTACACCTATTTGCAGAAGATCTGGAAGGCTGACGCGGTGCTGCACTTCGGCACTCACGGCTCCCTCGAGTTCATGCCCGGTAAGCAGATGGGGATGAGCGAAACCTGCTATCCCGATTCACTGATCGGTGCACTGCCCAACCTCTATTACTACGCCGCCAACAACCCCTCCGAGGCCACCATTGCCAAGCGGCGTGGTTATGCCTCAACCATCAGCTACCTCACCCCTCCGGCCGAAAACGCAGGCCTCTATCGAGGTTTGAAGGAACTGGGTGAGCTGGTGGGCTCCTACCAGCAGCTGCGCGAAGGTGGCCGCGGCATTCAGATTGTCAACACGATCATCGAGACGGCACGTCAGTGCAATCTCGATAAGGACGTCGATCTTCCTGAGGATGATGCTTCGACCCTTGAACTAGACGGACGTGATGCCCTGGTGGGTGCCGTTTACCGCCAGTTGATGGAGATCGAAAGTCGACTGCTTCCTTGCGGTCTGCACACCATCGGCAAACCACCAACAGCTGAAGAAGCTGTTGCCACCCTTGTGAACATCGCTGCTCTTGAGCGCGAAGAAGATGGCCTGCGCTCACTTCCCGGCCTGTTGGCTGAGGCCATGGGTCGTTCCATTGAAGACATCTACAAAGGCAATGACTACGGTGTGCTCGCCGATGTGGAGCTGAACCGCACGATCACGGAGACATCCAGGGCCGCCATCGGCGCCATGGTTCGCTCCCTGACCGGCCTTGATGGTCGCGTCAGCATGCGAAACAGCTTCGGTTGGTTCTACGACCTGCTGGCGAAGTTCGGACTCAAGCTCCCTTCTCCCTGGCTGCGGGCCTGTTGCGGGGCTGGTTTTGTCCAGATTGATGCCACTGAACTCGACAAACTGTTTGCCTATCTGCGCTTCTGTTTGGAGCAGGTGTGTGCCGATATGGAAATGGAGAGTCTGCTCAAGGCTCTTGACGGTGACTACATCCTCCCGGGGCCCGGTGGTGATCCGATCCGTAATCCTGGCGTCCTGCCCAGCGGCAAGAACATTCACGCCCTGGACCCCCAGGCCATTCCGACCAGGGCTGCTGTCGCCGCAGCGAAGAGTGTTGTTGACAAGTTGATTGAGCGTCAGCGCGAGGAGCAGGGCACCTGGCCCGAAACGATTGCCTGCGTGCTCTGGGGCACGGACAACATCAAGACTTACGGCGAATCCCTGGCTCAGATCCTTTGGTTCGTCGGTGTCAAGCCGATGCCTGATTCCGTGGGTCGGGTGAACAAGCTTGAGCTGATTCCCCTGGAAGAGCTGGGTCGCCCCCGGGTGGATGTGGTGGTGAACTGCTCCGGTGTATTCCGTGATCTGTTCATCAACCAGATGGCTTTGATTGATCAGGCCGTGAAAATGGCGGCCGAGGCGGATGAGCCCCTCGAGCTGAATTTCGTGCGCAAGCACGCTCTGGAGCAGGCAGAGAAAGAGGGCACCTCCCTTCGGGATGCCGCCTGCCGCGTGTTCTCCAATGCCAGCGGCAGCTACAGCTCCAACGTGAACCTGGCGGTGGAGAACAGCACCTGGGAGGAAGAGGGCGAGCTTCAGGAGATGTATCTCTCCCGCAAGACCTTTGCCTTCAATGCTGATAACCCTGGTGAGATGAACCAGAAGCGTGAGGTGTTCGAGAACGTGATGAAGACGGCGGATGTCACCTTCCAGAACCTCGACTCCGCGGAGATCTCCCTCACGGATGTCAGTCACTACTTTGACTCCGACCCCACCAAACTGATCGCCGGCCTGCGGGATGACGGCAAAGCTCCCACCAGCTACATCGCTGACACCACGACGGCCAACGCGCAGGTTCGTTCGCTGAGTGAAACGATTCGCCTGGATTCACGCACCAAGTTGCTGAATCCCAAGTGGTACGAGGGCATGCTCGACTCTGGTTATGAAGGTGTGCGTGAAGTGGCAAAGCGCCTCAACTTCACCCTTGGCTGGAGTGCCACCAGTGGTGCCGTGGACAACTTCGTGTACGAGGAAGCCAATGACACCTTCATCAATGATCCGGAGATGCGCAAACGCCTCCTGGAACTGAATCCCAACAGCTTCCGTCAGATCGTTGGAACTCTGCTGGAGGTTCATGGCCGTGGCTATTGGGAGACGTCCGATGAGAACATCGAACAACTCCAGGAGCTGTACCAAGAGGTTGAGGATCGCATTGAAGGCGTCGTTACTGACTGATCTCTCTGCTTCAGTTGGCTGGAAATCGGCCAGCTGAAGCATCCTGATTGATGGTTTGGGATTGAAATGAAATCCCTGCCATTCGTTCGTAGTCGCTGAGACGACGACTTGTTCCAAGTCCATAATCATCCAAACTTTCGATGTCCTCCGGGGTTGGGTTTAGATTGGCAGGAGCAATCGATAGGCTGCCCAACAGCTTGTGAACCCGAACCAGTGATCGTCGGTTCAGTTGAAACCAGTCTTGGTGATCGCTCCAGTGAGTGGCAGATGTATCGCCATCTCCACTAGAACTTTTGTATAAGTGAAACAGCAGCAATCGATTTGGGCAGTAGAGATTGTATCCGTGGGTCCACAGTCTGGCCGACATGGAGATTTCTTCGCCGTAGAAATAGAGTTCCGGGTCATAGGGAACATTCTCAACAATTTCTCCGGGGCCGAACAGAAACCCACCGGCCACAAACGCATTCGGCAGTGGTTTCTCGGGTTGTTGTTCCGGCATTCGATATCGGCTGATGCCTTGAAATTTGAGGATGCCGTAGTTGTCAAAGGCCTTGGCCGCCATCACCGGCAAGGTGCTGGTCTGCAGTTGGCATGGTTGCTGGAAGCCATTGGGATACACGCTCAAGACAGCTTCTGTGTCGTTGCAATCCCTCCACGTTTGCAACAAGAAATCATCCCAGTCCTGGACAGCACGCATGTGGCTGTCAATCTGCAGCAGAAAGTCCTCACCGTTGTAGAACCCTTGAGCCTGGCTGCGTGCCCAGCAAGCACCACGACTGTCTGCTGCGGCAACATCCTTGATCTGCAGATGGGCGTGATCAGGGAAGGATTGCTCGCCCCAGCTCAGGGGATCTGATGCATCCAATTGCAGGCAAATGCCGAATTTCAGTCGCTCGGGATAAGCGGCCTGCTCGAGCAGATTGTTGAGTGTTGCGGCGAGATCCGGGTCTCGATAAGCAGCGATCTGAACGAAGATTGTGCTGGTCACCAGAGGGCTGACGCCATTCGCAAAGTCTGCGCGATCGGACCAACGTCGTGAACCCTCACCAGTGCAACACCGGCCTGGGCGCAACGACAGGCCACCGCCGCTGTTCCCCATAGGCGCGCCTTAGGTCTGGGTTCATCCAATACCGCTCCGATGAATCGTTTGCGTGACGGTCCAATGAGAAGTGGTCTGGGTCCACAGGTGAGCTGCTCAAGATCCTTCAGCAATTTCAGATTCTGCTCATGGGTTTTGGCGAAGCCGAGGCCGGGATCCCAGATGATCTGATCCTCCCTGACCCCAGCGGTGACCGCCGAATCCGTCCGTTCCAGGAGTCCACTCTTCACCTCCTGAATCAGATCGCTGTAGTCGGTGAGGTCGTCCATCGTTTGACTGTTGCCGCGGCTGTGCATCAGCACCACCGGGCAGCCGGCATCGGCCACCACCCGCAGCAGCTCTGGATCCCTCCGGCCTCCGCTCACATCGTTGATCCAGCTGGCGCCGGCTTCCAGCGCTGCCGTCGCCACGGGTGCCAGGAAGGTGTCCACCGAGATCACCACCTCAGGCCATTGCTTGCGCACGGCGGCAAGCACCGGCAGCAAGCGTCGGCATTCCTCCTCAGCACCCACCTCTATGGCACCGGGACGAGTGCTCTGGGCCCCGAGATCCAGGACATCAGCCCCTTGTTGCAATTGCCGTTTCGCTTCCTGGACTGCCGCCTCAACCTTGATGAAACGACCGCCATCACTGAAGGAGTCTGGTGTGATGTTGATCACCCCCATCACGGCGGTGCGTTGCAGCCAGCCTTCAGGCCAGTGGTGACTCACATCAAATGGCCTGGTAGTTGGCAATCCGGGCGAAACTGTCGGGTTTGAGCGATGCACCACCGACCAAGACGCCGTCGATATCACTCATGGCCATGAGTTCATCGATGTTGGTGGGCTTCACGGATCCGCCGTACTGAATGATCAGATCGGTGGCTCCCACCCAGCTTCGGATCAGTCCGCAGATCCTGTTGGCTTCGGCTGCTTCGCAGGTTTTACCCGTGCCGATGGCCCAGATCGGTTCATAGGCCACAACAAGTTTGTTGGCGTCCAACCCTTCAAGTCCCTGCTCGATCTGTCGGCGGATCACCCGCTCCGCTTCACCCCGTTCGCGCTGCTCATCACTTTCTCCAACACAGACGATGGGGATCAACCCCTTGGCCTGGGAGCAGCGGGCCCTGTGGTTGATCTGCTCATCACTTTCGCTGAAGTATTTGCGGGGCTCGCTGTGCCCAACGATTGTGTATGCAACGCCGTGCTCTAACAGCATCTCGGCCGAAATTTCGGCTGTGAATGCACCATGGTCCTGCCAATGGACGTTCTGACTGGCGAGTCCCACAACGGAGTGTTCAGCTGCTGCCGCCATGGTGGAGAGCGCAGTGAAGGGCGGAGCCAGGACGATCTCGCGGTCCTGGGGGGCACGTTCAATTTGCGGAAGGAATGCTGCCATGTAATCCCTGGCCTGGGCACAGGTCATGTGCATCTTCCAGTTGCCAGCAATCACCGGTCTACGCACGCCTTCAATCCTTGACTGATCTGCGGGCCAACTTACGGCGTAGACGAAGAATCCTGTTCAACCACGGACTCCTCGTTGTCGAGCACAACGTGATCCCCTGCCACGAGCTGCCGGCCACGACGGGTCTCCACCGCACCGTTGACCCGGACGTCTCCCATCTGGATCCGCTGTTTGGCTTCTCCGCCGGTGAAGACCCAGCCCTTCCACTTGAGGTACTGATCCAGCTTCATCTGCAGGAAACGAACAACAAGGCATTGATACTGTGCCGCCATGCTCAACGCATCCAAGGCCGGCTTCCGGCGCCTCCTTCCGCTGTTGCGACCACACCTCCGTCAGCTGATGACGGGTGGTCTGTGCATGGTGGTTTATGTCGGCAGCTTTCCAGTTTTGGTCAGTCTGGCGGGAGAGTTGTTCCCTGCGCTCGGCTCAAAGGACCTCAGCCGCGTCCTGCAGTTGATTGCCCAGGCAGTGCTGATCTTTGCTGTTCAAAAGCTGGCTCAGTTCGGCCAGGACTCGCTGCTGGCGGAGCCAGCGTTGCTCGTGAGTCAGCGTCTGCGCAGAGAACTGTTCAGCACTCTTCAACGTGTTGAGCTCGGTGCTTTGGAAAAGCTCTCAGCGGGCGATCTGACCTACCGCTTAACAGAGGATGCTGATCGCGTCAGTGAGGTGCTCTACAAGACGATCCACGACACCGTCCCCAGCGTGCTGCAACTCCTGGTGGTGCTGGGGACCATGCTCTGGCTTGACTGGAAGCTCACCATTGCCATCCTTTTGCTGGCGCCGGTGATCGTTTGGTTGATCAGCCTTTTCGGTGCGCAGGTGATGCGGGCTACCGAGCGGAGTCAGAAAAAGGTAAGCGAGCTGGCAGGGCTTCTCGGTGAGGCGATCGAGGGCTTGCCTCTGGTGCGAGCCTTTGCGGCGGAACCCTGGTTGCAGGATCGCTTCGAACAGGAAATCTCCCAGCACCGTCAAGCTCGTCAGCGCACCTACTTGCTGGTGGCTTTGCAGCACCCTGTGGTGGGGATCATTGAGGTGATCGGTTTATTTGCTGTTCTTGGGCTAGCTGCCTGGAGGATTGAAAGCGGAGATCTGACGATCCCCGGTCTCAGCAGCTATCTCACCGGTTTGATCGTGCTGATCGATCCAATCGCTCATGTCACGAACAACTTCAATGAGTTTCAGCAGGGCCAGGCCTCTTTGCGGCGCTTGCGCGAAATTGAGCAGGAGCCACTTGAGCCCAGCGATCCGGCTGACTCCGTATCGCTTGGGGACGTAAAAGGCGCCCTAAGCCTTGAGTCACTGAGTTTCCACTACGTTAAGGGTCAGACTGTTCTTGATCGTCTAGACCTTCAGGTGCCGGCTGGTTCAGTGCTGGCGGTTGTGGGGCCTTCCGGTGCTGGTAAAAGCACCCTGTTCTCCTTGCTGTTGCGTTTCAACACTGCACAACAGGGAAGTATTTTGCTTGATGGTGTTGACATCAGCTCCATGCGATCCCGGGAGCTGCGTCAACGGGTGGCTCTGGTTCCCCAGCGAACAACTGTTTTCTCCGGATCGATCGCTGAAGCCATTCGCTTTGGACGTCGTGCCACCCATGAACAGATGGTCAGTGCTGCCCGGCTGGCCAACGCCGATGATTTTATTCAGGCGCTTCCTGATGGCTACAACACGAAGTTGGAGGAGCGTGGAAGCAATCTCTCCGGAGGCCAGCTGCAGCGCATTGCGATTGCCCGAGCGGTCCTGGGCGATCCTGCAATCTTGCTCCTGGATGAAGCAACAAGTGCACTGGATGCTGAGGCGGAGGCGGCTGTGCAACTAGGCCTCAATCGGGCCATGGCGGATCGCACGGTGATTGTGATTGCCCATCGCCTTGCCACGGTTCAGGAGGCTGACAAGATCGTTGTCCTGGAGCATGGGCGGATCGTCGAGTTGGGATCCCATGCAGAGCTCATGAACGCCTATGGCCGTTATCGTGATCTTTGTGAACGCCAAATCATTCGCGGAGTTGAGGTCACTTGACAGAATCCGTCCCTGATCAAAAAATCTCGAAGTCCTCAAATGATGGGGAGAAGATGTCCATAGTTCGTCAGTGGGAATACAAGGTTATTCATATCAATATGAATTCAGTTAAACAGGCGGATCTCCCGAAGCAGGCGAATCCAGAGGTGGCAAGCAAGAAGTTGCAAGGGTCATTAAGTCCGGACTTTATTCGGAAAGAGTTTCCTGGGATGTACAAAAACCCCGGACAACCGCAACAACCGCGCCATCCAGCGGAGCAGCTCCAGGATTTTTTGAATGCCATGGGTCGCGAAGCGTGGGAGCTCTTTGAGATCAGTGAAGTAGGCCCTCTGCAGATGTTTTTCTTCAAGCGTCCAAAGCCGCCGAAACCCCCAGTTAATTCTGAGGAGAACAAGCAGAACCAATCAAGTGACGAGGGCGAAAATCAGGGCTAGCCTTGCTGCGCGGATCCAACACTTCAGCGGTTATGAGCAGCTCAGTCCAAAACGACAGCCCTGTCCTGACGTTCGAGGGTAAGCGTTATGACCTGAACACCCTTCCCGATGAACTCAAGGAGCTAGTGCGTGGAATGCAGGTCGCTGACGCTCAGTTGCGTATGCACGAAGACACACTCAAGGTTCTGGCAGTTGGTCGCCAAAGTCTTGCTATGCAGCTCAATGAAAAACTCGAGGACGTAACTCCTCTCCCAGAGGGTGAAGGTTGATCGACCTTCGGTTTAAAAATGCAGATACCAGTAACTACCGCTTCAACGATCGAAGCGGTAGTTACTGGTTAGTTTGATGACTGTTCCTGAAAGCAACAGCAGAGCTACCAAATTCGGCAACGCCATCAGGCCGTTCAGGGTGTCGGCGATTGACCACACCACGCCGCGATCGCCAGCAACGGCTCCAATTACCACGACGGCAACCCAGACAAGACGAAAGGGCAATACGGCTTGTTCGCCGAACAGGAATGTCGTGCAACGTTCTCCATAGAAACTCCATCCAAGGATGGTGGTGAAAGCAAACACCACCAGTCCAACCGTCACGACAGTTCCACTGCCAGGCAAGCCTGCGTTGAAAGCAGCGATGGAGAGATCAGCGCCGCTGAGTCGTTCTCCCGCTCCATTCATTAGTTCATGGGCCTTGGTGGTGATGATCACCAAGGCGGTCATTGTGCAGATGATCAGGGTGTCAATGAAGGTGCCGAGCATGGCCACGGTTCCCTGCCGCACCGGATCGGTGGTTTTGGCTGCAGCATGAGCCATCGGTGCGCTTCCCAGGCCCGCTTCATTGGAGAAGATCCCGCGCTTGAAACCCATCAGAATGACCTGACCAAGGGCTCCACCGACGGCAGCCTCTCCGGTGAATGCATTGCCGACGATCGTGGAGAAGGCTTCAGGCACGGCGCCAGCATTCAGCAGCAGTACGAGAAGACAGGCCCCGACATACAGAACGGACATCAGGGGAACGATGGCGGAAGCGGCCTGGGCGATGCGCTGGATCCCCCCGATGACAACGGCAAACACCATGGCCCCCAGCGCAATGCCGGTCACCAACTTGGGCACGCCGATCAGGCTCAGCGCCGAAGACACTTCAAAGGCCTGGACACCATTGCCGATGCCGAAGCCAGCCAACATGCCGAACAGGGCAAACAGCACAGCCATCCAGGCCCAGCGGCTGCCAAGGCCGTTGAGGATGTAATACATCGGGCCACCAACATGTTGTCCGTTGGCATCGGTGGTGCGGAAGCGAACCGCCAGCACCGCTTCGGCGTATTTGGTGGCGATACCGAACAGGGCGATGATCCACATCCAGAACACCGCACCGGGGCCACCAACGGCGATGGCACCCGCCACACCGGCGATGTTGCCTGTGCCAATCGTTGCCGAAAGGGAGGTCATCAGCGCCTGAAACGGTGTGATCTCCCCGTCCGTTTCCTGATGAGCAGGGCGCAACATCATCGCGATGCCGTAGCCCAGCCGTCGCAACGGCATCAGCCGCAGGCCGAACATCAGAACCATGCCAGTCAGGGCAATCAGACTGACGGTGGGCCAACCCCACACCAGACCGTTGATCGGATCGTTGATGGCCCGGATCGCTGTTTCGAGACCACCCATCCCTTAACCCACGGTTGTCGAGATGGTGTCACAGCTGATCAGCTGCGGCAATCCAATCAAAGGGCTTGCAGATCGTCGAAGCGGAATGTCTGGGATCCAGCTGCTGTCTCGCCATGGGCTTCGGTGTCGATAACGCGCTCTGTCAACACCCACGGACCATCTCCGGAGAGAGGGGTGAAGGTGTCCTTGAAGCTGCTGCGTCCACCCTTCGCCTCACCCGTGGCCGGGTCGGCGTATTGGCTGGTGTACGTGTGGCTGAGATAGCCGGTGCTGGTGTTGGTGACCTCGGTCGTGAAGATCGTCACGACCGTTCCGTGAATATGACGATGCACCATGGTCACGACGTCATCCTTGATGCGGTAGCGGTCTCCTTCGCCTTTGCCACTGACCAGCACCTCGGTTCCAACGGCATCGGTATCGCCAGCGGTGAACTGGTTCTCGCCATGGGTCTGTTCGAAGCTGCGGCGGACGCGGTGGATGGCCACCTCCCAGAGCTGGGACTGAACCGCTTTCAAAACATCTGCATCGTCGATGCCCTCCACCTTGGTTTTAAGGTCTGCGCCCACTTCAAAGCGGCCTTCAACCTGTTGTTCCCCTTGCTGCCAGATGCAGCGGCCGCGGTAGCCGGAAAAGCCAGGATCCCAGGTGTAACGGTTTTCGTAGGCACGCCGGAACTGATCGCGAAGATCGCTGCCGGGTTTGACGGGGGCGGAGGCGGTCACGGCGGTGGTTCTGCTGCTGCAACCCTACCGATCACCGCCGGGTGCCATGGACGTCCTGCAGAGCATTGATGCTGAGGGTGGGCTGGCTCTGAAGTGTGGCGATGGCCTCCACCGCAGCGCGGGCACCAGCCAGGGTGGTGACAGTGGGAACGGCATAGTCCAGGGCTGCCCGGCGCAGGTACTTGTCGTCATGGGCAGCCTGGCGGCCGATGGGGGTGTTAATCACCAGCTGCACCTGATTGGACCGGATCATGTCCTCGATGTTGGGGCGACCCTCATGCACCTTCAGCACAGCGTTCACCGTCAGCCCCGCCTTGGTCAGAACATCAGCGGTGCCTGAGGTGGCGATCAGATCGAAGCCCAATTTGGCAAGTCGTTCGGCCACAGGAACCAGAGCGGGCTTGTCACGGTTATGGGTCGACAGGAACACCGTGCCGGTGGTGGGGAGTGCTTCGCCGGCGCCCAGTTCAGCCTTGGCGTAGGCCATCCCGAAACTGTCGGCAGACCCCATCACCTCACCGGTGGAGCGCATTTCCGGGCCTAGCACCGTGTCTGCACCTGGGAAGCGTCTGAACGGCAGCACGGCTTCCTTGATCGTTTGCAGTGGTGGTTGAGGTTCTGTCGTCAATCCCACCTGTTGCAGCGTTTCGCCAGCCATCAGACGGGTCGCGATGCGAGCCAGGGGCTGACCGGTGGCCTTGGCCACGAACGGCACCGTGCGGGACGCCCGCGGATTGGCCTCGATGATGTAAACGACTTCCTCACCCTCGGCGTTCCGTTGAACGGCGAACTGGAGGTTGATCAGCCCCTGCACCTTCAACGCGAGGGCCAGGCCGCGGCTCCACTCACGGATCGTGCCGAGGGCTCCCTCTCCAAGAGAGACGGCGGGAAGGCAGCAGGCGGAATCACCGGAATGGATGCCCGCCGGTTCGATGTGTTCCATCAGGCCGCCGATGACCACGTTGCCTTCGTGGTCGCAGAGCGCATCGACGTCCACCTCAACCGCATTTTCCAGGTACTGGTCGATCAGCACCGGATGGTCGGGTTCCACCTGAACCGCCTCCAGCATGTAGCGATTCAGCTCCTGTTCGTCGAAGACCACCTCCATGGCGCGACCACCCAGCACATAGGACGGGCGGACCACCACCGGATAGCCCACGCGGGTCGCCACATCCCGGGCTTCCGTCTCACTGCGGGCCAGGCCATGCCGGGGCTGGCGAATCTCCAGTTGGCTCAGGATCGCTTCGAACTGCTCGCGATCTTCAGCACGGTCGATCGACTCCGGAGACGTGCCCCAGATCTGGGTCCCTGTGGCGCGACCTTCCTCGGAGTTGAGCCAGTTCAGCAGGGGAATCGCCAGTTTCAATGGGGTCTGCCCCCCGAACTGGACCACCACGCCGTCCGGTTGCTCGACCTCGATCACATTGAGGACATCCTCGAGGGTGAGGGGTTCGAAATAAAGGCTGTCGCTGGTGTCGTAGTCCGTCGAGACGGTCTCCGGGTTGCTGTTCACCATCACCGATGTGATGCCTGCGTCCTGAGCGGCGAAGGAGGCATGGCAGCAGCAGTAGTCGAATTCGATCCCCTGGCCAATTCGGTTGGGCCCGCCCCCAAGGATCATCACCTTGCGCCCGCTGCTGCTATTACTCACTTCGCTGGCTGGGGACAGCGTTGTGAGGCTTCCGTCGCTGTTCAGCTGTTGGATCGAGCGCTCGTAGGTCGAGTAGTGATATGGCGTGGTGGATGCGAATTCAGCCGCACAGGTGTCAACGGTCTTGAACACGGCTCGGATCCCGTGGTCATGGCGATGACGCCGCACACTCAATTCATCGCTATCGGTCTGCCAGGCGATCTGGCGATCCGAAAAGCCGAGTTGCTTGAGTTCGAGCAACTTCGGAGCGGAAAGGTCGCCCAGCTGCCGACCGCGCAACAGCTGTTGCTCAGCGTCGACGATGCTTCGCAGCTTGGCCAGGAACCAGGGATCAATGCTGCTGATCCGGTGAATCTCAGCATCGCTACGGCCACGCAGCATGGCGCTGCGGACGCAGAGAATCCGCTCCGGTGACGGGGTGCGCAGCAGGCGATCGATATCGGCTTCACTGAGCTCCGGTTCCGGTCTGTCCCCACCCCATCCGGAATAACCGGTTTCCAGGGAACGCATCGCTTTCTGGAAGGATTCCTCGAAGCTGCGGCCGATGGCCATCGCTTCTCCCACCGACTTCATCGATGTGGTGAGCACCGCCGGGCTGCCCCTGAATTTTTCAAAAGCGAACCGTGGAATCTTGGTGACCACGTAATCAATGGTGGGCTCAAAACAGGCCGGTGTCTTACCGGTGATGTCGTTGAGGATCTCGTCAAGCGTGAAGCCGATGGCCAACCGAGCGGCGATTTTGGCGATCGGGAATCCGGTGGCTTTGCTGGCCAAGGCCGAGGACCGGCTCACCCTTGGATTCATTTCGATCACCACCACATCGCCGTTGTCGGGGTTGATGGCGAACTGGATGTTGCTGCCTCCGGTGGCAACGCCGATTTCGCGGATGATCGCGATCGATTGGTCCCGCAGTCGCTGGTACTCCCGATCCGTCAGCGTCTGTGCCGGAGCCACCGTGATGGAGTCGCCCGTATGGACGCCCATCGGATCCAGGTTTTCGATGCTGCAGAGGATCACGACGTTGTCCGCCTGATCGCGCATCACCTCGAGTTCAAATTCCTTCCAACCCAGCAAGGACTGTTCGATCAGGATCTGGGAGACCGGACTGGCTTCCAGACCGCTTTTGCAGATGGCGGCGTACTCCTCAGGGTTGTATGCGATCCCTCCTCCACTACCCCCCAGGGTGAAGGCCGGTCGGATGATTCTCGGGAAGCTGCCGATGGCGGCTCCCACAGCTTCAGCTTCTTCCAGGGTGGAGGCGATGCCGGATGGGCAGACCTGCACTCCGATGCGTTCCATCGCCTGCTTGAACAGCAGACGGTCCTCCGCCTTCTGGATGGCCTGGAGATCGGCTCCGATCAGCTCAACCCCGTAACGCTCCAGGGTGCCGTTTTCCGCCAGGGTGACGGCAAGGTTCAGAGCGGTCTGCCCGCCCATGGTTGGCAGCAGTGCATCCGGACGCTCCCGTTCGATCACACGGGTGACGACATCAGGCGTCAGTGGTTCGATGTAGGTCCGATCCGCCATCTCCGGATCGGTCATGATTGAAGCCGGATTGGAGTTCACGAGGATCACCTCGTACCCCTCAGACCGCAATGCTTTGCAGGCCTGGGTTCCGGAATAGTCGAATTCACAGGCTTGTCCGATCACGATCGGACCGGAGCCCAGCAGAAGGATGCGCCGCAGATCGGTCCTCCGAGGCATGGGCAGTCGCTTCAGGCCAAACCTTGACAGCCTCTCACGCGGGTGCTGTGGGCCCTGGCCTCGCTACGGTTGTCCTATGAAGAATTTCGGTTGCGATGAGTGAGCTCCAGCGCCTGAAGGGGTTGCTGCCACCGGAAATGCAGAGCTGGGTGTTTGTGGAGACTGCTGCAGCAGTCGATCCACCTCTGATCACGCTCGAGGAGATCGGCCGTGATGAGGTGGAAATCCAAGTTGACCTTGATGCCTGGGATTCCATGGCGTTGGACCACCGCAACCTGCTGTTCTGGCATGAAGTCGGTCGCATTCAGAACGACACGATTCCGCGCGACGGCTGGGAAATGGCAGCCTTGGCGATCGGTCTGGGCGGCGCCATCGGTGAACTCTGGGTTCAGGATGGCCTGCTGCTGATGATGGCTCTTGGGTTGTCTGGTTTTGCCGGTTATCGGCTCTATCTAAAGAACAATTCCGAAAAACGCCTGCAGGACGCCATCAGCGCCGACGAACGCGCCATTGATCTGGCCTGCCGGTTTGGCTACAGCGTGCCCAACGCTTACCGAAGCCTCGGTGGCGCTCTGAAGGAACTGGTTGAGCAGACCCGCAAGAAGAAGCGGAGGAGTTACTACGAAGATCGTCTGGAGGCACTGCGCAAGAGCGCCAGCAAAGCCCGTGCTGAGATGGCCCAGCAGGAAGGCTCCCGTAGTTCCGTCACCAGCGAGAACGTTTATGGATAGTCAACAGTTGGCGGATCTTGCTGCCGAGGCCTGTGATGACCGCAAGGCATCCGACATCCGATTGATTCGGGTGGACGAGGTGTCGAGCCTGGCGGATTGGATGGTGATCGCCGGCGGCCAATCGGATGTGCAGGTGCGAGCCATCGCACGATCCGTCGAGGATCGATTAGAAACCGAGGCGGAGCGCCTGCCTTTGCGCAAAGAAGGTGTGCAGGAAGGCCGCTGGGCGTTGCTTGATTACGGCGAGCTGATCGTCCATGTGCTGATGCCCGATGAGCGGGGCTACTACGACCTTGAAGCCTTCTGGAGCCACGGGGAGACCCGCGCCTTCCTACCGTCACCCACAGTGAGCTGAACGGCATGGACGAGCTCGTCTCCTGCCCCGTACCTCCGGAGCAGAGACCGCTGGAGGAATTTCAGCAGCTCTCCGAGTCCTGGTTTTTCTCCTGGCCAACGGGAGAGGTGTCGTCCCTGAAGCGCAGTCTGCTGATCAGCTGGATGTTGATGCTGCCGCTCTGCACACTGGTTGCCAGTGGCAGCTTGACCCTGAAAGCGGACCCTCCCCGACTCGTCGTGGCAGGAGCCGTCGCCGCTTTAGTCCTCCCCTTGTTGCTGCTGGTGCGCCAGTGGTTGGGCTGGACCTACGTTATGCATAGGCTCCTGTCTGAAAGCGTTGATTACGAGGAATCCGGTTGGTATGACGGCCAGACCTGGGAAAAGCCCCTGTCGTGGCGGACTCGTGATCTTCTGGTGGCGCGTCACGAGGTCCGTCCAATTCTGAGCCGGTTGGGTCGGGCCATGGCCATGGCTGCTGGACTGATGCTGGGGGGTGCGAGCCTCTGTCAGGCTCTCTGAACTACCCCCTGCCACGGGAATGACCCTTTCCTCGGGATTCAGCGGCACCTCCCGCTCCGGTACGGCGCCATTGGAGGTCACCTTAAAGCGGGGCTGCATCGCCGAATCGGTTCATCGGGTGCATGCGGTGGTTTGTGATGGCCGCGGCCGTGTGCTGATGTCGGCAGGCGAGGCCGGCTTGCAGACCTTCATTCGATCGGCTCTGAAACCCTTCCAGGCGCTGCCATTTCTCAGCAGTGGTGCTGCGGCAGCGATGGATGCGGGTGAACGTGGTCTGGCCATCAGCTGTGCGTCCCATTCGGGTAGTCACGGCCATGCCCGGGAAGCCTTCAAGTTGCTCTGGAAGGCCGAATTGGAGGCGAGCCATCTGCAGTGCCCCGTGCCGTTGGGGTCGGAGAGTCCGCTTCAGCACAACTGCTCTGGGAAGCATGCGGCGTTTCTGGCCACCAGTCGGAAGATGGCTTGGCCCTTGGACAGCTATCTGCAGAGCGATCACCCCCTTCAGGTGGAGATCAACCGACGTGTGGCCGAGCTGCTGGGTTTGCCTGCCGAGGAGTTGGTGGCAGCGAGGGATGACTGTGGCGCCCCAACGCTGAGGCTGCAGCTGGCCCAGATGGCTTTGCTCTACGCCCATCTGGGTGCGTCACGCCATGCGGAACTGGAGCAGATCAGCCGGGCGATGCTGGCCCATCCGGATCTGGTTGCAGGGGACGGTCGATTCGATACGGAGCTGATGCGCCGCAGCCACGGCCAGGTGCTGTCCAAAGGTGGAGCTGAGGGGGTCCAGTGTCTGAGCCGCGTCGGGGAGGGGCTCGGGGTTGCCATCAAGGTGGAAGATGGCTCCCGTCGTGCCAAACAGGCCGTCGCCCTTCATCTTCTGGGGCAGCTGGAGTGGTTGACACCGCTTGGGCTCGAAGAACTCGAGGATCAGGTCCTGATCGTCAACCCAGGCGTCAGCCTGGAGGTGCAGGGGGCCTTGAAGTTTCAGCAAAGCTGAAGTCTTTCTGTGTCGGGCGACACCGACCTGTATGATTTTTAGGTGCTCCGCGGGGTAGAGCAGTCTGGTAGCTCGTCGGGCTCATAACCCGAAGGTCGGGAGTTCAAATCTCCCCCCCGCCACCAATTCTGATTGAATTTGAGATCCCTCCATCGGGGATCTTTTTTTTGTCCGTGCGCGTGTCCACAGCAAGCCAGAGCGAGCCAATCAATGGATCCTGGGATGCCATCGTCGTCGGCTCTGGGGCCTGCGGTGGCGTTGCTGCCCTGACCTTGGCTGACGGTGGTGCTCGGGTCCTGTTGATCGATGCGGGACCGGATCTGACGCCGAAGGCAGCACTGGGGTCGGAACCCGCCAATGCGATGCGACGGCTGGCGGGGCTCAGCAGCGGCAGCCATCAACTCCAGGCCCAGCATCCCGGCTATTGGAAAGCCAATCCCAGGCTGTATGCCGACGAACGGCTGCACCCCTACAGCCATCCGCCTGACCGGCCGTTCCTCTGGACCCGAGGCCTTCAGGTGGGTGGGCGCAGCCTCACCTGGGGTGGCATCACCCTGCGCCTCTCGGATGAGGATTTTATTGGTATCGAGGCTCCAGATGGGGTGACCACGTGGCCGATTCGTGCCGCCGATCTTGAGCGGGACTACGCCGCGCTGGAGAGGATGCTGGGGGTCCACGGTGGACGTGACGGTCTGCCGCAGTTACCCGATGGTGAGACCCAGGAGCCGTTGCCGTTCACGGCAGCTGAACAGCGTTTCGCTGATGCGATGCGCGACCAACTGGCGCTGCCGGTGATTCACTCACGCGGCTTTGGCCCGCATCGACCGGACCAGGATGGCCCCTGGCCGCGCTCCAGCAGCCGCGGCAGCACGCTGCCTCAGGCGATGGCGACAGGACGGGTTCAGCTGCTCTCCGGGCATCTGCTGGAGCATCTGTTGCTTGAGAAGGGCAGTGACCGGGCGACGGGTGCGGTTGTCGTTGATCAGGCCAACGGCAACCGTCGAATTGTCGTTGCCGATCTGGTGGTGCTGTGCGCCTCCACCATCCAGACCCTGGCCATTCTGCTGCGCTCTCAGGAGCAGGGCCTGAAGGACCCTTCCGAACGTCTTGGCACGCGGCTGATGGATCACGTCTCCACCAGCCAGTTCTTCTGCATGCCAGAGCAGTCGGACTCGCCTCAGCCCCCCCTCACCGGCGCCGGCAGCTTCTTTCTTCCGTTCGGTCGCCGGCTTGAGGGAGCCAAGTTTCGTGGCGGTTATGGCTTGTGGGGAGGGATCGGTCGCTTTGATCCACCGGCGGTGCTGCGGCGCCGCTCAAGCACCGTCACGGGCTTTCTGATCGGTCACGGGGAGGTGATCCCGCAGGCCAGCAATCGGGTCAGCCTCAGCGGTGCGGTGGATCGCTGGGGTGTGGCCGTGCCCCACATCGACTGCCAGTGGAGCGCCAATGAAACAGCGATGGTGGCGCACATGCGACGTCAGATGGGGATCTGCATCAAAGCGGCTGGTGGTGAGGCTCTCCCCCTGAAAGACCTGTTTCGATTGCCCTTGATCGAACCGCTGTTGCAAGGGGCTGTTGCCCTATCCGATGGCGCCTCTCCGCCGGGCTATTACATCCATGAAGTGGGTGGTGCTGCGATGGGCGCTGATCCATCTCAGGGCGTGGTCGATGTGTTCAACCGGCTCTGGGCAGCGTCCAATGTGCTGGTGGTGGATGGAGCCTGCTGGCCGACGTCTGCCTGGCAGAGCCCGACCCTCACGATGATGGCGATCACGCAACGCGCCTGCCTGGAGGCACTCAGGGGTCGCGGCGGCTGAACAGATCGTTGAGGTAGCGCTCGGTGACCGCACGATCTTCACAGCCGTTCTGAAACAGAAAGTGGGCCAGCGCTGAACTCATCACCCGATATTGATCCCAATGAGGGTGTTCGCCGATGAAGTCCTTCATGCCGCGGTACAGCACTTCTGGGATCTCCGCCTCCATACTCACGTAGGACGCTGCAGCCTCAGCAGATTTCTCCGCAACGCCCATTTCGTGGCATCGCTCCAGATAATTCCGATCCATTCAGCCTGTCAATCGCTCTTTGACATCCCCAAGAAAGCCACATCAGACAGGGTTGCGTCAAAGCCTTTGACAATCTTGTAAAAACCTCTGAGACGGCATGAGACTGCTGTTCTGATCAGGGTTTAGCAGGACGTCTCCGTCGTGGGACCAGCCCGCTTACCGGCGGTATGCGCTCTGTCAACCGGATCCTGTCGGTGCCGCGAAGTCCACAGCCCTCAGGCGGCTCGGCCCTCCGCGGATGGGGGCTGTGGAAAAAGGTGCTGATGCTGTGGAGAAATTGGTGAAGCCAGATTTCGATTCTCACCGATCAGAAAAACTGATCTCAGCAATGTCCAGGATGTCGCTGACGAGACCGGTTGTCGGTGTCACGGAAAACACCGCTGATCTCTTAAGGCTTCGGTGGGAAATCTTTTGATCCGAGGGTTCTGGGACCCATGGGGTGGTCGGCATGGGGGTAGGGGGGGTGATGGTGATGCTCACCAGCGTGATCGTGATGGTGCTGATGGGGGATGGGAACACCATCCGGTTGGCAGGCCCCCGTGCATTCCCGCTCGCAGAGCGTGCAGCTCTCCGCCAGCCCCTCCACGTGGTGATGGTGGCTTTCCTGGGCTCGGCCAACGTCCTGCTCGAAGCCCAGCACCTGGGCCCGGTATTTGCAGAGGGAGCAATTCATGGCGGTGTCGCCGCGCAGCACCTCCTCCACCCGTTCCTTGAAGGTGTCCACCACCAGCGGGTGTTGCCCGAGATAGCCGGCGGAGAGGAAGTCAACCTCGGGATGATCCGCCGCCACCCGCTCGGTGTGCTGACGGATGCGGCTCACCAGAACACCTGAGAACAGGAAGTAAGGAACCACCACGATGCGGTGGAATCCCAGCTTCACCAGTTGCCGAAGGCCCGGTTCAACCAGGGGGAAGGTCACGCCTGAGTAGACCGTCTCACCCCAGCCGAAGCCAAAGCCCTCCACCAGCATCCGGGTGACCTTGGCCACATTTGAATTGGCATCGGGATCCGACGAGCCGCGTCCCACCACCACCAGCAGCGTCTCCGCCAGCGGCACCGGAGAAGGGTTGCTTTCCAGGCATTCGCGAACACGCGCTCCTGCCGCTGCAACCATCAGACGGTCCACCCCCAGTTCGCGGCCGTAATCAATCGGCAGGCCCGTTTCTGCGGTGAACGTGTTGAGCACAGAGGGGATGTCGTTCTTGGCGTGCCCAGCCGCAAACAACATCGCAGGGATGGCAAGCACTCGTGTCACCCCCTGCTGACGCAGAGACTCCAGGCCATCCCGCAGGATCGGGCGGGCAAATTCCAGATAGCCATGCTCCACCGTCATCGGCGCCAGCTTTGGCCGCAGGGCTTCCACCATCTGGGCGAACTCCTCTACGGCCAGCCGGTTGCGACTGCCATGGCCGCAGATCAGGACGCCGAGTTGGTCGTTCGAGGATTCGGCCAAGGGGGCGTGCCACTGTTCGGTGTGAACTGATCCTACGGTTGCAGCGGAATGGATCAGCTCCCACCTTCCCTGTTCAACCCCCAGGCAGCGGATGCCGAGGCACAGGGCCTGTTGCAGCCAACTGCGGAGGATCTGCCGAGCTTGATTGCCGGTTGGAGTGGTCCAAGGCCATTACGGGTCTGCAGTGGCGGCACCAGCTCCAGGGCTGCGGCGGAAGGCCAGTGGACGTTGGATCTGCGTCGCACCATGACGGGGATCACCTGGAATGCTGCAGATCAGACGGTGCGCATCGGGGGTGGATGCCGGATGGGGCAGGTGCTGGAGCAGCTGCATCCCCTCGGGCGCACCGTGAGCGCAGGGCTGTCCGGCTGGCCGGGTGTCGGCTATGTGCTGACGGGGGGGATGGGGCCCTTGAGTCGTGAGCAGGGCCTGGCGGTGGACCAGCTTCAGGCGATTGCAGGGGTCTGGGGCAGTGGTGAACCCTTCCTGCTGCGCCGTGATCACGATCAGGCCTCGGCGGAGTGGCGTGGCCTCTGTGGAGCGGCACCGTTTTTGGCGGTGGTGCGTGAGGTGGTGCTCGCCACCCAGCCCCTTCGCCCCCTCTGGATCAAAGCGTCGACGGGATCGCCCGATCAGCTGCCGGATTGGCTTGTCGCTGCGGAGTGCTCCGACCCCAGCACCACCCTTCAATGGAGCTGGAGTGCTGATGGCAGCCTCCGGCGGCTGCAGGTGTCTGGCTATGAACAGCCCGGTTGGCAGCGGATTGATGGACTGCACCAACTGCCGCCCCTGACGCCCCCGCCCTCAGGTGAATCCCGCCTGCATGGCGAGGTGGTGGGTCTGCTCGGACCGGCCCATGGCGAGTGTTGGCGCCGTTTGCTGCCGGAGCTGCGGGCGCTGATGCATCGCTGCCCCCATGGCGGCTGCAGCCTGTCCAGCCAGCAGCTGGGAGATGCCACCGCTGCAGTGCCTACTGAAGCCACGTCATTTGTGCATCGTGATGCGGTTTGGAAGCCATGGATCACAGCGGTCTGGCCTGCCGGAGATGCAGAGGCCCGTCAGCGCAGCCTCCGGTGGTTATGCGAGCTGTGGTCCGTGCTGGAGCCGCTCTGCCCAGGTGTGCATCTGGCGCAGTTGCATGACCATCTGCCCTTTCATCAGCGGGAGTTGGAATTGGCTTTCGGACCCTGGTTGCCTGGACTGCGTCAACTCAAGGCACGTCGGGATCCAGACGGCACCTTGCCAGGGCTCTAATTTACGGTCCCTTCTGGCTTTGGCGTCCGGTGATGGCCCAGCGTTCCAGTCCAGCTCTGGTGAATCAATGGTTCGCCAACCCCAGCAAGGATTTGCTTTCGGGCCTGGTGGTGGCCTTCGCGATGATCCCGGAGGCGATCGCCTTCTCCGGCATCGCCGGGGTGGACCCGAAGGTCGGCCTGTTCGGGGCCTTCTGTCTGTCACTCACCATTGCCGTGGTGGGTGGTCGCATGGCGATGATCACCTCCGCCACCGGTTCAACGGCCCTGCTGATGACGGGACTGGTCGCAGCCGGTGAAGCCCGGGGTGCCGGGCTCGGGGTGCAGTATCTGATGGTGGCGGGTCTGGTCACCGGCCTGCTGCAGATCCTCTGGGGCTACCTCCGGCTGGCGTATCAGATGCGGTTCGTGCCCCAGGGCGTGCTCAGCGGCTTCGTCAATGCCCTGGCGCTGCTGATCTTCCAGGCGCAATTGCCTCAGCTGGGCCTGGATCTGCATGCCGGCGGTGATGGCCACGCTGGTGGTCTGTTGCCCCACGGTGGTCAGATTCCAATCGTCTGGGGTCTGGTGCTGCTGGGTCTGGTGATCATTTATGGCCTGCCGAGGCTTACCCGGCTGGTGCCGTCCCAGCTGGTGGCCATTGTTGTGCTCACGGTCATCAGCATCGGCTTCAACCTGGACATTCCCAGCGTCAGCAGTCTTGGAACGCTGCCGGATGGATTGCCCACCTTCGCGGTTCCCTTCGGCGCGGGTGGTGTTCCCTTCAACCTCGACACCCTGGGCCTGGTGCTCCCCACAGCCTTGGCCATTTCCCTGGTGGGTCTGATGGAGACCTTCCTGACTCAGGACATCCTTGACGACAAGACCGACACCACCACCAACAAAAACGTGGAGGCCCGTGGACAGGGCATCGCCAACATCGTGGCGTCGTTGTTCGGAGGCATGGCGGGCTGTGCCCTGGTGGGTCAATCGGTGATGAATGTGGACAACGGCGGCCGTACGCGTCTCTCAACCCTGTTCTCCGGCGTTAGCCTTCTGGCGATGATCCTGCTTGCCGGCCCCTGGCTGAAGCAGATCCCGATGGCAGCCCTGGTGGCGGTGATGATCAGCATCGCCGTGAGCACGGCAGACATCAACGGCCTGCGCAACCTGCGCCGCATCCCCAAGAGCGACACCTCGGTGATGCTGATGACCTTCGCTGTCACCATGCTCACCACGCCCCACAACCTGGCGTTGGGGGTGTTGGCCGGTGTGGCCCTCGCGGGAATTCTGTTCAGCCGCAAGGTGGCCAAGGTGATCCAGGTGGAAGCGATCGATGTGAGCGATCAGGAGCGCCGTTACCGGGTTGTCGGTCAGTTGTTCTTCGTCAGCAAGGTCTATTTCCTGCAGGGATTTGATCTGCACGATCATCCCGAGAGAATTGTGATCGATCTCTCCTCAGCCCACATCTGGGATCAGAGCGGCGTGGCGGCGCTCGATCAGGTGATGCGTAAATTCCGCCTGGGGGGATCCGAGGTCTCCGTGGAAGGCCTGAACGACGAAAGCCTGGATCTGTTTGAGCGGATCGGAGGTAAGGAGTCCGCCCATGCCTGAGACATGGGTGGCGCTCACGCTCAGTTCCGATTTGTTGTTCTAAGCCGCTCGATTGTGGTCGTCCCATCCAACGACCAGCGGGTGCATGAGCGGCCCTAAATGCCCGTGGACGTTCAAGGCGTTGCCCTGCTGGGGCCATGAATCTGGGACAATCCCTCCCGATCCGTACTAAAGCTGATGATCCGATCCAGTCGTCGTATCTTGATCGGAGCCATCACTGTTGTGGCTGGGCTGCTGGGCGGATGTGCCTCCCTGGACGAGGCCGGTCGTTCTCGGTTGGATCTGGTGAAGCAGAGGGATGAGCTTCTCTGTGGTGTGAGCGGCAAGATTCCTGGCTTCAGTTTCCTTACGCCGAAGGGCACCTACACCGGGCTTGATGTCGACATCTGTCGAGCCATGGCTGCTGCCTTCCTCGGCGATGCCGACAAGGTTCAATACCGACCGCTGACGGCGCCAGAGCGATTCACTGCACTGCGCTCCGGCGAGATTGATCTGCTGTCCCGCAACACCACCCATACTCTCAGCCGTGATGCGGAGGGTGGCAATGGCCTTGGTTTCGCTCCTGTGGTGTTCCATGACGGCCAGGGCTTGATCGTGCCCGTCAACAGCGGTGTGACGAGCCTTGCTGATCTGAGCGGTCAAGCGATTTGTGTGGGGTCGGGCACCACAACCGAGCAGAACCTCAACGACGCCTTTGCCTCCAAGGGGATCCCTTACACCCCGATCAAGTACCAGGATCTCAATCAGGTGGTGGGCGGCTACCTGCAGGGACGCTGTCAGGCCATGACCTCAGACCGCTCGCAATTGGCCGCAGCCCGCTCCGGGTTCATTGAGCCGGAAGGCCATGTGATTCTTGAAGACCGTCTCAGCAAAGAGCCTCTGGCTCCGGCGGTGGTCGGCGGTGATCAGCGCTTGGTTGATGCCATGACCTGGGTTGTGTATGCCTTGATCGAGGCGGAGGAGCGTGGAATCACCCAAGCCAATCTCGATCGTCAACTGCGTGCCGCTGAGGCGGATCCATCCCAGGCGGCCATGCGGAGATTCCTGGGCGTTGATGGCGGTCTGGGCCGCAAGCTCGGACTTCCTGATGATTTCGTCGTTCAGGCCATCCGGGCCACCGGCAACTACGGCGAGATCTACGACCGCCACCTCGGGCCGGAGAGCCCGGTGGCAATACCCCGTGGCGCCAACCGCCTCGCCGAGGATGGCGGTTTGATGATCGCGCCCCCATTCACCTGATGCGCCGTCATCGTCTGCTGCTGCAGCTGGGCTTGGCTCTGCTGTTGCTGGCCCTGATCGCTCTGCTGATCAACAACCTCACCGTGAACCTGATCCGCACGGGACTTGGTCTCGGTTTCGGTTGGCTCAGTCGTCCAGCGGGGTTCGCTCTGGCGGAAACAGCGCTCCCCTACGCACCCTCCGACTCGTATCTCTGGGCGTTGACCATCGGTTGGCTGAACAGCCTCAAGGTGATCCTTGCGGGTCTGGTGCTGGCCACGCTTCTCGGTGTCGCGGCCGGTGCGGCCCGCAACAGCGGAAACCGCCTGCTGCGCAGTCTTGCGGGCACCTATGTCGCCCTGATCCGCCAGGTCCCGTTGCTGCTGCAGCTGTTGTTCTGGTATTTCGTGGCCTTCCTCGGCCTGCCGTCGATGCCTGTGGGCGGCTTGATTCAGTTGTCCAATCAGGGCATCCAACTGTTGGGGCTGAATCTGAGTGTGGAGTTCTGCGCTGTTCTCACCGGACTGACGGTGTTCACCGGGGCGTCCATTGCTGAAATCGTCCGCGGCGGCATCAACGCCGTGCCCCGGGGGCAATGGGAGGCTTTCCGCAGCCTCGGGCTGAATGAGGGCCTTGGCCTGCGGCGGATCGTGCTGCCCCAGGCGTTGCCGGCCATCCTGCCGGCACTTACCAGTCAATACCTCAACCTGGCCAAGAACAGCACTCTTGCCATCGCCGTTGGCTATGCGGATCTTTATGCCGTCAGCGACACCACGATCACTCAGACGGGACGTGCCATCGAAGGATTTTTGTTGCTGTTGCTCAGCTTTCTGCTGCTCAATCTGCTGATCAGCGGCGGTATGGCGGCGCTCAACGGTGCGGTGCTGAGTCGTGTTCGGAGGAGCCGCTGATGACCCGCTGGCTGGATCGTCTGATCACGCTGCTGATGTTGGCGCTGCTTAGCTGGGGCGGTTGGGTTGTGGTGCATTGGCTCCTGCATGGGGCCGACTGGTCCGTGGTGAGCGCCAACCTGCCGCTCTTTGCCGTGGGCAGTTACCCCTCGGATCAGCGTTGGCGGCCCCTGCTCTGGATCTCAACCTGCGTGGTGCTGGTGGTGTTGACGCTGACGGCGCCAAGGGGGGCGGGCTGGCGCCGTGCGTTGCCCCCGCTCTGGATTGCCATGGCGCCGCTGGGATTGTGGTTACTGGCGGGGGGGCTGGGTCTTCTGCCCGTTGGAACACGCCACTGGGGCGGACTCACCCTCACCCTGTTGCTGACAGCGGGGAGCGGCTTGCTGGCGCTGCCATTGGGGGTGTTGCTGGCCCTCGGCCGCCGCAGTGATCTGCCGGTGCTGCGCTGGAGCAGCACGGTTTATATCGAGTTGATGCGAGCCGTGCCGCTGATCGCGGTGCTGTTTTTCGGGCAACTGCTGATTCCGTTGTTCCTGCCGCCAGGGTTGGAGATCAACCGTGTGCTCCGAGCGGTGCTGGCTTTTGCCCTGTTCGCAGCGGCTTACATCGCCGAGGACGTGAGGGGCGGGTTGCAGGCGATTCCCCCCACCCAGCGGGAGGCTGCTTCAGTGCTCGGTCTGTCTCCGTTGCAGACGCTGCAGTTGGTGGTGCTGCCCCAGGCGCTGCGTGTTGCTCTGCCATCGCTCACCAATCAGGCGGTTGGGCTGCTGCAGAACACCAGCTTGATGGCGATTCTCGGCCTGGTGGAGCTGCTGGGAATCAGCCGCAGTCTGCTGGCCAATCCGGCCTTCATCGGCCGCTATTTGGAGGTGTATCTCTGGTTGGCTGCTGTTTACTGGCTGGCGTGCACGGCGATGGCTCTGCTGGCCCGCCACCTGGAAGTCCAGCTCGACCCCGTTCGATTCAACCGATGACTGTTGCCATCCGCGCCACCGACCTGGTGAAGAGCTACATCGCTGGGGTGAGGGCTCTGGATCGGGTGAGTCTGGAGGTGAGCAGCGGTGAGGTGCTGGTGGTGATGGGTCCTTCCGGATCGGGAAAGAGCACCCTGATCCGCACCTTCAACGGACTTGAGAGGCTGGATGGTGGCGCCCTCGATGTTCTTGGGGTGCGTCTGGATTCCACCCATGCTGATCCTCAGGTGCGGGCGATCCGCCGTCGGGTGGGAATGGTGTTTCAGCAGTTCAACCTGTTCCCCCATCTCTCCATCCTTGAGAACATCTCCCTCGCGCCGGTGAAGGTGCAGAAACGTCCGAAGGCGGAGGTGGAGCAGCGGGCGCTGGAGTTACTGGAGCAAATGGGGATTCAGGAGCAGGCAGAGAAGTACCCGGCACAGCTCAGTGGCGGCCAGCAGCAACGTGTGGCGATCGCCCGGGCCCTCGCCCTGGATCCTGAGGTGATGCTCTTTGATGAACCCACCAGTGCCTTGGATCCGGAACGGGTCAAGGAGGTGCTGGATGCCATGCGTCAGCTGGCTCGCGGTGGGATGACCATGGTGGTGGTGACCCATGAGATCGGCTTCGCCCGCGAAGTGGCCGATCGCGTGATGTTCATGGATCAGGGCCAGGTGGTGGAGACGTCGGATCCAGTGACGTTTTTCTCGGGGGCTCGGGAGGAACGCAGCCGCCGCTTTCTCAGTCAGATGGTCTGATGTCTCGCTTCAGGCTCCCCGTCCAGGGCCAGGATCTGAATCCAGTTCAACGATGACGTACTCGATTCGATCGTCATCGGAGCAGCAGAGGTCGCCGTAGTAGCGCTCCAACTGCTCGTAGGCCATGTCGTAACTGCTGAAGGACTGCCCGGTCAGCCCGTCCTGTTGCCCGTCGCTGCGAATGATGCGATGAACTGGGGGGCGCTCGCGTTCCTGGTCAGCCTCAGCCATCCACAAGGGGAAGTCGCGCCAGGGCACGCTCGGCTGCCACCAGTTCCCGTTCGGTACTCATCCATCTCTCATTGCCGAGGGGGAGGTTCTGGACCTGGTCGGCAAGCAGCAGCATCAGCTGCTCACAGCGTTCTCGAAGCTCCTGACGCAGCACGGCACAACCGCTAGACAGATGAAAGCCATGGCACATGGGTGGCCGCTGTCTAGCTTCAGGGCTGGCAGTGGAAGCCCGTGCTGCGTTTTTTGCTGGAGTTGCTCCCCGCACTCCTGCTCGGTTTCTGGGGCGGACGTCGTTATCCAACCCTGTCCGGGCGTCTCGCTATGCCGCTGGTGCGGTTCGGCGTGCCCATCAGCGTGATGGGTCTGCTGTTGAGAGGTGGGCTCGGTGGCGAGATGGTCGTGGCCGCTGTCCTGGCCGTGCTCGCTATCGCGCTTGTGCTGCTCCTGGCCCATCGTCTGCCGGGTTTCAACGGTCTGCAGCGATCTTCTCTGCGGCTTGGCAGTTGCATTGGCAACACCGCTTATGTGGGGATTCCACTGGCCCTGGCTTTTCTGCCGAGCGAGGCCCTGCCGATCAGTATTGGCTACGACCTCGGCGCAACGTTGCTGACCTGGAGCCTTGGTCCGATGTTCATCGGTGCGGCGCCCTTGGGCCGGTCGCCCCTGTGGAGTCATTGGTTCATCAATCTCAGCAGCAGTCCCGCAACCCGTGGCTTATTGGGAGCGTTACTGGTCCAATGGACCCCTTGGAGCTCCGTCGTCGCCGAGGCACTGTGGTGGCCTTCACGGGCGGTGATCGTTGTGGCCCTTGTGGTGGTGGGCATGCGGCTGGGGAGCCTTTCGCGCGATGCCGTGTCGTTGTCGCCGACGCGCCTGGGATTGGTGCAGGCGCTGGTGGTCAAGCTTGGCTTGTATCCAGGACTGCTGCTTCTTTTGGGGTTCGTGTTGCCACTGAATCCTTTGATGATTCAAGCCATCACCTTGCAGGGCGCCGCCCCAACGGCCATCTCACTGTTATTAATCGCCGAGTCTGTTGGTGTTGATCAGGAGCGCGCAGCTGGCCTTGTGTTCTGGAGCACTGTTTTGTCGTTGATCACGGCTTCGCTTTGGGGGACGGCACTGTCGTTGCTGATGCCAAGTGGTGGGTGAATGGACGGCTTCATGTTCATTCAGAGGGTTGCTTGGAAATATCCGTCATGGTGCTAATACGTTTTATGAAGAGGTGGAGATCTGTTCGTGCCTAGGCCTTGTGACGGTCTGGCAACCGTCGTTACATTGGCGGGGTAGCGACCGGGGAATTGAGGTGCAGCAGGTGGATCTTGTCGGTTCGTTGGGACTTGTGTTGTTGATTACAGCCTTGACGGTTCTGGGATATCGCATCAACCACGTTGTTTGATTGTGAACTTGCGCCAAGCGCAAAATTATCTGGAATTGCTAATCAGTTAAGGAGTGCTTGTTGCTTGATTGGTGAAAAGTTTTTGAGGTTAAGTGGCATGATTCGTTGTCGTTTGTGAATCGTTCTTGGAGCTGGCTGTTGCTCAGCGTGGTTGAAAACAGCGAAAGGTGAGGTTGATTCTTGGTGTCTTGATGCGCCTGCGCTGGGGCACGCCATGCAGCCAATCCCGTTGACATCCGGGGTGCATGATCAGCAGATCACCGCTTGTCAGCTCAAGGGTGTGACGGTGCTGCCGTTGATGGCGATGGCGCAACTGGAAGTCCCGGTTCGATCCCAGAGACAGAGAGGCGATCGGTTGGCTCTGGTCGATCTCCGCTTCGTCATCGGCATGCCACCCCATCCGGTCTTCCCCATGGCGGTAAAGGTTGAGCAGGCAGCCATTGAATCGACAGCCGCAGGCTGTGTTGACCTGGTTCAGCATGGGCAGGAACCAGTTGGGCCAGCCTGCTCCGCAGTGCCGGGTCCCGCTGTAGCGATAGGACACGTCCTGTTCTGCCAGAAACATCGTCAGACGCGGCACCGGATGGTGGCGGCCATAGACCTGAACGATCGGTTGCTGCCAGTGAACCCTTCTCATCAAGGTTGAGGACCAATCGATGGCTGTGAGCGGCGGCAGCCAGCTGCGATGGAGGGTCCAAGGCAGGGTTGTTGATTCAGATTGGATCTGTAAGACGTCGTCTCCCATGACATCAACGTTGTTAATCCTTGGCGCAAGCCTGATGGATGCCGGCAATGTGTCGCGGGCTTCGGATGATCTGGTGCTCGGGGAGCAGATTGCAATTGCCATGGGGGGTGATCCCCAGGATGTTCAGTTGTTCCCTCTGCCGGATCATCCCCGCCCCCAGTCAGCTCGGTTGCACAACTACGCCCATGGGGGAGCGCAATCCGGGAGTGGGCCCAGTCTTGAGGAGGAAGCGGGCAATGTCCGCATCGGGTTCAAGCGACAGGTGCGGGCCGTTCGTCGACATGCTGCTTTTTATCAGTCACTGAGCGACGTGGATGTGCTGATCTCTGCTGGGGCCAATGACCTTCTCGATCAGCTGGAGGACGGCTCGGCGTTCGCCGCAGTGCTCAATACGGAACATCGCCGTGATGATCGCCAACTCATCTGTAGCAATGCCAAGCGGATCGTTCGTTATCTTCGGCGTGGGGTTGATCGTTTGACCGGTCTGGTGGATGAGGTGGTGGTGGCTGGAGCTTTCCCGGTGTCTGTAACTCCTGAGGTTCAGTCGACGGCGGAGAAGCTTGATTCCGCAACGTCCGATCGCCTCGTCGAGATCTTGGATGGCATCGGCGCCAAGGTTCAACGAAAGCTTGAACGCCACTTTGCTGATGATGGTTCTGTTGCGGTTCTGAATCTGAAAGCGGCATGGGACAGGGTTCAAGCCCCTTCATTTGTTGATGCGGTGCACCCCAGCAGCGACACGAGTCGTCAGCTGGCGGAACTGATCGTTCCTGAACTGATGCAGCAGCTCAACAGTTTCGGCTTTTCGGAAGGGTGACGTCCCATGAAGGGACCGCAGATGATCGGGATCCTTCCCATACATTCCTGGGTATGGGAGCCCGCATCACTCAGGACGAATTTCTCAAGCGTGCTCGGCAGCGCTTCGGGGATCAGTTTGATTACAGCCAGATCCGCTGGAGAAGCTTCAAGAGCCCAGTGAAGATCCGCTGTACGCACCATCCGGTTCAGGAGATCACGATCACCCCTGAGAAACATCTGCAGACCCTGGGAGGCTGCAGGCACTGTCTGCGGGAGCGGCGGATCGCCGCCTTGGAACGGGAGCTCAATCGCCGGTCAGCACCCGAGCGGACCCTTGCTCCGGAATCTGAAACTCAGGCGGTCAAGCTCACCCGCTGATAGCAGAACCACAGCCACTGCTGGAACAGCAGGTTGCGATGGGATCGCCAGGAGGTCTGGGGTTGGTCGGCATCGAAGTTCTCCGGCGGCGGCACATCACCGCGGGCCCGATCCCGTTCCATTTCACCGAGGATCCGTCCCACGTTGTATTCCGGATGGCCGAGGTGCATCAGCTGGCGCTGATCCGGTGTTTCAAAGATCGTGTAGCCGACGTCTTCTCCATAGGCCAGCAGCCTCAGTCGACCCTGGCGCTGGGCTGACTCCATGGCGCTGTCGGGCAACCCGGCGTGGCGGCTCTGCGGACAGAGAAATCGGTCGTCCTGGGTCCCCATCAATGAATGTCCAGGAATAAGGCTGCGCAACGGGTAGATGCCGAACAACTTTCGTTCGAACGGAATCTTGTCCACACCGGCCAGATAAGCGAGTGCAAAGCCGGCCCAGCACAGTCCCAAAGTGCTGGCGCAGCTATGGCGGGCCTCCTCGATCAGTTCCACCAGTTCCTGCCAGTAGTTGACCTGCTCGAAGGGCAGGTGTTCCACCGGTGCGCCCGTGATGATCAATCCGTCCAGTGGTCCTTGGTGAAGGGCTTCCTCCCAACTGACGTACAGATCCTTGAGGTGCTCCTGGTCCCAGCTTTTGTAGGCATGGGAGGCGAGCCGGATCCACACCGGTTCGATCTGGAGGACGGACAGACCCAGGGGGTGCAGCAGGTTGAATTCGTACTGCTTGCCCAGGGGCATGATGTTGAGAATGCCGATCCGCAGGGGCCGGATGTCCTGGAGTTCCGCCTGAGCGGGTTCGATCCAGGAGATCCTGTTGCGCTCCACGGCACCGATCTTGTGGTAATCGCGGGGAAGGATCAGTGCCATGGGCTGGTCGTCGTCGTCAATCAGGCAAGGGCCTGTTCAAAGTCGGCTTTGATGTCGTCGATGTGCTCAAGTCCCACGGAGACGCGGACCATGGTGGGTGTCACGCCCGCCGATGCCTGTTCGTCTTCACTGAGCTGCTGGTGGGTTGTTGATGCCGGATGGATCACCAGGGTTTTGGCATCCCCCACATTGGCGAGGTGACTGGCCAGTTGAAGGCTGTTGATGAAACGGACTGCATCGTCGTAACCGCCCTTGAGCGAGAACATCAGCATGCATCCCATGCCCCGGCCCGTCAGGTATTTCTTGGCAGCTGCGTGATACGGATCGCTGCTCAGGCCTGGGTAGCTCACATGCTCCACATTGGGGTGCGTTGCTAGCCAGGTGGCCAGCGCCATGGCGTTCTCCGTGTGGCGCTCCACCCGCAGGCTGAGGGTTTCTAGACCTTGCAGCAGCAGGAAGCTATTGAAGGGACTAACCGCCGGACCCCAGTCCCGTAGACCCTCGACCCGGGCTCGCAGGGCAAAGGCGACGTTGCGGTTGTCCGGCACTCCCAGCATCTTGCAGACGTCGCTGCCGAAGCCGAAGGCATCCCAGTGCACAAGGCCGTGATAAGCCGCACTGGGTTGGCTCAGCAGCGGGAATTTGCCATTGCCCCAGTTAAATGTGCCGGCATCAACGATCACGCCACCGAGGCTGGTGCCATGGCCGCCAATCCACTTGGTGGCGCTTTCCACCACCACATCCGCGCCATGATCGATCGGACGCATCAGGGCACCGCAAGCTCCCAAGGTGTTGTCCACGATCAATGGGATGCCGCGCTCTTTAGCCAGGGCTGAGAGGCCCTCGAAATCGGGGATGTTGAAGCGTGGATTGCCCATCGCTTCGACGTAGAGGCCTTTGGTTTTGTCGTCGATCTGCGCAGCAAAGCTCTCCACGTCGTCGCCATCAGCGAAGCGCACGTCGATGCCCAGCCGGGGGAATTGCACTTTGAACTGGTTGTAGGTGCCGCCGTAAAGGAACGACGTGGACACAAAGTTATCCCCTGCCTGCATGCAATTCGTGATCGCCAGGAACTGAGCCGACTGACCGGAGGCTGTGGCCAGCGCGGCCACACCCCCTTCCAGGGCCGCCACCCGCTTCTCGAACACATCCGTCGTCGGGTTCATCAGACGGGTGTAGATGTTGCCGAATTCCTTCAGTCCAAACAGGTTGGCGCCGTGCTCGGCGTCGTTGAAGACGTAGGAGCTGGTCTGATAAATCGGCACCGCTCTGGCATTGGTGGCCGAGTCTGGAGACTGGCCGGCATGCAGCTGGAGGGTTTCGAAACGCTGAGACATCGGGCCGGAAGTGAGCGGCTGAACCTCTGTTCTAGTCGTGCTTTTCGTCGTGGGACAGCTCAGGTTTGTCGGTTTCCGCCAGTGAGGGGAAGGTGCTGCGGATCAGAGAGTGAATGGCGTTGTGGGCTTCGGCTCGGAATCCTCCTCGACCCTCGGCGCTGAGAATGGGATAGGTGCGGTCGCTGCCATCCCCATCGCGCAGGTGTTTCCAGCGGTTGTTCTCCTTCTCCTTGAGGGCATTCAGAGGTGCCTCGAAATGAAAGGCTTGAACGTTGCCCAATGCCGCCACCTGGCTGGCCAGTGTTTCGCGAATCGGAGCCAGAGCTTTGGCTTTCAACGT
Organism: Parasynechococcus marenigrum WH 8102; assembly: GCF_000195975.1. GTDB lineage: Bacteria > Cyanobacteriota > Cyanobacteriia > PCC-6307 > Cyanobiaceae > Parasynechococcus > Parasynechococcus marisnigri. The sequence continues at coordinate 822,595 of NC_005070.1, forward strand.
GTCGGGTAACCCCAGGACCGGTTGGTAATGATCCAGGATTCTGAGCTCTGCCTCCAGCATTACTGGCCAGGCACCGGTCTCTCCTTCGGCCAGACCCATCTCGGCTTCCGCCTGCTGCATGGCCTCCAGGTGGAAGCGCAGCCAGCGGTAATAGGTCTTGTCTTTGATCGGCTTCTTGGCTGCTGCCCGTCCAGACAGGATCGCAGGCAGGGCGTTTTCCGCCTTGCGCAGAAACAGCCGATCCTCCCGCTCCAGGTTCATCGCCCCCCAGCGCTGGCGGTATTCCCAGAGTTCGACATACCGAGCCACATCTGGCCCGTTCCAACCAAGACCTTTCAGCTCTTCACCGCGGTGGGAGAGTTCCTGCGCCACGCCCTGCTTCGTTTGACGGATTCCTGCAGCGTAGTGGGAAGGCTTCAGGATGCCGGTGGACGACTTTCAGGGTGCCTGAGCAGGTAGTCCTTCACCGCGATCGGGCGTTGCTGGTTGTAGCCGACGGGCAACCAGAGATCGCCGGCATCGGCATTGAAATGAATTTCCCAGTGATACAAACCGGTGTAGGCCCGGGGGTCGTCCTTCATCAGCGAGGCATACAGAAGAACGGCGCGTCCGTAGTAGTCACTGTTGTTGTACCCCCAGAGACCACGTCGGATGTTCTTGAGTCCTCCTCGGCGGACCAGATAACGCGCGGCAGCCTGGATGGCGTCGTGGGGATCACTAATATCACCGGCGCCGATGCCGGGCTCCGTCCAGGTGGTGGGCAGAAACTGCATCGGGCCCTGGGCATTGGCAACGGACACGCCATCGATGCGCCCCATGCCGGTTTCCACCAGGTTCACCGCCGCCAGCACCTCCCATTCGATGCCGGTTGAGGCCTCGGCCTTCTTGTAGTAGCTGATCAGCTGCTCGGCAGGCTCCGGCGGAATGATGCGCCAGGCCGGCAGGGTGGAGGGGCCCCGACCGCGGCTCATGCGCAGGAATTCCCGGCGTGCCGCCAGGTGCCGTTCGGCCACGCTCCGCCATCGCAATGGCAGTGCGGCCACCACCTCCGTCGAGCGAACGGCGTCCTTGGAGAGCACCCGGTAGATCACCTGTTGCTGATGCCCCAGATCCGGCAGATCAGCCTTGGCCGTGGAAGGGTCTCGCAACGCTGCTTCCACTGATTCCAGGAGGTCGGCGGCTGCCTTGGGCTGGGCGGGAACGCTTGGATAGCGCCGTTGAACGGCCGCAACGGCGGACAGCCCCGATCGGTTGTCGCTCGTGCCGCTGCCCTGAAGGACCAAGGCGAGGGTGATGGGTGATGCCACAGCGACCAGTGCAGCGGTGATCAGGACGGAACGACGTCCCATGGCGGAGCTGTGCCTCTTGGCCGAAGCTACCGGTTCTGTTCAGGCCTGCAGAAAGGTGCTGCGGTCGTGGAAGTCAGCCCGACTGTCGCCGTGGCGCAGGGCCCAGTGGCTGATGCCGTTGGCCCCTCGATCCAGCACGGTGGTGAGGGACAGCTCCGGGCAGCATTCATTCGGCCACCAGCTGGACAGATCCAGCCGGGCATCAAGACGAAGCTGATGGTGCCAGCGGCGCAGGGTGATCTCGGGTGCGCTGTCGAGGGGCTGTTGAGACTGGCCCGAGCGGTAGCCCTCGAAGCGGTACGAGGCCCAGTCCCCGTTGGGCGCCAGGTTGATCTCCCAGTAGCCCGGTTGATCCGGAATGGCGAGAAATGCCTCGAAGCAGGTGGTGGTCCAGAGCTCATCTCGGCGCTGCCCAGCCACCTGAGGACCATCAATCAGACCGTCCGGCACCACGAGCTCACTAAGGCTGGAGACCGCGGCAGCCAGTACACCGAAGCTGAGCTCCAGCTGACCGTCTCGATTCCAGATCAGTTCACCGCTCACCTGGAGTCCATGGGGGACAGAACGCTCAAACGGCACCAGACGGGAGGCCTGAAGCAGCATCACGGCGAGGCGTGCCATCTCAGCGACCCGCCAGGCGACGCACCATGGCCTTGATCTCGGGCAACTGCTGTTCCACCGATTCGGTGAGGCGGAATTGCACGGCAGCTCTCTGCAGGTTGTGACCGTGACGTTCTGTGCGGAAGTAGAGGTCCCCTTCCAGATGATCCGTCAGAAAGCGCAGGCCGAGTTCCAAGGGGATCAGGCGAATGCAGTCCGGAAGGTAGTTCAGATCCCAGTCGCTGAGGAACTGGCGAGCCACGGAGAGGTAGCCATCGAGGATCGCTTCACATAGTTCAAGGTCGAAGACCACCGTGTTGAGATCGTCGGTTTCTTCGCCGGCCTTGTTGCAGCAAGAGCGCAGGCAATCGCCGATGTCGTAGTGAACCAATCCAGGCTTCACGGTGTCAAGATCGATCAGTCCAACGGCGTGACCGCTGGCATCATCGATCATCACGTTGTTGATCTTGGGGTCGCCGTGGATGGGTCGCTGTTTCAGTTCACCGCGCTGCAGGGCGGCTTCCAGCACGTCAATGCCCTGCCGTCGTGCCTCGATGAAGGCACAGGCGGATTGGGCAGCATCGTCCAGTGAGGAGCACGATTTGCTGACGCTGTCGTAACGGTTCAGGTATGCCGGGGTGACGTGAAAGTTCTCGAGCGTGTCGGCCAAATCTTCCGTGGGAAGGTCACTTATCAGGCTGTGGAACATGCCCAGCCCGTAGCCCACTTCACGGGCATGGTCGCGGTTGAGAATCACATCCGTGGTGGTGGCGGCACCGATGTAGGTGATCGAGCGCCAGAACTCTCCGTCCTGCTCCACCCAGTGCCCGTCCTGCCGGCAGCGCACCACCTGGGGCACTTCCCAGCGGCGGCCACGGAGTTCCTCTGGCGGGGAGGCCAGACGACGCTGAACGTGGTCCCCCAGGGCCACCAGGTTGCGCATCACCAGTTCGGGGCGTTCAAACACCCGGGTGTTCAGTCTCTGAAGCACGAAGGAGCCTGCTGGTCCACTGGGGCGATGGCCCTGGTGGGTCACCAGAAAGGTGTCGTTGACGTTGCCGGAGCCCAGGGAGCGTATGGCCGTGATCCGTTCGCGGGGATGGAAGCGACCCGCAATGGCTTCAACGGCCTTGCTCAAGGTGATCTCAAAGGTCTCAAGCTGCAAATGTCGCGCTGATCCCCGATGGCGCCAGGCTTAGGTGTGCAGAAAACCAGGCGACTAACCGTCCAGTTGGCTCTCTATGGCATCCATCAACTGCAGGTAGGCCGGTCCTGAACTGCTCGCGCTGTCGTCGAGGCTCATCTCGCCTCGCATGGCTTTCCGGGCGTTATCGGCAATCACTGCGTTCACCACCAGATCCAGCGCCTCGGGTACGTCGAGGTTCTGCAGGGCATCGGCGTAGCGCCGGCTGTGGCTCGGACGCACCGATTCCTGGCAGTAACTGGACAGTTCACGGCTGTCTGTCATCACCCGATAGGCCGTTTCCTTCACCGCAGGCCGTCCATATAGGGCCATGTACAACAGGTTCACCATCGAGGCGTCGTGGAGGGGGATGGCGTACTTGCGTGCGATCTGAGGCCAGTAGCGCAGAGCCTTCAGTCCCTCCAGACCGCCTTTGGGCAGCCCGGCGTCCTCACAGCTCTGCTCCAGCTCCTCCATGGACAAGGGACAGCGCTCTTCCCGGCGGATCAGGGATGCCATCACCTGGCCAGCTTGAAAGTTGCGGGTGGGCTTGCCCGAACTGGGCTGCATCATGCTGCCCCTCACATCCGCCACCATGGCTGTGAGCTGGGTGAAGGTGTGATCCCTCACCTTTTCAAAGTCGCCATCCCGCACCAACGTGGCCTCGATCCGTGGCACCGCGTAGCCGAGTTCGGTGAGAGGGATGGGTTGGCGGTGATACAGCTTCTGCCGGTCAGGGCGAGCCATCGACACGGTGGCGGCCTGATCAAGGCATTGATCCAGCAACAGCGTCAGCAGCGTCGGCAGAACGCCTGGGTTCTCCTGGTGATAGGCGTAGCCGAAGCCGGCGAACACTGATGACATGTTCTTGGCGGCCTTGATGTATTGACCTTCCACGTTGTGGACTCCGGCCGCCACCTGGATGTTGGGTGAGAGATGGTCCAGCAGCTGAGCCCCCAGCATCGCGATGAGGGCATTTGGGTGACAGAAGTTGGCCGTGAAGCTGTCGAAGGGATTGCGCAGGGCTCCGTGGCGGTGGAATCCAGAGAAGAACGCCAGGTTCGGCTGCTTCTCGCAGAGCACGTAGGCGGTGTTGCTGATCGGGTCATGGTTGAACGACCCGGCTAGGCACGCCAGAACCACCTGTTCGCGCCCCAGTTCCTCCCGCAGGCGACAGGCCTCCAGCAGATCCTCTTCAACGTGGTTGCTGTTCGCGCTCAGCACGACCACCTCACAGCGGAGAATCAGGTCGTGCAGGGTGTTGGGGATCCGCTCACCGGAGACGCGGTGGGTGCCCATGTCGAGCACTCGCTCGACATGGGCGCTGTCCATGCTGTCAACGACCTCCGGGGAGAAGGCCCCCAGCAGGTCCCGCCCCGGACGCGCGGCCAGCAGCAGCCTCCCGGCCTCGTTCTGCATGGCGCAGTTGTAGGCCAACGACGCGGGATAGAGCCCAACGCTGAAGAAGCCCACCTTGCCGGCCATGACTTCACGGACCCTCACGCGGATCGAGGCCGCATCCAGGCTGTGATCGAAAAAGGAGTTGCGCATGGACTCAGCCTATGAAGTCCGCTGTTGAGGAGACTGTGTCCAAGCAGCTGCTGGGCCATGAGCCTCACTTTGTATGGCGGTCCAAAAACGCGTGCCTCGATGCCGCGTTGGTACCTCGAGGAAAAAGGGATTCCCTACGAGCTCAAGGAGCTGGATCTGCGGGGAAACCAGCACCGACAACCTGATTACCTGACGATCAATCCGTTCGGAAAGTTGCCGGCTCTGGTTGACACGTCCCATCAGGGACTGGACGGTCAACCGCCGAAACTGTTTGAGTCTGGAGCCATCTTGCTGCACCTAGCGGAGCACCATGCCGGCGAGATCACATCAGCTTCGCAACGCTCGCTGATCGCGCAGTGGCTGTTGTTTGCCAACGCGACTCTGGCCATTGCTCTGTTTGTTCCCAGCAACCGTGAGCGGGAGTTCCCGAGGTTGATGGAGGAATTGAACCGCCAGCTCACAACTGGTCGGCCCCTGGTGGGGGATCAGTGGGGTGCAGCCGACTGTGCCGTCACGGCGTATCTCGCTTATCTACCGATCTTCTTCCCCCAGGAGGATCTTTCCCCTTATCCGGCGATTCAAAGCCTGATCACCAGCACGCAGCAGCGACCGGCCTACCGAAAGGTGATGGGCATGGCTTGAGCAAACGCGGTGTAATGCGGAAAAGGTTCCGTTGTGATGCTGTCGTCCCGTCAGGAGTTTCTGCTCGCTTATCGCTGGCCGATCGCCCGGGTGGGGTCAAGCCTGATCCTCGGCGGGGCTGTTCTGGTTCTTGCTCAAACTGCGGTGCGACTGCTGAGCCAACCGATTCCGATCGCGATCGAAGGCGGTCTGCAGGTGGACAAGCTGGTGCTGCCGCCGACTGTGAACATCAGCAGCTCAACTCCGCTACCCGTTGTGGTGAAAGACTCGGTGTCCGTCGCCAACAAGCAGCCGCTGACGATCAGAGGTCCGCTGACGGTGAAGGCGCTTCAGGGAACCGTGCTGGTGAAGGGTGATGTGCAGGCCAAAGCTCAGGTGTCCTCGATCGATACGCCAGTGACCGTTCAGGGCGATGTGTCTGTTCAGGACAAGGTCACCATCGATGGCAAGGTTCATGTGGATGGAAATGTGGGCGCCAAGGTGAAGCCAACGATTCGGCCCCTCAAGTGAGGACCTCAACGACCGTCAGACAGAGGCACCCTTCTCAATGACTTCGGTTGGTTGCGCGGGGCCTGGCCATCGCCGGCCAACAGGCCACGTTCCCAGCGCTTGGTCTGCCTCAACCCCAGGGCTCCGCCGGCACTGACGATCAGACCGATGCTGATGAGCCCCCAGCCCCCATTAATGCCGATGAGGATGGCTCCCAACCACAACAACCCCCAGCAGACCGGTTGAGCCCGACGGATCCAGATCAGTGCGGTTGAGCAGCTGCGGCAATGGATGGTGTGGGAGACATAGCGATCCATCAACGCCGTTGTCGGCTGACGGTTCGGTAGAGGCTGGCCGGCAAATGGCTCACCACCGTTGTGGTTAAGCCAGCGATGCAACGCTGCCACGTAGACGTCTGCAGCCGTGGGCAGGAAAAAGGCCCGCTCAGCCGCAGCGCTGCCCCCGGCCGCTTCCAGGGTGCGTTCCTGCCAGTGAAGGAAAACCTGATCGTCTTCCAGCACCTTGTGGTTGCCGATGTGCTGCAGCCAGCGGGGTCGCAGGCCGATCAGCAGCCGTGGCAAGGCTGACTGGAACTGGAACGGGAAGCGTGCAAACAGGCGGCATTCGCCGCGACGGATCGGCACCGCGTAAACCACGGTGAGGATGCGACCGAAACCCTTGGCGGTGAGGTCATGCCACATCAGCTGCGGTGCCAGGAACGTGGTGGACTGGGCGCCGAGCTTGCCCCGCCGTGGCCCCTCCTCCCAATAGGCCTTGAAGCCACTGGCGTCTTCTGCCGTGATTGTGGCTTCCACCGGGGCTGCGTTCTCCCGCTTGCCCACGGTTTTGTGGTGCGTGAACGGCACGTGGCTCACATCCAGCACGTTTTCCAGCAGGGTGACGGCGTCCATGGGCAGGTCGCGGAACGTGTCCTGCACCGTCCAGCTGTCGGGGTTCTCCTCCAGTGCCGGCACCAGCGGCAGCTGCTCGGGATCTGCGCTGTCCGGGGAGCCCATCCACACAAACAGCAGTCCCTGAGCGCTGGCGGTCGGCAGGCTGGCGCAACGGGATCGTCGGCTGTCCGGTTGGGTGTTCTCCAGGGCCTGGGGGATCTGCCGGCACTGGCCATCACCGTCGAAACTCCAGCCGTGGTAGGGACATTCGAGTTGGCCTGCATCGTTGATGCGCCCCTCACTCAGGGGGACAAGCCGATGGGGGCAAACGTCGGGAAAAACGCGCCAGGATTCACCTGATTGGTCCCACCAGATGACCAGATCGCGCTCCAGCAGCGTGAAGCGATTGGGGCGCTGCGGATCGAGATCCTGCAGGTAGCTGATCGGCCACCACTGTTCTGTCCAGGTGGGATGCATCGGCCGGCCGAACAATGGGGCCATGATCGCCAGGTTTGTTCGTCGCCGCGTCCGTCATGCCGCGCCTTGCACCGGATCAGCTTCTTGAGGAACTCACGCCGGTCGATGACCTTCTGATCGTTCAGGACCTCGACGGCGTCTGCATGCAGCTGGTGAAGGATCCCCTCACCCGCCGCATGGATCCTGGCTACGTGAATGCCGCGGCGGACCTGCGAGGGAGCTTTGTGGTGCTCACCAACGGCGAGCACGAGGGACGGCGTGGGGTGAACCGTCTGGTGGAAGCGGCGTTGGGGGATCAGATCAAACCGGACCAGGCGGGCCTCTACCTGCCGGGTCTGGCCGCCGGCGGCGTTCAGTTTCAGGATCGTTTCGGTCATCTCAGTCACCCTGGGGTGAGTGAGGCGGAAATGGCGTTTCTGGCCGCGGCGCCCCTGCGGATGGAGCAGTTGCTGCTGGAGCGCCTGCCGTCGAAACTGCTGGGGGTGTCATCGGAGCAGTTGAAGGTGCTGGCGCAGCAGGCCGTGCTCGACACCCAGGTGTCACCCACCATCAATCTCAACGGTATTTTCGCGCTGGTGCCAGGGGATGTGTCCCGTCAGAGACGTCTTCAGCAGATGCTGGCCGAACTGATGGACCAGTTGCTGCAGGAGGCCAGTGCCGCGGGACTGGAGGGATCATTCTTTCTGCATGTCGCACCCAACCTGGGGCGCGATGCCGACGGCCGCGAACGGGCCAAGCCCGCTGCTGCTGGAGACGTCGGCACAACCGACATCCAGTTCATGTTGACGGGGTCGCTCAAGGAGGCAGGCCTGCTGGTGCTGATCAATCAACACATCTCCCGCCGCCATGGGGTCTTCCCCCTGGGGGAGGAATTCAACGTGCGCACAGCTCCTCGGGATCATCAAGCCCTGCTGCAGTTGGCCGAGGAACGGTTGCCGATGGAGTGGATGCCGCGTCTTGTGGGGGTGGGCGACACGGTGACGTCCACGCAGGCCGCCGACGGGCACAGCTGGCTCCGGGGCGGCAGCGATCGCGGCTTTCTCACCCTGCTGAAGGATCTGGGGGCCTGCAGCAATCAACCCAATCGCGTGATTCTGGTGGACAGCAGCCATGGCGAGGTGGATCGTCCGAGCCTCGCCGATGGTCGTTTGCTGGGCATCAGTGATCCGGAGGATCCGCTGGAGCTGGATGTGCTGATGCCCGGGGGGCCGGCGGACTACATCAGCTGGTTTCAGACCTTGGCGCAGCGTCGACGGGCTGGCGGTCATGCCATTCCCGAGACGGCCTGATCTTCAGCAGGAACGGCATCTGGCTGATCGAGGGTCTGCCACCGCTCACCCAGACCGCGTGTTCATGACTCCAAGGCCGTTTTCCGGGAACGATCAGACGCGACTTGGAGGCATGATCTGGCAGAAAGGAGGCCAGGAATCCTTTGTACCTGACGAAGCTTTTGAGATCGCTGAACAGCACCCCATCGGCGGTTTCCACCAGTTCAAGCTGGCCATCCGGCCGGATGCCGTAGACGATGCGCACATCGGCGAGTCGCATCTCCCCATAAACGCCTGCATAGGACGGTGGCGCTTCCTGGGTGGTGTTGGTGAAGGCGTGCAGGCCGCCGATGAACACCCGCAAACGCTCCTCAAGCTCAGCTGTGAGCGAGCCGTAGCCGTGCTCCAGCTCGCCAGCACGGCTGATGCCCACCCAGGCCCGTTCGGCCGCAGCGGCACGATTGTCCGCAGGCCAGAGACCGTTGGCCAGCATCAGATCACCGTGCAAGCGCATGGCCAAGTCACCGTTACCGCTTCCGCGGGCAAAGGTGGGGCCTGAGGTGAACAGCAGAGCCTCCTCATCGTCATTGGCGTCCAATCCCCGGTTCCAGCCACCGAAGAACTCGACCGTGGTCCAGCGGGGATCCACAACAACGCTGGTGTAGCCGATGTTGATGCTCGTGCCATCGGATCGGAGCACATTCAGCGTCTGATCAGGCAGAAATCGCGTCAGGCGATCCCTGGCTGGAGGCGGTGGAGGCGGTTCGACGTCAGGAACCAGCCTGCTGATCGGCTCCGGCCGTGAGCGCTCTGCACGATGCTCAGGATGCATCCACCATGCGATGCCCATGCCGAGCAAGCCTGAGGCCAGGCAGAGAGCCAGCAGCGGCAGGGAACGCACAGAGCAGGATTGCATCGCTTCAGTGTGAACCGAGTGAGGAGACTGAGCAACATCGTTTTGCTCTCAATCATTCTGTTCCAATGAGTGATTGCAACACTGATAGCAATCAGAACGTCGCTTGTCTTAATCGGCCAATTCACGTTCAAATCAATCGGATGTTTGTCTTGATTGATACGGATGGCTTGAGCTCGAGTCGTCAGCTTGATCTGCCGGACCACTTGTCAGATCCACGGTTTAATGAGCTAGTACGAACAGTGAAGCTGTGTTGAGGAGTTGGTGCTGATCACCCGTTCACTGCCCTTCCCCCCGCTGCAGCGCCGGGCTCTCACCACCCTTCAGGTGAATCTCGGCTATCGCTGCAATCAGAGCTGCAGCCACTGCCACGTCAATGCCGGTCCCACCAGGACCGAAATGATGAGCGCGGAGCTGGTGGCGCTGATTCCTTCCGTGCTGGGGCGACGAGCGATCCGTTGTTTGGACCTCACCGGCGGGGCTCCCGAACTTCACCCTGACTTCCGTTCCCTGGTGCGTCGCGCCCGGGATCAGGGGGTTGCTGTGATCGATCGCTGCAATCTCACGATTCTTTCGGAGCCGGGACATGACACCTTGGCCCAATTTCTGGCCGACCATCGGGTCGGGGTGATCGCCTCCCTGCCCTGTTACAGCGCCGCCAATGTCGACCAACAGCGGGGCGATGGAGTGTTTGAACGCAGCCTTGAGGGTCTTCGGATGTTGAATGACCTCGGCTACGGCAGTGGGGACCCGGAACGATCCCTTGATCTGGTGTTCAATCCGCATGGTCCGTCTCTTCCCCCAGCTCAGGGGCTGCTGGAGGCCGATTACAAACGCGAGCTCGGATCCATGGGCATCCGCTTCGACCGGCTGCTGACCCTGGCCAACATGCCGATTCAGCGCTTCTCCCGCCAGTTGGAGCTGCAAGGTCGGCTGACCGCCTATCAGCGCCTGCTGGAGGAGGCCCACAACCCCGCCAATCTCGCGGCCGTGATGTGTCGCCAACTGCTCAGTGTCGATTGGCAAGGTCATCTTTATGACTGCGATTTCAACCAGCAACTGGCCCTGTCAGCCCAGGGCGGCGTTCGTCATCTGCGCGATCTGCTGGATGACTCGATGGTGATCGAGGGTGATCCGATCCGAACGGCGCAGCATTGTTTCGGCTGCACGGCGGGGGCGGGATCGAGCTGCGGTGGGGCACTTCAGGGTTGAGCCCGGTCCGTGCCAGCGATGCGGTTGATGGCGACGCCGGCGGGGGCCAGCAGCAGCACCGTTTCACTGATGCGTTGCTGCTGGCCATCCAGGGCATGCACCCCTCCTGAGACCAGATCAGCGGCGCGCTGGGCAAGATCTGGAGTGAGACGACTCAAATTGAGCACCACAGTGCGTTGTTCCCGCACAGCCAGCACGGCTTCCAGGGCGTCATTGAACTGATCGGGCATCAGCACAACCACGTCGTGCCATCCATCGGAGCGACTGTTCACCATGGGGTCATGATGTGGGGCTGTTGCTGAACGCGTGGTGTCGCCTGCAGGAATGTTGCTCGCTTTGCTGGGCCTGGGGCTCTGGGGAGGGGTTGTGTCAGCTCATGATCACGGCGGGCAACCGAAGCAGGCGATGTTCAAGACGCGCGCTGAAGCGGAGGCAGCGGCTCCTGGCTTTGGCTGCCAAGGGGCCCATCCCATGGGTGAGATGTGGATGGTCTGTGAGAAGCATGGTCAATCCGAGCAGCACGGACACTGAGCCATGGCAACGGAAGGGGGACATTGCGGCAGCAAACCGAAGCGGATTGCCATCGGGGTCGCCCCGCTGGGCACCATTTCGATCGGCATCGTGCCGATGGGGGTGATTTGTATCGGTGTGGTGCCGATGGGAGTTGTCTCCATCGGCGTGGTGGCGATGGGAGTCTTCAACGCCGCCATCGTTGGGATGGGGCTGGTGGCCGTCGGGGTGAACACGATGGGCGTGATCACGGCCGGGCCAATGAGCATGGGATTGATTCAGATCCGCTCAACCACCAACCCCCGCTACCTCGCCTACCCCAGCCGTGAGGAGGCGGAAGCCCAGGCGAAGGTTCTGGGTTGTGAGGGGATGCATCGCATGGGTGATCGCTACTGGATGCCCTGCAATGAACACCCCAAGTAGGGGAACGCCTCAGTCCTGACAATTGGGGCACAGGGCCCGCACATTGAGACTGGACTCGATCAATTTGAAGCCGAACTGCTGTGCGGCATCGGCGCCGGCCATCAGCACAGGCTCACTTTCAAATTCTTCGGTGCGGCCGCAGCGGATGCACACCAAGTGGTGGTGATCGCGGTGATCCCCATGGGCAAGCTCAAAGCGACGGCCGCCTTCACTGAGCTCCAACTCCTGCAGAAATCCCATATCCGCCAGCAGGCGGAGGGTTCGGTACACGGTCGCCAGCGAGACCTTCAGCTGCAGGGAGGCCAGTTGTTGATGCACCTCCTCGGCGCTCAAATGGCAGCCTGAGCCGCGATGTTCGAACAACTCGAGAACCCGTTTCCGCTGGGGTGTCAGACGACGACCGTCCTGGTGGAGGCCCTGCTGCAGAGATCCATCGGCGGGAGCAGACGGGGAGGGCAGCGACACCGATCAGAATCAGCTTTCTCAATAGTAGTCATTAATGAGAGGCTTTAGCTCATCGTTCTTGGGATGGGTGCTTTACCCACAACGGTGATACGTTCCGGGCGGTGGTTTTTTAGAACGATGGAGACTCACGTGCTCACTTTCAGCATCACCAAGCCTTTCGTCGAGTGGGCCAGGTTCTACGACCAATCAGCGCCCTTCCAAAGAGCAGCCGGCATCACTTCGCTCTATCGCGGTGTCAGCAAAGACGACCCCAGCAAGGTGTGTGCCGTCATGCAAGCCCTACCCGGTGTGATGGAGCAGTTCATTGAAGACAACACCGAGTTGATCGTCTCCTCCGGTCACGTTCTGGAGAGCACCGTCAGCCAGGTGTTCCTCGCCGGCTGATGGGCTGGAATCCTGCCCGGGCCTGGACCAGTCAGCACCCTGTCGGGGGGTATCGCCACTTTCAGCTGGTTCTGCAGGGTGGTCGTGGCGATCAGCGTTGGGTGGAGCTGGCGGCGGTGCTGGCACCGGGCTTTCGTGAGCGGGTGCTCTGGAGTGATTTGGAGGATCCCCACCGCTGGGTGAGTGGTTGGCAGTCCATTCCCGAGAGCCATGCGGATCCTGCAGCTGAGTGACCCCCATCTGGTGGCAGCCGATGCGGCCCTGGTGCGTGAACGCCCGGCCATGACTCTGCTCGATCGGGCCCTGCTGGAGGGGCAGCGCAGCCATCCCGATTTGGTGCTGATCAGCGGTGATCTCTGCCAGGACGAGAGCTGGGGCGGCTACGTCCGCCTGGGTCGCCTTCTAGATCGTCATGTCAACGTTCCAGTCGGCCTATTGCCCGGCAACCACGATGACCCGCTGCTGCTGAAGGCCGTGCTGGGTCGTCGTTTCTGCACGGCTCCCGCCGAGTTGATTGTTCAAGGCACGCGGCTGGTTCTGCTCAACAGCCACCGCAGCGGTTGTTCCGCCGGTTGGCTCGGGCCACACCAGCTGCAGTGGTTGCAGGAGCGACTCGCTGATCCTTTGCGCCGGGATCTTCCTCTGGTGGTGGCCCTGCATCACCCGCCGGTGGCCATCGGTCACCCCGTGATGGACACGATGAATCTCAGCGATCACCACCAGCTAGCAGCCATTCTTCAGCCCCACGCTGCGTTGCGAGCTGTGGTTTTCGGTCACATCCATCAGCACTGGCACGGAACCTGGCCGCAGCGTCCGGATGTCCCCCTGCTTGGCTGTCCGTCCACCCTGCGCAGTTTTCAGTGCGTGCAGCCCTGCCCGCTGGGTCGGGCGGAAGACCCGGGGGGACGTCTTCTGGAGATTCACAACGATGGCAGCCTCAGCCACCAGGTGCTGCGCTGGTCCCCCTGTTGAGCTCAGCCCATTCCCTTCTGGGATTCACGGAAGGCCTTCAATTTGTCGATGTCCTTCTCTTCATCAATGCCGTAGTCCGTCAGGATCAGCGCCTTGCCGATAGTGCCGAGGGCGTATTCGATCCGATCGAGATCGCGGCGCCCGCTTTCGTCCTTACGGGCAGCTCGGATCACCTCGGGACGAAGCTGATCGGCCAGTTGCTCGATGGCGGTTGCGATGGCGCCGGCCTGATCCAGCGGGTCGGTGTGATCCATGGAGGCCTGGGGCGTGGGCAACAGGGAAACTCTGCCAGCTGGGCTCAGAACCCCCGGGCCACCGGCCGTTGACTCGAGAGAGACACGTTGCCGGGGGGGGAGGAGGGCTGCGGTGCTGCAGCGGGGGCCGCCACGGCATTGAAGGCGAGCGACCAGCGTTCGCCATCGCCACGGAAGGGCATCACCGAATGGGGCTGCCAGGCCGGGAACACGTAGTACTCACCAGGCACCGGCAGGACGTAATGGGCCATCCCGGTGCGGAAGGACTGCAGATGCCAGTCCTCTGGGCCGTGAAAGCAGAGCTGGCCGTCAAAGCTGTTGCCGTTGATCTGGGGCGGCACCTTGAGAAAGATCACCCCAGAGAAGCTGCCGCCGTGGGTATGGGTTGGGTTGTAGTCGCCGGCGGTCTGGCAGTTGATCCACAGATCGATCATCTGCAGCCGGTAACGACCCGGCACCCAGGGACCACGCCCCTGGGGTGGCTGCCGATCCATCACGTGGCGGATCCAGCGGTCACAGGCGGGAAGCAGAACCTCCGCACTGAGTTGCTGCACCGCCGGTTGGTCAGGCCTTAACTCCCGTTGCTGACGCAGCTGACCAGCCAGCTTGGCGGAGGCGTCGGGACTGGCTGAAGGATTGGCCAAAACGGATTCACCCAGATCGATCAGCTGGTTCAGCAAGGGGGCTGGAAGCGTGCCTCGCAGAATGGAGCGTGGAAACAGGTCAAGAACCTCCATAGGCTCACTAAGACGCTGCAGGTCATCGTGCCAGCGCCAGAGTGGGGGCGATGTTCATGGGGTAGCGATGCTGCGCAAGGCAGTGCTTGCTGGTTTGCTGCTCCTCGGCTGCAGTGCGTCGGTCGTGGCGCAGCCGTTGCCAGGCCAGCATGGGCCGACGGCGGAACTGCTCGAGGGCGGCGGCCTGCGGCTAAGCACGCGTCGCACCAACGATCGCTTCCAAGATGGCAACCGGCTCTGGAAAGTGGAGCTGCACCGCGGTGAGCGACTGTTGGCCAGCTGGCAGGCTGCCAGCGGCATTGCTGAACGGCAGACCGCAGATCGACTCTGGAGTCCTGGTAATGCAGCTCCTCTCCCGGCGGGGGAGTACAGCCTGGGACAGCCGGAACCCTGGGGAGATGATCTCTGGTTCGATCTGCAGCCGCGCTTTGATACCACCCGCAGCGCTCTGGGCATTCACCGTTGCTATCCAGGGACGGGGTGCATCTGCATGCCAAGCCGCGCGGAGATTGATGCACTGGCAGCTTGGGTGAGACGGGGACGATTGCGCAGGCTGCGTGTGATCAACTGAATCCAATCGCTGTCAAAGACAAGTCTTCTGCAGCACTGACCAAAGTCGTTGGGATCTTTAGAAACGAGTCGTTTGTCCCATGAACGCCTTCATGGATGTGAACATCTGGATGATCGTCGGCTTTTTGCTGGCGGCCTATTCCGTTGTGGCCAACGACTCACTGCAGACGTTGGGTACGTATATCTCGTCGAATAAAAAGCGCACCCCGAAAGCGGTGCAGATGCTGTTTATCTGCACCGTCACCATCATCGTTCTGATGATGGGTTGGTTCCTCAAGGACGGTGACCCCGCCTGGGGCCGCCTGAGTGTTCCCGGCAAGGAGTTTCCTCTGCCCGAGCCATTCAACTGGGTCTACATCCTTCCGCCCATTGCGGTGTTGGCCCTCACCCAATGGGGCGCTCCGGTGAGTACATCGTTTCTGGTGCTCTCCTCCTTCAAGCCGGCCAACATCGGCAAGCTGCTCAACAGTTCGCTGACGGGGTATGTCCTGGCCTTCTGCGTGGGCTTGGCGGCCTATGGCCTGGGCATGTGGCTGTTGGAACGTTGGGTGTTCCGCCGCACGCAGGAGGGCAAGGACTTCAACAAGGTCTGGTATGTCTTGCAGTGGTTCTCCACCGGCTTCCTTTGGAGCATGTGGCTGGTGCAGGACCTGGCGAACATCTTTGTGTTCCTGCCCCGCAAGCTGGACTTCTTCCCGATGGCGATCTGCACGGCGGTGCTGTGCGTGGGTCTCTGCGTGCTGGTGGCCACCGGCGGTGGTCCGATTCAAGGGGTGCTGCGGTCCAAAACGAACACGTCCGACCTGCGCTCGGCCACGGTGATCGACTTCTTCTTCGGTCTTTGTCTGCTCTACAAGGCGTTCCTCTCCACCTTCCCGCTGAGCACCACCTGGGTGTTCCTGGGCCTGATCGGTGGTCGGGAAATCGCCCTGCGGATCAAGGAGCAGGAATTTGAGACCGTCTTCACTAACCGCGAGAGCGGCAACCTGGCCAAGATCATCGGCAGCGATCTCTGGAAGGCCTTCGTCGGTGTGGTGGTGAGTCTGGTGATCGCGCTGAGCATCCAACCTCTGGTGCAACTCACCGGCGGTTCCACCCTTCAGCAAACGGGCCATGTCAGCGGAGCCGTCTTTCGTGGCCGCTTTTTCATTTGGTTTGTCTAGCCGATCATTCAATGTCCTTAAGGATCGATTAAGACGGATGTACTGACCGGCTCGGTTTTGTCCGGCCCAATGGCGTGAATCCTTTGCTTGAACCCTGACCAGTCCACGATCCCAGCGCCGCGATGCCAGCGGCCGTTTTCAGTCCAGCGGAGATGCCAAGGCACGCCCTGTTCAGGTGTGGCTGAAGCCTGATGTGCTCGAGCGGCTGGATTCCTATTGCTTGTTTTATGGCGTTGGACGCGGACGTGCCATCGGCCATCTGCTGCAGGGGGCCCTCCCTGATCCAAGCTGGCTTCCGCAGCGACCGGTATTTCTCGAGGAACCATCGGACGGCACAGAAGCTTGCACCGGAACGCCGGCAGAAACCACGCCTGAAGCCGATCCATCCATCACGTCTGCTGCTGAGCGGCCGATGCCGTTGTTCCAAGCCGGAGATCTCATCAGCAACAACAGCGGCCGACGCCATGGGGTCATCGCTGAGGAGCCCTGTCTGTGGGCCGAGCCGGTGCTGCTGCCCAACGGCGAACAGCGCCACGGCCACTGGACCTACGCCGTGGCATGGGATGGTCAGATGGGGTTGACCATCCGCTACGCGGAAGATCTGCTGCATTCGCAGGAGCAAGACCGACAGGTCGGCTGAGGGGCCGTGGTCACTGGCCCGGGTTCTGGCTATTGGATGGGAAGGTGGGACCCTGGAGCATCGATGACCTGGCTGCTGCTTCTGTTGATCCCCATGACGGCCGCAGCAGCACCGCAACTACCCCTGAGTCTGCAGCAATCGATCGTTGAAGCGCACCGCTCATTGCTGGCGGCTGGATGGCATCCAGCGCCGGATCAGCAGCCATCCCCCGATGAACGCCACTGGTCCGCAGTGACGCTGGACAGCTTGTCCTCCTGTTCCGGCACGGGGGAGGGGTTCTGTTGCTTCGATTACCGCCGTGATGGCCAGACGCTGTCGGTGGTGACTGTCCCCTCGAGGCCAGGTGAAGCCTCCGTTGGTCGGGTGACCCGGTGGTGGTGATCAGGGGTTGAGTCGCTGTTCCAGCCAGCCATTCTCCCGGCGCCAGAGCAGACGCTGGTGAGGGTGGTGGCTCAGGTCGAGCAGTTCCACCTGCTGGAGGCTGATCGGCACCATCACGAAGTGGTCTGGGACGGGAGCATCTTCTGGCAGTTCCTGGGGGAAGGGCGCTGCGGGTTCAAAGGGTTGTCCTGGATGCGGCCATCCCCACAGGGCTCGTCCACTGGGAGACAGGGATCGCCACTGGGCCTGGTCTGGAGAGACCGCCACCTGTGCAGCTGTTCCCCGAAGCCGGTATTGCTGCTTGGCTTTCGTCAGCAGCCAGCAGAGTTCCACCTGAGGTTGATGATTGAACTCTGCGATTTTGCTGCTGCGGCCATCCGTATACAGCTCCAATTGATCCGCTCCGTTCCAGCCGCGGAACACCAGCGTTCTCACCCTGGGGGTGCCATCAGAGGCCACGGTGGCGAGTTGCAGCCAGCGGGCACTCACCTGGCGGCCTTCGCGCTTGAGGGCACCGCGAAGTCGTTGCCGCCAGGGGGGCAGGGCTCCATCCGTCGCTGCTGTCATGGTCTGAAATAGCTCCTCAGAACAGAAAACATGGGCTGGCAGGGTTGATCAAAGAGTTGATCATCACCGTGGCGAGTGACTTGAAAGAGCGTGTGCTCAGTGCCCTGCGCGCTTGCCGAAGCTCGGACGATTTGGTGGCCTTGGATGAGCAATTGGCCATTGATTGTCGCGACGCCCCCTTGCACCAAGTGATCTGCGATGCCCTTCGGGATCGCAGTGTGGCCCCGGTGGAAGCCGCCAATTGGTTGACGACGCTGATGGAGCACCGTAACCAGCAGCTCACGGCTTGTTTGAACCTGTCCTGCCAGGTCTGAGGTCAGGACAGTCCAAACAGCCTGGCCTGCTCTACAGCGGCTCGGATCACGATGGCGTGCCGCCTCACCAGGGGCATCAGTTCGTCGTAACCCCCTCCGATCACCGTGGCGATGGGGATGCTGCGGCGCAGGGCCGCATCCAGGACGAGTCGATCGCGTCGTAACAGACCCTCGTCGCTCAGCTCCAGTCGTCCAAGCCGGTCATCCCGATGGGGGTCCACACCGGCGTTGAACAACACCAGATCCGGTTGTTGGTCATCCAGCACCTGCGGGAGTCGGTCCCCGATGGCGGCCAGGTAGTCGTCATCTCCAGTTGCGTCTTCAAGAGGAATGTCGATGTCGCTGGCCACCTTGCGCAGCGGAAAATTGCTGGCGGCATGGACGGACAAGGTGGTGATGCGCGGCTCATCGGCAAAGCAGGCCGCAGTGCCATCGCCTTGATGCACATCCAGGTCCACCACCAGCAACCGTTGCACCTCGCCGTTGTCCAGCAGCACGCGCGCTGTTGTGGCCACGTCATTGAAGATGCAGAACCCGCTACCAAAGCCGGGATGGGCGTGATGGGTTCCCCCTGCCAGGTGACAGGCGATTCCATGCTGAAGCGCCAGGCGAGCCGTCAGCAAGGTTCCCCCGACGGATAGCCAGGTGCGCTGCACCAGGGGCCGGGTGGCAGGAAGCCCGATGCGGCGCTGTTCCGAGCGGCTGAGTTGATCACGGCTGAAGGCCTGGTGGTAGCTGCGCCGGTGGATGCGCTCCAGATCCCGTCGGGGGATACTGAGGGGGCGGCGGATCTGGTTGGCCTGCAACACCTGTTCGTCAAGCAGCAAACGACGCAGCAGCCTGAATTTGGCCATCGGGAAGCGGTGCGTCGAGGGCAATGGAGCGGAGTACAGCTCGTGATAGACCGCGTGCAGTGTCAAGGGTCCAGCCGCAGTTGGCAGGCTGCAGTCTTCGTGTTTGGTGCGCTGAGCCATTGGGCGATGCCTCCATCGCGCAGCAAGCGACAGATCACGGCTCCTCCTCTGGATCCGAGTCCGTCAAAAAACCATTCGGAATCCAGGTTCAGGGATTGAGCCTGAAGCGGGGACGCTGTGATCAGCGCCAACGTAAAGATGACGAGGGAACGCACGGGCCTGGCTGAATGGCCCTATTCAAAGGTCAGGCCAGCTGGCGTTCCATGAGCCAGGAATTGAAGCCACTGCGTTCCATTTCTGCGATGCAGTCCTGTTGTTTGCGCAGATGGCTCTGGCGGACACGCGTCAGCCGTTGTCCCTCCTGGCTGGACAGGCCGGCGGCCAGGCGCTGCTGTTGAAGCAGGTCCAGCTCATGGTCGAGATGGTCCATCAGTTTCAGCAACGAATATCCCTGCTTGATCTGCTGCTGGCTGAGCTCAGTGACGAACCGACGCATCGCATTCTCTTAAGGATCTTTTAACTCTTGCATGCTGCGTCTCGCGGGACTCAGGTGTCGTGCGCCTGAGGGAACGGCCCGACGTGTTGTCGGGCCAGGCCTCCGTGTGTGAGGGGTGTCTCAAGCCCCACCAGCAGCTTCCCGCTCTTGGCCAGTCAATGGGTGACCAAGGCTGCGAGCAGATGTGTCTCGGTGTGACTGGGCCGATTCCCGGTGCGATCACCCAGGCGTCCACCCCAGATCTGGGGCACAAAAAAGCCCCATGCGAAGCACGGGGCCGGGTGATGGGGACAATTCCATTTTGCATGCTCTCGTCAACACCAGATCTGGTGGTTGTCACGCTGCGGACACCATGCTGGCTCTGAACGGGTGCCCAAGAACCAGTACACACAAAAAAGCCGCCCGTTTCGGGCGGCTGCACTGCCAGTTGGGATCTGGCGTCTCTTGGCAGTCGGGGAGACAGGATTCGAACCTGCGGCATCTTGCTCCCAAAGCAGCCTGGCTCTTTCGTGGTGCACTGGGCTTATCCAGTCGGTGACTCAGCTTTGCCAGCCTTTCTGCGTCATCAGGTATCAGCAAGTATCAGCAGAAGCTTGACAGTTTTCGCACGCCTTTCGCACAATTGGCATAGCAACATGCCTCTGCTGAATTGCCACGAGTTTCCGAGACAGAAGCCTGGATCAAGCCCTTTAGGCGTCAGATCGCAGAGACCTGCGGTGAGAGTTGGTACGTCCGCAACAATCGCGGTCGAATCCGTTTGGAGGTCCGTGATGCTGGGACCGTTTCACTTCCGTTCGAGTGGACTGCGCGTGGATCAGCGCTTGCCTTGCCCCGCATTCAACAGATCTTCAAGCGTTGGAACGGTGGACAGATCACCCTTGCCGCTGCAGCACAAAACGCTGACACCAGCAGCGCCCATCAGAAGCTGGATTTCAGCCAGTTGATCGAGAAATATCGGGCCTTCGTTCCTAACGCTGGCGACACCACCTGGCAGACCTTCTATCTGCCAGTCCTGCGCAACTGCGCCAAGGCATTCGACGGCCGACCACCAGTGGACGGTGAAGCGCTGGCAATGGCTTGCCTCTCCCAGTGGGAACAGGGCTCACGGATGCGTCAGACCTCCCGTCAGAAGCTCTACGGCTTCTTGAACTGGGCGGTGCAACGTGGACACCTCAAGCCCATCTACAGCCCCCCTGCGGCGCTTCCTGAAGTGCTCAAGCCCAAGCGCATTGGCTATCCCCTCAGCGATGCGCAGATCCTGCAGCTGCTGGACAACCTCCCCGAGGGCGAGGCCCATGACCGTTGGCGATTCGCCATCCAGCTCTGTGCCGTTTACGGATTGAGACCTGAGGAATTGCGCCATCTCCGCATCAAGGACGGGGCAAGCGGGGAAGAACTGTGGACGATTTATCAGAAATCCATGGGTGGCACCAAGGGAGCCAAGACAGAACCGCGGCGGTTGCACCCGCTGCTGCTGCGTGATGCCGATGGTTCCGCCATCGATTGGAAACTGCAGGCACGGTTGCAGGTTGGTGAACAGCTGCCGCCGTTGAACCGTGACGGTGATGGTGGCCAGGCTTTGAATCAGTACCTACGCAGACGCAAGGTCTGGATGGCGCTGCGGGGTGAAGCCGAGCACCAGAGTGAACAGCTCACGCCCTATTCATTTAGGCACCGCTACGCAAAACAGGCTCACGCGGCACGGCTTGCCGTTGCAGAGATCAGCGAGGCCATGGGCCACACCATCGAGGTGCATCTGAAGAGCTACGCGCGGTTCAAGCCCGATGCGACGGCTGCCAATTTCGCCGCAGTCAACGTCTGATCACTTCTGCTCGTACACCTTGCTTTCCAAGGCGTCTAAGCGCTTTAGAACGTCCTTCATCACCCCTTCGGTGCGGGGGGTAAGCGTTTGTTCAGACAGGGTTACCTCAAGTTTAAAATTTATTTCAATTTGCTACCATTACAATCACTCCAATTTACTTCGGAAAAAACAAAGGATAATGATTTAGTTGATTCAAGCAAGATGTCTCAATCATATTCTAGTGTGGGAAAATTAGATAGAAAAAGTTTCAAACCTTCCGGAAGTGATTATATATTATCGCCTCCGTCTTCGTATAGCAAAAGATTTGCGACCAAGTTCAAGAATTTCAATGCAAAATCGGACGTAATATCAATTGATCTTAGCGATTTTAATACGACATTGACGGGGATTTATATTGCCAGGTCAAAGAAAGAATTCAAAAAGGCACAGAAATCCGACAGTGCTTTTATCTATAATTGGAAAAATGGGAGATTATTTTTTAACGAAAATGGCAGTGCAAAAAAATACGGTGATGGTGGACTTATTGCACGTTTTGCAAAGAAGACACGTTTAAATGAAGAAAATATTATTTTCAATTTTGGCATTCATTCAACTTCAACGCCTGATCCAACACCAACACCAAGTTATTCAATAACAGCCGACAAGATTTCAGTCGATGAGGGAGATCGTGTTAATTGGACTATCACTACTAAAAATGTACGAAAAGGAACCAGGATATTTGTGTCTGATGTTTTTGAAAGATCGAATAATATTTATGATAATTACAGTGATATGGATGGGTATGCTCTCGGTTCGGATGGATGGGAAAGTTACTATTTCAAGGTGAATTCAAAGGGTAAAGTTAAATTCTGGGATGAATGGAATGAGGATGGTATCACCGAGGGAGATGATTCTTATTATTATCAGTTTTACGAAGATCCTGATTTTACAGAATTACTCGCGACATCTAAGACGGTTGAAATTATCGATACATCACAAGCACCTTCTGCAACTCCAACACCGGAACCAACTCCGGCACCTTCTGCAACTCCAACACCAGAACCAACTCCAGAACCTTCTACAACTCCAACACCGGAACCAACTCCTGAACCCTCTACAGACCAGGGATTTCTAGATGATTTCGCGAATAATTCATCTACCAGCGGTGTTATTTCTGTCGGGGATATTGTGAGTAGTGACTTGGAAACAACAGACGATGAAGATTGGTTCCAAATTTCTTTGACGGAAGAAAGAGTTTATCAATTTGATCTTGAGGGGATACAGTTGACTGACCCTCGAATGAGTCTGCATGGGCCTAGTTTAGAGGAATTAATTTATGATGACGATGGAGGATCTGGATATAATTCTAAAATTGAATTTATAGCAACGTCGAGTGACAACTATTTTATTAGTGCAAAAAGTTGGGGGGAAACTGGTACTTATACTTTGAAGGCAATAGATATCACTCCAACACCGGAACCAACTCCTGAACCCTCTACAGGCCAGGGACTTTTAGATGATTTCGCGAATAATTTATCTACCAGCGGTGTTATTTCTGTCGGGGTTATTGTGAGTGGTGACTTGGAAACAACAGACGATGAAGATTGGTTCCAAGTTTCTTTGAAGGAAGGAAGAGTTTATCAATTTGATCTTGAGGGGATACAGTTGACTGACCCTCAAATGAGTCTGCATGGGCCTAGTTCAGAGGAATTAATTTATGATGACGATGGAGGATCTGGATATAATTCTAAAATTGAATTTATAGCAACGTCGAGTGACAACTACTTTATTAGTGCAAAGAGTTGGTGGGAAACTGGTACTTATACTTTGAAGGCAATAGATATCACTCCAACACCGGAACCAACTCCAGCACCTTCTACAACTCCAACACCAGAACCAACTCCAGAACCTTCTACAACTCCAACACCAGAACCAACTCCAGCACCTGCTACAACTCCAACACCGGAACCAACTCCAGCACCTTCCGCAACTCCAACACCGGAACCAACTCCAGCACCTTCCGCAACTCCAACACCAGAACCAACTCCAGCACCTGCTACAACTCCAACACCGGAACCAATACCAGTCCCCACACCTGAGCAGGATTCATCACCTACACCAACTGGTAATCCAACAAATACAACCGATGGCGTCTTTTTGTATGGACCACGTCCGATGCAATCTGCTATTAAGACATTCTCAGGCACTGTTGGTGTAGGTGGGGAAGTAGATCGCTTTGAGATTTCATTTTTGGCTGGAGATGTGGTGAGCTTGTCGGTAGAAGCCGCTGACAATACCTGGCCGTTGCTGCGTCTGGTGGATGCAGAAGGACGCATTTTGGATCCAGTTAGCGCATACAA
This sequence comes from Parasynechococcus marenigrum WH 8102, assembly GCF_000195975.1. GTDB lineage: Bacteria > Cyanobacteriota > Cyanobacteriia > PCC-6307 > Cyanobiaceae > Parasynechococcus > Parasynechococcus marisnigri. Next base: position 846,123 of record NC_005070.1, read on the forward strand.
CAACAATTCCGCCTCCACATCTGGTTATCGCGTTGATGTGGATGCAATGTTGTTCGCCGAGGTTTATGCCCAAAACTCATTCACTGGCTCCTACAAACTGTATGTAGAGCGTTTTATTAATGAATCCCCACTTCGACCGATACCGAATGAACTATTAATATTGGTAGAACAGGACGCAACGAACAGCGCAGATCAATACTCATCACGTTATCTATACTCTGATTCGGGATTGATTTACATCTCATTTGACTCGAGCCTGTCGGACGAACTTAAAAGTTGGTGGGAAGACGTATTTGCTGCGACGGATGCTGTGATTGAGCCGGAATTCGTGGTAGTTCCACAAAGTCACCCCAAATCACAGTTAGTAGTCAATCAGACGTCATCATACTATGTTAGTGGTGATCATGCTGGGATTTATCAGTCTCCTAGTTATACCTATTCAGAGCTAAGCGATGAAAGCGCTTACAATTTTCAGAGAAAGAATAATCAAGGTGAAATTCTTCTCGCCGAAGCGGCTTTTTCTCATTCGACGCGTTTTGGTGGATCCCGAGAAGCTGGTTGGAAAAGCGTTGCGTTTCATGAATTAGGGCATGCCCTAGGCCTAGAGCATCCTCACGACAGCTCTGATGGCGATGTTGATCGAATTATCGATACAAATGGAACAGTAATGTCCTATGAGAAAACACAGGATTCGGATGGTGATCCTGGCTTCACTGATCTGGATGTAAATGCGCTTCAGTTTGTATATGGCACAGAGACCGGTGTACTAACACCTTCGCCTTTAGAAGGGATTCCGCTCTTAATTGAGAGTCGCACATTTGATCTTTCAAAGCGATGGAAGTCGCCAATATTGTCAGCAGAATGGATTGGCGGTTACACAATCCAGGAGCCCAGTTCGGGACTGTCAACCAAAGTCCTACAATTAACACGTTCGGAAGGTTATCTAGAAAACGAATCCAAAATTTGGCTGGATTTTGATTTGGGAGACGGCCTGAAAAACTGGAATTCCCTTAATGGTTATTCCGAAGGATTTCACGATGTACTAATCCTTGGCAATTCTGTCACGTTTGAACCCGGCGAGGCCACAGCTTTGTTTGATCTTCCCATTGTTGCTGGAAGTCATGCAGAGAGCGATGAATGGGTGGATGTGACTGTGCGTCCGGAATACCCGGATCTCTACAAAGCAGTTCCTGATTCGGCACTGCGGCTGACCATCGTCGATGCCTGAGCGGCACTATCTGAAGGGAATGCTTGTGTGGAGATCTTCAGAATTGCATCCTGTAAGAATCTAAGAATTACATTCTGTCTTCAATTCAATAGTGAGCCTCAATACTTACGGTACTTTGATGGCTAGGATCTCGAAATCCTGAAACAGACATATTGAGTTCCTGTCAAGGTCATAATCATACTTGGCGTTGCAATCAAAATGGACAGGCCTGTAAATCCTCCGTACCTTCAACGTCGAACGCAAATTCCTTTGCTATGACTGAACTCTCGCCCCTGGTCTCAACCACCACGGGCTTTCTGGTGTTGTTCGTGGGCAAACGCTTGAACCGCGAACTTAAGGCATTGCGAAACTTTTCGATTCCAGAACCTGTATCGCGAGGACTTCTCGTAGCCGTCCTTTTGACACTGATACACGTATTGGGTGGGCCCGAACTCAATTTTAACCTGGATTCTCGGGACTTCCTTCTGGTTTATTTCTTCACCACGGTGGGGATGAATGCCCGTTTCAGTGATTTAAGGCGCGGCGGCCCGGCACTGTTCATTCTTCTGGGCCTGACCATCGGCTACATGACGTTGCAGAACATCATTGGCGTCACGATGGCGGGTTTGCTGGGGCTTCATCCCGCCACGGGATTGCTCGTTGGCACGGTGTCACTGATTGGTGGACACGGCACAACGATTGCCTGGGCTCCCACATTTACAGAGAACTTCCAGATTGACAGCGCCCTTGAAATCGGTATTACTGCTGCCACCTTTGGACTTGTTCTTGCCAGTGCCAGCGGCGGCCCAATTGCCCAGTTCCTATTACGTCGTTTTAAGATTCCCTGCCCAAGTACAACGCCAGAAGATCAAACCCTGAAGCACCCAGTCAATGACGTGCAAGATCATGTATCTGGAAAAAGGAATATCGACATGACCTCCTTCCTGGCAGCGCTCTTGGCCATCAATATCTGCATCATCTCCGGCATGGTGCTGAACGGTGGCATCGCGGCTATCGGCCTGAAGCTGCCTTTGTTTGTGCCCTGTCTGCTGGTCGGCATTCTCTATTCGAATCTGCTCCCAGAGAGACGTTCTGAGCGGGCCGTCTTCCATTGGCCAAAACAGTCCACTTCGCTGGATTTAATCAGCGAACTTTCATTGGGAATCTTCTTAGCCATGTCCCTAATGAGCTTGCAACTTTGGACCTTGGTCGGCCTTGCCTTGCCTTTGCTGGCCATCCTCCTGACCCAGTTCATCATTGCTCTGGCCATCAATCTGCTGCTCGTATTCCGACTGATGGGAAGGTCGTATGACGCAGCTGTCATCTGCGCAGGCTTTGGTGGGATCGCTCTGGGTTCCACACCAACGGCCATGGCAAACATGACCGCCGTTACGCAGCAGTATGGAGCCTCGACGCGAGCGTTTCTAATTGTTCCCTTGGTGTCCGCTTTTTTCCTCGATCTCGTCAATGCAATTCTGATACCTGGTTTTATTGGGCAGCTCTAGGAAGACAATCATTAATTCCCAATGTAAACCCACGGTGACGTCACGGCAAAGCAAAGGCTAGTGATTGTAGTTAGTTTCTATAATTTACAAATATCTGGCAAGCAATGCCTCTGTAAATACAGGGGCTTCACACTATCTAAAATGTCCTTTGGGCCAAATTGAAATTCTCAACATCGGCCCATCACTGGTTATTGGATCATCACCAGCTGGAATCAAACTTGTGGACCAGTCGTAGATGTCTTCATCAGGGTTGAAACTGTGGAAGACGACATTGGCTTGCTTCCCTGGTTCAATCGCTGGATTGAAGCGAATACTTAGCTTGTCGCCGCTTTCCGACAAAATAGTCTGTACGAGCCCAGGCTCGCCGCGACGTCGTAGGCCATATTGACCGAAATACATCTCGGGTTCGCTTCGACCCCAATCCCAGTGATGGTTATTGGTGAGCTGTGAAAGAATCAAGAATTCCAGTTCCGCCCCAGCATCCTCTGGGACACGAATACTGATGGTGGTTCGGTTGCGGAGTCCTTCGGTTTTCTCAGGATTGTGAATGCTGACTTCCGTCGGTGCTTTCGTGAAAACGGTTTGTCCAGAAGCTAGGTCGCTGCTCAGCAGAAGAGCGAAACCACTCAGCAGATGAAGGGTGAATCTGATCAAAGGATGTTTTGTCGGTGATGAGGTCACTGCTGCTCTGTTCGGTATGGGCTCTCTTGATCGTTGATGACCTTGATGGAGCAGGTCACACCACCATCGGAATTTCCTTGACTGTCGTGGCTGCCATCACAGTCGACAAGCTCTAAGCGGGTTCCAGGTCCAACTTCCACTCGTCCCTTCTTCCGGAAGAACACCTCACCATCACGAGCAAGGCCTGGCGCAGCAAATGAAACAAGCGCCAGAGCAGTGAATAGTGCTTTCAATCCAAACAAAGTCGTTGATCAGAGGATACCGAGAGGACCTTTCTTCTTCTTGCAATAGCCCATGCCGATGTTCATCCACCCCGATTGACAGGCCTCACCGTTGGTAGGAGCCACCTCGTAGTAAATGGGGGAAACGCAAGTAGTGCCAAAGGTGTTGACGTATCCCAGTGGGCACTCGTCATGACCTTCAGCCTTGGGGATTTCCTTCTGGGCTAGAGCAGGCGTAGCAGAAGCCAATACCAGGGAGGCTGTGAGCAGAGCTTTGAGCATCAGAAAAGGAAGTAAGCCAGAAGGAAGCCAATGATCAGGCCTTTGACCCAGACGAGGGCAGCCATCCCATATTCAGTCAGACCGAGCTTCTTCCTGATCCAAAGGAAGGCCTGCTCATCAGCGAAGAGAACAGCTCGGATAGGGCGAACAATCCAGTCCATCACTGCCCAACCAGTTGCAGGTATTTCGCCACGTCACCACCGTTGCAGTAGTGGACAGCGACTGGGCGCTCAATGAATCCACCCTTGCCCTCTACATCGGTGAACTCGACGCCAGCCAGGTTGATGATCCCCGTCTCAGCGTTCTTGACGCAGTTCACAAACTCCTTTGATTGCTTAGCCACCGGGAGTAGGAGGACCAGCCCAGCAAGAACAGCAGCTCCGACCAGACCCTTCTCAACGTTGGGATTCATTCGGTGTGGATTGTTACCAGACAGGTTTTAGGCGTGAGCCTGACTCTTGTCCACGTGAACGGGGTCAAATCCAGCAAAACAGAACTATCACTCACCATTGAGGGCGGATAAACACCACATCAACAGAGCACCTGATTCACCGGTACCAGCTCCACTCCTTACGAAAGACGCCTTTACCAACTGGATATTCCAACAGTTGGCCGTTGAGTAGTGGACAACTACGCAGAAGCGACGAAGCTATGAGTACATGCAAGTTCAAGGCAGCCGATCTAGGTCACCGATCCACTGCCACCAGCCAAAGAGAAGAAGCGTCGAGGCAGCCATCAGCGCAAGCCTGAAAAGAACGGGTTCTGCAAACCACAACTGAGGATCAACAACCATGGAAACCAAGACACGAAAAGCAGCCACAGCTCACAAGATCATCGAGGCAGGAGAAGGTGTTCTGAATCTGGTCTGGGGCAAAGCCGATGAAAGGAGAGCAGCTTCGCTTGAGATCATTGCTCGCACTGCTTACACAGCAGAGGAGAGTGCCTGCCACTACCTAGAGACCATTGGTCTCGATAAAGAAGGCACGATCAGGGACACATTGGAACTGGCTCGTTACCAGGACACCAATGAGCAGACCCACGAGGACATTTTCGCCAGGGATCTAGATGGATTGAAGAACTGGGGTGACCGCTTCTTAGCCAGACACATCGCCGTGGTCATCTATTGGGTGTTCGCCATCACAACCCTTATTGACCATGAGATGGCTGCCTTGCTGGGTGAGGCCGTTGAGGTCGAGGCAGTCAAGACGTACAGGCGGATGCTGAAGGAGCAACCAGAGGAGTGGCTAGACCAGCCAGCAGCACCAACCGCAACTCACTACTGGGAGAAGCCCAACAGCATGTGGCGAGTAAGAGGTGACCATATGCCTGGCTCTATGCGTGACGTAGTGGAAGCGATCGTTAGAGACGAAGCAGACCACGTCAAAGCCAATAGCAAGAAAGCAACAGCTTTTTAATCGGAGACTGAAATGCTTGCGATTGATTACCTGGTGTAATCCGTTGTTGCGCCACTGCCCGATGAGATCGACCTACAGCACTGCGAGGAGTGCAGTATCAGTGGGTTTGCGGGTCTCCCTGACGGTGGGTTGACCGTTAGGTCGGCTGAGGCGTAACAGCGGGGAATATCTCAGGCAGTCACGTCTGACCAATGCCTCAAGACACCTGCATCTCCCTGTTCCTACTGGCTGAACTGTTTGCAGCACTGCAAGCCAATGCCTCTGACCTGTTCAAGCGGTGGCTGTATGGGGGTATCCAAGACCTAGGTGAAGCTGCCGTGACGGAGCTACTGCTGGATTGGATTGACCCGTTCATCACCCGAGTCGAGAGGGACAGGATTGTGACGTGGCACCTGGGAGTGAGCCTCTAACCAGAACGGCATCAAGCCCAGCATCAGGACAGTGGCAGAAGGGCTGCCTCAGCACTCTGCTGAAGCGATCAGGTCCAGCATCAAGCGGCTGAGAGGCAAGGAGTGGCTGCTGGGAGAGGGCAGATCCAAAGGACCTGAGATCGTGCCTGATGGAAGTGGTGCCAAAGTTTCTTTTAGACACCCACTCCCTTTGAAAAAGGCCATGGCCCATAAAAAATGGCCCATAAATTTTGGATGTGGGCCATTCGGGTCATGAGATATGTGCCGCGCATAATTGCAGTCAGTGACTGGTGTTTCCCTTGATATGGGCTGTGTGTAGTGGTGTGTGTGTTGGGAGGAGAGAGTGTTATTCCACTTCTGCTGTCATCTGATCAGCAGCAAGCACCGGTTCACCAGAGGCTGACGACTAAAAAGCTCTATCTACGGCATTTCAAGCGCTCTTGGTGGTCTGCTGATGTGATGACTTCTTGGAACTCCCTTCTCTAGGTGTGGCTATCCGCAGTGCTTGAAGCCATGGCTTCTATCTCTCGGCAGTCAGGATTTGTGGTATGGAAAGAAAGATTCGCCAGACCTACAGACCACGTGGCCACAGATGGCTGGTGAATGTTGACCAGCACAAGGTTGTTGAGTTCCAGCCCGAAGAGCCAACAGCAGATGGTCAGTGGGTGACACTGCGCACCTTTCACTGGCGCCCGCCTGATTGCCCGATTCCTGAGACGCGTCGACGGATGGCTAGACACAAGGCCATTGAGGCTTGGGAGACAATGGTTAGTACCGGATGGCGGCGATGTTCACCACCAGTGAGATGATCCTGGCGTCATAGGGAATGCCAGCATCTTCGGGATGCGCCTCAGCCCACCGGCAACGTATGCCTCCCAGCAATCGCCCACGTCGCCGACGATCAGGATCGGAGCGATAGACGTCCTCCAGAAATTGAATTGTGCAAAAGGTCGGATGCGTACCTGCGTCCAGCTTTGTTCGCATCGGTGATTGACTTAAAGTTTCCTACAAAGTCATATTCACGCCCATCAATCGTGGCAGAAACGGCGTATAGATTCTGATTCACCTTTTGGACGCTCCAGCGCAAAACGCAGGCCGGAGTTTTCTTTGAAGCATTCATTCTTCTCTCCTGATCGGACGAAGAACATAAGCCGCAGGGAACCAGAGACTCGCTAAAGATTATTATTTCGCAAATAAGTATTTATTTTCTGTTCATATTCTACTCAAGAAGTTCTGTGAAGATATCTATTGAATGACGCTTTTTTGCGCAAGCTACCAGAAAAGGGAGGAATGCCCCATGAAATTGTTTGCATATTCCGTCTCGGTCCTTTTGATATCAGCAGCACCTGCGCACTCTTCCAGCGACAAGCAAGTCTTCCTGTCAATGAAGAAGTTTGAGCAGTTGGCTGACAGGGCACATGCCTTTTGCGCGAGCGTTGACCTTGAGTTCTCTCAAAAGTTCTATGACTGCATGGACCAGAAGATGCATGGAATTTATATCGACAGCAGCACGGTTAGATCACGTAATTAATATGAATACGGGTCCTTCCTGTGTAGTACAGCGTAGGTCAATTCGGACCTCCTTCATCATTTAGTGCCCGATAAGTTTGGCCTAAATGGGGCCATCAACCCGATGAGATTGCCCGGCAGCACTGCGAGGAGATGCATCAGCGATGGGTGGTGTGTGACTGCCCTGACGGTGTGCTGGGGAGGCTTTGGTGGTGGGTTAGTCGTTAGGTCTGCAGCGGGGAACACTTCTGGCAGTCACGTCTGACCAATGCCTCAAAATACCGCATTGTAATGTTCCTTTAGGAGGGGTAATATCAAGAAATAGTGACATTAATTGACTCAGCGCAAGTCAATTCTAATATTGTATATATCGCAAATTATCAATGAAACCGATTGAGGCAATTGAGCTAATTATGTCTCAAGCCCATATTGACGACATGAAGACTATTGTCGGCAGCGACTTAATCTTAGACATATACATATCACCAGGAGGAGAACCTCACATAGCGTGGGATGATAGAGCGCAAGAGGACGTGGAAACTATAACTAAAAAGCCGGCCGAATGGCAATATAAAGTAATGCGTGAAGCCATGGAGAGAGTCAACAGGGAATTTGATATTACCATTGACGAGGTTGAATATGAACAGCTTTCAGACACACAAATAAAGCTAACGACCGTTCCTAATTCGGATGCCGTGAATGGTGAATGGATAAGAAGTTGGGATAACAGCGGGGTTGCGGATATTTATCTATCGATGACATATCAGAGTGGCCTGGAGGGTAGTAAATATCCAGATGCCCATGAAAATCCTGACAAATATACTCATGACGAATGGGAAAAATCCGAGTGGAAAAAGATTTTTATTCATGAACTTGGCCATTTGCTTGGCCTCGAACATCCTTGGGACAAAGATGATGGAGACTGGGCAGTTGATGGTCCAGACGTAGAAACAGAGAAAACGATCATGGGATATGAAAGTAGGGATGCCAGCGGCAAAGTAATGGACTGGTTCCAGGATGTAGATCAGCGCGCTTTGAAACAAATATGGGGTGCATCAACAGCTAATCCCGAACCAACTCCTGAACCGGTTCCAACCCCTACTCCAGAACCAACGCCTGCAACTGTTCTTACACCCACGCCAGAACCACCGCCAACGCCATCTCTAGAACTACCACCATCGCCATTATCACCACCAATTGATGGTGACTTCTCATCTCTACCACCCGACTTATGGCTGTCGCAAACTCACGACGTCATCATTCAATCAGTTCGTGGTAAGGGTAAATTAAAGGGTAAGAAAGGTGCAGATGCCTTCTATTTTAATTCCTTTGAGGCATTTACTAAAAAGTCTGCTGACAAGATCATTGGATTTAAAGCATCGCAAGACACAATTGCCGTAAGTCCCGATGCGTTTCCTGCATTGGAAGGTGTCTCCGCTATCAGGTTTGCATCGACCAAGAGCAAAAATGAATTAAAGCAATTATCCAAGGAGGATTACGATTTTGTCTATTTTGAGAAAAAAGGTCGGCTCTACTTCGATGGAAATGGCGCAGAGAAGAACTGGGGAAACAGTGATGAAGGAGGTCTTGTGGCAATCCTGAAAGGAAAGCCTGAGCTAACTGTTGAAGACATCACACTGCTTGCTTGATAAAGCTTCAACTGCAAACCCATAGCCCCGTTAGCAATGGCGGGGTTTTTGATGGGTACCTAGCTGCCCTCCAGCAATCTGGTTGGCTGTGCCTGGAGCTTGAGGGCACCAACGGCGTTGCTGTGTTGCTTGCAGCGGATACTGGCTTCGATAATTTCGTCTAGCAGGGCAAGACGCGTTCTGAGGAAGTCAGAGCGTTCAACGCTGTAGTCAGCCCGGATGATCTCTCTTGCTTTGGCGAGATAGCGCTCAGCGGTTCTGCGATCAACCCCCCATTCGTCCGATGCGTATTGACAGACGTAGCTAGTTGTCTTTGCCGACGACAGAAGTTTGACGACGGTATGAATCCGCCGATCAATTTCTGCTTTGTCTGACTTCTTCGCCATTGACTCATTCTGCCATGAAGTCACTAAACGGCACGATTTACCTCAATTGGATGGGTTTTTCTGTCGCTCGCGCGTATTTCATAAAGCTCCAAAACTCAGTAGTGTTTCAGAGAGAGACGTGGAGAGAGAGTTGTTAGAGAGAAGGATTAGGGAGAATGGAGGTTTTGGAACATTCAGCCTGTTTTGACATGTCGAAACTGCATTAGACATTCCGAAACTGGTTTGGGAACTCGGTGAGTGGGACAAAGGCTCCGATACTGAATCCAGTGCAGGACTGAGGTTTTTGCCGATTTAGCGAATGTTTTGGATTTTGGATCCCCCCACGCTAAGAATTGCAAAACGGGTCAGAACATCCAGAGCCATGGCGGGCGACCACCTCCCGCTGTTGATTGCCCCTTCACGCGTTGGATCTGCAGTGCGTTGCCGCTTGAGTAGTAATCACGAAGCTCCTTGGCGACGGTCTTCTCGTGAGCACCAATGCCCGCTGCAATCGTCTCTACGGCCTGCGGCTGCCCTTTCCGCTGTCGTAGGTATTCGAGCGTCTTGGCGATGACTGAGCACCGTTCTGATGGGGTCTCTCCACCGCCTTGAACACCAACAAAGGTGAGGGAGAAATCATCTGTGGATCCCTGGAGGTCCCAAGTGGTTCCCGCCTCGCAATTCCGCTTGCCGAGGCAGCGCAGCATGAACTGATAGGGGAAGGCATCTTCTGCTTTGTTGGCCCAGTAGCCAAAGACGTCAGAGCAGGCAGCGGTGAGCATCCCGGTGCCAAGAAAATCGTCTAGCCCTACCGCTGTGCGTCCTTTGGCGGTGTCGGCTTTGCGGAGGTGAATCAGCAGAAAGATGACAACCCCAAGTTCAGCGGCCAGGTGGTTCAGCTGATAAAGGAACAGGGCGTATTCCGGATCGGTTGATTTAATGCCGCGACCACCAGCAACGGTGGTGATCGAGTCAATGCCGATGAGCTTGGCTCCGGTCTTCTGGATCTTGCGCTTCAGTTCAGGAACCATGGCGGGGTTAAAGCCCCACATCCAATGAATGGGCAGATCAGCGTCAGCGCCCATTGCCAGGAATTTCTTTTTGGCGTTGAGGTCTGATTCATCGCATTGCACGATGATTGCGGGACCACGTTGAACGGTGAGTTCATTGAAGAGCGGGGCACCAGATGCAACTGCGATAGCGGCTTGATACATGAGGGTTGTCTTTCCCTCGCCCTTATCTCCATCAATGCAGACCAGGGCACCTTTGGCACCGAATTGATCAATGCCCCATGTGGCGTCGTGTTGACGCTCCATGAGTTCAGCAAGCGTGCAATCTTGGTCGTTGCGTTGCTCATCGATGAGCGTTGCAACGGCTTGATCGAAGGCCTTGCCGTTGGTGAGCCCTGTTTGCTCTCTGAGGTTCTGGAGGGCAATGAACCGCTCAGTGGGGGATTCGATGTCTTCGAGCACCTCCAGGCCGAGCTTCAGGGTGTCGAGGGCAACAGCACCTGTGATGACTTCCAGCAGTGCAGCCTTCTGCTGTTCACGATTGGCGTGCCCGTTTTTGCTGGGCAGTTCAAACACGTCTGCAAGTTGTGGTGGGTCAGAGACGAAAGTCATTTAGAGCCCCTCCGCCATTGCACGAGCTGCCACGGAGCAAGGGTTACCAAGTTCGTTTTGTTTGAACTGGCGGGCGTCTTCTGCCATGTGTGCAACGGCCTTGAGGTTGTTTTCAACGCGCAGGCGGTGGAGTTGCTTTAGGTCTGGGTGTTCATGCCAAATGGCTGGTAGGTGCGTTGCCAGGGCTGCTGCTTTGGCTTGCGCATCATCAATGGCGGCAAATGAGTATTTGAGTTGGTCTGGGGTGGCCGAATAGAAGTCAGGGACGTTCCATGCGGCGTCAAACGCGGCGAAAAATTGGTCAAGAACGTCTGACCACTGCCTGCGCTTTTGTTGAATTGCCAGCAGTTGCTCGGGGCTGTTTGGTGTGGGCCGTCGAAGGTCCCATTTCCATTCCTCCCGGTTGCGATCACTGTGCGGCTTGAAGACGGCTGCCATGCCGCTGAACCCACCTTTGTGATGGATGAATGCCCATTTCTGACCGGCGATGGTGAGGGTGTTGCCTGGTCGTAGATCGGTGCCTGTATGGCAAAGGATCGTGTCGTCATTCCATCGACAGTCGGTATCCTTCGTCCTGCCACAAACGGGGCAGGGATTGTTTCTTCCCGAGGAACGCATGACTCATTCCCCCTCTTTTTTAAGGTGGTCTTCGTCGCCATAGGTTTCGATCAGTCCTAGGCGTTTCTCCAGATCAGCTTTCCGGCGAGAGCCCTTTTCTTGCACTGCAGCGATGGTTCGCTCGGCAAGTGTTTTTCTGATGGCGTCGATGTCATAGACCACAGGGCCACCAGGGGTGCCAGTGACAAAGATGTAATGATCGCCAGGCGTCAGCCTGCCGTCACGACGCATTGATCTGAGGGTGTTGTGCTTGATCGCCAGGAGCTTTGCAGCCTCTGGCTCATGCACCCACTGCGGGGTGGAATCCATCGATAGGGGTCAGTTAGATCCCTTCGCCTTGGCTGCTACTTCGTCGAGCAACGCAACTGCTTCCTTTGAATAGAGCAGCACACCCAATGGGGTGCAGTCTTCCTCCAACGCTTGATCCTGAAGATTCTGCGGAATACGGATAGTTACTCCGTTCCACCGAATGGTTGTTCTGGATACCTGGTGATGGCGAGCAGGGCGAGGCAAGTTCTGAGCTTCCAGTGAAGGGGGGAACAGAACCGCCTGTCGGGCAACGCCTAAAACGGCGTCCGCGTCACCTCCAACGCGCCGACGCCACATGGGGTGATGTCAGGTAGGGACCAGGGAAACCCTGGCAGGAGAACGGCAAGGCAGAACCCTGTGCGCTCATCTCTCGGTGAATCCATGCTGATACGCAGGCGTAATCGCGTCAACAGGTGTGAGCAGGTGTCGGGGAAAGTCGTGCGAAAGGCCAATAAAAAACCCGATGCTTTCGCACCGGGTTCGCGCAAGCGGTTTGGGGAATCGCTGAGATGTCAGTCGGGGAGACAGGATTCGAACCTGCGGCATCTTGCTCCCAAAGCAAGCGCGCTACCAAACTGCGCCACTCCCCGGACGCTCAAGACTAGCGTTTAGCCCATATCCAGCAGGTAGTGGACCACGGCAGCCCGGTGGTCCGCATGCACTCCATCGTCTTCGATCGGTCCGCACACCTCATCAGGCACGCGGTGGATGCGGGAGAGCGGCTTCATTTCATAGGTCTCACCCTCAGACGGTCCGCAATCCTTGCTGCGGTCCCAGATCTGTCGTGCGTCGCCGCGGTAGAGGCCAACGATCTGTCCAAGGTGAGCAAATGTGTTGGATCCGATCCGGCAGACCACGATGGCCAGACAGGCATCGAACTCATCGGTGGAGAGATGGTTGCCGCCGTCCCGCACGGCCCGCTCCTCCATTCCCAGAACCATGTTCTCGAGGGCACAACTGCCCGCATAGAGCCAGCTGCGAACGGTGATTCCGATGAGGGTCATGCGGCCTGGGTAACGAGAATCTGGGCCAGGTTCACTGCGCTGCGGAGCGCACCCTCAGCACGCCCGAACCCAGGACCCTCCACATAATCTCCGCAGAAGCCCAGCGCACTGGCATCACACCACTGCATCGATTGCGGCAAGGGGTGATCGAGGGGTCTGGAGGCTCCCCAGCGCATGACCCCCAGAGATTCGGCGGCCTTGCAAGCGCCTTGCAGGTCCGGCCATGGCTGCAGCAGCTGTGGCAGTAGCTCTCGCAGCCGCGCCTCCTCCTGTTTCAGCAGCACCGGCTGCGTTTGGGGTGTGATGGGTTCGCCGGAATCCAGGCCGTGCATCACCAATCCGGTGCGGTTGTCGGCTTGCGGGTGCAGCACAAGGCGCTCCACCCGCCAATGCTCCTGGGCTTCGGGGGTGAGCCAGATCTGACGCGGCAGTTGGTCGCCGTTCAGGGGCAGATCCAGCATCAGGTTCCAGCGCACGGCCGCGCGGCTCTGCGCCAGAGCGTCCAGGGCATGGTCCAGGTCCGGGTCCTGGCCCGCAGGAACCGCCTCCCGCAACGGCACCTGTCGCCAATCGAGCATGGCCAGAGAACGGGGATGGGCCAGCAGGCTGCCGCTGAGCACCAGGCGACTCGCCCGCAGCTGCCAGTCGCTGCCGTCCTCAGAGAGGCACCAGTGGTTGCCATCCCGTTGCAAGGTGCGGATCCGCCGTCCGAAATGTTGCGTCGTCGCCCCCTCACCCATGGCCAGCAAGGCTTCACAGATGCTGGCCATGAACGGCTTACCCTCCAGCCACTCCACATCAGCAGCTCCTTCAGCACGGCTGGCCGACCCATCCATCGCCAATGTGACGACGGTTCCTCCGGCTTGACGCAGGCAGCCGTTCTCACGCAACGGAGCAAGCAGGGCCTTGAGCCCTTCCGGTAAGGGATCGTCCAGATGAAAGCCTGGGGCTCCGTGATCGAGTCGCCATTGGGGACGATCCCGTCGCCGGCGTGTGGCCGTCCGACCGCCCGGCCCACGGCCGGCTTCAACAAGGGCGATCGTCCCGCTCCAGTTGAGCTGTCGGAGCCTGGCAATCAGGCTGCATCCAGCCAGCCCAGCGCCGATGACCGCCAGATCGGCATCAAGCATCAGCCGCGATTACATCCAATATTTCTCGGCGGCAACCCGGGAGAACAGCCCACCGAGCAGCGCCAGCAGCAACGTCACGCCGAAGAACACGAAGTAAGCCATCCGTCGCCTGTCGTCCGATCGATTGCGCCGTTTCTAACAGCAAGGGATCGCAACAGACTCCCCAGTCACGGGACGACATCAATTGATGTCAAGCATTGGAATGGGTCGCCTGAGATTCGAACTCAGGACCAGCCGGTTAAAAGCCGGATGCTCTACCGCTGAGCTAGCGACCCGCCCGCTTGGGCATGCCATTTCAGGCACCAATGGACATTATCACTCGGTCAGGCTGAGGATCAGCGGGCGTTGTGAACCTGTGATGGCTCCGTTGACCTCCGCCTCAGCGCCATGGCCGGCAGCTCAGATCCACCCCGGGGCTTGGGTGTCTACTTCGGCAGTGGTGATCGGAAACGTGACCATGCAGGAGGGCAGCAGCCTCTGGCCGACGGCCGTGGCCCGGGGAGATTGCGCTGAGATCCGCATCGGAGCTCGCAGCAATGTTCAGGATGGTGCCGTGCTCCATGGCGATCCCGGTCAGCCGGTGCTGATCGGGGTTGATGTCACGGTCGGTCATCGAGCCGTGATTCACGGTGCGACCCTGTCGGACGGCTGCCTCGTCGGAATCGGCGCCATCGTTCTCAATGGCGTCACCGTGGGCGAGGGGGCTTTGGTGGCCGCCGGTGCTGTCGTCACCAAAGACGTTCCAGCCCGGAGTTTGGTGATGGGCGCACCCGCGCAGCTGAAGCGGGAGCTCAGTGCTGAAGCGGTGGAGGACCAACGCAGCCATGCCCACAGCTACGCCGAACTGGCCAGGCAGCACGCCCAGGCAGGCGGTTGATTGCTGCATTTTTGATCAGCTTGACGTCTTGGTCGTGGGTTTCTCGCGGAAGTCCGTAAGATCGCCCGGAAGTCTTCCTACCCCCATGAGCGTCGCCCGCGTTGCCATCGGCCTCATCGTCATCCTCGCGATCGTCGCCTACTCCGCTTACAGCGTGATCACCACGGGTCAGGTGCTGGGTATTGATGCTCGCCTGTTCCTCGTCGTGGCCCCAATCCTGGCCGCTGTGAGCTGGGCCGCCTTCAACATCGGCCGTGCCGCCGTCGGTCAGCTGCAGCTGCTGATCAAGCGCAGCCGCGCCTGATTTCAACGCACTCCCAACAACGCAGGCATCCGTAGGCTGAACGCTGCTTGCTTCAGCTTCTGTTGTCTGTTGAACGACCCGTCACAGTGCTGGGGGCAGGCCTCGCCGGTACCGAGGCGGCCTGGCAGGTGGCCCGAGCCGGCATTCCGGTGACCATCGTTGAGATGCGTCCGATGCGACGTTCCCCTGCCCATCACAGCAGTGATTTCGCTGAGTTGGTCTGCAGCAACAGTTTTGGTGCCCTGAGCAGCGATCGGGCTGCAGGCCTGCTGCAAGAAGAAATGCGGCGCCTGGGCTCCCTGGTGATTGAGACAGCGGACGCCCATGCCGTGCCCGCAGGAGGAGCCCTGGCCGTCGACCGCGGCCGCTACAGCGCCGCTCTCACTGAAGCGCTGGATCAGCATCCTCTGGTGACCATCGAGCGGCGTGAACAGCAGGCTCTGCCAGGGGACGATCAGATCACCGTGCTGGCCACGGGGCCGCTGACCAGTGAACCGCTGGCCGAAGACCTCCGCGCCTTCACCGGACGGTCGGATTGTCATTTCTTTGATGCCGCCAGTCCGATCGTCCATGGCGACAGCATTGATCTCAACGTTGCCTTCCGCGCCAGCCGTTACGACAAAGGCGATGCGGACTACATCAACTGCCCGATGGACAAGGAGCAGTACCTCGCCTTCCGTGAAGCCCTGCTGACGGCTGAACAGGCTGAGCTCAAGGATTTCGACAAAAACGACGCCACCTTCTTCGAGGGATGTCTGCCGATCGAAGAGCTTGCCCGTCGTGGCGAGGACACCATGCGCTATGGCCCGCTCAAACCCATCGGACTGTGGGACCCCCGCTGGGGAGATGTGAACGACCGTGATGTGCGTCGTGCCAAGCGGGCTTATGCCGTGGTGCAGCTGCGCCAGGAAGACAAGGACGGTCGGCTCTGGAATCTCGTTGGCTTTCAGACCAACTTGAAATGGGGTGAGCAGAAAAGGGTGCTGCAGATGATTCCAGGTCTGGCAGAGGCCGAATTCGTGCGTTTTGGGGTGATGCACCGCAACACCTTTTTGGAGTCTCCGCAATTGCTGGAGCCAACCCTGCAATTCCGCAGTCGTTCCTCACTGCTGGCAGCAGGCCAGATCACCGGCACTGAGGGCTATGCCGCCGCTGTAGCCGGTGGATGGCTTGCGGGCACTAATGCCGCTCGCCTCGCCAGAGGATTGGCGCCGATTGATCTGCCTGCTACCTGCATGAGCGGCGCCCTGACTCACTTCGTCAGTGAAGCTCCCACAGCCAAATTCCAGCCGATGCCCCCCAACTTCGGCCTGCTGCCGGAGCTGCCGGAGCGGATCCGCGACAAGCGCGCCCGCTACGGCGCCTACCGCGATCGGGCCCTGCGGGATCTTGAACGGATCAAGGCCCTGACGCCGAACGCCCTGGTGGCATGACTGCCGACACCGCAGCGTTCCGCCGGATCGAACAGCGTTCGTTGCGCTTCGGTATCGGGGCCAATGCCGTGATGACTCTGGCGGGTTTTGCCGCCCACGTGGCCACCGGCTCCTCGGCTCTGCTGTTGGATGGCCTCTACTCAGCGGTGCTGGTTGGCTCCTCGTTGATCGCCAGTCGGATCAGTCGCAATGTGGTTCGACCTCCCGACCGGGCCTGGCCCTATGGATACGAAGGGCAGGAGGCTCTGTATGTGCTGTTCCGATCTCTGGTGCTGCTTGGGGTGATCGGCTTTGGGATTGGCAGCGCGGCGTCGTCCCTGATCGGCTGGTGGAACGGGACGCCGCCACCTCCGCTGCATCTTGAGCCGGTGGCGTCTTACACCACAACCATCACAGCGCTCTGCGCTCTGCTGGCCTGGCGTCATCACCGGGACTGGATTCGCACGCAGCGCATCTCGCTGTTGCTGCTGACGGAGGCCCGGAATGCCCGCATCGATGCCCTGATCACGATGGCCACCGGATTGGCCCTGCTGGCTTCGCCGTGGCTGCTGTTGACATCGTTCGCTGCGCTGGCGCCGATCACCGATGCCCTGTTGGTGCTGCTGGTCAGCCTTGCCCTGTTGCGCGAACCGTTGATGGCGTTGCGAAACGCCATGGCTCAAGCGGCAGGCTGCGCAGCCGACCCGGAGATTCTTCAGCGCACCCGACGGGTTCTGATGCAGGAGTTGGTGGGCCTGCAGCTGCAGATGATGGATTTCACGGTGCAGCAGCTGGGACGAACCGCGTTTGTGGTGGTCTACATCAATCCTTTGCAAGCCCAGGAC
Organism: Parasynechococcus marenigrum WH 8102; assembly: GCF_000195975.1. Taxonomy (GTDB): domain Bacteria; phylum Cyanobacteriota; class Cyanobacteriia; order PCC-6307; family Cyanobiaceae; genus Parasynechococcus; species Parasynechococcus marisnigri. Next base: position 863,488 of record NC_005070.1, read on the forward strand.
AGCGCGGTGATTGACGGCCTGCGCCACCACATCGATGCCCGCTGCTCCGCTGATCTGGGCCGACCAGTGCACTCGGAGGTGATTCTCACCGCGAAACCACCGATTCATCAGGTTGATCCGCAGCAGCAGGCGGCCCCTTAGCGTCACCGCCAATGGATCCGACACCATGAGCGATCAGCAGCACTGGGATGCCGTGGTGATCGGCTCCGGCATCGGCGGGTTGGTCACCGCCAGCCAGCTGGCGGCCAAGGGAGCTCGCACCTTGGTGCTGGAGCGCTACCTGATCCCCGGCGGCAGTGGCGGTGCCTTCAAGCGCGAGGGCTATACCTTTGATGTGGGCGCCTCGATGATTTTCGGCTTCGGTGAGAAGGGCTACACCAACCTGCTCACCAGGGCTCTCGCTGATGTGGGCGAGCACTGCGAGACCATTCCGGATCAGGCCCAACTCGAGTACCACATGCCTGGGGGGCTCAACATCGCCGTTGACCGCGATTATGAGACGTTCATCGCTGATCTGTCCGCCCGTTTCCCCCACGAGGCCACTGGCGTCCGCCGCTTCTACGACACCTGTTGGCAGGTGTTCAACTGTCTGGATGCGATGCCGTTGCTGTCGCTGGAAGATCCGGCATACCTCACCAAGGTGTTCTTCAAGGCACCACTGGCCTGTCTGGGGTTGGCCCGCTGGCTGCCCTTCAATGTGGGTGCGGTCGCCCGCCAGCACATCAATGATGAGCAGCTGCTGAAGTTCATCGACATCGAATGCTTCTGCTGGTCGGTGATGCCAGCCGATCGCACCCCGATGATCAATGCCGGCATGGTGTTTTCCGATCGCCATGCCGGTGGCATCAACTACCCCCGTGGTGGTGTGGGTGTGATCGCTGAAAAGCTGGTTCATGGTCTTGAACGCCATGGCGGCGCCATTCGCTACAAAGCGCGGGTCACCAAGGTGCTGCTCGAGAACGGTGAGGCGGTTGGTGTGAAGCTGGCCGATGGCGAGACCATCCGGGCCAAGCGGGTGATCTCCAATGCCACCCGCTGGGACACCTTTTCGGGGCAGGACGATGGCTCCACGCGGGCCGGGCAGGCGCTGGTGGATGAAGCCAACACTCCGAAGAAGGAGGCCTTCTGGCGTCGCCGCTATGTGCCGTCGCCCTCGTTTCTCTCCCTGCATCTGGGGGTTCGTGCCGATCTGATTCCAGCCGGTACCCACTGCCATCACCTGCTGCTCGAAGACTGGAACCGGATGGAGGACGAGCAGGGGGTGATCTTTGTGTCGATGCCGTCGTTGCTGGATCCTGATCTGGCACCGGCCGGGCATCACATTGTTCACACCTTCACACCGTCGTCGATGGAGGCATGGCAGGGGCTCTCCCCCACTGATTACCGGGCCAAGAAGGAGGCGGATGCGGCTCGCTTGATTCAGCGGCTTGAGGCGATCCTGCCTGGCCTCAGTGAAGCCATCACCCACAAGGAGATCGGCACCCCCCGCAGCCACCGGCGGTTCCTGGGTCGCTTCCAGGGCAGCTACGGCCCGATTCCGGCGATGCAACTCCCCGGCCTCCTGCCGATGCCGTTCAACCGCACCGGTGTACCCAACCTCTATTGCGTCGGCGATTCCTGCTTCCCGGGTCAGGGGCTCAATGCCGTGGCCTTCAGTGGCTTTGCCTGTGCCCATCGGGTGGGTGCGGATTTGGGCCTCAACCCCTGGGCACTGCCGGCCTGATTCCGTTTCTAAGGTTGCTCATCTGCTGAGGATCCATGGCCTCCGATCCCCAACCCAGCTCTGAGCAGCTTGCCCGTTATCTGGAACAACGCGGTGAGTTCACCAAGCCCTGGAACCTTCAGATGCTGCGTTTGCAAAAGCTGAAGGAGGCCAAGGACTCGATGGATCATGAGGAATACATCGCCACCATTCAGGAGGCCCATGCCGATCTGATGCGGCTTGGCGCGTTTTGGAAGGGTCGGGAAGCGGAGGTGTTCGGTGGCGCCTATGTCCCGTCTGAACAACTTGAGCCCCGTCCGGGTTCAGCGGAGGATCGCTGATGGTTTCCAGTTCCGGTGTTGAACGCTTCGCTCTGTCGCCGCTGATTCGCACCACGTTACTCAGTTTGTATGTGGCGCTGGTTCTACCCCTGCCGCTGTTGGCTCCACAGGAGTTGCGGTGGTGGATGGTAGCCGCACTGTTGTTTGGCCTGATCCTGGTGCTGGGGCTGCTCAGCGAGCAGGTGGAAACCGACGCCGCGGGTATTCAGGTGCGATATCCGGCCTGGATCCGTTGGCTGTTGCGCCGCGGTTGGTCCATGCCATGGCAGGACATACGCGCACTGGTGCCCGTTGGCACCAGTCAAGGGGGCACGGTCTATTACCTGAAGGCAACGGATCTCCGCCACCAGCTTCTGCCCCAGCGCATCGAGCGCTTCGATCGTTTCCTGGCAGTGCTCAGCGAGCGCTCAACTGTGTCAACAGCCGGCATCGGCCGGTTGACACCGCCCTGGACCTATCAAGTTCTGCTTGGACTGGCGCTGTTAATGGTGCTGGCTGAACTGGCAGGTGCGATTGCTTTCAGTCAGCACTGGATCAACTTGCCGGCAGGGTATCCAGGCTGAATCGGTAGCCCCGCTGACGCACCGTGGTGATGCCGCCGCCTTCACCAAGCCCTGCCTGCTCAAGTTTGCGGCGCAGGGTCAGCACCTGTGTGTCGACTGAACGTGGGCCACCGCTGAAGGGCGGCCAGGCCATCCGAAGCAGTTCCTGGCGGCTGCGCACCAGGCCGGGCGGCATCAGCAGGGCACAGAGCAGGGCGAATTCCCTGGGGCTCAGTTCCACAGGCTGGTCTCGCAAGGTGACCTGCCGCAGAAGCAGGTGAACCTCCAGTGGTCCTACCGTGACTCGCTCCTGCAGGCCGTTGTGCCCCCGCTTGAGCAGGGTGCGGCAGCGGGCCGCCAGCTCTTCCAGCCCGAAAGGTTTGCGAAGCACGTCATCGGCACCGTCGTCCAGCAGTCCCACCACCGGATCTGCTCCGCTTCGAGCAGTCAGCACGATGACGGGGCAGCGCAATTGATCGGCCAGGCGCAGGGCGGAACCCTGTTCAAGAATTTCGGCGCTGACCAGAAGATCAGGCGATTGATCCTGACAGACCTCGAGAGCTTCGGAGGCTCTGCCTACTGCGGCTGTGAGGTGCCCGTCCTGACGCAGGCGCTGCACCAGAACAGTCCGCAGAGTGGGGTGCGGCTCCACGACAAGAACGCGTGATGGCTCCTGTCCGGTGCCGGACTGGGGCAGGATCAGCGGATCAGCGCTGGGGGCGCTGGGTTCAACTGTCAGGTCGCGTGGTGTGGAGGTCACTGATTTGATCAACGCGCCACTACGCTAAGCGGAAAATTCTGTACCGCTGGTAGCAGAGGCAGCTGTCTTCTCAACCGATGACGTCTCTTGACGATCCGGAATCCATCCGCCATTTCCAGTCCCTGTGTGATGCCTGCCAGGAGCTGACAACCCGCTATCACTCACCGTCTGAGCTGAGGTTGTACGCCGACGGCTATCTTCATGCCCTGCGTCGCTGCGGCAGCCTGGATTCCAGCCAGCAGCACAGGTTGGAGCAATTGATCGACCGCTGGATCATGGATCCCTCCAGCTTCATTGGACCCGATGGGGACGTCAGCACCCTGTATCTGCGACGGCCACATAGTTATTGATCAGCTGGCGAGGGCAATCTCGAGCTTTTCCTTCAATTCACCGGCGTTGTACATCTCGATCAAGATGTCGGAGCCGCCGATGAACTCTCCGTTGACATAAACCTGAGGAATCGTCGGCCAGCTGGAGAAGTCTTTGATGCCCTGACGGATTTCCATATCGGAGAGCACATCAAAGGTTTCGAAGCTGACGCCCAGGGAGTGGAGAATCTGAACCACGTTGTTCGAGAAGCCGCACTGGGGCATCAACTTGCTGCCCTTCATGAACACAAAGATGGTGCTTGAGCTGATCAGGGCCTCAATGCGGGAGCGGGTGGAGTCGTCCATGGGAAATGTCAGGGGCTGGGGGAATCTGTCGGGGTGGCGGTGGTGAGGGCCAGGGCATGGATCGCTTCGCTGGCCAGTTCCTGTTGCAGTGCTCCGTAGACCAACTGATGCTGGCGGATCCTGGACAGACCCTGGAAGGCCACAGACACCACACTCACCTGAAGATGATCACCGCCTCCGGTGAGGTCCTCTACGGTCACCTTGGCATCGGGGATGGAACGCTGAATGGCGGCTTCAACGGCGTCCGGCTGAACCATGGGAATTGAAGACCTGAACGGAGCGATGCTGACAGAAGGGGTTCGCTGATGTCAGCTGCCGGCTGGAGCAGCTCCTTTGAATTCGGTGTCGACGAAGCCGAGTTCCAGCAGGCTCTGGTAAGCCTTGCGGCCCTGGGGCTGTGCTGGAGTCATCAGCTTGACGACCTCCACCAGCACAGGAACGGCAATTTCCGGCTGATTCTGACGACGGAACAGCGCGGCAAGGCGCAGATCCGCTTCCGCCAGCAGTCCGAGGGCCTCGCGACCCTTGGTGTCCATTTCGCGGGGGATGCGGGCATCGAGTCCGCGGAAGGCACCGCTCAGGTCTCGGTAGAAGGCCAGCAGCTGCTTGGACGCCTTGCGGGCATTGTCGTATTCCTGGCGCGCCTTGGTGAGATCTCCGGCTGCAGCGGCGGCATCACCCCGGTTGATCATCGCCTGCACAGCCGCTGGATTGAATCCATCCGCCTTCTGGGCCAGAACGCGATCGCTGGATGCTGCCTCTTGAGCCACCACCGGCAGGCCAGCCAGGCCCAGACTCGCCACCAGGGCCATGGCGGAGAGCAAGGAACGACAACCCATGGGGCAAAGAAGTTTGAAGATTCGGACTTTATAAGGAGTACAAAGGTCTGCCCACTGCTGCACGGGCCGCTTGTTCAGCCGTATGCATTGCGTGGGCGAGGTCCTGATTGAACCGCAATCCGGACTCCCGTCCACCCGTTGTGGGAACGTTCATCGGTTCGCCGAAGCAGAGCGCTGCCCTGCTGAATGGCCGAGGTGGCCTCTGGCCGTAGCCGATGCCAACGGGGACCACGGGAACGCTCAGCCCCTGCCGCTCGGCCAGCTGCACCAGACGAACGAGCCCCTGATGCAGCCGGATCGGTCGATCCGTGCGTTGGATTTGTCCCTCCGGGAAAACCACGAGTTGCTGGCCAGCCGTCAGCAGATCAATGGCCAGCCGCAGGGTGGTCAGTGATGGGCGCCGCTGATTCACCGGAAAACAGCCGAGTCGCTGCAAGAACCAACCCTGCAGGCCGCGCATCTCGGTGGTCGTCACCATGAAGCGGCAATCCCGACCGGTGACCCGTCGTCCCGCTGCCATCGGCAGCATCAGGGCATCCCAGCGGGCCCGGTGGGTGGGGGCCAGCACCACAGGGCCGCTGTGGGGCAAATGTTGCGGATTCAGCACCAATCGCTCACGAAATTGCAGCTTCAGTGCGATGTCCTGAGTGACCAGCATCGCCAGGGGGGCCCAGCGAGGGTCGATGCCCACCTGCAGTGCGGATTCACGGTTCGCCAGGGCAGCTGACAACAGCTGAAAGCGCATTTGAGCGCAGCGAACCTAAAGCCAAGTCCGCCCTGCATAGGATCGGCTCAGACAGACGTTGGTATGGCCAGCCTCGGGGTCAACATCGACCACATCGCCAACATTCGGCAGGCACGCCGGACGGTGGAACCAGATCCTGTGCCCTTCGCCATGCTCGCCGAACTCGGTGGTGCCGATGGCATCACGGTTCATCTGCGGGAGGATCGCCGCCACATCCAGGACCGTGATGTGCAGCTGCTGCGTCAGACGGTGCGCTCCCGACTGAATCTGGAGATGGCAGCGACGCAGGAGATGGTGGAGATCGCCCTGGCCGTTGAGCCAGACATGGTCACCCTTGTGCCGGAAAAGCGGGAAGAGGTCACTACCGAGGGAGGGCTGGATGTAGCTGCGCAGTTAAGCGGGCTGACACCAATGGTGGAGCGGCTGCAGCAGCGAGGCATCCCCGTGAGCCTGTTCGTTGATGCTGAAACCACCCAACTGGAGGCCTGCCGCAACAGCGGGGCTCACTGGGTGGAACTGCACACCGGGACCTACGCCGATGCATCCTGGGCCGATCAGCCCGGTCAGCTGGCGCGCATCACGGAGGGGGCTGCCACAGCACGCCATCTCGGCCTTCGCGTCAACGCAGGCCATGGACTCACCTATCAGAACGTGGAACCGATTGCTGCGATTCCTGGGATGGAGGAATTGAACATCGGCCACACGATCGTGGCCCGTGCGGTTGCCGTCGGTCTGCAACAAGCGGTGCGCGAGATGAAGGCCTTGATCCAGAATCCCCGCCTGGATCCCCTGTTCGGACACGCGCTCGGATGACTGATTATCACTTCGTTGCTGCCAGCGAGCGGTTTCTGACCGTTGAAGAACCGTTGGAAGAAGTGCTGCGGGAACGTCGGCGCAACTATGAGGAGAACAGCAAAGCCATTGATTTCTGGTTGGTGCGTCAGCCCGCCTTTCTGGAAACCAACGAGCTGAGCGCCATCAACAGCCAGCTGCCCAAACCGGCTGCCGCCGTGGTGTCCACCGATCCCACCTTCATCACTTTCCTGAAGTTGCGATTGGAGTACGTCCTCGAGGGAAGCTTCGAGGCTCCTTCCGCAGCAATTCCCGATGCCCTGGCCAGCACCGCCGCATGAATCGGCGATCACTTCCGGTGAGTCAGAGGATTGCCCTGCTGGTGCAGGCCCTCGATGGTGCTGAAAAAACCAACAAAGCGCTTGCTACCTGTGCTGATGGGGAGGCGATGGTGGAAATTCTGCTGGGTGCCTCCGCCAAGCTCGGCCTTGGGCTGACCCGGCGCGATCTGATGGAAACTCCGCCGATCCGGGACTGGATCTGGTTCAAGAGCAACGATCCCCTTGTGACGGTGGGGGATGCCAAACCCCGGTACCGCCAGGAATCCGTCGACGACAAACCCCGTCGCAAATTTCTCGGTCTGTTCTGACAGCACCAGAGCTGTTGATCAGACTTCCCACGACTCACGCTGATCTCGTGCAAGCCCCGCCTCTGCTCCATTGGGTGATTGGTGACGTGCACGGATGCCATGCCTCCCTGCTTGCCCTATTGACGGTCCTGCCCTGCCAGGACCATCTGGTGTTCTGTGGAGATGTGGTTAGCCGTTGTGGTCGTATCGAGGCCAGCATGCATCTGGTCTGGGATCTGGTCTGTTGTGGACGGGCGACCTGGTTGAGGGGCAATCACGAACAGGCTCTGATCGATGCTCTTTCGGAGGATGGCGAGGGCTCACAACCAGCCCTGACCCGACAGTGGGCGCATCGACTCAACCAACTGCCGCTGCTGTATCTCGCTGACGGTTGGTGCGCGACCCATGCCGGGTTCAACAGTGCCGGTGAACCGGATCTGTTCATACGCGAGCCGTTCTGGGAGACCTATGACGGTCGCCATGGCCGCGTTGTGATTGGCCACACGCCGCGCCCTGCGGTTGAACGCCATCAGCGCATTGTTCTGATCGATACCGGAGCGGTGTACGGCGGCCTGCTCTCGGCCTACTGCCCGGAAACCGATGCGGTGGTGCAGGTGCAGGGCCCGCGCAGCCAGGAGCCGTTCCCACGACCCGTCGATCTGGAACGGGTCCCAGCCGTGATGAGTGGAGACCAGACCCGTTGCTGACGCTTTACCGCAGCAATCGGGCTGAATTCCTGGCCACCTTGCTGGCCCGTCAGTTGCTGGAGGAGCGACCGGACCCCTTCGAGACGGTGGAGGTGTTGGTGAACACCTGGCCCACCAGCCGCTGGCTTGGCGAGCAGCTCGCCACGGCTAATGGCATCAGTTCGCTGGTGCGCTTTCCCTTCCCCGGCAGTCGTTTGCGGCAGCTGGTGCGACGGGTGCTCGACCTCCCCGATCAGGAGCAGGACCCCTGGCGGGCCACCTCCCTGGTCTGGGCTGTGCTGGAGCAGATGCCGGCCCTGTTGGAGCAGCCCGTTGCCCGACCGCTGCAGCTCTGGTTGCAGCAACGAGATGGTGGTGATGCTTCGGGGCTGAGCCGGGATCGTTGGCAGCTGGCTCGCGCCATCGCCGATGCCTTCGACGACTACGCGCTGTATCGGCCCGAAACCTTGCACAGCTGGATTCAGAGCCAGGGCAGCCGTGCTGCATCCGCAGAAACGGACTGGCAACCGTGGCTGGCCAGGCAGCTGGCGGCGTCTCTGCATCGCCAACCGTTCGGCTTGCAGGTGCAGTCCGCTGTGGAGCGGCTGCGCTCCGGCGCCGTGGACCCCCAGGTGCTGCCAAAGGTGATCCGTCTGTTCGGGATCAGTGCCCTGGCGCCGGTGCAGGTGGAACTGATCCAGGCCCTCTCAGGCAGCACCGACGTTCAGGTGTATCTGCTCACCCCCTGCCGCGATCTCTGGCAGCGCTGCGGCAATCGCCGTGAGCAGCTGGGAGCAACCTGGACAGAGCCCCCCGATGGGGGCTGGTTACAGCAGGCACCGCGATTGGAGGCCATGCTCGGACGGATGGGGGCCGAGTTCCAGCAGCTGCTGGAGGGCAGTGGCGACAGTCAGCTGGGGGAGGTGCGCGAGGGGGATCTGTTTGCCGATCCCGTCCGCATTGCTGAGGGGGAAGGTCGCTCCGCCACGTTGCTGGAGCAGTTGCAGCAGCAGCTGGTGGAACCGGGCTGCCGTGAATCTCTCGATCGAGATCTTGACGACCGCTCCTTGTTGTTCCAGGCCGCTCCAGGGCCGTGGCGGGAGGTGCAACTGGTGCGCGATCAGGTGTTGCAGTGGCTGGCGGCGGATCCAGAGCTTGAGCCTCGGGATGTGTTGGTGATGACCCCGCAGATCGACCGTTATGCCCCACTCCTGAGCTCTGTGCTCAACGACCGTGATGCGATTGGAGTGGATCTGCCCTGGCGTCTCACCGATCGAAGCCAGCAGAGCACCCCTGGCCTGACGATGGTGATGCTGGAGTTGCTGGACCTGGCGTCAGGTCGCCTGACCGCCACTGGGCTGGAACGGTTGTTGGCCAATCCCGCCCTACAGACGCAACAGGGGCTCAGCGGTACTGAGGCGTCTGCCTTGACCCGCTGCCTGCAGCGCACGGGCTTCCGCTGGGGGCTCGATGCCCGGGAGCGGGGCGGTGATGAGACCCACAGCCTCAGTTGGTGTCTGGATCGTTGGTTGCTGGGTCTGGCGCTGCCGCAACGGGATGGCCTGGCACCCGGCGGGGCGGCCCCGTTTCATCAGGATCTCGATCCGCAGCGGCTGGTGCGCTGGTGGAGCGTTCTGGATCGGCTGGTGCGCTGGTTGCAGCAGCTGCGACGACCACGGACCTCGACGGCCTGGGTGGAGTTGCTGCAGGCCGTGCTGGAGGATCTCTTCGCTGACGGCGGTGCCTGGAGCTGGGAGCGTCAGGGTTGGTCTGCGGCCCTGGCGGAATGGCAGCAACGGGCAGCCTCCTGCTCGCTGGAGCTCGAGGTGGCGGTGGCAGCTGAGGTGCTGGCGGAGGCCCTGTCGGTGGACAGTGGCCGCTTCGGGCATCGCAGTGGTGCGCTCACGGTGAGTGCGCTGGAGCCGATGCGGGCGATCCCCCACAAGGTGATTGTGCTGATGGGTCTCGACGACGGGGTGTTCCCCCGTGTGGATCAACGGCCTGGGTTCCATCTGTTGGAGCAGCGCCGCTGGCTCGGCGACCCGCGCGGGGGTGATCAGGACCGTTATGTGCTGCTGGAGGCGCTGATGTCCGCGCGGCGTCATCTGCTGATCAGTTGGTGCGGCCGCAATGAACACACCGGTGAGCCTCGGCCGGCTGCTGCTCCGGTGGAACAGTGGTTGCAGGACCTGACAAGGCAGCTGGGCACTGAGGCCAGCGCGGGGCTGTGCATCGAGCCGGATCCCAACCCACTGGATCGCAGCAACTTTCAGGTTGCCGGCCATGGCCAGCCCCTCAGCTGTGATCGCCGCCAACTGGCGGCGCGACGCTGGCTGGACCAGCATCAGAGCCATGCTGCGACGGCCGGCCTGGCCTGGCCGCTGCACTGGAGTGCGCCGGACCCTGAGGTCACGATCGACCCACGCAGCGATGAGGAGCTGTTGCAGTGGCTGGTGGACCCTCAGTCAGCCTGGCTGCGGCAGCTGGGCCTCCACCCAGCTGAGCGGGTGGATCCTGTGGAGGATCTCGAGGCCCTGACGCTCAGCAGCCTGCTGCAGGCCCAGGTGTTGAATCAGGATCTGGAGGATCACCTGCTGGCGGCCGAGACGCCGGCATGGTGCGAGACGTTGGCGGGCCAGGGGGTGTTTCCCCCCGCAGCAGGGGCTCAGCTGGAGGAGGGAATCCTCAGCCATCGACTCCAGGCGTTGCAGCTGCAGCTGGACCGGCTCGGACGTTGCAGCCGCCAGGGAACGCTGCTGATGGCCGGCGACATTCAGGTGGTGGTTCAGCCCGGTCGTTTCACCCCCCGTGGTCTGATGCGGGGCTGGTTGCAGCATCTAAGGCTCTGCGCAGACGATGCTGTCTTCGGCGGGAGCGCCGTCATCGCTCGGGCAGACAAGGGCGATGACGCCAAGCCCCATGTGCGTTGGGGACGTCTCGAACCTGCGGTGGCCCAGGCCCAGCTGCTGACGCTGCAGCGGTTGGCTCAGCAGGGGCAGCATCAGTGCTGGCCGGTTCCCCCCAGAAGTGGCTGGCTGTTGATGAGCAGGGATCACTACAAGGCCGGCAGCGGCGTCGCCGCTTTTCAAGACGGCTGGATCCGGGAGCGCCAGGACCCCCAGCAGCGGCTGTGCTTCGGCGCCGATGCTGAGGCTGACCAGCTGTTGCAGAGCCAGGGCTTCGAGCAGGCATGTGCGTTGCTCTACAAACCGATGCTGCAGGCCTTGGTGCACTGAAAACAAGGCAGGTTCACTGCCACAACGGGCCAGCGACCTGCCTTTCTTGTCCACCGTATGGAGATGGTTTCAACCGTGCCGTGGTGGCGACCGCGTTCCCTGACACGGTCAGGAACTCTGCACAGGGTTGTTTATCCGGGTTTCAGTTCATCGAACAGCTGCTGCACCCGGTGCTCAAGCTGAGCGATCGGATCGACGCCGTCCTCCTCACCGAGGTCTTTGACCGTCCAGAAGCGGATCCTGTTCTCCCAGGCGGGGAACTGCTGCAGCACCATCGGGCGATGGGCCGCCTCATCAACGGCCACCACCACATCCGCAGCGTCCAGGTCAGCCTCCGTGACCTGTTTTGGTGCGGAGAGGCTACCTGGATCGATGGTCACACCACGGTTCTGCAGGGCGCTGATCGCCTCAGGCGCCATTGGACCGACGTTGCCACTGCTGGGATCCACCTTCAGCCCAGCAGAATCAACCTGCAGGCCCCCCGTCGCCTGGTTGATCTCGATCAGCTGCTGGAGCAGCGCTTGCGAGAAACGACTGCGGAAGTAATTGCCGGTGCAGAGAAACAGGACGCGCACTAAGGGTCAGCCCTTGAAACTGTTGATCAGGGCAAAGCCGTACAACGCAACGATTGCGGCTCCCAACAATCCGATGGACGTGAGCTGGCGTGCCATGACGATGAGGTTCGGCACCCTTGTTGTGACCCAGCTCAAAAACAGTGTCAATTGCGTTGCCGGATCGGTGTTGGATCGCTCGTCGATGACCATGGCCGGAGGGCAGCGCCATGCGCTTTGACCCCAATCGCTATCCCCTCGACCCCGGTCTGCGGCTGTTGGAGGCGAGCGCCGGCACCGGCAAGACCTTTGCCTTAGCGCATCTGACCTTGCGACTGATCAGCGAGGCCGCCATGCCCTTGCCCAGTCTCCTGGTGGTGACCTTCACGGATGCGGCGGCAGCGGAATTGCGCTCCCGCATCGGTCAGCGTCTGCAGGATGCACTGGCGGGGCTTGAGGCCGTTGCACGCGGTGATGCCCTGCCGAAGGCGGATTCGGTGCTGCAGCAGTGGTGGCAGCAGGCCCCGCAGGGTCAGTCCCGGCGTGACTGGATCAGCCGTGTGCTGATGGCCCTCGAACAACTCGATGCCGCCGACATCACCACCATCCATGGCTTCTGCAGCCGCAGCCTGCGGCGTCAGGCGATCAACAGTGGTGCGGCCATGCAGCAGCAGCTGGAGACCGATGCCACGGCACTCGTGCAGGAAGTGGTGCAGGAGCTCTGGCAACAGCAACTGTTGACCCTCCCCCTGCCGCAGTTGCAGGGATTGGTTCGGGCCGGCCTGACCGCCGATGGGCTGGCGGCTGCGCTGCTGCGTCTCGATGCTGATCCCCAGGCTTGGCTGCAGACGGATGGCGATGACTTTGATCCCAACCAGCCTCTGGGGGCGCAGCTGGAGGTTTCGCTTCAGCTGAGCTGGGAGCGGTTTGTGCAGTTCTGGACGCGTGATGGCGAGGGCCTTGAGCAGTGCTTCCGGGCAACGGCGAAGCAGTGGAAGGCGATGGGATTCAAACCGTCGCCCTACAGCCCTAAACCAACCAGTGATCGTTTCGGTCAGGTGGATCGCTGGGTCGCGGCCCAACACGACACCCCAGATCTCAGCACGATCCGGGCGCAGCAGAAACCGCTGCACGACTACTTCCACCCAGGCGTCTGGTGCCGAACGGCGCGCAAGTGCGGCGAGCAGGAGCCATCCCTGGCTGCTCCTGAATTGCAACAGGCCATCGCCGATCTCTGGGATGGTCCGATCGAACGGGTGTGGCGCTATGCCCTGCAACGGGGATTGCAGCAGCTTCAGCGACGACGGCAGCGGAGCGGCACGGTCAGCTTTGCTGGCCTGCTGACGGCCATGGACCCAGGTGATGCTGAGGCCTCCTGGTTGGAGCCGTTGCAGCAGCGTTATCGCGCCGTGATGGTGGATGAATTTCAGGACACCGATCCGGTGCAGTGGCGGCTGCTGCAACGCAGTTTTGGAGGCGGCTCGCACCTGCTGTTGCTGGTGGGGGATCCCAAGCAGGCGATCTATCGCTTCCGCGGTGGTGATCTGGACACCTACCGGCGGGCGCGTGGACTGGTGAGCCGGATCGACACGTTGGAGGACAACTACCGCACCACACCACCGTTGATGGCGGGGCTCAATGCCTTGATGGCGCCGGGATTGCCGGAGTCAAGGCTGGAGGTTCCGGCGGTTCATGCCCGCACCGCACGGTCAGCGGCGGTTCTTCCCGAGGGACAGCAGCCCCTGCAGCTGCTGCAGTTCGAGCAGGACCTTCCGGCGGGGAAGACCGCCATCGAAGCGGCGGTGCCGCCAGCTGTTGCTGAGGTGGTGATGCAACTGCTGATCGAACAACCGGCACTGAGCCCCGATCAGCTCTGCATCCTGGTGAGCAGGCACGACCAGGCGGCCGATCTGCGGCGGGCCCTGGCGGAGCGAGGTGTGCCCACACGCCTGGTGGCCCAGGGAGACGTGCTGGACAGCGACGCTGCCCTTATGATGCAACACTTGCTGGATGCCCTTGCGGCGCCGGCGGATGACCGTCGCCTGCGGCTGCTGGCCGCCTCTCCCTTGGTGGGGTGGAGTGCCGACCAACTGCGTTGTGAGGCCCAGGATCCGCAGCTCGATGCCCTGGCTCAGCGTTTACGCCAGGCGGCGGATCAGTTGCCGCGGCTGGGGCTGCTGGGTTGCCTGTCTGGGCTGCTGGACGCTGAACGTACGGCTGGTCTGTCCGACGAGGGGCGGATGCTGGGAGATCTGCAGCAGGCAGCCCGCTTGGTGCAGGAGGAGATGCACCGTCAGGGTCTGGATCTGGCCGCTGCTGCCCTGTGGTTGCGGCGGCAACGGCTGCATCCCCCCAGTCCACTGCCACCGGCCCGCGAACCCCACAGCGACCTGGCGGAGAGCGCTGTGGCGGTGGTGACGGTTCACCGCAGCAAGGGTCTGGAATTTCCTCTGGTGATCTGCCCCTACCTCTGGGCTGGTGCCAAGGAGGCGCGTTACGTCACCGGCCCCCTGTGGCGGGATGGCGCGGCAGGAGGTTGGCGGATCGCCTTGAACCGTGATTGGGGCCTCGGCTGGACGGTCTGGCAGCGCAGCCATGCCGAACAGGTGGCGGAAGCCGAGCGGTTGGCTTACGTCGCCGTCACCCGCGCTCGCTCGCAGCTGCTGCTGCTCTGGGCCCGCTGCGCGCCCCAGCAGTCGGTGCTGCAGCACTGGCTGTTCGAAGGCGACGCGGACACGCTGCGGGATCTGCCTCTCAGCCATCGACCGCTGAAGCCGGAGGTTGGTCAGCAACGCTGGCGACCGCCCCATCGCCAGGAGACGTTGGCGATCGGAGCCACGCCGCAGAGGATCGATCGCAGCTGGGGACGTTCCAGCTACTCCGCCTGGATCGCCGCGCCGGCGGCGGAAGCGTTGTTGGAGCAGGGGCGTGATCAGGATCCAGAGGCTGAGGAGGTCACAGCAGCAGGTCTTGAGGAGTGGCCGGATCGGGGGCCTTTGGCGGACTTCCCCCGGGGTGCTGCGGCCGGGGATTGCCTGCACCGCATGCTCGAGCAACTGCCCTTCCAGTGCTCCGGTGATTGGGGCCATGTGATCGAGCAGGAACTGCAGCGATCAGGACTGTCCCTGGACTGGCGCGAGGCGGTGGAACAAGGGCTGCAGCAGGTGCTGGACACCCCGTTGGGGGGACCACTGGCGGCCCTGCCCCTCAGCGCCTTAACGCCGGATCGCCGCTTGCATGAGCTCAGCTTTGATCTGCCGGTGCGTCACGCCCGCACGGATGACCTCGTCGAGGCGTTTCGACTGGATCCAGAGGCTCGCTTTGGCCGCGATTACATCGATCAGCTCAGCAGCCTGCAGGTGAACAGCCGCGGTTTTCTGACCGGATCGATTGACCTGGTGTTCAGCGATGCTGCCGATCCCCTGCAGGCTCGCTGGTGGGTGGCGGACTGGAAAAGCAACTGGATCGGTGAACGCGGCGAGCCCGGCTCCCCCAGCTGCTGCGGCCCACGCCACTACGACCAGGTGGCGATGGAGGAGCAGATGCGGCATCACCACTACCCCCTGCAGGCCCATCTGTATCTGGTGGCCCTGCACCGGCACCTGCAGTGGCGACTGCCCGGCTATGTGCCGGAGCGTCATCTCGGCGGTTATGTCTATGTCTTTCTGCGGGGAATGCCCGGTCAGAGCATTGGCAGCTCCGGAGAAACAGGGCCAGGACGCATCGTGGAGCCGGCACCATTGCAACGGGTCCTGGCCCTCGATCGGATGCTGCAGCAGGTGGCGGTATGAGCAGCAGCTGGTCTCCGGCCTTTGCCACAGCGGTTCACGCTGCCCTGGTGCGCCGCTGTCCGCCGGCTGAAGGGGGAGCTGCTCTGGCTGAGCTCAGCCAGGCCCTGGTGGATGCGCTGGAGCGGGGTGAGCTGGATCTGCCGCTCACGCCGGACCGGGCTGCGGTGGTTCAAGCCAGTGGCTGGTTGGAGGGGGACGACTCGCCGCTGCTGCAACGGGGCGAGCGGATCGGCTGGCGGCGCTGGCTGGAAGCCATGGAGGGGGTGGTGGAGCAGCTGCTGGAGCGACAGCCGCCATCCCTGCCTACCCCTCAGGAGGCCCCAGAGCTCCCGAGCACGCTCAATCCCGAGCAACAGGCTGCGGTGTTGGCCATGGATGGTGCCGCCGTGGTGCTGCTCAGCGGTGGCCCGGGCACGGGCAAGACCAGCACGGTGGTGGAGCTGTTGCGGCGGGCGAGCCAGCGCCATCCCACATTGCGTATTGGGCTGGCGGCACCCACCGGTAAAGCAGCGCGTCGGTTGGGGGATGCGGTGCGGCCTGGGTTGAACGAGCTGCCCTGTTTCACCCTGCATCGCTGGCTGGAGGCCGCCGGGGATGGGTTCCGTCGCCATCGTCAGCGACCGCTGGAGCTTGATCTGCTGGTGGTTGATGAGATGTCGATGGTGGATCTGGAGTTGATGAGCGCCCTGCTGGAGGCGTTGCCGGATGCGTGCCGGCTGTTGTTGGTCGGTGACCCGGCGCAGTTGCCTCCGGTGGGGAGTGGTGCGGTCTGGCAACGGTTGCAGGATCCCGCCGTGCGTGAGCGCTTTGGTTCTGCAGCAGTTCATCTGTTGCACACCTACCGCAACCGCGGTGCTCTGGCGGCGTTGGCCACGACCCTGCGTCAGCAGGGGATCGAAGCGTTCAGGCGGGATCTGGAGCAGCTGCCGGCAACGGCCAACGTTCAGCACCAGCGGGCCAGTCTGCGGCGGCTGCCGCCATCGGTGCGGGATGGCTGGCGGGATCGCCATCAGCGCCTCTCAGCCCTGGCGACGGGGTTGGTGGAGATGCCGGAGTCTGAGCTGAACGACGCAGCGGGTCAGTTGCTGCTGGAACTGGAGAACGATTTGGTGCTCTGCCCTCGCCGGCGTGGACCCTGGAGCCTTGAGGACGTGCACCGATCGCTTTTGGGTGGAGGGGGCTGGATGGAACCGTTGCACTGGCCGGAGGGGGTACCGGTGATCTGTGGTAGCAATCAGCCGGAGGTGGGGCTCGCCAATGGTGATCTCGGCGTCAAGCTGGGATCCGGCGAGCAGAGTCGGGTGCTGTTCCGCGTGATGGCAGCGGATGGGCAGCCGCAGATCCGCCGGCTGCATCCAGCTCGGTTGACGTCCCTGGAGCCGGCTCTGGCGCTCACCATTCATCGGGCCCAGGGCAGCGAGGCTGACCGGGTCACCGTGCTGTGGCCACCGCTGCAGGAGGACAACATCGCGTACGACAGCTGTCTTCTGTACACAGCCATCACGCGGGCCCGTGGCAGCCTGGATCTGATTACTGCTGTCGATCGCTGATGCGGGTTGAACGGCCCTGGGGCTGGTACGAAGACCTCCTGGCCGCTCCCGGTTACAAGGTGAAGCGACTGCTGATTCGCCGTGGTCGGCAACTGTCACTTCAGCGTCACCGCCACCGCAGTGAGAGCTGGACGGTGGTGGCCGGAGATGGTGCGCTGCTGTGTGGTGAATGCTGGCTGGAGGCCAATGCCGGCGTGATGCTCACCATTCCCTGTGGTGCACTCCATCGCGCCCGCAGTGACCAATCTGACCTGGTCATCCTCGAGGTCCAACACGGCAATGATTTGCGGGAGGACGACATCGAACGCCTGCAGGATGATTACGGCCGGGTGATAAGTTAATATTCAACCTTTGAAGCGTAGGCAACACAACCAGAGAGCGATTTCTCAGTCGCCGGGAGGTTGTGAGCCTGATTTCAGAGATCAATCAGGCCAGGGCCTACCACCATGAATGACCAACAGCTCGGGGAGACCCCGTGCGCCGTCGATCTGTCCGCATCTTCGCTGCCTGAGCAGGCCACTTCAGAGCAGGGTTCTGCAGACGTCTTCACCACAACGATCGACGCCCAGCAACCGGAATCGGGTTTCGATGGTTTCGGATTCAGTGAGGCATTGCTGAAGACGCTGGCGGATAAGGGGTACAGCGAGCCTTCACCGATTCAGAAGGCGGCCTTCCCTGAATTGATGCTGGGGCGTGACCTGGTGGGCCAGGCCCAGACCGGTACCGGAAAAACGGCGGCCTTCGCGTTGCCATTGCTCGAACGGCTCGCCAGTGGCCAGAAAACTCCGCAGGCCCTCGTGCTGGCACCCACCCGCGAACTGGCCATGCAGGTGGCTGATTCGTTCAAGGCCTATTCCGCTGGGCATCCGCATCTGAAGGTGCTGGCGGTTTACGGGGGCACCGACTTCCGTTCTCAGATCAACACCCTGCGCCGTGGCGTGGACGTTGTGGTGGGGACACCGGGCCGGGTGATGGATCACATGCGGCAGGGCACCTTGGACACCTCCGGCCTACGCAGCCTGGTGCTGGATGAGGCCGACGAAATGCTGCGGATGGGCTTCATCGACGATGTCGAGTGGATCCTGGAGCAACTGCCGCAGGAACGGCAGGTGGTGCTGTTCTCCGCGACCATGCCACCGGAGATCCGTCGCCTGTCGAAGCGCTATCTGAAGGATCCAGCCGAGGTCACGATCCGCACCAAGGATCAGGAAGGCAAACGGATTCGCCAGCGTTCGATCACCGTGCCGATGCCCCACAAGCTGGAGGCTCTGCAGCGGGTGCTCGATGCCTGCGGTGGTGAAGGAGTCATTATTTTTGCCCGCACCAAGGCCATCACCCTCACCGTGGCCGAGACGCTTGAGGCGGGCGGGCATCAGGTGGCCGTGCTCAACGGTGATGTGCCGCAGAACCAGCGGGAGCGGACGGTGGAACGGCTGCGCAGTGGTTCCGTCGACATCCTTGTGGCCACCGATGTGGCCGCTCGGGGCCTGGATGTTGATCGCATCGGGTTGGTGATCAACTACGACATGCCGTTCGACAGCGAGGCCTACGTCCACCGCATCGGTCGTACCGGCCGGGCCGGTCGCACGGGGGAGGCCGTGCTGTTTGTCACCCCGCGCGAGCGTCGCTTCATCAACAACCTTGAGCGGGCAACAGGCCAGCCGATCGAGGCGATGGAGGTGCCAGGCAACTCCGCGATTAACCAGGGTCGACTCGATCGTTTGCACAAACGCCTCAGCGAAGCAGCCCACAACGAGCGGTCCTATGAGGAAGAAGCGGCGCTGCTGAAAGAGCTGTTGCAACGCATCGGCACGGAACTGGAGCTCAGCCCTGAGCAACTGGCCTACGCCGCCCTCAGCATGGCCATCGGCCCAGACCCTTTGCTGCGCCAGAAGGGCGACGACGAGTGGATTCACAACAACCAGCGCCGCGATCGTGATCGTGACCGTGATCGGGGCGGCGAACGGAGAGAGCGCCGCTCCGATCGTCCGGCCCGTGCCCCGGAGGAGAACATGCAGCGCTACCGCGTCGAGGTTGGGCACCGTGATCGGGTCAAGCCCGGAAACCTTGTCGGGGCCATCGCCGGAGAAACCGGTCTGCAGGGCCGTGCGATCGGCCGGATTCAGATTTTCGACAACCACAGCTTTGTGGATCTGCCTAAAGGCATGCCGGAGGATGTCTTTAACAGCTTGCGGCGGCTTCGGGTGATGAACCGGGAGCTACAGATCACTCAGGCGTCGTGATCGCCGCCGTTGTCCTTGCCGTGATCATCTCGGTGGCAACTGCCCCGGCCGCGGCTGAAGAGAACACCATCCGCCGCTTCTGCATGGCTGCCTTTGAGGCAGCCATGGCCAATGCTGGGTTGACCCCCCCTGAGGGGATGGGCACGTTCACCTGCGATTGTTTTCTCGAACAGGTGTCCCAAGGTGCGGATTTGAACGAGGCCCGTGAGACTTGTAAAACAGAGGCAGCCCAGCGCTTCCCGCTCGACTCCTGATCAGCAGACGCTCACATCGGGCGTCAGCATCTCCAGATCCATTGGGGTTCGCTCCATCAGGGCAATGAGCTCCATTTGAACCTCAGGGAGGCTGCTGGCCATCAGCGTTGTCAGCAGAGCGCAGCGATCGGTTGAACAGAGCTCACCGTCGTCCGTCCAGTGCAGTGCTTGCAGATGCAGTCCATCCATACCCCTCCTTGTGTTGTGATCTCATGACAATGGGCTGGCTCAGTGGTCCGCCGTGAACTCTTTCGGTTTCCTTCCGCTTCCTGTGTTGTTTCGTGCGACTCCCCTGTAACGTCATCACGTTCAGGCTTGACCCCCGGCTTTCTCCGAGCTTCGGAACCGGTTCATGCACCCGAGCACATCCAACGGTTCCACGCTCCATGACCATCTACATCGGCAATCTCTCGTTCCAGGCGGAGCAGGAGCATCTGTTCGATCTCTTCAGTGAATACGGCGAAGTCAAGAACTGCAGCCTGCCCCTGGATCGAGAGACCGGACGCAAGCGCGGCTTCGCGTTTGTCGAGATGGTCAACGACGAAGACGAACAGAAAGCCATCGACGACCTTCAAGAGGTTGAGTGGATGGGCCGCATGATCCGCGTCAGCAAGGCCACGCCTCGTGAGCGTTCAGGCGGACCTCGCGGTGGCGGTGGCGGCGGTTATCGCGGCTGAGAGAACTTCAGAGCAGCGTTCCGACACGCTCAAGATCGATCTCCGGCAGGGGTCAGCGATGTGTGCTGATCCCTGTTGTTTTGTTTGTTGTGATCCCGTTATCAGCCCTTCAGGAGCTTCAGAACCGTGACGGATCGAGCCATCAGCACAAGGTCTTTGCCCCTGGTTCGGTTGCTGCGTCATCTGGCGCCCCAGCGCCGTCTTGTGATCACGGCGGTGATCTGTTCGCTGCTCAACAAGCTCTTTGACCTCGCTCCTCCGGCCTTGATCGGCTTGGCCGTGGATGTGGTGGTGCGTGGTCAGCAGTCCCTGCTGGCGAGCTTCGGCATCCAGAGCGTCTCCCAACAGCTGTGGGTGCTGGCGCTGCTCACCTTTGTGATCTGGGCGGCGGAGTCCCTGTTCGAGTACTTGTACGACGTTCTCTGGCGCAACCTGGCCCAGACAACCCAGCATCGCCTGCGGCTTGAGGCCTACGACCACCTCCAACGGCTGGAGCTGGCTTTTTTCGAGCAGGACAGCAGCGGCCGCCTGATGGCGGTGCTGAACGATGACATCAACCAGCTGGAACGCTTTCTCGATCGTGGCGCCAACCAGATCCTGCAACTGATCACCACGGTGCTGATCGTGGGCATCGGCATGGCCGTGGTGGCTCCTGAGGTGGCCCTGTTCGCCTATCTGCCGATCCCCGTCATTCTGCTGGGGTCGCTGCGGTTTCAACGGCAACTGGCCCCCCGTTATCGCGAGGTGCGAGCCCGCGCCGGTGACCTTGCCTCCCGCCTGGCCAACAACCTCGGTGGCATGCTCACGATCAAGAGCTTCACCGCCGAGCCGTTGGAAGCGCAACGGCTTGAAGCGGAAAGCCTTGCCTATTTGGAGAGCAACGGCCGGGCGATCCGCCTGTCGGCGGCCTTCATTCCCCTAATCCGTTTTGCCATTCTCTTCGCCTTCGTGGCCATCCTGCTGGTAGGTGGTTTCCAGGCTCTGAGTGGTCAGTTGGCGGTGGGCACCTACAGCGTTCTGGTGTTCATCACCCAGCGGCTGCTGTGGCCGCTCACGGCCCTCGGCCGCACGCTTGATGAGTACCAGCGGTCCATGGCCTCCACCCAGCGGGTGTTGGATCTGATCGACACCCCAGTCACGATCCGCAGCGGCCAGACCCCGCTGGACCGACGGCTGGTGCGAGGAGAGATTCGCTTTGAGCAGGTGGATTTCGCTTACCCGGGGCGGGCTTCTCTGCTGCAGGGCTTCGATCTGGTGGTGCCGTCCGGGGCAACGGTCGGCATCGTCGGATCCACCGGCTCCGGCAAGAGCACCGTGGTGAAACTGCTGCTGCGCCTCTATGAGCGTCAGGGGGGGCGAATCCTTCTGGACGGTCGTCCGATCGAACAGCTGCAGCTTCCTGATCTGCGGGGTGCGATCGCGCTGGTGAGCCAGGACGTCTACCTCTTCCACGGCACGGTGGCTGAGAACATCGCCTATAGCGTTGCCAACCCTGATCCTTTGGCTATCGAGCAGGCCGCCCGTCTGGCGGAGGCCGCTGGTTTCATCGAAGCGCTGCCGGATCGCTACGACACCCTCGTTGGCGAGCGTGGCCAACGCCTTTCCGGTGGCCAGCGTCAGCGCATCGCTCTGGCCCGGGCGATCCTCAAGGATGCCCCGGTGCTGGTGCTGGATGAGGCCACGGCCGCCGTTGACAACGACACCGAAGCGGCGATTCAGCGCTCACTGGACCAGATCACCCGCAACCGCACCACCGTGGTGATCGCCCATCGCCTGAGCACGGTGCGCCACGCTGATCGGATTGTGGTGATGGAGCAGGGACGGATCGTGGAACAGGGCCGCCATGACCAGCTGCTGGCCCACGGTGGCGTTTACGCCAATCTCTGGCAGGTGCAGGCCGGCGAACGGCTTATCGCTTCCTGAAGCAGGCGTTGTAGGAGGCGCATCGGCTGACCATGCTGGGGTCGCCAATCGGCCCGACTGTCATGGCCATGCAGGCCTCCATCGGCCAGGTGATGCATCACCCCCTCGGCGTGTTTTCGCTGCTGGTGGCGATCAGTGCGGCGGTGCCGCCCCTCATCCGCCGGATCGGTTTGCCGGACCTGGTGGGGTTGCTGGTTGCGGGCGTCGTGGTGGGACCACACGCCCTCAACTGGGTGGACAGCGGCAGCGAAACAGTGCGGTTGCTCTCCGATCTGGGGGCGGTGTACCTGCTGTTCACCATGGGGCTGGAAATTGATCTGGAGGAGTTCAACCGGGTCAAACGCCGCTCCTTCATCTATGGCCTGTTGATCCTTCTGATCGGTGTGGGTACCGGCGTCAGCATCGGCCTGTTGGCCGGGTTCGCCTCCGTCTCCTGCCTGTTGCTGGGGGCCCTGATGGCCACCCACACGCCGCTGGGCTATCCGATCGTCCGCAGTTACGGCGCTCAGAAGGATGAGTCGGTGGTGGTGAGTGTCGGCAGCACGATCTTCACCGACATCGTGGCGTTGCTGCTGCTGGCGGTGGGCCTGGGCCTCGGCCAAGGCGATCTCAGCGGAGTTGGCCTGGGCCTGTTGTTGCTGAGGATCGGCCTGTTCGCTGTGCTGGTGGTGGTGGGCATCCGCTGGCTGGGGCGACGGCTGGTGCTGCGCGGCATCAATGACGAAAACCGCATGGTGCTGGCGGTGCTGGTGGCGCTGTTCCTGGCGTCCCTGGGGGCCGAGTTGGCGGGGGTGGAAAAAATTGTCGGTGCCTTCCTGGCCGGCCTCGCCGTGAATTCGGTGCTGCCTGAGGGACGGGTGAAGGAGCAGGTGATTTTCGTCGGTGGTGTGCTGTTCATCCCGATCTTCTTCATCGATCTGGGTCTGCTGCTTGATGTGGGCAGCCTCGGGGCCAGCCTCAGCAATTACCAGTTCACCGGTCTGATGCTGGTGGGGGCCATCGGCGGCAAGGGTCTGGCCTCCTGGATCAGCGGCGCATTGTTCGGCTACCGCCGCCCGCAGATCCTGATGATGTGGTCGCTGACCATGCCCAAGGTGGCGGCGACCCTGGCCACGGCCTTCATCGGCTTCCAGGCGGGGCTGCTCAACCAGACGGTGCTCAACGCGGTGCTGGCGGTGATGGTGGTGACGGCCACCCTCGGACCGATCCTGACGGAGCGTTCGGTCACCCGTCTGAACGAGGCGCGTCAGGGCACGCTTCCCGCCAGCTTCGGGGAGGAGGTTTCCGCTCTGGATGGGGTCAGCGAAGTGGTGCAACGGCCACTACGGATCGTGGTGCCCGTGGCGAATCCCAGCAATGAGCAGGGGCTGATCACCATGGCCTCAAGATTGCTGCGGGGCTCCGCCGGTGGCGACGGTCTGTTGCTGCCCCTGGCGATGGTGAACCCAAGTTTGGAGGAGGTGCGCGGCGGTCTGAACCGGGCGGTGGCGGCGGCCCGCTCCCGGCTGAGGGTGGCGGAGTCGATCGGAGCCGATCTGCAGGTGCCCACCCGCACGCTGTTGCGGCTGGATGAGGACGTGGCCGGTGGCATGAGCCGCACGGCGCTGGAACAGGCAGCGGATCTGCTGCTGATCGGTGCCGGCCGCCAGGACCAGCTGCGGGCCTGGTTGATGGGCGACATCGTGGATGGCGTGTGCAGAACAGCCCACTGCCCTGTTGTGGTGGTGAACCTTGGCCGTCATGCCGATGCGGCAATGCATCGCATCCTGGTGCCGATCAAGGACCTCTCCGCCAGTGCCCGTGAGCAGGTGGAATTGGCCCTGCGGGTGATCAACAGCGCCCCGGAGAACCAACGCACCCGGATCACGCTGCTGCACGTGCATGATCCCCGCTTCAGCGGATCGGATCGGCAGTGGATGGAGGAACAGTTGATCCGCTGGCGACCGGCCGGGATCCCCGCTGATCGCTTCCACATCGTGATCGTGCGGGGGCCCGGCATAGATGGGTCCATCCATCGCCTCAGCCGCGACCACGACCTGGTGATCCTGCGCACCCAACGCCGGCGTGTCGCCGGACTGCCAATTCCCGGCAGCGATCGCACCAGCAAGTTGATCAGTCAGTTGCCCTGCGCGTCGATGGTGATCAGCGATCCGCTGGTCTGAACTGTTGCGTTGGAGGGGAACCCCCCGACGGTTGTTCGGTTAAGAACGCGTCAAGACGGGATTAGCGTGACGGAATGGCCGCGCTGCTCTCCAGTTTGCGCCATCGCCCGCTTTGGCAGGTGTGCGGCTTGGGCCTGGCCGTGGGATTGCTGGTGTCGGTGCCGTTGGCTCGGCGTCATCCCCTGGCTGGTTGGTGGGGCCTTGGCATCGGCGAAGTGGTAGTGCTGGGGCAGGACGCGGGTGGCAGCAACACCGACACGATCTTCACGTTGAAGGTGAAGCCCGGCAGCACGCGCATCACGCAGATTCCCCGCGACAGTTACATCAACCCGGATGGATTCGGGGCGATGAAGATCAATGGATTGCTGAGGCGCGGTGGACCAGAGGCGGTGGAGCGGGAGCTGACGCGGCTGATGAACCGGCCGGTGCGCCATCACGTGGTGGTGTCGCTTCAGACGTTGCCGTTGCTGGCCAATTTGGTGGGCGGCATTGAAGTGGACGTGCCCAAACGGCTGTATTACGTGGATCGCAGCCAGGATCTGGTGATTGACCTGCAGCCAGGGCGTCAGGTGTTGAGCGGCAAGGCGTTGGAGGGATTTCTGCGTTGGCGTAACGACGGATATGGCGATTTCGGACGTCTGGAACGGCAGCAACTGGCGTTGAAGGGTTTGGCGAATCGTTTGCGGCAGCCGCAGAATCTTTTGAAGCTGCCGCTGTTGCTGGGCGTCGTGCGCACGCAGGTGCAAACCGACCTCAATCCGCTGCAGATGGCTGGTCTAGCCACGGGATTGATCTGCACTGATCTCGATGCACATCGATTGCAAGCGAGACCCTTCAGTCGCGGTGGCATCAGTTACCTGGAAACCACCTGGCCGAATTGATCAAACCAGCAGGTTGAGCGAGCGCACCACACGGCCGCAGAGGTCA
This sequence comes from Parasynechococcus marenigrum WH 8102, assembly GCF_000195975.1. Lineage (GTDB taxonomy): Bacteria > Cyanobacteriota > Cyanobacteriia > PCC-6307 > Cyanobiaceae > Parasynechococcus > Parasynechococcus marisnigri. The sequence continues at coordinate 888,511 of NC_005070.1, forward strand.
TCCACCTTCTCCCAGCGGTCTTCGTTGACGCTGGTGGCCAAGGTGTAGAGGCGGCCCCGATCCACAACCACCGTCGCCAGCTCGTGGCGGTCGCGGTCTTCCAGGTGCACCGCGTATTCCAGGTCGTAAAAGGTATGGCCATTCATCTCGCGCTCCTGCGCTTCCACCAGCTCAGCAGTACGGCCACTGCCGGCGGTGGCGATCACCTCACGGCGTAGGCGCTCTCCCACCGCAACAGCACTGCCCAGTTCGGTGAGGTCGTTGTTCTCATCCACCTTGTTCACCATCAGGCTCACAGTCTCATCGCCGTGGATCAGGTCGTGAAACACCACCCGCGGTCCATTGCTTACCTGCACCTGGGTCCAACCGGTGGGATAAAGGAAGGCGAAACGACCATCGGGGCTCTGATACGACTGCAGGCCTGCGGTTGGTCCAGCCGCACATGCTCCCAAAGCCATCGTCAGGATCCCGCAGACGAGCAGTCGGGAGAGGGAGCGGAGCAGCTGCATCAAAAGCGGAGCAGATCGGTGCATTCTGCCTAGAGTCCGCACCATCGGCGGCAGACCTCTGAGCGGCTTCACAAGACCGTTGGCCCGGCTGATCGATCAGTTTGAGAGGCTCCCAGGGATTGGCCCGCGCACGGCGCAACGGCTTGCTTTGCATCTGCTGAACCAGCCAGAGGAGCAGATCCGCCAGTTTGCTGATGCCCTGCTGGCGGCCCGCACACAAGTGGGGCAATGCCAGACCTGCTTTCATCTGTCGGCCGATCCGGAATGCGAGATCTGCCGCAACCCGGAGCGCCGCAACGGTTTGATCTGTGTGGTGGCCGATTCCCGAGACCTGCTGGCCCTGGAGCGCACACGAGAGTTCCAAGGCCGGTATCACGTTCTTGGTGGTTTGATCTCGCCGATGGATGGCATCGGCCCGGAATTGCTCCATGTGACCCCGCTGGTGGCCAGGATCAATCAGGAGGACATCACTGAGGTGATCCTGGCACTGACTCCCAGCGTGGAGGGGGACACCACCAGCCTTTATCTGGCTCGTTTGCTCAAGCCGTTTTGTCCCGTGAGCCGCATCGCCTATGGCCTGCCGATGGGGAGTGAACTGGAGTACGCCGACGAGGTCACTCTCAGCCGGGCCCTGGAGGGCCGGCGCCCGCTGGACTGACCTTTCAAGGTGAATTACTAGTAACTTTCTATAGAAAGTGCGGTGTTGCAGGCAACACCGTCAGGATTCCGTGATGATTGACTCGCCGGTGACATCGCTCCGGGCGGGTGCACCCTCCCAGGTTGCCGGCCCCCCCCCCGCTGACGTCCCTCCCGCCAGAATAAAAGGGAAGGTCAGATGGCATGAGCAAATACAGCACCATTGCTCCGACGGAACGACTGCCGGAGTGGCTGCGGCGACCGATCGGCGATGCATCTGCGCTCGAGCGGGTGCAGGGATTGGTCAAGCAGAACCGGTTGCACACCATCTGCGAGGAGGGGCGTTGCCCCAACCGCGGTGAGTGTTATGCAGCTGGCACAGCCACGTTTTTGCTGGGTGGTTCGATCTGCACCCGCAGCTGTGCCTTCTGCCAGGTGGAGAAGGGCCAAGCACCCATGGCGGTGGACCCTGCTGAGGCGCAGCGGGTGGCTGATGCGGTGGAGGCGATGCAGCTGCGTTATGTGGTGCTCACGGCCGTCGCCCGTGATGACCTGGCTGATCACGGTGCAGCTCTCTTCACTACAACGATGGAGGCGATCCGCGCCCGCAATCCGCTGATTGCCATCGAGGTGTTGACGCCGGATTTCTGGGGTGGCTGTCCCGATCCACAACAGGCTGTTGCCGCGCAGCGTGAGCGGCTGTCCACCGTGCTCGCGGCTGACCCCGTGTGCTTCAACCACAACCTGGAAACCGTCCAACGCCTGCAAGGTGAGGTACGGCGCGGTGCCACCTACGAGCGATCCCTCGGGCTGCTGGCGGCGTGCCGGGAGCTGGCTCCAACGATTCCCACCAAATCAGGGTTGATGCTGGGCCTTGGCGAGAGCCGTGATGAGGTGATTGCTGCGATGCGGGATCTGCGGGCTGTGGATTGTCAGCGCCTCACCCTCGGCCAGTACCTGCGTCCGTCCTTGGCTCACATCCCAGTGGATCGCTATTGGACGCCGGAGGAGTTTGACGAACTCGGTGCTGTGGCCCGCGATCTTGGGTTCGCCCAGGTGCGCAGTGGTCCGCTGGTGCGCAGCAGTTATCACGCTGCCGATTGACGCCAGCTCCGCAGGCTCCGCTCCAGCACCTGCTCCACCGAACCACTCATCAGCGCACCGGCGCCACCCCACACCATTCGCAACGGCAGATCCCACAGGGCTGCTGCCACATCCCGCTCCAGCTGAAAGCCCCGCTGGCGGAAATAACGCACCAGCCGGCTGTGCTGGCGTTCGTCATCGCGGATCGCCAGCAGCCGGGCTCTGCTGCAGGGGGTTGCTTCCAGGGCCCAGGCCATGGTGGCGGCCCAGACCAGATCGCCCACCCCTGCCGGGCTTTGGGGAACCACCCGCATCGTGTCCAGCTGCAGGCCGTTGCTTGTTCCGTAGGCCCAGCCCTTCATCTCCCCCAGCAGTTGCGCTGTGCCATTCGGCCCCGGGCAGGCCACCACCAACCTCAGGCTCCAGAGCCCCAGCGGACGGCCCACCTGCAGCCTCAGCAGCAGGCCGCGTTCGCTGGCCTGCAACTCGAGCCGCTCGAGCAGGGATGGTGATGGTTCGTTGATCATCGATGGCTCACGTCGCGCACGGCATGGAGTGGCAGGGGACCGTACAGATGGGGGAAGAGTTCACCGGTGGGAATGGCATCGCCCCGTAGGGGGGCACTGACTAAAGCCGGGTCGATCTCCAGCAACAGCACTTCACCGGCATCGGCATAGAAGCGGTCATAGGTTGCGTCGACCTGTTCGCGCCAGGAGCAGTGGATAAAGCCCACCTGCTCGAGCATCAGTCCGCGGGTGGAGACGCTGTACTCCCCATCGTTCTGGGCCTGATGCCAATCCGAGGCGAGGGCCAGATGAAACAAGGGTTGATCCGTTGGAACAGCGATGGCGTCGGCCGGGAAAAGGTGCTGTTGACCGCCTGGATCCCAGGGATCGGCGCGCTGCATCAATCGCTCAAAAGCAGGCGCCTGCAGGAAGCGATTCAGCCAACCGCGCAATGGCTCCAGCTCAGGGTCGGCATCGAATCCCTGAGGATCAGCGATCCGCCACTGGCGCACGAACGGCCACAGGGCTGCATCGGCCAGGCCCATCCGTTCACCGGCCAGCCAGCCGGCTGCTCGGATGCGGTCATTCCATCCCTTGAGGATCGCCCGTCCCTCCTGTTGATGGGTTGATCGATCCGCCTCTGGATAACGGTCGCTGTACTTGAAACGATCGAGGTGGTGTTTGAACACACCATCGTTCTCTCCCACCCACGGATCCAGATCACCTGCACCGAGACAGTCCCTGGGGTCCGCCTGGGCAAGGGCCCAATGCATCAGCTCGAGGCTTTCCTCGATCACGGTGCCGTCGGCCAGCACCAGCACCGGCACCGTGCCCTTGGCTGAGGCTTCCAGCATGGCGGCGGGTTTGGCACGCAATTCGATCTCGCGCCACTGCACCAGTAACCCCGCCTCTAACAGGGCCCAACGTGCCCGCATGGCGTAAGGGCACCGCCGGAAGCTGTAGAGGATCGGCAGCATGTTCTTGGCGACGGGGGGGGGATGCGTTAAGCGTGGGTGTGAATGGTCTGTTTCGGTGATGCGAGCTCTGGTTCCACTTGGACTGCTCGCCTGGATGGTGGGACTGTTCGTCGCTCATCAGCAGATTCACGCCGGTGGCTGTGTCACTGAAGCGCGCTGGGCGTCCCAGAACGATGAGGTGTACGACCGTGAATTGGAGGTGAACTGATGAGTCGTAAGCGCATCTCCTTCCGCGATCCCGTTTGGTTGATTCCCATGGTGATCATTGCCCTGGGATGTTCCATTCAGACCCTCCACATGCTGCAGCACAACCGCTACTGCAAAACGGATGCTGAATGGAAGGCTCTTTACAGCGAGAAATCGTCGGACTTCTTGGAGGAGGCAGACGACAGCTGATCCATCTGCCGTTGGCGCATGGCGAAGCGTTGGCGGTCGCTCTCCGAAAAACGGTCGATGCAATGCAGGCACTGCACCCCTTTGATGTAACTCGGCAACGACCGCTGCTCGGGTGACAGGGGCAGTCCGCAGGCATGGCAGAGGCTGTGCTCTCCGGGTTCCAGTTGGTGGTTGAGGGCCACCCGCTGATCGAATACGAAGCATTCCCCCCGCCAACGGCTCTCCTCCTCGGGGACCTGCTCGAGGTATTTGAGGATGCCGCCCCGCAGGTGATGCACCTCCCCGAACCCCTGGTGTTGCAGGTAGCTGCTGGCTTTCTCGCAGCGGATGCCGCCGGTGCAGAACATGGCGATGCGCTTTGGTGCGGTCTCGTCAATGAGGGGGCGGAGCTTGGTTTCGGCCCAGTGAGGAAAGTCGCGGAAGCTGTCGGTACCTGGATCGATGGCACCGTCAAAGCTGCCGATGGCGGTCTCGTAGTGGTTGCGGGTGTCGATCACCAGGGTGTCGGGGTCATCGACCAGACCGTTCCAGTCCTCGGGATCCACGTAGGTGCCGACGTTGGCTCGGGGATCCACGCCAGTCACCCCCATGGTCACGATTTCCTTCTTGCGCCGAGCCTTGAAACGGCGGAACACCGATCGCTCCGCCCAGCTGCGTTTCACCTCCAACCGTTCAAAGTGCTGCTCGCCCAGCTTCAGCTGCTCCTGCAGATGCTCAAGCAGGCCCTCGACCCCCTGCTCCGGACCACTGATCGTGCCATTGACGCCCTCCTTGGCAACCAACACCGAGCCGAGCACAGCTCCATGGCTGGCCTGGGTCGGCAAGGCACTCAGCAAAGCCTCGCGCTGGTCGTCATCGAGGGGTGTGAAGGCGTAGAACGCCGCCACGAGCAAGCGGCTCATGCCGTGGTCTGGCACTCCTGCCAGTTGGCCTGCACCCCGGCATCAGCAAGCAACTGACGGTCGGCTTCAACGTCTGGATTGCCGGTGGTCAGCAGGGTGTCGCCGTAAAAGATCGAATCAGCACCGGCCTGCAGGCAGAGGATCTGCGCTTCCCGGCTCATCGATTCACGGCCAGCGCTGAGTCGCACCCGAGCCCGAGGCATCAGGATTCTTGCGGTGGCCACCATCCGCACCAGCTCCAGCGGCTCAAACGGAGCCTGATCTTCCAAGGGGGTGCCCTCCACAGCCACCAGACCGTTTACGGGAACACTCTCCGGGTGAGGGGCCATCGAGGCCAGCACCTGCAACATCGAGGCGCGATCCCGCAACGTCTCCCCCATGCCGATGATGCCGCCGCAGCAGAGGGTGACACCCGCCTTGCGAACGCGTTGCAGGGTCTCGAGTCGCTCCTGATATGTGCGGGTGGAGATGATCCGGTCGTAGTGCTCTGGGCTGGTGTCGAGGTTGTGGTTGTAGGCGGTGAGGCCCGCCTCCGCCAGCCGTTCCGCCTGCTGATCGCTGAGCATTCCGGCGGTCACGCAGGCCTCCATGCCCAGGTCCCGCACGCCGCGCACCATCGACAACATCGCTTCAAAGGGAGCGCCATCGCGGATCTCTCGCCAGGCCCAGCCCATGCAGAAGCGATCGGCGCCAGCCTCTTTCGCGGCCCGGGCCCGTTGCAGCACCGGCTCCACCTGCATCTGGGCCTCGAAGGCCGTTACATCACTGCTGTTGTGGATCGATTGGGAGCAGTAGGCACAGTCCTCTTCGCAGCCGCCCGTCTTCACGCTGAGCAGGGAGGCCAGTTGCACCCGATAGCCGGGGTTGGCGGCACGGTGCACATATTGCGCTTGCCAAAGCAACTCCATTAGCGGTAGTTCCAGCAGCGCCTGGATTTCGGCGATGGTCCAGTCGTGGCGGATCGTGAACGTCATGGCGTGAGTGGATCAAGGCCTCCGAAGCGGCGGGAGCGGCTCTGGAAATCCAGCAACGCCCGCTTCAGGGCCTCGGCATTGAAGTCGGGCCAGAACACATCGGTGACGTGGATCTCGGCATAGGCCAGCTGCCAGAGCAGGAAGTTGCTGATGCGGTGTTCGCCGCTGGTGCGAATCAGCAGATCAGGATCCTGCTCGCCGGCGGTGAACAGTTCCGCAGCCAGGCTGTTCTCATCGATGTCTTCGGGCATCAGATCACCATTGGCGGCCTGACGTGCCAGACGCTGCGCCGCACGCACTAGCTCCCGCCGACCGCCGTAATTGGTGCAAACGTTGAAATGAATGCCGTCGTTGGCAGCCGTCCGCTCCGTGGCATCGCCGATCAGCTCCTGCAGTTTCAGCGGCAGGGCGTCCAGGTCACCCAGAAAACGAATGCGGACCTGTTCTTCCTCGAGGGTGCGCAGCTCCTTCTGCAGCACCCGTTCGAACAGGGTCATCAGGAAATTCACCTCGTCACCTGGCCGTGACCAGTTTTCTGTTGAGAAGGCGTAAGCGGTGAGGGCAGCGATGCCCCAGTCGCTGCAAAGCCGAAGGGTTGACTTGAGCGCTTCCACCCCGGCGCGGTGCCCCATCATCCGAGGCAGGCCCCTGGCTTCAGCCCAGCGTCCGTTGCCATCCATGATCACAGCCACATGGACCGGCAACCGATCCCCATCCAGCTCGGGAGGGCAGAGCTGGGATGGAGTGGTGTCGTGGCTGGTGGCCAGTGGTCGGCTCAAGACAGCGATTCAGCCGATGAGCTCACCACCGTACGTCGTGCTGGGGGCCTGGATTCGGCGCTGCTGAGCAGTTCCCGCAGGAGCTCCTCCAGCCTCGAACTGGTGATCGGTCGCTCGAGCTTGCCTTGATTGGAGAGCGACAAGGTGCCGGTTTCCTCAGAGACAACAATGCAGATGCAGCGGTCGAACCGTTCGGTGATGCCCAGAGCTGCCAGATGGCGGGTTCCGTAGCGGCTGACGCTGTGGCGTGACAGCGGCAGGATCACCCCGGCTGCTTCGATGCGATTGCCGCGCACAAGAACAGCTCCATCGTGGAGTGGTGTGTCGGCGGCGAACAGATTCAACAACAGCTCGCGACTGAGCTGCGCACCGATGGCGACGCCGGGGTTGAGGAAATCTTCCGGCCGAAGATCGCTGCCCATGTCCACCACGATCAGGGCCCCCCGACGTTGTTGTGAGAGGCGGCCGGCCGCCTCGGTGATCTGCGTCACGGTGCCGGCGCTGCCGCGGAACTCCTTCTGGGGATTGCCGAGCAACACCGCCAGCCGGCCGGTGCCGAGAAGTTCCATCAGACGTCGCAACTCCCCCTGCCAGAGGATGGCCAATGACAGTGAGCAGGCCAGCACCAACGCATCGACCAGTTTTGAGGTCAGCGGCAGATTGGCGTAGCGCTGGACGAACCAGGCCAGGGCGACCAGGAAAAGGTATCCCCTCAGGAGCCAGAGGGTTCGTGCCTCATTGACACGGGAAAACAGCAGGAATCCAATGGCTGAGGCGAACAGAACGTCGAGAACCAGGCGCGGATCCACCACCGCCAGCACGTTCACCCAGCAAAAGTCGTACTGGAGTCAAGGTAACGCCCGGAACCTCTCTGGAAGCACGTCGTAGCGCAGCAAATCATCCGGCTGCTCGCGCTTCTGAAAAAGCTCCGAAGAGCCGCTTTGAACCACCACAGCAGCGGGCCGTGGAATTCGGTTGTAGTTGGAGCTCATCGATGCGTTGTAGGCACCGGTTGCGAACACGGCGACGATGTCTCCGCTTTGAGTGGTGGGGAGCGGTAAATCCTTCAGCAGCACATCACCGGATTCGCAGTGCTTGCCCACCAGATTCACGGTCTCTTCCGCTGGGGCCAGCGGTCGGTCGGCCAGGCAGCAGGTGTAAAGCGACTGATAGGTGATCGGTCTGGGGTTGTCGCTCATGCCGCCGTCGATGGCGACGTAGGTGCGCACACCAGGAATGGTCTTGCGGGAGCCCACGGCGTACAGCGTCACTCCGGCGGTGGCCACCAGGGAACGGCCCGGCTCGCAGAGCAACCGTGGCAGCTCCAGTTGACGATCCCGGCAGGCGGCCGTGACGGCATCGGCCACCACCTTCACCCACTGCTCGATGGTTGGCGGATCATCCGAGGCCACATAACGGATCCCGAGGCCGCCACCAACATTGAGGTCCTCCACGGGATGACCCAGGCTTCGGGCCAGCTTGAGGGCATCGGCCATCACTGCCGCCAGGTCCCGATGCGGCTCCAGTTCAAAGATCTGGGAGCCGATATGGGCATGAAGACCGGTGAGCTTCGCCCAGGGCTTGCCCACCAGCTGCCGAAGCACCGACTCCAGCAGGTCGGGGTCGAAGCCGAACTTGCTGTCTAAGTGGCCGGTTTGGATGTACTCGTGGGTGTGGCACTCGATGCCGGGGGTGAAGCGCAGCATCAGACGGGCCGGTGCGCCGCCGGCAGGTACCAGTTCCGCCAGGCGTTCCAGATCGTGCTGGTTATCAACGACGATCGTGACGTCGTTGTTGTAAGCGAGCAGGAGCTCCTCGTCGTTCTTGTTGTTGCCGTGCAGCACCATCCGCTCGCCGGGCATCCCCCCCTGGAAAGCCGTCAGCAATTCACCGGCGGAGACCGCATCAAGGCCAAGGCCTTCGGAGGCGGCGATGCTGCTCACCAGCAGTGAGCTGTTGGCTTTGGAGGCGTAGATCGGCAGGGAGGGCCCGGGGTAATGCTGTTTCAGAGCGTCCCTGTAGGCACGACAGGTGCCGCGCACCGTGTCCTCATCCAGCACGTAAAGCGGCGTGCCGTAGCGCTGGGCAAGGTCGCTGAGCAGGCAACCCCCCACCATCAGCCGATCACGCTCGTCCAGACAGGTGGTGACCGGCGCCAGGTTGCGGTTGGGACTGGCCGTGTCCCGCTCTGTTTCGTAGGGCTTCTGGCTGGCGAAGGCTTGGGTCACGACGGGCCGGCGAAGAGAGGCAATGTAGGAATCGGTGTGCCCCCGGCAGGTTCAGGGTGACGGTGATCGATCTCGATCCCAGCTGGTTGGCGGCGTGTCTCGTTCTGGACGAACGGGCGTTGAACGGGTTCTGGAGTGCTCAGCAGTGGCGCTCCGAACTGGAGGATCCCCGTCGCCTCTGCCTTGGGTTGGTGCGGGACGAGAAAGGCTTGTCCGGAGTGGCCTGCGGTTGGCTCGTCGTGGATGAACTGCACATCACGGTGTTGGCGGTGGATCCCGACGAGCGTCAACGGGGCCATGGCCGTCGTCTTCTCACGGCGCTGTTGCAACGGGCACGCCAGGACGGTGCTGCCCACGCCACCCTCGAGGTCCGTAGCGACAACATCGCCGCGCTCTCTCTGTATCACCGCGTTGGTTTCAAAACCGCCGGTCGCCGTGAGAAGTACTACCGAGACGGTTCCGATGCCCTGATCCAGTGGCGCCGGTTGTCCACCGAGGAGTAGCTCCGGTCGGCCTTCGGTGTTGTTCGGTTTCCCGCCCCTGAGAGACAAAAAAGATCGAAATCTTTTTGATCTTGTTGTTAATTTGCGGACGCGACAGGCCAGTTGACGACTGGAAAGTGACCGAACCAACCGAACACTCGCATCAGCCTCGGACTCCTGATAGCTTGGACAGACTTACGTATCGGCCTCGCGATGTTCGAACGTTTTACTGAGAAGGCCATCAAGGTGATCATGCTGGCCCAGGAAGAGGCTCGGCGACTTGGTCACAACTTCGTTGGCACCGAACAGATTCTTCTGGGTTTGATCGGAGAGGGCACGGGTGTCGCCGCGAAGGTTCTGAAGTCGATGGGTGTCAACCTCAAGGACGCCCGGGTTGAAGTTGAGAAGATCATCGGCCGAGGTTCTGGCTTTGTGGCCGTTGAGATCCCCTTCACGCCAAGGGCTAAGCGGGTGCTCGAACTCTCCCTGGAAGAAGCCAGACAGTTGGGGCACAACTACATCGGTACCGAGCATCTGCTGCTCGGTTTGATACGGGAAGGCGAAGGCGTTGCGGCCCGTGTGCTCGAGAATCTGGGTGTGGATCTGGCCAAGGTCAGAACCCAGGTCATTCGCATGCTGGGTGAAACCGCCGAAGTGTCCGGCGGTGGCGGTGGTGGTGGAGCAAAAGGTTCCACCAAGACACCCACCCTGGATGAATTCGGCAGCAACCTCACCCAGATGGCCAACGAGGCCAAGTTGGACCCCGTGGTGGGTCGCCACAACGAGATTGAACGGGTCATCCAGATCCTGGGTCGCCGAACCAAGAACAATCCGGTGTTGATCGGCGAGCCGGGTGTGGGCAAGACGGCTATCGCCGAAGGTCTTGCTCAGCGCATCCAGCAGGGTGAAATTCCGGACATCCTGGAAGACAAGCGCGTCCTCACCCTTGATATTGGACTGCTCGTCGCAGGGACCAAATACCGCGGTGAGTTTGAGGAGCGCCTCAAGAAGATCATGGAGGAGATCAAGGCGGCCGGGAACGTGATCCTGGTGATCGACGAGGTTCACACCCTGATCGGTGCTGGTGCTGCTGAGGGCGCCATCGATGCGGCCAACATTCTCAAGCCGGCTCTCGCCAGGGGCGAGCTGCAGTGCATCGGTGCCACAACCCTGGATGAGTATCGCAAGCACATCGAGCGTGATGCTGCGCTGGAACGGCGTTTCCAGCCCGTCAACGTCGGTGAGCCCTCCATCGATGACACCATCGAAATCCTGCGGGGCCTGCGCGAGCGCTACGAGCAGCACCACCGCCTCAAGATCACCGACGATGCTCTTGTGGCTGCGGCAACCCTCGGTGATCGCTACATCTCGGACCGCTTCCTCCCCGACAAGGCGATCGACCTGATTGATGAGGCCGGTTCACGGGTTCGGCTGCTCAATTCCAAGCTCCCACCCGAGGCCAAGGAGGTGGACAAGGAGTTGCGCGGCGTCCAGAAACAGAAAGAGGACGCCGTACGCGACCAGGACTTCACTAAAGCCGGTGAACTTCGTGAAAAGGAGGTTGAGCTGCGCGATCAGATTCGCTCTCTGCTGCAAGCCAACCGCACCGATGCCACCGCCGTTGCTGAAGCGTCCGCAGACCAGAGCGATGCGCCTGCGGCAGAGTCCGCCGAGTCCTCGCCCATGGTGAATGAGGAGGACATTGCCCAGATCGTTGCCTCCTGGACCGGTGTGCCGGTGCAGAAGCTCACCGAGAGCGAATCGGTGAAGCTGCTGAACATGGAGGAGACGCTGCACCAGCGTCTGATCGGTCAGGACGAAGCGGTCAAGGCGGTGTCCAAAGCCATCCGTCGGGCCCGTGTCGGTCTGAAGAACCCGAATCGTCCCATCGCCAGCTTCATCTTCTCCGGCCCCACCGGTGTCGGTAAGACCGAGCTCACCAAGGCTCTGGCCACCTACTTCTTCGGCAGTGAGGAGGCGATGATCCGCCTCGACATGTCGGAGTTCATGGAGCGCCACACGGTCAGCAAGCTGATCGGCTCGCCTCCGGGCTATGTGGGCTTCAACGAAGGCGGTCAGCTCACCGAAGCGGTGCGACGCCGCCCCTACACCGTGGTGCTGTTCGATGAAATCGAGAAAGCGCACCCTGATGTGTTCAACCTGCTACTGCAGCTACTTGAAGATGGCCGTCTGACCGATTCCAAGGGCCGCACGGTCGACTTCAAGAACACCCTGGTGATCATGACCTCGAACATCGGTTCGAAGGTTATTGAGAAGGGTGGCGGTGGCCTTGGTTTCGAGTTCTCTGGTGAGAGTGCTGAGGAGTCTCAATACACCCGCATCCGCTCGCTCGTGAATGAGGAGCTGAAGCAGTACTTCCGCCCTGAATTCCTCAACCGGCTCGACGAGATCATCGTGTTCCGTCAGCTCAGCCGCGATGAGGTGAAGGAGATCGCCGAAATCATGCTGAAGGAAGTCTTCGGCCGGATGGGCGAGAAAGGCATCACCCTCACCGTGTCCGATGCGTTCAAGGAGCGGTTGGTGGAAGAGGGATACAACCCGGCCTATGGAGCTCGCCCCCTGCGTCGCGCTGTGATGCGGTTGCTGGAGGATTCCCTGGCAGAGGAAGTGCTCTCCGGCCGGATCAAGGATGGTGACCATGCCGAGGTGGATGTCGACGACGACAAGAAAGTTGTCGTCCGCCACAAAGGTCTGGCTGAGAGCTCTCCTCAATTGGCAGGTGCGGCTGTCTGATGGTTGTGTCCATCTCCTCCCACGCCATCGCCCCGGCGGTGGTGCTGCGGGGGGAGGGTGCCTGGGCAGAGGCGCTGTCCAAGATCAGTGCCCTTTGTTCCCGCCCTCTCCTGTTGGGCCGCAGTCAGGCCACGGTGAGCCTGCGGTCAGCCCTTGTTTCGGATCTCGTTCACAGTTGTCTGACGCCGCAACCAGCTGAGCTCAGCTACGACTGTTGCGAGGAGGATCTACAGCGTCTGGCCGCTGAGGCAGCCGACTGTGATGCCGTTCTCGCCGCCGGTGGTGGGAAGGTTCTTGATGCTGGCAAGTTGCTCGCCCATCGCCTTCAGCTGCCCTGCATCACAGTGCCGTTGAGTGCTGCCACCTGCGCGGGTTGGACAGCTCTCTCCAATCTTTATTCGATGCATGGAGCCTTTGAGGGCGATGTGGCCCTGACGCGCTGCCCTGAGCTGCTGGTGTTTGACCATGGCCTGGTTCGCCAGGCTCCTGCTCGCACCCTGGCCAGCGGCATCGCCGATGCCCTGGCGAAGTGGTACGAAGCTTCGGTCAGCAGCGGCGACAGCAGCGATGGGCTGGTGCAGCAGGCGGTGCAGATGGCCCGTGTGCTGCGGGATCAATTGATGATTGATGGTCCCCTGGCCCTGCAGGATCCCCACAGTGCGGCCTGGGCCCGCACGGCCGAGGCCTGTGCACTTACTGCCGGTGTGATCGGCGGCTTGGGGGGTGCCCGCTGCAGAACCGTTGCAGCTCACGCCGTGCACAACGGTCTCACCCAACTGCAGGCCTGCCAAGACGTGCTGCATGGCGAGAAGGTGGGCTTCGGGATCCTGGTGCAGCTCCGCCTGGAAGAACGTCTGGGTGGCAACCGCCTGGCCGGCCAGGCCCACCGCCAGTTGCTTCCCCTGCTGCGGCAGTTGCAGCTTCCTGTGAGCCTGCAGGATCTTGGGCTGTCCAACGCCAGTCTTAGTGATCTTCAACAGGTCTGTGCCTTCGCCTGCCGTGAAGGATCAGACCTGCACAACCTTCCATTTGCGGTGACACCGGGGGCGTTGCTTGAGGCATTGGTGGGAGCCGCCGAACCCAGTCCCGTCGCGCCTTGAAAAGCCTGCTCGATGGTTTGATCCCCGAGCTGCTGGACCCGCAGGCCAGGGACCTGGCGCTGCAGGTGCAGTGGTGGCCGTTGCAGAGTCTGGGCCTTGAAACTCCCTTCCCTGTGGCTGTGGTCGGTCAGGGGCCTCCGCTGCTGATGCTGCATGGTTTTGACAGCAGCTTTCTGGAATTTCGGCGTCTGGCGCCATTGTTGGCCGATCGCTTTCAGCTGTTCATCCCCGATCTGTTCGGATTTGGCTTTTCGCCGCGTCCGCCGCAGGCGGCCTACGGCCCGGAGGCTGTCCTTCAGCACCTCGAGGCACTGGTGGCGCATCTCGATGCCGATGGGGCCATCGGTGTGATCGGAGCCTCGATGGGTGGTGCGGTGGCGGTGGAGCTGGCCCAACGTCAGCCGGAGAGAATTCATCAGTTGCTGTTGTTAGCTCCAGCTGGGCTGACGGGCCGGCCCATGCCGGTCCCGCCCCTGCTTGATCGGCTTGGCGCCTGGTTTCTCGGTCGGCCTGGGGTGCGTCGCGGGCTTTGCCGCCAGGCCTTTGCTGATCCGGATGGGCAGGTGGGCCCGCCGGAGGAACAGATCGCATCGCTGCATCTGCAATGTCCAGGGTGGGCTGAGGCCCTGGCAGCGTTTGCCCGCAGCGGTGGCTTCGCCGGTTGTGGTGAGCCGTTGCCACCGCAGCCCCTGCACGTGATCTGGGGCGCTGATGATCGAATCCTGCGTGCACCGCTCAAGCAGGCGGCCGAAAGTTTGCTGCAGCACCCAGCCGAAACCTTTGAGGCCTGCGGTCATCTCCCCCACATCGATCAGCCGCAACGGGTTGCTGACCGCTGCCTGGAGCTGCTGGTTTCATGAGCGATCCACTGCTGCAGTTGATCTCCACCGGTCTGGGGCTCTGGATCCGCAGTCGCTGTGATCAGGTGGGGGATCTCGACCTCACCTTGCAAGGGTCATCTCTTGGGCTGATGCGGGGTCGGCTGCAGGGTGCGGTTTTGTCGGCACGGGATGTGCGCTTTGAGGGGTTGCCACTGCACCATGCCGAGATCAGCAGCGGACCGATTCAGCTGGATCTCACCTGGTTGCGTCCAGGCCGGATGTTGGCTCTGAAGGATCCTTTCCAGGTGAAGGGCACGGTGTCGATGCCAGGTCAGCCGCTTGGCGATGCGTTGTTGTCTGAGCGTTGGCGTGAACTCGGCGATTGGATTGCTGAGCAACTGATGGGCCTGAAGCCCCTGGGCCAGCTGCGGATCGAGAACGACGAACTGGAGTTGGTGGCATCAGTCGCCGCACAACGGGATCCGATCCGGAAGCGCTTCCGCCTGCGAGCCGAGGCGGGCACGGTTGTTCTGTCGGCTTCAGATTCCCCGGAGACCCGAGCAGTGTTGCCCATGGATCCGGCGATCACCATCACCGATGCGACCCTGGGGGCCGGACTGCTGACCCTCCAGGGGCACGCAATCGTAACGCCTGAGTGACAATTTCTTCACTAAATCGTGCTAGCCGGTGCTGATCAGCGGCTTCGCCAGGGTCAGCAGCGCGTACAGCACGGCCGGGGTGAACAGGTAGCTGTCAATGCGATCAAGGATTCCTCCATGGCCTGGCAGCACGTCACCGGAGTCCTTCAGTCCGGCATCGCGTTTCATCATCGATTCAGTCAGATCTCCCACCAGGGCAATCAGGGCCACCAGTGCGCCGACGGCCACCCCTGGCAATCCACCGAGCGGCCATCCCATCACCCGCGCGCAGAGCAGGCCGACGGCCATGGCGCATCCGAATCCCCCGAGGGCACCCTCCACTGTTTTGGACGGCGAGATCGGGGACAAAGGCGTCCTGCCGTAGCGCTTGCCGAATGCCCATGAACCGATGTCGCTCGCCACGATCATCAGGCAGGCCGAGAGGGTGATGGCCAGACCACTGCTGCACAGCCAGGCTGTTCCAGGAGCCAGGGCCGGATCGGAGAGGTTGCGCAGGGCCAGCCAGTGACTGGGCAGAAACCCCAAATAAAACAGTCCGAAGATTGAGGCGGCGATGTCAGCAATCGATCCGGTGAGCGGCTGCAGCAGCAACCAGGCACAGATGGCGGCACCGGCCAGGGGCAGCACCGCCCCCGACAGCGCCTCGGGCCAGCCGCTCTGAACCGCTGCCCACTGGGTGGTGAGCAGCAGCAACTGACAGGCCACGAGCGTTGTTTTGGTGGCCGGGCGGATTCCTTTGAACTGAGCCATGCGGAAGAACTCCAGCAGACCCAGATGCACGATCACGCCGACGCCGAGGGTGAGCCACCAGCCCCCCAGCAGAACCACCACCGCGCCGAAGCCGCCGATGGCGATGCCGCTGCGCAGTCGCTTGCGCAGGCTGTTGGCGGCTCGCAATGACGGGTTGGAGGAAGACAAGACCTCGCTGATCTCACTGGCTGGAGGACCTGCAGGTTCAGGCTAAACAATGGCCTCAGGGGAGAATCTCCAGACGCACGGGGATTTCGCCGGCCCGCATCATCCGCAACTCACGCGCCGCGCCATGGGCCAGGTCGATCACCCGGTGATACCGGAACGGTCCTCGGTCATTGATCCGCACCACCACGCTGCGGTTGTTGTCGAGGTTGGTGACGCGCACCCGGGTCCCGAAGGGCAGTGTCCGGTGCGCTGCGGTGAAGGTGCCTTTGCGCAGTCGTTCACCACTGGCGGTCTGGCGGCCATAAAAGCCGGGGCCGTACCAGCTGGCAGCACCGTTCACCACCCGCAGCAGCCGAGGCGTCGCCCTTGGTTGTTGGGGGGGGGGCGGGGCCCACTCCTCGTGGTGAACGTCCTCAACAGCGAACTCCTCTGCGCTGGGGCTGCCCCAGGCCTGAGCAGGCGTCAGCAACAGGATCAGAGCCAGGGGAAGCATGCCAAGTCCGTGGCTGGACCGATTCAAGCGATCTCGCTCAGCACGGCAAGGCGTGCTGGGATCTGATCACCCCAGAGCTGCCGTTGCTCCAGCAGCCAGTGCAGCCGTGCTCCATCCAGCCGTTCCCCTGGTACCAGCAGAGGAATGCCGGGGGGGTAAGGACAGAGCAGATCGGCAGCAATCGTTCCCTCCGCCTGCTCCAGAACGCAGAGGCGGCGGGGTGCCCGCCAGGCTTCAGCGAGAGGGACCTCCGGTTGCGCCACCAGTGGTAGTGGGGGTGGAAGCAGGGGCGGCTGAGGAGCGCGTGCGGGATGGGCGTTCAGCAGTTGCTGCCAGGCACGGCGCAAGCTCCGGCGCAGGCCTCGCTGGTCGGCAAGTCCCAGGCAGAAGGTGAGTGTTGCCGGTTCCGGCAGCTCCGCTACCAGCCCCCGTGGCAGAAGCCAGTCGTCGGCGTCCAGGCCGCTGATGCCGGCACGGCCCGGGTGCAGCACCAGCCGCAGCGGGTCGTCGGTGGTCAGCAGCGGCAGGCCATCGCGGCGCAACTGGTCCCGCAGTGTTCGGGCCTGCATCAGTCGTTGGCGCAGTTGCCGGCGTCCAGCGCTGCTGCGCCAGTGGTGCAGCGCGGCTTCACAGGAGGCCAGGAGCAGTGCACTGGGGCTGGTGGTCTGCAGCCAGCCCAGGCTGCGCTGCAGCGCATCGGTGTCCACGCGCTCCCCCTGCTGCCAGAGCACGGCGGTCTGCGCCAGTCCCGTCGCCGATTTCTGCAGGGAATGCACCACCAGATCGGCCCCCCCCTGCAGCGCACTTGGGGGCAGCTCTGGATCCACGTCTGCAGCGAAATGACTGCCATGGGCCTCATCCACCAGCACGGGCCATCCCTGGTGCTGCAGGCTTCGGATCAACGGTGCAGGGTCAAGCCCATAGCCCTGATACGTGGGATGCACCAGCACTGCCGCGCTGATCGGTGGATGCTTTGCAGGAAGGGCCGCAAGAACGCTCTCGAGCCACGGTCCATCAGCGGGAGCGGGGTGGCCGCGGTCTGGCTGGTAGGGAAGATCGAACAACAGTGGCGTGAGCTGGCCAAGCAGGCAGGCCTGAATCAGGCTGCGGTGCGCATTGCGCGGCATCAACACCGCCTCCCCGGGGCGGCTGATGCCCAGCAGGGCCGCCTGCAGCAATCCTGTGGCTCCGTTGACGCCGTACCAACAGCGGTTGACCCCCATCGCATCCGCTGCAGCACGTTGGCTGTCGGCCACGGCGCCGTCGTTCTCCAGCGGACCCCCCAGCGCCGGCAGTTCCGGCAGGTCCCAGAGGCCGGCGGGTCGTTGCAGCAACCGCCGCATCGCCGGAGGGAGGGCTGAGCCCCGTCCATGGGCCGGCAGAAACAGCGGGCGACCGACGTCTCGATGCAGCAGTGGCAGCAGGGCCATGGGATCCAGTGGGATCTCCTTAGAGTCTGGTGCTGTTTTGGGCGCTGGCGATGCGATACGACCCCGGCCGCGATCTGCGCTGGTTGCTGCTGCGCCCATGGATCGCCATTCCCCGTCTGATCCACGTGTTGTGGTCCCTGGGGGGCCTCGTGTTGGTGGTGCTGCTGCAGGGGGGCAGTTCGGACTCAGCCGTGCAGCAACGGCTGGCCCGCCGCATCCTCAACACCCTCACCGGATTGGGGCCCTGCTTCATCAAGGTGGGGCAGGCCCTCTCCACCCGTCCAGATCTCGTCCGCCGGGATTGGCTTGAAGAGCTGACACGACTTCAGGACGACCTTCCCGCCTTCCCCCATGCCTTGGCACTGGAGCGCATTGAACAGGAGCTCGGCGCACCGGCCCATGAGCTGTTCGATGACTTCCCGGATGCTCCGATCGCGGCCGCCAGCCTTGGACAGGTCTACAAAGCCCGTCTGGAAGGAAATGCCTGGGTTGCCGTGAAGGTGCAGCGCCCCAATCTCACCTTCATCCTGCGCCGCGATCTGGTGCTGATCCGTCTGCTGGGTGTCATCACGGCTCCGCTGCTGCCGCTCAATCTCGGTTTCGGTCTCGGCGACATCATCGATGAGTTCGGTCGCAGCCTGTTTGAAGAGATCGACTACGTCCAGGAAGCGGACAACGCCGAACGGTTCGCCAGCCTCTTTGCTGACAACGACGCGGTTTACGTTCCGCGCGTGGAGCGGATGCTCAGCTCCACCCGGGTGCTCACCACCACCTGGATCGACGGCGCCAAGATGCGCGACAGCGACGAGCTGCAGGCGCTGCAACTCGACCCTGCCGCATTGATTCGCACCGGGGTGATCTGCGGCCTGCAGCAACTGCTGGAGTTCGGTTACTTCCATGCCGACCCGCATCCCGGCAACCTCTTCGCCCTGCAGGGACGTAGCGGCGACCTGGGCCATGTCGGCTACGTCGACTTCGGCATGATGGATTCGATCAGCGACAGCGATCGGCTCACCCTCACCGGAGCCGTGGTGCATCTGATCAACCGCGACTTTGCCGGGTTGGCAAACGATTTTCAGTCGCTCGGCTTCCTCAGCCCCAGCGCAGATCTCACCCCGATCGTGCCGGCCCTGGAGGAGGTGCTCGGCGGCAGCCTCGGGGACTCCGTCGGCTCGTTCAACTTCAAGGCGATCACCGATCGCTTTTCAGAGCTGATGTTCGACTATCCCTTCCGGGTCCCGGCACGGTTCGCTCTGATCATCCGGGCGGTGGTCAGTCAGGAGGGGCTGGCGCTGCGTCTGGATCCGAACTTCCGCATCATTGCTGTCGCCTATCCCTACGTGGCACGACGTCTGCTGGCAGGGGACACCCGTGAGATGCGCGACAAACTGCTGGATGTGATCTTCGATGCGGACGGGCGTCTGTCCCTTGATCGGCTGGAAAGCCTTCTTGCTGTAATCGGTCAGGACGCACCTGCACCTGGAAAAGAACTGCTGCCCGTTGCTGGTGCAGGCCTGCGCTTGTTGCTCAGTCGCGATGGTGCCGATCTACGCAAACGACTGCTGCTCACCCTGATCCGCGATAACCGGTTGCACACCGACGACGTGCGGGCGCTGATGGGACTGATGGCCCGTACCTTCGGTCCAGCCCGGATTGCCGGTGGCCTGTTGCAACGCCTCAATCCTCTGGCGGCTGCTTGATCAGTTGCCGCTAGGGTCGCGCCTTCCTAGCCATCTGAGGCATCGATGCCCGAGGAGATCACCGCTGAACAGCTCGAGATGCTGTTGCAGATGGCCGTGTTGCCCCAGCCTCCATACCTGATGGCTGGAGTGGGTCTGTTGATGGGTGTGCTTTGCGGGCTGACCTTTGGCCGTCAGGTGCAGGACAAGCTCGATGGCTGGAAGCAGGATCGTCTTCCGCTTCTGCCCCTGGCCACAGCGGAGATCAGCCTCAGCTTCACCGGCATCCTGATCGGGATCACCCTGTTCATCGGATGCTGCCTGCAGATCTTTGGCTTCGCCGCCGGTGCGGCGCTCCTGGTGGCCCTGCTGCTGTCGTTGCTCACCGGTGGTGCTCTCTTCGCTCAGCTGGAGCGATTGATGATGCAAGTGGAGAGCGGCAACTTCAAGGCCGTTGACTTCGACAACTTCGACGAGTTCTTCTGACCCGACGTTCTTGGTGAATGACTCGACCAAGGCCGTCTGGATTGTCAGACTGCCGATGTCTTGACACCAACAGGCGTGATCGCCATGCCCGCCGCTGTGGCCACCAGCAGACTTCTCGTGGTCGAGGACGATGACAGCATCCGTGAAACGGTTGGTGAGGTTCTTCGTGCGGAGGGATATGACGTTCTCACCTGTGGTGACGGGGCTGAAGCTCTGAATCTGTTCACGAGTGAGCCCGCTCAGCAGGTGGACCTGCTGGTGCTCGACCTGATGCTGCCCGGCCTGGGGGGGTTGGATCTTTGCCGTGAGCTGCGGCGCATAAACAACAACACCCCGATTCTGGTGATCAGCGCCCGGGACAGTGAAACCGACCGCGTGCTTGGTCTTGAAGTGGGGGCTGACGACTATCTGGTGAAGCCATTTGGCCTCAGAGAGCTGGTGGCCCGTTGCCGGGCCCTGCTGCGTCGGGCTCAGCAGGACCCCTCGGTTCTTCCCGAGATCTACAGCCACGCCAACCTTTGCCTGTACGTCAACGAGTGCCGCGTCACCCGTGATGGGAACGACCTCAATCTCTCCCCCAAGGAGTACAAGATCCTCGAGCTCTTCCTTCAGCACCCGAAACGGGTCTGGAGTCGTGATCAATTGCTGGAGAAGATCTGGGGAATCGATTTCGTCGGCGACACGAAAACCGTGGATGTTCACATCCGCTGGCTGCGGGAGAAGATCGAGGAGCAACCCTCTTCACCTGAATTGATCCGCACGGTGCGGGGCTTCGGCTACCGGTTCGGCTGAGCAGCAGGTGCTTCTTTCTTTTCTGATCGGGTTCGGCGCGGGCGCTGCGACCATGTCGGTCATCCAGCGTCGACGGCTGCGGCGGGCGCGGATTGCTGAAGACGAGGACTGTCCTGGTTTCCCTCCGGGAGTGCTCAACGCACCACAACTGTTGGCCTGGATTGATGCCGCGACTCAGGGCTGGTTGATCCTGTCGCCGGATCTGTCCATCGCTTACATCAACGCCCGGGCCGAGCGGTTGCTGCACATTTCCAGGAACCTTCTTGTGCGTGGCATGCCGATGGATCAGGTGCTGTCGATTCCTCAGCTCGAGGAGGCGATCATCAGCACCCGCTATCAGCAACGCCCTCAACGCAGCGAGTGGGAGCAGTTGGGGGAGCCCCTGGAAGCTTTCGTGCTGCCGGGATCCGATGAATGGCTTCTGGTGCTGATTCAGAGCCGTCAGTCACTGGAGGCACAGCAACAGCAGCAGGAGCGCTGGGTCAGCGATGTGGCACATGAGCTCAAGACACCGCTGACGGCCCTGATGTTGGTCAGCGACAGGCTTGAGATGGCCGTGGACGGCACGGACACCGTGCTGGTGCAGCGCCTGCAGCGGGAGTTGCGGCGGCTGCAGCTGATGGTGGAGGACCTGCTGGAGCTGTCTCGCCTGGAGAACAGCCTGCCCCAGGAGAGCAGCAGTTACACCGCCATCACCCTGGAGGATCTTGTGGACAGTGCCTGGGCCAGCATCCGTCCCTTGGCGGAGGAACGCGAGGTGACGATGGATCTGGATCGAAGTGAAACAGGGCCAATGATGGGTGATCAGCGGCGACTGCACCGGGCGGTGCTCAATTTGCTGGACAACGCCCTGCGGTATTCCCCAAACGGTTCCAGCGTGGATGTCTCCATCGTTCCCAGTGGAGGCTGGTGGTTGCTCAGCATCCGTGACCATGGTCCTGGATTGAGCGACTCCGACCTCGGCGGCATGTTTCAGCGCTTTTACCGAGGCGATCCATCCCGGGCCCGTTCAGCTCGCAGCGGCAGCGGCCTCGGGTTGGCCATCGTGCAGCAGATTGCGGTGAATCACGGTGGTCGCATCGAAGCGCGCAACCATCCCAATGGCGGCACCTGCATGGAATTGGTGCTGCCTAAGAGTTTGAGCGCGTGACCCGGCAGCGGTTGCAGAAACTGATCGCCGCCGCTGGCCTGTGCTCGCGGAGGACCGCTGAAGATTGGATCGATGCCGGTCGGGTCAAGGTGGATGGCCGCATCTCAAGCCTTGGTGATCAGGCGGACCCTGAAAGCCAGCTCATCCATGTGGATGGCAGGCCGTTGAGTTTCCGCGGGGAGCCCACCGTGCTGCTGATCAACAAACCAGCTGGCGTGATCAGCACCTGCCGCGACCCCCGCGGGCGGTCCACCGTTCTGGATCTGTTGCCGCAGCAGCTGCGCCAGGGACTCCACCCCGTCGGTCGTTTGGATGCCGACAGCCGCGGCGCCCTGCTGCTGACGGACTATGGCGATCTGACGTTGCGGTTGACTCACCCCCGCTATGACCATGCCAAGACCTATAGGGTCTGGGTGGAGGGGACCCCGCTTGATACCAGCCTGCAGCGCTGGCGGCAAGGGGTCACGCTGGATGGCACACGCACCCGATCCGCCGAGGTTCGGGTGCTGCAGCGTCGCTCCGACCGCACGCTGCTTGAGGTGGTTTTGCTGGAGGGTCGTAACCGTCAGATTCGTCGTGTTGCCGAGCTGCTAGGCCATCCGGTTGTTGACTTGCAGCGAGTGGCCATTGCCGGTTTGCGCCTTGGGGCGTTGCCGGAAGGTCGTTGGCGGCGGCTGAGCAGGGGAGAATGGACGCCAATGCTTGATCGGGGCGAACCCCGCGCCTCTCAGCACGGTTCATGCGCCTGACGTTTCTGCGCCCCTGGCGGCGTCGCTCCCGTTCCCAGGAGACAGTTCCAGATCAGCTCTCCAGAGATGAGCAGCTGCGGGAACTCGGCCAGATGATGAAGCAACACCGGGAAGCTGAGGGCCTGACCCTGCGGGAGCTGGCCCATGAAACCAGGATCACCACGCCCGTGATTGAGGCCCTTGAGCGCGGCTGGTCCGATCGCTTACCGGAGCGTGCCTACCTGGCTTCGATGCTGCCGCAGCTTGAGCGGCGGTTGGCGCTGATGCCGGGGGTGCTGGAGCCGGTTCTTCCCCCTGCTGTGGACCGACAGCGTCAGTTGAACTTGTCGCAGCGACGCTTCACGCTCGGCAGCATCGATGTATTCACCACCTGGCAGGGCAGTGTGGTTTATGCGCTGTTGATCGGCCTGAGTGTGCTGATGATCAACCGTCAGCAGCAGAACCTTGCCCTGCGCAACAGCCAGAGCCTTGAGCCGGTTCGCGCTGACCTGCGTGGCCTGGATCAGACCGCCGTCCTTCCCGGTGGTGATTCCCAGCTGAAAGCCCTGCGGCCGCTGGATCAGGCCCGGCAACGGCAGCCTCTGGACTGGTTGAACGCCGCCGGTGGCCCGCCCTTGTCACGTCCTGGAGTGCTCACCCTGCAATTGACGCAGCCGCGGCAATTGCAATTGTCCAGTGGTGGCGGTGATCGGCTGCAACTGCAGCTGCAGGCCGGCACGGCGACGTTGCAGCTGCTGGCCCCTGTGCAAGTGGTGGTTACACCTCCACTGGATAAGGCTGATCAGCTGCTGTGGAATGGTCGGGTGCTGCAGGCCGATACGACCATTCCGGGCACCTATCGGGTGGAAGCGCCTGGGGCGGCACGCTTGGCTCCGTTATGGCCCCAGATGGACTCCCCTTCTCCTTGATGCAGCGCGAATTTGATCGTTCAACAAGGGTTTTTCAGAATCTGGGATTTTTGAGCTGACGGAGAGTTCCTCGCCGATTGTGGTTTTTCGAGATGCTTTGCTGAGGAGAGTTGTTTGGAGATTCGGAGGTTGTATTCAACGTGGAGCTGATCAGGGTCTTTGTCTAATTCGATGGTTTGTTCATCGTTAGGGGAAATTGGTCTCAAATGAGCAAACAGTTGCTGGAGATGAGCTTTGCTGTTGGCGGGTGGCTATCCGAGCACAGCGAAGACCAGTGTTTATGCGGTGGCCTTCTGGGTAGCAACTCCGTCCTTGTGCAGAAGATGACCATCGACAGGAATAGGTTTCACCCCTTTTCGCTTATTGTGTGGCTGCTTAAAGCACAAATCAGCATTGGGATTAGACGTACTTGCAGCTTTAAGGCATACAGGACTCAGACTTGGGTATTGCTGAAGTATAAATTAATTAATTTATTGGAGTTGAGTGGTTAATATTGTAAGTTGTGCTCTGGCCGGGGATAGGAATGTGCCAGGGTTTTACAGTTGTTTGTGGAGGAAATTGTTGCGTTGTTAGATTGAGGTGCCGAAGCTGGAAATAATAGAATTAGCAGTGTAATTAGAAAGATTGGACTTGTATTTTGACTCTCATGAGCTATATGTTGGTGCTGGTATTTACTGAGCTAACCATAAAAAGCTCTATATTTTTTTATTAGTGACGTATCGGCGTGCTTATTTGACAATATTGCCTTCGAGTTTCTTTATTCTAGCTTCAATACTTTTAAGCTGGGAAACAATTTCTTCAAAATCTTCTCTATAGATAGCTGTAGCCGTCTCCAACTGCTCGACTGACTTTGCCAAGTTGTCAACTTCTGGCGAACTGGTTTGAGTACCTATTAAATTCTCTTCCGGGGTATCAAGAATGCTTCCTTGAGAGCCTAAATACAATTCAGCCAATCTTTCTAAAACTTTTGTGTATTGACGCGACTGATCACGGCATAAGCTTTTAAAGCTCTCGAGCGTCTCAGGTGAAAAATTCGCATTGAACGAACCTGCGCGTGCTGGTGCCATGAGTTTTACTTCAGTTATTGGAACAATAACGGCGCCCCACCGCAGTTGGTGGGGTTTGGGGTAGGTCTGTAGATACCGTAACGCAAGGTCTCCAGCACCTGTCGGCATCTCGACACCCTTTTGGGACAGTTGGGAGCTTCATAGGCGATAATGGATACAAGTGGCTACGTGTACCCACCAATGGATGATCTCCTGAAGCGCCAGAACGGAGGTGGGCAGGGCGGTTTCGACCCCAATAGCTCTGATGGCGGTGACCTCAACGGTGGTGACGGTCTCCATCCGAGGCCGGGGGAATCGGATGTCGGCAGTGGTTTGGAGCTCGACAGGAGTCTGCAGCGTGTGGCGGCTCACGAGGCTTGGCTGAACGAGCAGAGCCAGCTGCCGGTTGAAAACTGGCTGCAGATCCGTGGTGGCAAATCAATAGCCCTTGAAAATTTTGGCGTAAACAATAATACAACGAACGAATTCACAAGAGATTTTGAGAAAAGTCTGATAGTTGTCGATCAGCGCTCAATTGATTTGGAAGATTACAGTCGAAACTTGCCACCTGAAACTGATATCTTAGTTCTCAATCCGAACACCAGCGGTGCAAATCAAATCAGAGAATTTCTAATTGGTGATAATGCTGCCGACTACAGCAATATATCCATAATAGGTTGCAGGGATGATTTTCATAATGCATGCCTTGGTTCAGACGTGTTATCAGTCGAAGACTTGTCTAAACAGATTTAT
Organism: Parasynechococcus marenigrum WH 8102; assembly: GCF_000195975.1. Classification (GTDB taxonomy): domain Bacteria; phylum Cyanobacteriota; class Cyanobacteriia; order PCC-6307; family Cyanobiaceae; genus Parasynechococcus; species Parasynechococcus marisnigri. The sequence continues at coordinate 913,721 of NC_005070.1, forward strand.
TTGTTTCAGCAAGAGAATTTAATTGATACTTCTGTAAACCTCAGGTTATTCACCGCAGAAAATCTAGTAGTAAATGTTACACAATCTCCTTCTCAGTCGGCGAGCACTGAACTATTAAGTAGAGCTATTAATATAATTTCAAGCTCATTTGATAGCGGCCGCTTTCAGGAATCTTTAAATCATGCATATTCAGCTTCAAAACATTCATATGTATTAGATAGAGCCTATCAATTAATTAATGGTACAAGTGCACCATCTATTGAATTGGTTGACTTTGGAAAAGCTGAAATAAAAGGAGCTTACCTAAGTGGTCAAGATAGGATTTTGGTCGATTCCAGTCTTCGCAATGCTAATACTTTGCTAGACAGGGTTTTGATTGAGGAAATTGGTCACTGGCTAGATGAATCTCATGGCGCCGATAGCAAAGGTGATGAAGGTGATATCTTTGCAACATCGTTATTAGGCGGAAATCCTACATCCTCATCTCGTATTGATAATGTCAAACGTCAGATATTGTCTCTTAATGGTCATTTTTATTATGCTGAATTTGCTAACTTTGGTGTTGACACACTTAGCTCTTCCTCGGAAGTGCAAAGTGCTGGTTCAAGCATTATCCTTGCCCCAGAGTCTGGATATTCATTTAGAGATGTAATTTCAGACCATAGTGTTAGTGGAGCGAATGTTGCTTCGCAATTTAGTGTTTTTGTAAATGGCGGAGCCTCGATATCTCCAACCGGGGCTTCGTTTAGTAGTGGGTCACTTCTTTTGACTGGTATTTCCCCAGTCATCGAACAAAATGACTACGTTACGATTTCATACTCTCCTTCTGGTACATCAACATTTAATTTAGTTGATAGCTCAAATCCTGGTTCAGATACTGTCCCAGCATTTTCTGACTTGCCGATTGACAACAATTCAACAAAGGATATAACAGCTGGTTATGTTGACTTTGGTTCTAGTACTACAGCAGTTGCGACCAATGGAGCAACAATCGTACTGAAGTTTAACGAAGCGTTAGCAGACATTACCAACGATGCAAATACCAGAAATCAGTTTGCAGTACTGACTAACGGAGCAGCAAATGCTGTAACCGGAATAGCACTTGGTGGAAGTAATAAGGAAGTGACGTTGACGCTGACGAATACGGTAGAGGACGGCGATGAAGTCACTGTTGCCTACACGAAGGATACTGGCAATAGTGTTCAGCTTGAGGACCGCCATACAGATGCAACTGATATCGACAACTTTAGTGCGACTTCTATTACCAATAATTCAACCAAGGATTTAACAGCTGGGACCGTTGACTTTGGTTCTAGTACTACAGCGGTTGCGACCAATGGAGCAACAATCGTACTGAAGTTTACTGAGGCGCTGGCAGACATTACCAATGATGCAAATACCAGAAATCAGTTTGCAGTACTGACTAATGGAGCAGCAAATGCTGTAACCGGAATAGCACTTGGCGGAAGTAATAAGGAAGTGACATTGACGCTAACGAATACGGTAGAGGACGGCGATGAAGTCACTGTTGCCTACACGAAGGATACTGGCAATAGTGTTCAGCTTGAGGACCGCCATACAGATGCGACTGATATCGACAACTTTAGTGCGACTTCTGTTACCAATAATTCGACCAAGGATATTACTGGTGCGGTTATTGATTTCGGAGCATCTACAACAGCAGTTGCTACGAATGGTGCCACATTAGTACTGACATTCCCTGAGGAATTGGCTGACATCAGTGATGGAGCGGATGTGCGTGCACAATTTGCCGTTTTAACGAATGGAGCTGCTAATGCTGTTACTGGTGTATCGCTAGGAGGAAGTAATAAGCAAGTCACCTTGACTTTGACGAATGTCGTTGAAGATGAAGATGAGGTGACGGTTGCTTATACGGCAAATGGTGCTAATGCGTTGAAGGATCGACACGCAGACGCGACGAATATTGCTAATTGGAATGCGACTTCAATTACAAACAATTCAACAAAGGATACAACAGCTGGTTATGTTGACTTTGGTTCTAGTACTACAGCAGTTGCGACCAATGGAGCAACAATCGTACTGAAGTTTAACGAAGCGTTAGCAGACATTACCAACGATGCAAATACCAGAAATCAGTTTGCAGTACTGACTAACGGAGCAGCAAATGCTGTAACCGGAATAGCACTTGGTGGAAGTAATAAGGAAGTGACGTTGACGCTGACGAATACGGTAGAGGACGGCGATGAAGTCACTGTTGCCTACACGAAGGATACTGGCAATAGTGTTCAGCTTGAGGACCGCCATACAGATGCAACTGATATCGACAACTTTAGTGCGACTTCTATTACCAATAATTCAACCAAGGATTTAACAGCTGGAACCGTTGACTTTGGTTCTAGTACTACAGCGGTTGCGACCAATGGAGCAACAATTGTACTGAAGTTTACTGAGGCGCTGGCAGACATTACCAATGATGCAAATACCAGAAATCAGTTTGCAGTACTGACTAATGGAGCAGCAAATGCTGTAACTGGAATAGCACTTGGCGGAAGTAATAAGGAAGTGACATTGACGCTAACGAATACGGTAGAGGACGGCGATGAAGTCACTGTTGCCTACACGAAGGATACTGGCAATAGTGTTCAGCTTGAGGACCGCCATACAGATGCGACTGATATCGACAACTTTAGTGCGACTTCTGTTACCAACAATTCGACCAAGGATATTACTGGTGCGGTTATTGATTTCGGAGCATCTACAACAGCAGTTGCTACGAATGGTGCCACATTAGTACTGACATTCCCTGAGGAATTGGCTGACATCAGTGATGGAGCGGATGTGCGTGCACAATTTGCCGTTTTAACGAATGGAGCTGCTAATGCTGTTACTGGTGTATCGCTAGGAGGAAGTAATAAGCAAGTCACCTTGACTTTGACGAATGTCGTTGAAGATGAAGATGAGGTGACGGTTGCTTATACGGCAAATGGTGCTAATGCGTTGAAGGATCGACACGCAGACGCGACGAATATTGCTAATTGGAATGCGACTTCAATTACAAACAATTCAACAAAGGATACAACAGCTGGTTATGTTGACTTTGGTTCTAGTACTACAGCAGTTGCGACCAATGGAGCAACAATCGTACTGAAGTTTAACGAAGCGTTAGCAGACATTACCAACGATGCAAATACCAGAAATCAGTTTGCAGTACTGACTAACGGAGCAGCAAATGCTGTAACCGGAATAGCACTTGGTGGAAGTAATAAGGAAGTGACGTTGACGCTGACGAATACGGTAGAGGACGGCGATGAAGTCACTGTTGCCTACACGAAGGATACTGGCAATAGTGTTCAGCTTGAGGACCGCCATACAGATGCAACTGATATCGACAACTTTAGTGCGACTTCTATTACCAATAATTCAACCAAGGATTTAACAGCTGGGACCGTTGACTTTGGTTCTAGTACTACAGCGGTTGCGACCAATGGAGCAACAATCGTACTGAAGTTTACTGAGGCGCTGGCAGACATTACCAATGATGCAAATACCAGAAATCAGTTTGCAGTACTGACTAATGGAGCAGCAAATGCTGTAACCGGAATAGCACTTGGCGGAAGTAATAAGGAAGTGACATTGACGCTAACGAATACGGTAGAGGACGGCGATGAAGTCACTGTTGCCTACACGAAGGATACTGGCAATAGTGTTCAGCTTGAGGACCGCCATACAGATGCGACTGATATCGACAACTTTAGTGCGACTTCTGTTACCAATAATTCGACCAAGGATATTACTGGTGCGGTTATTGATTTCGGAGCATCTACAACAGCAGTTGCTACGAATGGTGCCACATTAGTACTGACATTCCCTGAGGAATTGGCTGACATCAGTGATGGAGCGGATGTGCGTGCACAATTTGCCGTTTTAACGAATGGAGCTGCTAATGCTGTTACTGGTGTATCGCTAGGAGGAAGTAATAAGCAAGTCACCTTGACTTTGACGAATGTCGTTGAAGATGAAGATGAGGTGACGGTTGCTTATACGGCAAATGGTGCTAATGCGTTGAAGGATCGACACGCAGACGCGACGAATATTGCTAATTGGAATGCGACTTCAATTACAAACAATTCAACAAAGGATACAACAGCTGGTTATGTTGACTTTGGTTCTAGTACTACAGCAGTTGCGACCAATGGAGCAACAATCGTACTGAAGTTTAACGAAGCGTTAGCAGACATTACCAACGATGCAAATACCAGAAATCAGTTTGCAGTACTGACTAACGGAGCAGCAAATGCTGTAACCGGAATAGCACTTGGTGGAAGTAATAAGGAAGTGACGTTGACGCTGACGAATACGGTAGAGGACGGCGATGAAGTCACTGTTGCCTACACGAAGGATACTGGCAATAGTGTTCAGCTTGAGGACCGCCATACAGATGCGACTGATATCGACAACTTTAGTGCGACTTCTGTTACCAACAATTCAACCAAGGATTTAACAGCTGGAACCGTTGACTTTGGTTCTAGTACTACAGCGGTTGCGACCAATGGAGCAACAATTGTACTGAAGTTTACTGAGGCACTGGCAGACATTACCAATGATGCAAATACCAGAAATCAGTTTGCAGTACTGACTAATGGAACAGCAAATGCTGTAACCGGAATAGCACTTGGCGGAAGTAATAAGGAAGTGACGTTGACGTTAACGAATACGGTAGAGGACGGCGATGAAGTCACTGTTGCCTACACGAAGGATACTGTCAATAGCGTTCAGCTTGAGGACCGCCATACAGATGCGACTGATATCGACAACTTTAGTGCAACTGCTGTTACCAATAATTCGACCAAGGATATTACTGGTGCCGTCGTCGATTGGGCGGCTGCAACTACCGCAGTAGCTACCGATGGTGCCACATTAGTACTGACATTCCCTGAGGAATTGGCTGACATCAGTGATGGAGCGGATGTGCGTGCACAATTTGCCGTTTTAACGAATGGAGCTGCTAATGCTGTTACTGGTGTATCGCTAGGAGGAAGTAATAAGCAAGTCACCTTGACTTTGACGAATGTCGTTGAAGATGAAGATGAGGTGACGGTTGCTTATACGGCAAATGGTGCTAATGCGTTGAAGGATCGACACGCAGACGCGACGAATATTGCTAATTTTAATGCTATTAGCATAACCAATAATTCAACCAAGGATTTAACAGCTGGAACCGTTGACTTTGGTTCTAGTACTACAGCTGTTGCGACCAATGGAGCAACAATTGTACTGAAGTTTAATGAAGCGTTGGCTGACATTACCAATAATGCCAATACCAGAAGTCAGTTTGCTGTTCTTGTTAATGGCGCTACTAATAACGTTACTTCAATTTCCCTTGGCGATTCTAATACGGCGATTACGTTGACTTTGGCGACTGCTGTTGAGGACGGCGATGAAGTCACTGTTGCCTACACGAAGGATACTGGCAATAGTGTTCAGCTTGAGGACCGCCACACAGATGCAACTGATATCGACAACTTTAGTGCGACTGCTATCACTAATAACTCAACGCAGACACTATCAGCCCCAAATCCTCTATTTGGATCAACTTCTACAGCTGTAGCCTCTGCTGGTAATTTGTTGGTATTAAAGTTTGCTGGGCAGCTTGCAGATGTGACTAACGATGCAAATACTCGTAATCAATTTTCTGTTACCACCAATGGCGTTGCTAACACAGTTACAGGTATTTCGTTGGGTGGCAGTAATACTGAGATTACTCTTACACTAACTCAAGTTATTGAGGATAATGACGAGGTTACTCTTTCATATACCAAGGATTCTGTTAATAATGTAGAACTGGCTGGCCGAACAGCTGGCTCAGCACAAGTGAGCGATTTTCTAAGTACTGCTATCACCAACAATTCAACAAAGGATACAACAGCTGGTTATGTTGACTTTGGTTCTAGTACTACAGCAGTTGCGACCAATGGAGCAACAATCGTACTGAAGTTTAACGAAGCGTTAGCAGACATTACCAACGATGCAAATACCAGAAATCAGTTTGCAGTACTGACTAACGGAGCAGCAAATGCTGTAACCGGAATAGCACTTGGTGGAAGTAATAAGGAAGTGACGTTGACGCTGACGAATACGGTAGAGGACGGCGATGAAGTCACTGTTGCCTACACGAAGGATACTGGCAATAGTGTTCAGCTTGAGGACCGCCATACAGATGCAACTGATATCGACAACTTTAGTGCGACTTCTATTACCAATAATTCAACCAAGGATTTAACAGCTGGGACCGTTGACTTTGGTTCTAGTACTACAGCGGTTGCGACCAATGGAGCAACAATCGTACTGAAGTTTACTGAGGCGCTGGCAGACATTACCAATGATGCAAATACCAGAAATCAGTTTGCAGTACTGACTAATGGAGCAGCAAATGCTGTAACCGGAATAGCACTTGGCGGAAGTAATAAGGAAGTGACATTGACGCTAACGAATACGGTAGAGGACGGCGATGAAGTCACTGTTGCCTACACGAAGGATACTGGCAATAGTGTTCAGCTTGAGGACCGCCATACAGATGCGACTGATATCGACAACTTTAGTGCGACTTCTGTTACCAATAATTCGACCAAGGATATTACTGGTGCGGTTATTGATTTCGGAGCATCTACAACAGCAGTTGCTACGAATGGTGCCACATTAGTACTGACATTCCCTGAGGAATTGGCTGACATCAGTGATGGAGCGGATGTGCGTGCACAATTTGCCGTTTTAACGAATGGAGCTGCTAATGCTGTTACTGGTGTATCGCTAGGAGGAAGTAATAAGCAAGTCACCTTGACTTTGACGAATGTCGTTGAAGATGAAGATGAGGTGACGGTTGCTTATACGGCAAATGGTGCTAATGCGTTGAAGGATCGACACGCAGACGCGACGAATATTGCTAATTGGAATGCGACTTCAATTACAAACAATTCAACAAAGGATACAACAGCTGGTTATGTTGACTTTGGTTCTAGTACTACAGCAGTTGCGACCAATGGAGCAACAATCGTACTGAAGTTTAACGAAGCGTTAGCAGACATTACCAACGATGCAAATACCAGAAATCAGTTTGCAGTACTGACTAACGGAGCAGCAAATGCTGTAACCGGAATAGCACTTGGTGGAAGTAATAAGGAAGTGACGTTGACGCTGACGAATACGGTAGAGGACGGCGATGAAGTCACTGTTGCCTACACGAAGGATACTGGCAATAGTGTTCAGCTTGAGGACCGCCATACAGATGCAACTGATATCGACAACTTTAGTGCGACTTCTATTACCAATAATTCAACCAAGGATTTAACAGCTGGAACCGTTGACTTTGGTTCTAGTACTACAGCGGTTGCGACCAATGGAGCAACAATCGTACTGAAGTTTACTGAGGCGCTGGCAGACATTACCAATGATGCAAATACCAGAAATCAGTTTGCAGTACTGACTAATGGAGCAGCAAATGCTGTAACCGGAATAGCACTTGGCGGAAGTAATAAGGAAGTGACATTGACGCTAACGAATACGGTAGAGGACGGCGATGAAGTCACTGTTGCCTACACGAAGGATACTGGCAATAGTGTTCAGCTTGAGGACCGCCATACAGATGCGACTGATATCGACAACTTTAGTGCGACTTCTGTTACCAACAATTCGACCAAGGATATTACTGGTGCGGTTATTGATTTCGGAGCATCTACAACAGCAGTTGCTACGAATGGTGCCACATTAGTACTGACATTCCCTGAGGAATTGGCTGACATCAGTGATGGAGCGGATGTGCGTGCACAATTTGCCGTTTTAACGAATGGAGCTGCTAATGCTGTTACTGGTGTATCGCTAGGAGGAAGTAATAAGCAAGTCACCTTGACTTTGACGAATGTCGTTGAAGATGAAGATGAGGTGACGGTTGCTTATACGGCAAATGGTGCTAATGCGTTGAAGGATCGACACGCAGACGCGACGAATATTGCTAATTGGAATGCGACTTCAATTACAAACAATTCAACAAAGGATACAACAGCTGGTTATGTTGACTTTGGTTCTAGTACTACAGCAGTTGCGACCAATGGAGCAACAATCGTACTGAAGTTTAACGAAGCGTTAGCAGACATTACCAACGATGCAAATACCAGAAATCAGTTTGCAGTACTGACTAACGGAGCAGCAAATGCTGTAACCGGAATAGCACTTGGTGGAAGTAATAAGGAAGTGACGTTGACGCTGACGAATACGGTAGAGGACGGCGATGAAGTCACTGTTGCCTACACGAAGGATACTGGCAATAGTGTTCAGCTTGAGGACCGCCATACAGATGCAACTGATATCGACAACTTTAGTGCGACTTCTATTACCAATAATTCAACCAAGGATTTAACAGCTGGGACCGTTGACTTTGGTTCTAGTACTACAGCGGTTGCGACCAATGGAGCAACAATCGTACTGAAGTTTACTGAGGCGCTGGCAGACATTACCAATGATGCAAATACCAGAAATCAGTTTGCAGTACTGACTAATGGAGCAGCAAATGCTGTAACCGGAATAGCACTTGGCGGAAGTAATAAGGAAGTGACATTGACGCTAACGAATACGGTAGAGGACGGCGATGAAGTCACTGTTGCCTACACGAAGGATACTGGCAATAGTGTTCAGCTTGAGGACCGCCATACAGATGCGACTGATATCGACAACTTTAGTGCGACTTCTGTTACCAATAATTCGACCAAGGATATTACTGGTGCGGTTATTGATTTCGGAGCATCTACAACAGCAGTTGCTACGAATGGTGCCACATTAGTACTGACATTCCCTGAGGAATTGGCTGACATCAGTGATGGAGCGGATGTGCGTGCACAATTTGCCGTTTTAACGAATGGAGCTGCTAATGCTGTTACTGGTGTATCGCTAGGAGGAAGTAATAAGCAAGTCACCTTGACTTTGACGAATGTCGTTGAAGATGAAGATGAGGTGACGGTTGCTTATACGGCAAATGGTGCTAATGCGTTGAAGGATCGACACGCAGACGCGACGAATATTGCTAATTGGAATGCGACTTCAATTACAAACAATTCAACAAAGGATACAACAGCTGGTTATGTTGACTTTGGTTCTAGTACTACAGCAGTTGCGACCAATGGAGCAACAATCGTACTGAAGTTTAACGAAGCGTTAGCAGACATTACCAACGATGCAAATACCAGAAATCAGTTTGCAGTACTGACTAACGGAGCAGCAAATGCTGTAACCGGAATAGCACTTGGTGGAAGTAATAAGGAAGTGACGTTGACGCTGACGAATACGGTAGAGGACGGCGATGAAGTCACTGTTGCCTACACGAAGGATACTGGCAATAGTGTTCAGCTTGAGGACCGCCATACAGATGCAACTGATATCGACAACTTTAGTGCGACTTCTATTACCAATAATTCAACCAAGGATTTAACAGCTGGGACCGTTGACTTTGGTTCTAGTACTACAGCGGTTGCGACCAATGGAGCAACAATCGTACTGAAGTTTACTGAGGCGCTGGCAGACATTACCAATGACGCAAATACCAGAAATCAGTTTGCAGTACTGACTAATGGAGCAGCAAATGCTGTAACCGGAATAGCACTTGGCGGAAGTAATAAGGAAGTGACATTGACGCTAACGAATACGGTAGAGGACGGCGATGAAGTCACTGTTGCCTACACGAAGGATACTGGCAATAGTGTTCAGCTTGAGGACCGCCATACAGATGCGACTGATATCGACAACTTTAGTGCGACTTCTGTTACCAATAATTCGACCAAGGATATTACTGGTGCGGTTATTGATTTCGGAGCATCTACAACAGCAGTTGCTACGAATGGTGCCACATTAGTACTGACATTCCCTGAGGAATTGGCTGACATCAGTGATGGAGCGGATGTGCGTGCACAATTTGCCGTTTTAACGAATGGAGCTGCTAATGCTGTTACTGGTGTATCGCTAGGAGGAAGTAATAAGCAAGTCACCTTGACTTTGACGAATGTCGTTGAAGATGAAGATGAGGTGACGGTTGCTTATACGGCAAATGGTGCTAATGCGTTGAAGGATCGACACGCAGACGCGACGAATATTGCTAATTGGAATGCGACTTCAATTACAAACAATTCAACAAAGGATACAACAGCTGGTTATGTTGACTTTGGTTCTAGTACTACAGCAGTTGCGACCAATGGAGCAACAATCGTACTGAAGTTTAACGAAGCGTTAGCAGACATTACCAACGATGCAAATACCAGAAATCAGTTTGCAGTACTGACTAACGGAGCAGCAAATGCTGTAACCGGAATAGCACTTGGTGGAAGTAATAAGGAAGTGACGTTGACGCTGACGAATACGGTAGAGGACGGCGATGAAGTCACTGTTGCCTACACGAAGGATACTGGCAATAGTGTTCAGCTTGAGGACCGCCATACAGATGCAACTGATATCGACAACTTTAGTGCGACTTCTATTACCAATAATTCAACCAAGGATTTAACAGCTGGGACCGTTGATCTTCGCTCTAGTACTACAGCGGTTGCGACCAATGGAGCAACAATCGTCCTGAAGTTTACTGAGGCGCTGGCAGACATTACCAATGATGCAAATACCAGAAATCAATTTGCTGTTACTGTTGACGGCTCAACAAATACTGTTACAGGTATAGCACTTGGAGGAAGTAATCAAGAAGTTACTTTAACACTTACCAATGCTATTAAGGATGGAGCTGAGGTTTTTGTTGCCTACACGAAGGATACTGTCAATAGCGTTCAGCTTGAGGACCGCCATACAGATGCTTCCGATATTTTAGATTTTACTTATTCCATCAATAATTCATCTACCGTTGACAGTACCATTCCTGTAGCTGTCGCTGATACTTCTTCAGTTGAAGTTGGAGGTTCTGTTGTCTTCGATGGTACTTCGGGTAATCAACCGATATTAATTACCAATGATACTGATAATGTTGGTGTTACTGGTATTGGAGCAGTTGACGGGGTTTCATTTACTTCACTTACAAATTCTGACCATGGGACTTATTCCGGTGCTGCTGGGTATAAAAAAGTTGTTGGCACATTTGGTACTCTCTACATTAAGTCGAATGGTGTCGCTGCCTATATACACACGGGTACAAGGGCCACTGATACTGATGTTTTTATTTATACGGCAACCGATCTCCAGGGGAATGAGTCAATTCCAATTAAGTTGACAATTAATGCACAAGATACTACAGCCCCGTCTAAATCTGATACCATTACTGAAAGTGTTAATGAAGGTTCAACATCTTCGAATCTTCAGCTTTTAAGTATTTTTTCTGACAATTCTTCTACTTTTAGTGTCACGAATATAAAGGTTGGCTCTGGTTCGACAGTTGTTCTGCCTTCTGCAGAGACAACCGGCCAATATATTGGGTTCTCTAAGGTTACTTCCACTCAAGGTGATCTTTATCTCAAGGCTGATGGAACAGCTTTCTATGTGCATGGTGGATCGGACATTGTAGGAACTGGCACCACTGATGTGTTTACATATACTGTTAATGATGGAACTAACCAAACCACTAATACAATTACGATTAACCTCGTTGACACTACTGTTGTTCCTCCTACCAACAGCTCATCGTCAACAAATAGTGCTAGCTCTATCAATCTTGTAATGTCGGAGGCTATTAAAAGTAATGTCACTGCCCTTCAGTCTATCTCGGACTTTTCCAGTATCGGTCCATTCTTTTCATTACAAATTGGCAATCAGACTCTTGCCTATGGAACTGGATCCGGCACATTCTCTATGGACAAAGTCAACAGCACAACACTTACATTTATTGTAAATACCGAGTCTGATTATATTCAAAATGTACATGAATTGGTACAACTTGTTTATAATCCAACAGGGGCTAATACTCATCATTTAAAGGATTTGGACGGCAATTTTGCTTCTGGTTTCACGCAACTAGTTACCAATCAATTTGTTGCACCATCTGTTTCCAGTGCAACGACGACCAGCTCGAATGTCGTGACAATGGTACTGTCTGAGAATGCATTGAGCAACAGTGCCAATCTCTCAGCCATTACTAATTTTGCCGATCTTGGTGCTCTATTCTCTGTAAAAGTAGGCAGCCAGACGTTGAGTTATGGAGCTAGCGGTGCAGGCACATTTAGCCTCGGTAAGGATGGATCCAATAACAACAAGTTAGTCTTTACGATCAATACAGAAGCTGACTACCTGCAAAACGATCAAGAGGTTGTACAGATTATCTATAACGCTGATCCCAGCTCTACGACACATAACCTAGTTGATTCTGACGGGAACCAGACAACAGATTTCACATTTACTGCGGCTAATAGCTTCTTAGCACCATCTGTTTCCAGTGCAACGACGACCAGCTCGAATGTCGTGACAATGGTACTGTCTGAGAATGCATTGAGCAACAGTGCCAATCTCTCAGCCATTACTAATTTTGCCGATCTTGGTGCTCTATTCTCTGTCAAAGTAGGCAGCCAGACGTTGAGTTATGGAGCTAGCGGTGCAGGCACATTTAGCCTCGGTAAGGATGGATCCAATAACAACAAGTTAGTCTTTACGATCAATACAGAAGCTGACTATCTGCAAAGCGATCAAGAGGTTGTTCAGATTATCTATAACGCTGATCCCAGCTCGACGACACATAACCTAGTTGATTCTGACGGGAACCAGACAACAGATTTTACATTTACTGCGGCTAATAGCTTCTTAGCACCATCTGTTTCCAGTGCAACGACGACCAGCTCGAATGTCGTGACAATGGTACTGTCTGAGAATGCATTGAGCAACAGTGCCAATCTCTCAGCCATTACTGACTTTGCCAATCTTGGTGCTCTATTCTCTGTCAAAGTAGGCAGCCAGACGTTGAGTTATGGAGCTAGCGGTGCAGGCACATTTAGCCTCGAGAAGGATGGATCCAATAACAACAAGTTAGTCTTTACGATCAATACAGAAGCTGATTATCTGCAAAACGATCAAGAGGTTGTTGAAATTATCTATAACGCTGATCCCAGCTCGACGACGCATAATTTAGTTGATTCTGACGGGAACCAAACAACAGATTTCACATTTACTGCGGCTAATAGCTTCTTAGCACCATCTGTTTCCAGTGCAACGACGACCAGCTCGAATGTCGTGACAATGGTACTGTCTGAGAATGCATTGAGCAACAGTGCCAATCTCTCAGCCATTACTAATTTCGCCAATCTTGGTGCTCTATTCTCTGTCAAAGTAGGCAGCCAGACGTTGACTTATGGAGCTAGCGGTGCAGGCACATTTAGCCTCGGTAAGGATGGATCCAATAACAACAAGTTAGTCTTTACGATCAATACAGAAGCTGATTATCTGCAAAACGATCAAGAGATTGTTGAAATTATCTATAACGCTGATCCCAGCTCGACGACGCATAATTTAGTTGATTCTGACGGGAACCAAACAACAGATTTCACATTTACTGCGGCTAATAGCTTCTTAGCACCATCTGTTTCCAGTGCAACGACGACCAGCTCGAATGTCGTGACAATGGTACTGTCTGAGAATGCATTGAGTAACAGTGCCAATCTCTCAGCCATTACTAATTTTGCCAATCTTGGTGCTCTATTCTCTGTCAAGGTAGGTAGCCAGACGTTGAGTTATGGAGCTAGCGGTGCAGGCACATTTAGCCTCGGTAAGGATGGATCCAATAACAACAAGTTAGTCTTTACGATCAATACAGAAGCTGACTATCTGCAAAACGATCAAGAGGTTGTTCAGATTATCTATAACGCTGATCCCAGCTCGACGACACATAATTTAGTTGATTCTGACGGGAACCAGACAACAGATTTCGCATTTACTGCGGCTAATAGCTTCTTAGCACCATCTGTTTCCAGTGCAACGACGACCAGCTCGAATGTCGTGACAATGGTACTGTCTGAGAATGCATTGAGCAACAGTGCCAATCTCTCAGCCATTACTAATTTTGCCGATCTTGGTGCTCTATTCTCTGTAAAAGTAGGCAGCCAGACGTTGAGTTATGGAGCTAGCGGTGCAGGCACATTTAGCCTCGGTAAGGATGGATCCAATAACAACAAGTTAGTCTTTACGATCAATACAGAAGCTGACTACCTGCAAAACGATCAAGAGGTGGTTCAGATTATCTATAACGCTGATCCCAGCTCGACGACACATAACCTAGTTGATTCTGATGCGAACCAGACAACAGATTTCACATTTACTGCGGCTAATAGCTTCTTAGCACCATCTGTTTCCAGTGCAACGACGACCAGCTCGAATGTCGTGACAATGGTACTGTCTGAGAATGCATTGAGCAACAGTGCCAATCTCTCAGCCATTACTAATTTTGCCGATCTTGGTGCTCTATTCTCTGTAAAAGTAGGCAGCCAGACGTTGAGTTATGGAGCTAGCGGTGCAGGCACATTTAGCCTCGGTAAGGATGGATCCAATAACAACAAGTTAGTCTTTACGATCAATACAGAAGCTGACTACCTGCAAAACGATCAAGAGGTTGTACAGATTATCTATAACGCTGATCCCAGCTCTACGACACATAACCTAGTTGATTCTGACGGGAACCAGACAACAGATTTCACATTTACTGCGGCTAATAGCTTCTTAGCACCATCTGTTTCCAGTGCAACGACGACCAGCTCGAATGTCGTGACAATGGTACTGTCTGAGAATGCATTGAGCAACAGTGCCAATCTCTCAGCCATTACTAATTTTGCCGATCTTGGTGCTCTATTCTCTGTCAAAGTAGGCAGCCAGACGTTGAGTTATGGAGCTAGCGGTGCAGGCACATTTAGCCTCGGTAAGGATGGATCCAATAACAACAAGTTAGTCTTTACGATCAATACAGAAGCTGACTACCTGCAAAACGATCAAGAGGTTGTTCAGATTATCTATAACGCTGATCCCAGCTCGACGACACATAACCTAGTTGATTCTGACGGGAACCAGACAACAGATTTTACATTTACTGCGGCTAATAGCTTCTTAGCACCATTTGTTTCCAGTGCAACGACGACCAGTTCGAATGTCGTGACAATGGTACTGTCTGAGAACTCATTGAGCAACAGTGCCAATCTCTCAGCCATTACTAACTTTGCCGATCTTGGTGCTCTATTCTCTGTCAAAGTAGGCAGCCAGACGTTGAGTTATGGAGCTAGCGGTGCAGGCACATTTAGCCTCGAGAAGGATGGATCCAATAACAACAAGTTAGTCTTTACGATCAATACAGAAGCTGATTATCTGCAAAACGATCAAGAGGTTGTTCAGATTATCTATAATGCTGATTCCAGCTCTACGACACATAACCTAGTTGATTCTGACGGGAACCAGACAATAGATTTTACATTTACTGCGACTAATAGCTTCTTAGCATCGTCTGTATCAAGTGCAACGACCACCAGCTCGAATGTCGTGACGATGGTGCTGTCTGAGAACTCATTGAGCAACAGTGCCAATCTCTCAGCCATTACTAATTTCGCCAATCTTGGTGCTCTATTCTCTGTCAAAGTAGGCAGCCAGACGTTGACTTATGGAGCTAGCGGTGCAGGCACATTTAGCCTCGGTAAGGATGGATCCAATAACAACAAGTTAGTCTTTACGATCAATACAGAAGCTGATTATCTGCAAAACGATCAAGAGATTGTTGAAATTATCTATAACGCTGATCCCAGCTCGACGACGCATAATTTAGTTGATTCTGACGGGAACCAAACAACAGATTTCACATTTACTGCGACTAATAGCTTCCTAGCACCATCTGTTTCCAGTGCAACGACCACCAGCTCGAATGTCGTGACGATGGTACTGTCTGAGAATGCATTGAGCAACAGTGCCAATCTCTCAGCCATTACTAACTTTGCCAATCTTGGTGCTCTATTCTCTGTCAAAGTAGGCAGCCAGACGTTGAGTTATGGAGCTAGCGGTGCAGGCACATTTAGCCTCGGTAAGGATGGATCCAATAACAACAAGTTAGTCTTTACGATCAATACAGAAGCTGATTATCTGCAAAACGATCAAGAGGTTGTTCAGATTATCTATAACGCTGATCCCAGCTCGACGACACATAACCTAGTTGATTCTGATGCGAACCAGACAACAGATTTTACATTTACTGCGACTAATAGCTTCCTAGCACCATCTGTTTCCAGTGCAACGACCACCAGCTCGAATGTCGTGACAATGGTATTGTCTGAGAATGCATTGAGCAACAGTGCCAATCTCTCAGACATTACTAACTTTGCCAATCTTGGTGCTCTATTCTCTGTAAAAGTAGGCAGCCAGACGTTGAGTTATGGAGCTAGCGGTGCAGGCACATTTAGCCTCGGTAAGGATGGATCCAATAACAACAAGTTAGTCTTTACGATCAATACAGAAGCTGATTATCTGCAAAACGATCAAGAGATTGTTGAAATTATCTATAACGCTGATCCCAGCTCGACGACGCATAATTTAGTTGATTCTGACGGGAACCAAACAACAGATTTCACATTTACTGCGGCTAATAGCTTCTTAGCACCATCTGTTTCCAGTGCAACGACGACCAGCTCGAATGTCGTGACAATGGTACTGTCTGAGAATGCATTGAGTAACAGTGCCAATCTCTCAGCCATTACTAATTTTGCCAATCTTGGTGCTCTATTCTCTGTCAAGGTAGGTAGCCAGACGTTGAGTTATGCAGCTAGCGGTGCAGGCACATTTAGCCTCGGTAAGGATGGATCCAATAACAACAAGTTAGTCTTTACGATCAATACAGAAGCTGACTATCTGCAAAACGATCAAGAGGTTGTTCAGATTATCTATAACGCTGATCCCAGCTCGACGACACATAATTTAGTTGATTCTGACGGGAACCAGACAACAGATTTCGCATTTACTGCGGCTAATAGCTTCTTAGCACCATCTGTTTCCAGTGCAACGACGACCAGCTCGAATGTCGTGACAATGGTACTGTCTGAGAATGCATTGAGCAACAGTGCCAATCTCTCAGCCATTACTAATTTTGCCGATCTTGGTGCTCTATTCTCTGTCAAAGTAGGCAGCCAGACGTTGACTTATGGAGCTAGCGGTGCAGGCACATTTAGCCTCGGTAAGGATGGATCCAATAACAACAAGTTAGTCTTTACGATCAATACAGAAGCTGATTATCTGCAAAACGATCAAGAGGTTGTTCAGATTATCTATAACGCTGATCCCAGCTCGACGACACATAACCTAGTTGATTCTGATGCTAATCAGACAACAGATTTTACATTTACTGCGACTAATAGCTTCTTAGCACCATCTGTTTCCAGTGCAACGACGACCAGCTCGAATGTCGTGACAATGGTACTGTCTGAGAATGCATTGAGCAACAGTGCCAATCTCTCAGCCATTACTAATTTTGCCGATCTTGGTGCTCTATTCTCTGTAAAAGTAGGCAGCCAGACGTTGAGTTATGGAGCTAGCGGTGCAGGCACATTTAGCCTCGGTAAGGATGGATCCAATAACAACAAGTTAGTCTTTACGATCAATACAGAAGCTGATTATCTGCAAAACGATCAAGAGGTTGTTCAGATTATCTATAACGCTGATCCCAGCTCGACGACACATAACCTAGTTGATTCTGATGCTAATCAGACAACAGATTTTACATTTACTGCGACTAATAGCTTCCTAGCACCATCTGTTTCCAGTGCAACGACGACCAGCTCGAATGTCGTGACAATGGTACTGTCTGAGAATGCATTGAGCAACAGTGCCAATCTCTCAGCCATTACTAACTTTGCCAATCTTGGTGCTCTATTCTCTGTCAAAGTAGGCAGCCAGACGTTGAGTTATGGAGCTAGCGGTGCAGGCACATTTAGCCTCGGTAAGGATGGATCCAATAACAACAAGTTAGTCTTTACGATCAATACAGAAGCTGATTATCTGCAAAACGATCAAGAGGTTGTTCAGATTATCTATAACGCTGATCCCAGCTCGACGACACATAACCTAGTTGATTCTGATGCTAATCAGACAACAGATTTTACATTTACTGCGACTAATAGCTTCCTAGCACCATCTGTTTCCAGTGCAACGACGACCAGCTCGAATGTCGTGACGATGGTACTGTCTGAGAACTCATTGAGCAACAGTGCCAATCTCTCAGACATTACTAACTTTGCCAATCTTGGTGCTCTATTCTCCGTCAAAGTAGGCAGCCAGACGTTGAGTTATGGAGCTAGCGGTGCAGGCACATTTAGCCTCGGTAAGGATGGATCCAATAACAACAAGTTAGTCTTTACGATCAATACAGAAGCTGATTATCTGCAAAACGATCAAGAGGTTGTTCAGATTATCTATAACGCTGATCCCAGCTCGACAACGCATAATTTAATTGATTCTGACGGGAACCAGACAACAGATTTTACATTTACTGCGGCTAACAGCTTCTTAGCACCATCTGTTCAATCACTTACAACTCCGACTAACAGTTCAGTTAAGCTGATATTGACGGAAAATGCGCTTTCCAATTCTACTAATATCTCCTCTATTACTAACTTTGCTAGTCTTGGTGGTCTATTCACTCTCAAAATTGGCTCACAATCCTTATCTTATGGTACTGGTGCTGGCACATTTAGCTTGACCAAGGATGGCTCTAATAATAATATATTGATATTTACCATCAACACTCAGGCAGACTATATACAAAATGTTGAAGAATCTGTTCAGCTTTTATATAATGCAGACTCTAGTTCCACCACACATAATCTGATTGATTCTGACGGTAATCATACTTCCGACTTTAATCTCGCGGCTTCTGTTTCTTTCCAAGCAGCACCTTCAGGTCAAATCGTAATTTCTGATATTCTAGAAAATTCAACGCTTTCACTTTCCTCTACCGATATTCTTTCACTTATCTCTGATCCTAATAATGACACCTTAAATACTTCTTCCATCACCTCTCTCTCTATTGCAGCTACAAGTAATGCAACTGTAGCCTTAGGTTCTTCAACACTCACTGGTCCTGTGAGTGATACATGGACATTCTCACCTGGCGACTTCTTTGGTGAGGTTCAGCTCACCGCTGTCGTTAATGACGGCAATAGTGGTGGTGCATTATCAACAACATTTACTTCCACCTTTAATGTTTTACCAGTAAATGATGCACCAGTTCAGTCATCCTCTGCTACTTTGTCGTCTGTTGCAAGAGGGCAGAATAAAGACATTACACTTTCTGATTTACTTGGTAATATTACTGATACTGAGACCACACAGCTGAGTGGTACTTTAACCTCCGATCTATCTATTGTTGGAAACTCTGTATCGACCAATAAGGGTACTATTACTTACGACAGTGTGAATACTAAGTGGGTTTACAATTCAACTTCTACCAATTCAGCTGGAGACTCAATCACAGATAGTGGGAGTGTCACTTTATCATATGTCGTCACAGACGGCACTAACCAGGTATCAGCATCAGCAACCTTTACTGTTGATGATACTAATGCTGCACCTACTGGCTATATAGAGTTCTCTGATATTTTAGAAAATTCTATTTTAAAGTTTACTTCTGCTGATATACTTAACAGGATTTCTGACCCTAATGCCGACACTCTAAATTATGCTTCAATTACTAGCCTTACTATTGTAGACAACTCTAATAACTCATCTATACCCAATGGTTCACTTCTCCGTCAGGATGATACATCCAATAACTTATCGAATTTTACTTTTTCACCTGCTGAATTTACTGGTGTTGCTAAGATTTCTGCAGTTGTCGAAGATGGCAATGGTGGGTCTACTACGTTTACGACTACGTTTAATGTTCTTTCCGTTAATGATGATGCACGCTTCAATTCCTCTGATAGTGT
The DNA here is from genome assembly GCF_000195975.1 of Parasynechococcus marenigrum WH 8102. Lineage (GTDB taxonomy): Bacteria > Cyanobacteriota > Cyanobacteriia > PCC-6307 > Cyanobiaceae > Parasynechococcus > Parasynechococcus marisnigri. The sequence goes on from NC_005070.1 coordinate 933,604, forward strand.
CTCTCCTACCCTTTTATCAGCTTCGTTATCCTCAGCTGATTCTAAGTCTATAAGTTTATATTTCTCGGAGTCTCTTGATAATTCTATTGTTATTGAAAATAATACATTTGTTGTTAAGGATTCCAATAATGCTACACTTTCTTACACTGTTACTAGAGACACTACTGATTATTCCTCCAACGACTCTGTTATAACTCTTGTACTTGATTCAGCGATTTCTGATACTAATAATTTAACTGTTTCATATTCTGGATCATCAATTGTAGACGCCTCTAGTGCAAACTCGTATGCTGGTAATGCTTTGTCTGCATTTAGCAATCAGGTCGTTTCTAATACACGTGTTAATAGTCCTTTAATTATAAGTGGAAGTCTTGGGCTTGATGGTAAGACTTTAACACTTAACTCCAGCAAGGCCCTTGATTCAACTGACGTTATTTCTTCATCTACATTTACTGTCCAATCCTCAACAGACGGTTCTAACTGGGTGACTGTTCCATATTCTGTTGATGGCGATTCTTCAGACTATATTAACACTGCTTCTTCTATTGTATTGAAACTAGATGATGCCCTGATGTATTCACATCAGGTGCGCGTTAGCTACGCTTCAACAACTATAGAGGATTCTTCTCAAACTTACGATCTTGCCACGTTTAGTAATTTCTCTATACAAAACCGTTCTAGTGTCTTCACTCTTGAATCCCTTGCCTCGACCAATTCAGTTATTTACGAAGACCTTGGTTTTGATGGTACGCCAACAACAGCACAAATAATTTCTCTTGCTGCGGAAGGTACTGTTAATCCAGATTCAGTTGTTGTTGGTAATTACTATACCATTGAGTCTGTTGGTAGTACTGATTGGACTGCGATTGGTGCTTCCGCTAATGCTGCTGGTACCACGTTTAAAGCCACGAATACTGGCACTGGCAATGGTACAGCTTCTACTAATTATTTAATTCTAGATTCTGAGATACTTGGCAAGTATTATGATGTTGAGAGCTCAGCTCTTTCGCTTTATAACGTCGTAGCTGACAATGGTACCTTTAAACGCAATGATGCTAATACAGGCTGGTTCTATCGACCTGTGGTTAACTATTCAGGTCAAGTAGTTGTTTCATTTGATGTTTTTGATGGTACTTCTTTTACCCCTGGTAGTGCCACGTTAGATGTTCAATCGATTAATGACATACCTGTCAGGATTGCTGGTAATGTTTCAGGTATCATTATTCCTGAAGGGGCTTCAACCGATACGTCACCTCCAACGCTTGCTCATGCTTCTGTAAATGGTTCATCTGTTTTACTCCACTTCTCTGAGGCTCTAGATACTTCTACGGTAGTCAACTCCAGTATGTTTGACATTAAAGTTGGCGGGAATGAGGTAACTTATACTGTTAATGGTAGTACTGCTGATTATTCCAAATCAAATACAACTCTGTCTCTTACACTTTCAAGTGCTGTTTCGGCTACCGATGTTGTAACCATTGATTTTCCCTCTTATACTCGCATAACAAGTCTTGGTACAACGACGAACTGGACTAATCATGGTGCTGTCCAAACCGCAGCTGGCAATTTTGTTGTGGGTCGCGAATACATTATTAACACAGCAGGTGATACTTCGTTTACGGGTATTGGGGCTACTAACAATAATGTTGGTACTGTGTTTATTGCAACTGGTGCCGGTAGTGGTTCAGGCAATGCATTAGAGACAAACTTCGTAGCTACATCTTCGATAACTGGTGATGGTGTCTCTGTTGATAATGTGCTCAAGGACACTGCTTTCTCGGCAAATAAACTAGTTGCATTTAGTGGAAGTTCAATTTCTAATATTACTGGGACTGATACTACAGTTCCGGTTCTTACCAGTGCTTTACTTGCTCCTGATGGTAAGTCTGTCAAACTAGTCTTCTCAGAGCCTTTAGATACATCTGTTTCATTAAATAATTCTACCTTTAACGTCAAAATGTCTGCTGATGGTGTTAATTACTCCGCTCACTCATATTCTATTGATGCAACCAGTGCTGCTTATTCTGATGGTGATTCAACTATCAGCTTAACCTTTGCCACCGCTGTCGACTATCAAGCCCTCCTTACCCTTGATTACCAAGGCACCAACATAAAGGATACTTCTGGTAATGCCTTGGCCACAATCGCGACTGCTTCACCGATGTCTATAAAGAACAATGTTCGTGTTTCTTTGGGTCTATCTGCGCTTTCCTATCTACCTGGTCTTGGTGATGATGAATCTATCAATTCTTCCACTATTCAAACGCTTACTTACAAGATTACAGCTTTACCCTCTTCTTTAGTTGGCCAACTGCAGTTGATCGATGGTACTCCAGTAGTCCTTAATGACACCTATAGTATTGATCAGCTCAGGCAACTTCAATTTGAATCTTTCTCTGGTGCAAATGGTACTACTTCCTTTACTATTAATATAGCTGATTCCGCCGGTTCCTCTATTAATGAGGTGATTCCAATCGGTACGTCTTTTGTCAACGACGGTCCAATCCAGACTGGCCCTGCTTTTGTATTTAGCGCTGTTCAAGAGGATAATACGTTAGATATTACAAAGGCTCAGTTGCTGACAGGTTATGTTGATGAGGAGGGCAACCCAATGTTTGTTAATGGTTTGTCAGCCTCAAACGGCACACTTAGTCAATCTGGTGACACATGGACGTTCACTCCAATAGAGCATTTTGTCGGCACCGTTGACCTAATGTATGTTATTAATGACAGTAATGGTGGCGGAATACTTGCAACCAACTCTTTTCAAATTACAGAGGTTAATGATGCACCTGTTCGTGATGATGGTTCAAGCTTTAATACTTTAACAGTACTTGAAGATGGTCCAGTCTCCTCGATGAATCTTCCATCGACACTTTCGTACTCAACTGGTGGTGAGGGTCGTTCTACTGGTGAAACCTCTCAGTCCCTCACCTATACAGTTACTTCTTTACCTGTCACTGGCGGTGGTGCCTCTGCTGGCACTATATATAAAGATAACGGTACATCTGTCGCTGCCGGTAGTTTTGTTAGTGGTACAAAGTATTATATTTCAGCTTCGGGTACTACTGATTTTACTCAAATCGGTGCTGCTAATAACAATGTCGGTACTAGCTTTACAGCAACAGGAGCCGGTGCCGGCACTGGTGAAGCAGTAGCTATAACAACAGTTGACTTATCCAATCCTTCACTAACTCTTACCGAACTAAAAGGTCTTAAATTTCAACCTGCTGCAAATATAGTTGGTACTTTTACTCTGGGCTTCACTGTTTCTGATGATGGCCCTAATACCAACGACGGAAATGTAAAGACCGATAAAAATAGTCTTACTCAATCTGTTGGGATTTCAATTCTTAATTTTAATGATACCCCTGTTTTACCAACCCCATCTATTGCTTTCACATCGAATGGAACAGAGGACACTGCTTTTACATTTACAGAAGCAGATTTTCTAGCTGGTGTGACAGACCCTGATCTTGATTCCAACGCTAATCCCACCAATCCCTTTGGTGATGTGTTATCAATATCTAATCTTTCCGCTTCGAATGGTACATTAATTGGCCCCGTGAATGGGGTTTATACGTTCACACCGAGTGCTAACTTTAACAGTGATCTTGGTGGTGTTGTTACTTTTAATTATTTGATTAATGATGGCCAAGGTGGCTCCATCGCTAATACTATTACAAGGACTATTGATCCCGGCAACGACTCCCCTGTTGCTACTTTTAATACTGCACAGTTTGCCTCTGAGAATGGAGGTACTCTTACAGGCCAGTTAACTGCTACCGATATTGAACTTTCTCGAGGTGACAATGCTGGTAAAACCCTCACTTACACTCAGACGAATACTGTTGCTGGCTTTGCTCTCGCTGTTGATGGCTCCGGTTCATTTACATTTGATACTGCTGATACTACCTATCGTTACTTAGCACTTAACGAAACACTTACGCTTACTATTAACTATCAGGTTACAGACGAGGTTCTTGGTACTAATTTTGGTAGTTTAACAGCTCAGGACCTCGCAAACACTAAAGGTTCTTTCACGATCACTCTGACTGGTTCGAATGACGATCCTTATGCAGTAGGCGGTGCCTTGGCTGCTCTTACGCCGGGAACGGAAGATACGACGTCTACCTTCACCATTGCAGACTTGACTCAAGGCTATGCTGATTATGATACCTCTGATGTTTTAACTGTTCAATCACCTACTGCCTATAAGGTTGTTGACGGTGTGACCACTGACGAGATTGTTGGCTCCTTTACTCCTAACCTTGTCAATAATATTCTGCAAAGCTATACCTACCAGCCATCTGCCAATTTTACCGGTAATTTAGAAGTCAAATATGTTGTCTCTGATAGTAAGGGGCCCGGTATCGCAGGTTCGTCAACTCTTGTCATCAACGCGGTGAATGACACGCCTGTACCGACGTTTGCCTTCAACCAGTCCGCATCGGAGGCTGGTGCTGTCGTGACTGGTCAATTAACTGCGGACGATACTGAAATTACTACAGGCGAACAAGCAGCTACTTCCCTTACTTATTCATTAGTTGGAGATGCTATTGCAGGTCTCACCATTGCCGCCGATGGACAATTCACCTTTGATCCTACGAATGCTGCGTATGAGTATTTGGCGAACGGTGAAGAGCAGGTAATTACGGTTAATTACCGAGTCACGGACCCTGGCAATTTGTTTGCTGATAAGTCATTTACTATTACTATTAATGGTACAAATGACAATGTTGTTGTTGATTTGAACGCAATCGCGACTCTTGCTGCAGCAACAGAAGATACTGCTTTCGTTGTCAGTATTGATCAGCTTTTACAGGGCTTCAGTGATGTAGATACCTCAGATGTTTTGGTCGTTCAGGGTCTGACCGCATTTAAGGCTAATGCTGCTGGCACTGCTCTCGATGAAGTTGCAGGTACTCTCACTCGTGTTGAGACCAATGGTGTGCTTACTGGATATCAATTCACGCCAGTCGCCAACTACAACGGTAATGTTGCACTGAAGTACACTGTTGTTGACGGCAATGGTTCTGATATCGCTGGCTCACTTGTTCTCAACGTGAATGCAGTTAATGATATTCCTGTCCCGTCCTTTGGTATCAATCAGGTTACATACGAGGCCGATACATTGGTTACCGGCCAATTAACTGCTGATGATATTGAGATTGGTACTGGTGAGCAACTTGCAACATCTCTGATTTATACGTTATCCGGAAATGCAATTCCTGGCTTTGCTATTGCCAACGATGGGGCTTTCACCTTTGATCCCACGAATCCTGCGTATGAGTACTTGGCTGCTGGTGAAGAGCAGGTGATTACGGTCAATTACCGTGTAACTGATGCCGGCGGATTGTTTGCTGAAAAGAACTTTACCTTCACCGTTAAGGGTACGAACGACGATCCTGTCGTTGACTTGGGTGCCATCGCGGCCCTTGCAGCTGCAACTGAGGATACGCCTTACACTGTGAGTGTTGATCAGCTTTTACAAGGCTTTAGTGATGTTGATACTTCAGATGTTTTGGTCGTACAAGGCCTCACGGCGTTTAAGGCCGATGCTGCTGGAAATGCACTTGATGACGGTGCTGGCACTATTTCTCGCGTAGAGGTCAATGGTGTTCTTACTGGGTATCAATTTACTCCTCTTGATAATTACAATGGTAATGTAATACTTAAATATACCGTCGCTGATGGTAATGGCCCTGGAAGAGCTGGATCCTTGCCCCTTATTGTTAATGCTGTCAATGATCTGCCTGTTCCCACCTATGATACAAATTTGGTTAATACAGAAGGTAACGAATTAGTCACTGGCCAGTTAACCGCAGTTGACAACGAGATTATTACTGGCGAGCAACTTCCAACTTCACTGACTTATACACTGTCTGGCAATGCAATACCGGGACTGACTATTGCTGCAGATGGGGCGTTTACCTTTAATCCTCAGGATGCTGCTTATGACTATTTGGCATTTGGTGAGGAGCAGATAATTAATGTTAACTATAGAGTAACTGATGCTGGAGCTTTGTTTGCTGAGAAGACCTTTACCATTACTGTTAAGGGTACAAATGATGATCCCGTTGTTGATGTTAACCAAACTGTAGCACTAGCTGCTGCCACCGAAGATACCGAGTACTTAATTACAACCGCTGATCTTCTCGCGGGTTATAGCGATGTTGATACAACAGATGTTTTGACTGTTGAATCACTCGTTGTATACAAAGCTGATAATGCTGGACTTCCTACTACCGAGTTAGGAGGTTCCGTGACGCCTGTTGTTGTGAATGGTGTTACAACTGGTTATAATCTTCTGCCTGCTGATGATTATTTTGGTGATGTTGTTGTCACCTATATTGTCTCGGATGGCAATGGGCCTGGAGTACCTGCTACCTCGACTATTACTGTCAACCCTGTAGTTGACGTTCCTCGTGTAGGTAATCTAGGTGAAAAGGGATTGAATTTAGGTCAAACACCTGAGGATACTCCTACTACCTTCACCACTGCTGATTTGTTAGCAGGCTTTACTGATCCCGATGGCTTCGAATTGACGATTAAGCCTGATTCTGTGACAAACGCCTATTCCACGATTACTTTGGAAGGTGATACCTATACCTTTACACCTAATCTAAATTTCTCCGGTTCGACTCAAATTGATTTTACAGTTGTCGATGCTGCTGGTAATGAGGTTCCATTTTCAAAATTTATCGATGTTATTGAAGTTAATGATCCGCCTTCGATCACTCTTGATCGCGATGCATTGGATTCCGATTATAAGTCTAAGACATATTTGATTCCGTTTGAGCAGATTTTCGCTGTTGTTCCAGCTAATCCAGTGGTTGAGCTTATTGATCCTGATTTATCTATTACAACTCAAGTCGTTGGTGATTCACTGAGTATTGAAATTCCTGCTGCCTATACTGAGGACGTCTCATTTATGTTTGGTGATACCGTTGTTGATCCAAACTCTTTATTTACGTTAGACGTACTTAGACCTTTACAGGTTTCTGACCGTAATGTTGTAGCTGGTTTTGAACGCTTCTTTGCCTTATCTGATTTTGGATTCGGTGATGTTGAAGGTTTGCCTTTACAGTCTGTTCTGATTCAGGTGCCTGATACATCTCTTGGTACTATTCGTGTTGGTTCGGGTAACTTTGACACCGACACTGAGAATGTGATTCAGCTCACCCCACTCGCTTCTAGTGATTTCAACCAATCAAATGTTTTTGAGGTTACACGGGAACAAATTGAGACCGGTAGTGTTTATTTTGTTGCCAATCCTTCTCCACTAAATGCTGGCAAGTCTGCTGATCTTGAATTCATAGTAAAAGATGAGAGTGGTGATCTGTCAACACTCCCAGGTCTGCTTAGAATTACTATACAAGAGGCACCAGAATCTGTCCAAGATTTTATTGCTAATTCAACTTACGAACCTATTTTCGATGCCGAGCTTGGACTTAATCGTTTTGACTCTGTTGACACCATAATCTCTTCTATAGGTATAACTCGTGACGAAGCCTTGTCTGTTATACGTTCTACTTTGCCTATTCGCACTGCGGCCAATAGCTTTGATGCCAGTGTAGAGACTCCTTTCAGTTATGTAACCCAAAATGAGGTTGAATATCGGTGGGATATTGGAGCATTTGACATCTTTGAATATGATTTCACCAGTAACACGCAAACCCTGGTTCTCGACTTCGCTTCTTTAACAATTGATTCCGACCTATACCAACATTTTGCCGACCTCTATACCTATTCATTAGCTAATGATCTTGATAATGCTTATTTGGCTAGTAAACTTGTTGAGTTAATTCCTGGTTCTAATGACCGGCTCAATAAGATTGAAGATGCATTTTCTCTTTCTAATTACGATGATATATATAGCTATTTGACCGCTTCTGGCAGGAACGGACCTGAGCTACTTGATATTACTACTGATAATACCCAGAAGCAGTTTGTTCGTTTGTACTCTGCTATTGCTTCTTCACCTATTCTTTCTAATACCTTTAATGAAGGTCGTGATCTACTTGTCCAGAGTGTTCTGGATCTTATTAATCCCCCTTCTCCATTACCCAACCGACTTGTTGATAATCTGAACGATCTTTTTACTGAGAAGACTAGTTCTTTAGCCTCTTCTTTTGTTCTGCCCTCTGGTATTGCATTGTCTCCTGAAGGTTTAGATAGATTAAACCGAGTTACAAATTTGGTAGGTACGGGTGGTTCTTCTGACTTGTTAGCAGCCTCTGAATTTTCTACTAATACCCCTCAGCTATTAAATACTCTTAGTGACCAAAATATTATCTCTGATACAGGGTCTCTTTTGAATAATTTTGGGCAGCCTGTATTGAGTGACGGTGAACCGCTTATTATCTCTGACTACCAATCATTGGTTAGTTCTTTTGTTGATACAAATCTCACTACATTTTCCGACGACTTCCTTGAGAATGATTCTATCTCGGGCGAATTAGCGCGTAACATTGTCCTCAATGAGATTTCTGAACGAGTTGTTCAGGCTGCTGATTCATCTACGGTACCGGAAGTTATTAGTTCTACTCTAAATAATCTACTTGCTGCTGCCTTGCAGTTAGATCCTGTTGCTGAGGACGCTAAAACTGAGTCGAATCGTCTTCTTAAGATGGCTCTGAGTGTTGATTCTTTGGTTGAGCAGCGTCCCCTTTATGAAGTAGACGAGGCCACAGGTCAGCCCAAAACTGTTTTTGACCCGAGATCGAATACTGATGTGTTTGTTGTTAATGAGGAAAATCAGGCCTTTTATAATGCTGCACTTGAGCAGCAAGATGTTTTACAGGCAGATTATGTTGGTCTTACCTTAGAGCAGTGGAAGGATATTGATAACCAACCTAATTCTGCTAAAGTTAAAGCTGACCGTATTAACGCTGTTAAGATAGGAATCTCTTATGCTGATTATCTTAATTTTGCGAACTTAAATCCTCTTGACTCTGAGGTTTGGTCTATTTATCCTTTTGTTGGTTACGTTGAGGCAGGTACATTTGATTCTGATGACTTCTTAGTTGTTGATAATCTCTTTGTTGACCCACAGGCAGCTCTCAATAATCTTATCTCAAGTGGGATTAACAAAGGTGTCAGCTTTGATGACTTCTCAAGTCTTCTCTTTAATCAGCCAATTTACACACCAAGTACAGTATCGTCTGATTCTGGTGCTGAGATTACACGTGCAGATGCTATTACATATGCCTCTACTGATCCATCCAGTGCTCTTTATATTGCCGCAATGGACTCTAATTTCCAGGAGGGTAATGTTATTAAGGCATATAAGACTACCAACCCCAACCCTTACAAATTTACTATTGAGGATTTTGATGACGCTAATTTACTTACCGATGGCCTTCAAGTTAGTTATCTTGTAAACTATACATATGGTGATTTAGCTGTCGGTGATTCTGGTTATACCTTTAATGTTGCTTCTGGTTATTCACCAGATCTTGTTGGTCATGACTTAGATGAGTTTAATTTGGCCTTGAAATATGTTTCCGAATATGACTTATTAAGCTACGGTGCCACTCCTGTTGAGTCAAGTAATGATTTACCTGTTGAACCTGGTCAGCAAGTCTTTACATGGGAGTCTAACCCAGAAAATATAATTGATAAGTACGGACAGCAAAGTGCGCCACTTTATGATCTAGATGGACGTGTCATTACAAAAGCTGGTTGGTATGACTTCACTCTTCGTCCAACAACTGAGACTGAATTTGATCCCGAATTAGAGGAGCAGGTGCCAGTTTGGCGTGACGGTGCTCGCTTTATTTATGCGGATTATTATACTGTTGACGTCGGTAACTTCTTAACCGACAATGATCCTGCAAACGACGAACTATTAATACCAGCCAATAGCTGGTATGTACCTTCTCAATCTGACTTACTTGAAGAGGAAGAGGGTGTTCTACCGGAAGGTGTCGCTTTTAGGCGTATTGTTGGTTTAGAGCTAAACTTTACAGACAACGCATTCGGAGATAAAGACCCAGGCATTGGTCGAGTTGTTGACCCCTTTGGTACTGGTGCAAAGTCTAACTCTTCATCGCTGTTTACTTCTAACTTTACTTCAGACAATCTTTTCAACGAGGAACCACCTGATCCTAAATTTATTCTTAAAAGAAATGAGAAAAAAGTATTAAAGACTGCGGTAGTTTTAGATGAGACAAAAAAAGCTGTTGATCTCGAAGCAGTCGTTTTAGACGAGACTCAAAAGGCTGTTGATCTTGATGCTGTTTTGTTAGAGGACGATCAGGTAGCGGTCTCTCGTGATCTTCTTGTCACTGATGAATTGTTTACTTCTGATGTTGACATGACAAATCTCCGCCTTGTTGATGAGAATGCTGTGATTCTTGCCCTCAATGAAAAGACTGTCGATATTGATGCGGTCATACTTGAGGACGATCAGATTGCTATTTCTCGTGATATTTTGGTTACTGACGAGTTATTTACATCTGATGTCGACCTAACTAATCTTCGTCTCGTCGATGAAGATGCTGTTGTTCTTGAACCCACTCAGAAGGCAGTTGATATCGACGATGTTGTTTTATTAGACAATCAGATAGCAGTTGATGATGATGCTGTTATCCTAGATCCAACCGAAAAAGCTGTAGATATTAATGCAATCATTCTTCTGGATGATCAGGTTGCTTTCAATATTGATGATGTTCCTGTCTCTCTTGATGGATTAAAACTTGTTCCTGATGATGCTGTTGTTCTGGATCCTAACCAGCAAGCAGTTGATGTCAACACGGAGATTCTTCAGCCTGATCAGAAGGCTGTACCGCTTGATGCGCCAGAAGTTGCCAATGACGCATCAGGTTCTGGTAAGTACAAGCAACCACCTTCTGATATTAAGCAATCCGGTTCCGGTGTAGATGCTCCTGGTATCAGTGATATTGCGGCACTCAAGTTTGGTGAGGATGCTCCTGGTACTGGTAACGGAGACGGTAATGGCCAGGGGGCTGGAAGTTCAAACAGCTCAGGTTCAGGTGTTGGTGTATCAATGAATGAACAAGCCACTCAATTCCCTGAGGGAGAGGGTGATGGTGATAGCGACTCTGTAGAACAACGAGGTCAGGGAGCGCCTGGACAGGGTGATGGTGAAGGCGGAGAAGCAGCACTTGGTGATGACCAAACTCCCACAACACAGCGTAAGCGTGGTCTTATGTTGCAGCCTATTGTTGAATCAGAAAGTGTGGATGAAGATGCTAAATCTTCCTCGAACCTTTTGAAAAATTTAAGCGAAGGCTCAATAATGGGTACAAATCTCCTTGACGCACTAACACTTGGTGGAGGAATTCTTTACGCTCTTTATGCTCCTCAGGCTGTTAAACCTATCAAACGTACTTTTGGCTCTCTTTTGGGCAGACTAACAGGACGTAGTACTTCTATTCCAGAGCGAAAAGTAGCTACTGTGTTTGCTATGAAGCTTCCTGATGGAACACAGCGACTTATTGCTGCCAAAGTTACAACCCAGTCAATTGATATAATTGCTCAGCAGGACATGCCTTCTGGTATGAGTGTTACGCAAGCTGGTAACCAGGAGCAAGTTGATTTTGCCTTTAACCAATTGTTGGATAAAATAACGAATGAATCTTTTGATTTGATGCTTGTTGGACCTCGTCTCCGTAATCAAATATCTCTTGTTGCCAAGCTTGCCTCAGATTCCCTTATCCTTGATACTTCTTCAATTGAGCAGAAACTTAAATCATGTTCTCAAGATGAGGTTAAGTCATTACAACAATGGCTTGATCGTCCCAGCTCCACTCCTCCTGAGTCCAATCCTGTCAAGGATCTATTGAGTGTACGTCAAAGTGATTATTCGAAGAGTTTAATGACTCAGCAGGCTTCTATGGCCAGTCTTGTAGAGCTGAGTGTTGCATTATCTTGGAAGGACTGAATTTTAGAATAGCGGCATATATTAGTTTCTTCCTTTATCTTGTATCATCTGCTTTAATTTTAGCTCATTTAGCTTATTTTCTTCTTTTTCTCTCTTTCGTCGCTAGTTACTTGTTGTTTTATGCCTTTTCAAGGTCTTTTATTTGTTCTGGCCTAATATTTGTTTTATACCGATTCGGCATGTTTTGTTATTTTAAATCCTAAACTTACCCGCGACGTTCTAATCCTTTGATATCTGTACATTGTATGATAGGCTGATGTTTGTTTTTTTCCTGTGCAACCACAGCACTATTAACTATTTTTGAATAATTCTTATGATGTTACGGTCACTATATGGAGACTGCGATAATACCTTTTTAACGTCAAGTGAAGAGGCTTAGTCTTGTTACAACTCCCCACAGTAACCATACCAAGTGCTTTGATTTTATTCCCAAAATTATTGATTACCTACTTAGTATTTTAATCTGCCTGACAATACTATATATTTTTTCTTGATTTGTTCTAGTTCTCATTCGTTCTTCTTGTTTTTGTGTATTATTTTCAACAGTGGTCTTTCAGTTCTCTCCTGATCTTTGGCACGGCGTCCGGCTGTCCTTGCATCAAGAAAGCTTCTCTTTCTATATCAAATTTCTCGCTTTCATAATTTCGATATAGGATTGACTCTATTGCTATTTTTACCGCTTCATCAACATTTGGCATCCATCCAATTGGCTGTAATGATCCTGTCCTACAGGTTTGCGCTGCATGAACAGCTTCATGTAAAAATGTTGTCCTAAAGATTCTCATTTGTTGTGTTATAGGTGCAATCCATATAACTTTCTTTTTTGTATTTATCAATCCGTAGGTACCTTGCATCGGCGGTTTCTCAAATTTGATTTTAAATCCAGCCTCTATCAATGACAATCTAAGTTCATTCAAGTCTTTTACTAGATCTATTTCTTCTGCCCTAGATGGATTTACTGTAGTTAGAGCCAAAAGCGATGCAATTATGGCTGTCGAAATGTGTCTGTTAATATTTATCATTGAATTGTCATGCTACGGCCTGAATTACCCCAGAAATTGATAGGGTCATCTTTGTACCAGGGTTCCCAACCAATAGGAACTTTATTTTTTCTGGCAGATCGTTTTATCTCTCTGTACATCTTATACCCTGATGCTTCTAGTACTATGAAAACGGCTTGATTATTTGTGTTTAGGTTTTTCATTAGTGTGTCTAGCCAATCTCTCAATTCTTCACTCTCAGAGTCAATCGTAGGTTCTTGTGACCTTAGGATTTGTCCTTTCTCATGATTGATTGTCATTGATATACCATTAATTTGCTCTTCCTTTTCCCATCCGTTTAATTTGCTATTGCAGATTTCTAGCTCTGGAGATAACAAGTTTTCACAACTTCTTACCTCTTTGGCCCTCTCGCGGTCTAGTTCAGCCATTCTATTTATTGCAGGCTGTAAATCCCACACTCCTTCTTTTGCTGCTTGTAAAGTCCAGAATTGTTTCTTTGTTTCTTTTTTCATTGGCGCTTGTATATTGACTGCACTTGTTGCAGCGAAGACACCAGCAAGTGAGCTAACTAGCACAAGTACCCCAACAACATTGCATAAGAGATCTAATAGGCTGTCTGAGCTGTCAGCTAACCCAGATGAACTTTTTTTGCCCTTTTTACGGAGAAGGATTTGTTTCTGTTCGGTATTCATTTGGGACTCTCCGGAAACTTAACTTTAAGTTCACTTTCGATTGGTTCGTAGCCATATTCTAACTTATTGAACTCTGCTTTCGATCTTAGTTTTTCAAAACAAAGATATCCTTCAGGTCGTACACCTATGATTATGTATTGGGGTGTTTCATCAGTTCCTAGGCTTTTTATGATGACATCTACTTTCTCATCGTTTATATTCATATCCATACTTTCGTTTCGGATTAACATGTTCATATTTCCCTCCTTATTGCATACAATATAATTTCCATTTTTACCTTTACCTTCTCCTCCGGCAGGCAGGAGTTTCACCACATTGACTCCTGGTTTAATTTGCAAAGCGAATATTACGAGTGTCAATGTCTGGACACCAATTGTTGCAGTCATTATGTTTAGGAACGATGACAGATCCATACCTGCGTCGCCCTTTTTTCTGCGTCTTCCCATTATCTTGACCTAATTTTGTCCATAAGTATACCTATGCCAAATCCATTCCTTTCTCTTCTCATGTTCTTATTCAGCAGGTCAATGGATTCTTTCAATTCAATCAACGATCGTAATTGAGCTTTTTGATCTATACCGATCCTATTTTCAGCTAACAAGTCGCTTAGTTCACCGGCAAGCAAATTCATTGCATTTCTTATGATGTCAGTCTGTTCCTGTAAGCTTAGGCGTGCTTCACTCACTCCTTCTACAGAATCTCTGACAATTGTTGTAAGTGGTGTTAGTTTTTCTATCGTTGCTTCCGTTAATTTTTCTGCATAAACCTGGGCTGGTTCTACCAGTACTGATGGATCTGGTAGATGTTTTTCGAACGCATCGCTTATCAACCCTGCAATGTCGTCCCCAAAAATCTCTTTTGGTGTGGGTTTCTCTGGAGTTTTCTCTGATGTTCCACCGCCAGCACCACCTCCAGTCCCTTCTCCAGACTGTGACGCTATTTCACCGCTACCCAGAGGACTCAGTGATAAGACTCCATCTCTCACAACTCCGTCAATTTGGCTCAGTAATCTATCTTCAATCTTTTCACAAAGTGTGAGTGGGAATGCCAAAAATACTGATATTACCAGTGCTAGGAATGTTGTGTCGAACGCTGTACCAAGTCCCCCAGTAACTTGAACCAAGCCATCTTTTAGACCATCAACGTTGTCTGCGTTACTAAGAACGGCATCAAATGAACCAACAGCTTGGGACATTCCAATAACAGTTCCTATAAATCCAGTCAGTGGAATTGCCCATAATAATAGCTTTGGAAAACTAAAACTACTACTCATGGATAATTCGTAAAGATCAACATCTCCATCGGCAGCTCGTTCCAGCTGAAACGCTGATCCTGTTGATTCCCATACATCCAATAGGTGTAGAAGTCGTTTACCGACGAGAGATCCAGAATTCTCAGATTTAAGTTTTATAGCCTCTAAATCACCTTGCCTTACTAAACTTGGTATTTCTAGATCAAATGCTAAATAATCTTTCTGTGCTTTTTGCAAAATGCGTAATTTGTTAAATAAGAACCACCCCAGCATTCCGCCCAATATGAGTGTTGCAACTTGGGTTGGTCCACGCTGATGAAAAAGGGCATGCCCTGGCATTGCGTCTGGAAAGTTCACCGCCCAGATCAAAAAGCCAGCAATCCCCCCGGTGATGATCCACCGACCGAATTTTGGATCAAGGTCATTGCCAAGGCCCAAGCTTACCGAAGGTACAGGTACGCTTCTGCTTCTTGCATCTGCTTCGAGTTGTCCTGTGGAGGTTGTCACTGTTCAGTTGATGTAATGTTGATTTGCTGATAGTTTACTTTTTTTCTGTATTCCATTCTTGCCATTCTACTTCTAACTCTCCAGCATCATTAGCTCCTGGTGCTGGAATCTTTGTTAGCAGTTCGTCTGGTAGTCCGAGACGTTGAAAGACCGTTTGTCTTTGTACCGCCGGCATTGCGGAAAACGACCTCACCACATCTCTTACTTTGTACTCTGAGTAGACCATTTTCATTAATTCATCTTGATCCTCATCTGGAAGATTTTTAAACCAATTGACAAACTTTTCGGTTTTAGTTTTAAGGTCCATTTTCGGAGGGTTCAGCGGGGGCATCCCTCCAATTATAGCCCCTAATGTCAAGCAGTCCCCAGCTCTAGTTTACTTACTTGATTTTATTCTAGTAAGCGAATCTAAGGCCTTTTGTACCGCATCTGTTAGTAATGATATGACCCGCTTATCTCTAAGAATGAGATTCACTTGTACACTTTGGCCCGCACTGATTTCGTATTTTTCTCCATCTTTTTCAAGATAGTCCTTGTCAATCTTCACGTATGCCGGGAACCTAGGCATTGGATTTTGTTGATCTGGTTCTAGTGGAAGTGTCCCCACTGACTTCAAGGACCCTGTAATTGATCCAAATTGTGTATACGGAAAAGCATCGACCCTTATTTGGGCTTTCATTCCAGGCTTCATAAAACCAACATCTTGATTAGTAATGTATATTTTTGCCTCGATTTCCCCTCCTGGGACAACTTTTACGAGTGTCTCTCCCGCCGAAGCCGCATACCCTGCGCTTGATGGAATCATCCCATAGACAATTCCTGCAATCGGTGCGCTCAATTTTTCTTTTGTTATCGTATCCTGAACTTCAACCATTTGCCGTTCTAGTTCTGATATTTCACGCAGGGATTCTTGTTTTAGTTTGTTGAGCTGTGCTTCTACTTCCTCCAAGTCCGCTTTTACAACTTGTGCCTCTGACTCCAGTTGTTCTACTTTATTCCTTTGCCTTAGCAGCTCTGTTAGTTGCATTGCGCCAATCTCTGCTAAGGGTATGATATTTGTATATATACTTGATTCTGTATTTAACGATCTATTTATACCATTTAATCGCTCGACTACTCCTCTCTTTCTAGCCTCGACAGCTCTCGACTCTTCTTCAAATCTTTTTCTTTCGAGCTTTATTTGTGTTTCTAATGTTTCTTTTCTCTTTCGAGATACGTCTGCGTCAAATCTCAATAAGGTGTCTCCTGCATTAACTTTTTGCCCCTCCTTAGCTACAATATCCTTAATTACTCCCCCGAATGGTGCTTTGACTGGTCTTTCAGCACCCAGCGGTTGTAATTCTCCAGGAGCCAGTACTACTTCGTCAATTTTTGCAAATACAGCAAATATAAATCCGAGTGATGCTGTCGAAATAATGGTCCATGCCAGAGCCTTGCTCCAAAGAGGTGCCGGCCTTAGTTGTACTTCTTGATGATTGAGTGGCCTTACAGCCAGACTTGAGTTGGTTTTTGGGCTATTTGAATTTGAGGTAGTCATTTTTAGGATTCTTGTTGGTGGTAAAGTGTTGCATAGCGGCCATCCAATGCCATAAGTTCTTCATGAGTACCTTTTTCAACTAATGCCCCTTGATCCATTACAAGAATAACATCAGCAAATTTGAGAGATGCCAATCTATGAGTTATAAAGAAAACGGTGCTATCCTTATACAATTCTATCAGATTTGCCGTTAATCTTCTTTCAGTGTCTACATCAAGAGCACTTGTTGCTTCATCTAGTACTAGTAATCTTGGTCTCCTGATTATCATTCTTGCTATTGCCATTCTTTGTCTTTGTCCTCCACTCATTCCAGCTCCTCTTTCCCCTACGGAGCTGTTGTAGCCGGCGGGCATAGCTTGAATAAATTCGTGTGCACAGGCAATTTGTGCTGCTACTACAACTTCCTCAAATGATGCATCAGGCCTTGCTAACGCAATATTTGACATTACTGACCCGTCGAACAACAGACTATCTTGTGGTACTACACCGATTTGCGATCTTAAGGAGTAGAGATCTACTTTGCTAATGTCATTATCGTCTATGAGAATTTGGCCATCGTTTATTTCGTATAACCTTGTTAGCATTTTCAACATTGTGCTTTTGCCAGAGCCACTACTTCCCACGACCCCAATGAATGAACCTTGTTCAATTTTGAAATTAATGTTTGATAGATTAAGTGCTCCTTCCTTCCCAAATCTAAAGTTAACACCTTTATATTCCACTGTTCCTACTATGGGAGGTATTGGTGGCTTTTGTTCTCCAGTAATTTCTAATTCTTGGGGATGATCTACGATATCAGCCAGTCTCTCTAACGATAATGCAGTTTCTTGAAAATTTTGCCATAAGTTTGCCATCCTAAGCAAAGGACTTGTCACGTAACTTGCTAGGATTCTGAAGGCAATTAATTGTCCAAGTGTTAGTTCACCTTTTAATACTAGTGAGGCTCCAATCCACAAAACAATAAGTCCTGAAAGCTGTTCAAGAAACTGACTTGCTGATCCGGCCGCTGTGCTTGTTACGGTGTTCCTAAAACCCGATGTTATCTGACCTCCGTAGAGCTGTTGCCATCGCCACCGACTATGAATTTCCATACTCTGGCCCTTAATGGTTTCCATTCCTCCAACGGTCTCAACTAAGTGACTTTGTACCCGAGCGTTAGCTTCAGCCTGTTCTCTAAGTTGCTTTCGTATGATTGGTGCTGATACTAATGTCAACCCCACAAATAATGGAACTACTACTAATGACCATACTGTTAATTGGACTGAGTAAAGTAACATAACAGCAATGTAGATGATTGCAAAAATTGCATCTAACACTACCGTTAGCGCTGTTCCGGTCAAAAACTGTCTTATTTTTTGTAGTTCATTGATTCTGCTGCTTACTTCACCGACTGGTCGATCTGAAAAGTAACCTAATGGAAGCCTAAGTAGGTGATCGATGATTGATGAACCTAATGAGATATCGATTCGATTTGTAGTATCTGCAAATAGGTATGTCCTTAGCGAAGATAATACCGCTTGAGCTAGACTCATGCCTATTAACAATGTTCCAAGCACATTAAGGCTGCTAACATTTCCTTGGCTGATCACAGCATCTATTATTTGTTGTATCAAAAGTGGATTTAATAATCCAAATAGTTGTACAAAAAAACTGGCGACTAGAACCTGAATAAGGACTGCTTTATGTTCTTTTAAAGCTGGTATAAACCATCCCAACCCAAATCGTTTCTTAGGTGATACTTTGCTTCTTTGAATCGTTAAAACCTGTATTGTTCCATCATCGTTTCTAGCACCTAAGTCTTTTGTTGAAACTTTTATTTGTCCTTCTTCGGGGCAACTGATCAGTGCTTGGCCAACCATGTCCGCTGACCATAATATTATTGGTTTATTCTTACGTATTGCTATTGCAGGTAATTGTAAACGCCCTATCTGGTTTTCCGTTACATTTATTTGTGTTGCTCTAAGGCCAATTAAGTCAGCAGTAGCAGCAAGTTGAATCAAACCAATTGATCTTTCTCCCGTTTCTGATAATTCATTTCTCATCAATTGATCTTCAATTATTCTCTGTATTACATCTTTTCTAAAAGGTATATCAAAGTATCTCGCAAGCATTCTTAATGCAGCCATTGGAATCCCTACAGGTCCAGACCCATCCAACTGTGGAAAGCTCCCGTCATCGCCAAGCTTTCCATACCAATCTTCAAGAGCCTCCTGCTGTTTTTCTACTGCAACTATTGCTGTGCTGCTTTCTTGCCAGTCAGGTTCTACGACTTCAGCCTCAATTTGGAGAGGTGCAGCCTCGCTAGAGTCTGGGCTTACGACTAATACTTGTGGGACATTGATTGGAGGTGTAGCTCCACTTTTAGAGATTAATCTTGCAGGAACTTTCCCTTGAACTATTAACTTCATTGGTCCAAGTAATTCTTCACCTGGCTTGCATCCAGAAATGTTTGAACTGCTTACCAACCACGGCCCCCATTTAGAATCAACAAAGTGTTCACCTGGAGGTAGTAATAATATTTTGTGATCTCCTTTTGATTCTGCTATTTTGTTGCTTGCCCAGTCTTTTATCTCGTTTTTCGTGTTATTTAGAGGCGAATTTGTTAATATACTAACTCCATACAATTCTTCAATGTTAGGTTCAAGAAATTCATTTGCAAATTCTGCGTTTTCCGCTATTACTTGCAGAAATCCAGTTTGAGGAAGCAGCCATAGCAAGCTTGGCTGCGATGCGGCTAATGCATAACCAGTTACCCCCCTGAGGATTCCAATATGTCCAGCTTGATCTCCTGGAGCTAATCTATATAGTGTGAAAGGTTCTTCTCTTTCATCTAATGCAAGCAATCTCATCTGACCCTCTGCTATGAGGGCTATCCCTGGAGGAAGGTCTGAAAAATCATATAATTTTTGACCCGGACGTAATCGTAATGGTTGAATTGTTTCTGCTAGTTTTGCCTTTTGCTCTGTTGATAGTTTTGAGAAAGGCGCCCAGGAGTTGATTAGGCGCAATGCCTGTCTTAATTGCATTTATCAAATTTGACCTTTCAACGTTAGCACATAGGTATATTACTTAGCAGTAATTTTTTTGTTTGTCAGTACAATCTAACGCAGAGGCTCGTCTGTCTTCTTTGCTACTGAATTATTTTCACATCGTCTTCTGGGACACTATATCTCTTGACTTCTTCAGTTCTTCTGCTAGGAGTTCCTCGCCCAGTTCCGACAATATTTTCAACCTCTCTTCTTTGTTGAAGACTGCCGGCCAGAGTTTTTCACTTATAACGATTCCCCATCCGTTTTCAATTTTTATTGGCGGCCATACTTGTTTGGGTTGACTAATCCTTAGCAATTCAGCAAGTGCATCAGGTAACTCTTGTAGTTTAACTGGTCCAACCCTACCGATTTTTAATCCCTGAGGAGGATTTGTCGAGAGTAGAATAGCATCATCAACGGAGCATTCTCCCTCTTTGATGCGAACAAATACTTCGCCAGCAAACGCTTCGTCATCTATCCATATCATTGAGTAGCTAACTTTGTCTAACTTTGCCTTTTCTTTTAGGAATTTTGTTGCAGCTTGGTTTTTGAACTTCTTTTCGCAAACTTTAATCCATCTATAATATCTTGTTGCCCTTGTTAGTAACGATTCCTTGTCTACGTTCTCGCTCCTCATCCATTTCGCAAGTTCTTCTTGGGTATAGATGTTCATGCTACTTAAATATACTTGTATTACCTCTTCCTCCGATGCGTCTAGTGTTATTTCCGTCTCGATCAATTCATCAAGTACTAGTTCTCGTTTTATGGAGCCTTCGATGCCCCATCTTTTCAGATCTTCAGGATTTATAGCTTTTGTGCTCACTTGGTGCTTTGCCGACACTTGACGTATTTTAATTATCCTAGCAAATAGGGTGTTGATTTCATTTGTTTATTTCTCTATTCACCTTTTGCTTGGGTTTGTTCACTTCTTTTTTGTTTCCGTCCTGTTCTGTTAGAGGAACTTTATTTTTTGCACTGTATGAGCGTGTTTTTTAGTTTTTTATCTCTTTTGGTATTGGCGCCTGACTAATAAACCTGATTTATTAACTCTTTTTTGTATTGATTGTTTTTTCTTAGTCTTTTTCCCGACCTTTTCTTCACTATCTAGATAAAGTACCTTATCGTTTGGTTTTCTCTTTTTCCCCTGCCTTTTTGAAATTTCTTGTAGTTTCTTTTGGTTTCGCAGCTGACTTTCTTTTTGCCGCAATAAATTTTCCTCTTCGGTTCTTGCATGTGTGTAAATATTTTGCAGTTTTTCTTTTCATTTCTGTATCTCTTGTTTCCTTGATATGCGTTTATTTGCTATTTATTGCTCTTTCTATTGTGGTTGCAGGTCTATTATTCCAAGGATTTTGTGCTGTTTTTTGTCGTGTATTGATGTTGCTCTGTTTTGTCTTTTTTCTTGAGTGCAGTTTCTGCGACATGCTCTATGAGGTTCTGTTTCTTGTTTGTCTGTGATTGTCCTGGTCTTGATCCCTTCTATTTGTTTCTCGTTTCTTTCGTTAATGTCTCCAAGGTATGATTTAAGTTTACTCTTGTTTTAGTGTTTCCTTTTTGGTTTCTACTTAATTGATTCTTTCACCTCCCTGTGAATGTATCTTGCGTCGTTCGTAGAACGTTTGATTGACTTTTCGATCGCTTTATTTTTGTCTGCCTAAGTTTTTGGGTGCTTATAGGCTGAAGGCTTTTCGGTGATGTCTAATTCCTTCCTTTCTTGAGTCATGGTAATTCTATTGTATCGCTTTGATTCCCAGTCGCTGATTTATTTTGGATCGGTTGGTTTCAACTCTAATTTTTTGTCATGTGCTTGGCTCCATTTTTGGAGCGTCCCCAGATCGATCCTCTTTCTCCAAAACCCTGAAGTGCACCTTCCACGTTTTTATCAAAGTTCGGTTGACGCCAGTTCCAATTTCCTGTGGATGTCCCTGGTGTGTTGAAACGAGCTGAATCATCTAAGTGAAGCAGATCCTGCAGTGGGGCGACGACCAGTTCTGCCGATGTTGCAAATGCCATGTCGAGCAACTGCCAAGCCGGTGCGTTCACTGCTCCATTGATTCGACATGTGATTCGGTTGCGGCTGTCCTGATCAAGTGTGTTCCACCAGCCCAGTGTAGTCGGGTTGTCGTGGGTGCCGGTGTAGACCACCCAACGTCGTCCCTCGATATTTTCAGGCAGGTATGGGTTGTCGGCCTGTCCATCGAAGGCAAATTGAAGCACTTTCATCCCTCGCAATTTAAAGTTATCGCGTAGCTCCTCTACATCGGGTGTGATGACCCCTAGGTCTTCAGCAATTAAAGGTAATTCTCCATTGCCATCTTGACGAAGCTTCTTCAGCAGCTCGTTTCCCGGAGACGGCTGCCACTGTCCGTTTTTAGCTGTCTTGTCTGCTCCGGGGACTGCCCAGTAGGCAGCTAGTGCTCGAAAGTGATCGAGTCGCAACAGGTCCGCTAGCTGGCGTTGTCGTGTGAATCGCTGTCTCCACCATCTATAGCGCGTTAAGCGATGTCGTCCCCAGCGATAAACCGGTGAACCCCAGAGCTGTCCGCTTTCGGAGAAGTAGTCAGGAGGTACGCCACTTTGGGTTGTGAGTTCACCGTTCTCCTTGATGGTGAATAAGTGACGATTGCTCCAGACATCAGCGCTGTCTGCACTGACATAGAACGGCAGATCTCCGAACAGTATGACGCCTTTCTCTCGTGCTAGCTCCCTGATTGCATTCCACTGTTGATCCAAGTGCCATTGCTGCAGCTTGATGGCCAGCAGTGCATCGGCATGATCACGTTTCCATTCACGCAGCGCCTTGCGGTTGTTACTTGCAAGCCCATCAGGCCAGGTCCACCAGGCTTCACCCTGCTGTTCATGCAGAACGCTGAAGCAGGCGTGAGCTTCCAGCCACGGCTGTTTTTTGCACCAACGTTCAAACGTCTGGTGATGATTGGTCGGCTGCTTCGGCCATCCTTTGAGCAGTGTTTGGGCAAGGGCGCCGCTTCGCTGTTGGGCCAGGCCAAAGTCCAATCTCTCGACGCCACTGCTTGGTTCACTCGCTCCAGGTAAGTCTTGGCAATCCTGCTCACTGATGAAGCCATCCCGGCGAAGTTCCTCGGCATCAAGAAACCAGGGATTCAGCGCGAAGCTGGAGGGTGAGTTGTAAGGCGAGCCGGTTCCGTCAGGAGGTGCAAGTGGCAGAAGTTGCCACACGCCGATGTTGTTGTCCGCCAGCAGATTGATCCAACGGCGGCATGGTTCTCCGAAGCTTCCGCAGACTGCACTCCCAGGAAGTGCTGTGGGATGTAGAAGCACCCCTGTGCTTCGGGATGGAGTCGTCATTTTTGCCGTCGGAGCTCCGATCTGATCTCAGCATGGCTGCGTCAGAACAAAGCTGCATCGCCGAGGTCCTGTCCCGCCATGCCATCCCGCACCACCCGTTCAAAGAACCGCTCCAGGGTGTCTTCTCCGTAGGAGGGGGTGGCATCGGCGTCGTAGCACTGACGCTCGGGATCCCACACCAACATCGACTCAGCTGCGTAGTAACGCCCGATGCGTCCGAATTCGGCGGTGTCCTGAAGCCCGGGGAACAGTCGGGACAGTCCCTCCAGCAGAGCGATTGGACCGTCCATCAGGGCAATGGGAACCGAGAGCATTCGCGGGGGGCGCCCCAAGGCGCGGAAGAGCATTTCTCCCTGTTGTTTGGCGCTGAGGGCTGGCCCTGGCCCGCCGATGGGCAGCACCTGATTGCGTTTGTCCTCATCCCGGAGGCAATCGGCCATGAACCGGGCCAGGTCGGCTTCGCTGATCGGCTTGCAGCTGGCCAGTTCTCCGCCTCCGAACATCACATAGGGCCCCCCTTTGCGGCAGCTTTCCACCTGCCCACCCAGACTTTTGAAGAAGGCGGTGGGCCGGACGATCGAATGGGTCATCTCCCCATCGGCCTGCAGTTCCGCTTCAAAGGCCAGTTTCGCCTTCTGGAATTCCAGCAGCGGTTTCTGCACGCAGATCGCCGAGAGCAGCACGTAATGAGCCACGCCAGCCCGTCGTCCCTCCCGGTAGGTGTTGAGGGTGGCCTGGTGATCAATCGCCCAGGAGTCATTGCGGCCTCCGGTGCGTGACGCCAGACAGGAGACCACCACATCCGTGGGTTGGTTGAAGGCCTCGGCAGCAATGGAGGCGGGGTCGGTGACGTCGCCAAAGCGGACCTCAGCGCCCTTGTGATCGATGATCACCTGCTCCTGGCTCTGGCGCCCCCCGATGCCACTACGTTCGCGGGCGAAGGCCACCACCTGGTAACCCCGTTCCACCAGCTCTTGCACAACAAAACGACCGATGTAGCCGGTGGCTCCGAACACCACCACCCGCACCTGTTCAGGGGGGCGGCTGCGGAAGTCGTGACGCAGAGCCATGGTGCTCGGGACTGGACAACTGGGCGAAACTAGGCGCCGTAGCCCGCCTGGGGACGATGACGCCCACCCAACCGAAGCGGTTGATGCCCTGGTTGGGCCGTCATCCACTGCGGACCGTTCTGCGACTTGCCGCAGCTGTGGTGGGCCTTGGTGCCACCGGTTGGCTGCTCAGCACGGTTTGGCCAGAGCCGGACCAGGTGGCCCGAACGGAGCCGGTCGCTGCCGACAACCCCACCAATCTGGCGCCCTTGCCTCTGGGGCCGGTGACGCTGTTGGTGGTGGGAATCGATGCGGATCAGACTAACGATCCCGTGAACAATGCAGCGCCGCGGGGACGTGCCAACGCCGATGCCGTGATGGTGGTGCAGATCGACGCCCAACAGCCGCTGCGGGTGCTCCAGGTTCCGGTCGAACTGGCCCTTCAGCTCCCCGGTCAGACGACGCCCGTCAAGCTCGGCAGCATCTGGCAGACGGGTGGTGTTGCCCTGCTGAGCGATGCGATCCGGGAACTCGTCGGTCTGCCGGCTGATCAACCGCACCGCTACGTGGTGGTCCCTCGGCGGGTGCTGCGCTCCCTCGTGGACGGCCTCGGGGACCTCGACGTGATCCTGAATGCCTCGTTCCAACGGACGGACAAGGCACAGAACTACACCGTCAATCTTCAGGCCGGCCGCCAGAGTCTCAACGGTGCTCAGGCTGAGCAGCTGGCGCGCTACCTCAAGGATTCTCTTGATGATCCCAACCGTCGCCTGCGGCAGCAGTTGCTGATCCGAGCCGTGGTGGAGCAGTTCAAAGGACCAGGGGTGATGGGCAAAATCCCTGGGTTGGTGGATGTAGCCGCCAGTGCTGTGGAGACGAACCTCTCCAACCCAGAGATGCTCAGCCTTGCGGCGGCTGTCCTGTCCAGTCCGTCATCGGTGAACATTCAACAGCTGCCTCTGGCCAAGCGGGCCGGGAAGCAGGTGCTGCGTCAGATCAAGGCTGGTGAGCCCCTGCCCCTTTGGCCGCGGCTGTGACGCAGCGTCGGTTCAGTTCCTGCACCAGATGATCGAGGGCGAGCTCCCGTTCAAGGGCGTCGGCTGCAGGAATCCAGCCCATCCAGGGGAGACCATCCCTGCGGCGTTGCAGTCGGTTCCACTGTGATCCGATCTGGACCAGTCCGATGAGGGGCGCACCGAGTTGATGGCAGAGGGCGGTGTAGGCCGCCGCTGAGCCAGCAATGTCACCGCCTGTTCCCCCGGCGACCATCAGCAGGATTGGTTGGCGCCAGTCGGCCAGGGCGTCAAGCCAGCAGCCCCCCTCCGGCCTCTGTCGCGCCACATCTCCGCAGAAACGGATCAGGCCCTGCTGAGCCGATGGTTTCGACAGCGTTTCCTGCGGCGATTCGCCTTCGCTGATGTGGCTCAGCTCCAGCCCCCAGCGATCGGACAGGGCTGTGCTGGCCTCGCGCATCAGCAGCTCCGGCAGGGGGCCTGCACCCACCAACAGCGGAACATCTGTGGACATGGGGGTCCTGCTCACCACTACCATCGGATTACAGCAAACTTCGTCCCGCGGGCGCCGTGACCAGTTTTCTGACCGCAGCCCGCGCTGAACAGGAAAAGCTCACACCGGACACGCGCCGGTTGCGCTTGTTCAGCGGTACCTCCAATCCTGGGCTGGCCAGGGAGATCGCCGCATATCTGGGTGTTCCTGATGGCCCCCGGGTGTGCAAACGCTTCGCCGATGGCGAGCTCTACGTGCAGATCCAGGAGTCCATCCGGGGCTGCGATGTGTTTCTGATCCAGCCCACCTGCGCTCCGGTGAATGATCACCTGATGGAGCTGCTGATCATGGTGGATGCCTGCCGTCGGGCCTCGGCGCGTCAGATCACCGCAGTGGTGCCGTATTACGGCTACGCCCGCGCCGACCGCAAGACGGCGGGGCGTGAATCGATCACTGCCAAGCTCACCGCCAACCTGCTGGTGAAATCCGGCGTGGATCGGGTGCTGGCGATGGATCTGCACTCAGCTCAGATTCAGGGTTACTTCGACATTCCCTGTGATCACATCTACGGCTCACCGGTGTTGGTGGATTACCTCTCCACGCAGAACCTCGACGACATTGTCGTGGTGTCACCGGATGTGGGCGGTGTGGCCAGGGCCCGGGCCTTCGCCAAACAGATGAACGATGCGCCATTGGCGATCATCGATAAGCGCCGCACGGGCCACAATCTGGCCGAAAGTCTCACGGTGATCGGCGACGTCTCCGGCCGTACGGCGATCCTGATCGACGACATGATCGACACCGGTGGCACCATCTGCGCCGGTGCCAGGCTTCTTCGCCAGCAGGGTGCAAAACGGGTGATCGCCTGTGCCACTCATGCGGTGTTTTCGCCCCCGGCCAGTGAACGCCTCTCGGCCGATGGACTGTTCGAGCAGGTGGTCGTGACCAACAGCATCCCGATTCAGCAGGAGCGAACCTTCCCTCAGCTTCAGGTGCTCTCAGTTGCCAACATGCTGGGCGAAGCCATCTGGCGCATCCACGAGGAGAGTTCCGTCAGTTCGATGTTCCGTTAAGGCCGCAGGCCTGGCTCTGGGTCTGCTGCTGGCGTCGCCGGCTCTGGCGGAGTCGCGGATTGAGCGGTTGCTGCCGCGACGCACAACCATGGGGGTGTGGCTGACCAACAGCCCCAGCAAGCTTTACTACAGCCGCGAGCGGATCACGGCCGCACTGGATCAACTGCAGCAGGCCGGTTTCAATCGCGTGGTGCCCAATGTTTGGAGCCGCGGCACCACGTTTCACCAAAGTCGCTTTGCACCGGTGGAGCCGCCGCTCGTGAAGGCAGGTGTGGAGGTGGATCCGATTTGCACGCTGGCGGAGGAGGGCCGCAAGCGAGGCATCAAGGTGATGCCCTGGTTCGAGTACGGCCTGATGGAACCGGCCGACGCCGCCGTTGTCCGGGGGCACCCCGAGTGGGTGTTGGCCAAAGCCGATGGTCAGCGCTGGATGGCGATGCATGGGAATCACCGCATGGCCTGGCTCAACCCGGCGCATCCGGAGGTGCGAGAACGGTTCATCGGCCTGGTCGTGGAGACGTTGAAGCGCTGTCCGATGGATGGTCTGCAGCTGGATGACCACTTCGCCTGGCCGGTGCAGTTCGGCTACGACCCCTACACCGTTGAGCTGTACCGGCAGCAGACCGGATCAGCACCCCCGCGTGACCACACCAACCGAATGTGGATGAGCTGGCGTCGCCGTCAGCTCACAGCGTTGCTGCGGGACTTGCGGGAACGATTGGAGCAGGAGGACCTTTCCACGACGATCAGCCTGTCGCCGGGACCGTTCCGGCATGCCTACAACCTTTGGCTTCAGGACTGGGAACTGTGGGCATTGGGGGAGTTGATCGACGAGTTGGTGGTGCAGAACTACGCCTATTCCGTGAACGGGTTTGCCCGCGATCTCGACCAACCGGCGTTGCGCAAGGCCCGCGACTGGCGGATCCCAACCCAGATCGGAATCCTGGCGGGGTTCGGACGACGCACCACGTCTATCGGCGATCTGGAGCAGAAGGTTCGCCTGGCCCGTGAACGCGGTTACGGCGTGATCTTCTTTTACTGGGAGGGCCTCTGGGGTCGGCATGTGCCGGAGACCAACCGCCAGCATCGCTTTGATTCCTTCCGGTTGCTGGGGCGTGAGGACTGAGCCTTGACGGAGATCGAGCTCAACCGACTGCGCGCAAAGTTGCGGCGCCTGGCATTCACCGAGGAGGCGATTGATCGCACCCTGCGGCGATTTCAGAGGGATCTGGAGACCTTTGCGTCCGCCAGCCGGATCATCGAGGGCCTGGAGCGTAATAATCCAGAACAGCAGGTGCTGCAAGCCCTGGCCTGTGGCCTGATCGCGGCTGTGTTGGGCGGATGGTTTGCCACTGTGTATTAGCTGATGCGTTGGTGCTGATGGCGATCAGGGGCGTTTGAACAGCAACAGCCCTACACAGAGCACGCCAATCAAAGGGCCAGGGGGGAGATCCGCGACAACCGCGAGCATCATGCCGCCGCCACAGAGCAGCAGGCCTGTTCCCGCAGAGCGCAGCATCAGCCCCCGCAAGCTCAGGCAGCGGTCCACATGCACCAGCACCGGAGCACAGAGCAGGGCGATCACCAGCACGATGCCCACAGCTGTGATGGCGCTGATCACCACGAGGGCGGTGATCACGATGGCGGTGAAACGAATTCTGGATACCGGCCGTTTGGCCGCGACGGCTCCATCGGGATCGACGCCGAGGAACACCAGATCGCTGTAGGACAGGCTCAGAAGCAGCAGCAGCGCGACGGTTGCCACGGCGGTGCGTATCAGGTCTGCCTCGTTGGCGGCCAGAAGGTCGCCGAACAGCAGCGTTTCCAGATCAACTCGCGCCTGTAGCAAGGGCACCATCAGCACGCCAAGGGCGGTGAATCCGGCCAGAACAGTGTTCATGGCACCTTCTTCCCGGCCTTTGAAGCGTTGGTTGAGTCGTTCCGCCAACAGCGCTCCCAGCAGTCCGCTGATCAGGCCGCCGATGGTTGGGTCGAATTCGAAGGCCAGCGCCAGGATCAGGCCCGGCAAGACCGAATGGGCCATCAAATTGGCCAGCAGGATGCGCCGCTGGGTGATCAGCAGTGAGCCGGTCGCTGGGCAAATCAGCCCGATCAGCAGGGCCAGGATCAGTGGCGTCAGCCACCAGAGGTCGAGCTCAGCCACAGCAATGACTCCCCATCAGGCAGGCCATGTCGTTGAGCTGGTCGCGCACCTCAGCGGGGGATCCCGCGGCAAGCACCCTGCGATCCAGAACGACGACACGGTCGTAGCTGTCGAGGGCACTGCCCCAGTCGTGGCTGCTTACAAGAAGGGTCTGACCGGAGCTGGCCTGTTGGCGCATCACCCCGAGAAGGTGCTCACGGCTGGGGGGATCGATGGCACTGCAGGGTTCATCAAGCAACAGGACGTCGCTCTGCTGCATCAAGGCTCGGGCCAGCAGCACGCGCTGTTGTTGGCCCCCGGAGAGCTGATTGAGACGCCGCCCCCGCATCTCCCCCATTCCGACCCGCTCCAGCAGGGTCTCGGCCGTCGTTGTGCCATGGCTTTTGGTTTGTCCAAGCCTGACCATGTCCCTCACGGTGATGGGAAAGGTCCAGTCGATGGCTGCCCTCTGGGGCATCAGGCCAACGCTGCCGCCGCATTCAAAGGTTCCTCCTGAAGGTTGGAGGCGGCCATGCAACAGATGCAGAAGCGTTGATTTGCCAGCGCCATTGGGCCCAACCAGTGCCGTGAGCGTGCCGGGCTGGAGCTCCAGGTCGACACGCTCCAGTGTTGGTTTTGGGCCGTAGCTGTAGCTGAGATTCCTGGCTGCTAGATGCCCCTTGATGGACGAATGCGGTTCTGTCACAGCTGCGGTGGGTTCACTTCATCATGCGGTCGCGATTGGGTTGCGCCAACCCGTTGAACTGTAAAAATGATAATCATTCTCATGCGAGTGTCATGGCGCGTCCTGCGCTTTTGGTCAAGGGTCTGGCGGTCGCCCTGGGCGTTGTCTCGGGTTGTTCAGTCGCGGCGCAGGCGGCCCAGCCAAGCGTTGTGGCTGTGGATGGAACCCTGTGTGACATCACCCGAACGGTGGTGGGAGCGGCGGCGAAGGTCACCTGCCTGATCCCGCCGGGTGGTGATCCCCACGGCTATCGCCTCAAGCCCAGCGACCGGCAGGCCATCGCAACGTCGGCAGCGGTGGTTCACATCGGCTTTGGTCTCACCCCTGCAGCCAATGAGATCACCAGTCCTGGGTCTGTCGTGGCCGTTGGCGAACAGGCATTGCCGAATTACAAGGGCGACGACCCCCATGTGTGGCATGACCCGGCCAACTCGGCCGCCATGCTG
Organism: Parasynechococcus marenigrum WH 8102; assembly: GCF_000195975.1. Lineage (GTDB taxonomy): Bacteria > Cyanobacteriota > Cyanobacteriia > PCC-6307 > Cyanobiaceae > Parasynechococcus > Parasynechococcus marisnigri. The sequence continues at coordinate 963,822 of NC_005070.1, forward strand.
TCCGCACTGAGCACTGCTCTGATTCCTGTTCTGCCCGCATCGGAAACAGAAGCTTTTAAAGAACGCGCGACGGCAGCTATTGCTGTGTTCAACGACCTCGGCCGTTGGGGAGCCATTCAGTTTGAAACGCTGTCTCAACCGCAGCGGGTGATCGTCACCGATCACAAGACCTACAGCCACCTGGCTGATCGCTACGGGGTGGATGAAATTGCCATGCTTGATAGCTACACCACTGGGGGTGTGCTGCGTCCCTCCAGCCTGCGCAGGATCAGCAAGGAGATCCAATCTTCAGGCGCAAAGGTGATTTTCACGCCATCGATTCCTCCCAACAAAACGCTCCGCAGGATCAGTAAGTCAACCGGATTGCCGATTGCGCCCACACCACTGTTTGGTGAGGGAACAGCTGCCGGAGAAACAGCGATCTCCACGGCGGCGATCAACATCTGCACGATGGTGCAAGGGCAGGGCGGGACCTGTGATAAGGCCTCTGCTGAGGCCCTGAATGATCGTTGGCAGGCCATTCGTTGATGCCTGCTTGACGTGCACACGTCCAAGCATCCTCAATCTTTTTTCCTCTCCCTCAACATTTTTTCTCCCGTGTTCGTCTTCTCAGCCAAGCCACGTCTCAGGCTCCTGCTTCTTGCCCTGCTTCTGCTCCCTTGCACTGCAGCCCGGCCTGTCATGGCCCATGGATCCCATGGGGGAGGTGATGAGGAACTTGAGGCTGGTGAGTTTGATTTCACACCTCTGATCACCATCGAAGGGCATGGTGGGTTTGAAACCAACTTGGATGACAACCCCAAGCATTACGCCATTGATGGATTGTTTGGTGGCGTGTTCCAGTGGGGCTTGGGCAACGGCGGAAGTCTCACGGTTGAAGCCGCCGTGGGACCTTCAGTGGTGTGGGGTGAGGCTGAACATTTTTACGGCAAGGTGCATGTTGATGATGATCATGGCCATGAGGATGAGGACCATCACGATCATGCTGATGCTCATGCTGGTCATGAGGACGATCATGATCATCACGACGAACATGCTGAGGATGATCATCACGACCACGAAGAGCATGCAGATCACGACCATCACGATGACCATGACGATCATCACGACGAACATGCTGAGGATGATCATCATGAGCACGCAGAGCATGCCCACGATGAACACGGGCATGGCGATCCTGAGCTGAAACGAACGGACGTTCGTGGTTTCTTCAGCGTGCGCTATGAACCCAATGATCGCCTCAGCCTCACGGTGGATTGGATGCCCTATTACGTCACCAGGGATCAAGGTGACGATATCCAGGGTTTAAAGAATGAGTTGGGTGCTGAAGTGGTTTGGGCGCTTGGTGATGGTGACGTTGACTTCGCGCTGGGTGATGGTCTCGAGAACATTCTCGATGGCGTTTTCCTCTCCGTGATGCACCGTCAGGGATGGGAATCCGATGGCACCTGGATGGGCAACTACACCGATCCCCGCCTGGGCGTTGGCTTCAACATTGACCAGATCAATGTCACCATCGATGCCGGGCCTCGTTTCTACACACCTGGCAGCTATTCAGGTTTGAGTCAGCGGACTGACTTTGCCGGTGAAGTGGAAGTTTCGATTCCCGTTGGCGATGCCGTTCTGTTCGCCCATTGGAAGCCGACCTACAGCCCGGATGATGCTCCTGGCTGGGGTGAAGGATGGCAGCACCACCTCGGCACGGGGGTGACCTTCAGCTTCTGATCACCCCGCCGGCAGCCAGCGGGCTTCCTTGATCGATTCGTCCATCACTTTCCTCAATCGGAGAGTGTCGGCCTCGATCAGGGCGGCTCGCCCTCCCTTCAGATCGGGTTGGGTCAACGTCATCAACAGATCGTTGCCAACGGGGTTGTGCTCCATCCCCGTTCCTGGGCTCAGGCTCCAGGGGGCCAGATTTCGCCGTTGAAGGACTGTGCCTTCGCTGTTGAACTGCACCAGTTCATGTTGGCTGCGCCGGCCCTGCCAGATTCCCAACACCGCCCAGATCCGATCGCCGGAGCCACTGCAGCTCACCGCCAGCACGGCCTGTTCACCGAGGTGGAGTTGTCGCGGGGCCAGGCCAGGAATCACCAGTTCGATGGAGCGGCGGTAGTCCGGCCAATGTCGGATCAGCACCGCGCGGCCAGACGTGGCACAGAAGGCCCCCAGCTCACGGCTTCCCGGCAGCACTTGGGGAGGCTTGCCGTTGTCCTTGAGTGGCTGGATGCTGATGCCGTTGTAGCCCGGCACCACCAGGCCACCGCCGGCTGGCAGCAGCTGCATTGGTCCAGAAGACGGCAGCTTCAGCATCTGTCGCTCGCCGTTGGCCAGCAGCAGCTCAAGGCTTTCACTACCCGGTTTCAATCCACCGGTCTGCACCAGCAAATCGCCATTGATGTTGCTGCTGATGTGTCCAAACAGCAGATCGCCCTTACTCAGTGGTTCCACTACGCCTTGCACTGGTACTCCCAGCTGTTGTTGCGACAGGGCAAGGTTGCGGGGGGTGAGCCGTTTTCGCCAGATCGTCTCCTTTCCTTTGCCGTTACTGCTCACCATGGCGACACCGCTGCCGTTGCCCAGGGGAACCAGGCTCTGCAGCGAGGTCCAGACAGGGCTGAGGGGATGCCACTGGCCTTGCCGGTCCTGCAGCTGCAGCTGCTCCCCGCCCTCCACCTGCCGCGTCACCAGTAACCACGGGCGTGGATCCCACCATCGCTTCTGAGGCGTCATCGGTTGCATGCGCTGGTCGCGGCCCGCCAACGTCAGTGCGATGGGGGCATCGATGGGCGTCATCCCTTCGAGGATCAACCGCAATCGGTTGCCTTGGCCCAACCAGCGATGGGGCAGTGCAGGGTCAAGGCTGCTTTCCGCCGCCAGGTTGTTGCGGTGCATCGAGCGGCTGAAGCTCAGGTCCACCGCCGCTCGACCGGACTGCAGGGGTTGTGGTTCGACGCCCAGCAGCCGCGGGGCCCGTCGCAGCAGCAGCTGTTGCTGGAGGACCACGGTCGCAGCAGCCAACAGCAGCAGCAGCGTCAGCCTGCGCGTCATGGCTCCAGCGGTCGCTCGGGGCGGGGGATGGTCTTGATCACAGTCGGCACCACCACAGCGGTGGGTTCACCATGGCGCGGGGCGACCGTCATCCGGCCCTGAATCGCCAACCATTGGTTGGCTTTTGGTTCGGCATCCTCGGGCCAGGCCACTGCAAGACCCGCCGGGGTGGCATCGGCCAGGCAACAGCGCACGGTGAGCCTGGCGATCAACGGCGGCCCCTTGGGTTGCCGCCACACGAAGCCGCTGATGTTGACGGGATTTCCGTCCACCAGCTGCGGGTCGGGCTGGCTGCGCAGCAGCCGCACCCATTCCGTGAGGCTGCGCTGCTCCGGCGGCAACACGAAGGCGAGCTCCGTCGGCTCCGGCAGACCCTGGGGGCGGTTGCTCGCCAGATCACTGAAGGAGGGGTTCGGGGGGATCAGCAACACCAGACAACCCAGTGCTGCGCTGATCAGCCAGGGCCAGCGCGTGGCCTCACGGCGGCGGCGATGTCCGATCACCAGCAGGAGTCCTGCTGCGATCAAAACGGCTCCAGAGGCACCGACCAGGCTGTGAAACACTCCGCGCAGCAACAGATCCAAGCGGCCGCTGAGCACGCTCCAAATCACCATCCATCCCCAGAGGATCAGCAGCAATCCGCGACTCATGCCACCCCCCGGATCACAGCTGCCACAGGTTGACCCATTGGCCGATCAGCAACACACCAAGGCTGGCAGCGACGGCGGTGATGGCGATGGCGCGGGGCCGAATCAGCACTGTGAACAATCCCGCCAATTTGAGGTCAACAACCGGTCCAAGCAACAGGAATGCCAGCAGTGCGCCCGGGGTCACCTGCGCCGCGAAACCGAGGGCGAGGAAGGCATCCACGCTCGAGCACACCGACACCACCACCGCCAGCAGCATCAACGCCAGGATTGATCCTGTCGGTGCCCCGCCGATCGCCAGCAGCCAGCTGCGCGGCAACCAGGTCTGCACGGTGGCGGCGATGACGCAGCCGAGCACCAGCAGAGCCAGCAGATCCAGGAATTCGCGACTGCTTTGATTGAGCACATTCCTCAGTGATGGGCGCTGCGGCCTTGGTGCCGTGCTGTCTGGCAGCGGTGCACCAATCAACCCGCTGCCCCGTTGCAGCAGGTCGAGCTTGCGGAGCGGTTGACTGAGGCGCCGTTCGCTCAACAACGCCGTTTCCAGCAGCTGTGCTTCGGGCAGTTTTGCCAAGAGCATGCTCAGCAGGATGGCCAGAAGGAAAGCCCCCAGAGGCCTGGCGATCAGCAGCCAGGGTTGATCGGGAAAGGCCGCCCAGGTGCTGGCCAGCACGATCGGATTGAGCACCGGTGCTGCAAACAGGAATCCAAAGCCGGTGCCCAAGGGTGCGCCACTGGCGAGCAGGCGGCGGGCGACCGGCACATTGCCGCACTCGCAGGCCGGCAGGGCAAACCCCATCAGTGCGCCGGTGACCGGGGCGAGCACTGGGTGACGGGGCAACCGGCTGATCCAGGCCCCCTGGGGCACCAGCCAACGGGCCAGGCCTGCGATCACCACCCCCAGCAGCAGAAACGGAATCGCCTCCAGGAGCAACCCCTGAAAGATTGCCCAGGCGGTGGCCACTCGTTCCACGCTCTGGCTGTTGCACGTAAAGGGATTCTCACAGCTTTACCAGCCATGGCGATGGCGGTGTGTGCGACGTTGAAGGCTGGTGCGGGAGCACGCGGTGGCGTTACGGAGGGTGTTGTCAGGGCTGGTGTTGCTCTCGACCCTTGGGGCGGCTGCTCATGCCCAGACCCTCGACCAACGCTTTTTCCAGGTGCAGCTGCTGCTGGATCAGATCCAGCTGGCGGTATCGACAGGAGACGCCGCTGGGGTGTGTGCATTGTCCCGCCGCGCCAACGACCGCTTGCTCGACATTCTTCCGGCGCTGCAGCGGCAGCGCCCTGGGCTTGATCACGCGGCTCTTCAGGACCGGATTCTTCTGGGGTTCAGCCGCTGTGATCGGTAGGTCCACTCATTGCTGAGCGCTAATCCGCGATCCAGGTTGTTGTCAGTGAATGCACTGCGATGGGATTGATCCAGACCCTTCAGAGCCGTCTGCTGCGATACGAATCCACGGCGCTACGTTATCGACAAGCTTATTTCAGCGCTGCACGCAATCTGGCGCGGGCCCAGTTTCTGCTGGGGGATGCTGAACTCAGTCAGCGGTTGTGGCAGGACGTCGCCGATCGAGGGCTGGATGTCGAGCGGATCGAACAGTTGATGTACGGCTGCTGGTTTCAGGACGATCCAGACGCCATGGCTGAGGCCGATGCGGCGTATCTGAGCCGGACGGCTCCGCACGAATCTCCCGGCATCTTCGAGCACTGCTGATGGCTTTGCCGCCAGGTTTTGAGTTGCGGTGAACATCCTGCTGCTGCGCCAAGGGGACGACTGGCTTGATGCGACCACGGTGCACATCACCGATCACAGGGCTGATCACCTCCGCCAGGTGTTGCGATCAGCGGTAGGGGAGTCGATCCGGATCGGCGTTGTGGGGGGGAAGCGGGGTGATGCTCGGGTCGAAGCGAGCGATGCCACCGGCGTGACCCTGAGGGTGGCCCTCAACGAACCGCCACCGCCACGGCACCGATTCGACATCGTCCTGGCCCTGCCGCGCCCGAAGATGCTGCGCCGGATCCTGCGCACCGTGGCGGAATACGGGGTCTGCAACCTCCACCTGATCAACAGTGCCCGGGTGGAGAAGAGCTTCTGGCAAACCCCGCTTCTGACGGCGAACAAAGTTGAGGAAGCCCTGATGGCGGGGATGGAACGGGCCCGGGACACCGTGGCGCCGGTGGTTCATCAGCACCGGTTGTTTCGCCCTTTTGTGGAGGATCAACTGTCGACAATCTGCGCCGGTCGCCCCTGCTGGCTGGCGGAGATGGGATCAGCCCTGGCCCTTTCAGCGACCCCAGCCGTACCAGCGGTGGTGATGATCGGTCCGGAGGGGGGCTTTGTTCCCTTCGAGTTGGAGTTAGCCCAGGCGGTGATCGCGCAGCCGGTGCATCTGGGCACTCGGGTGCTCAGTGTGGATACGGCATTGACGGCCGCATTGGCGCTGGGTTGGGGATGATGGATGGCAACGTCAACACTGCATCGATGGGTGAGATGAACGACCAGGCCGGACTGGAGGCGTTGGTGGCAGATCTGGGCAGCGGCAATGTGATCGATGCCGAGCTGCTGGAGGGTTGTTCGGTGGAGGCCCATGAGCTGGATGAGATGGGACCCGAGGAGGCCGCCCAGGTTGCTGCCCACTGTTTTGCCACCTTGTTTGGCCATACCGTGGAGTCCGCTCAATGCAGCGAGGCCGATGCGGATGCAGGCCGCTGGGCCGGAACGCTGGACGGTTTTGGGTTCGTGATCAGCCGGGATGACCTGGGGGACCTGGTGCTGGACTTCAGCGGGCCGGCGTCCTGATCAGCAGCACGAGTCCGGAGATGGTCACCACGACGGTGAGCACCCCAAGGATCACCGAATAGATCGGCTGCAGGTTGATTGGCCCAAAGTCTCCGGTGTGGATCTTCATCAGCCAGAAGGCATCGATGTCCTGCTCCAGCAGCAGGCTGTAGAGGGAACCGGTTCCGGCCGTTAGCAGCAGTGGTGCTGCGGCGATCGGCACCAGCCAGCGGTGCAGACGTCGAGCCTGACGCTGTTGTTTGCGGTTGGGCTGCACCGTCATTGCTTGCGCAGCTGCTGATGCAATTCCCGTTCATCGGAGCAGGGCATCCAACGACCGTTGTTCTGGTGAACCGTGGAGCAACCGATCTCCACAGCGCGGTTCATGGCCTCTGCTTCGTTATCGTAAGTCCCCTTGCGATGGGCCTGAGCCCAACCGCTGTGGAGAAGGGATGTGCCAAGCAGCGCGAAGAGAGCGAACCGATGCATTGAACAAGACCCTTGATCAACGGCCTTCGCAGTGTTGAAAGGCCTTGAGCTCATTGATTCTGCCAGGCCCCTGCTGGCTGCCGGGATTGATGGCATCACGCATCTGGATCTGAGCATCGACGCAACGGTTGAAGCGGTGATGTCTGACCGCCTGAGGAATGAGCAGTAGCGCCATGGCGAACAGGCTCAAGCTGCTGACAGCTGCCAGCACGGGGTAGGCATGGGCACGCACCATCTCTCGGGCGGAAAGGGACTGGTTTTTGTGGTCGGTCATGACCTGACACCTTGCTTTGTCATTGTGCGGCGATCGCTAAGGAAACTTTGACGCAGCCGACCAACGCTGGCCCTGGTGGTCGCTGCTGCCACTTCGCTCTCAGTTGCAGAACAAGGTCGAAGGGCTTGTCCCTGAGTTGTCCCTCGTTTTTTGTGCAATTGGGCTGGATGGTGTGCAACTTAGTTCCTTATTCACTCCCGCTTGATTTAGTCCTAGTGATTAACCGGTGCATCACCACAACCTCTTTTTAAATCGTTTGATCGGTGCCAGCCGTGTTCAGTAAGCCCCAAGAATTGGCTTGGGGTGTCTCCAGCCGATCTAGGTCTTTGAGCTCTCTCGATAAGGACCCACAGCAGCCTTGACCAACAAACTCATCACCGCCGTGAACGCAGTGCCAGCGACTCACATCCTCGGCACCGAGCAGAAACAGCACGGTCGTGATGGCACTGCGCTGCTGGCCATCGGGCCTTGTGACCTGAATGGAGCTCCGTTGCACTTCCCGATACCAACCGCCTTCTGGATGAGGCTGCAGCCGCCAACGGGCCACGAGGGAGTCCATCAAGTCCAACGCTGATCAGAACGCAGGCCGCCAACGTTGGCACAACAAAAAGCCCCCACCGATTGGTGAGGGCTTTCCGATTCAGTTGATCTGAATCGCTTGTTCTATTCCCGAGGGAACAGGTTGATTCCAGATCAACCGATGGCAGGAGCCTGCAGAGCCACAGGAGTGGACTCAGCAGCAGCCAGGTCGAGGGGGAAGTTGTGAGCGTTGCGCTCGTGCATCACTTCCATGCCGAGGCCGGCACGGTTCAACACGTCGGCCCAGGTGTTCAGGACGCGGCCCTGACCATCAAGGATGGACTGGTTGAAGTTGAAGCCATTCAGGTTGAAGGCCATGGTTGACACGCCCAGGGCGGTGAACCAGATACCGACAACAGGCCAGGCAGCCAGGAAGAAGTGGAGGCTACGGCTGTTGTTGAAGGAGGCGTATTGGAAGATCAGGCGACCGAAGTAACCGTGGGCAGCCACGATGTTGTAGGTCTCTTCCTCTTGGCCAAACTTGTAGCCGTAGTTCTGGGACTCGGTCTCGGTGGTTTCACGCACCAGGGAGGAGGTCACCAGGGAGCCATGCATGGCGGAGAACAGGGAGCCACCGAACACACCTGCAACACCCAGCATGTGGAAGGGGTGCATCAGGATGTTGTGCTCAGCCTGGAACACCAGCATGTAGTTGAACGTGCCGGAGATGCCCAGGGGCATGGCGTCAGAGAAGGAGCCCTGACCGAAGGGGTAGACCAGGAAGACTGCAGAGGCAGCAGCGACAGGTGCGCTGTAGGCGACGCAGATCCAGGGGCGCATGCCCAGGCGGTAGGAGAGTTCCCACTCACGACCCATGTAGGCGTAGATGCCGATCAGGAAGTGGAAGACGACGAGCTGGAAAGGACCGCCGTTGTACAGCCACTCATCGAGAGAAGCGGCTTCCCAGATGGGATAGAAGTGCAGGCCGATGGCATTGCTGGAAGGAACAACAGCACCAGAGATGATGTTGTTGCCGTAGATCAGGGAGCCAGCGACAGGCTCGCGGATGCCATCGATGTCAACCGGAGGAGCGGCGACGAAAGCGATGACGAAGCAGATGGTGGCAGCCAGCAGGGTGGGGATCATCAGCACACCGAACCAACCGACATAAAGACGGTTGTTGGTGGAGGTGACCCACTCGCAGAAGGCCTGCCAGCTGGAAGCGCCGGAGCGCTGCTGGAGGGTGGTGGTCATGAGAACGGAAAGAAGCCGGTGGGATGAATCCCGGTGGCAGATAAGAAAAGTCGGTTACCCGACCTCAGTAATGTAAAGGAAGTTTGCGGCGCCAGCACGAAACCCGGCCCGAGCACTCCTGATGAGATCGATAGGCTCCGCTTATCAGCTGCCCATGGTGCGCTTCGGAGCGATCTGGGATGAAGTGATCGGCCCGATGAATGCCCTGATCCTTTCCTCTGCAGAATCACTGCGTTAATGGGGAGCATGGTGGCTGGAGCTGGTGTGAATCCTGCTGATCAGCGCTGGCCTTGGTGGCCGCTGCTGCCATTTAGCTACCAGTTACGGGAACAGGTCTGAGGGCCTTGTCCCTGAGTTGTCCCTGGAATTTTGTGCAAGTGGGCTGGATTGTGGGCAAGTGAGTTAGGGCTCTGGCTTCATTTAGAAAATGTTTTGTGATGTCAGATCAGATGAGATCGGGCTGATAGGTGATGAGATCGTCGTGATTGATGTTGAGGAGTGTTGTTTTGATGTTGTGTTCTGAGTCTTTGAGGAGGAGGTGATTGCCGCGTTGGATGAGTTGAAGATTGAGGTTGTTGGGAGCATTGATGAGATCGCCTTCAGTGATGGAGAAATCACGGATGGTGTCGTTGCCTTTGGAGAGCTTGAAGGTGTCAGAGCCTTTAGCGCCGGTGAGGGTGTCTTGGCCTTTGCCGCCAAAGAGGGTGTCGTCGCCAGAGCCGCCATGGAGGCTGTCGTGATACAGCTGACCTTTGAGGAGGTCATCACCTGAGGAACCCCTAAGGGTGTCTTGACCTCTGCCGCCTTTAAGAGTGTCGTCGCCCCTGCCTGCATTGAGGTGATCGCGTCCTTGTCCGCCGAAAAGCAAGTCGGTTTGAGGTCCGCCTTTGAGGGTGTCGTTGTCGGCCCCACCGGTGATCAGATCTTGCCCGCGTCCACCGATGAGCAGGTCATCTCCACCGGCTGAACCGATGGTGTCGTTGCCTCCTCCGAGAACAATGATCTGCGCAGAGTCATCGGCGTAAACGACATTGCTGCCGCTGCCACCAGTGATTTCGACTGATCCAATAATCACTGCGAAGTCAATGTTGTCGAGTTGAATTTCAGTGCCACTGGGTAAATTGGAGAGGTCGATAATGAAGGCCTAAGTCTGATCGTCGCCCGTTGAGCTGCCCGAGCTACCTGTGAAGACGATGGGTTGCTCCAGATTGGTGGATGTGGTGGTGGGGACGATGGTTCGAACATCGACTTGGGTGGAATCCGGAAGTTGGTTAATGAAATTATTGACGTTCCCGATCAGGTCATCTGTGGTTTCAGTTTCGCTATTGAGTTGTTGGATTGATTCTGTAAGGCTTTCCTGGGCTTCTTCAGAGGATTGAGCATCGGCTGATCCTTCTGACGTGATCGACACACCAGGCGGGAGTGTGACAGTGACGAGGTTGTCGTTGCTGGCGGTGTTTTCAACGAGTGTGGCGATGCCGGTTTGTGTGGAGGAGGTGTTGGTGAAGGTCTGGGAGTCATCACCCGAATCTGAGGTTTCGTCATCGGTTGCTGAAGACGTTGACGCGATGATGATGAGACCGGATTCATCCTCGACGGCCTCATCGATGGTGAGGCTGATGGTTTGGGTTTCCTTGTTGCCATCGCCATCAGTAACTTCAACGGTGAAGGAATCAGAACCGTTGAAGTCTGCGTTTGGTGTGTAGGTCCAAGCGCCAGTGGTGGCGTTGATGGAAGCGGTGCCGCTAGTTGCTGCAGAGGAAACGGTGAAGTTGGGTGTGGAGTCTCCGTCTGCGGCATCCGTGAAGCTGAGGGTGCCGGTGATGGTGACGCCTTCTGCACCGGATGTGCTGGTATCACCACCAAAGGAGCCGGCGTCATTTTGTTGGTTGATGGTGACACTGACGGTGGCTGTTTCTGTCACGCCACCGGATGTGACCGTGTAAGTAAAGGAATCAGAGCCGTTGAAGTGTTCGTTGGGTGTGTATTTCAGGGTGCCTGCATCGGCATCAACGATTTCAACGGAGCCATTGGAGCCTTGGGAGATCGCTGAAATGGCGTGAGAGCCATCAAAGGAATCATTGCTGAGGACGTTGTAGGTGAGAGTGGCGTCCTCATTGAGCGAGAAGGAATCAGCAACGATGTCATCAGCGGCGTTGACGGTTAGGGAGATAACTTGCGTTTCATTGTTGTTGTCGTCGTCAGTGACTTGAACGGTGACGGCAGTGGAGAGGCTGAGGGTTGCCGCGGAGATATCTGTGGTGTTTCCGTTGGTTGAGACATCAACGGTGGAGGCGTCAGCACGATCGGGACCACTGCCCGCGAAGCCAGCCGTGAAAGCCGGCGCGGCCGAGGTGCCGGTGTTGTTGAAATAAACAGTGTTGCCGTCGTTGTTGCCAATGAAGGCATCGAGATCACCGTCGGCATCGATGTCCGCGAAGTCCGGAGCGGAGCGGGAGCCAACATCGCTGATCCCGAAGGGATTGGTGGTGGAACCACCAGAGAAGTCAGGTGCAGCCGAGGTGCCGGTGTTTTGAAAGAAAACAGTTAGGCCACGAATGTCACCGATCAAGGCATCGAGATCACCGTCGCCATCGATGTCCGCGAAGTCCGGATTGGAGCGGTCGCCAACATCGCTGATCCCGAAGGGATTGGTGGTGGAACCAGCGGAGAAGTCGGGAGCAGTTGATGTGCCGGTGTTTTGGAAGAAAACGGTGTTGCCGTCGTTGTTGCCAATGAAGGCATCAAGATCACCGTCGCCATCGATGTCTACAAATTCCGGAGCGACGTAGTAGCCAAACTTTTCAAGCCCGAAGGGATTGGTGGTGGAACCGCCAGAGAAGTCGGGAGCGGCAGATGTGCCGGTGTTTAAGAAGAAAAGAGTGTCGCCGAACGTCCGATACCCTCTGTTGCCAATGAAGGCATCGAGATCACCGTCGCCATCGATATCTACAAAGTCCGGACGGGCTTCATAGCGACCACTCCCGCTTACTGCGCTGATCCCGAAGGGATTGGTGGTGGAACCGCGAGAGAAGTCAGGAACGGCCGAGGTGCCGTTGTTTTGGAAGAAAACAGTGTTGCCGTCGTAGTTGCCAATGAAGGCATCGAGATCACCGTCAGCATCGATGTCCGCGAAGACCGGAGCGGCGTTGCTGCCAACATCGCTGATCCCGAAGGGATTGATCGATGGGGATGAGGCCGCAGGGATGCCGGCTGAGTTATCAATCAGCCGAGTGGTGAGTGCTCCGGGCGTGCCGCTGAAGTCGGCAGCGGGAAGAAAGCGGAGCTTGGCGTCTGTGGTGAGATAAAGCGCGGTGGCATCGGCCAGTCCTGTGGTGGCAATGGCGGTCCAGTTGCTGCCGTCATCAGTGGAGTATTGCCAGGCGCCTTGTGATGCGGTGGCGGCATTGGCGGTGATGGCGATGCCAACGAGGCTGTCGCCGTCGACATCGGAGAACGAGGAGGAAAACAGATTGGCAACGGTGTCGCCGACGGGATCGGTGCTGTCTTCTGAGATGGCGGCGAGGGATGGACTGCCGCTGGTGACTGGAGCATCATTAACAGCGGTGACGGTGATGGTGGAGGTCACCGCAGAAGAATCGGTATCGCCGTCATTCACAAGCCAGGAGATGGTGCGATCGGCGGTGTTGGGGTTATCTGAAGTGTTGTTGTAAGTGACGGATTCGAGAGCCGCTTTGTAGTTAGCGAGGCTGTCGGAACCGGTAAGGGTCAGGACGCCTGTGGATGCATTCCAGGAGCCTGAAATTGAGGAGGTATCTAAGAAGGCGAGGACATCTTCTGCGGATTGGAAACCAGAGGAGATGGAGACGGTGGCCGATTCGATGTTGGTGTCATCGGCATCGGTGATGGTGAGGGAAGAGTCGATTGGGGTAGCGCCATCCTCTTCTGAGAAGGCGAGAGTGGCTGAAGCTCCAGAGATGACGGGAGCGTTATTAACGGCCGTGACGGTGATGGTGGAGGTCACCGCAGAAGAGTTGGTATCGCCATCATTGACAACCCAGGAAATGGTGCGATCGGCGGTGTTGGGATTATCTGATGTGTTGTTGTAGGTGACAGATTCGAAAGCCGCCTTGTAGTTCGCGAGGCTGTCGGAACCGGTGAGGGTGAGGACGCCTGTGGATGCATTCCAGGAGCCCGTGATTGCGGAGGTATCGGAGAAGGCGAGGACATCTTCTGCGGATTGGAAACCAGAGGAGATGGAGACGGTGGCCGATTCGATGTTGGAGTCGTCGGCATCGGTGATGGTGAGGGAGGAGTCGATGATTGTGGCGCCATTGCCTTCTGAGAAGGCGAGAGTGGCTGAGGCACCGGCGATGACGGGAGCGTCGTTAACAGCAGCGACGCTGATGGTGGAGGTCACCGCAGAAGAATTGGTGTCGCCGTCATTGACGACCCAGGAGATGATGCGATTGGAGGTATTGGGTGTATCGGACGTGTTGTTGTAGGTGACGGATTCCAGAGCCGCCTTGTAATTGGCAAGGGTGCCGGAACCGGTGAGGGTGAGGACGCCTGTGGATGCATTCCAGGAGCCTGAAATTGAGGAGGTATCTAAGAAGGCGAGGACATCTTCTGCGGATTGGAAACCTGAGGAGATGGAGACGGTGGCCGATTCGATGTTGGTGTCATCGGCATCGGTGATGGTGAGGGAAGAGTCGATTGGGGTAGCGCCATCCTCTTCTGAGAAGGCGAGAGTGGCTGAAGCTCCAGAGATGACGGGAGCGTTATTAACGGCCGTGACGGTGATGGTGGAGGTCACCGCAGAAGAGTTGGTATCGCCATCATTGACAACCCAGGAAATGGTGCGATCGGCGGTGTTGGGATTATCTGATGTGTTGTTGTAGGTGACAGATTCGAAAGCCGCCTTGTAGTTCGCGAGGCTGTCGGAACCGGTGAGGGTGAGGACGCCTGTGGATGCATTCCAGGAGCCCATGATTGCGGAGGTATCGGAGAAGGCGAGGACATCTTCTGCGGATTGGAAACCAGAGGAGATGGAGACGGTGGCCGATTCGATGTTGGAGTCGTCGGCATCGGTGATGGTGAGGGAGGAGTCGATGATTGTGGCGCCATTGCCTTCTGAGAAGGCGAGAGTGGCTGAGGCACCGGCGATGACGGGAGCGTCGTTAACAGCAGCGACGCTGATGGTGGAGGTCACCGCAGAAGAATTGGTGTCGCCGTCATTGACGACCCAGGAGATGATGCGATTGGAGGTATTGGGTGTATCGGACGTGTTGTTGTAGGTGACGGATTCCAGAGCCGCCTTGTAATTGGCAAGGGTGCCGGAACCGGTGAGGGTGAGGACGCCTGTGGATGCATCCCAGGAACCTGTGATTGCGGAGGTATCTAAGAAAGCGAGGACATCTTCTGTGGATTGGAAACCAGAGGAGATGGTGATGGTGGCCGATTCGATGTTGGAGTCATCGGCATCGGTGATGGTGAGGGAAGAGTCGATTGGGGTAGCGCCATCCTCTTCTGAGAAGGCGAGAGTGGCTGAAGCTCCAGAGATGACGGGAGCGTCGTTAACAGCAGCGACGCTGATGGTGGAGGTCACCGCAGAAGAATTGGTGTCACCGTCATTGACGACCCAGGAGATGATGCGATTGGAGGTATTGGGGTTATCGGACGTGTTGTTGTAAGTGACGGATTCGAGAGCCGCTTTGTAGTTCGCGAGGCTGTCGGAACCGGTAAGGGTGAGGACGCCTGTGGATGCATTCCAGGAGCCTGAAATTGAGGAGGTATTGGAGAAGGCGAGGACATCTTCTGCGGATTGGAAACCAGAGGAGATGGAGACGGTGGCCGATTCGATGTTGGTGTCATCGGCATCGGTGATGGTGAGGGAGGAATCAATAACAGTGGCGCCATTGCCTTCTGTGAAAGCAAGGGTGCTGCCGGCACCGGTGATTGTGGGTGAGTCATTAACAGCGGTGACGGCCGTGGAAAGGCTGAGGGTTGCCGCGGAGATATCTGTGGTGTTGCCGTTGGTTGAGACATCAATGGTGGAGGCGTTGGTGGAGGCGTTGGCACGAGCGGATCTTCCCGCGAAGCCAGCCGCGAAAGCCGGCGCGGAAGAGGTGCCGGTGTTGTGGAAGAAAACAGTGTTGCCCCAGCGGTCGCCAATGAAAGCATCGAGAAGTCCGTCGCCATCGATGTCCGCGAAGACCGGTGCGGCCGCTAGGCCAACATTGCTGATCCCAAAGGGATTGGCAGTGGAATCGTCAGTGAAGTCCGGCGCGGCCGAGGTGCCGGTGTTGTTGAAGAAAGCAGTGGTGCCGTCGGTGCCGCCAATAAAAGCATCGAGATCACCGTCGCCATCGATATCAACAAAGTCCGGCGCGGCGCGGGTGCCAACATCGCTGATCCCGAAGGCACTGGTGGTGGAACCGCCAGAGAAGTCGGGAGCGGCCGAGGTACCGGTGTTTAGGAAGAAAACGGTTGTGCCGTTGATTTGGCCAATGAAGGCATCGAGATCACCGTCAGCATCGATGTCCGCGAAGACCGGAGTGGAGCGGTCGCCAACATCTGCAAGCCCGAAGGGATTGGTGGTGGAACCGCCAGAGAAGTCGGGAGCGGCCGAGGTGCCGGTGTTTAGGAAGAAAACGGTGTTGCCGACTGAGTTGCCAATGAAGGCATCGAGATCACCGTCGCCATCGATATCTACAAAGTCCGGAGAGGCGTAGAAGCCAACATCTGCAAGTCCGAAGGGATTGGTGGTGGAACCGCCAGAGAAGTCGGGAGCGTCCGAGGTGCCGTTGTTTTGGAAGAAAACAGTGTTGCCGTGGTTGTTGCCAATGAAGGCATCGAGATCACCGTCGCCATCGATGTCTACAAAGTCCGGAGCGATGTAGTTGGCAGCATCTGCAAGCCCGAAGGGATTGATCGATGGGGATGAGGCCGCAGGGATGCCGGCTGAGTTATCAATCAGCCGAGTGGTGAGTGCTCCGGGCGTGCCGCTGAAGTCGGCAGCGGGAAGAAAGCGGAGCTTGGCGTCTGTGGTGAGATAAAGCGCGGTGGCATCGGCCAGTCCTGTGGTGGCAATGGCGGTCCAGTTGCTGCCGTCATCAGTGGAGTATTGCCAGGCGCCTTGTGATGCGGTGGCGGCATTGGCGGTGATGGCGATGCCAGCGAGGGTGTCGCTATCGACATCGGAGAACGAGGAGGAAAACAGATTGGCAACGGTTTCACCGGCTGGATCAGTGCTCTCTTCTGAGATGGCGGCGAGGGATGGGCTGCCGCTGGCAACGGGTGCTCCATTGAGCTGAGCCTGCCAGGCCTGGCGTCGTGCCGGTTCGACGGGTAGAGCCGGCGATGCTGCTGCGCTGCTCGCGTTTCTAGTCGCAAGAGTCCAATGGGAGCTGCCATCCTCGTGGCAACCGAGGGTGTTGGCTGTGCTCCAAATCGTGGTTCCGGTGAGCTCTTCTAAAAGGGCGATGAAGTTGTGATCAGCGCCAGCGCGGCAACTCCACAGGGCCAGGTTGCTGAGCTCCCAGTTGGCGAGGTTTTGGGCGTTGGCCAGTAGATAGGCGCTGTTGATTCGGTTGTCGCCCAGGTGGAGTTCGCCTGGGCTGCCATGGCTCACCCAATGCAGGGTGTCCACCGGCTGGCCCAGCGTTCGGCGCTCGGCCAGAGCACGGCTCACGGTTTCTAGGGGCAGCTCCTGGCCATCGAGCCAGAGCACCAGTGCTTCTGTTGCCGTGAGCAGTTTGCGGATTTGAGGACACGCGCCGTCCGCAACAATCAATTCACTCGCTTTGGCTGCGGTGAAAGAGGTAAACTTGCCTGAGTCCACCAGGGAAAAGCTGCTGAACACAACTTTATTCAAATTTTTATAATTTAAATCTACTTGAAATTCAAAAGTGTGTAGTAAATATTTCGTTTTTGTTTGATTTATCCTGGTTAAAAAACGAGGATCGCGAAGTCGTCATCCATTCAACGCAGCAACCAGGCTGCTGACCCAGAGTCGTTGTTGAAACAGCGGCAGCTCCTGGGGGTCGCTGTGCAGCTGGGTTCTGAGTTGAGCGATGGCGCCTGGAGTGGTGGCCAGCTCAATCGCTTTTTGTTGATAAGCCTCTGGTGTTGTGGTGATCAACTGCGGTTGATGAACGGCATTGCAAAGGCTGGCGCCCATGCGGGCGCAGAAGCGATTCCCGGCGATGGTGATCAAGGGAAGGCCGGCATTGAGCGCCAGCACGCCGATCGCACCGGCATTGAAGCCGGCAGTGTCGAGAAACAGATCGGCGCAGGCCATGGCAGCGATGAAACGCTGCACCGGCTTCTGGTAGGGAGCTGCCACGAGGCGATGAGGATCGATGCCGCGTTTCTGCGCCTGGGCCTGAAGGCTCTGCAGCGCCTTGGGTTTCACCGCCAGCCAGAGCAAGCTGCCAGGAACCGCCTCCAGGATCGTCATCCAGCTGGAGAAGATGCCGGCAGTGATCTTGTCCCCCCTGTTGAAGCAACAGAACACAACTGCCTCATCGGGTAGCCCGAAGCTGCTGCGGCTGATGCCAGCCATGGGCTGGCGCCAGCGACTAGCGAAGGTGTGGGGTAGCCGCCATACCTGTTCGGGGTAATTGACTTCCTGCTCAGCAGGAATCAACGCTGCATCGGCAATGATTCCATCCACGTAGTAAGAGCCCTGGCTGCTGGGAAAGCCGAGGTAATTCAGAACCGTGGGCGCCGGGCGGGCGCAGGCGATGGCTGGTCTGGAGAAGGTGGTGAGTCCGGTGAGATCGATCAGCACATCGAGCTCATCGGCTCGGATCTGATCAATGGCGTTGGTGTCGTTCAGGTGGTGCAGATCACAAAAGTGATTTGCCGAGCTGCGGTATCGCTCAGTCAGCTTGTCTTGAATTGGGCTGGTGCTGTAGGCGTAGGTGCACGCTTGGTTGGGATCGTGGGCCTCGAACAGCCCCTCCAGCAGCAGCCCCATCGCATGGGTACGGAAATCGGCCGACAAATATCCGATCCTTAATGGTCGTCGCTCCCCATGGACTGCCGGCAGTCGCGGATGGTGATCCTCAGGCGGGCAATGGCCATTGGCCAGCACCCAGCGGTCCAGTTCCTGATGGTGCAGCGCCAGGGGGAGTGGCAGTGTCACCAAGCCAAACGGTGGAAGCGGCTGGTGAACGGGGGTGCCTGAATCAATGCTTGCAGCACCCCGTTCATGCAGCTGCTGGATGATGCGGTTGAGTTGAACGTCAAGCGTCTCCCATTGGCAGAGTGCCTGACAGGCGTAGATCTCCAGCAGTAGCAGCTCCAAGCGCTGTGGCTCCTGCTGCAAGCCCTGTCGGCACAAGGCGAGGGATGCTTCCAACTCACCCATGAATTGCAGGATCTCGGCTTTGCGTTGCAACGCCGCGATCTGCTCGGGCTGGTGCTTCAGCAAGGCATTCACTGCTTTGAGAGCAGCTTCCGGCTGGCCGGCTTCCAGCAACAGGGTGGCTTGGGCGAGTGCGCAGGCGGAATCGGATGGATCAAGCAGCAATCCGTTGTGCAGTGCGTTGAACGCTTTTCGTTTGTCTCCGCGTTGGACCAGCAGGTGAGCGAGGCGGTGCCACAGGCCCACAGCCTTGGGTTGTTGGCCGAGGCCATGGGTGGCCGACCGCAGCAGCGATTCGGCATCGTCAAGGGCCTGACACTGGACAAGACCATCGGCGAGAAGACCGATGCTCCCCAGGTTGTTGGGCTGAAGCGCCAACAGGTTTTCCAGGGCTTCTCTGGCCTTGGCGAGATGTCCCTTCTGTTGGTGCAGCAATGCCAAATTGCGCCAACCATCAGCGGCGCCCGGCAACTGTTCGGTGAGCTGCTCCAGGGTGGTGATTGCGGCGTCGATCTGTCCCTGGCGGCGCTGACTGTTGGCCCACTGCAGCCAGCTCCACAGGTGATCGGGTGCCTGGGTCACGGCTTGGGCAAAAGCGATTTCTGCCTCGGCGTAGCGGCTGGAGCGGTAGGCGATGCGGCCCTGCTGAAAGGCAACTGGCGTTTGGCTTTGGTCGCCTGTGGTTGGAGGAGCGCTGTTGGTGTTGCTGTTGGGTTCATAGAAGGGCTGTTGCCACTTCTCGCAGAAGCGTTCCGCTTCTTCGCGCCAAGCCGCACTGTCGTAGTCGCCGCCACTGGCGTGGATGCAATCCAGCCGGATCACACCGATGGAGAGCCCCTGGCGGCGGGCGTTGCGGCAGAGATCGAGGTCGTGCAAATGAAAGTGAAACCGGGGATCGAAACCAACCCCGTGATCCAGCAGCTGTTGGCGTTGCACGGCGATCAGCACGCCATCAATCAGCTGCACCGGCGCGTTGCTGATCCCAAACACGTCTTTGCGTTTGCTCGAGGCCGTGAGTGTGGTGATGGCTCCCCGCAGGTAGGGGAAGTCCCAGCCATTTCCATTGGGACGCCAATGCCAACTCAGGTGTCCTTGATCGCGGCTGTTGCCGCAAAGGCCGGCAATCGCAAACCGCTCCAGCTGCGGACGCAGCAGCGGCTCCAAGGGTTCAGGCGGCAGGGCCAGATCGTCGTGGCAGAACAGCAGGATCTCCTCGCTGCAGATTTGGAGGGCCTGGTTGTAAAGCTCGGGCAACCCTGTGCTGTTGTTGGTGTGGATCGTGCGGGGCAGATCGGCGTGGGCAGGGTGTTGCAGCGATTGCCCCAGCAGGCTCTGGGCTGGGAAGGCCGCGTCATTCAGGCGGCTGGCGCTGATCAGGCGCAGGCTCATCGTTGCTGAGCTCCGGCGGTCTTCAGGGTGAGTTGGCTAGAGCGGGCCGACGTCACCGATTTGAGGTGTGCTCCGAGATGACGATCCACCAGGCGCAGCATCGCCTGGCTGTGGGGTGCCACCGCCGCGCGCGCAATGGGAATGCCGGCAGCGTGCTGTTGGCGGAAGGCATGGACGAGCAGCGTTAACGCCTGGCCGCGGGGGCGGTGGCCTTTGGCCACAAACAGCGAACTGATGCGGGTGGCGTTGGCGCTGGTGCGATCCACCAACACCCATCCCACGACGTTGCCGTGGTGCAGCAGCGCCAGCGAGGCCTGGGCTTCCAGTTGGCTGCTCTGCATGGCTGCGGTGAGGTTGTCTCCAGCCGGAAACTGCGCTGCGACGTCGGCGTAGTCGGCGCGCCAGGGCACCAGTTGATAGCCCGCAGGGAAGAGAAAGCGTTCGGGCCAGTTCATCGAGGCGAGTTGTGCGGCCTGGCCCTCCAGCAGCAGAAAGGTCTGCCGTGGCGGCGACCAGCCGAGCCGTGGTAGCAGGCGATCCAGTGGGCCGGGCTGGCGATGGGGAGCCTGATAACTCACCGAGAGACTTGTCTGACTCTGCTGCGTGAGAAATACGCTGAGGTGGGCGATCAAACGGGTGCCGATGCCCTGGCGCCGCTGGGGTGGGCTGACACAGAGCGAGACGAGACGTGCATTGCCCTCTGGTGTGCACTCCGCCAGAGCCAGACCCACCAGGGTGCCGTTCTGGTTGGCGGCGATCCCCAGCAGTTCGCCCTTGAGCTTGCGCCACGCAGCCGAACCTGGTGCCAGGGAGGGATAGGTGAGGGACGCGAAGGGGGCGAGGGTGGCTTCTGTGAGCTGGAAGACCCGCTGGTAGTGAACGGCGGTGCCGTCTGCGGGGGTGGGCTGGGGCAGGCCAAGGCGCTCCACTGCCGGGCCCTGGTGGGGTGTGCCGCTGGGGATGGAGGGTTTGATCCGCACCAGGTTGTCCTGCTGGGGCAGTTTCACCAGGCAGTCGATGGCGTCATCGACCAGGCCAAGGGCCTTGGGTTGCCGGCAGTTCTCCAGAACGGCCAGATCGAAGAGCTCGTCGATTGGTTCCGGTAGATCGAGGCTGTGCAGCACGTTGCCGCTGGCGAGATCAATCACGCGAATGCCGCAGCATCCCTTGGGCTGGCCACTGGTCTGCAAGCTCTCCTCCAGGGGCAGCCCGGTGAACTGGGGCGAGCGCAGCTTGGACAGCCCCACCACGGCGCAGCCACCTGCGAAGGCCAGCCCCCGCACGAAGCCCGGCAAGGTGCAGAGCGGCTGGAAGCGCTCCTGCTCGATCCATCCCAGCTCGCCGGTGCCGGAATTGAGCAGCCAAAGCTTGTCTTGGTACCAGCGGGGTGAGTGGGGCATGGTGAGCCCCCTGGTGGTGATGGAGCCGGTGGGGATGTGCACCACCACACCGCCTTCCTGGCGCGTGTTGCGCCAACTGGTGGGTGTGTTGCCGGCACTGCATGCTGTGGCCCAGGTGATCTCGCCGTTCTTGAGGGCGACGCCATTGAGGTGGCAGCGGTCTTCCGGTTTGAGGGCATCGATGAAGGGCGGCTGCCACACCGGCCGGAAGCTGCAGCCCGGTGTGAGCTCCGCCAGACAACTGAACACCGTGTTCACAAACAGCGGTGCCCCCTCGGCGGTGAGCACGAGTTCGTGGGCATTCACCTCGCCGGTGAGGAAGCTGGCCGCAGGCGTGTAAAGGCGATCGGCACCGTCATGGTGCTGGCCTGGTGCGAGCAGGTTGTCGAAACGCCAGAGATGGGAGCGGCCCGCCATCCAGAGGCTTTGACCGCTGGTGAACAATCCCATCGGGCGGTCATAGAGCCGCTCATGAACGCGGAGGGTCTGACTGTGATCCACGCCAAGGAAGATCAGCCGGTTGGCGCGGTAGGTGGAGAGGGCCAGGGAGATGCCCTGTTGGCTCAGCCAGGTTGCAAGTTCCGGGTTGAAGCTGGCTGGGGTCTGCAGGGTCACGTGGCTTTGAAGCGTGTTAGCGGGTGACGGGTGTGGAGATCAGACTGATCGGTTGGCTCAATTTGCGTTGTAGATGGCTTTCTGTTCCCAGAGCGCGTTGTGGTCATTGGTGCCGATGGCTCCCATTTGCTCAAGGGTTTGGCGGAATCCTTGTCTGCTGGTTGGTTTGTAAAAACCTGCGATCTGGCCGTTTGGTAACACCATGGCGCGGTTCTTGATTTCGTGCTGCGGGCTGAGCTCGATGAAGTCTCCAAAGACGGTGGAGCTGGCAACTCCTTCTTCGCAGATGGCACGGCCCCAGACATTTGGGCCCGTTGGGAAAAATGGTGTGTAGCCGTAGTAGTTGCTTTCGCAGTTGTGCGTGATGATGTCGATCGCCCGTCGCAAGACAGGGTGGCCTGCTTGTGCATAAAACAAACCGTTAGCGACGGACCAAGAGGCATAGTGGGTCAGCCTTGGGTTTTCTCTGAACGCAGCAAGTTTGATTCGAGGCTCAAACTGAACACCTGGAAAAGGGCAGTAAAAGCCAATATCGAAATACCAACCTCCGACGGCATAAACAATGCAAAGTCTCGCTAAATCTGATTTGTAGGCATATGGAATCAGCTTGTTGTATGCAGCACTCACGCGGCTGTCAAAGTGTTCATTCATCAGGGCCTGGATGTCCCTGTCGCCATAAAGAACATGCGTTAAGTGAGCAAAAGCTCGCCTTACGCTGGCGATGTACCGCTGCAGCAGCGCAGGCGGCTCAGCGTTGTTGTCGGAGAGATAGATCTGCGTGACTTGCATGGCGTCGCGTTAGCACTCAGGAATGTCTGGCGAGATGGTGTTGCTGGCGTAGGGCCGGCAGGAAACTGGGATCGATTGCAAGGGCGCGCAGGCAGGCGGCCTGCGCCTCTGGCCACTGGCCCTGACGGCTGAGCAGGATCGACTGGTTGGTGTGGCCGTGCACGTGATCGGGATGGGCATGCAGCAGTCGCTCCAGGCAGAACGCGGCCTGCTCACTGTTTCCCTGGCGTTGCAGCAGCGTGGCCAGCTGCAGCAGGGCGCCGTTGTGGCTGGGGAGTTGATCGAGAATCGCGCGGTAGTGCCGCTCTGCAGCGGCTGAATTGCCCCGGCGTTCGAGCAGGCGCGCCGCAGCAAAGGTTCGTTGATGCGGCCGCTCCAGCCCGCGCCGGGGCCGCAGCGCCAGGGGATCGAGCTGATGAGCAGTGCGGAATGCCCGGCTGGCCTGTTCTGACTGGCCCTGTTTTTCGGCGCACACCCCCAGGAAGGTGTGGGCAGGGGCATGGTCAGGTTCATTCTGAATCGCCGCTTGGAGGTGTTCTGTTGCTGCCGACCAGTGGCCGCCCTGCAGCGCCTTGAGGCCTTTGGCGAAGCCCTGATCAGCATTGCTGCTCAGTTTCAGGCGGCAGTGGCGCTCGCCGATCCGTTTCCATCCGGGGATTTGCGTGAGCGTCCGCTCGCGCTGCTGCTCAAGCGGAGCTGGCAAGGGGCCCGGCACGGAATTGCTCTGTTGGAGCAGGCCTATATAAAACGTCTGGCGTTCAACCACGGCGGTTTGGATGTCGCGGTTGGTGCTCACGTAGGCATGGGCACGGCGGGCCTGTTCCAGCCGTTGCTCTGGGTTCTGCACCAGGCCTTCGAGCTGCTGGATCATCGCCTCTGGACTGTCAAACAGGCTCGCTAGATCAGTTGCAGCGAGGGCCTGGTAGGGGGTTTCGTTCTGGAGCACGGCCGCTGCACCGGCCGCCGCATACTCCAGGAATTTCACATCGGAGCGGCAACGGTTGTAGTCCGTGGGCAGCAGAGGAGCCAGGCCGATGTGCAGGCTGTTCAGCCAGCTGCGGTAGTGATCAAGGCTTCCTGGCTTGCGGATCAGCACGTGCTCCTCGGCCCTTCCCTCGAAGACAGCTGCCAGAGATGGATCAGCCATGATCTCGAGCTGAACATCGCTCTGCTGAGGCAACCACTGCAGCAGCGCTGGTGCGATGTGGCGCAGGTCCTCTAAGTGGCCGATCGATCCACCCCAGCCGATCCGCAGCGGCCGGCCATCAGCACGATGTTTCAGCTCATCGAAGCCGGGGATGGCATCAAGGTGATTCGGCAAGACAACGGCCGAGCGGGCCTGTTGCTGCAGCCGGTCAGCCAGTCCGCCGGAGCTGAACTGGCAGGCATCAGCGTTGTGGATCAGGCCGTGGAAGAGCTTCTGGCCACGGGGATCATGCCAGGAGCCGGCAGCAGGATTCCAAGCCTGCACATCGGGGAGATAGTCATTGACTTCCACCACGGTGGGCCGGCCCAGCAGGCGGCGTTGGCGGATCAGCCGGAAGGCCTCCAGATCCAGGGTCATCGTGAGCACGAGCAGGTCGGCGGCCAGGGCGGCGGCGTCGCGGTAACGGGCATCTGGATGCACCTCGAACACCTCCACTCCCGGCAGGGCGGCCAGGGCGGCAGCGGGCTGATGCATGCGGTAATGCTGATCACCGCTGCTACCGAAGCTGCCGATCAAAACAATGCGCATGGTGCTCAGCTAGGGGTGGCGTTGATCACGGTTTGCAGGGGTGCAGGCCAGCCGGGTTCGATTTGGCTTGAGCCGGTGGACCTGTCGTTGGGCGTGGTTAATGCCGGCGACAACAGCCTCGATGTCGCAACCCAGCTCAAGGATGGTGCGGGCTTGAGTCGGGATGCGCTCAAGGGGGGGCAGTGCGTGAAGGCACTTCTCGCGGCTCAAAGACACTCTGATGCCAATCAGCAGAAGCGCCTGCCCACGATCCATTCCTCATCAGAATCACTGCATCGATAGTGAGCGTTGTTGCTGGTAAGTATGAATCCTGGAGATCAATGCTGATGTTTCTTGGCGTTGCTACTAATTAATTGTATTCACTAATAGACAGCTTGAAATTCTTGTGCCTGATGTGTTTCTTTTGTTCTGTGTGCCTGTTTAATTCATGATGAAGCTCGACATGATGGCCTTCTATGAGTTTGCGGCTCTCTGAGCTAGCAAAGAAATTAATGGTTGCACAGTAAATTCTGCTTTTCTTGGGCGCAAGTTGATATTTGGGATTCAAATTAATTATGTCTTTCAGACTTCCAACTATCTGTGGATCTTTCAATAAATTGCAGGCTCGGCTTTGCGGGCAGCCAGTGGCTTCGGCAAAGCAGGCACTACCACCCTCGTTTCTTCTAGCTTTGTTGTAGGAAAGGTTCAACACATGTTTTCTGGCTGGACCTCGATGCAACGTGATCGGCAGCCCGAAGTCATGGATCAGCCGGGGCTCGATCCAGCCGAGCACGACCGAGCCCTTCAAGGTCTTCGTCGTATCAATGGAATCAGTCGCTGTGTGCCAGGGCTGTTTCGTCACGTAGAGGCGCTCGCAGGTGAGAGTCCAGCCACTCAGCTGAGCGTGCTTGAGCTGGCTTGCGGAGGTGGCGATACGGCGATTGAGCTCGCTGCGCTCGCCCGTGGACGCGATTTGGATGTATTGGTTCAAGCCTGCGATCTGAATCCTGAAGCGGTGCGTCTCGCCCGCCGCAATGTGGCCAGATCAGACAGCAACGTTGGTGTGTTTGTTGCTGATGCTTTGGACCCGTCCGAATCCAAACAATTTGACGTGGTGTACTGCACCCTTTTTGTTCACCATCTCGATCCACCCGATGTGGTGCGCCTACTCAAAGGGATGACAGCTAGGGCTCGTCGACTTGTGATTGTCGATGATCTAATCCGCAGCCGTCTTGGGTATTCCTTGGCTTGGATGGGTACACGACTGCTGAGTCGATCCTGGGTGGTTCATCACGATGGTCCACTGTCGGTGAAGGGAGCTTTTACTCCTTCAGAGATCCTGGACCTCGCCTCTCAAGCTGGATTGCACGATTGTGTCTTGGAACGGACCTGGCCCGAGCGCTACCGGCTCTGCTGGAGACCCCACTGACATGCAAAGCAATTGGGATGTCATCGTGATTGGGGCAGGAGTTGCCGGAGGCTTGGCAGCCTTCGATTGTGCAAATCGCGGCCTGCGAGTTCTGCTCGTCGAAAAACGGTCCTTCCCTCGCTGGAAGGTGTGTGGTTGCTGCTTTAACGCCAATGCCTTGGCAGCTCTGACTGCCACAGGCCTCCCGAACTTCTTTGATGATCAGGGTGCCGTGCCCCTCGATCAACTTCGTCTTGGTTGGGGTGGCAAGTCCCTCAAGCTTGAGTTGCCAGGCGGTTGGGCACTTTCGCGGGAGCGCTTCGATCAGGCTTTGGTCAACGCGGCTGAGGCTGCTGGTGCAACATTGCGCTTTCAAACCGGTGCCGTGCTTGAGGAGAGCACTCCCGATGGGCGAATGGTGCGATTACGACCGCCGGGTGATGCTCCCATTGAACGGATCAGGGCCCGTGTGGTTCTCGTTGCAGCCGGACTGCAGCACCAGGTGATGTCCCCCTCCCATGCGGCCAGCTCGAGGAGCACCCCGGAATCGAGGCTTGGGGCAGGCTGCCTCATCAATGATGACGACAGCTCCTACGAGTCAGGGGCGATTCATATGGCCATTGGCCAGCGTGGCTACGTCGGCTTGGTTCGACGTGAGGACGGTGCTCTCAACCTGGCGGCCGCTTTCGACCGCGCTGTGGTCAAGTCGTCTGGCGGTGTGGCGCGTGCGGCACAACTTGTTCTGACTCAAGCCGGCTTCACTTTGCCTCGAAGATTGGAGTCGTCTCGTTGGCAATTAACTCCTGCGCTCACCCGTCGTGCTGGTTTGTTCGCAGGGGATCGCTTTTTGTTGCTTGGCGACGCGACCGGTTATGTGGAACCGTTTACCGGTGAGGGTATGGCGTGGGCTCTCGCCGCTGGGGCGGCGGTTGCTCCATTTGTGGAGGAGGCTCAGGGTGAATGGTCAGCGGATCTCGAGCGACGCTGGCAAAGGAGGTTGGTGGATCTGACGATCAGCCGTCAACGGGTTTGCAGTGTGTTGTCGACGTTGTTACGACAACCGCTCACCACAAATGCGTTGTTCAACCTTGGGTGCCAATGGCCTGCGATCCCGCAGCGCATTATTCGCAGCCTCAATCGGGTGTCTCCTCTGATGGCGAGTTCCTAAACCATGCCTCTCATCCTTCATGGCATTGGTACTGCGGTGCCATCTCGGCGACTGAGCCAGGCAGATGCCGTGCAGGTGGCACATCGCATCAATGCCGAAACCCCTGAGCAGGTAAGGCTGATGACACGCATCTATCAGAAAACCAAGGTGCTCAGCCGTGGAAGTGTGCTGCTGGAGAAGGATGGAGACGATGGCACGATCCAGGAGCGTCTCAGTTTCTACGGCGAAGAAAGCCCTGGTACCGCCGAACGGATGCAGGCGTTTGAGGATCATGCCGGTGAGCTGGCTCTTGAGGCCGCTGCAAAGGCGCTAAGCGATAGCGATATCTCAGCCACGGCGATCACGCATCTCGTCACTGTCAGTTGCACCGGTTTTCAGTCACCAGGTGTTGACCTTTTCTTGATTGAAAAGCTTGATCTATCGCCGAGTGTTCAGCGAACCCATATCGGATTCATGGGATGCCACGCTGCGCTGAATGGCTTGCGTGTTGCCCACGCCTTTGCGGAGATGGATCCCAAGGCTGTTGTTCTGCTGTGCGCTGTAGAGCTTTGCAGCCTCCATATGGCTTATGGCTGGCACCCAGAGCAGGTTGTTGCCAACGCTTTGTTTGCCGATGGGGCGGCTGCCGTTGTCGCCTCCGTCAATCCTTCCCCTACACATCAGACCTTGGCGTTGCGACGCAGTGGCTCGATGGTGATTCCAAACAGCTCAGATCTGATGCACTGGGAGATTGGCGACCATGGTTTTGCGATGGGCTTGTCGCCCCTTGTTCCGGAAACGGTTGGCGCTGCCTTGTTGCCCTGGTTGCGAGATTGGCTCAAAGAGCAGGCCATTGATCTTGAGGCGGTGACGAGCTGGGCTGTTCATCCAGGGGGCCCCAAGATTCTCTCGACCTGTGCCGAGGTTTTGTCGCTGGACCCAGGCCTACTGCACGAGTCCAGAGGAATACTTCAGGATCACGGCAACATGTCATCCGCAACGATCCTGTTCATCCTTGAAAGGTTGAGGCGGCGGGAATGTTCCGGTCCTTGTCTTGCACTGGCCTTTGGCCCTGGGCTGAGTGCTGAGGTAGCACTTTTTGATTTTCAATAACAGTCAATCTTCGTTTTGCCTGTTTCACTGCCTGAGGAATTAATACCGCATCTGAACATCTCTGTCTGATCAGATGATGTTTCTCGGCGATGTCACGCCCGGGTAACCCTAAGGCTTCAGTGGCGTAAATCTTTTCAATGATTTTGTGCTGCCTTGCCCCTTTCCTTCAGCAGAATCACTGCATTGATGGGGAGCATGGTGGCCGGAGCTGGGGTGAATCCTGCAGATCAGCGCTGGGGTTTCTGGCCGCTGCTGCCGCTCTATCCCTATGGCCGCCGCCGCACGCTGTTCAGTGAGCTGATCCCTGGTCAGCTTTGGAGCCTGGAGCAGCTGCAGGGGGTGTACTACGTGGCCGTGCCGGTGCGGCTCACCGTGGCCAAGGTGCCCGGTGGCCTGATGTTGGTGAACCCTGTGCCGCCCACCGGTGAGGTTCGCCAAGCCATTGCCGGGCTGGAGCAGCAGCACGGCCCCGTGCGCACGATCGTGCTGCCCACCGCCTCGGGGCTGGAGCACAAGCTGCCCCTTGGCCCCCTGGCTCGCGCCTTCCCGGATGCAGAAATTTGGGTGTGCCCGGGCCAGTGGAGCTTCCCGGTGCAGTTGCCCCTGGCCTGGCTGGGCGTTCCGGAACACCGCACCAAGGTGTTGTTCGACGATGGCGTCCCCCATGGCGACGTGTGTGAGTGGATTTCACTTGGACCCCTCGACCTTGGTGTCGGTCGCTTCCAGGAGATCTCCTGTTTTCATCGTCCGTCAGGCGCTCTGCTGGTGACCGATGCCCTGGTGGGCATCAGTGCTGAGCCGCCTTCGCTGTTTGATCTGGACCCCACGCCGTTGTTGTTCCACGCCCGTGAGCGGGGTGATCAGCCTTTGAACGACACGCCCGACGCGCGTCGTCGCGGTTGGGCGCGGCTGGTGCTGTTTGCCTCCTATCTGCGGCCGGAACCGTTGGAGGTGCCAACCCTCAAGCAGGTGTTTCGCCATGCCTTTCGACCAGGTCTGCGATCGGCCAAAGCCCACTTCGGGCTCTATCCCTTCCAGTGGACGTCAGGTTGGGAGGCCGCCGCTGCTGCGTTGATGGGGGAAGCGGAGCCCAAAATTCAGGTGGCGCCGGTGTTGGAGCGGTTGGTGTTACCCCGGGCCAAGGAATCTCTGCTCGATTGGTTGGAGCAGCTGGGGCAATGGAGCGATCTGCGCTGGCTGGTGTCAGCCCACTACAGCGCTCCCATCGGTTTTACGGCAAACACGTTGCGTTCACTTGTTCAGGACCTAACCGAACGCCCATGGGCACCCAGCACCAGCAACTGGGAATTTCTGGGATCGATTGATCAACGCTTGCTGAATCTCGGCGTGGTGCCTGAGCAACCCCGTCTCAGAGGTTGAGTTCGTCGTCCGGCTCGATGGCCATCTGTTCATCAGCGAACAAGGTCTCTTCCAACTCCTTGCGCTGCTCCATCTGACGCAGGAAGTAGCCCGTCATCATGGCTGAGGCCAGCATGTTGGCCAGGTTGTCGCGGTTGGCGGTGACCTTCACTTCGAAGTGCTCACCTGGGAGCATGCCCAGCAAGCCTTGAACGTTATGGCGAATGATGTCCTGGATGTCGTTGCTGGCGGACTTCGCGACACGCTGCAAGGTGTCCGGAGTCTGCTCCTGCAGATACTGGATCAGGCTGTTCCCCGCTTGACCGTCGTTGCTGTCAGTGGTCAAGAACTCGGGGTTGAACATCCGTTGTGATCTACATCACGCACCTGAACATAACGCAAGCACCCGTGATTAACTGCCATCAGCAGGGGCGGGGATCCGTAAGGGACCGAACTGCTGCAACGGCCAATAGCGCCAGATCGCTGTTCCGATCACGTTGCGCTCAGGCAACGGTCCCCACAGATGGGAATCCAGGCTGGCGTTGCGGTTGTCACCCATCACCCACAGCTGATCCTCGGGTACCTGAATTGGTGCCATGGCGTAGTCCATGGCTTCGCTGATCCAGGGCTCTTTGATCTGCTCACCATTGCGGCGCAGAACGCCGTTCTCCACCATCAACTGA
Organism: Parasynechococcus marenigrum WH 8102; assembly: GCF_000195975.1. GTDB lineage: Bacteria > Cyanobacteriota > Cyanobacteriia > PCC-6307 > Cyanobiaceae > Parasynechococcus > Parasynechococcus marisnigri. The sequence continues at coordinate 993,786 of NC_005070.1, forward strand.
TCACCGGGCAAGCCCACCACCCGTTTGATCAAGGCTGCGTTGGGGTCGTATCCAGCGGCCACCAGCTGCTGAGGCGGTGCAAACACCACCACATCCCCGCGCTGCAGGTGCCTGTGCAGGCGTCGGGTCAGCCGAGGTCGGATCTTCTCCACCAGGATCCGGTCCTGCAGCTGCAGGGTGGGCAGCATCGACCCTGATGGGATCCAGCGCGGTTCCACCACCACCCAGCGCAGTAACAGCGCCAGCAGTGCCCAAATGATCAGGTTCCGCCAGAACCCTTTGGAGCTCTCCTGGGCGGGGGGTGTGGTGGATGGGGGCGTCATTGACCCAAGATCGCACCAGCCAGAACCCCTGCACTGACCACTGCCCGCGCCAATCTGCAGGCGGCCCTGACGCTGCTGGACGGTCTATGTCAGCAGGGCATGACGCGGCTGGTGCTGTGTCCTGGCAGCCGCTCCGGTCCATTGGCTGCTGCTGCCGGGCTGTTGGCAGCCCGAGGTGATCTGGCGTTGACCACGGCCATCGATGAACGGTCGGCGGCCTTTCTCGCCCTGGGCATGGCCACCGCCGGTGGTCGTGCTGTGGCAGTAGTCACGACGTCTGGCACCGCTGTCGCCAACCTGCTGCCGGCAGCCGTAGAAGCCGACCGTTCCACCCAGCCGCTGCTGCTGCTCACCGCTGATCGCCCCGCCCGGTTGAAAAATTGTGGTGCCAATCAGACCGTGAATCAGGAGCAGTTTCTGCAGCCGGTCTGCCGTTGGCTGGGCCATGGCGCCCCGGAGGGACTGGCCAGCCAGCCGCCTCAAGCGCTTTTCGATCTTGCCCATGAGGCCTGGCGGCACTGCCACGGCCGCCCCCCTGGACCGGTGCAGCTCAACCTCCCGTTTGAGGAACCGTTGCATGGGGCCCCGGAGGATCAGCTGTCGCTGCAGGTGTCCGGTCTGCAGCGGTCGGCGCCAGCACCATCAAGTGATTCACCGCTGGGGGCAGCCCCTCAGCTCGATCCCAACCAGGCGGGCGTCGTGGTGGCCGGCCCTTGGCGTGGATTGGCTCCAGCCTTGCCGGCGTATCAGCAGGCACTGCTGCAGTGGTTGGCCCGTAGCGGTTGGCCTTTGTTAGCGGATCCACTGGCCGCCATCCCCGCCGACTGTCCTGGGCAGCTGGATGGCTGGGAGCTTCAGCTTGATCGCCTGCAGCTGGCGCCAGGAAGCCCCGTGCTGCGGCTCGGGCCACTGCCCGCCAGTCGGCGGCTGGAGGCATGGCTGCAGCGGCAGACGGGGCCGCAACTGCTGATCAGTGAGGGGGAACCCCGTGGTCTCGACCCGCTGGGGCTGGCTGATCAATGGAGTGGCGGGCTGGCGGCCTGGTGGGCGGAGCAGAACCAGGACTTCCCAGGGGCATCGACGCCGGAGCAGCTGATGCCTCAGTCCGGGATCGCATCGCTGCTGCGTCAGCGGCTGCCACTGCAGGGGGCCGTGAACGAACCGGCCCTGGCCCATTGGTTGCCGTTGCTGCTGCCGCCGCAGTTGCCGGTGATGCTGGCGGCCAGTTCCCCCGTCAGGGATTGGTTGATCTGGGGCGGACTCCAGGCCCAAAATCGCCGCTGCTTCAGCTTTCGCGGCGCATCCGGCATCGACGGAACGCTCTCGTTGGCCATGGGACTGGCCATGGAGCAGGGCCCAATGGTGCTGGTGACGGGCGATCTGGCCCTGCTGCACGACAGCAATGGCTGGCTGCACGGCGCCCAAGGCAATCCGCCGCTGCTGGTGCTGCTGATCGACAACCAGGGCGGCGGCATCTTCCAGCAGCTGCCGATTCAGTCGAAGCAGTTCGATCGCCTCTTCGCCATGCCCCAGCGGGTCAACCCACTGGCCCTGGCGGCAGCCCACGGCATCGACGGGCGCCAGGTGGCCTGCCTGGAGGATCTGCCCGAGGCCCTCGAGTGGGGGCTGGCTCAGGGACGGCCTGCTCTGCTGCGGCTGGCGACGGACCGTGAGGCCGATGCCCGCTTGCGAACCCAGCTGCGCTCCGCTGCGCAGAATGCAGAACCTCTGCTCTGAAGCTGATGGCCGAGTTGCGGCAGGTGCTCCCCGGTGACCCCGCAGCGGCGTGGACAGCCTGGGGGACTTACACCGACATCCTCGTGGACCGCTGCAGCGAGGGCATCGCCCGGGTGGCGATCAACCGCCCCGCCAAGCGCAATGCCTTCCGGCCTCAGACCGTGGTGGAGCTCTGTGATGCCTTCAGCCGCATCCGGGACGACCGCTCGATCGGTGTGGTGCTGTTCACCGGGGTGGGCCCTGCCGCCGATGGTGGCTTCGCCTTCTGTTCAGGCGGTGATCAGAGCGTGCGCGGTGACGGCGGATACGTGGGCGATGACGGCCTGCCGCGGCTCAATGTGCTCGATCTGCAACGGATCATCCGCAGTCTGCCCAAGGTGGTGATCGCCCTGGTGGCGGGCTACGCCATGGGCGGCGGCCAGGTGTTGCATCTGCTCTGCGACCTCAGCCTGGCGGCGGACAACGCTGTCTTCGGGCAGACCGGCCCGAAGGTGGGCAGCTTCGATGGTGGTTTCGGAGCCGGCTACCTGGCCCGGGTGGTGGGGCAGCGCAAGGCGCGCGAGATCTGGTTCCTCTGCCGCCGATACGGCGCCGACGAGGCCTTGCGGATGGGGTTGGTCAATGCTGTGGTTCCACTCGATCAACTGGAGGCGGAAGGGGTGCGCTGGGCCCGGGAGGTGTTGCAGCACAGCCCCACCGCGATCCGTTGCCTGAAGGCGGCGTTCAATGCGGAAACCGATGGCTTGGCCGGCATCCAGGAGCTGGCCGGCAATGCCACCCATCTCTTTTACCGAACCGACGAAGCGCTGGAGGGCCGCAATGCCTTCCTGGAGAAACGGCCCCCTGACTTCTCTGAAACCGGCTGGTTACCTTGAGCCCATGCTTCCGGTCACCCTTCCAGAATCACTGCCCCTGCTGCAGGCGGCCTCGATGGATTCGGTGATGGAAGCCCTGGCGTCGCTGCCGGAAGAACTGCGTGAGCAGAAGGATCGGCAAATCGTTCTCTTGCGGGGTCGCCGGCGTCTGCTGCTGCTCGAGAACGGCAACCTGCGCCTCGCCTTCCCCGTAGCCACTGGTATGCCCGGTTGGGAGACTCCCACCGGCAGCTTCGCGGTGTTTCAGAAGATCGATCAACCCGTCTGGGTGCACCCCGTCACCGGTGAGCGGGTGGAGGAGCAGGGACCAGACAACCCCCTGGGCAGCCATTGGATCGCCTTCCAACGCGATTGCCTCGGCCGCGATGCCCATGACGGCGATCGCTGGATCACGATCAAGGGCTGCACCACCACTGGCTTTCACGGCACCCCCCATCGCTGGACCGTGGGCCGGGCCATCTCCCATGGCTGTGTGCGCCTCTACAACGAGGATGTGCGCAGGCTTTACGGGCAGGTGATGCTCGGTACTCAGGTGACCGTGCTGCCTTGAGCCGGCAGATCGACGAATTCCCCTTAAAGTCGCCGCGCCAACGCCGATTTCATCCATGCGCATCCTCTTCGCTGCCGCGGAATGCGCCCCGATGATCAAGGTCGGTGGCATGGGGGATGTGGTGGGATCGCTGCCTCCGGCTCTGGCCAAGCTTGGCCACGACGTGCGGCTGATCATGCCGGGCTACTCCAAGCTCTGGACCAAGCTGACGATCTCGGACGAACCCATCTGGCGCGCCCAGACGATGGGTACGGAATTCGCGGTTTACGAGACGAAGCATCCAGGCAATGGGATGACCATCTACCTGGTGGGACATCCGGTGTTCGATCCCGAGCGGATCTATGGCGGTGAAGATGAGGACTGGCGCTTCACCTTCTTTGCCAGTGCCGCCGCTGAATTCGCCTGGAATGTCTGGAAGCCGAATGTTCTTCACTGCCACGACTGGCACACCGGCATGATTCCGGTCTGGATGCACCAGGACCCGGAGATCAGCACGGTCTTCACCATCCACAACCTCAAGTACCAGGGCCCCTGGCGTTGGAAGCTGGATCGCATCACCTGGTGCCCCTGGTACATGCAGGGAGATCACACCATGGCGGCGGCACTTCTGTACGCCGACCGGGTCAACGCCGTCTCCCCCACCTACGCCGAGGAAATCCGTACGGCGGAGTACGGCGAAAAGCTGGATGGTTTGCTCAATTTCGTCTCCGGCAAGCTGCGCGGCATCCTCAATGGCATTGACCTCGAGGCCTGGAACCCCCAGACCGATGGGGCTCTGCCGGCCACCTTCAGCGCCGACGACCTCTCCGGTAAAGCGGTCTGCAAGCGGGTGTTGCAGGAGCGCATGGGTCTTGAGGTGCGTGACGACGCCTTTGTCCTCGGCATGGTCAGCCGACTCGTCGATCAGAAGGGCGTCGATCTGCTTCTGCAGGTGGCGGACCGTTTGCTCGCCTACACCGACACGCAGATCGTGGTGCTCGGCACCGGTGACCGTGGCCTGGAATCCGGCCTGTGGCAGCTGGCCTCCCGCCATGCCGGCCGTTGCGCCGTCTTCCTCACCTACGACGACGACCTCTCCCGACTGATCTATGCCGGCAGTGACGCCTTCCTGATGCCCAGTCGCTTCGAGCCCTGCGGCATCAGCCAGCTGTACGCCATGCGTTACGGCTCCGTTCCTGTGGTGCGCAAGGTGGGCGGCCTGGTGGACACCGTTCCTCCCCACAGTCCAGCTGATGCCAGCGGGACCGGCTTCTGCTTCGATCGTTTTGAGCCGGTCGACTTCTACACCGCATTGGTGCGTGCCTGGGAGGCCTACCGCCATCGCGACAGCTGGCAGGAGTTGCAGAAGCGCGGCATGCAGCAGGACTACAGCTGGGACCGTTCGGCCATCGATTACGACGTCATGTACCGCGATGTCTGCGGTCTGAAGGAACCCACCCCTGATGCCGCGATGGTGGAACAGTTCTCCCAGGGACAGGCTGCGGATCCCTCCCGCCCAGAGGATGATGCGATCAATGCTGCTCCCGAGGCGGTCACCGCGCCGTCCGGCCCCAGCCGCAACCCCCTTAATCGTCTCTTCGGCCGCAGGGCCGACTGATCTTGCCCAACCTCCCGGCGCCTTACGTCAGCCCCTGGAAAGAGTTCGCCCGCAACCTGCGGGCTCTCTGGGCTGATCTGGGCCTGCGAGGCCGGGAGCTCTGGCGTCGCAACCGGGAGGGGGATCTTTCCATACCGGGGTTCTGGCCCAACAACCTGCTGCCCTGGTTCTGGCCTGCGGTTCTGGCCCTGGTGCTGGCCGCCCTTGTGTCAGCTGGGGTTCTGCTGATGCCGCCGCCGATAGAACCGGTCCATCCCTCGCCACCGCCCCCGGTTGCCATCCGCGAACTTCCGGCCCCCGACCCAATCCCTGAGGAGGAGCCGGTGGCGATCATCCCTGAGCCAGAGCCGCCACCACCGCTGCGCATCGATCCGCTGCTGGAGCTGTTTCTGGATGGTTCAGCGCCAGAAGATCTTCTGCTGGCGGCCCAGCCCGATGGCGTGAACAACCGCCTTGAGCTGCGCCTTGCTGAGAGCTGGTGGGATCTGCCGGAAGCCCGCCGCCATGAACTTGCTCATGCCTGGCAGGCCCGTTGCGCGGATCTGGGCTACGGCGAGCTGCGGTTGCTGGCGCGCGACGATCAGTTGATCGGGCGGTCAGCCCGGGTCGGCAGCGGCATGATCCTGTTCAACAATGTGGCTCCTGCATGACCCTGCGGATCCAGCAGCTCATTGATCTCTGGGGGGAACCGCAGGGGGCTGTAGTGAACCCGGATCAACCCGTTGGGACGATCTGCACCGACAGCCGCCAACTGAAGGCCGGCAATTTCTTTGTTCCCCTGGTGGGGGAACGCTTCGATGGTCACCGCTTTCTCGAGCAGCTGCCGGCGTTGGGGGGGCAGGGGGCTGTGGTGTCGCTGGACTGGACAGCGCCGCTTCCTTCCGGATTGCTGCACTGGCGGGTGGATGACACCCTGGCGGCCTACCAACAGCTGGCGTTGTTGCACCGCCGTCAGCTCGGCCTGCCCCTGGTGGCCGTGACCGGTTCCGCCGGCAAGACCACGACCCGGGAGTTGATTCGGGCTGTGCTGGCGCCGCTGGGGGCAATTCAAGCCAGTGACGGCAACAACAACAACGACATCGGCGTGCCCCTCACCGTGTTGGGAGCGGGCTCGGACCATGCCGCTCTGGTGATTGAGATGGGCATGCGCGGACCGGGGGAGATCGCCCGCTTGTCCCGCTGCACCGAACCGGATGTGGCAGTGATCACCAACATCGGCACAGCCCACATCGGGCGGTTGGGCAGTCGCGAGGCCATCGCCACCGCCAAGTGCGAGATCACGGCTGCCCTTCATCCGCAGGGGGTGGTGGTCATCCCCGCCGGCGACCCGTTGCTGGAGCAGGCTCTCGCTGCTGTCTGGCAGGGGCGGGTGCTGCGGGTGCGCTTGGAGGATGACCCGGACATCACTGCTGACCTGATCGGCGCCGCTCGGAACGATCGTCTCCTGCTGGATGAGGCTTCGATCCCTCTTCCGCTGGATGGTCGTCATAACGCCCGCAACCTGCTGCTGGCTCTGGCGGTGGGCTCCCATCTGGGGGTTGATCCAGCCAGCGCTGCGCAGTTGCAGGTCAACATCCCCGGCGGCCGCAATCGACGTTTGCAGCAGGGGGGACTCACGCTGCTGGATGAGACCTACAACGCCTCGCCCGAGGCGGTGCTGGCGGCTCTCGACCTTCTCGCCGATCAGCCGGGCCGGCGTTTCGCGGTGCTGGGCACCATGTTGGAGCTGGGGGATCGCAGCATTGAGCTCCATCAGCAGGTGGCCGCCAGGGCCGCTGCACTGAAGCTGGATGGGGTGGTGCTGGTGGATGGCGGCGACGAAGGCCAGGCCATGGCCAACGTTGTTTCCTGCCTGGATCGTCTGGCTCTGGTCGCAACGCCTGAGGCAGCAGCTGTCCCCCTGGGCCAGTGGCTCCAGGCCGGTGATGTGGTGCTGCTCAAGGCCAGCCGCGGTGTTGCCCTGGAACGGTTGATCCCCCTGCTGCCGTCGGTTTAGGCCGGACGGTCTGCCCAGCCCTCCTTGCTCAACTGCTTTGCGCGGCCGATGGCCAGGGCGCCATCAGGCACATCCTTGGTGATCGTTGATCCGGCTCCAACCGTCACCTTGGCCCCCAGGGTCACAGGTGCCACCAGCACCGAATTGGCGCCGGTCTTGCTGCCGTCGCCGATCACCGTGCGGTGCTTGCGTACACCGTCGTAATTGGCAGTGATCGTGCCGGCTCCCACGTTGACGTTCTCACCGAGGCTGGCGTCGCCGATGTAACTGAGGTGGTTGATCTTGCTGCCGGCACCCACCTGGCTTTTCTTCACCTCCACAAAGTTGCCGATCCGGCAACCATCGGCGATGTCGGCCGCCGGACGCAGATGAGCAAAAGGTCCAATGGCAACGCCATTGCCCACCGTAGCCTCCCGTACAACGGAATGCAGTACGGAAACGTCGCTGCCCAGCTCGGCATTTTCAAGCAGGCTGCCAGGCCCCAGGCGGCAGTTGTCGCCGATGCGGCAGCTACCGCGCAAATGGGTCTGCGGTTCGATCACCACATCGCGACCGAAGCAGCAGTTTTCACTGAGGGTGCAGCTGCCGGGGTCGACGAAGGTGACGCCCTCCGCCATCCAGTGGTCGCGCAGGCGCTGCTGCAGAACGGCTTCACATTGGGCGAGTTGCTTGCGGTTGTTGATGCCGTTCACCTCATCGGGATCGGCGACTTCAACGTGCATGGCCTTTGGCAGCATCGCCACCGTGTCCGTCAGGTAAAGCTCCCCCTGGTCGTTGTCGGTGCTCAGCTTTGGCAGGACCTCCGCCAGCGCCTGCCAGTTGAAGCAATAGATGCCGGCGTTGGTGAGGTTGTTGCTGAGCTGCTCCTCGGAGCAGTCACGATGCTCAACGATGGCGCTCACCTTTCCATCGGCATCGACAAACACCCGGCCGTAGCCGGTCGGGTCCTCCAGGCGTGCCGTCAGCAGCGTGACATCGGCTCCGCTCTCGCGGTGGCCATTCACCAGGGATTCAATGGTCTCCGCCCGCAGCAGGGGCACGTCTCCGTTGAGCACCAGCAATTCACCCTCAAATCCCTGCAGCACCGGCAGCAGCTGTTGCACGGCATGGCCGGTGCCGTTCTGGGGTTGCTGCAGCACGAATTCGAGTAAGCCGATGGCTGCCAGCTGCTCCTCCACCCGGTCGGCCTGATGCCCCACGATCAGCATGCGACGGTCCGGCTGAAGGTTGGCGGCACTGGCGAGCACCCGTTCCACGAGGGTGGCACCGGCCAGGGGCTGCAGCACCTTGGGCAGAGCGCTCTTCATCCGGGTGCCTTTTCCAGCGGCCAGAACGGCGACGGCAAGCATCTCGGCCATGAACAAACCGGCCGGAATCTACCGGGATTGGAGGGCAGCGTCCCCTCGCCAGCGTCGCTGCCAGGCATTGGTGGGTTCTAGGCCACAGGCCTGTTGTTCAAGAACCCGTTTCTCGAGGATCTCGCTGGAGCTGGCCTCACCATCGGGATCCCGGAAGGGAACGGCGGCGCGGGTGAACAGATGCTCTTTCTCCATCGGGCTGAAGGGACGCCAGCCAGGACCTTCCGCAGTGCACGAACCGCCCGGTTGCACCGCCATCGTTCCGCTGCTCCAGCCGACCCGTTCCCCAGGAGCCGGCAGCAGTGAGTACAGCTGCAACCCGGCCCGTTGAAGACTGGCCCGCACCGCCGCCGATCGGCTGTAGGTGAGCAGCCGTCCCCCCGGTGCCAAACGTGCGGAGAGTCCAGCGAGGAATTCCTCGGTCCACAGCTCCGGGCAGCGTTGGGGGGAAAACGCGTCCTGCAGGATCAGGTCGAACCTCTGCTGGTCCGGAATCCGCGCGAGCGCGGTTCTCGCATCTCCCCAGAGCTGATGCCCAATGTTCGGTGGATCGCTCCAGCCGTCATTGGCCTGGATCCCCTCCAGTCGCTCCAGAACATCCGCTCTCCACAGCCCCCGAAATGTCGGTTGCTCGAGGGCCAGATCCAGCGGTCGCCTGTCCAGTTCCAGGCCCCACCACTGCACGGCAGGGGTTGGCTCGGGCAGGTTTTCCAGGATCACCGCAGTGTTGTAGCCAAGGCCAACGCAGACATCGAGGATCCTGAGACGATCGGCAGCACAGAAGCGGTTCAGCTCAGCCGGGCGCGAGAACTTCGCCCGTGCTTCGTTCAGCGCGCCAGCTGAATTGTGGAACGGCTCTCCGAACCGCTCGCTTTCCAGGCTGAAACTGCCATCGGCCGTGGGGTAGGCCCGCAGGCCATCGGCATCAGCAGCGGAGCCGGTCAAGGTCGTCCCAGAAACTGGGGTAGCTCACGGCTGCAGCATCGCTGCGCTGCAGGGTCGAATCCCCAGACGCCAGCAATGAGGCCACCGCCAGGCTCATCGCCACCCGGTGGTCGGTTTCGCTGTCCAGAGCAGCGCCCTTCAACGGGCGTCCGCCGTGGATGGTCATGCCGTCCTCATGCTCCTCGATCTCAGCACCCATGGCCTTGAGCTGGCGTGCCATCACCGCCAGGCGATCGGTTTCCTTCACCCGCAGCTCCGAGGCGCCGCTGATCCTGCTTTCGCCGTCGCAGAAGCAGGCGGCGACGCTGAGGATCGGAACCTCATCCACGAGGCGGGGCATGATTTCTTCTCCGATAGAAAACGGTTGCAACGGCCCATGGGTGATCCTCAGGTCGCCCACCGGTTCACCGGCCACATCGCGACGGTTCAGCACCTCGATCTGTGCATTCATCTGCTCGAGCACCTCGAGAATGCCTGTTCGGGTGGGATTGAGGCCGACGTTCTCAATGGTGAGGTCCGCGCCAGGCACCAGGGCACCGGCCACCAGCCAGAAGGCTGCTGAGCTGATGTCCCCCGGGACGACCACCTGTTGGCCCTTCAGGGTGTTGCCGGGGCGAACGGTGATGTGACGCCCCATCTCGCCACCCACCTGGAGATCAGCACCAAAGGCCCGCAGCATCCGCTCGCTGTGGTCGCGGGACTGGGCCGGTTCGATCACGGTGGTGGTTCCGTCGGCCGTCAGGGCCGCCAGCAGCAGGGCCGACTTCACCTGAGCGCTGGCTACAGGCGTTCCGATCACCGTGCCACGCAGGCTCTGCCCCTGCACCGCCAATGGAGCGAGGTTGCCTCCGTCACGGCCCCGCACATCCGCCCCCATCGAGGCCAGGGGCTGACCCACCCGCCGCATCGGCCGGCGACGCAGGGAGGCATCACCATCCAGCACGAAGTGACGGCCGGCCCGTCCAGCCAGCAACCCCAGCATCAGGCGCATGGTGGTGCCGGAGTTGCCGCAATCGAGAATTTCAGCGGGTTCCTGAAGTCCGTCCAGGCCCACCCCCTCAACGGTGACGAGGCCGGCGGCCTCGATCGGGCTGATCAGCACACCCATTGCCCGCAGGCAAGCGGCGGTGCTGATGGGGTCTTCCGCCGGCAGCAGACCGTCGATGGTGGTGGTGCCCTCCGCGATGGCACCGAACAGCAGGGATCGGTGGGAGATCGACTTGTCTCCCGGCACCTTCACATGACCGGACAAGGACCCGCCGGCCTTGAGTTCACGGGCAGGGTGAGAAGGGCCGTTGGCGCTCAAGAGTGATCCGTCGTTGGGCCGATCCTATGGGCTGGTCTTCAGGCCCTGGATCAAGCGATCGAGGGCGTAGCCGAACAGGCTCGGATCCGGTTCGTCCTGGCCGAGTCCATCCAGTCCGAGTTCGGACCAGCGCGCGGACACCCGCTCCTCCAGGTCGGCCGGACGGCTGAGCGGTTCCCCCCAATCGTGGTTTTTCTCCGGACCCACCTTCGTGGTGGCGTCGATGGCCAGGCGGCCGCCCAGCCCCAGTTGCTCGCTGGCGAAATCGAGGCTGTCGAAGGGGGTGTCCGCCAAGGTGAACAAATCCCGCTGAGGATCTACCTGTGCTGCGATCGCCCACACCACCTGGCGCGGGTCCCGCACGTTGATGTGCTTGTCCACCACCACCACGAACTTGGTGTAAGTGAACTGGGGCAGGGCACTCCAGAACGCCATCGCTGCGCGTTTGGCCTGGCCGGGATAGGCCTTGTCGATCGAGATCACCGCCAGCTTGTAGCTGAGGGCTTCCATCGGCAGGAAGAAGTCCGTGATTTCCGGAATCTGCTGACGCAGGATCGGGGTGTAGATGCGGTTCAGGGCGATGGCCAACATCGCCTCTTCCTTGGGAGGACGCCCACTGAAGGTGGTGAGGAACACCGGATCCCGTCGCTGCGTCATGCAGTGGAAGCGCACCAGCGGTGAGTCCTCCACTCCGCCGTAGAAGCCCATGTGGTCGCCGAAGGGACCGTCGGGCAGCACCTCGCCGGGGGTGATGGTCCCCTCCAGGACCACTTCACTGTGGCTAGGCACTTGCAGATCCAGGGTCTTGCAGGGGGTGAGACGCACCCCCTCGCCGGCGTAGATCCCAGCAAACAACCATTCACTCAGCTGCACGGGAATCGGGGTGGCGGCGGCCATCACCAGCAGCGGGTGCACGCCGATGGCAACAGCCACCTCAAGCTTCTTGCCCATCGCTGCAGCCTTGCGCAGATGGCGGGCACCGCCTCGCACGCTGAGCCAATGCACGGTCATGGTGTTCACCGACTGCCTCTGCAGCCGGTAGACCCCCACATTCGGCACGCCGGTTTCCGGGTCTTTGGTGATCACAAGCCCCAGGGTGATCACCCCACCCGCGTCCCCTGGCCAGGGGCGGATCAAGGGGATGTTGTAGAGGTTGACCGCGTCGCCTTTGAAGATCTGCTGCCGGCAGGGGGGTGTCAGATCACGGTCGGGTTTGGCCTTCACCAGATCCCAGAACACTCGTGCGAACTGCTTGGTTTCGCTGAGTCCCTTCGGGGGGCGTGGTTGCTGCAGTAGGGCCAGCCTCGAGCCAAGGTCCTCCAGCTGCTCGGCCCGTTCGAGACCCATGCTCCAGACCACCCGTTCCACGGTGCCGAGGGTGTTTACCGCCACCGGCATCGACGACCCGATCACGTTCTCGAACAACAGGGCGGGCCCCCCCTGGGAGAGCACACGGTCTGCAATGGCCGCCAGTTCAAGATCGGGGTCCACCGCTGCTGTGATCCGCTTGAGCTGTCCTCGCTGATCTAGCAGCTGCAGAAATCCGCGCAGGTCGCGGGTGGCCGGGCCAGATCGGAACAGTGCCATTGAGGCGACGAGGAGATCACGGGCGATCTCGGTACTGTGTCGCACGCCGATGATGAGCGTGGCCATGCAGATCTTCTATTTCCACGTTCCGGCGGAGATGCCGGCGGATGCCAGCCCCGATGCAGCGGTGGTGATCGATGTGCTGCGCGCCACCACCACCATCGCCTGGGCTCTGCACCACGGGGCGGAAGCGGTGCAGGCCTTTGCTGACCTGGAGGATCTGCGGGCGGCGGCCGAGGCCTGGCCTGCCGACCAGCGACTGCTGCTGGGCGAGCGCGGCGGGCAGACCCTGGCGGGCTTTGACTTGGGCAATTCCCCCGTGGCTGTCGTACCCGCCACGGTGTCCGGCAAACGTCTGTTCATGAGCACCACCAACGGCACCCGTGCCCTGGATCGGGTGCGTCAGGTGCCTTTGTTGGTGACAGCTGCTCTGCCGAACCGTGAAGCGGTGGCCCAGCGTCTGTTGAAGGAATCACCTGAAACCGTGGCCATTGTGGGCAGCGGTTGGGAAGGGACGTACTCCCTCGAGGATTCCCTGGCTGCGGGTGCTCTGGCGGCGCGCCTGCAGGAGCTGAGTCAAGCGGTGACGCTCGCCAACGATGAAGCCACAGCAGCCACGGCCCTTTGGCAGCAGTGGCGTCATGATCCCGAAGCCTGTCTGCGAACGGCCAGCCACGGGCAACGGCTGATCCGGCTTGGTGACCATGACGACGACTTCCGCTGCTGTGCCGGTCTGGACCAGTTGAGTGTCGTTCCAACGCAACAGTCGCCGGGAGTGCTGCAGGCGATCTGAACGCCTCTAAAGTCCGATTCATCTTCCAGATCCCGTGAACGACTTCCTGGCGGCTGCCGTGCAACTCACGAGCAGCCAGGACCCGGAAATCAATTTCAATGCCGCCGAGGAGCAGATCGATCTGGCGGCACGACGTGGTGCGGATCTGGTGGGTTTGCCTGAGAACTTCGCCTTCATGGGCGAGGACAGTCGCCGCCTCGAGCTGGCGTCTGACCTGGCCGAACGCTGCAGCCGCTTTCTGGTGACGATGGCGCGGCGTTACCAGGTGGTGCTGCTGGGCGGAGGATTCCCTGCGCCGGTGGGTGATGGCTCAAGGACGTTGAACCGGGCAGAACTGGTGGACCGGGATGGCCAGCTGTTGGCCCGTTACGACAAGATCCACCTCTTCGACGTTGACCTTCCCGACGGCAACACCTACCGCGAGTCGGCAACCGTGAATGCCGGCCAGGAGTTGCCGCCTGTGGTGGATGTGCCGGGTCTGTGCAAGGTGGGTCTGTCCATCTGTTACGACGTTCGCTTTCCTGAGCTGTATCGACACCTCGTGGGTGCTGGAGCCGATCTGCTGATGATTCCAGCCGCTTTCACCGCCTTCACCGGCAAGGACCACTGGCAAGTGCTGCTTCAGGCCCGAGCCATTGAAAACACCGCCTACGTGCTGGCTCCGGCGCAGACCGGCCAGCACTACGGGCGTCGCCACAGCCATGGTCACGCCTTAGTGATTGATCCCTGGGGCACGGTTTTGGCCGATGCAGGTGTGTTGCCTGGGGCTGCCATTGCACCCGTCAACACAGCCCATCAGGGACATGTTCGGGATCAGATGCCGAGTCTGCGCCACCGCCGGCCGGCATTGTTCTGACGTCGATGTTGAGGGCGACGCCCCGCCGATGGCGCTGCTTTGCGGCAGTGGCACTGCAGCTTTGTTTGATGCTGCCCTCGCTGCCGGCTCAGGCGGCCAGTGCTCTGGCGGCCTGGGCGCTCACTGAGAACGGCACGCTGCAATTGCGCACCAGCCGCAATGCCAGGCTTCAGGCCTTTTTTCAGGACGCCAGCGACGGCCGCGGCACCCGCGTCTGGATCGATTTTCCCGGTGAAATTCGCTTTCCCCGTCGGCTGAGCGGCCGCGGCGCGGTCAAGGAGATTCGACTGGGCAAGCCACGGCCTGGGGCCACGCGCCTGGTGGTGGAGTTCCGTCCCGGTGTGGAACTGGATCCCAGTCAATTGAAGCTGAGAGGGACGGCTCCCGATCGCTGGGAGCTGAAATTCACCGGTTTGCCCACCCGTGGGCTCGATGATTTGGGTGAAGGGGATCTCTCGGGCCGCGCCACGGCCTGGCAACCTCCAGGCCGCTTCGCCCCAAGCCGCACGCCGGTGGATCCCTCCGGACTCCCCACCGTGACCCGCGGCCGCTACACAATCGTCATCGACCCCGGCCACGGCGGACCGGATCCTGGCGCAGTCGGCATCGACGGTCTGCGGGAGACCGATGTTGTGCTGGATGTGTCTATGCAGGTGGCCGCTCTGTTGCGAGCCCGCGGCGTCGACGTGTTGCTGACGCGCACCGGAGATGTGGATGTCGATCTTCCGCCGCGGGTTTCCCTGGCGAATCGCTCCTCCGCCACCGCCTTCATCAGCATCCATGCCAATGCCCTCAGCATGCGGCGCCAGGACGTCAATGGGATTGAAACCTTTTTCTTCTCGGACCCTCGATCCGGCCGCTTAGCCGGCTATCTGCAGCAGCAGATTATGGATGTGTCGCCTGGAACGCCCAACCGCGGTGTGCGCCGCGGTCGCTTCTTTGTGATCCGGCGGACGGTGATGCCGGCCGCATTGGTGGAGATGGGTTTTGTGACCGGAGCCATCGATGCCCCCCGACTCGCCAGGGCTGATCACCGGCGTCGCCTGGCCCTTGCCCTGGCCACGGGGATTCTTAACTACCTCCGCCAGGAGGTGCGATGAGTCCGCGGCTTGGCTTTTTTGACAGCGGTGTCGGGGGATTGACCGTGCTTCGGCGGGTGCTGGAACGCCATGGTTCGGTGGCGTGTGTGTATCTAGGTGATACAGCCAGGGTTCCCTACGGCAACCGACCTCCAGCGGAGATTCGTCGCATTGCCGCTGAAGTGGTCGGCTGGTTGCGCGATCAGCAGGTGTCGACGGTGGTGATGGCCTGCAACACCACCAATGCCCTGGCACGGGATGTGGCTGAGGGGCAGGCGGGTGGCCCGGTGATCGGGCTGATCGGTGCCGCGGCGGCCATGGTGGAGACCCGGCGGGTGGGGGTGCTGGCGACACCAGCCACGGTGGCCTCGGCGGCCTACAGCGCCAGCATCGAAGCCCTCCATCCCGGAGCTCTTGTCGTGGAGCAGGCCTGTCCGGCTTTCGTTCCCTTGATTGAGGCCGGTGACTTCAGCAGTGATGAGCTGAGACAGGTGGCCAAGGTTTATCTCGAACCCCTCTTAGCGGCCTCCGTGGAGACGATTGTGCTCGGCTGCACCCACTACCCATTGCTGATTCCTTTGTTGAAGCAGCTGCTGCCGGATGCCATTCAGTTGGTTGACCCTGCACTCGGAGTGGCCCGTCAGCTTGATGCTGTTCTCGGTGTTCCCCGGTCAACACCCGGCGACACCCTTGAGCTTGGGCAATGCCGCTTTTGCGTCACGGCGGATCCTGATGGTTTTGCCAACCGCGCCACTCCCTGGCTGGGGGCCCGTCCTGAGGTTCATCTGCAACGGCTGCAGAGCTGAGGCCATCACCACTAGGATCGCGGCGCCGAGGGGTTTCATGATCACCGTCACCGAGCTGCTGCAACCGGTCGAAACCGATCTCGAAACTCTGCTCGGAGATCTGCGCAGCCTGATCGGTGCCGGACATCCAATCCTCCAGGCCGCTGCCGAGCATCTGTTCAGCGCTGGTGGCAAACGGCTTCGTCCCGGCATTGTTCTACTGCTGTCCCGCGCACTGTCCGCTGATGGCCAGCTGACTCCACGGCATCGACGCCTGGCCGAGATCACCGAGATGATCCATACGGCTTCGCTCGTGCACGATGACGTGGTCGATGAGGCGTCCACCCGTCGTGGTGTGGACACCGTTCACAGCCGCTTTGATGCGCGTGTTGCCGTTCTGGCTGGTGATTTTCTCTTTGCGCAGGCCAGCTGGCATCTCGCCAACCTCGATGACCTTGAGGTGGTGAAGCTGCTCAGCCGCGTGATCATGGATCTTGCGGATGGTGAGGTGAAGCAGGGTCTCTTCCGCTTCGACACCGCGCAGAGCTTCGAGACTTACCTCGAAAAGAGCTACTGCAAAACCGCATCGTTGATCGCCAACAGCGCCAGGGCCGCAGGGGTTCTCAGTGATTGCTCCCCATCTGAGCTGGATGGGTTGTATCGCTTCGGCCGTCAGTTGGGCCTGGCGTTCCAGGTGGTGGACGACATCCTTGATTTCACCGGCAGTGATCAGCAGCTCGGCAAGCCCGCTGCCAGCGACCTGGCCAGCGGCTATCTGACGGCCCCCACCTTCTATGCCATGGAGGAGCAGCCCGGCCTGCAGGCCTTGATTGCCCGTGAGTTTGCAGAGCCCGGGGATCTTGACCAGGCCCTTGAGATGGTGCGCTCCTCCCGCGCCATTCCTCGTACTCGGGAACTGGCGGAAACCTTCGCTCGGGAATCCCGCGACGCCATCTCCTGGATGAGCGACTCCCCCTGCAAGCGGGCGCTGCTTGAGCTTCCTGATTTTGTGCTCAGCCGTCTGTACTGACCAACTGTTCCAGAACGACACCAAGACTGTTGATGTGCCTTGGATTCATTTCCATTGTTTGGGTGGGTCCGTGTTCATTCAGCACCCAGACGTGGCAACCGGCTGTCACCGCAGCCGCTGTTCCGGCTTGAGAATCCTCCAGGGCCCAACAGGTCTTGGGATCCAAGCCAAGCCGTGACGCGGCCAGAAGAAATGGTGCAGGGTCTGGCTTGCCGGCTTTGAGGTCTGGATCATCTCCGTGGACCCTGAGTTGGATCCGCTTCAGCCAGGGATGGGGTGCGGCTTTAAAGCTCACGGCTTCAAGGCTGCTGCTGGTGACCAAGGCCATCGGAATTCCTCGGTGATCGCAGTGCTCCAAGAGCTCTTGAGCGAAGGGCATGGCCTTGGCGTTGGGAAGCAGCGCCCGCACGATCGGCTGCTGAACTGCCAGCAAGTCGTCTGATTCCACAGGACGCGGCAGCCAGCTGCTCACCAGGGCGGCGCAGTCGAGACGACGACGCCCCTTGAGTTGCAGCAACTGGTCGTTGCTGAGCTGCGCTCCGAAGTGGCTGGCGGCTTCGGACCAGCCGCGGCTGTGCAAGGGCTCCGTATCGAGCAGCACTCCATCCAGATCGAACAGGCAGGCTGCGGGAAGAGCTGGCACGCCATCCGGGAGCTCGGCAGGTTCCAGTCAAACGCGCCGTGGTTTCACCCTCTGTCCGACGGATTGATACGGGTCGTGGAACGGTCGATCGACTCCTCCGTACCCTTGCAACAACAGTCTTTGGCCCGCCTGCTGTGACCGAGTCCAATACGTCGATCGAAAGTGTCCTGCAGGAGCAGCGGGTATTTCAGCCGCCGGCGGAGATGGCGGCTGCAGCACGCATCGGCAGTCTGGAGAGTTACCGCGCCATGGCGGCGGCGGCGACCAAGGATCCCGATGGGTTCTGGGGGGAGGCAGCCCGTCGTGAGCTGCATTGGTTCGAGCCGTTCCACACGGTTCTCGATTGGTCGGAACCTCCTTTCGCCCGCTGGTTTGAAGGGGGCACCACCAACCTGTCGTACAACTGTCTCGACCGACATCTCGAGGGGGCCAAGGCCGAGAAGACCGCGCTGATCTGGGAAGGGGAGCCCGGAGACGTGCGCCGTTTCAGCTACCGCGAGCTCCATGCCGAGGTGTGCAAAGCCGCCAACGCTCTGAAGGCCATGGGCATTGGCAAAGGCGATCTGGTCGCCCTCTACATGCCGATGATTCCAGAGGCCGCCATTGCGATGCTCGCCTGCGCTCGCATCGGTGCCCCCCATTCCGTTGTGTTCGGTGGTTTCTCTGCCGAGGCCTTGCGCGATCGCCTCAAGGACGGTGAGGCGAAGGCCGTGATCACAGCGGATGGGGGATTCAGAAAGGACAAGCCCGTTTCCCTCAAACCTGCTGTTGATGCAGCTCTAGCGGAGGGCGCCTGTCCTTCGGTGACCGGCGTGCTCGTGGTGCAGCGCACCAAGCAGCCCGTGGAGATGGTTGCCGGCCGCGATCAGTGGTGGCACGACCTCGTGGATGCCCAGGGCAGCGATTGCCCTGCGGAGCCGATGGCCAGTGAAGATCGACTGTTCGTGCTCTACACCTCAGGTTCCACCGGCAAACCCAAGGGTGTAGTGCACACCACTGCCGGTTACAACCTCTGGGCCCATCTCACCTTCCAGTGGATTTTCGACATCCGCGATAACGACGTCTACTGGTGCACAGCGGATGTTGGCTGGATCACTGGCCACAGCTACATCGTGTACGGCCCGCTGTCCAACGGTGCGACCACCGTGATGTACGAGGGGGCGCCGCGCCCCTCCAAACCCGGTGCGTTCTGGGAGTTGATCCAGAAGCACGGCATCACGATCTTTTACACCGCGCCGACTGCGATTCGAGCCTTCATGAAGAGTGGCCGCCAGGTGCCGGATCAATTCGACATGAGCAGCCTTCGCCTGCTGGGCACCGTTGGTGAACCGATCAATCCGGAGGCCTGGATGTGGTACCGCGACGTGATTGGCGGCAACCGCTGTCCGATTGTCGACACTTGGTGGCAGACCGAAACCGGTGGCGTGATGATCAGTCCGCTGCCTGGAGCCACTCCCACCAAACCGGGATCCGCCACGCTGCCGCTGCCGGGCATTCAGGCCGACATCGTTGATGGAGAAGGCAACAGCTGCGGGCCCGATGAAGGTGGATACCTGGCTGTCCGAGCCCCCTGGCCTGGAATGATGCGCACGGTCCATGGCAACCCCCAGCGCTTTCGTGAGAGCTATTGGGAGCACATCCGTCCTGCCGATGGCTCGTACCTCTATTTCGCTGGGGATGGCGCCCGCCGTGATGCCGATGGATATTTCTGGGTGATGGGCCGGGTGGATGACGTGATCAACGTCTCCGGTCACCGCCTCGGCACGATGGAAATTGAGTCGGCTCTGGTGAGCCATCCCGCGGTGGCGGAAGCTGCTGTGGTGGGTCGTCCCGATGACCTCAAAGGTGAAGGCATCGTTGCGTTCGTCACCCTTGAGTCGGGGCGTGAGTCGTCGGATGATCTGATCAAGCAACTCAGGGCCCATGTGGGCACGGAGATAGGACCGATCGCTCGGCCGGATGAGATTCGTTGCAGTGATGCACTGCCCAAGACCCGCAGCGGCAAGATCATGCGCCGGATCCTGAGGGCCCTGGCCGCCGGTCAGGAGGTCAGCGGCGACACCAGCACCCTGGAGGATCGTTCGGTCCTCGATCGGCTGCGGGCTTGAGTCAGCTGGCCCAGCTGCTAATCATCTCGGTCAACTGACGGATGACACCGACACGTTTCGGGTCATCCGCCCAGTCACCCAGAACGCTGCGTCTCAGCCCCGCACTGGCTGGGGTGAGGTGGTCGCCGGGCAGCTGCAACACCTCGGTGCGGTTCTGCGGTCGTTGCTCAAGGGCTTGAAGCAAGGCATCGCTCTGATCCAGTTGATCGCGGCCGAACCGCACCAGCAAGTTGCGTTCCTGCTGGTAATGCCGGCTGATAAGCCGAAGAGTCTCCCCAGGTGAGGGATTGAACTCCGTTTCAACCCCCAGCCGTGGGGCGATCTCCCCGAGCAGGGGGATCGAACGATCCGCCTGGAAATTGTTGAAACTCAAAGCCACCAAACCTCGGCTGTTCCTCCCCCCGTCCGGAGCCAGCAGCTGCAATTTGCAACCTAGGCTGTGACCGAGCCGCAGTGGCAGCGGCAACGGGCCGTAACGCTCTTCGAGCTGTTTGCGTGCGCTCCGGAACTCGGTCCAGGCCTCCCGGGCCTGGCTTTGATGATCAAACCCGGGCACATAGGCCCAGGCGTTGACCACCAGGCCGTTGTTGCTGAGATCTTCGAGCAGGCGCCGGTAACTCACCTGGGGCGTGGCAGCCAGATAGCTCCCACCGATGAAATCCACTTGGCCGAGGGGCCGTGATGGTCTCAGTTGCCAGATCTTGCCCTGTTGACGCCAGTCCATCTCTGATCAGCCCTGGAGGGAGGAGATCACCCGTTCGGCTTCTCGCACGTGGGCAGGACCATCCAGCAGGTTGCTGAAGACGTGCCGGATGACCCCCTCACCATCCACCACATAGGTCACCCGACCGGGCACCAGCCCGAGGGCCTTGGGAACCCCAAGGCTGCGGCGAAGACTGTTGTTCCGATCGACCAGCAGGGGGAAGTTCAGGCCATGGCGTGTGGCGAAGCGGCGGTGGCTGATGGCGTCATCACCACTGATGCCCCAGACCTCGGCTCCGAGTTCCTGGAAGGCGGCGCTGCTGTCGCGAAAGCCGCATGCCTCTGCCGTGCAACCCGGCGTGTCGTCCTTGGGGTAAAAGAACAGAACCAGCCAACGGCCACGTGCCGTCTCGGGAGTTCGCTGCACTCCATCCTGATCGTCAAGACAGAAGCTGGGCAGGGAGTCGCCGACGCCGATGGCCATCTACTCAGTGATGCAGTTCAGACCATAAGCAGAGCGGCACTTGCACCGAGCGAGACAATCGGCTTGGGCATCGGGAGCGTGCAAATGGCTGATCAGTTGACGTTGTTAGAAGCGGTGCCGGAGCACCGTTCTGAGCCGACGGCTTCGGCAGGTCCTGCCACGCTTCTGATCATTGACACCGAGACCACAGGGCTGGATCCGGAGAAGGATCGCTGCCTCGAAGTTGGCGCCATTTTGTTTGATGTGTCGACACGATCCGTGTTGGCACAGCAGTCCTTTCTGTTGCCGGTGGAGACCAATGCGGCGGAACCGATCAACCGGATCCCCGCGTCGGTCACACGGTTGCCCCAGCCCTGGACTGGTGCACTGCGCTGGTTTGATGAACTCCTCACCGCCTCGGACGTGCTGGTGGCCCATAACGCCGTCTTCGATCGTCAGTGGTTTGGTCGGGATCCCTTGCCTGCCGTCAGCCATCCATGGCTTTGTTCGATGGAGGATCTGCGCTGGCCTGCTGAGCGGCAGTTGCGGTCCCGTCCCTCCGTGCGGGACCTGGCTCTCGCCTACGGCGTTCCGGTCTGGTCAGCCCATCGGGCGTTGACCGATTGCAACTACCTCGCGGAGGTGTTCGCCCGTTGCGACGACCTGGAGACGATGCTGCTGCACGGCCTTGAGCCCCGTCAGTTGATGCGAGCAAGGGTGTCGTACGACAACCGCCATCTCGCCCGGGAGGCAGGATTCCGATGGAACGACCCTGTGAAAGGGGCCTGGACGCGCCGCCTGAGCCAACGGGAGGTCAAGAGCCTCGATTTTCCTGTTGAGGTCGTTGAACCTGGTCCGGAACGCCGCGCTGCCTGAGCCGGGACCTTTGGAACAGATGCTCTTTTGCTTCAGCACTCCGAAGCGACTGGGGTGGTTTGGCTTGTTTGGCTGTCTTCGCAGCAGGGTGAACTCATGGCTGTTTTCATCCATCGTCGTCGTCATCCCATCCAGAACCGCTTGCGGCAGTGGCAGCAGGTGCGCACCTGGGCCCGGCTGATCCGGGAGGCCGAAGCGCTCTGGCATGTTGATGTTCGTGCATTACGGCGTGTGGGTGCTGAGGAACTCTCACAATTGCTTGAAGAAGTTCCTCCGGCTCAACGGCAACGCATCAATCGTTGGTTGGATGGTTATTGCGTGGCTACACGATTGCGTCGGGAATAAAGCGACTTGAATAAAATCAAGTGCCTTGATTCGTCAATGATATGAACGAGAACCAGCACGAGCCCTGAAGATTCGACCTTCCTTAACCTTGCCCTAACGACGGATTCGTTTTCAGTTGGCTACTCCTAGGGCGCCAACTTCCCATTAGGCCTCCCATGAGCTTCGCTAAGAAGGCTCTTCTCGTCTCTTCCGTGCTTGCCCTTGGGGCTGGCATGTCCGCCTCCGCCGCAGAAAAGCTGAACGGTGCTGGCGCGTCTTTCCCCGCCAAGATCTACCAGCGTTGGTTCGCTGACCTGGCCAAGTCCGGTGGCCCTCAGGTCAACTACCAGGCTGTCGGTTCCGGCTCCGGCCGTAAGGCTTTCATCGACCAGACCGTGAACTTCGGTGCATCGGATGATCCGATGAAGAAGAAGGACATGGCCAAGGTCAAGCGCGGTGTTGTCCAGATCCCCATGGTCGGCGGCACCATCGCCTTCGGCTACAACAAGCCCGGTTGTGATCTGAAGCTCACCCAGGAGCAGGCTGTTCGCGTTGCCATGGGCAAGATCCGCAACTGGCAAGACCTCGGTTGCCAGCCCGGCACCATCACCTGGGTGCACCGTTCCGACGGCTCCGGCACCACCAAGGCCTTCACCAACTCCATGCAGGCCTTCTCCAGCACCTGGACCCTGGGAACCGGTAAGTCCGTCAAGTGGCCCGCCGGTGTTGGCGCCAAGGGCAACTCCGGTGTTGCCGGTGTGATCCAGAACCGTATGGGTGCCATCGGTTACGTCAACCAGTCCTACATCAAGGGCAAAGTCGTTGCTGCTGCTCTGCAGAACAAGTCCGGTGAGTTCCTGAAGCCCTCCGTGGCTGCTGGTGCACGCGCCCTGAACGGCATTCAGCTGGACAAGGACCTGGCTGGCAAGAACCCCAACCCCACCGCTAAGGGTGCTTATCCCATCGCAACCCTGACCTGGGTTCTGGCGTACAAGACCGGCAACGGCAAGGACGCCAAGGTTGTTCAGGAAGCCTTCAACTACATGCTGAGCGACGCTGCTCAGGACAAGGCTCCTTCCCTGGGCTTCGTGCCTCTGAAGGGCGACATCCTGGCCAAGGCCAAGGCTGCTGTGAACAAGATCGGCGAGTGATGACTAGCTGAGCCGTCGGTTGATCTGACGGTTTTGAGCAGTTCCAAGGGGGGCCTACGGGCCCCTTTTTTTGTTCTTTTCTCACCCTTGGACAAAAGTTAGACGGGTCTTAACCGAATCACATCCAGCCCTTTGCCTGGGATGCATGTTGCGCTCCATACAGTTCGGATGTATCCGCGGAACACCTCAATGGTTGCAATTCCCTCCCGTGAGCTCTCCCCAAGACGTGACGGTTTCAGGGAATTGTTGGAAACCAATTACCAGAAACGCGATCTTGTTCATCTGACGGCGGGCAGTGTTGTCCCGTTGCTCAAGAACAGCATCTGGCTTGTTGTGCGCGGCATGGTCAAGCTTGGTGCCGTGTCTGTGCATGGCGATGAGCTGCTGCTTGGGCTCGCCGGTCCGAACGAGCCTTTCGGTGAACCCCTGAGCACGGTGGAGGCCTATGAAGCGGTTGCTCTGAGTGACTGCGACCTTCTCTGCTTGAGCGCTAACGAAGTGGAGCAGGCACCCCAGCTTGCGCTGGCGATGATGGATGCCATTGGTGCTCGTTACCGGCAGGCGGAGTACATGCTGGCTCTGCTCGGTCTGCGCCGCGTTGAGGAGCGGGTGAGAGGTTTTCTGGAAATGTTGGCCCAGGACTATGGCCAGCCCTGTGATGACGGCTTGCGACTCAATCTGCGATTGACCCATCAGGAGATGGCCAGTGCTCTGAGCACCACCCGCGTCACAGTGACCCGGGTGATCGGTCTGCTGCGTGATGAGGGCTGGTTGAAGATCGATGCCCAGAGGCACCTGGTGATCGCCCACCTGCCACGTCGCTGATTCCTGAGGACTCAGGGCATTAAAAAGCCGGCACGGAAGTGCCGGCTTGTGACCTGTCGCAGTGCGACGCGGTCGGGGTTTGGACGGTTGGATCGGAGCGGCGGGATTTGAACCCACGACCCCCACTACCCCAAAGTGGTGCGCTACCAAGCTGCGCTACGCCCCGTCAGATGCAAGTTATCACAGGGCATTGCGCCGCCTGAGTCGTTTCAGCATGCGAGTGGTCAGCTGATCCCTTGACTGGCTCCCGTACTGCAGAAGGCGCATCTCCGAGGCCATCTGACGCATCTCCTTGAGGCTCATGGCCGCCAGCCTCAGCTCTGGAAGCGTCCTCCAGGCCCGTGCTCGCATCGGCAGGGTGTTCGGTCCACCGGCCTGACCGATGTTGATTGTGCCATCGGCCAGCCACTCAGGGATCAGCACCATCAACACGGCGATGAGTCCGTAAAGCTCCACCAGCCCCCTCGGGAGTGGATGAAGCCGGCGTCGATCCGTCGGGTCCGGCGGAGCGCTCACAGCGATCCTCGGTGGAGGTAATGCCCACACCTTGCCACTGACCCTTGGCGCATCCAAAGCGTGGTGGTCAGATTTGCAATGTCCTCGATGCCGGTGATGGAGGAGTCTCGCGCCAGAGCAGTTCAGGACCGCGGCTGGCCTCTGGGGTGCGGGTTGAAAAGACCAGACCGATCACCAGCAGCACCGTCAAACTGATCGCGATCAGAACCTGCCGGTCTGTCATCTCAAGCCATGCGGATCGGGGCATTGTCGCTGCGCAGTACACAGTGATTGATGCTCCAGTCGTAGGCCGCCCAGACCGTTGATGGAAGGCGGTAATTGTTCCCGTCGAAGTCACCCAGAACAGTCTGGGTCGGCATGGCCGAGCAGTAGGGACGACTGCCGGGTTTGGCGAGGTACTGCTGGTGATACGGCTCAGCGAAGGTAAAGGCCTGATCCGCCAGGATCTCCGTGGTGATCGGTCCATACCCCCTTTGATTCAGGGCGTCCTGATATGAGGTTCTGCTGGCCTGAGCCAGGCTCATCTGCTGATTCGTCGTGGTGTAAATCGCTGAGCGGTACTGGGTTCCTGTGTCGTTGCCCTGGCGGTTCCCCTGGGTGGGGTCATGGCATTCCCAGAACAGTTTCAGCAGATCACTGAAATCCACGGCTGGGGTGCTCCAGACCACCCGCACCACTTCGGTATGGCCTGTTGTCCCTGTGCACACCTCTTGATAGGTCGGGTTGGTGCGCTGACCACCGGCGTAACCCACGGCCGTGCTCACCACACCCGGAAGACGCCAGAACCCCTTTTCAGCGCCCCAGAAACATCCACAGGCAAAAAGGGCTTCCTCCTGGTCGCTCATCAGCGGTGCCCGCAGCGGGGTGCCAAGAACGGCATGCATCGCCTCTGTCGAGGACTCACCACCGCGTTGGGTCAGCCAGGAGGGGAGCATGAATGATCAGAGAGTTTCTCAACCCTAGGCAGGCTGATTGGTGCTCTGAACGGGTTCGAGCTGAATGTGGTTCAGCAGGGTGGTGACGAACGCAAACAGAAGAAAGGGAAGGCTCAGCACCAGAATCAGACCGACGCCCACGAGTGCGAAAATCGGCCGTGTTGAGCCCATCAGGGCCAGTCCCGCCGCAAGGCTCACGAAGATCACGGCCATCCAGGCCAGCACCTGGCCGTAGATGTCACCGAAGGTAAGCGTGCAGCGCATCGCCAGAGGTGAGCTGCTGGTCATGGAAGGCTCCTGCGTTCAACCAGCTAAGCCGCTCAGACGGGGGTTGTCCGTCTCAGCTTCCAACTTCTTCAGGAAGCCATTCCCTCGAGTTGTTCGGCAGCCTGTTGCCGTTCCCACAGTCTTCGGTAAACCCCGGCCGTGGCGATCAAGGCGTTGTGGTGGCCCTGTTGCACGATCCGCCCGTTGTCCATCACCAAGATCCGGTCGCAGGCTGCAGCTGCCGAGAGTTGGTGGCTGATCATCACAATGGTGCGTCCCTCCTGGGATCGGATCGAGTTCAGGATGGCGGCGGCGGTGTTGTTGTCCACGCTGGCCAGGGCATCGTCGAGAACAAGCACCGGAGCCGACACCAGCAGGGCGCGCCCCAGGGCAGTGCGTTGACGTTGCCCGCCGCTGAGCGTGATGCCCCGTTCGCCGACGATGGTGCTGAATCCATCCGGGAACCCTTTGACGTCATCCGACAGTCGGGCACGTTCGGCCGCTTGCTCGACCCGGTCATCTCCTGCCCTGGGTTCGCCGTAGCGAAGGTTGTCGGCGAGGGTGCTGGTGAACAGAAATCCCTCCTGGGGAACCATGGCCACTTCGCCTCGCAAATCCTTCAGGGGCAGGCGGTTGATGTCCACGCCATCCAGGAACAATTGGCCGTCCGGAACCGGCACCATCCGACCGAAGGCACGGGCCAGGGTTGTTTTGCCGCAGCCCACAGCACCAACCACGGCCACCAGTTCGCCGGGTTCAATGCAGAAATCAAGGCCGTTCAGGGTGTCGCGCTCGGCTCCGTCGTAACGGATGCGCAAGCCGCGAGCTTCGAGTCGTCCGCGCCGCGGCTGTTCAACGTTGATCGGATCGTTGCCATCACGAATGGCAGGTTGTCGCTGGAGCAGCTCCTCCACCCGTTCCAGACTCACCTGGCCGGTTTGGAACGTGTTGAGCGTGAAGCCCAACAACGCAGTGGGAAAAACCAGCTGCTGCACATAGAAGACCAGGGCGACAAGCCCGCCGGTCGTGAGGCTGCCGTCGCTGAGCTTGCCGCTGCCTAGGGCCAGCAGCAACAGCAGGGAGATGGAGGAAAGCCCCTCCAACAAAGGGAAGAGCGTGCTTCGAGTCCGTGCCAGACGGATGGCGCTGTTTCGGTAACTGCGGTTGCGCTGGGAAAACGCCTGCTGCTCCGATGCTTCCTGGCCGTAGATCTTGATCGCTCCGATGCCGGAGAGGTCCTCCTGGATCAGATCGCTCAACCCAGACAGGTCCTCCTGTTGACGGCGTTGCTGCTTCATCATTCGGCCGCCGAACAGGCGCACCACCGTCAGCATCACGGGATAGGGACCAATGGCAGCCAGGGTCAGCGATGGATCAATCGTCAACATCGCCGGCAGCGTCAGGCTGTAGGCCAGCAGGGTGTTGGTCAGGCTGAGAATGGCGAAGCCCAGCAGGCGGCGGATGTTCTCCACATCGCTGGTGGCCCGGTTGTTCACATCACCACTCCCCGTGGTCTGCACCCAGGCCGGTTCCTGCCGAAGCATGTGGTCGAACAGGCTCTGGCGGAGTTCGACCTCCACCTGGCGGCCGACACCGAACACAAGCTGCCGCGACAGCAACCGCACGGCACCCATGGTGGTGGCCAGCAGCACGATCCAGGCGGCCTGGCTCAGGACGCGGTCATAGGCGAAGCCGACCTGCAACTCATCGATGACCCGGCGCACCTCCATCGGGATCGTGACGCTGAGGACATTGACCACCACCAGGGCGATCGCGCCGAAGATGACGGTTTTGCGATGAGGGCGCAGGTAACGGCCGATCAGGTCCAGGCGCATGGCCGCCATGCGGTTTCCGATCAGGGCACGTCAACCTAGGTGGGTGTGGTACTCCACGGATGTCTGATTCCCCGTCCGAGTCAACCCAGAGTCATCCTCTCCATGGGACCGACCGCGATTTGATCGATCGTCTGCTGGCCTGTGAAGCGCCTGGCGACGGTGAACTGACGGAACTAGCGCGTCTGCTGATTCGCTACGACGGCTTCCCCGGTGCTGAGGATCTGCAGCAGGACATGCAGCGGTTGCTGACCCTGTGGTCCCTCAGCCGGGACGAGCTCAACCATCAGGTGCGTGCGCTGTGGGCCGAGGGCTACCGCCCCGGTGCCGCAGCCTCTGACCCTGTGGGCTCCGGCTTCGACACCAGTGAGACCAGCGACGGCTGAATCTGGTCAGCTCAGCACTTCGTGGGGATAGTGGGTGCCCATGGGCTCATTCCGCTGCATGTCACCTGCCTCTCCTTCATGGTCCGGTCTGCTGGAGCTGCTGTTGTGCGGTGAAAGCCTGTCCGCTGCACAGGCGACGGACCTGATGCAGGCCTGGCTGTCCGAGTCCCTGACCCCTGTTCAGACCGGTGCCTTTCTGGCCGGTCTCCGGGCCAAGGGGATGGAGGCCGAGGAGCTGGCGGCGATGGCGGCGGTGCTGCGTGAGGCTTGTCCATTGCCCTGTGCCCGCCCCGATCGGTTTTTGGTGGACACCTGCGGCACGGGCGGCGATGGTGCCGACACCTTCAACATCTCCACCGCCGTTGCCTTCACCGCTGCGGCTTGCGGCGTGGAGGTGGCGAAACACGGCAATCGCAGTGCCAGTGGCAAGGTTGGTTCCGCCGATGTGCTTGAGGGGCTGGGCCTGAACCTCAAAGCACCGTTGCAGTTGGTCGTCGACGCGATTCCTGCCGCCGGCGTCACATTTTTATTCGCTCCGGCCTGGCATCCGGCTCTGGTGAATCTGGCGCCCTTGCGACGCAGTCTCGGTGTGCGCACAGTGTTCAATCTGCTTGGGCCGCTGGTCAATCCGTTGAAACCACAGGCACAGGTGCTGGGGGTCGCGAAGAAGGATCTTCTGGATCCCATGGCTGGAGCCCTGCAACGTCTTGGATTGGAGCGAGCCGTGGTCGTCCACGGCGCCGGAGGGCTGGATGAGGCGTCGCTGGCAGGTCCCAATGACCTGCGCTTCATCGAAGCTGGCGCCATCCGCTCGCTTCAGCTCTCTCCTGACGAACTCGGATTGGCAACGGCGGATCTCGAGACGTTGAAAGGCGGTGACCTGGACTGCAACCAGACCATCCTTCAGCAGGTGCTCCAGGGCCGTGGGGAACCAGCCCAGCGGGATGTGGTCGCGTTGAATACAGCCCTGGTGCTGTGGGCCGCTGGGATCGACACGGATCTGTCCTCTGCCGCGGCCCGCGCCGCCGAAGCCCTGGATCAAGGCCTTCCCTGGACCCGGCTGGAGACCCTGCGCCAGCACCTGGCCAGCTGAAATGGACAATGAAGGGTGATGACCGTCAGCTTTTCGGCCTGATGCCCCACCCTTCGTCACGTCAGGCTCATCTCGTGCTGGCCGATGGCACGGTTCTCACGGGTGACGCGTTCGGGCACCGCGGCTCCGTGGTGGGTGAGGTGGTGTTCAACACCGGAATGACCGGATACCAGGAGGTCCTGACGGACCCGTCCTATGCCGGGCAGCTGGTCACCTTCACCTACCCCGAACTGGGAAACACCGGCGTGAATGGGGATGATCAGGAGGCCGACCATCCCCATGCCAGGGGAGTGATCGCCCGCCAGCTCGCCCCATGTGCCAGCAACTGGCGCTGTTCGGAATCCCTGGACAACTGGATGGAACGCCACGGTCTTGTGGGCATCTGCGGTGTCGACACCCGTGCCTTGGTGCGTCGACTTCGAGACGGCGGAGCCATCAATGGTGTGATCAGCAGCGATGGACGTTCGCCCGCTGACCTGCTGGCCGAGGTCCGTCACGCCCCGAGCATGGAGGGTCTGAATCTGGCCAGCCAGGTCAGTACCACTGAGCCCTACGAATGGTCGTCGCCATGCCGTGTCGGTTTCGATCAGCGGCTGAAACAGCATCCCGACCTCCCCTACCGCGTGGTCGCGATTGACTTCGGCATTAAGCGGGCGATCCTCGACCGTCTGGTCGCCCATGGCTGTGCGGTCACCGTTCTGCCCTCGGATGCCGATCTGGACACGGTGATGTCCCATCAGCCAGAGGGGGTTTTCCTCTCTAATGGCCCTGGCGATCCGGCTGCGGTGGACAGCGGCATCGACCTGGCCCGATCCCTGCTGGAGCGGGCCAACCTGCCGTTGTTCGGGATCTGCCTCGGCCATCAGATTCTTGGCCTTGCCTTGGGAGGGAAGACCTTCAAGCTCGGCTACGGCCACCGTGGTCTGAACCATCCCTGCGGCACGAGCGGTCAGGTGGAGATCACCAGCCAGAACCACGGCTTTGCCATTTCCGCTGACTCACTGCCGGAGCCGATGGTTGAGGTCACCCATCTCAATCTCAACGACCGCACCGTTGCGGCGTTTCAGCATCGCCATCAACCGGTGTTTGGCATCCAGTACCACCCGGAGGCCAGCCCCGGACCCCACGACGCGGATCACCATTTTGGTCGCTTCGTTGCGTTGATGGCGGATCGTCGGGACGTCGGTGGTTGACAACCGTCAGCATCACTACACTTCGTGGCGTGATTGCGTGGGGAGACTGGACCCATCAGTGAACTGCAGCGACTGACGGTCTCTCTGCGTGGAGGCTTCGAACAACAGAACGGCTGTCTGGTGTTTCATTTCACCGGTCAGTTGGACGCCTACTCCGAGAAGCAGTTCATGGAGTACGTCGTCGACGTGCTGAAGGCCAGCAAACTCCCTGCTGTAATCGACCTCAGCAAGATCGATTTTCTGGACTCATCCGGATTGGGTGCCCTTGTTCAGCTCGCCAAGCAGTGCACGGATGCCAAGCGCGCGTTTTCCCTTGTGGGGAACTCCCGTGTGATGCAGACGGTGAAACTTGTGCGTCTGGAAGAGTTTCTGCATCTGGC
Source organism: Parasynechococcus marenigrum WH 8102 (assembly GCF_000195975.1). Taxonomy (GTDB): domain Bacteria; phylum Cyanobacteriota; class Cyanobacteriia; order PCC-6307; family Cyanobiaceae; genus Parasynechococcus; species Parasynechococcus marisnigri. The sequence continues at coordinate 1,024,297 of NC_005070.1, forward strand.
CCAGGATCTGCCGTCGGCCCTCAGCAACCTGGCGGCTTGAGCGAGTGGATCCGGGGGCAGACCGCCGGCGGCAGCGCTGGTGACCTCGGTCCGCTTCAGTTGGCGTGGTTGGGTGATGCGGTCTGGGAATTGCACCAACGTTTGCGCTTCTGCCGCTCACCCGGTCGTGCCGATGTGTTGCACCGCGCCGTAGTGGCCAAGGTCTGTGCCGAGGCACAGGCCGAGGCCCTTGGCCGCCTTGATCCTGTCTTGAGCGAGCAGGAGCGGGATTTGGTGCGTCGTGGCCGCAATCGGGCCGGTCGCGGACCCAAGCGATCCGATGCGGCTGTTTACGGACTCGCCACAGGGTTTGAGACAATGGTGGGCTGGCTGTATTTGAACGACCCAGCGCGCCTGGCGGAGCTTCTCGATCACTTGGATCAGGCCGGCACCCTCTCAACATCCTCAACACCTCGCCCATGAGCCCTCGCTTTGAACGCCGTCCCGGCGGTTCGTCCAGGACTGGACGACCGGGGCGCAGCGACCGACGTCGTCCTGATGCCGACGCTGAGGCTGATGCCGGCCGCCGCGAGTGGAACCGAGAGGCACCGGTCCGCCGGGGGCGCATGGACGACCGTCGCCGGGGTCGCTCCGATGAAGAGCAGCGCGCCCGTCCTGATCGGGGCGACCGTGCAGGCCGTGGACGTTTCATGGCAGACCGGCGTCCTGAGCGCCCCTCGCGTCGGGAGGGGCGTCAGGGCGATCAACGCCCTTACAGCGATCGTCGTGATCCACCCCGTGACGAGCGTTCCGAAGGACGTTCCGAAGTACGTCGGGATGACCCTCGCATGGATCGCCGTTTCGATCGTCGAGATGAAGCACAGGGGGACCGACGGGGTGACCGGCGTCCGTCCTTTCAACGGGAGCGCTCGCGGCTCCCATTCAGGGATCGCACTCCGCGCAAGCCTGAGGGGGAGGCTGCTGCTGCCACGCCGCCAGCGGATGATCTGGTCTGGGGCCGTCATTCAGCACTCGCGGCCCTGGAAGCCGGTCGACCGATCCATCGCATCTGGTGCACCCCGGAGATGCGAAGCGCCGCCAAGTTTCTGCAACTGCTTCGCGATGCCAAGGCCTCCGGTGTGCTGGTGGAGGAGGTCACCTGGGCCCGCCTGGGGCAGATCACCGGAGGCTCGGTGCACCAGGGCATTGCCCTGCAGACAGCAGCGGCTGAAACGATCGATCTGGAGAGCCTGATTGAAGGCTGTTCCGATCTGGGGGAACCGCCATTGCTGCTGGCCCTCGATGGCGTCACGGATCCCCACAACCTCGGCGCTGTGGTCCGCTCGGCTGAGGCCATGGGAGCCCATGGCGTGGTGTTGCCCCAACGACGCAGTGCCGGTCTGACGGGGTCGGCGGCGAAGGTGGCTGCAGGAGCCCTTGAACACCTCCCCGTGGCGCGGGTGGTCAACCTCAACCGCTCTCTTGAAAAGCTCAAGGATGCCGGCTATCGGGTGATTGGCCTTGCCGGTGAGGGCGATGTGACCCTGCCTGATGTGGATCTGAGTGGGCCGCTGGTGCTGGTGACCGGTTCGGAGGATCAGGGGCTATCCCTGCTGACACGCCGCCACTGCGACCAATTGGTGCGGATTCCGCTGCGGGGGGTCACGCCAAGCCTGAATGCATCTGTGGCAACGGCGCTTTGCGTGTATGAGGTGGCCCGTCGCAACTGGATGAAGGACATCCATGGTCAGGCTCCGTCGCCGCCGATTCAGCGGGCGCGCATGGCTGGTCAGCGCGACGACGACTCGCCAGCACCACAGGTTGAGACGACGCAGCCTGAGGAGCGCATCGAACTGGACCTTGAACGCCGAGATCTCGATGCAGGACTCGAGTTTGATCAGAGCATCCAGCTTTCTCCCTGAGTTGACCGTGTTATTTGGCCTGGTCGGTGCAAAATGCCCTAACAACATTTGAGCTCCATGAGCCCTTTGATCCGGCCGCTGCGCAGCCTCGCCAATGGTGTCGGGCTGGCTTGGTGGGCCCGTGTTGAGACCACCGGGCCCGATGTCACGTACTGGTTCGGTCCTTTCCTGACCCGCACGGGGCTGGAAGCTGAGCTCGCCACCTTCCTTGAGGATGTGGGTTCAGAGCAGCCCCGGTCCATTCGTCACACCCTGCTGCGCACCCGTCGCAGCGAGCCATTGACCACCGCTGCCGAGGGGTGATCCTGCGGCTGATAGCGTCGCTCCTGCAACAGATCGCAGTTTCATGACGATCAGCGCGTGGCGTCAGCGACTGCAGGCTGGTGGAGTCTCATCCAGGGAGCTGGTAGATGAGCATCTGCAGCGTTTGGAGCAGTCAGAGCCGTCGCTCAACGCCTTTGTGGAGGTCACAGCTGAACGGGCCCGCGCTGACGCCGATCGTGTCGATCAGGCCCGTGCTGCCGGTGAGGACCTCGGTCCGCTCGCGGGTCTGCCGCTGGCGATCAAGGACAACCTCTGCACCCGCGGTGTCCGCACCACCTGCTCGAGCCGCATGCTCGAACAGTTCGTGCCGCCCTACGAGTCCACCGTGACGGATCGGCTCTGGGGCGCTGGAGCGGTGTTGGTCGGCAAAACCAACTTGGATGAATTCGCCATGGGCGGCTCCACCGAGACATCGGCCTTTGGTGCCACCAAAAACCCATGGAACATCGAGCACGTTCCCGGTGGCAGCTCCGGTGGTAGTGCAGCGGCCGTGGCATCGGGTAGTTGTCTTGCATCCCTGGGCTCAGATACCGGTGGTTCGATCCGCCAGCCGGCATCGTTCTGTGGTGTTGTTGGCTTGAAACCCACCTACGGCAGGGTCAGCCGTTGGGGATTGGTTGCGTTTGCCAGTTCCCTGGATCAGGTCGGTCCCTTTGCCGGCTGTGTGGCGGATGCGGCTGAGCTGCTTCAGGTGATCGCCGGTCACGACCAGCGTGATTCCACCTGTCTAACAGCGGATGTTCCCAATTACAGCGCTGGTCTGGCTGCATCGATCAAGGGGCTGAGGGTCGGTGTGATCCGGGAATGCTTCGAGGCGGAAGGACTGGATGCCGAGGTCAAGGCTTCGGTGCAGGCGTCTGCGGCTCAACTGGAGGCTCTCGGTGCCGAACTGGTGGATGTGAGCTGTCCACGCTTCAACGACGGCATCGCCACGTACTACGTGATTGCTCCGTCGGAGGCATCGGCCAATCTGGCGCGATACGACGGTGTGAAGTACGGCTTCCGTGCTGAGGAAGCCGAGAGCCTGGCGTCAATGACGGCCCGAAGCCGGGCAGAAGGTTTTGGCGCGGAAGTGCAGCGGCGGATCCTGATCGGGACCTATGCCCTTTCGGCCGGTTATGTGGACGCCTACTACCGCAAGGCCCAGCAGGTTCGAACGCTGATTCGACGGGATTTCGATGCTGCGTTCCAGCAGGTGGATGTTCTGCTGACCCCCACGGCGCCGTCGCCGGCGTTCAAGGCGGGTGCCCATGCCGATGACCCGCTGGCGATGTATCTGGCAGACCTGCTCACGATTCCGGTGAACCTGGCAGGCCTCCCGGCAATCAGTGTTCCCTGTGGATTCAGTGCTGCTGGCTTGCCGATCGGGATGCAGCTGATCGGCAATGTGCTCGACGAGGCGCGTCTGCTGCAGGTGGCTCACCAGTACGAGCAGGCTGCTGATGTGTTCGCGCAACGTCCTGAAGCCTCTTTGGTCCCCTGATCCACCACATCTGGTGCCCCGGCCATTGATCGCACGCTTGATCTTGCGTTAGGACCTAGGCTGGAGCTATGGCATTCGTTCCGCTCCACAACCACAGCGATTACAGCCTGCTGGATGGCGCATCGCAGCTTCCGGCCATGGTGGAGCGCGCCAAGGAACTGGGCATGCCAGCCATTGCCCTGACGGATCACGGGGTGATGTATGGCGCCATTGAGCTGCTGAAACTCTGCAAGGGCTCCGATCTCAAGCCGATCATCGGCAATGAGATGTATGTGATCAATGGATCCATCGATGATCCTCAGCCGAAGAAAGAGAAGCGCTACCACCTGGTTGTTCTGGCCAAGAATGCCGTCGGCTACCGCAACCTGGTGAAGCTGACGAGCATCAGCCATCTGCGGGGAATGCGGGGGCGGGGGATATTTTCGCGCGCCTGCATTGATAAGCACCTTCTCAAAACCTATAGCGAAGGTTTGATCATCTCCACCGCCTGTCTCGGTGGAGAATTGCCGCAGGCAATCCTGCGGGGGCGGCCGGATGTTGCCCGCAATGTGGCCCGTTGGTATCAGGAGGTTTTCGGGGAAGATTTCTATCTTGAAATTCAGGATCATGGCTCTCCTGAAGACAGGATTGTCAACGTTGAACTTGTGCGCATCGCCCAAGAACTCGGCATCCAATTGGTGGCCACCAACGATGCTCATTACCTGAGCAAGCAGGATGTGGAGGCGCACGATGCCTTGCTTTGCGTGCTCACGGGCAAACTCATCAGCGACGAGAAACGACTTCGTTACACCGGCACGGAATATATCAAGACCGAAGAGGAGATGAACCGACTCTTCGTGGATCATCTAGAGCCGGATGTTGTGCGTCAAGCCATCGCCAACACCGTGGCTGTTGCCGAGAAAGTTGAGGACTACGACATCCTCGGCCACTACCAGATGCCTCGCTTTCCCATTCCTGAGGGACACACTGCAGTGACCTACCTGCGAGAGGTCACAGAGCAAGGTTTGCGGGAGCGACTCGAGCTGTCCTCCGATGCATCCATTCCGGAGAACTACGCCGAGCGGATGGCCCATGAGCTCAAAATCATGGAACAGATGGGGTTCCCCACCTACTTCCTTGTGGTGTGGGATTACATCCGTTTCGCGCGTGAACAAAAGATTCCAGTGGGGCCCGGCCGAGGTTCGGCGGCGGGATCCCTCGTGGCTTATGCCCTTGGCATCACCAATATTGATCCAGTGACCAACGGATTGTTGTTTGAACGTTTCCTCAATCCGGAACGCAAATCGATGCCTGATATTGACACCGACTTCTGCATTGAACGACGTAGTGAAGTGATTGATTACGTCACTGAACGCTATGGCGACGACAAAGTGGCCCAGATCATCACTTTCAACAGGATGACATCCAAGGCTGTGCTGAAGGATGTGGCCCGGGTCTTGGACATTCCCTACGGCGATGCCGACCGGCTGGCGAAATTGATTCCTGTGGTCCGTGGAAAGCCCGCCAAATTGAAGGCCATGATTGGTGAGGAGTCACCAACGCCGGAATTCCGCGAGAAATACGAATCCGACCCAGTTGTGAAGCGCTGGGTAGATATGGCCATGCGCATCGAGGGAACCAACAAAACCTTCGGTGTGCATGCAGCGGGCGTGGTGATTGCCGCTGATCCATTGGATGAATTGGTGCCATTGCAGCGCAACAACGATGGTCAGGTGATTACGCAGTACTTCATGGAAGATGTGGAATCCATGGGTCTGTTGAAGATGGACTTTCTGGGCCTCAAGAATCTCACGATGATTGATAAAACCCTGGAATTGGTGGAAGTCAGCAGCGGAACGCGGCTGGATCCCGACAAGCTTCCGCCTGAGGATGCCGACACCTTCGCCTTGCTGGCCCGTGGGGATCTGGAAGGCATCTTCCAGCTGGAGTCCAGTGGCATGCGTCAGATCGTCCGTGATCTGAAGCCGTCCTCCCTGGAGGACATTTCATCAATCCTGGCGCTGTATCGACCCGGGCCTTTGGATGCCGGCCTGATTCCCAAATTCATCAACCGCAAACATGGCCGCGAAGCCATTGACTTCGCCCACACGATTTTGGAGCCGATTCTGAGTGAAACCTACGGAATCATGGTCTACCAGGAGCAGATCATGCGCATTGCCCAGGATCTCGCCGGTTATTCCCTCGGCCAGGCAGATCTGCTTCGGCGGGCGATGGGCAAGAAAAAAGTGGCGGAGATGCAGAAGCATCGCGGCATCTTTGTGAAGGGTGCTGCCGAGCGGGGTGTGGATGAGGCGGTCTCGGATGAACTGTTTGATCAGATGGTGCTGTTCGCCGAATACTGCTTCAACAAGAGCCATTCCACGGCCTATGGCGCCGTCACCTATCAAACGGCCTATCTGAAAGCGCATTACCCCGTCGCCTACATGGCCGCCCTGCTCACGGTGAATGCCGGTGCAGCCGACAAGGTGCAGCGGTACATCGCCAATTGCAATGCCATGGGCATCGAGGTGATGCCACCGGACGTCAATGCCTCCCGCACAGATTTCACTCCGAACGGCGATCGCATCCTCTTCGGTTTATCCGCTGTTCGAAACCTTGGCGATGGGGCCATCCGTCAGTTGATTCGTTCACGGGATAGCGATGGCCCGTTCCGGTCGCTGCCGGATCTTTGTGATCGGATCCCTTCCTCGGTGCTCAACCGCCGCGGACTGGAATCTCTGATTCACTGCGGTGCCTTGGATTCCATGGATCCAGCCGCTAACCGAGCCCAGTTGATGGCTGATCTCGATCTTCTCCTCGACTGGGCCTCGTCGAGAGCCAAGGACCGTGACAGTGGCCAAGGCAACCTGTTCGACCTGATGGCAGCTCCGAACGATGAGGACGGTGCCTCTGATCTCAGTCTCGCTCCCAAGGCCGCTCCGGTGGCGGATTACGGCCCAGCCGAGAAGCTCAAGCTGGAGAAGGAGCTGCTTGGTTTCTATCTGTCCGACCATCCGCTCAAGCAACTCACACCCAGTGCTCGACTCCTCGCACCCATCGGCCTGGGGGCGCTTGAAGAGCAACCGGACAAGGCCAAGGTCAGTGCCGTCACGATGATCACTGAGTTGCGTCAGGTCACCACCCGCAAGGGGGACGGAATGGCGATCCTCCAGCTGGAGGATCTCTCCGGCAGTTGCGAAGCCGTGGTGTTTCCCAAGAGTTATGCCCGACTCGCGGACCATCTGATGACAGAGGCGCGTCTTCTCGTCTGGGCGGGCGTCGATCGTCGGGATGATCGCGTTCAGTTGATCATTGATGACTGCAGGGCCATTGACGACCTAGCTGTTCTCCTTGTTGAACTCTCCTCCCAGCAGGCCAGCGACATCGCCATCCAACACAAATTGAGGGAGTGCTTGACGCAATATCGACCTGAGCGTGAGGAGCTTGGCGTCAAAGTGCCCGTTATCGCTGCGGTTCGCGATGGTCATTCAGTTCGCTATGTCCGACTGGGTTCTCAGTTCTGCGTCAAGGACGCGGAAGCTGCACTGCAAGCCCTGAAGACACAGGCCTTCACGGCCCGTCACTCAGAGCCCATGGTTCTGGGTTGATCAGTCGGACTTGTTCTGTTGTTTCTGAGCCTTGATCGACTGGCGCATCCGTTGAACGTTGGGTTTGAGATTCTCCAGACCAAGCAATGAACCGGGCTGTTGATCCCAGCTGGAGCTCAGCACGCCGAAACTCAGCCCCACCAAGCCGAGAAGAAAAAAGAAACCTGAACCCGCCAGAGTGAGCCCTGGGGCAATATCCGCGATGCCTTTGGTGATCAGCAGGTAGCTGCCAACAAAAACACCCATGCCGGAGACAGTCGGCACACCTGTGAACACCGCCACACGACGGGCCATCCGGTCAGCGACATAACGGGGAATGGCCTCTTGGCGAATGGCTTGGTCGTTGCCGTCGCCCTTGGACCCACCCTTTTTGGAACCCTTGGGCTCAAAGGGAAGTGACTGACGGTCCTCAGGCATGTTGCGCTCGATCAGCCGCGGATGCCCAGTTTGGCGATGATCTCGGTGTACCGCTGCTCGCTCTTGTTGCGCATGTAGCTGAGCAGGCGCTTACGGCGACCAATCATCTTCAGCAACCCCTGGCGCGAGGAGAAGTCGTGGATGTTGTTCTGGAGGTGGCTGCTGAGACGGCTGATCCGCTCGCTCAGCATGGCGACCTGGACCTCCGCGGAACCGGTGTCGGTGCCGTGGGTCTGGTGGGTGTTGATCAGCTGTTGCTTCTCGGTGGTATCAAGCGACATGCGCGGGGTGCAGCCCTGTCAGTGCAAACAATGATCTTACCCGGTCAAGGATCTGTGGATGACATCAACTTGATGCAGGCCCTCAGCCAGGCGTCGTCGTCATCACCGTCCTGCGGGCCTCCCATGCCGTTCAGCCGTTGCAGAGCGTCCCGAATCTCGTGGGTTTCAAAGCCGAGGGTCTCCAAGGTGGCGATGAGGTCCGGCGCAACTGGATCCAATTGATTGCGTTCAGGACCTGTGGAAGCAACGCTGTCCGTCAGTCGTGTGCGCAGCTCCAGCGCCAGACGCTCTGCCGTTCGTTTGCCGACACCTTTAGCTCTGCAAAGGGTTTTGAGATCGGAGTGGACCAGAGCCGTGACAAGTTCCTTGTACGCACATGCATTAAGCAAGGCAAGTCCTGCTTGTGGCCCTACTCCGCTCACTTGGATTAGTTCCCTGAACAGGTCCCGTTCAGCCAATTGGAGAAATCCGAACAATTGAAGGTTGTCAGCACTGACCACCTGATGAATCCAGAACTCATGACGTTGATCAGTTGAGACGGCTTGCCAGTCCCGTTCAATGAGTTGAACGTCGTAACCAACTCCGCCGCAGGCAATCAGCACAAGGTTGCGGGACCCTTTCTGGTCACGATGCTGGACATCTCCCTTCAGCCACCCAATCATTGTGCTTAATCAGTTTTGTGAGTGTAAACGACTTTTTTTGATGCGTTGTGTTTGATCATGTTTGTTGTGACTTCATCCTTTGAGGGGTGGGCCCTGGCTGGACTTCGTCCGCAAGGAGGTCTTGATCTGCTGCTAATTCCCCTGCAAATTGATGAATCGTTCGGGATTCAGGTTGGGCCAAATCCTTTCCAGCGTTGATTGATATTTGTTGGAGTCGCGATCGTCAAGTAGAGTGATTATTAATGCTTGAAGATCGGTTCATGCAAGTCAGCATGATCTATGTGCACATTTCGCGTCATGTCTTGACTGTCTTGTCAGGTCTCTTGATCGTCGTAACTCTGTCGTCCTGCACCCTTCGCAATGAGCCGCCCCGCGCCATTGTCATTGAGGCCTTGCAGTCACAGATCCAGACGACCCAGGTCTCCATTGCACAAAGTCTTGACTTGCAACCTGTGGCCTCTGCTCCTGCCGTCAGCCGTGTTCGCGTCGACCATCAAGAGGTCCTCAAGGTGGAGGGCGAGCGTTTCGTGCACTTAAAAGGCAGTTTTGACTGGCAGTTACCTCGGGACAGCGTCCGTGTGGACAGTGCCTTTGATCTCTACCTCCAGCGTGGGTCGCACGGAGAAGGGTGGAGTCTTGCCAGGCCTGCAGCAAGCAATGGTGGTGAAGCCCAGCGTTGGCTGCTCTACCCCCTCGGCTTGCCCACGAGCTGATCTGATCAGGGCTGACGGCTGGAGAGGCTGATAAAGGATGCACCCAGCACCAGCGCTGCACCAACACAGGTGAATGCCGTAATCGATTCGTTGAACCAGATCCATCCCCAGCTGGCAGCAAACAACACCTGGACGTAATTCAGCGACGTCGCCCTCGCCGCTGGCAGACAGCTCAGCCCTTTGGTCACCCAGATCTGGCCGAGTTGAGTCAGCACACCGACTCCGAGCAACCAGATCCAATCCACCGCGGAAGGCCAGACCCCGCTGTGCAGAACCATCAGCAACGTGAGGGGAATCGAGACCAGAGGGAAATAAAGAATGATCACCAAGGGGTGTTCCTTGGTCGATAAGCGTCGAACGCACACATAAGCCAGAGCAGTGAACAAGGCTCCTCCCAGGGCTGTCAGCACTGGGCGTAACGCCAGCCCGTTCTGGCCTGCACCCAGCCATTCCGGTTGGATCACAAACACCACACCGATCCAGCCCAGCAGTACGGCCAAGCCAATGCGACGGCGCAGGCGTTCCCCCAGCAACAGCCAGGCCGCCGCTGCGGTGAATGTTGGGTAGGTGTACTGCAGGACCGTGGCGGATGCCAGCGGCAACGCAGTGATCGCCTCGAAGAAGCAAAGCAGGGCAACGCTTCCACAGATGCCGCGCAGCAGCAGCAGGCGTCGGTTGTTCCCCAGGGGGCTGACCCCTCCAAGCGCCATGGCTGTTCCCGTCAGGGCAATGCTCACAACGGATCGGACCAGCACGATCTCGCTGACGGGAATTCGCCCTCCCAGTTGCTTGACGCACACCGTCATCAGGCTGAAGGCCAGGGAGCTCAGAACCAGGGCCCTCGCTCCCTGCATGTCTTGGCGCTGCCACCAGGCCAACGTCTGTTCATCCATGGTTGCGCTGGTGCTCCTGATGGGTGGACGCCGACCTGCGACTTCGCAGAATGGGTCCATGGCCAATGCCCGACTTCATCCCCGCACCATCGACGCCGTCAAAGAGCGGGCGGACATCGTCGATGTGGTGGGCGACCACGTCGTTCTGAAAAAGAAAGGACGGGAGTTTGTCGGCATCTGTCCGTTTCACGACGACAGCAAGCCGTCGATGACGGTGTCTCCCGCCAAGCAGTTCTACTACTGCTTCTCCTGTGGTGCGGGCGGCAATTCCATCAAGTTCCTGATGGAGTTTCAGCGGCAGAGTTTCAGCGATGTGGTGCTGGATCTGGCCCGTCGCTATCAGGTGCCGGTCGAGACCGTTGATGGTCCTCAGCAGGAGCGGTTGAAGCAGCAACTCTCCCGGCGGGAGAAGCTTCAGCGGGCCCTGGCCTTGGCTGCCGGTTGGTTTCGCAGCCAGTTGCGCAGCACGACGGGTGAGCAGGCCCTTGCATACCTCACGGAAGCCCGCGGCCTGACACTCGCCACCCAGGAGACATTCGGTCTCGGTTACGCCCCGGATCAATGGGACAGCCTGCTGAACCATCTGCAGCAGGTGGAAGGCCTTTCGGCTGAACTGTTGGAGGCAGCTGGACTGGTGGTCCCCCGCAAGGGTGGCAATGGCTTCTACGACCGTTTTCGCCATCGGGTGATGGTTCCGATTCACGACCGTCAGGGTCGTGTGATTGGCTTCGGTGGCCGGAGTTTGGATGGCAGCGAGCCCAAATACCTGAACTCCCCAGAGACGGAGGTGTTCGAGAAAGGCAAGCATCTGTTCGGTCTCGACAAGGCCACCAACACCATCCGCAAGCAGGACCGTGCTGTGGTGGTGGAGGGTTACTTCGATGTCATCGCCCTGCATGCGGCTGGGATCACCAATGCGGTGGCGTCCCTAGGCACCGCCCTCAGCAGCCAGCAGATCACCCAGCTCTGCCGCGTCACCGACGGCAAGCGCATCGTTCTCAACTTTGACGCGGACGGCGCTGGGGTTCGTGCGGCCAACCGCGCCATCGGTGAAGTGGAGCAGCTCGCCTTGCAGGGGCAACTGGAGCTGCGGGTGCTGCATCTGCCCTCCGGCAAAGATCCAGATGAGTTCCTCAAGGACCATGGCGCCGGGGATTACCGGGCTCTGCTCGATCAGGCGCCTCTCTGGCTGGACTGGCAGATCGAACAGGCCCTCGCCGATCGAGACCTTGCCAAGGCGGATCAATTCCAGCAGGCGGTCTCGGCCTTGGTCGCTCTGCTGGGCAAGTTGCCCCAGTCGGCGGTGCGCACCCATTACCTGCAACGGGTCGCTGAACGGCTCAGCGGCGGTCAGGGCCGTCTTGCTCTGCAGCTCGAGGATGACCTGCGCCAGCAGGTGAAGGGCCAGCGTTGGCATGGTCGATCCAGCCGGCATGACCAGCCGGGCGACACCAGTCAGCGGGAGCGCTGTGAGGCTGATCTGCTGCGCCTTTATCTCCATGCCCCCCGCTACAGGGGCACGATCCGCCAGGAGTTGCGCCAACGGGAACTGGAGGACTTTGCGATCCCCCATCACCGTCTGCTCTGGGCCTCTCTGACGGAACTTGAGGAGACCAACCTCGGTGTGGGCCGCCTGGAATCGATCAGCCATGGTGAAGATGATGGTGACGGCCTGGATGGGCTGGACCTGCCCCGTCTGCTGACGGATCAGCTGCTGCTGGAGAACAGCCCTCTGTTGTCACGGCTGACGCCGTTGCTTGAGCCGGGTGAACTGGAGCGTGTCGCCCTGGCCGAACCGCTCGAGCAGTTGCGTGGGCTCGCGGCATTGTTGGAGCGTCAGAAGAGCTTCAAGCGCTGCCGCCACCTGCTGGAAGCCTGGGGTGGGCAGCGTCTGCAGACCTTGGAAGCCTGTATTTCCGTGTTGGTGCAAGACAACCAGGAGGATCAGCAGGGCGTGGATATGGAAGGTCGCATCGAGCAACTGTTCGAGGAGCTCAACCGCGATGCGTTGCACTATCAGGAGCTGTATTACAGCGAGCGGAAGCACATCCAGCATCTCGATCAGCAACGCCGCGGCGGCTTCCAGACCATTGATGCCCTGTCCGCCTGAACCCCGCGGGCGGATGATGGATTCCCCGTTCTGTCGTGGTGATGGGCCTGTTCGAGCGCTACCTCTCCCTGTGGATCGGTCTGGCGATTGTGGTGGGTGTGGTTCTGGGGGGCGTTTTTCCTGATCTGGCGAGCTGGATCGCCTCATTGGAGGTGGCCCGCATCAACGTTCCGATCGCCGTTCTGATCTGGGGAATGATCGTTCCGATGATGCTGGCTGTGGATTTCTCCGCCATCGGTGGCATCCGCCAGCAACCGCGGGGGCTGCTGGTCACTGTGGCCGTGAACTGGTTGATCAAGCCCCTCACGATGACGGCTCTGGCCTGGTTGTTCATCCGTGGGGTGTTCGCGGCCTGGATCCCGGAAGCGATGGGTCAGGAGTATGTGGCCGGGATGATTCTGCTGGGGGTGGCCCCTTGCACCGCGATGGTGTTCGTGTGGAGTCGCCTCAGTGATGGGGATCCCAACTACACCCTGGTGCAGGTGGCGGTGAACGACCTGATCATGGTGTTTGCCTTTGCGCCGATTGCAGCGTTGTTGCTGGGTGTGAGTGACGTGCTGGTGCCATGGGACACGATGATCACGGCGGTGGGCCTGTTCGTTGTGGTGCCGTTAGCGACGGGCTGGTTGATGCGGGTGTTGTTTAAGTCCCCTGGTCGGATTGCGCGGTTGGAGGCCCAGCTCAAGCCGCTGGCGATCACGGCTCTGATCGCCACTGTGCTGCTGCTGTTCATGGTGCAGGCCCTGTCGATCCTGTCCAATCCCCAGGCGATCGTGCTGATCGCGATCCCGCTCATCCTGCAGACCTATCTGATCTTCTGGCTCACGGCGCAGTGGATGCGTCTCTGGGGGCAACCACGCACGGTCGCGGCCCCTGGCGCGATGATCGGCGCCTCCAATTTCTTTGAACTGGCGGTGGCTGTGGCCATCAGCCTGTTCGGCTTGAATTCCGGCGCTGCCCTCGCCACTGTGGTGGGGGTGCTGGTGGAGGTGCCGGTGATGCTGTCGCTGGTAGCGATCGCCAACCGCAACCAACGTCTGTTCCCCGCTTGAGATGTCTCAATTCTTCGAAGCGATCTGGCACGGTGAGGGCATCGGCGACGGTGCTGATCTGGAGGAAGCTCTTCAGGCCTATGCCGTGGTGAAACCGGAGGACGGCGACTGGGTTGAGGCTTGTGCTGCTGACGGGGCTGATCCTGTGATCGAGCGCTTCGCGTCCTTCGACGCCTATCTGGATAACGCTGATCCGCTGGAGACCATCGCTGTGTCACCGCAGATGATTGCCGAGGCGATTGCGCTGTTGCCGGTTTGATGTCCGACGCTCAGCTTGATTTTGCGGCCTTGACGCCTGTCAATCATCTTTGGCCGGCCTTCGTTGAGCGTCTTGGCACCGACAAGGCCCAGCGGGCCGTGCGGCAAGCCCTTGATCTTCAGGGCATGCGTGGCCATGACGGCACCTTGCCGGTGCTGTTCGTTGAGACCGGTGGTCTGGCACTGGCCAGCACCGATCTGGTGCGGGAACAGACGGGACTCAATGCCCATGGTGATCGGATGGTGCTGCTGCTCAGCAGCCGCGACCAAGTGATCCAGTTGCTGCAGCAGGCTTAGAGGAAGGCGGCCGGGGCATAGGTCAGTCGATGCCGTTCAGCCTGCAGAGCGGTCTGCGGGAATCGCGCCTTGGCCTGCGGTTGTTCCGTCGGCGTTTCCATGGTTCCTGCGCTGATCTGTTGGCCCACCAGCACCGCCAGTGCACTGATGATCAAGGTGATTGCTTTCTCTTTCCCCATGCCATGGTTTGGCTCTTGATCAAGGTTGTCGTTCGCGTCGTCGTCTCATCCTTGGCATTCCCCTGAATCGGCTGAGCGCTGTCTGAGAGTGCATCTCAGCGATCGGCGTGCACCACTGGAACATCACTCAGCCGGGTGGTGGCGGTCCGTCCCAGCCGCTCCCGTCGCATCATCCAGCTCGGATGCAACCCGCAGGCTGCCCACTGGACCGTGCCTCGGCCATAGCGGCGATTGAGCCGATCAATGGTGCGCATCAGCTCCTCTCGTCGTTGTTGCTGTGCCTCACTCAGTGGCACCAGAAGATGGGACTGGAGCAGCTCGGTTCCCTGCAGGTGCTGCATCAGCACCCCCGCCTTCGCCAGCTGTCGGTGTGGCCGGAAGATGCGGTCCACCAGGGGGAGCGCTGCCTCCAGCAGAACGGTGGTGTCGTTGCTGGGCAGATCCAGTCGGGTGCTGGCGGCCTGGCTGTAAAACGCGGGGATGAAGGGGCTGGTGCGGGTGTACACCGTGAGGGCGGCAGCCCGTTGGTGCTGCTTGCGCAGTTTTTCCGCGGCGCGCACCACATAGGTGGCGACGGCCTGCCGCAGTTCCTCCAGGGTCGTGATCGGCCTGCTGAAGCTGCGGCTCACGCAGGTTTCCTGTTTGGGGGACGGTGCCAACGCCAGTGGCAAGCAGGCATGGCCGCGCAGTTCCCGCTGCAGCCGCAACCCCACCACACCGCACTTCGCCCGAAGTTCACCGCTGGGCATGTCCCGCAGCAGGCGGGCGTTGTTCACCCCCCGCAGCCGGCACCAGCGCGCCAGTTTGCGGCCGATGCCCCAGACGTCCTCGATTGCGATGGTCTCGAGCCAGGCGTCGGGATCCGTGCAGTGGCCCAGATCGAAGATGCCGGCATGGGCGGGGACTTGCTTGGCCAGGCGATTGGCCAGTTTTGCCTGGCTTTTGCTGGCCCCCAGGCCGATGGCGATCGGCAGCCCCAGGTCCTGGCGCACCCGGGCTCGCAGGGATCGCCCCCAGCTCTGCAAGTCACCATCCTTCGGACGACGGACGCGCCCGAAGGCTTCGTCGATGGAATAGATCTCGAGCTCTTCGCAGTGAATTTCCAGCAGGCTCATCATCCGCTGGCTCATGTCGGCGTACAGGGCGTAGTTCGAGCTGCGCACCACCACGTTCTGGCGTTCCAACTCCTGACGCGCCTTGAAATAGGGGGTTCCCATCGCAATGCCGAGGGCCCGGGCTTCTGCACTGCGGGCCACGATGCAGCCGTCGTTGTTGGAGAGCACGACGACGGGTTTGCCGATCAGGCTGGGGTCAAGGCTCTGTTCGCAGGATGCGTAGAAGTTGTTGCCGTCGATCAGGGCGGTGGCAAGGCCCATGTCAGAGCGGATGGATCACGTGGATGGCCACCCCCCAGATCTGCACGTCACCGCATCGATGCAGCTCCAGGGGTGGGTAAGCGGGATTGGCGGCCTCCAAGCGCAGGCGGCCATGGTGCTGGACCAGGCGTTTGAGGGTGAATTCCCCGTCCAGCACCGCCACCACCACCCGCCCCGGCCGTGGATCCAGGCTGCGATCCACCACCAGCAGATCACCGTCGTGGATGCCGGCTCCGAGCATGGATTCGCCGCTGACGCGCAGAAAGAATGTGCTGGTGGGATGGCGGATCAGCTGGTCGTTGAGGTCGATCCCCACCTCCACGTAGTCATCGGCCGGCGAGGGGAAGCCGGCGGCCACCCGTTCACCGGCCAGGGGAAGACTCAGGCGGGTTCGCCGGGGCTGCAGCGGAAGTGGCTGGTGGCGGACGTCCATCACGGGCAAGCAAGCCTGCTTTAATAGTACTGATGTATTGATTGCTGTGTGCTTGCTCCGGTGAGGATGGTGTCTCTGGATTGGGATTTGAGTGGCTGATTCGCCGTATCTGGTCGCGCTGGCTTTGATCGATCAAGGGGGGCGTCGGGCGTTGCCGCTGGCGGGGAAGTCCCAGGCTGTGGTGGCGGCCGAGGGCGATGCCCCGGATCAGCTCGGCAAGGAGCTGGCCCTGGATCTGCTGCTGCGGGTGTGGCAGCGCAGTGATGACGGCCCCCTGCAGAGGGCAGCGGCTGCAGACAGCCTCCTGCTGGTGGAGTTGCCGATGGAACGACTGCCGGAAGACCTGCCGCAGATCAAGGCCGACTGGCTCAGCAGCGGCGACACAACCGCCTGTCTTGAGGCTCTGAAGCGGATCTCCTCGAGGGCCTGGCGACTGTCCAGCGAGAAGTTCAAGCCGGTGGCGCTGACGCCGCTGTGGTGAGGGGTTCCTGAGCCCAGATGTTCACGGCCACGGAGTAGCGCTCCCCTTCCAGAGGATTGATTCGGTGGAGCAGTCCAGGGGAGAACAGCACCAGGCGGTTGCGCACCGGGGGGATCGAGATCACGGAGCGGAACTGAGGCAGCGGACCGCTGTGCCCTGAGGTGATGGGGGTGTTGTCGGCCAACAGCAGCTCGCCACCGGCGCAGCTGACGTGGGGTTAGAAGACCGTGGACAACAGCGGCAACAGATAACCCCCGCTGCGACGTCCTTCGACTTCATCCTTGTGGATGTGCCAGTCGAGATCGTTGTTGACGTTGCACCACCACTGCACTCCAGCCCCCTTGCCACAGAACGGGGTGGAGACAGGCAGCAGATGCTCGTCGAGGTAACGCTCCATCAGCTGTCGCTGCTCGAGGGCATGGATCGAGCGCGAACTGCCGTCGTCAGCACGCCAGCTGAACAGGGCGTCACCGGGATGGGTCTGCTTGAGCTCGCCGTGAACCACGCAGAGTTGGCGCAGCGCCTCCAGCAGATCCGCCGGCAGCAGGTTGTCGACCACGTGCAACATCAGTTCTCAGGCGCGGTGGTACGGGCTTCCTTGCAGGATTGCCTGGGCGCGGAACAACTGCTCGATCAGCATCAGGCGAGCCAGCTCATGGGGGAAGGTCATCGGCGACAGGCTCAATTGCCAATGGGCACGGCCCTTGAGTTCGTTGGTCAATCCGTCAGCACCACCGATCACGAAGGCGAGCCGTTGGTTGCCGAGCTGGTCAAGGCGCCGGGCGAAGGGGATGGACCCAACAGCGTCGCCCTCTTCCATCAGTGCAATCACGTGCTCATTCGGTCGTAGCGATGCGCGGATAGAATCCGCTTCCTTGTCGGGTGTGCTGTCTCGAATCTCGATGATCTCCAGCCCGGGAAGCCGTTTGCGGTAAAGCTCGATGCCGTCCTGGATCCAACTGCGGCGGACTTTGCCCACGGCAAGGATGCGGCAGCGGGAGGGATTCAAGGGTTGTCCTCGTCGTCCTCCAGCAGCAACTGGCCAAAGGCCACGTAAAGACTTTCCTCTTCACTCCCGGGTGTGGCCTTGGAGGGTTTGGGGCGTGTGTTCTTTCCTTTGCCGGAGTTTGTCTTCGGCAGTGGAGGTAGCTCCTGGGCCGAGCCTGGCGGGGTGCTGTCGGTTGATGGCTGAGGGGTGCGCTTGGCCTCCAGTTGTTTCAGCCGCGCCATGAGGTGTTCCGGAACCGTTCCGTCCTCACTGACCTTCATCAGTTCGCGGAACAGTTCCTCAGGGTTGTCTTCGGTTTCAACCTTGTGGCGCACCTGCTGTGCCTTCGGGCTCACGGGCGGTTTCGGTTCCGGCAACGCTTGGGGAAGCGTCCGACCGAGCTCGCGCAGGCGGTCCAGGCTGCGGGGGTCGAAACTCATCGGATCAACCGCAGCCGAGGCTGTCCCGGGTGGACCGGCCCGTGACCGGATTTGTACCGTCCGCAACGGCACACAGGCTCTTGAGTTGATCGCCCCGCATCGGGACGTCGGTGAAATCGGCGCCGCTGATGGTCACATCCACGAAGCGGGTGTTGAAGGCGAAGGCTCCTTCCAGAACGGCGTTGGAGAGGTTGGTGCCGGTCATCACCGCTGCATCCAGGGTGGCTTCCCGCAGGTCCGTTCCACTCAGATCTGCATCCTGAAGCTTGGCGCCATAGAGCGATGCGCCCCTCAGGTCTGATCCGGACAGGTTGGCTTCCCGCAGGTTGCTGAGGTTGAAGGTGGCGCCGCGGAGATCCTTTCCGGAGTAGTCCGAGCCGATCAGCACTTGCTTGGCCACGTCCATGGCGGCACTGACCTGGGCCGGACCAGCCAGGACAAGGAGCAGCCCGAGGACTGCTGCAGAAACCAGGGACAACAGGCGGGAACCCATCCGAAACACCAGTGACCTCGAAACCTTAATGGGCTCGAGCAGGGGGGAATCCTTCGGGAACTTTGTGGATCGCATTCCGATGAAAATGCAGCCCCCCGGCGCCCAGGCGGAAACCCGGGTGTCCTCGCTTCTGCAACGGCAGGGGTGGCAGCTGCTGGATCGAAACTGGAGCTGCCGCTGGGGCGAACTTGATCTTGTTCTGCACAAGAACGAGCAACTGCTTGTGGTGGAAGTCAAGAAGCGCCGTTCCTTGGCCTGGGGTCCCTGGTCTGTGGATCCCACGAAGCGGCGCCGGCTGGGTCGGGCGATCAGTTGCTGGCGTGCTGAGCATCCGATTCAGACGGACTGGTTGCTTCAAGTGGCCGTTGCCGTGGTGCCGTTGCCGCCCTCCCAGGGAGCCCCACGTTGGTGCAGGCTGGATCGGCTGTGCTGATCCAGCGCTGATCCGTCATTTCGGCAACCATTGCCTGCTGCTCAGGAGCGGTCTTGAAATCCAGAACCGTGTTGAGAGCATCGCTCTGACAGAAGACGATTCACTTCAATAGAGGTCTTCTGCCGGTGACCTGTCTCGTCGCACAGGTGGGTTAAGACATCAGATGGTTTCCTTGCGGCCAGTTTTGATCTGCTCTCTGGCTGAAAGCAGTCCAACGGCAAGCAACACCAGAAGTCCGGCGTTGATGCCGATGAAGAACATGGTGTCCATGACTGAGAAGCTGCTCGTCCATTAATACGGAGATGCGGCAAGACAGCCCATCCGTCAAAAGACTCACCCAGTTGGGGGAGAGCGCTGCCTGGTTCGATCCCTCAGTTGAGGGAGGTGGTCTGTGTTGCGACACGCTGGTAGGAGATCGACCGTCCGCTGGGACAACTGCGACAGTTCAACCATGGCTTTTCAAGGTCACCAGGCCCGCAAGCGCTTTGGCCAGCATTGGTTGAAGGATCAGACGGTGCTGGATCGCATCGTGGCGGCCGCTGACCTGCAGCCATCGGATCGCGTGTTGGAGGTGGGACCAGGGCGTGGTGCTCTCACAGAACGGTTGCTGTCCTCTCCGGCAGCGGCAGTTCAGGCCGTGGAATTGGATCGCGACCTAGTGGATGGCCTGCGGGAACGCTTTGCCGGTGATCCGCGATTCAGCCTGCGTCAGGGGGATGTGCTGGAGCTGCCGCTGCAGCTGGAGGACGGGGTTGCAGCCAGCAAAGTAGTGGCCAACATTCCGTACAACATCACAGGTCCGCTGTTGGATCGACTGGTGGGTCGACTCGATCGCCCTGTCGAGCCCCCTTATCAGCGTTTGGTGCTGTTGGTGCAGAAACAGGTGGCGGAGCGCATCCGGGCTCGCCCGGGCCACAGCAGCTTCAGTGCCTTGAGTGTTCGGATGCAGTTGCTGGCCCGTTGCACGACGGTCTGTCCTGTACCCCCACGCTGCTTTCAGCCACCGCCGAAGGTGCAGTCGGAAGTGATTCAGATCGACCCTCTGCCGGCTGATAAGCGGTTGCCTTCTGACATCGCCCGTCGGGTGGAATCGTTGCTCAGGCAAGCCTTCCTGGCCCGTCGCAAGATGTTGCGAAACACCCTGGCATCACTTGCGCCGGAGCCACAGCTGCAGGCGCTGGCCGCCGCTGCAGGGTTTCAGCTGCATCAACGGCCGCAGGAGCTGGCTCCGCAGGTCTGGGTTGCCCTGGCCAGGGGTTTGAATCAGGGCATTGATGCGGCCTCCGCTGATGGGCACGATCACGGTGACGGCTCCGGCCAAGGTGAATCTTCACCTGGAGGTGCTCGGGATCAGATCTGACGGTTTTCACGAGCTGGCGATGGTGATGCAGAGCATCGATCTCGCCGATCGCCTCAGCTTTCAAACCACGGCCGATGCCGCACTGACGCTCAGCTGTGACGATCCGTCCCTCAGCCTTGGTGAGGACAACCTGGTGATCAGGGCCGCTCAGTTGCTGCGCAGCCGCTCCGGTTTCAACGAATTGGGTGCTGCCATCCACCTGGAGAAACGCATTCCCATTGGTGCCGGCCTCGCCGGAGGGTCCAGTGATGGTGCCGCTGCCCTGGTGGGTCTGAATGCGCTCTGGGGTCTGGGCCACAGCCGTTCAGACCTGCAGCGGTTTGCGGCTGAACTCGGTTCTGACATGCCCTTCTGTGTGGCGGGGGGCAGTCAGCTCTGTTTCGGTCGCGGCGAGCTGCTGGAGCCGTTGCCGGCTGTGCAGGAATCCCTGGCGGTGCTGCTGGTGAAGGATCCACGCGTGAGTGTGTCGACTCCCTGGGCCTATCGCCGCTGCCGGGAGTTGCAGGGTGATCGCTACCTCTCGGGAGAGGACGCCTTCGAGCAACGCCGACAGGTCTTGCGAGACATGGCCTGGACCCAACCGATCCGTGCGGCGGAGCCGCCACCGTTGCAAAACGATCTGCAGGAGGTTGTGGAGCCTGAGACCCCAGCGGTTCAGGCGGCGCTTCGCTTGCTGTCCACCCTTGAAGGCACCCTTGCCGTCGCCATGAGCGGATCGGGCCCCAGTTGTTTTGCACTGTTTGCAGATCCAACCAGCTGTGCGGCTGCCCAGGCCACGCTTGAACAGCAACTTGCTGCGGAGGGATTGCAAAGCTGGTGCTGCAATTTGCGACCGGACGGCGTGAGGATCGAAGCATGAGCTCCTCCGACCCCAAGACACCTCCTTCAGCGGAGCAACCCCGTAAAGGACCCCTGAGTTTTTTGTCCGGTGCCGTCACCGCAGGTCTGCTGGCCTGGCTGGCGTTGGGGCTCAGCCGACGGATGGTGGTGTACTTCGCCGTTCATCCGCCCCACTACAGCTCACCGATCGCCCAGAACATTGCGGTGACGCTGAAAACGCTGCTGGTGGGGCTGTCCTTTCTGGCCACCTTCAGCACAGCGTTTGTGGCGTTAGGGCTCACGATGGTGTTTCTTCGCAGTGTCTTCACAGGTCCCTCGAACGACCCTGCCTAGCGTCAAGCCGACAGACATCTGTTGATGACTCCCCACGACCTCGGGCAATTGGCGCTGCTGCTGTCTCCAGCGATGCTCCTGTCCGTGTTGCTGTTGTTCACCTTCGCCGCCGGCGGTTGAGGCCACCCAGGCTGAGATAGCTTGGCCGCTCACCCCGGATTGGCCGGGATCGCAGCGACGCCGTGGCAGGAACCCTTCTCTTCAACGCCCTGCGGGAAGCCATCGACGAGGAGATGGCCCGCGACCCTTACGTCTGCGTGATGGGTGAGGACGTCGGTCACTACGGCGGCAGCTACAAGGTCACCAAGGATCTCTGCGAGAAGTACGGCGACCTAAGGGTGCTGGATACCCCGATTGCAGAGAACGGCTTCACCGGCATGGCGGTCGGTGCGGCCATGACCGGCCTGCGGCCGATCGTGGAAGGCATGAACATGGGCTTTCTGCTGCTCGCCTTTAACCAGATCTCCAACAACATGGGGATGCTGAGGTACACCAGCGGAGGCAATTTCACGATCCCCACGGTGGTGCGCGGCCCAGGTGGTGTGGGCCGTCAGCTCGGAGCTGAGCACAGCCAGCGCCTGGAGGCCTATTTCCACGCTGTCCCCGGGATCAAGATCGTGGCATGCAGCACGCCGACCAATGCCAAGGGTTTGATGAAGGCAGCAATCCGGGACAACAACCCGGTTCTGTTCTTCGAGCATGTGCTGCTTTACAACCTCAGCGAGGAACTCCCTGAGGGTGAGTTCACCTGTGCTCTCGATCAGGCGGATTTGGTGCAGGAAGGGAGCGACGTGACGATCCTCACGTACTCCCGCATGCGTCACCACTGCCTCAAGGCGGTGGAACAACTGGAGGCCGATGGCATCAGTGTGGAGCTGATCGATCTGATCAGCCTCAAACCGTTCGACATGGAGACCATCGGTCGGTCCATCCGCAAGACCCATCGGGTCATCGTTGTGGAGGAGTGCATGAAGACCGGTGGCATCGGTGCCGAGTTGATCGCCCTGATCACCGAGCAGTGCTTCGATGATCTCGATGCCCGCCCTGTGCGGCTCTCCAGTCAGGACATCCCCACGCCCTACAACGGCTCCCTTGAGAACCTGACCATCATTCAGCCCCATCAGATCGTCGAAGCTGCCCAGCAGATGGTCCGTCAAGGGGTTTGAGTTGATGGCGCGTTATCAGGGTTGGTTCGCCTTTGTTCTTGCCCTGGCCATTGCGGCGGGGATGTTTCTGATCCGGACTCCGCTGCAGCTTGGGCTCGATCTGCGCGGGGGTAGTCAACTCACGGTGCAGGTGCAACCGGCAGGGGACGTGAAGGTTGTTGGCGATCGCGAAATGGAAGCCGTCAAGGCGGTGCTGGATCGGCGCGTGAATGGTTTGGGGGTGGCCGAATCCACCCTTCAGACCGTCGGCACCGATCAGCTGGTGTTGCAGCTCCCCGGTGAACAGGACCCCACAGCGGCAGCACGCGTCCTTGGCGATACGGCTCTGCTGGAGTTCCGTGCCCAGCGGGAGGGAACTGAAGCTGAGTTTCGAAGCTTGCGACAGCTTCAATCCCAGGCCCGGGCCATCCTCCAGTTGCGAAAAGACCAACGCCGTCGTGGGGAGACACCGGATGAGCTCAACCTGGAGGATCTCAAGGAGGTGCAGGAGTCGCTGGGGTTGAACGCTGATGGTGCCAGTGACGACGAGTTGCTTCAGGCCCTCTTGGATCAAGCGGACGACGAACTGCTGACGCTGTTGGACCCTGCACAACTGACGGGCAAGCAATTGGTAACGGCCGGTCGCCAGCCACTGCAGAACAACCCCAACAGCTGGGAGGTGACGCTGAATTTCGATGCCGAGGGAGCGGAGGCGTTCGCCGATTTGACCCAATCGATCGCGGGTTCCGATCGACTGCTGGCCATCACGCTGGACAACAAATTGATCAGTGCGGCCAGTGTGGGGCCCCAGTTCAAGAGCGCTGGTATCTCCGGCGGCGCTGCAACCATCAGTGGAAATTTCGACGCTGAGACGGCCCGTGAACTGGAGGTGAAACTGCGTGGAGGCTCCCTTCCCCTTCCCGTTGAGGTGGTGGAAGTGCGCACGATCGGACCGACACTCGGTGCTGAAAACATCCGGCGGAGCTTGATGGCTGCTTTGTCCGGTCTCGCCCTGGTGGCGGTGTTCATGGTGGTGGCTTACCGGTTGCCGGGGGCTGTGGCCGTGGCGGCCCTGAGCCTGTACGCCCTGTTCAACCTGTCGGTGTACGCCCTGATCCCCGTAACGCTCACCCTGCCTGGGATTGCTGGATTCATCCTGTCCATCGGCATGGCGGTGGATGCCAATGTGCTGATCTTTGAGCGAATCAAGGACGAGTTGCGTCGCGGCAACACCTTGATCCGCTCGATCGACACCGGTTTCTCCGAAGCCTTCAGTTCCATCCTTGATGGTCACCTCACCACGTTGATCAGCTGCGCGGCACTGTTCTTTCTCGGCACCGGCCTGGTGAAGGGATTTGCTGCAACCCTCGGCATCGGTGTGTTGCTGAGTCTGTTCACCGCGCTCACCTGCACACGCACGCTGCTGCGCTTCCTGATGAGCTACGCCGGCCTGCGTCGACCCACGTATTTCATTGCCCAGGGCCAACGTCCCTCCACGACCGCCTGATTGATGGCCATGTCCACGCCCAACACCACTGTGGTTCTGCGCCTGCAATTGAGCGCCTCACGCGTTCGGGTCTGGTTGGTCTCGGGGCTCACGCTGCTGGTGGCCTTGGTCGGGCTGATCAGCTGCTGGCTGAATCCAGACATTGCTGCACCGCTGCGTCCGGGGCTCGATTTCACCGGGGGAACGCAGATCCAGTTGGAGCGCGACTGCGGAGAGAGCTGCAGGGATCTGAAGTCCATTGCTGTCTCCAACCCGGTTCAGTCGTTGACACTGCCGGCCGAGGAGGACGACCCTGTCCCCAATCTCCGTTCGGCGCGGGTGCAATTGCTCGACGGAGGCCAGTCGCTGGTGCTGCGTGTGCCCACGCTGTCGGCTGCTCAGGGTCAGGCCCTGATTGCTGCTGTTGAACAGATTGCCGGCCCCTTTGTGGCCGGTGGACAGTCCGTCGACACAATCGGTCCGAGCCTGGGGCGTCAGTTGCTGCGCAGCACGCTGATCTCGCTTGTGGTGGCGTTCAGCGGAATCGCCCTTTACATCTCCTTCCGCTACGACGGCCGCTACGCCTTCCTGGCGCTAGTGGCTCTCGCCCACGACGTTCTCATTGTCGCCGGCGTCTTCGCCTGGCTGGGGCTGTTGATGCAGCTTGAAGTCGACAGCCTTTTTGCAGTGGCTCTCCTCACCATTGCCGGTTATTCCGTGAACGACACGGTGGTGGTGTTCGATCGGATTCGGGAGCGTGCCCGTGATGGTGCAGGCCTGGGGCTGTCCGAACAGGTGGATCAGGCGGTGTCGGCAACCCTCACCCGCACCTTTTACACCAGCGGGACAACATTGCTGCCACTTCTGGCCCTGATCTTCTTCGGTGGCGCCACCCTTTACTGGTTTGCCATCGCTCTGGCCTTGGGGGTGGTGGTGGGCAGCTGGTCCAGCATTGCGCTGGCTCCTTCGTTGCTCACGCTGTGGGAGCCCCGTGCCGAAGTCTGAACGTCTCCAACCCCAGGCCGTTCGGCGAACAGCGCGTTGGTGGCCGTTGTTGCTGGTGTTTCTGGCGTTGGCAGACCTGAAAACCGAGATCCTGCTTTTGCTGGATCACTTCACCCTCACCAGTCTGCTGTTTGCCGTGCGTCATCACGTCCTGGCAGTCGCTGTATTGATGGGATCACCGTCGCTCTGGCGTCGTTATGCCTGAGCGGTCCTCACGCCGAATTCACTCCAGATTGACGACCAGATGCGTCGTTTGACCTCATCGTTCCAATGGCCGTCGGAGGCATTGGATGCCCACCAGGATTCGAACAGCTCTTCCGCTTCCTCGTAAAGAAGGTCGGGGTCAAGGTTTTCGCGTACGAGTTGCAGGACGGCCTGTCTCAGCTCCTCGTAGCGGCTGAAATTGAAGATCACATCCAAGGCAGGCTGTCCGGGCAGACAAGCACCACCGTATGGGACCGCGGCTCGGCAGAACTCGGCACCAGATCCCACCCAATTCGGTTAGCGTCTCAACCTCGTCTGATCTGACTCATGCTGCAAGCTCTGATGTCGCTGGTTCTTGCAGCCGTCATGTGGGTACAGGTCCCCCAATGGGAGAGCGACTGGTCGCAATGTTCGGTCGATGTGCCCGACGTGGATTGTCATTGGTATGTTGTTGCGCCTGATAACACCTTCGGTGAGGGATTTAGTTGGTCAAATGCACCTTGGTTCAGTGCTGAGGGACTGTTGGATATCGGAAACCTAAAAAACACAATGGGCAACATTCACGACGAGGCTGCGGCGCACGTTTGATCTCCACAGTTTAAATGATGTTGGGTTTTGGTATAAGCAATCAATCAAGCAAATAAGTCCTGTAGCTCATGTCGGCGTGCACGACGGCTTTGAGCTGAATCCAAATGTGATTCATCCTTTCTGGTGACCGTCAAGGAACAGGCCAGTGCACGAAACGGCCGATGAACACCATCGTCAATCATGGTGCCAATTGAACAGCCATTCGAGAGATGAACAGTCATGGATGAATTCAGGTGCTGCTGATGGTCTACGCAAGCCCTAAGCAGACCTGTTGGACGGTTCTCCGAACTCAACTCGTTAAGTGGCTGAACACGGCGCCGAGCCGCATGCCCGACTTCTGGTAACCGGCGATGGCAAGTGCCACGACCGAAAAATTCAGCACGAGGAAGGTTGTGACCAGCTTGATGTCGTCTTTCATGATGACAACTTGGACGATCGAAGGCACGATCGTGGCTTAAGTGTTCGATCGGCTACTCGTAGGCAATCTCAGCAGCAGATTGTTGTGGTCCCATTCGCTGGTACCGGAATCACGGCAGGCACGCCGAAGTCGTTAACGTTTGTAAACATTGAAAATTGATTGCCGTGCTTGGCGCCCTTTTCCCTTTGATTTACGCGGCATTGTTCACTGGTTTGCTGCTTCAGGCTTTTCGAATGATGAGCATGTCGTCCAACGCTTCGACAGCGTTCAAGAGTGACCGAACAGGCCTACGCACTGTCCATCCTGAATTGTTGGACGACAACGGCAATGTCACCGATGAAGAACTTTGGTCTGTTCGCTTTCAGGACCTGAAGCAGACAGGTTGGGCACCTGAGGCAAGCTGAAACAGGAAAGCCCCTAAATACCGTTGGAGCTGCTGCCACTGACCGCGGAGCCGAGAGAGACATCGGTCGCGCCGACGTTTCCCGAGCGATTCGACTCCGCATTCCAAGCCTGACGAATGATCTCGATTCAAGCTGCAGACTACGGAATCTTTCTTGTTAGTGGAAGACGATATGAAGGCGCAAAAACTGTCCCTAAGGAGTCTTCTGAGGCCATAGGGACTGGTTTCTGCCAGCTCCCGAGTCGCTCTCTCGGTGCTGCTGCGACGACCACCCGGTTTCAGGACGGTGTGTTGCAGGTCCCCTTTTTAGGTGGATGCCCCAGGCCGCGCACGAGATGTTCCAGGGTTTTTTGGGATCAAGGATTTCTTCCATGACGTCTCCCAAAACTTGTGTTTAGGACAACAGACAGCTTGGGGAGTCGACGTATCAAGGCCAACGTCGTCGTCGGTCGTGACCACGGCAAGCTGTCCATCGTCTGGCACATGTAGCAGTCAGACTCAGCAAGTTTGTGCTGTCTTCTTGCCTATTTTGGCTTTGGGTTTGCCCTCATAGGTCCGGCTAAGCGCAGGAGGCAACGAAAATCCCGCCATTGCTGACGGGGATGATGAGTGTATGTCGGGAGATGGATAGCAACAACATCAACGCCCCCTGCTTTTCCCTTGTGGCTCTTGTATTGCTTTCTGCCGATAGGCATCAGGCTTCCCGATCAGTGACTAACGAGTCGCAGAAAAAATTTGTATTCCTAGTTCTCCCATCTTTTCTGAATACCAACATAGCTCTAGTTGGTGATACTTCTTTCGCGTGAGTGTAGTTGGGATTTCCTGCGGCTATTGCCTGCGCACGGGCTCGTAGCATGCAAGCAGTAGTTGCTCTACCTGGTCTATTGCCTTCACATGCGGCAAACATAAGTCCCACTACGATCCCAACTATCGGACCAAGAATTAGCTGCTGCTTCATCGGCAGTGCGTATGGATTCTTTGGCTTTGATGGCGGCGTAATTTTTGGATGACACTTTGAGCATCTTGGGTCTTGCTTATTGCTGAAAGGATATGCGCAGACATCGCATTTGATTATTGCCATGGTTCGACTGATGTGCGAGGTTCTCGCTCCTTCCCAATACTTTCGCTTTGTGATTGTCCAAATACATCAAAAAAAAGCAAGAGTTTCCTGAGAATTAGATAAGTGCTGCCCCGCCTAGGACTAGAGACTCACCCCTAGGCGCCACGCCACCATCCTGCTTCGCTCTACTTCTGCAATGAACGGGTCAATCCAATCCAGCAGCAACTCAGTCACGGCTGGTTACCTCGGGTCTTGCATGGCGCAATACAGCCACCGCTTGAACAGGTCAGGGTCGTTGGCTTGCAGTGCTGCAACCAGTTGTGCCAGCAGGAATAGGGCAATGCGGGTGTCTTGAGGCATTGGTCAGGCGTGAGTGCCTGATGTGTTCCCCGCTGTTGAGCCTCGGTCGACTCATTTCGGTTGTAGGTGATGTGCCGGCACTAAAGGCTGAATGGCAATTTCGCTTACTGCATTAGGCCTTCAGTTGGTCTTGCAGGGACAGTCACCACTGCGTCACCTGTTGCTTCTTGAGGATTGATTGGATTCCAGCCGTTGAACATGTGAATGCCCGTGATGAACGCTAGAACAACCATCAAGTACCCGATTCGGTTTTCCTCTTGGAAGGCTTGTCTTTCTTTGTTGGTCATTTTGCGACCTCCTTCTTTTCTTGATCTATGTCTAACGGCTTTGGCCGGGTCAATAAGGAAGGTAAACCGCCATTGTTAAGTCGCAAATCCGTCCATACACAGTTGTGATATTTGGGCCATAGTGGGAAGAGGAGTGTTTGTTGAGTGGCGCGAAGCAACCTGCATCACGAACCTGGCGCGCAGTGCTGTCAGTCGACCTTGCAGGGGCTGAAGGAGCTACCCAGGCAAAACTGGCCTGACGCTGAATCGTGAAGTCGATCGGACATCCCCTGTGCAGCAATGCACTGAAAGGACCCATATTTGTGACGCAGGCGTGACAGATTCGATCCATGCCCGCTTCTTACCCATTGGAAAATCGTTCCAATCCTGATCATCGACGGAGTGGGAGATTGCTGGGAGGCATACGTTGCTGCTGGCCTGAGGCGCATCCCGAAGAGGCATGCGCTTGCTGATCCTTCTCAGATGTAAACCTTTCTTCCGCTGGCGCTGATGCGGTAACGACCGCCTTTGGGACCAATGTGAATGGAGTTGTCCACGCCAGGATTTCTAGGGAGATGGATGGGTTTCTTGATTCTCGGAGCTTCGATCTCCTCTGGGCAGATCACAGCCTTGGCTCGGACGCTGTTGAGTTGGGCCGCGAGCTTTTCCAGAAGCGTGGTCATTGACCAGATCAATGAGTCAGATGTGTTCATCATCCAGAGACGTCAATCAGTGTTGATGCCTAGGGGTGCTTCCAGGCCTGTCGCGTATCCCGAAGCAGCTGGTGCTTGCTGCTGATCAGGATTGATCGAACAACCGTTGCAGAGCGTTGCGCTTGCCCTGCAGCGTGTTGGCTCGCATCGGTTTGCCAATCGGCTTGGGCTGCCTAGGTCGGTTGAGGAAAACCTTGCTGAGCCACCACACCTGCAGGCTTAGAAACAGCAGGGCCAAGAGACCCAACTCCCACGCTCCTTGCATCAGTAGTGCTTCCGACGATTCTCGATGGCGTCGCGCTTGAAGCACTCCAACTCTTCTGGTGTATGCAGTGGCATCTTTCGCGTCTTCCCCAAGAGCCGTTGAAGGAGCAGCAGAAAGCCTTTCATGATTCCAGTCAGGTTCACGATGACCAACGATCCATCACCTGCTGCACCAACACCCGCTGCATCAAGACCTGCAGAACGACAACGAGAGGAAGAGCCAGCAGGACTCCCGGAAGTCCCAGCAGGGCGCCGAGGCTCAATTGCGCCATCAGGGCCACGGTCGGCAGAAGATTCACGGTTTTCCGGAGTAGCAGTGGCGTGAGCAGAAAGGCCTCAAGGTTCTGCAAGATCAAGCGAAACACCAGCACAGACACCACAAGCTGTGGTGATTGCAGAAGGGCCAGGCCCGTGGGCAGCAAGGTCGCTGCCGTCGGCCCGATCGTGGGAACAAAGGTCAGGAGTCCGCACACCAGAGCGCTGAGAAGCGCCAATGGCGCCTTAAGCAGCAGCAACCCTCCCCAGGTGAGCAGAAACACCGTTGTGGCGGACAGGGTCATTCCGGTGAGCCAACCGCCAAGTGCCTGGCGGCTTTCATCCAGAAGCAGTGCCATCTGCTCCCGTGCCGGACGTGGGGTGAGGGCCACCACCATGCCGCGATGGGAGGCGGGATCCAGGGCCAGCAGGATGGCCAGCAGGACCATCAACAGCACCTGGATCACCGAGTTCGCCGCTCCTCCCGCCACTCCCAGCAACTGACGCCCCACCGATTGCAGATTCTCAGGACTCACGCCAGGACCGAAGGCCTGATTCAGCGCGGCGAATCGGGGATCGTCCCCCAGCCATCCAGACAGTTTGTTGACCAGCTCCGGGAGATCCTTCCCCAGTTGCTGGGTCTGGGTGATCAGTTCCGGCAGAAGCAGCTGGCCAATGATCAGACCTGCCAGCAGCAGACCCGCCAGTACGACCAGCAAGGCCTGGGGCCGGGCCAGACGGCTGCGGTCCTGGAGCTGATGGATCAGCACATCCAGGGCCACGGCCACAACCACGGCTCCGAACAGCACCAGCAACACCCAGCGCAGCTGCCAGATCAGCAGGGCCAGAACAATAAAGGTCAGGCTTAACAGAGCTGATTGCGCAGTCATTGGCGCGGCCTCAGGGTTGTCCAGCGGTTGAGGACATCGTTGATCAACACTTCTCCAATCAACACCTGCAGCACCACGGCAAGGGGCAGGGCCATTAACAAGCCGAGGGGGCCAAACACCACCGTGAACAACACCTGGGCAGCCAGGGTGAGGCCGGGCAAAAGCTTCACCTGATGGTGCATCACCGACGGGGTGATCACATAGCTCTCCAGGTTCTGGATCACCACATAGGCCCCAAGAACGGCGGCCGCTTTCCAGGGGGCGTCCAGCAGAGCCACTGCCATGGGAAACACTGTGCTCATGGTGGGGCCGACATTGGGAATCACGTTCAGCACACCAGCCAGTAAGGCATTGGCCAGGACGAGCTTGACCCCGAGAAGCCACAGTGCGATCCCGCAGAGCAAAAACACAGCAAGAGAGCTGATGCCCACTCCCACCATCCAGCTGTTGAGCGCTTCCCCGCAGAGCGTGAGGATCTGGTTGGCCCGCCGGCGATAGAACGAGGGCACGAGCAAAATGCCCACCTGCCGATAGGCCTGCGGTTGAACGGCCACCATCAGTGCGGCTGCAATAACAAACAGAAGACTCAAGCCGGCGCTTCCCAAATTTCCGGCCAGTCCGAGCAGTCCGATCAGGCCGCTTCCTACCCCCGAAGCCAGCGTTGAAGTGTCGGGCAGGATCGATTGGCTCTGCAGCCCCAGTTGTTCGAGGTCTGGCATGGCATCGACCCCGTACAACGCTTCGCTGACCTGATCAAGACCACTCAGAGCGAGCTGCAGCAGTGCTCGGGCCGCCTGGGGGAGTTTCTGAAGCAGCAGGGCGAATTCATCAATGAACGGTGGCACCAACACCGCCATGAGCACGGTGAGAAGGAGTCCAAGTCCGCTCAGGCTGGCTAACAGTGCCATGGGCCGACGCATCGGGAAGCGCCGTTGCACTGCATTCACCAGGCTGCAAAGAGCAAGCGCCAGCACGATGGCGGCAAACAACAACAGCAACCATTGACGCAAGTTCCACAGGATGAGACCTGCAGCAATCAGTGCTGCAAGTGACAGTGCCTGGGGAAAGCTCAAGCCTCAGCGTTGGCGTCTCCGTCAGTTTGATCGGAATTCTGGTTTTGGGAATAGCCCAGACCGTTAGCTTCGGCGTAGCGCTGAGCGAAGCGCATGAACCGTTCGAAGTCCTGTACGGATTTCCATGAGTAAACGGCTTCAAGGGCACTTGCTGTGCCGTTCACGAATTTGCCGTTGATTTCTCTGGTGACCATTTCCCCCTCTTCATCCACCATCCACATTCCGGTGATGTCGCCCATCGTTTCAGGAGCAATTGCAGCGGGCTGTTCGAAGCGGAAAGTTGCTTGACCTGTGAGCCCATCACGGCTGCGGGTCAGACGGATGTCGGGAACCACGGGCTCGTCGACGCCGCGGAAAAACTGAATCGACGCCTTAGCCATGGCCGTCCTTTCGGGAAGCGGGATCCTAAACGGTTTCAGCCAGTGCCCTCGTTGCCAGCAGATGATCTGCTGCCCGCTCAATGCTGAGTCCACTGATGTCCACGCTTCTGCGCTGCGGTGACCGTTTGAGTTCGTGGTCGTAGCAACGGTCATAGTAGTCCAGCGTAGCTCTGCAGGCCGTGGCCCAATCCCCTTCAGCAATGGCGTTCAGGGCTTGGGTGGTCCGCTGAGGGCCCAGACGCCGGCTGATGCGTTGGGTTGCTTCGGCCAGTGCATCCATGCCCTGGTGGCCGTACACCCCCACCAACTGGTTCACCCGTTCGCTCAGGCTGCGTTGAATCTCCAGGACCGGAGCGTTCTGCATCTGATCGAACAGGGCCTTTGGGATTCGGCAACGTCCCACCTGAATGCTCTCGGCCTCCAGCCAGATGGCTTCAGCCCCGGCCCGGCGATGCTGATCAAAGCATTCCGCCAGGCGGTTCTCGTAATGCTCTGTGGAGGGTTGTGGCGGCAGACCCAACCCTCCGAAGCTGCTGCCCCTGTGATGGGCCAGCCCCTCAAGATCCACGATCGCGATTCCGCGTTGCTGCAGGGCCAAGAGGAGATCCGTTTTGCCGGTTCCGGTGCGGCCTCCCATCAACCGCAGTGGCCATGGCCGCTCGAATTGCTCCTGAGCCCAGCGGCGATAGGCCTTGTAACCGCCTATCAGCAGCGTTGGCGTCAGGTCAATCTGACTGGCCAACCAAGCCATGCTGGCGGAGCGCATGCCACCTCTCCAGCAGTAGAGCCTTGGAGTCCCCAAGTCCCGCAGACGTTCCAGCTCTCCAGCCAGCGCCGAAAGTTTTGGACCTGTGATCGATAGTCCGAGATGGATGGCAGGCAACCGTCCCTGCTGCTTGTAACTGGTGCCGACCTCGGCCCGTTCCGCATCGCTGAACAGCGGAAGATTGATGGCTCCTGGCCAGTGCCCCTTGTCGAACTCCGATGGGCTGCGCACATCCACCAGAGGACCGCGCAGTTGCCGCAGCTGATCGATCGTGAGGTGCTGGGCGTCTCCCATGCCTGACATAGTGGGCCAACGCCGAGCCAGTCAGGGCCGGTTGCTACTCATGCTCTCCGGTTCAACACCCACCACCACTTCAACGCCTGAACAGCTGATCGACAGGCTGGCGAATGGGAGTCCCCGCCAGCGTCGTTCCCTGATCAAGTCCCTGGAATCACGGTCGGCCGATCTGGTCAGCCTTGGCTCAGATGCCCTTGCCCCGTTTGATCGGAAAGCTTCCGACTGGGCTCCAGGCTGGATCCTTCAAGTGATCAGGCGACATCAGCCTGACCACCTTGCTCAACTGTTGTCGTCCACGCCTGAAGGATGGCTGAGCGTGGCATCTGCGATTGGTGTCGATTACATCCCGTTGCAGCAAGCCCTGCTTGATGAGGACTTCGAAACGGCCGATCGGACCACCAGTTCCATCCTGCGTCAGCTCGCTGGTCCTGCTGCGGAAGCGAGAGGATATGTCTATTTTAGTGAGGTTCCAGCCATGGCTGGTCTCGATTTGGTGAGCCTGGATCGGTTGTGGACGGTCTATTCGCAGGGGCGCTTCGGTTTTTCCATGCAGGCCAGATTGCTGGCGGGATTGGACGGGCGTTATGAGCGGCTCTGGCCTCGGATCGGTTGGAAACTGGACGGAACCTGGACCCGCTATCCAGGTGCCTTCACCTGGACGATTGAGGCCCCTGAAGGCCACATGCCCCTGATCAACCAACTGCGGGGGGTTCGCCTCATGGATGCGTTGCTCAATCATCCCGATCTCGTGACGCATCGAGGCTCAACGGGCCTGTCCTGATCGCTGAGAACCGTTAAGTTCAGATCAGAGCTGAAGCCGCCTGGTCGTGATCCTGCAGCAGGCTTCTTCCAGTGCATCCATGGGTTCTGCGTCAACGTCCCATCGGCTGTTTCGCTGGGCTGATTTCGTTTTGCCTTCGACCTTGCAGCTGTCTCCATTGTTGGAGCTGCTGATCGAGCCCGTGGGTTGTTTGATGACCTGTCAGCGGGTCGAACTGGGGCTGCATGAGGCGCTTGTGAATGCTGTGCGCCATGGCAATGCGGAGGATCCGGGCAAACGGCTGCGGGTGCGGCGCATCACAACGCCGAACTGGTTGGTGTGGCAAGTGCAGGATGAGGGCAGCGGCTTACCGCCGAATGCCCGTGCTGCCACGCTGCCTCAGCAACCTGAAGCCCTCAGTGGACGTGGCCTCTTCCTGATCCACCAGTGTTTCGATGACGTGCGCTGGAGCCGTCGGGGCAATCGTCTGCAACTCGCCTGCCGGCGGCCGCTCAATGATGCGGACAGCCCGGATCCTTCAGTTCTCCACTGATCCAGCCCAGGGCCTGCTCCGTCAGTGCCTTGACGTCGTCTCGCTCACCATCACTGAGCAGTTTCACCAGAGCAGCACCGAGCAGTTCAGCGCCCCGTCGATCCCATCGGCTCTTCAGGCGATGCCAGCTGCGATCGTCAATGCTGAGCATGGCGTGCAGGTCGCGGCTACTGGTCAGGGCCTGCTCCGGCCAATCCGATTGCTGTCGGTCCATGGGACTACCGCGATGTCTGTCTAGTTTCGTGGAAGCCAACATCCCCTGGATGTCACCGCAACCACACCCCCTGGGCTGGCTCCATGCCAGCAGCCGGCTGTTGCAAGTGGGACGTGTGCAGTCTTTAGCGGTGAAAAGAGTCGGGGGTGTAGCCGCAAGGCGCGCTCAACAGCGTCTGGAGATGGGACGTCGATTGCTCGCGTTGAAGATCGACGGGTGGACGATGACCCCTGAATCAGGTTTGAGGTTCTGGCGAGCACTGCGTTGGGGAGGGATCGGGTTCAGCCTTGCCTGGCTGCTGAGCCACTGGTTGTCCTGATGCCGCGGGAGGATCAGGCCGCAACCTTGGAAGAATCCTGGCCAACGACCACCAGAGAGACCAAGGTCTCGCTTGATCTGGTTTGTGGTGAAGATGTCGGCCGATCCGCCGGTTGCGTGAGTTCTTGACCACGCAGCCAGGCGTGGTGAAGAGCCCGACGACGACGATCTTCGGAGAGAACCAAGCGATCGGCAGCGCTTTGGGGACTTTCCCCAGGAAGCACGGCTGTGCGCAGCCGAATGCCAAAGCCATTGGCTTCGACTTGAACGTGACCTTCCATCAGAACGACCTGGAAGTTCCAGCCCTGGAGCCAGCGGAGTCGGAAGGGATTGGTCATGGGCGTCCCTTTCGGCAACAAGTACACCCTATGGCCATGGCGCCATCGTGCAAGGGAGGGTGTCAGCGAATGCGTTCAGGTGGATGGCTGAGCAGGTTTCCTGGCACTCCAAACCCGGGTCATGAAATGGGTTTCAGCGGTCACGGCCTCAAAACCGGCCTGGATCAGACGGGCATCGATGTCGTCTGCGATGTAGTCGCGGTAGTACGGCTCATGGAATACGCGGCGGAAGTTGTCCATCGCCACATGGAATTGCGGTGAATCAGCCAGCTGAACGGAATCAGCAAGCACGAACACACCACCATGTTCGAGCACACGCCAGGCTTCGTTGATCACGTTCTGGCGCGCCTCAGCAGGCAGCTCGTGCAGGAGGAAGACGCAGGTCACTCCTTGCAATCCTCCATCAGCCAATGGAAGTATTTCCCCATTGGCGCGAATCAGCTGCACCAGAGGAGACTGGCCAGTGTTGAGCCAGCGGTTCGCCTGGCGAAGGTAGGCCTCAGAAAGGTCGGCCCCGATGAGTTCGGCATGGGGAAGGGCACCGCGAACCTGATGGAGGGTTCGACCGGTTCCGGTGGCGATGTCGAGCACCCGCAGAGACGACGGACTGCGATCGGAAAAATGCTTGAGGCCCCGTTTCAGCGGTGCCAGTACCCGTCGACGCATCGCATCAGCGGTGCCATTAAACAGAATTTCGACCTGGAGGTCGTAGAGACCTGCGGAGTGGTCGCTGAGGTATCCATCGGTTTGATGATGGAAATTCTGCAGGTAGTAGTCGGGAAACAGGCTGCGATCGGTGTCCTTGGGGAGATCGCGAACATTGCGCTCCTTGCGGCGATTCCAGGTGGACGGCAGATCAAGCCAGACCAGGGGATAGCGGCTGGCCCAGTCCAGCCAGGGAGCATCAAACAACTGGGATTCCGGATAGGTCCCCTGTTGCGCTTCATCCCAGTCGCGTTCCTCCAGCTGAGCCATGGAGCTGCGCAGGTCCTTCAGCAGATCTGGGGGAACGCTCCCGGTGCTAGGAACGGCTTCGGGGGCCAGCAGCTCCATCAGCTTGGTGCTGAGCTCCTTATGAGCGAGACCTGCGATTCCCTTGCCCTGTTGCAGGGTCTTGTAGGCCAGCTTGCTGAAGGGCGTGGTCGCCATTCCATTGATGCACCAAGCGGTTATTCCAGCGAATGCGTCGCCAAACCGCGTCTCCCTTGATCCACAAAAAAACCCGCCTCCGTGGAGGCGGGCCGATCAACACCCAATTTTTGGATCAGGCGTCGTAGTACATCGCGAACTCGTGGGGATGAGGGCGCTGACGGAGTTGCTGGACTTCTTCGTATTTGAGATCGATCCAGTTGTCGATGAAATCGTCGCTGAAGACGCCGCCAGTAGTGAGGAAGCCACGATCGGCATTCAGAGCTTCCAGGGCACCATTCAGGGATGGGGGCACCGTGGCGATCTTCGCTAGCTCTTCAGCAGGAAGTTCAAACAGATCACGGTCTTCACCATCGCCGGGGTCAATCTGGTTTTTGATGCCATCCAGGCCCGCCATCACCATGGCGCTGAAGGCCAGATAAGGATTGGCCAGGGCATCACCGGAACGGAATTCGAGGCGCTTGGCCTTGGGGCTGGGGCCGGTGAGAGGGATGCGAACCGCAGCAGAGCGGTTGCCTTCGGAATAGACGAGGTTCACCGGTGCTTCAAAACCAGGCACCAGGCGCTTGTAGCTGTTGGTGGTGGGGTTGGTGAAGGCCAGGAATGCCGGAGCATGCTTCAGGATTCCGCCGATGTACCAACGCGCGGTCTGCGACAGATTGGCATAGGTGCCTTCACCGAAGAACAGCGGCTGGCCACCCTTCCACAGGCTCTGGTGGACGTGCATGCCGGAGCCGTTGTCGTTGAAGACCGGCTTGGGCATGAAGGTGGCTGTCTTGCCGTACTTCTTCGCCACGTTGCGCACGACGTACTTGTACGTCATGACGTTGTCCGCAGCCTGGATCAGTTCGGCGAATTTCATGCCGAGCTCGTGCTGTCCGGCACCGGCCACCTCGTGGTGGTGCTTTTCGGTGGGGATCCCCAGCTGGCCCATCAACAGGAGCATCTCTGAGCGGATGTCCTGAGCGGTGTCGTTGGGGGCGACGGGGAAATACCCCTCTTTCAGCTGAATTTTGTAAGCCAGGTTTCCACCCTCTTCCAGGCGCCCGGTGTTCCAGGAAGCTTCGATGGTGTCGACGCTGTAAAACGCCCCGCCTTCGCTGGAGTTGTAGCGAACGTCGTCGAAAAGAAAGAACTCGGGCTCTGGCCCGAAGAAGGCCGTGTCGGCCAGGCCGGTGGAGCTCAGGTGGTTCAAAGCTCGTTGGGCCAGTGCACGGGGGCAGCGGTCGTAGGCCTCACCACTGCGCGGCTCCTGAATGGAGCAGATCATGCTCAGGGTTTTGTGGCGGTAGAACGGATCGATCCAGGCCGTGCTGGCATCGGGAACCATCGCCATGTCGGAGGCGTTGATCGATTTCCAGCCGCGGATGGAGGAACCGTCAAATGCCAGTCCTTCGGTAAAGGAGTCCTCCTCCAGCAGATCGGTGCACACCGTCAGGTGTTGCCACTTGCCGTGGAGATCGGTGAACTTCAGGTCGATCAGCTCAATGCCTTCGTCCTTGATCTGTCGAAGGACGTCCTGAGGGGTTTTGGCCATGGAGCTTGAACCGAAAAGGAGTGATAAGAACGACCGTAAGGAGCCGTTATGCCCTGTTTTGTATCAACGCGCACATTTTTTAATGTGCCTTTGTTGGTTCAGGGACCTGTTGTCACTCTCGTAACCGTTTCTGTCAACTTCCCTGAATCACAGGCCTGAAGCGGGTTCTCAGCCTTGAAGCAGTGTTACCTTCAGCCAGGGTTGTCTTGAGACTCCAGAGCATGCGCGACGCCATCGGCGGACTGATCGGCCGTTACGACCAATTGGGTCGGTATCTGGACCGCTCGGCGATCGACAGCATCGAAAAGTACCTCGATGAATCGTCCCTGCGGATCCAGGCCGTGGAGCTCATCAACCGGGAAGCGGCTGAAATCGTGCGGGAGGCAAGTCAGCGGCTGTTCCGTGATGAGCCGGAACTTCTCCTCCCTGGTGGGAATGCCTACACCACCAGACGCCTCGCGGCCTGTCTGCGGGATATGGACTATTTCCTCCGCTATGCCAGTTACGCACTGGTTGCGGCAGACAGCACAATTTTGAACGAAAGGGTGCTCAACGGTCTGGACGACACCTACAAAAGCTTGGGCGTGCCCACGGGGCCAACCGTTCGCAGCATCATCCTCTTGGGTGAAGTGATCGTTGAGCGCCTTCAGGCCGCAGGAGTTGAATCAGCTCGGCTGGCGGTTGTTGCTGCACCCTTTGATCACATGGCCCGTGGTCTTGCTGAAACGAATGTTCGGCAGCGCTGAGCACGGCGTGATTCCTCCGTTGCAATCGGCCTGAATAGGCTCCAAAGCGGAGACTCGACTGCGTAGGCTCCCAGCATTGATCGACCATCCAGGCCTTGGCGGTGACGAATTCCTTGCTCCCAGTCAAAGACGCGCACCGCCAAGCCTTTAACGCAATCAACACGCCCGATCGCCTGTTGCTGGGGCCCGGTCCCTCCAATGCCCATCCGACGGTTCTTGAGGCCCTGTCCCGCACACCGATCGGTCACCTTGATCCGCTGTACGTGGAGTTGATGGGTGAAGTTCAGGAGTTGCTGCGTTACGCCTGGCAGACCGACAACCGACTGACCCTTCCGATGAGTGGCACCGGTAGTGCTGCCATGGAAGCCACTCTGGCTAACACCGTCGAACCCGGTGACACCGTGCTGGTGGCTGTCAAGGGATATTTCGGTTTGAGGCTCGCCGATATGGCGGGTCGCTACCGAGCCACGGTGAAAACCATTGAAAAGCCATGGGGCGAGTGGTTCTCCCTCGAGGAGCTGGAAGCAGCGCTGATTGAGCACAAACCCGCGATCCTGGCCCTTGTGCACGCCGAAACGTCAACCGGCGTTTGCCAACCCATGGACGGCGTTGGTGATCTTTGCCGCAAGCACGATTGCCTGCTTCTGCTGGACACGGTGACCTCCCTCGGCGGCGTTCCTCTTTATATCGATGAGTGGAAGGTTGATCTGGCCTACAGCTGCAGTCAGAAAGGTCTCAGTTGCCCTCCCGGACTCGGACCCTTCACGATGGGGCCCAGGGCCGAGGCGAAAATGGCCACTCGCAGCGGCAAAGTTCCCAATTGGTATCTCGATGTATCTCTACTGAATCAGTACTGGGGAAGTGATCGTGTGTACCACCACACGGCACCTGTGAACATGAATTTCGGCATGCGTGAGGCTCTGCGTCTGTTGGCGGAGGAAGGTTTGGACCAGGCCTGGGCGCGCCACCGCCGCAATGCTGAGCGTCTCTGGAGTGGTCTTGAACGTCAGGGGCTTTCCATGCACGTTCCTGAGGAGCTTCGACTCCCCACCCTCACCACTGTTCGGATTCCAGATGGCGTTGACGGCAAAGCCTTCAGTCAGCACCTGCTCAACACCCATGGCATTGAAGTCGGCGGTGGACTCGGCTCCCTCGCCGGCAAGATCTGGCGCATTGGTCTGATGGGTTACAACTCCACCCCTGAGAACGTGGACCGGCTGCTCAACCTGTTTGAGACCGAGCTTCCCCGTTTCAGCGGTTCCGTCGCCGCCGCTGCCTGAACCAGATCTCCAGCTGTTCAGCGGCTCTTTCCTGCATCAGTGGCCCCACCACACGCATGTGGTGGTGGGCACTGGGATCGTCCGCCAGGTTGATGCAGCCCCCCAACCCGCCCCGTTTCCTGTCGGTAGCTCCAAAGATCACGGTTCCCATCCGTGCCTGCACCAGAGCCCCAGCACACATCGGACACGGCTCGAGGGTGACCAGAAGGGTGCAGGGATTGAAGCGCCAGTCACCACGGATGGTGGCGGCTTGACTCAGGGCCACCAATTCCGCATGGCCGAGGGGGTCCTGGCAGCGCTCACGTCGGTTGCGTCCGTGGCCGATGCACCGCCCTTGCTCGTCAAGGATGACGGCCGCAACTGGCACTTCGCCGCTGTCTCCATTGACGGAGGCTCGCGCCAGCAGCACTTCCATCCATTCTGTCCAGAGCTGTTGTTCCTCCACCCCCTCCGTTGCCCCTCGCTTTGAGCACCTTCCCACGAGACGCGAGGATCAACGCAGTTCCACCACAGCCGGTGCACGCCTCCACCGATCTCCGGCCTGACCTGCACCGCTTGGACCCCTTCGCTTCGCCTGATCAAGCGGATCCAGTGCTACGGGACTTCCTCCATCGGGCCAGTGATCTGCTCTGCGACTGGATCGGTACGGCGTCCAAAGGGGTGCCCTTGCCGACCGTGCGCCCGCAGCCGGCCGTCGCCCCCACCGCGGCAGGCCTCGGCATGGACCGGTTGCTCAAGGATCTGCAGCTTGTGATGGAGGGTGCCTATCAGCCGTCCCATCCCGGAGCTCTGGCCCATCTCGATCCACCGCCGCTCACGGCATCGATCGCCGCCGACCTGATCTGTGCCGGGCTTAACAACAACCTGCTGGCGGAGGAACTGTCCCCAGGGCTCACCGACCTCGAACAGCAGCTCTGCAGTTGGTTCTGTCAGCGACTGGGACTGCCGGATCAAAGCGGTGGTGTGCTCGCCAGCGGCGGCACCCTCAGCAACCTGATGGGGTTGGTGGTGGCCCGTACCCATGCCGGAGTTCGCGATGGCGTCGTGCTCTGCAGCCGTGATGCCCACGTTTCGCTTCAGAAGGCAGCCACTGTGATGGGGTTGCCGGATCAGGCTCTCCAGCAGCTTCCGGTGGACAGCGATGGTGGCCTGGACCTGGCAGCTTTGGATGCAGCCCTGTCAGCTCTGCGGCGCGATGGCCGATGCTGTCTGGCGGTTGTGGCGACGGCTGGCACCACTGTGCGAGGTGCGGTGGATCCGCTAGATGCGATCGCCAGGCTTTGCCGCCGTGAACGGGTCTGGTTGCATGTGGATGCCGCAATCGGTGGCGTTTTTGCCCTCTGGGAGCCCTTGGCGCCCTTGATGGAGGGGCTGCATCAGGCGGACTCGATCACGCTCAATCCGCAGAAGCTTCTGGGGATCACCAAAACCTCGTCCATGCTCCTCTTGCGGGACCGTTCCAAGCTGCGGGATGCCTTTTCCACCGGGCTTCCGTACATGGAGTCGCCCTGCAGTGTTGATCATGGTGGCGAAGTGGGCCTGCAAGGGACCCGACCGGCAGAGGTGCTCAAGCTCTGGCTGGGTCTGCGGCAACTCGGCATCGAGGGCATTGGTGCTGTCCTCGAGTCCGCCCTCGAGCGAAAGGCGGTGTTGAAACGGCTGTTGGCAGATGATCGCCTCCTGGTGCTGGATGGCGGCCTTCATCTGCTGGCCCTGCGCCCCCGGCAGGACGATCCCGCTGGGTCCGCCAGTTGGACCGAGCAGACACGCCAGCTGCTGATGCGCGAGGGCTTTCTCCTGTCCCGCCCCAGCTACGACGGCCATTACTGGCTGAAGGTGGTTCTGGGTAATCCCCACACCACCAGCTCACACCTGCAGCAATTGGCTGGGTTGATCAGCCAGCAGCTGCAGCTGACCCATTGATCCCACAGAATCCTGTTACTTAGTTGTCGTCGCCCATGGGCGGAAGTGAGCAGCGTCCCCGCTGGGTGGCCATAGTCACCGGGGCGATCTCCATCGCCATTGCCGTGGTGTATCTCCTGCTGATCACCGTGCTCGACGCTCGCGGTCCGATGCTGCCCCCCCCTCCCGAGGCCCTGGGTGTGGTGGAAGGCTCGCTGCCGCCTTCCGCTGCAGTGGTTCCACCACCTGGCGCATCGCTGTTGCGAGAAATCGCTTGAGGGAGGCCTCCCGTTTGTTCAGCTCAAATGCTTTCTGCACCACCGCCTGAAGGCCCTCATCGCCCCAGTCCTGGTCCTGCTCGAAGAAGCGGATGAAACTGGCTCCGGCGATGCGGGTAAGCCAGGCCGTGACCACCCCCTGGACGCCACGGCCGATCAGCAGCGTTGGGAGTGACACGCTCAATGCTGGGCTGATCAGGCTCAGGGCACCTTTGACGATGCCGAGCCCCGCCAGGGTGCGTCCAACGGACACCGCCAGCTCTCTGGCGCGCTCCTTGGTCATGTCGATGCCGTAGACAGTGGCAATCTCAAGCACCATCTGGCCGTTCACGGCGGCTGTGCTCAGCAGGTCGACCCCAGGCAGGGGCGTGGCGGCCACGATGCCGGCACCGATCCAGCTGTAGCGATCAACGCAGCGCTTCGCCTCCCGTCGCCGCTGGCTGTTGAGCAGGTCCCGTCCCCGTTGGTCCAGCTGTCGGCACTGCAGAAGAATGTTGTCGGCAATCAGTTCTTCTCCGTCCGCATGCAGAACGGTCGCCAGCCGCTGCAGCAGTTCATTGACCTCTGGAGCCGGTTGCAACGGACGTTCACCCGGTCGCGGAATCGTTTGCGGTGCTGCGCTGCACGCCACCACGTCTGCGGCGGGCAAGAGCCCTTCGCATCGGCTGCGCAGCAACTGCAGCAAGCGCCGCTCCTCCTCGGCACCCCGCAGATCCCGTTTGTTTAACACCAGCAGCAAACGTTTGCCCAGCCCTGCCAGGGTCCGCAGCACCGTCATCTCCGAGCTGCGCAGGTCACCATCGACAACCACCAGCAGCAGGTCGGCTCGAACCGCCTGTTGGCGGGCGCGTTCTTCACGATTCAGTCCACCGTCCCCCGCCTCAAGAATCCCCGGTGTGTCCACCAGGCGCAGACCCCGTTCCATTCCTTTAAGTCGCAGTCGATAACTGGGCGTGCTGCGGGTGGAGCCCATCGCGGCGGCCACATCGCCCACCATGTCCTGCAGCAGCGCGCGGATCAGCGAGGTTTTGCCGCTGGATCCGGTGCCGAACACCACCACCACAAGATCGCCGCGAGCCAGGTCCTGCTCCACCCGTTCGCGCTCCTGGCGCAGGCTTTCCCGCACTACGCTGTCCTCCAGCCGCTCAAGCAGACGATCGATGCTGATTAGGCTCCGGCTGGCAGCATCACGTCTGGTTGCGGGGGGCTCCTCAGGGGCGGCAGCGCCTTTCGTGGT
This sequence comes from Parasynechococcus marenigrum WH 8102, assembly GCF_000195975.1. GTDB lineage: Bacteria > Cyanobacteriota > Cyanobacteriia > PCC-6307 > Cyanobiaceae > Parasynechococcus > Parasynechococcus marisnigri. The sequence goes on from NC_005070.1 coordinate 1,067,516, forward strand.
GGATCGGTGTCGGATCTGACGCCACCACGGCAGTCCAACCTGCACCACCACGGTTGCGATCAGCGCCAACCCCAACAGCAGCAGCGGTGTGATCAGCCAGGCGGGCAGAAAGTAACTGAGGTCCCAGAGAAGGGTTCGGATGGCCTGCAGCAGGCCACCCAACACGATCAGCGCGGCCAGAGCAGCGGCCAATCCCAGCAGCAGTCGGTGGCGTTTGGGGATCACAACGTTGCATCGCTGCCCCGGCTGCTGGCCGGGATGGGGTGAAGCGGATCAGCCATGGCGTGATGACGTCCTGCTGCTCCAGAGATCAACAAGAAAACAGAGGACCGCCAGGTTGATGGCGATATCAGCTGGATTGAAGATCGGGAAGTTGATCGGCACAAGGGCGAGAAAGTCGATCACATGCCCGAGTCGCCAGCGATCAATGCCGTTTCCCAGGGTGCCCCCCAGCAGGAACGCCACCGCCATCCCCTGCCAGAACGGTGGCGTGCGATGCCTCACCACCCAGATCAACAGACCTGTCGTCACCGCCAGACTCAGCAATCCAAGCCATTGGACCGACCCTCGGAACAGACTGAAGGCTGCTCCGGTGTTGTGCACCAGCTGGCCATTGATCAATCCGGGCAGCAGTTGAACGATGCGTCCATCCGCCAGCTGGGATGCGGCCAGCAGTTTTGTCGCCTGATCCACCAGGACCACCAGGCCAGCGACCCCCAACAGAGGGGCTCGTCGCAGGATTGAGCCCGTCATTCCCTGACCACCAGACACCAGCGCAGAATGACGGCCACCAGGGCCGTCGCAGCGCAGAGAGCAAGTTGTGCCGGCAAGGGCCCAATTCCAAAGCCCACTACCAATTCAGGCAACGACTTGTCCCAGCGTCCCAGAAGTGCACCAAGGCACAGATTGACCAGACCACAGAACTGCAGTGTCACCAACCCCGCCACGGCAGCCGCGGCCTGGGCTGTGACATCCCCCATGCCTTGCTGCTGGGACAGCCGACCCGTCAACCAGGCAGCGGGGATGAATCCGGCGAGGTATCCGAAGCCAGGCTCCAGAACGTAGGTGAGCCCACCACCGCTGTGGAACACCGGAAGGTCCAGCAGCCCAAGGCTGAGGTAGGCCACAGCGGCAATCATCCCGGCACGGGGGCCACTGACGAGCGCGCAGAGCAGGAGCGCCGGCACCTGCCAGGTCGCCGGCAAATCCATCAGCTGCATCGGGGATGATGGAATCAGCAGTGCTGAGGGCAGCAGGCCGCCGATCAACATCATCAGCACACCGGCCAGGGCTCCACTCCAGGTGGCGAGAGCTTTCACGCCGGTCGATCAACTGAGCGCATCCTGCTTGAGAATGCAGGTCCTGCCCAGATCCCATGACCGTCTCCATCGGCGATCGTCTGCGTCTGACCGCTTCTCAGACCTATCTCAAAACCGCTGACCCGATGCCGATGCTGCGCCCGCCGGATCTGGTGTCGGTGGGTGAAATCGGGGAAGTTGTGGCACTTCATCCCCTTGAGACCGTCGCTGTGCGCTTCCGGCGGGGGGCGTTTCTGATTCCCCTCAGTCATCTGGAACCAGTCGCAGCTGAGGATTGAAGCTGGCGCCAGTGGTTTTCCAGCCTCTTGAGGGCGTCCGTTGGACCGCAAAGGCTGAGGTGGGGAGTGTGAAGCCAGCGCTGGGCTGCTTCCATCAGCTCCTGAGGCTGCAGTGACTCCATGCGTTCAAGACAAAGGCTGTCATGGTCATCGCTCAGGCCGAGGCCACGTCGATGTGCCGCCCGTTCCGCCCGCTGGGAACAGGTCTGGCGGCCATGGGCCACCTGTCCTCGGAATTTGGCTTGGGCCAGGGTCAGGTCCGCCTCGCTGAGGGGTTGGCTGCTCAACTCGTGCCAGCTCTGGTGCAACAGCGACAAAGTCAGTTCAGCCCGTTCGGCGCTGCTGGAGGCGTGCAGCACGAACGGTGCAGCACCTGCCCGTGCTGGGTGATGCGCTCCGACGTCGTAGGCCACACCATGGTCTTCCCGCAGACGACGGAACAGCAGGCTCGACATGCCTGAGCCCAGATGGCACTGCAGCAGCCGCAGAGCCAGGTCATCAGGATGCCCATAGGCACAGCAGGGTTGACCCAGCATCAGCACCACCTGCTCGGTGTCGATGGACTGCATCACCAGGTCGCCGTCTCCATTGGGCGTCCAGTGCATCGGTGGAGGGGGTGGAGCATCTGTCGTGTCCTGCCACCCTTCGCCCGTCCGTTTCAGCAGCGTGTCGTCCAGGGATGACAGCCAGGTTCCGCTGATGGCCAGCACGGAGCGTCCCGTCGTCAGCTGTCTGGCCAGGGTCTGCAGAACGGTCTCATCCAGTCGTTGCAGGTCGTCGCTCACTCCGAGCGGGTCATGGCCGTAACCCGTGCTGCCGTAAACCAGCTGCCGCCATTGATCGACCGCCAGGTGGAAGGGGTCCTCCCTCTGTCGCTGCAGCGCCTGCAGGCTCAAGGACCGCTCCAGTTCAAGCTGTTCCGTCGCCAGATGGGGTGCTGTCACCATCCAGTCGAGCAAGGGCATCAGCTCCTGGGCGTCTTCGGTGGTGCAGCGCAGACTGATCAGCAATCCGTCTTCATGGGCGTCACTGCGCAAGCCCGCGCCTCGCCCCTCCACCAGATCCGCCAGCTGACGATGGTCGAACGGTCCGCAGCCACGGCTGAGGGTGGCCGCCAGAAGTTGATGGGCACCACGCTGGCCGACGCCGTCCGTGGCACTGCCCCAGGGCAGCAGCAATTTCGCCGACATCACGCCGGGGGTGGCGATCCGATCAACGATCAGGTCCGGAATGGCCATCAGCGTTGCCCCGCCGGAGTGGCGATCAGGCTGCAGGCCCGACTGGGCTGCAGCAATGGCATCAGGTCCTCAGACAGGCGCTCTTCAGTCCAGGCCTGCAGATGCTGCAGCGGTTGCAGCAGCTCCTGCGGACGGTTCCACAGCATCTGGCTGGCGGCCTGGGCTGCCACCTGACCGACCGATTCCAGGCTGTAGCGCAGCCCGTTGCCAACGAGTTGGCGTCCTCGAGACAGCTCTTCAGCTGTAAACGGTGCCGCCTGGTTCAGCTGCTCGTGCACCGTTGCTTCCACCTGCTCCAGATCCTCGGGCTCACAGCTGATCTCCAGGGTCATCAGGCATCCCTGTTCCAGAACACTGAGATCCATGTCCACGCTTTCCGCAATGCGAAGTTCCTCGCGCAGCTGGGCGACGAGGCGGCTGCGTCGCCCTTCCCCCAGCAGTGTCGTGGCGAGATCGGCACCCATCACCCAGGCTTGATCGTGGGCGGTGGATCCGCTCCAGAGCATCAGCAGACGCGCTGACTCCAGGCGTGCCAGCTCCATCGTGTGGCGTCCCGGCTGCATCCTGAGCCCCTTGGGCTCCACCTGATCAATGGCGTCGGCTGACGGTTGTGGGTCCGGCGGCAGTTGCGCCAGGGCCGAGCTCTCGACCGTCGCCCTCAGCTCCCTCGCTTTCGGTCCACTGATGGCCAGACAGCAATGGTGGCCTCGGTAGCGGCGCTGATGGAACGTGCGCATGGCTTCAGGGTCCATGGCCAACAAGCTGGAGCGTTCCCCGAGGATGGGGCGTCCATAGGGGTGGTCCGGGCAGCCCTGCTTCAGCAGTTGCTGCAGGACCAGCTCATCCGGTTGATCGGCGTACTGGGCCATCTCTTCCAGCACCACCTCCCGCTCCAGGCGGAAGGACTCCTGCTCCAGGGCAGGGTGCAAAACCAGATCCAGCAACAGATCAAGGGCCTGCTGGCTCGTCTCGGGCGGGATCAGAACGTGGAAATGCACGTCATCAAAGCCGGTGGCGGCATTGCTGCTGCCGCCAAGGGCCTCGATGGCCAGATCAAAGGCACCAGCCTCCAGCCGCTCACTGCCCTTGAACACCATGTGTTCCAGGAAGTGCGCCATCCCTTCCTCTCCAGCAGCCTCCGTGAAGCTTCCGGCTCGACACCAGAGGTCAAGGCAGGTGAGCGGAGCTTCGGGCATCTCGGCTGCCACGCAGCGCACACCGTTGGGGAGGGTCCAATGGTCCAGTGCAGGACCGTGCAACAGGCTGGTCAGAACTGCGTGGCAAAGTTCCATTCTGTTCCCCCCGGCTTGATGCAGTCCCCGCCGTCTGAGTCTTCATCGACGGTTGCTCCCCTGATTCCCTCCCTTGCCGAGACGATCCGGGGTGCCTGGATCGGGTTACCAGAGCTGAAACCGCTCGACGCCGACTCCGATTTCTCAAGCATTGAGGGGCAACTGGAAGGGGATGACCTGCTCATTCGCAACGAGCTGCTGTGTTGCCGCGGTGTACGCAAGATCCACCTGGAACTGGCGCGGCTCGGTCGGGGTCTGCAGATTCTCCACTGCGTCTGGTTCCCGGACCCCCGCTTCGATCTGCCGATTTTCGGTGCCGATATCGTGGCCGGTCCCGCAGGGGTCTCCGCTGCAATTGTCGATCTCTCTCCGGTGTCCGGAACCTTGCCGTCGGGTATTGAAACGGCCCTGGCAGGCACTCCCAGTCCGGCTTTTCGCCAGGTGCGCGATCTGCCGGGGTGGGGCACGATTTTTTCCCCCCATGTCTGTTTCATCCGTCCGGATGGTGCTGAGGAGGAGGTGCTGTTCCGCTCACGGGTGGAGGAGGTGCTGACCATCCTGCGAACAGCTGTGCTCCAGACAGCCTGCGAACCAGCGACAGCGGCTTCTACGATCCGCCGGTATGAAGGACAACTGAGCTATTGCCTCCAGCAGAAGCGCAACGACAAGACCCGCAGGGTGCTGGAGAAAGCCTTCGACGCCTCCTGGGCCGATCGCTACATCGAAGAACTGCTGTTCGACGATCCTTTGCCTCCAGGTTGACCCGACTCTGGAGTCATTACGGTTCGGTCGGGCTGGTTTGTTTGGTGTTCGTACTGATCGGCTGTGGTGGCGATCAGTCCACGAAGGCCCCATCGGATAAATCAGCTTCTGACGCAAACGAAGCCGTTGCCCGTCCCGAAGCGGTCGCGGCCCTGGGGCAGCTGGAGCCCGCTGGAGATGTGCGTCGCCTGGCCGCTCCAACCGCCGGCGTTGCCGGAACACCAAGGATCGAACAGCTGCTGGTTGATGAAGGGGCTGTGATTCGCCGGGGACAGGTGCTTGCCCGCTTCGACACCAAAGCCGGTCTGGAGGCAGACCTGGCAGCTGTTGAGGCCGACCTGGCGAGTCTCGAAGACGAGATTGCCCTACAAAAAGTTGAGGTGTCGCGGTATTCGCGCGGGGCCAATTGGGGTGCTGTTTCGCTGGTTCAACGCGAATCCAGCAGGGAAGATCTGGTTCGTCTCGAGGGTGAACAGGCACAGGCCCTGGCCCGGCGTCAGGGCTTGCTGGTGGATTTAGAGGACAGTGAGCTGGTCTCTCCCCTGGACGGCCTTGTCCTGGAGATCCATGCGCGCGAGGGCGAACGGCCTGGCAGTGATGGGGTGATGGATATCGGCGCCAGCCAGAAGATGCAGGCTCGGATCGAGGTTTACGAGTCCGATATCGCGCAGATCAACCTGGATCAGCAGGTGCAGCTGACCAGCGAGAACGGTGGCTTCAGCGGTCAGCTCAGCGGTCGCGTCATCCAGATCAGTCCACGGGTGCAACAGCGCGATGTGCTGTCCACCGATCCCACCGGTGATGCCGATGCCCGGGTGGTGGAGGTGCTGGTGGCTCTCGACGACGCCGATGTCCGCCGGGTGATCCGTTTGGCCGGGTTGAAGGTCATCGCCCGGTTCGAGCCATGAAGACCCTCTGGCAGGGACGTCGAATTCCTCTGTCCTGGCTGTTGCTGTCCCGTCAGCCCGTTCGCCTTCTGGTGGCTCTGGCTGGGATCAGCTTTGCCGGGATCCTGATGTTCATGCAGCTGGGGTTTCGCGATGGACTGTTTGACGCCAGCGTCACGGTGCACCGTCTGTTCGATGCCGATCTGGTGCTGATCAGTCCCCGCTCCGCCAGTTCGGTTGATATGGCTGGATTCCCGCGAAGACGACTTGTTCAGGCACTGGCCGATCCTGCGGTCGAGGGGGTGAGCCCGGTCCATTGGGGCTTGATGCTGTGGCGTAACCCGGAAACCCGCCGCACCCGAGCCATCCTGAGCCTGGGGTTCAATCCGGATGATCCCTTTTTTGTGGATTCCAGCCTGTCTGAAAAAACCGAAGTCCTCAAACAGAAAGGCAGGATCCTGTTTGATCAGCTGTCACGGCCGGAATTCGGTCCCATCGCTGATTGGTATCGGGAGGGCCGCACTGTTGAAACGGAAATCGCCGGCAATCGCATCCGCGTTGAAGGTCTGGTGAGTCTCGGCACCAGTTTCGGGGCCGACGGCAACCTGCTCACCAGTACGGAGACTTTTCTGGATCTCTCCCCACAGAAATCGCGCGGGGCCATTGAAGTCGGTCTGATCCGTCTGCGTCCGGGGGCGGATCCAGAGACGGTCGTTCAAAGGCTGGACTCAAGGCTTCCCAACGACGTCAAAGTCCTCACCAAACGGGGATTCATTGACTTCGAGAAGAACTATTGGAAAAGCGGCACGTCGATTGGATTCATCTTCACCCTCGGAGCCGCCATGGGCTTCGTTGTGGGCTGCGTGATCGTTTACCAGGTTCTCTACACCGATGTCAGTGACCATCTCCCGGAATACGCCACCTTGATGGCCATGGGCTATCGCCTCAGCCATCTGCTCGGCGTTGTGGTTCGAGAGGGGTTCTACTTGGCGGTTATGGGCTACATCCCTGCCTACATCGCTGGTCAGGGGCTGTACTGGTTTGTCCGTGATGCCACGAAGCTCCCTGTGGGGATGGATCTGACTAAAGCAATCACCGTCGGCGGCATGATCCTGGTGATGTGCATGCTGTCCTCGCTGCTGGCGATGCGTCGTCTGGTCGATGCAGACCCTGCGGAAATCTTCTGATGGCCTCCGTCGAGCTCCAGAACCTCAGCCACTCTTACGGGCGCGGTGAGATGCGGAGGCAGGTGCTGCAGGGCATCAGCCTCAGGATCGATCCCGGCGAGGTGGTGCTGCTGACGGGGCCATCCGGTTGCGGCAAGACAACGCTGCTGACCCTGATTGGTGCCCTGCGCACGGTGCAGTCCGGTCACGTCACTGTGCTCGGTCATCGTCTTGACGGTGCCGGTCGCCGCCAGCGGCAACAGGTGCGCCGTGGCATCGGCATGATTTTTCAGGGCCACAACCTGTTGCGTTGCCTCACAGCGGAACAGAACGTTCAGATGGGGGCCGATCTCCTGCCAGGACTCGGCTACCGCGCCCGACGGGATGAGGCCCGGCAGTGGCTGCGCTCCGTCGGCTTGAAGGATCAGATGGGCAAATTGCCCCACGACTTATCGGGTGGACAGAAGCAGCGGGTGGCGATCGCCCGTGCGCTTGCGGCCCACCCACGGCTGCTGCTGGCCGATGAACCGACGGCTGCCCTGGATGGAGCCACGGGTCGGGAGGTGGTCGAACTGTTGCGGCGACTGGCGCGGGATCAGTCCTGTGCGGTGTTGATGGTGACCCACGATCCACGCATCCTTGACGTGGCGGACCGGTTGCTGCAGATGGAGGATGGCTGCCTGCTGCCGGCTGCGCAGTAAGGTGATGCGGATTGCCTTTTTGTTGTTGCCGGATGGCTAAGCGCAGAAATCTGAAGAAGGAAAAGCAGGAACGCAACCGCGCCTATGCGCGCAAATTCAAGAAGCGCAAGCTGCGTACTGATGGCCGTGGTGAGGGTGCCGGTAACGGCGTCACGGGTACCGCCAACAACGGCGGTGCGGCTGATTGATTGCTGGGCAGTTCTGACGTTCAGCGGGGGACCTCAAGGTCCCCCTTTTTGTTGCTTTTAGGCTGAGCTATTCCACCCTTCCGGTTGCCGCGATGTTCGTCAGCGTCGTCATCCCGACCTACAACCGCCGGCCGATCCTTGAGAAGTGTCTGCTGGCACTTGAGCGTCAGCAGGTGTCTCCCGAGATTGACCGTTATGAGGTGGTGGTGGTGGATGACGGATCCACCGATGGAACCCCGGATTGGTTGCGTGGGGCGGCGGAGCGTTTCCCTCATGTGCGGTTGATTGAGCAGTCCCATGGCGGCCCTGCTGAGGGGCGGAATCGCGGCGTCGATCACGCCCATGGCGATGTCATCGTCTTCATCGACAGTGACCTGGTGGTCACGGACAGCTTTCTGTCCTGTCATGCCAGCAGCCTTGTTCGCAGCTGGGAAGCGCGCGGTGATCGCCTGTGCTTTACCTATGGCGCTGTTGTCAACACAGCCAATTTCGAGCAGCCCACGGCTGAACGGCACAAGCTGCGGGATCTCTCATGGGCCTATTTCGCGACCGGAAATGTCGCCATCGCCAAGGAGGTGCTGCAGCGTGCCGGATTGTTCGATACCGGATTCCGCCTTTACGGCTGGGAAGACCTTGAACTGGGCGAGCGGTTGCGCCGCATGGGGGTGCAGCTGATCAAGTGCCCTGCTGCCGTGGGGTACCACTGGCATCCAGCCCTGACCCTCGATCAAATCCCGCGATTGATTGAGGTGGAAGGGGAACGCGCACGGATGGGTCTGGTGTTCTTCCGCAAACATCCGACGCGCCGCGTGCGATTCATCATCCAGTTCACTTGGCTGCATCGCCTGCTGTGGGAGCTGCTCACCCTCGGGGGGCTGATCAATGAGCACAGCCTGCGGCCTCTGCTGCGTTGGTTGATTTGTCATGGCTACTCCGGCACGGCCATGGAATTGCTGCGGCTTCCCCTCAACCGGATCGGGGTGCGTGCTCTGTTTCAGGAGGCTCGTCTGGCTGGCTTGCGCTGATCGGCTTTTTGATACCGTCAATGGGCACTTTCACACCGCACACCTGCCCGTTTCGGGTGCATGCGACACCGATCAATGCCCTCGGGCTGAGATGTGTCCATCCCTGGCAGGTGGAGGCGAACCCGAAACCCTCAAACCATGGCTGTTGTCACCCTCGCCGAGATGATGGAGGCGGGTGCCCATTTTGGGCACCAGACCCGTCGTTGGAACCCCAAGATGTCGCGCTACATCTACTGCGCGCGCAATGGTGTTCACATCATCGATCTCGTGCAGACCGCCGTCTGCATGAACAACGCCTACAAATGGACCCGTTCCGCTGCCCGCAGCGGCAAGCGTTTCCTGTTTGTCGGCACCAAAAAGCAGGCCTCTGAAGTAGTTGCACTCGAGGCAGCTCGCTGCGGAGCCGCCTATGTGAACCAGCGCTGGCTGGGCGGCATGCTCACCAACTGGACCACGATGAAAGCCCGGATCGACCGCCTCAAGGATCTTGAGCGGATGGAGTCCAGCGGCGCCATCGCGATGCGCCCCAAGAAGGAGGGTGCTGTGCTGCGCCGGGAACTGGAACGGCTCCAGAAGTACCTGGGTGGTCTCAAGACGATGCGTCGTCTCCCCGATGTGGTGGTGCTGGTGGACCAGCGCCGCGAGTCCAACGCCGTTCTCGAAGCGCGCAAACTGGACATCCCTCTGGTGTCCATGCTCGATACCAACTGCGATCCGGACCTCTGTGAGGTGCCCATCCCCTGCAACGACGACGCTGTGCGTTCGGTGCAACTGGTGTTGGGGCGTCTCGCCGATGCCATCAACGAGGGCCGCCACGGCAACAACGAGCAGCGCGGCGGCGGCGACGCCGAAGGCTGAGGCTCTTCGAAACGCTAAGTTCACGCCGCCGACCTGCGCTTGTGGGCCGGCGGTGCTTCATGTTCACTTCCCCGACTTCTACGACCGATGGCAGCCGTATCCGCCAAGCTTGTCAAAGACCTGCGCGACAAGACCGGCGCGGGAATGATGGATTGCAAGAAGGCCCTGGCGGCCACCGATGGTGACGCCAACAAGGCGGTCGAGTGGCTGCGACAGAAAGGCATCGCCAGCGCCGAGAAGAAGTCCGGCCGAACCGCTGCCGAAGGTGCCATCAGCAGCTACATCCACACCGGCTCCCGGGTTGGTGTGCTGATCGAAATCAATTGCGAGACCGACTTCGTCGCCCGTGGCGACATGTTCCAGGAGCTGCTGAGGGATGTCTCGATGCAGGTGGCGGCTTGCCCCAACGTGGAATACGTCAGCACCGATGACATTCCCGATGAAATTCGGGAGCGTGAGAAGGCCATTGAGATGGGTCGCGATGACCTGGATGGCAAGCCGGAGCAGATGAAGGTGAAGATCGTTGAAGGCCGGATCGGCAAGCGCCTGAAGGAGCTCGCGCTGATGGAGCAACCCTTCATCAAGGACAGCTCGATCACGGTGACTGAACTGGTCAAGCAGACCGCCGGCAAAATCGGTGAAAACGTGCAGGTGCGTCGCTTCACCCGTTACACCCTTGGCGAGGGCATCGAGGTGGAGGAGTCCGATTTCGCTGCGGAAGTCGCCTCCATGAAGGCTGCTGGCTGATCCAGGTGCCCATTTCGGACCCGTCGTCCGCCTACAACCCCGATGAACAGCTGGCACGCCTGGGACGGTTGTGCCGGCTTCGTTCCATTGCTGTGTATCGCGAACAGGCGCTCTACCTTCAGGTTCTGCGGGATGAGCTTGGGCCTGCTGTACGTCAGGCCTTGTTCTCGTTGATGTCGGAGACGGATCCACTCCGTTTCAATCGACTAACGGAGGGGCAGAGAACCCGCTTTCACGCCGCGATCGAAAATCTGATCAACCGCTGCTCGGTGCTGCTGACGGTGGAACAGCAGATGCATCTGGCTGATCAGATCCAGCAAGAGCAGCTGAGGCATCAAGCCAGGGCCAGTCGTCAGATGCTTCAGGGGCTGCAGCAGGCTGCTCAGCAACAGCAGAGTGAGCCCAGCTCCCAATTGAGTGACCTTCCACCTGGGGCATCCGGAGGCTCGGTGGAGCTGAGCATGGCGCCGCCCCTCGATCAACCCCAGCGCTTCGGAATTCAAGCTCCGCCTGAATCTCGCTCTCGACCTCACGCGTCTCCTGCGCCGGTTCCACAGCCGGAGTCTCAGCCCTCACACGATGCCGTTGATGGGGCCATTCAGGGAGACCTTGACGTGCTCCGGTCGTTGTTCGAGTTGGCAGGCGAAGCTCTTGAGCAGCCCTCCAGTCCTGGTTCCTCGGTCGGAGGGTCCAGTGGATCGAATCCAATCGAGGGTGAAAACAACCTGCTGCCGACCATGCCAGTGGCGTTGTTGCAGTGGATGGATTCCATGGATCTGGCCCTGTCGCGTCGGCTTCGGAATCTCTCCCATGCGGTGAATGTTCAACTCCTGCGTTCCGGCCTGGCCCAGGCTCTGTTGCCGGTGAATCTGCTGGAGACTGTGCTGATTGGCCAGATGGAAACACAGGCTTCCCCCTCCAATCTGCTGCGACTTCAGCTGCCTCTCGCCATGGGCGATCTTGGTCCGGGAATGGATGTTCTCTGTGTGCTGGTGCGCAGCAGTGAGCTGGAATTCGACAGCTTTCGCCTGCGACGTTGTCGCCGTCGCCTGCGCGACCAGCACCAGGAACTGCTCAAAATGGTTCGGCAGCAACGCCATTGGGAGCGTCGCTGCTTGGATCGTGAAGCACGGACGCCTTGGCAGACTCCTCCCGATCCCAAGAGTCCCGCGGATTGAACCGCGAGCAGCTCACTGAGTTGCTGGGTTGGCTGAAGCCCTTACAGCAGGCTCTTTCGCTTGAGGTCGAGACGGGGTTCAACAATCTGCAGGGCCGTCAGCAACGGTTTGATGGCTTTCTGGTTCATCAGCTTGCAGCCCCCCCACCACTGCCCTACCCCCCTGGTGTTGAGGCGCGCCTGCAGCGCTTGCACCAGGGTTTTGTCGGTTACGAGGAGTTGCCTGAAAGCGGCCGCCGAAGGCTGGTCACCGACACTCGCCAGTGGCTGCATGAGTTGCGGCTCCGCCTCGAACCATCAGCGCCCATGGCACCGCCACGGCTGCGGTTGGCGACGGCAACCGCATCAGCACCTCGTCGGGAGCTTGGTCTTGACAGTCCGCTGACCCAGCTCCAAGGCGTTGGACCGAAGTTGGCGGGTCGTCTGGCGGCGATTGGTCTGCTGCTGGTTCGAGACCTGCTGAAGCACTATCCGCGAGACCACGTCGACTACGCCACCCGCCGCCGCATCGAGGCCCTGGTGGTCGGAGAAACGGCCACGATCGTGGCCACCATTCGCCGCTGCAACGGCTTCGTCAGTCCGCGCAATCCGAATCTGTCGATTCTGGAACTGCAGCTCCAGGACCCCACCGGTCGGATCAAGGTGACACGGTTTCTGGCGGGGAAACGCTTCAGCTCACCGGCCTATCTCAAGGGGCAACAGCGGCTGTATCCCCAGGGGGCGACGGTGGCCGTCAGTGGTCTGATCAAAGAGGGGCCCTATGGGGCGACCTTCCAGGACCCGTTGATTGAGGTGCTGGAAAGCAGCAATGCCGAGGTGCGATCCCGCAACATCGGTCGTCTGATGCCGGTCTATGGATTGACGGAAGGGGTTGCGGCAGACCGCTTCCGTCAACTGATCGACCAGGTGTTGCCCCTAGCTCGGGCCTGGCCTGACCCCCTCAACCAGACCGAGCGCCGGGATTGGTCGTTGGTCAGCCTGCCGGAAGCGTTTCAGGGACTGCATGCACCGGATGATCCCAGCCAGTTGGATCAGGCCCGGCGTCGGCTGGTCTTTGATGAATTCCTTCTGTTGCAGCTCGGTCTGTTGCGGCGTCGACGCACCCTGAGCCAGCGTCCTTGTCCCCAGCTCGAGTTGATCCGTCGCGGTGATGGGCTCGTGGGGAAATTTCTGGCTTCCCTGCCCTTTGCCTTCACCGCTGCACAGGAGCGGGTCTTCGGCGAAATCGAGGCCGATCTGCAGCGTTCCCAGCCGATGGCCCGGCTGGTGCAGGGGGATGTCGGTTCCGGTAAAACCGTCGTAGCCATTGCGGCGTTGCTAAGCACCATCAGTTCCGGCTGGCAGGGCGCCTTGATGGCTCCGACGGAGGTTCTGGCCGAACAACACCACCGCAACCTTTGCCGCTGGCTTCCCCCACTGCATGTGACGGTTGAGTTGCTCACCGGCGCGACGCCGAAAACCAAACGGCGCCAACTGCTGGATGACCTGGCCAACGGCTCCCTCAAGGTTCTGGTGGGGACCCATGCCCTGCTGGAGGATCCGGTGGTGTTTTCCCGCCTGGGACTGGTGGTGGTGGATGAGCAGCACCGCTTCGGCGTGCACCAGCGGGACCGACTGCTCAACAAGGGTCTGCAGCCCCATCTGCTCACGATGACCGCCACCCCGATCCCCCGCACCCTGGCCCTGTCCCTCCATGGCGACCTGGACGTGAGTCAGATCGACGAACTCCCGCCAGGACGGACACCCATCCGCACCGCCATGCTCACGGCAGCGCAGCGGTCGCAGGCCTACGAGTTGATCCGTGAGGAGGTGGCCCGTGGCCAACGGGCCTATGTGGTTTTGCCCCTGGTGGAGGAATCCGAGAAACTAGAACTGCGATCAGCTGTTGAGGTTCACGCTGAACTGGCCTCGGAGGTGTTCCCGGAGCTGACGCTCGGTTTGTTGCACGGCCGCTTGAACAGTGCGGATAAGCAGTCGGTGCTGCGGGACTTTGCCGATGGCCGCAGCCAGGTGCTCGTGTCCACCACGGTGGTGGAAGTGGGTGTGGATGTGCCCGAGGCCAGCGTGATGGTGATCGACCACGCCGAACGTTTCGGATTGGCCCAGTTGCATCAGCTGCGAGGCAGGGTCGGCCGTGGGGCGGCCGCCTCCCACTGCCTGTTGATCAATGGCAGTTCCAACCCCCTGGCCCGTCAGCGCCTGGATGTGCTGGTGTGCTCCAACGATGGCTTCGAGATCGCCGAGATGGACCTTCGCCTGCGGGGGCCAGGTCAGGTGCTGGGAACCCGACAATCCGGCCTTCCCGATCTGGCACTGGCCAGCCTTGCTGATGATGGTGCGGTGCTTGAGGATGCCCGTGCAGCGGCGCAACAGCTGATGGAGCAGGACCCGGATCTGTCCGCTCATCAAGTCCTCCTGGCCTTGTTGGAGGAACAGCAACGTCGGCTCAGCGGAGCGGCACCCCTGAATTGACCCGTTTAACCATGGTTGGTTTCAGCAAGCCCATGCGTCCCTGGAGTGATCGTCCGATTCACGACAACGGGGAGCCCCTTGTGGCGCTGCCGCCAACCCTGTTGCGACTCGAACCACACCCGTACGTCGCGGCTGGTGCCCCCTATGGCCCTAGCGCAGATCCCTTTCAGTTGCGCTCCGGTGTGGTGGATCGCCTCCTGGCAGCGCAACAGGACCTTCAGGCAAGGCAATCCGACCTGCTGCTGGCCATTTTTGATGCCTGGCGGCCGCTGGCCGTTCAGGCCTACATGGTGGAGCAGGCGGTGACGGCTGAAATCAATCGACGCGGCATCGATCGGGCTGACCGCGAACAAGTCGCTGCTGTGCGTCAAGCGGTCGGTCGCTTCTGGGCGCCACCGAGCCCTGATCCCTCCACACCGCCTCCCCGTAGCACCGGTGCCGCCGTGGATCTCACCCTCGCCAGCCAAAGCGATGGAGGTCCATTGGCGATGGGGGGCGAGATCGACGCCGTTGATGTCATCTCAGAACCTGACCATTACGCCGCTGCTGCGCCGGATTCGGAAGAGGCGCTCTGGCATCAGAGGCGGAAGCTTCTGGCGTCTGTGATGCAGTCAGCCGGTTTTGCTCAGCATCCCAATGAGTGGTGGCACTTCAGCCACGGAGATCAGCTCTGGGCGTGGCGCAGTGCTGCCGGTTGTGCGATCTATGCTGCAGCACCCAGCAGCTCACTCACCGCCTGATCACCAAGTTTTTCAACGTGATCGCCGAGGCTGCGGCGACCGCCGGCTTGCTTCCAGCTGATCAGCAGAGGTTCGATGGTCTGCTCGAGCTCGTCCAGAGGCATGCGTTGCAGGAAGGGCTGGGCCAGCCGCTGCAAATTGGCACTGCCGCCGAGCCACAGCTGGTACTGATTCACACCGCTGCCCACTAGGGCCAGTTCCGCCATGTAAGGGCGTGCACAGCCGTTGGGGCACCCGGTCATCCGGATCAGCACCGATTTGTCGATCTCGAGGCGACGCAGCTGGGCATCGAGGCGCTCCAGCACGCTGGGCAGGATGCGCTCCGATTCTGTGATGGCCAGCCCGCAGGTGGGCAGAGCCGGGCAGGCAATGGCATGGCGGGCCAGTGGAGGGGGAGCATCGGGCAGATCGAACCCGAGAGCCGCCAGCTCAGCCTTGATCGTGGCCCGCTGGGCCGTGCCGATGTTGCAGAGCAGTAGATCCTGATTCGCCGTGAGGCGGATCTCCAGTTGGTAGGTGTCGACGATGGCGCGCAGGCCCTGCTTCATCGTGCCCTTCAACCGACCACAGAGAAGCGGCAGACCGACGAACCACAGGCCAGCTTTCTGTCGGTGCCAGCCCAGGTAGTCGAGCAACTTGGGTTTGGCTTCGTTGCGGAAACCCTTCAGCGGTCTGGAGAAGTAGTTCGCCTTGAGCTCATTGCGGAACCAGGCGATACCGCGATCCTCCAGCAGATATTTCATACGGGCATGACGACGGATGCGGCGATCGCCGTGATCCCGCTGCAGCGCCACAATTGCCTGGAGAAGGTCGAAGACGTCAGCGGCGTCCACGTAGCCAAGGGGATCGGCGATGCGCGCGAACGTTTCCTCTTTGTTGTGGGTGCGGCCCATGCCGCCCCCCACATAGACGTTGCAGCCCCGTAGATCGCCGGAGGGGTCGGTGAAGGCCACCAGCCCGATGTCCTGGGTCAGCAGATCCACCGAGTTGTCACCGGGGACGGTGACGGCCACCTTGAATTTTCGGGGCAGGTAGGTGTCGCCGTAGAGCGGTTCAGCTTCACTGCCGGAGAACACGCCTGGCTCCAGTTGGCGCTTGCGGGCCCGGCGAACCGCGGCTGGCGGGCTGAAGCGATAGCTGAGGTCGCCGTCAACCCAGAGGTCGAGGTAAGAACCTTCAGCCGCTTCCGGACTCAGCAGATCGGCAATCTCGTCGGCCAACCGCCGTGCAGCTGGGTAGCCACCTTTTTCGAACGGGGCCGCCGGGGCCATCACGTTGCGGTTGATGTCACCACAGGCAGCCAGGGTGGAACCCAGGTTGCGAACGATGGTGCCGATCACCTCTTTCAGGTCGGCCTTGGGAATGCCGTGCATCTGGAAGGCCTGCCGGGTGGTCGCCCGCAGGGTGCCGTCCCCCAGCCGATCGGAAAGCTCGTCGAGAGCTAAAAATAACTGGGCCGGGATGCGGCCACCAGGGCTGCGCAGCCGCAGCATCATCTGCCAGGTCTTGTCTTTCCCCTTCTCGCGTTTATCGCGGTCGTCCTGCTGATAGCTGCCGTGGAACTTGAGGATCTGCAGAGCGTCTTCGCTGAAATTGGGTAGATCATTCGCCAGTTCGCTCAGCAGCGGCTCCCGCAGGTAGTCGCTGTCCAGCTTGCGTTGTTCCGCTTTCGGAAGACTGGTTGCGGTCTCCTGTTGTGCAGCTGCAGCCCCGTCGCCCACGCGCTTCCGGTGTTGATGAATTGAACGTAGCGAAACGGATTCCAATACAGTCGCAAACGGCAATGTTGGCGGCGTGACTTCAACCTTTCTTCTGGAGATCGGCACGGAGGAATTACCGGCCGATTTCGCCCGTCAGGCCCTTGATCAACTGCAGGATCGTGTGGGTCGTGATCTGCTGGATAGCCGTCTCGATCACAAGTCAGTTCAGGTGTTGGGCACACCCCGTCGCTTGGTGGTACGGGTGCATGGTTTGGCGGATCGCCAACCGGACCTCGAAGAAGATCAAAAGGGGCCTCCGATCGCCCAGGCCTTCAAGGATGGAGTTCCGGGGCCGGCTGCGATCGGCTTTTCCAAACGCTGCGGTGTGGATCCGTCGCAGCTCGAGGTGCGCAATACCCCCAAGGGCGAATGTGTGTTCGCAAGCGTGCGGACCGAGGGGCAGAACAGCGTTGACCTGCTGCAGGAGCTCATCCCCGCCTGGATCAATGGTCTTCAGGGCAGACGCTTCATGCGCTGGGGAACGGGAAGCCAACGCTTCAGCCGACCGATTCGCTGGCTGCTGGCCCTGAAGGGTGTCGATCTGATCCCGGTGGAGATCCCCGGTGCGGATCCGCCGGTTCGCAGTGATCGCTTCAGTCGCGGCCATCGCCTGCATGGTGATCAACCTCTGCCGATCGACACCGCAGAGGATTACGACGACACCCTCGCAGCGGCTGGCGTGATCGTTGATCGCCAGCAACGGGCTGCCCTGATTCGATCTCAGCTCGATGCTTCAGCCGATCAGCTGAACGGTCTTCCGGATTGCCCCGAGTCTCTGTTTGAAGAGCTTGTGGATCTCGTTGAATCACCGCGGCTGCTGCAGGGATCCATCGCTGAGCGGTTTCTGTCACTGCCACCGGAAGTGATCATCACCGTGATGCAGGCCCATCAGCGCTATGTGCCGCTGAAGGTTCCCGAGGTCACACCGGATCCGCTGCAACTGGAGGCCACGGTGGTTCTCCAACGGGACTTTCTGCTTGTGGGCAATGGTCTTGAGGCCGCGGATGCACTGATCACCCGAGGCAATGAACGGGTTCTCGCTGCTCGGTTGGCGGATGCGGAGTTCTTCCTCTCCGTGGACCGACGTCAGCCCAGCAGTGCGCGTCGAGAGGCTCTGGATCGGGTCACCTTCGCCGAGGGGCTGGGCAGCCTGCTCGATCGTTGCCAGCGGATCGAGCGCACTGCCCGTCAGTTGGTGGACCAGCTCAACCTGGATGCGCATCAAGGGGAGGCGGCCATCCGAGCTGCCCATTTCTGCAAGCACGATCTTGTAAGCCAGATGGTTGGTGAGTTTCCTGAGCTTCAGGGACTCATGGGTGGCAAATACTTGCTTGAGGAGGGGGAGCCAACGGAGGTCGCCCTGGCGGTGGTGGAGCACTATCTGCCGCGCGGCGCAGGTGATCAGCTCCCCAGCAGTGATGCGGGTGCCGTGGTGGCGCTGGCGGAACGCCTGGAATTGCTGTTAAGCATCTTTGCCAAGGGTGAACGTCCCAGCGGTTCATCGGATCCCTATGCCCTGCGGCGCGCTGGCAATGGCCTGTTGCAGATCGTCTGGGACCGTGGCTGGAGGCTCGATCTGAGCCGCTTCCTGGGCTCAGCGGTGGAGGACTGGGCTGCTTTGTTCCCGGAGTTCGCCATCGACAGCTCAGCACTCCACCAGGATCTTTGCCAGCTGCTGCGGCAGCGGATTGTTTCCCAGTTGGAGGACGAGGGCTTTGTTCCGGATCTTGTCCAGGCGGTCTCCGCAGAGTCGGTGGCGACGGAGCGGTTGCTGGCTGACCCCATGGATGTACGCGAGCGGCTCGACCTGCTGAATGCTCTGCGTCAATCGAAGGCGTTGCCGGGATTGATGGCCGTGGTTCAGAGGGCTGCGCGGCTGGCGGAGAAGGGTGATCTGGTTGAGACCGATCTCACGGTGTCGGCGGTGGTGTCACCCGAGCGGTTTGAGTCTCCCAGTGAAACGGCGATGTACGAGGTGCTCGTGCAGCTCGAGCCCCTTGCCTCAGGACGCCGCTATCGCGAGCTAGCTGAGGCATTGGTGCAGGCCACCCCAGTGCTGGAAGCCTTCTTCGATGGCGATGACAGCGTGATGGTGATGGCTGATGACCCCGAACTGCGCCGGAACAGGCTCAATCTTCTTGGGGTGCTGCGCAATCAAGCTGGCGTGCTGGCACGGTTCGATCTGATCCAGATCTGACAATGTTTGAGTCAGCCTGAATGTGTCGAGCTACTCAGTGCGGGTATGCGCAATCCCCATGCCTGACGAGATCAAGCATGGTGAAAATGGTCTCGGCACTATCGTCGCAGCACTGATCATTGCGGCTGCAGCGATTTACGCGATCAATGTCTTGACCTCTACCCGCAAGGAAAGGGCTCCCAGTCGCAATCTGGAAGAAGGCATCGAGCGGATCAAAGATGCCGCCAGCAAGGCGGCCGCAGAGCGTCAGTGATCGAGCCGGGCAGGGCCACCGTCAGCTGACGGTGGCTTTTTTGTCTTCGCGTTTGGCCTGAGCCTTGACGGCCTGAACGGCTTCTTCAGCCAGGAAGTCTCCATCGGAGCGACCCACCGCTGATGGCACGGGGGTGTAGTTCGACGGTGCCAGCGCTTCACCGCGCAGCAGGCTGCCGAGGGTGCGGAGCGTCAGCTTCATCTGCTGCCAAGGGTTCATCAGCACCACGCGCTTGTAGAGGTAGCTGTCGAAGG
This sequence comes from Parasynechococcus marenigrum WH 8102, assembly GCF_000195975.1. Lineage (GTDB taxonomy): Bacteria > Cyanobacteriota > Cyanobacteriia > PCC-6307 > Cyanobiaceae > Parasynechococcus > Parasynechococcus marisnigri. The sequence continues at coordinate 1,086,830 of NC_005070.1, forward strand.
TGAGCTTCTGAACGTCCCTGTCGTCGCACATTTCGACGAAGGCCTCCCGAGCTGCGTCGTTGCGGTAAAAGATGCGCTGAAGGATGTCGAGAACGGCGTACGTAGCCCCGTACTTGCGGTCCCACCGCTTGAGATAGGTGGATTTGATTTGCTTCTCGGTGGGAATCACCGTGCCGTTCTTGGAGATCTCAACGATGGCCTCCGCGCACATCCGTCCACTCTTGGCGGCGAAATAAATGCCCTCACCGGAACTCTTGGTGACGTAGCCGGCGGCGTCACCCACAAGAGCCATCCGTCCCACCACACGGCGGGGACGGGGGTGCTCGGGGATCGGATGGGCTTCGACCTTGATCACTTCGCCTTTGAACAGGCGCTTGTTCGCCCGCTCCCGAATGCCCTTCTGCAGACCTTTGATCAGGCTCTGGTTCTGCTGCATGGTGCCGGTGCCCACGGCCACGTGGTCGTATTTGGGGAAGACCCAGGCGTAGAAGTCTGGTGAAACGTCGGTGCCGACATACATCTCGGCCAGATCTTCGTAGTAGGTCATCTCCTCAGCCGGCAGTTTGATCCGCTCCTGGAAGGCGATGGCCACGTTGTAGTCACCGGCATCCATGGCCTTGGCGACCCGGGAGTTGGCCCCATCGGCGCCGATGATCAGATCCACGTCGAGGGTTTTCTGGTCACCGGTTGGTCCACCGCCGCTGTAGTCGGCGTAATGAAGCGTGTACGGACCCTGGCGGTTGCTGCCGGTGTCGATTTTCTGAACCAGTCCATTCACCAGCGTGGTGCCAAGGTCAGCGGCACGGTTGCGCAGGTAGGCGTCAAACACCTCACGACGGCACATGCCGATGTAGGCGTTGTCGTCGTAACCAAGGGGATCGAGTTTGATGTCCACCTCCCGATTGGAAGGGGAAATCATCTTCATGTTGCGGACCTTGCGGTCGATGATGTCGTCCGGCAGGTCAAATTCCTCGACCATGCAAAGAGGAATCGCACCACCACAGGGCTTGGCGTTGTCCAGCTTGCGTTCAAACAGCCAGGTTTGGATTCCAGCTTTGGCAAGAATTTCGGCAGCGCAGGATCCGCTAGGACCGCCGCCGATAACCGCAACACGCAACATCTCAGCCCAACTCCGCTGGATTGTTTTTTGAAGCTACCACTCAGTTGATAGCCAACGTGGGCCCCCCCTGGCACCCGCCCTTACGATCGAAACAACACGCATCAGCCCAGTGGCCCGGGCCTCCTCCGCGCGACGCCATCCAAGCGGAGACATTCCCGTTGCCCGTCGGGCCGGAGCAGCCCGGCAGCGACGTCGTGGATCGGGTTCCCTTGTCGGCCTGGTCGCTGTTGTGGCGGTGGTTGCCGGCGGTGTAACGGTGCTGTTAGGGACCAACCGCACAGCACCGGTGCAACCGGCGCAGTCGTTGGGAATTGAGGGGTTCCGGCAGCGTCCCGACGAGGACGGGCGATTGTTGGGGCATTTCCCCTACGAAGAAGTTCCCCTTGATCAGCTCGTCAGCTTCGAGCCCGGCATTGTGCTTCACCTGGATGCAGCGAATGCTCTGGACGCGATGTTGCAGGCCGGCCTGGCTGAGGGCGTCGATCTTCGTCTCTTAAGCGGTTATCGCTCCCTGGCGTTGCAGGAGTCGATCTTTTTCGACATCGCCTCGGAACGGAACCAGACGGCGGAGGAACGGGCGCAGGTTTCGGCACCACCCGGGTACTCCGAGCACAGCACTGGCTATGCGATCGATCTTGGTGATGGAGAGGCACCCGAGACCAATCTTTCTCAGAGCTTTGAGCAGACCAGAGCTTTTCGCTGGCTTCAGGACAACGCTGCGCGCTACCACTTCATTCTTTCGTTTCCCAGGGGGAATCAGCAGGGGGTGATGTATGAGCCCTGGCATTGGCGCTTTCAAGGCACGGCCGAGGCATTGCGTCAGTTTGAGGCAGCCCGACGCTTCACCTCTCGACGCCTTTGACCATTCCTGAGCTGCTATCCCCAGCCGGTGACTGGGACTGCCTCAAGGCCGCCGTCGCCAACGGTGCCGATGCTGTTTATTTCGGTGTTGATGCCTTCAATGCCCGCCAGCGGGCTGAGAACTTCCGCATCGAAGAACTGGGGGAGGTGATGACCTGGCTGCATGAGCGCCAGGTACGGGGGTTCCTCACCTTCAACGTGCTCGTGTTCAGCGATGAGCTGGAACGTGCTGCTGCGTTGCTGCTTGCGGCGCAGGCCGCCGGGGTGGATGCGCTGATCGTTCAGGACGTGGGTCTTTGTTGTCTGGCTCGAACCCTGGTGCCGGATCTTGCGCTGCATGGCTCCACGCAGATGTCGATCACCAGTGCCGCTGGTGTGGCGCAGGCGGCCGCATTGGGCTGTGAACGGGTCGTTTTGGCCCGGGAGCTTGCGCTGACGGATCTTGAGCGCTTGCAGGGGCAGTTGCAGGCCAGGCATCTGGCCATGCCCCTTGAAGTCTTCATTCACGGTGCTTTGTGTGTGGCTTATTCCGGTCAGTGCCTGACCAGTGAGTCCCTGGGGCAGCGCAGTGCCAACCGCGGTGAATGTGCTCAGGCCTGCCGGCTCCCCTATGAATTGATCGTCGATGGCGTTCCACGACCCCTGGGTGATCAGCGCTACCTGCTGTCGCCTCAGGATCTTTCGGCCTGGCCTGTGCTGCCCGAGCTGCAGCGGATCGGCATCGCCAGCCTCAAGATCGAAGGGCGGCTGAAGGACCCGAGCTACGTGGCGGCCGTCACGGATGCCTACCGCCGTGGTCTCGATCGGGGCCTCAACCCCGCGGAACAGGACGACCCCCAGCGCCAGTTGGAGCTTGCTTTTTCACGGGGGTTATCCACCGGATGGTTGCAAGGGATGAACCACCGCTGCCTGGTCCACGGCCGTTGGAGCAAGAAGCGCGGTCCATTGGTGGGGCAGCTCTTGCAGGTGGATCGCAGTGGCTGGCTGCAGATCCGCAGCCGGGAGTCCTTGCGACCTGGCCAGGGCTTGGTGTTGGAACGACGGTCCACATCGCCTCTTCAGCCTCCGGAGGAGGTTGGGGGACGCGTGATGGTGGTGGAACGGCTCGGCCGCGAGCGCCTGCGCCTGAAACTTGGCCCGGGTCGTCTCAACCTCCGCGATCTCACGGCCGGTGCGTCGGTCTGGCTCACCAGTGATCCCTCCTGGGACAGCCACTGGCAGCGGGCTGCCCAGCGTCCGACTGCCAGCCAATCCATCGGGCTGCAGCTTCGGGTGCGGGGCCGTCTGGAGCAGCCACTGGTGCTGGAAACAATTGAGGGAGGAACGCGAATCTCCAGCCGCATGCCCTTGCAGGCGGCCCAGCAACGCGCTCTCGATCGCCATCGTCTGGAGGAGCAGCTGGGACGGCTCGGGGGCAGCGGCTGCTTTCTAGAACGGCTGGAACTGGACCTGGAAGGGGATCTGTTTCTGCCAGTGGCCGAGCTGAATCGGATGCGCCGGGAGCTCCTGGAGCAGCTACAGCAGCCACCAGCCCTCGCGTCATCCCAAGGGCCCCTGCAGAGCTCCGCGGTGGATGTGCCGTCCGTTTTGAGGCAGCTGTTGCCAGAGACCTCGCCCCAGTCCTCAACGGATCAGACCGGACTCGTCGTGCTGGTGCGGAGCCTGGCGCAGCTGGAGGCCCTGATTCCACTCACCAACCTGCCGATTGCGTCCGTGGTGGCCGATCTGGAGCAGCCCCGTGATCTGAGGGAAGCGGTGGCCATCGGTCGTGGTCATTGGCCCGATGGGATCTGGCTGGCGGGAGCCCGTATCACCCGGCCCAATGAGTCCTGGAGCCTGGAACCGTTGATCCGAGCCCGTCCGGACGGCTATGTGGTGCGCAATGCCGATCAATTGGAACGCCTCACCCCCTTGGCTCCCTGCGTCGGTGACTTTTCTCTAAATACGGCCAACCCCCTCAGCGTCCGCTGGTATCTGGAGCACTGGGGGTTGGAGCGGGTGACGGCCAGCTACGACCTCAACCTGCAGCAGCTACTGGATCTGGCCGCTGGCGTAGACCCCTCACGCATCGAGGTGACCCTCCATCAACACATGCCCCTGTTTCACATGGACCACTGCGTGTTCTGCGCCTTTCTCTCGGATGGTCATGACCACACCGATTGCGGTCGCCCTTGTGAACAACACACCGTCACGCTCAGGGATCGCAGCGGCGTTGAGCATCCATTGCGGGCCGATCTCGGCTGTCGCAACACCCTGTTCAACGGCACGGCACAAACCGGTGTGGAGGGTCTGCCGGCACTGCTCGAGATCGGCATCCGTCAGGTCCGCCTCGAGCTGTTGGATGAGGATGCTGCGTCGACGCAGCGTCGGGTCAGGCTTTACGCCGATGCGCTTCTGGGCCGTCGTGCATCACGGGACGTGTGGAGTCAGGAACAGATCCATCACCAACTCGGCGTGACCCGCGGGAGCCTGAAAGTAACAACTGGGCGTAATGAGCCGAGCACCGTAGGGCGCAAGGGCAAACGCCAGTCGTAGACATGAGTCTCAAGGGTCGGCACGCTCCGTATGTCCGACGGACTTCAGCTCATGGAACTTCAACTGGAACAACCACTGACATCGGTTCTCAGCGTCAAAGTCGCTTCTGACGTGGAGCCACGCCTTGATCACCACTGTGCCCGGCTTCAACCCAGCGGCACCCTGCCCCGCGCTGCCCTGGTGCGTGCCCTGCTTCGCAAGGGACTGGCCGAGCTGGACGAGCTGGAGGCGAGCGATGAGCGCTGATCTCTACACCCGCCCGCTAAGAGCTTCTGTTCGTGAGCTTCTGCAGGAAGACAACATTGACATCGCGGAAGCGCTTTATTCCGACTGCGATTACCCGACAGCACTCAGCAATCTTGCTGAAGTTCGTGTTGCAGCGCAGAAGGTGGTATTTGAAGCTGATGCACTCATGTGCGCAGTGCTTGTTAAGGCGATAAGGGAAGACGATTGAATCATCATACAGGCGGGTAATTCTCGCCCATTGTTGACACTTTTAATTCGTCTCTCAAAATGGACTTATAAGACAAAATTTTGGATCTTATGAAATTCAAGCCGCGTTGCAAGTATCCGCACATTACGGCGACATATTTGTCTGACGCCCTACTTGCTGAAGTCAACAAATTCTGCGTTGACCACAACTGCAGCAAGTCAGAAGCGATTCGCCTCCTGATGCAGAACGGCCTCGCCGCAATGCTTCTTGATGACGGCTGAGAAAAATGAAGGGCCGCCCTGACAAGCCAACCCTTCACCAATCCGACCAATGGAATTTTACCCATGAGACGCTCTGATGCTGGATTTTCCGTCCTAATTGCTTCCATTTACAGCGAGATCGAGGACTGGATTGACAAGCACCCTGATTGCTCACCGCACGCCTCTCTTGCGGTTGATCGGCTGTTGCTGCTTCTAACGACAATGGGACAGATGTGATGTCGTGGCGAGAGAAACTTCCTGAGCTTCAAGGCTTCGCTTTGTTGCCGTGTGGTGCAGGCGAAAAAGGCAAAGCACCGATTGATCAGGTAACTGGGAAGCACTTAAACAATTGGCCAGACGCCTCCTTCACACCGGACGACATCCTGGCGATGAACGGGAAGGTGAAATGCGTTGGAGTCAGGCCAGGACCTGATAGTGACAATCTGCTTTTCATTGACATCGACGGAGCATCAGCGCTCACGTTCTGCCAGGAACACCGGTGTGATCTGAAAGATGCTGGCTGGATCATCCGGCGCACTACAGCAGACGATCGCCTGAAGGTCGCGTTTCAGATCAATGATCAGGAGCTGGAAGAAGAACTCTCCGACATAGGTAAGACAGTTCACAGCACAGGTGCAGGCGAGCAGCTTGAGCTGTTTTGGTCCACTGGTCAGTGCGTCGTTCTTGGTGATCACAAAACGTCGGGTGGGCAGTACGTCTGGGAAGGCAGCCCGGCCGAGATTGATTCACCGACAGAGCCCTGGCGTGAGCTGATCAAGCTGCTGATCCAGATCACTAGGCAGAGACAGAGCAGTAGTGGGCAGTCAGATAAAGGCGACTGGCGCGATTGCATTCCCTGCCCGATCTGCGAAAGAACTGAACCTGACTGCCGCATCAATGCCAATGGCGACATGGTGCTCTGCCATCACGGGACCCGCTGGTCACCACCCGAAATCAGTAAGGGCGAGACGGTGGAACGTGATGGCGTCACCTGGGCGATGGTCGGGGATGGCGTCAATGCGATCGGACCTTTCAGCACCTTCAAGATCCATGCACCGATCACCCGCTCCATCCCAGCGCCTACCCAAGGAGTCCTGTCTGAACTGATCAGTGAGATCACGGATGGCTGGACAGAGAAGGGCCGACTCACACCCGCTAACGCCGGGATGTTGGAACAGCTCCTCAGCGACATTCCTGGGGACCGGATCCGCTTCAACCTCCTCACCATGGAGATTGAGATTGATGGCCAACGGCTCAGCAGCACAGAAGCCGAGAACGCCTACATCCGTTTTCAGCAAAGGGGATACAACTGCAGCAAGCAATCAGCGCGGGATGCACTGCGCACATCAGCCGAACGTTTCAGCTTTCACCCAGTCCGCGACTACTTGAACGGCCTTGAAGCCGTCGTGCCACAAGACATCACAAGGTTGGCCTCCACGTTTCTGCGTCCTGCTGACAGCAGCGATGCGCCGACCATTTACGACCGCATGGTGTTCATCACCTTGATCGGTGCAGTGGCCAGAGTCATGGAGCCCGGCTGCAAGTTCGACACCTGCACCGTGCTGCAAGGGAAGCAAGGCATTCGGAAGACCAGCTTCTGGCAGGCGTTGTTCGGGGAATACTTCACGACCTTCCGGGGACGGCTGGATGACAAGGACGGCCTCCTGGTCGTTCACCAGAGCTGGGGACTGGAGCTGGGCGAACTGGACAACATCACCGGTAGTTACAGGGCCGGGCAGATCAAGAACTTCGTCACGACGCAGTGCGATCACTTCCGCGCTCCTTATGCCGCCAAGTCCGAATCAGCACCAAGGCCCAGCGTGTTTGTCGGCACCTGTAACCGGAATGACTTCTTGCACGACGACACCGGGGAACGACGCTGGCTGATCATCCCCGTTGAGCTGGAAAGGCAGCAGAAAATCAGCACCCATCAGCTCAGCCAGATCAGAGATGGAATCTGGAAGGCCGCGCTGGACGCTTACAGGCAGGGTGCGCTGACGTATTTGAATGATGAAGATGAGCAGCTCATTGAAGAGCTGAACCGAGACTTCACCGCCGACACCCTGACCGAAGGTGCTGTTCAGCAGTTCCTGGCTGAAAACTCAGGTCGCGATTACTACGACCCGCAACAGGTCTATCTGTACGTGTCCGACAAGCTGAACGTGCCTCTGACCGACCGCCTGAAGAAGGACATCAAAGTGGACATGGCGCGGACAGGGTTGGACATGAAGCGTGGACCCGCGGACAAGTTTGGACAGAAACGGCCTCGGAAGTTCTTCCGCACTGACCTGTCCAACCCATGACCATGGACACGTCCAACGTTGTGGCCAAGGCAAACCCACTACTACGACTAGCTGTCCAAGCTGTCCATACCTATCTCTGAAGACTCGTAGGAGAAGAAAAAAAGGCGTAGAAACGCACTATTGGGAAGTCTTGGGAAAAAGGGTTGGACAGTATGGACAGGTGGACAGGGCTCACCTTTCAGCCGCCGAGCCTCCTCCTCCACGTGGAGGCAAGATTCACCAGGACGTGCTCCTTCGGGATGCGCTTCAGCCCACCGGCAACGTATGCCTCCCCGCAATCGCCTACGTCGCCGACGATCAGGATTGGGATGACTTTTCCTTTGTGTTGAACGGACATGGTGGCCGGTTTTTACTCCATTCAGACTTTGAACAAGAGCTACAGATACTGACCATTTGTCCTAGACCAAGGTCATATATAAGGAGGAACAGATGTTCCACGAAGTTTTTCTCACCACCACCCTGTGCGTGGCCATCGTTGGCGCTATGGCTCTCTTCTATGGAGAGCTTCTGCTGCTGAAACACGCCCGTTAGTTAGTCAGCTCCTGATCTTTCACAGCAGCCCTGTACCAGTGAAGGCTTCAATAACTTCTGCCGCACAAAGTTGTTTGTTGTTCGGTTGAGGTTCGGTTTTCTCACTCACGCTGTACTTCCAAACCTGGCGATCGTTAGTGAGTCATTTCAATCAACCTAAATGTCTACCGAAGTTCGCAACTGGGATCTCGTCGCGAAAGCGATGGAAGCAGCTGGTGCCACATCAAGCCAGATGTATTTCCGTGCCAAAGCATTGGCACAGGGCAAGCTCGATCCAATGCCCACAAGCTTCCCTGAAGCTCCTTACAGCATTTCCGCTGTAGCTGGCTAATTTGGTTTTTTGGATCAGCTTATTGAAATTCAAACAGCTCTTGGTCTGACTAATCATCAGGCCTTTACCTACCATCTTTCTCATGACAAACTACCATCTTTCTGTAGAGCAGAGATTTCATCTCGAAGCTGCATTTCGCGAGATTGATGCCTGCGAAGATATAGAAAAGCTTCGCGCACTAACTAGACAAATAATAACTGCACAGCAGAATGAGAAAGCCTTTGCTCGCGAGGCGATGTTGCAGCTCCGGAAAGAAATGGAGTTTGTTGCCTCAAAAAAATTCGGTTTTAACTGAGGTTAAAGCTGAACTCTTCGTAGATTGGCTGGATCGCATAAGCCTTGAAAGAGGTCTTCAATGGTGGACTCTTTAATGGGTCCTTTCTGTGAAGTGCGTACGGGTAATTTCGGGCCGCCTTCATTATTTAGCGTCAGATAAGTTGGGCCTAAATTGGCTAGCACTATATATTAGCCAAGCTAATCAAATTAGTGGTCAACAGCAGACGATATCACGGTGGAATGGTCTGCGCATTGTTTCTCTCGTACGGCCTGCCAGTACCGCTTCGCCTGCGCACTACTCAGGGCATCGTCAGCAGGGTTAGGCCGCATTGGAAGTCATCATCAGGCTGATGAGAGGCGAATTGCTGAGGCATCAGTAGACAAAACTCATGCCCTTAATTTATCGCTGTGTGTATAGCAGCAATGCTATTTCACAAGCGGGCAAGTTAAAGCGCAGATGCCCGCGAGACGTTGCACCAGAACGGTAGTAGTGCACTCCACCCTTGAAATAGCCTTCCTTCATCAGCCGCCATTGCGTCGTTCGGCCTAACCGCAGTTGCCGTCGCATTTCTGACGCTTTCACCCAATCTGATTGGAACACCTTGGAACAAGTTAGTTGATTTCATTCTATCGGCCGTGATGATATAAACACGCGAGGCAATCAATGAACCACACCATCACCAAGAAGCGGCCATATAGCTTCAACGCACTGCTCAGCTCACTCAGCTCACAAGTCCCAGACGAACAGGCCACTTGGGAGCAAAACTTGTCACTGCAGGCTGAGAAGTTCTACGGCCAGCACAGCATCCAGAAGAAGCAGGAGAACGCGGCATTCATCCCAACCCAAAGGATGCTGCGCGATCTGATCACAGGCACTGCCAGCAGCGGTGGTGACTTGGTTGCCACGTCGGTGCAGAAAGTCGCAGACAGCGTCCGGCCTGTGACCGTCTTGGAGCGTGCCGGTGTTGAGCGGATTGAAACCGGCGGAGAGAACCTGACCATCCCGCGCTTTGCCAAGGCCGATGCCGGATGGATTGCAGAAGGTGCTGACTACACCGCACTCACCACCACAAGCACCAGCGTGGATGCCAGCCCGAAGCTCGCCAGTGCCCGCCTGTCTTTCAGCCGCCGCCTGAAGGTGCTCGTCCCTGACGTTGAAGGGTCAGTTCTGCAGGAAGTCGGCCGTGCTGTTGCCGGACTGATCGAGAAGGGAGCGATTCAAGGCACTGGCAGCAACTCTCAACCGCTTGGCCTGCTCAACCTGCCTGATGCGCTCAGCCAGACCTTTGCCTCTGCAACTCCCACCAGCGATGAACTGGCATCAATGCTGGAGAAGCTCGGTGATGCCGATGTGGACCTGAGCAAGGTGGTGTTCCTGATGCACCCGAGCACTGCCGCTGATCTGATGAAGACCCGCGTGGATGCCAGCAGTGGCGCGTTGGTGCTGAGTGACCTGAAGATTCACGGCCTGCCGGTATTCATCACAAGCAATGTCACCGAGGACAAGGTGATCGCACTGGATCCGAGTTACAGCCGTCTCGTCTACTTCGGCAGTGCGCAAGTCGTCGTGGATCCCTTCCGAGGAGCCGTCAGTGGTGTCACGCACACACAAATCCTGAACGCAGCGGACTTCGTTTGCTCGCATCAAAGCTCCGTTGTGGTGGGTTCTGCTTAACGGCAGGGTCGAAGGCCCATCACAGGGAGCGTCTGGAGTTTGCGCTTCCAACAGGGGCCGGTTGTTGAGGAGCCGGTCCCGCCCTAATCACACACAGGCAACAGATGAACCGCGACTACATCGACTGGCTTACGTCACTGCCGAATAACCGAGGCGTCAGGAATCGGCAGGTCAACGTCTGGATGTCGGGCTATGCGCCGCTACCCGATGAGATTGACTTACAGCACTGCGAGGAGATGCAGCAGCGGTGGGTGGTGCGGGACTGCCCTGACGGCGTGCTGGGGAGGCTTTGGTTGTGGGTTAGTCGTTAGGTCTGCAGCGGGGAACACTTCAGGCAATCACGACTGACCAACGCCTCAAGACACCCGCATCGACCCGTTCCTTGCAGCCCTGCGAGCCAACGACCCTGACACCTTCAAACGGTGGCTATATGGCAGAGTTCATTCGCTTTGGAAACTTTGCCATCCGCAATACATCTTCAAAACTCTTCTATCAATTTTCTGGATACACGAGGCGTAAATCTGGCAGATACAGCATAAGCTTTTTGTATGAAGTCAACTATTTTAGAGTACGATTCAACCCGCTACAACTTCAGGAAGTGGGCTTGCGAGTTGCTGGGAGTCAATGACCTGGAGGCAATTCATTCTTTGAATAAAGTCAAGACTTGCAATATCAGCCCAACCGCCAATCAGCTGGCGAAGTCATTCTCGTCCATTCAGGAAATCTATAAGTCGTTTGTACTGGATGTAATAGACAATGAAATTGGTGGTATTACTAATTACCAGAGCCCGCCTTCGTTTCGCTTTTATTACAGCGGACTAGGAAGCACCGTTTTTCATCGAGATCGGGATTTTGGGGTTGAACAGGGCAGGATTAATGTATGGGTACCATTGACTAATGTGTGGGGAAATAATTCTCTTTGGATTGAAGGAAAAGAAGGTGCAGAAGATCACCAGCCCATAACGATGCAGTTTGGCCAGATACTTCTTTTTGACGGGGTAAATATCAGCCATGGATCAAAAATCAATACGACATCATCAACTCGTGTTAGTTTTGACTTCCGCTTTCTTCCTGGCGGAGGTCCTGCTTTCCCAGTATCATACTGAGACAATTAACGAATCAGATATTCACTATAAAATAATTTTAGCCAGAAAAGCGCGCTGTTCATCTGCTATAGATAAAAATCATTCAGATGAATTGATCACATTTTGCTGACAATTTGGCTGGTCTTTGATGGCCTGATTGATTGCCTCCCCGCATTTTTAAGCTAAGTCCTCACACAATTTACTCTGTCATTGATTTCAGCGATTTCGCTTCACCCGAGGCCGTAAGCCTTTGCGACTAGGGGACCTGCTTGCTCATCAGTCAGTACAGGTGTCACTTCCCAATCCATGATCTCCGCCCACTCTGCAGCATGTTCATAACAAGCATCCGCGTTATCAGCCTCAACAAGAATCCATCCTTCAAGTGAACCAGGTCCGTGGAAACGCTTCCAAGACTTGCACTCTGGGAAAGGCGCACCAGTCGAAATAAACTTTTTAGCTGCGGTTTCGTGATAGCCGGTCTTGAAAGACCAGTGCATTAGAAACATCATTTTGATTTCTAACAATTAATAATTAAACTAGCGCAGTCTAGTACATGCTTGTGTATTAACTAACACACGTTCCCGGTCCATCTTCTGTTGTCAGATGGGTGCTCAGAGTTTGTGCCGACCTTTTTGGAATGCTGAAGCTTCCCGATGGTTTGTTCTAATACAGCTCTCAACCCTGAAGACGCATTACAACGGAATCAGAAAAGAAGGTGGGTGCCATGAGCCGATCAAGGTCGTTCAACCGCTTTCATCGTTATTTGGCTCGGCAGAAACGCCGTGGACTACGCTCCGTCCTGCCGCAGTTCCAGATGGACTTCCAGTACTACGGATCTCCCATCGATCACAGTCGCGACATGCTCAACCGGCTCAAAGGACGCGAAGTGGAGCTAGAGCTTCTGGACGCCTAGGCTCTAGCCCATTTCGTTCTACTTATGCCCTGATGGTGTGCTGGGAACGCTTTGGCGGTGGTTGCGTGACTGAAATGGAGCATTCTCGCGTAGACATCTAACGCAAGTTTTTCCCTGTCTTGCAATCCATCACGTTGCGAATACGACCACCAAAGGAGTTTGTGGCGGAGTACTCGATCTGGAGGCTTGCAAAGTCACGGTTGTGAACCTGGAAGCTGTCCGGGTCCTTCATGGCTGCCTTGAGTGATCCCTCACATTGAGTCATGGCTTTCACTACGAGATCAGCCAATTCGTTCTGGGCTCTTCTGGCTTCGGCCGCTTTTTTGTTGGCCTCAGCTGTATCTGCTGCAGCTTTCTTGGCGGCTTCGACCTGCTGAACGAACTTGGGCTTGAACTCCTCGTTCGTGATTTGGCCGAGATCAAAGTCCTCGTTAACGATGTAGTCACTTGAGAGCAATGACTCGCAGTCATCGGACTTGCCGTTGTTGCAACCACTCTTCAGACCCTGCTCCCAGAGCGTTGCGCCTATGAGAAGGGCAACGAAGAGTCCCACTAAACCGCCGCCAGCCCATAAACAAATCTTTAAGCAACCACCCTTCATCATGAAGCTGACAATGCTGCAGCAATGATGGCATCGTTATGCCGTTTTGGCCCAGTCCACTGCATCAGCTCTTGCTCCTGCGCTTAGCCGGCCTGCCTCCTCTGCTGTGAATGTTGGAGATTTGATTCGTTTAGGAACGGGGATGCTTGATTCAAGTTTTTCTCGCTGCTCTGTTATCTGTTGTGGTGTGGCTCTTAGTTCCGCTAAGTCCTGAATAGTTTGGTCAATCACACAATCGTCTCCTCTGCGATAAAGGTAAACATCATCAATGGAGTTCAAAAGCTGCTTGTCAGTTACATCCGGTCGAATCTCACGCCACCAGTGATCGATTGGCAGATCTTTTAGTGTAATGCGGACACGAACCGGATTCGTGTTCATGAAAATAATCCGTGCTCCAAGTGTTTGCACCCACTGGTTGAACTTATTTCTTACTTCTGGGTCGGCACGATTGGGCAATGACAAAAATTCTTCTAACTTGATCCGAATTTGTTCCTTCATGTCCGCGCCGTCAGGTAATGCTTGAAAAGCTTCAAGTTCAGCTCTTGTTTGTTTTGTTTTATCCTCGGCCGCGTTGGCTTGTTTCTTAGCCTTGATAGCCAGTTCTCCATAGAACACCAGAAGGTCCTTATCTGCATTCGTTTGAGTAAAGGCTTTGCTGGCATTGTCCTCAGCGGCTTTTGCTTGTGTCCTCAGCTCACCCGCAAGTCGCTCTTGCTCTAAGAGCCGATCCTGAAGATCTCGGATACGAGGCCCGGTGCCTGGGTTTTTAAAAAACCGCTCCCATCGCCTGTCCATGAAGGCCCTGAGCAAGAGCTCTTCGTCTACCTTCCATCGTTGTTTGCTTTTGACAATGCAATCGCGGCCATCGTTCTGTGCGCTGCAGACAAGGTCTAAATACTTTCCGCTATGGCTGCTGGTATCCACCATCGGTGCACCGCAGCAACAGTAAGTCAGCCCTTTAAAGATATTGCGGCATGGCCCTAGTTCTCCGTTCTTTCTCGTTGTCCGACCTCTAGCTGGAGCCGAGTAACGACGCTTGACGTTCTCTCTTGCCAGTTCAACCGTTTTAGCGTCAACAATTACCGGGTAATAGCCCTGGCTGATTATCCCGTCTCCCCAGCACTTATGTCCCATCACTTGGTCGTTTCTCAGGACCTTGCAGACGTTTGCATTTCCCCAGGTACCACCAGTGGCAGTAGATAGTCCACGACGGTTTAGTTCTTCTGCGATCTGAACGCTGGACAGTCCCTGTTTGGCTGCCAACTCAAAGATCAACTGGATTGTTTCCGCTAGTGGAGCTGGGACAAAGTCGTTCTCACCTATTGCCAACCACTTTGGTGCATCTGACAAGGACAGAAACTTTTTTCCAGAATTCAGATAAGAGTCACGTCGCTCTTGCCAAACGTTTTTGATTCTTCGGGATTTTTTGCTGCTCTCTGCGTTGGACTCATTTTGAAGGACTTTCAGCATTACTGAGAGTCCTATATTTTCGTTGTAGAGCTCCTCTGTGACGATCGAGTCCTGGCTGACAATTCCAAGGGCAAGGTCCAGGTCCCAAAGCTCGTGGAGCATCCGCTCGCTAACGCTTGTGGTTCGCCTTGAGAAGCGGTCCCATTCCTCCACCACCAGCACCGAGCCTGCCGGGATTAGGTCGTCGCGCCGAGCCTGGATGAACGCACCCAAGGCACCCTTGCTCTTGTGTGTGCCGTGAAAAGCCGAAAGCCCTTCATCTCGGATTGGATCGGCGTTGGGTATCAGGCCGTGGCGCTGGCAAAACGGCTCAAATGCGTCGTGCTGTCTTTTCAGTCCTACTCCATCCACTTGGGATTTCGTTGAAACCCGTTCGTAGCTGAACCCAATACGTGTCACTTCTTCAACCGACTTTTTAGTCCGGTCCTGTGCTGTCGATCCACTGTGCTGACTGGCGGCCGTCATGGCTGAGAAGACCAGTTACGGGCTGAAGTTACCTATTTACGCGCTGACGTGCCATGCAGGAGCCTGCGTGTCAAGGGTCCTGAACGCACCAGTCAAATCTCACGTTGAGATAACCTTTCGCCCTGCGCCTTTGGGCGTTCTTCACAAATTCAAACGGTCAACCCGCATGAGCGCCCAGCACAAGGCGATTCGCAACATCGCGATCATCGCTCACGTTGACCATGGCAAAACGACCCTGGTTGATTCCCTGCTGGCGCAATCAGGCATCTTCCGCGACAACGAAGCGGTGCCCACCTGCGTCATGGACTCCAACGATCTGGAGCGTGAGCGCGGCATCACCATTCTGTCGAAAAACACGGCTGTCGATTACAACGACACCCGCATCAACATTGTTGACACCCCTGGTCACGCCGATTTCGGCGGTGAAGTGGAGCGGGTGCTCGGAATGGTGGATGGCTGTCTGCTGATTGTCGACGCCAACGAGGGGCCGATGCCCCAGACTCGATTCGTGCTGAAGAAGGCATTGGAGCAGGGTCTGCGCCCGATCGTGTTCGTCAACAAAATCGACCGTGCCCGGGTGGATCCCGAGACGGCTGTGGACAAGGTGCTGGATCTGTTCATCGAGCTCGGCGCCGATGACGATCAGTGCGATTTCCCTTACCTGTTCGGAAGCGGTCTCGGCGGATTCGCCAAGCCAGACATGAAGACGGACAGCGACAACATGCAACCGCTGTTTGACGCAATCCTGCGTCACGTTCCGCCCCCGGTCGGTGATGTGGAGAAGCCGTTGCAGCTTCAGATCACCACCCTCGATTACTCCGATTTCCTTGGACGCATCATCATCGGCCGTGTTCATAACGGTGTGATCAAGCAGGGCCAGAGCGCTTCGTTGATTAAGGACGACGGCAGCATCAAGCGTGGCCGCATCAGCAAACTGCTGGGATTCCAAGGCCTGCAGCGGGTTGAGATCGATGAGGCCAGTGCCGGTGATCTGGTGGCCGTGGCTGGTTTTGACGACGTCAACATCGGTGAAACCATTGCCTGCCCGGATGAGCCCACCGCTCTGCCGCTGATCAAGGTGGATGAGCCCACCCTGCAGATGACTTTTGTGGTCAACGACTCCCCCTTCGCCGGTAAGGAGGGCAAGTTCGTGACCAGTCGCCAGGTGCGCGACCGTCTCCAACGGGAGCTGCTCACCAACGTGGCCCTGCGTGTCGAAGACACCGACTCACCAGATCGCTTTGCCGTCAGTGGCCGTGGCGAGCTGCACCTGGGCATCCTGATCGAGACCATGCGCCGCGAGGGCTACGAGTTCCAGGTGTCGCAGCCGCAAGTGATCTTTCGCACCATTGACGGCACTCCCTGCGAACCGGTGGAAACGCTGGTGATGGACGTGCCCGAGGAGGCCGTCGGTGGCTGCATCGAAAAACTGGGCACCCGCAAGGGCGAAATGCAGAACATGGAGACCGGCCAGGACGGCCGGACCCAGCTGGAATTCATCGTTCCGTCCCGTGGTCTGATCGGCTTCCGGGGTGAGTTCATTCGCACCACCCGCGGCGAAGGGATCATGAGCCATTCCTTCTTCGAATACCGCCCGATGCTGGGCGAGTTCGACACGCGTCGGAACGGGGTCCTGATTGCCTTCGAGGAAGGCACCGCCACCTTCTATGCCCTTAAGAACGCCGAGGACCGTGGTCAGTTCTTCATCTCGCCAGGCACCAAGGTGTACAAGGGCATGATCATCGGTGAGAACAACCGCCCACAGGACCTTGAGATCAACGTCTGCAAGGCCAAGCAGCTCACCAACATGCGTTCCGCCGGTGCAGAGGAACTCGACACCCTTCAGGCACCGGTGCAGATGACGCTTGAGCGGGCTCTCGAGTACATCGGTCCCGATGAGATGCTCGAGGTGACACCTGAATCCATCCGACTGCGCAAGCTGCCGGCCAAGAAGATGGCCAAGCGCTGATGGTTGAAGCGGATCCCCGCTTCCAGGAGGCCATCCGCTTGTTCAACGCGCAGGAGTGGTACGCCGCCCATGACGTGTTGGAGGAGATCTGGCACGAAACCGCCGATCCGGAACGACGCTGCCTACAGGGACTTCTGCAGGTGGCCGTCGCTCAGCTCCACCTGCAGCGGGACAACCAGCGTGGGGCAACGATCCTCTTCGGCGAAGCTCTCGGCCGCTTGCGACGACCTGGCACCCCAGACCTGGGCCTTGATCTTCCGGCCTTGTGCCACTGCGTCCAAGGGCGGCTGGTGCAGCTGCAGCAAGACGGAGATCCCGAGTCCTGCACTGTCCCGGTGCTGAGTCCCAGTCCCTGAAGCCCCGGTAGTGTCCCTCCATTCCTGGTCTCAACGCGTGGTCAACACCGCGATGCGTCGACTCCGATCAGCTCTGCTGTTGCTTCCACTCCTGCTGGCCACAGCGGCTGTTGAGCCGATTGCTGCAGAGGACAGCCGTGGTGATGGCCTGATCACCATCGAGTCAGACCAACAGTCCGCCGACAACAGCACCGGTGTCGTGACCGCCAGCGGCAACGTTCGCATTGTGCATGCCAACCGTGGCGTGGTGGCCACAAGCCGTCAGGCGCAGTACTTCACCAAAGAGGAGCGAATCGTGCTCCGTGGCGATGTGGATGTGGTCCAGAACGACGGTCATGCCCTGCGGGCTGATCAGGTGATCTACCTGCTGCAGGAGGATCGAGCTGTGGCCATCCCCGTGGAAGGGGAGCAGGTGTACAGCCAGTGGACCTTGAAGGATCCGTCGCCTGGCACCGAACCATGAGCCTCTCGCTGGACACGGTGTCCATCAGCCTTGGCGGCCGGCAGTTGGTCAACCGGGTAAGCCTCGATCTTTCGGCCGGTGAGGTGGTCGGTCTGCTGGGGCCCAACGGTGCTGGTAAGACCACCACGTTCAATCTGGTGATCGGGTTGCTGCGCCCTGATGCCGGAGTGATCAGCCTGGATGGTCAGGTGGTGTCGACCCTGTCGATGCCGAAACGGGCTCGGCTTGGACTCGGTTATCTGCCGCAGGAGCCCAGTGTCTTTCGTCAGTTGACGGTTCGCCAGAATCTCGAAATTGCTCTTGACCAGACGGATCTCAGTCCGCAACACCGTCGTGATCGCCGCGACCAGTTGATCGAGGACTTTCATCTCGTGGCGTTTGTTGACCGTTGCGGTTATCAGCTTTCAGGTGGTGAGCGACGCCGCTGTGAAGTGGCCCGGGCCCTGGCTGTTGGAGCGGAAGGCCCCCGCTACCTGCTCCTGGATGAACCCTTCGCAGGGGTGGATCCCCTTGCGGTGGCTGATCTCCAGGACCTGATCCAGGCGCTGCGCTCTCGGGGGATGGGGATCCTGGTGACCGATCACAACGTCCGGGAAACCCTGGCGATCACGGATCGCGCGTACATCCTCAACGACGGCGCGATTCTGGCCAGCGGTCAATCCCAGACCGTGGCCGATGACCCTCTGGTGCGTCGCTACTACCTCGGGGAGGCCTTCCAGCTGTGATCGCCGCTCTGAATCGCTGGTGCCGACGAATTCCTTTGCTGGATCGTTGGCTGGTTGGCGAAATCCTGGCGCCGTTGCTGTTTGCGGTGGCGGCTTTCACGGTGGTGGGGCTCTCCATCGGTGTGATGTTCGAGCTGGTGCGCCGGCTGGTGGAGGACGGTCTACCGGCCTGGACCGCACTGCAGGTGATGCTTCTGAGCCTGCCGCGGTTCCTGGTGCTGTCCTTTCCGATGGCCACCTTGTTTGCCACCCTGCTGGCTTACAGCAAGCTGACGGCAAACAGTGAACTCACGGCGTTGCGCAGCGTCGGGGTCAGCACTGTGCGACTGGTGGTGCCTGCTCTTGTGTTGTCAGCTCTGCTGACCGGCATGACCCTGTTGTTCAACGATGTGATCGTTCCCCAAGCCAATACTCAGGCCGAGGTGACCCTCCAGAAGGCCCTGGGTCGAGCCCTGGCAACGGAGAAGGGCAAGGACATCATTTATTCGCGCTTCGGCCGGGTCAGGGAACCGGGTTCCGAGCGCAGCGGCCGAGGGCTCAAGCAGTTGTTTTATTCCCGTCGTTTCGACAAGGGGGAGATGGTGGATGTGACGGTGCTGGATTTTTCAAGGGCAGGATTCCGCCAGATGCTTGTGGCAGAGCGGGCTCTTTGGAATGAGGGTGAGGCGAAGTGGGAATTTCGAGACGGTCAGATCCTCACGCTCAACCTCAACGGCAGCACCACCCGCGTCGATTTCGATCGTTACCTCTACCCCTTGAGTTCCGGGCCGCTCAAGGTGGCTCGCTTACCCGACGATGCCAACAACATGACCATCGCCGAGGCGATCGAGGCGGAACGCGTTGAAGCGGAAGCCGGCAATCTCAAGGCGGCCCGCAAGCTGCAGGTGCGCATCCAGGAGAAGTTCACCTTCCCGATGGCCTGCGTGGTGTTCGGTTTGATCGGCAGCAGTCTCGGGTCTCGGCCAGGTTCGAGAACCAGTCGCAGCCAGGGCTTCGGCATCAGCATCCTGCTGATCCTCGGTTACTACGCCCTCAGCTTCAGCTTCAGTTCCCTCGGGGTGAAGGGCGTTCTGCCCGCGCTGCTGGCGGCATGGCTACCGGTGTTGATTTCCCTGGGGGCGGGCACGTTGTTGCTGCGTCAGGCCAGTCGCTGAGCTCTCCCGGCAGAATTGATCTCATCAGGACACTTTTCGGTGCAGTCCCTTCCGTTTGATCTTGTGACCGGCCTCGGGTTCGGGGCTTTTCTGCTGCTGTTGCTGGCCCTGCCGCTGGCGTTCTGGGCTGTTTCCTCCCAGGCACGAACGGGCATCGTTCAGCTGCTGGTGGCGCTGGCCAACCTGTTGCTGACATCACAGCTGGTGCTGCGTTGGTGGGAATCCGGTCATTTTCCGATCAGCAACCTCTACGAATCCCTCTGTTTTCTGGCCTGGGCCTGCACCCTCACTCAATTGTTGGTGGAACGCTCCTGGCCTTCTCCGATCGTTGCCGCAGCGGCAACGCCGATGGGGTTGGGTTGCATCGCCTTCGCCAGTTTTGCTTTGCCGGATCAGCTGCAAAGCGCCGCCCCCTTGGTGCCAGCCCTCCGTTCCAGCTGGCTGGTGATGCATGTGAGCGTGATCATGGTGAGCTACGCAGCCTTGCTAGTGGGCTCGTTGCTGTCATTAGCGGTGCTGCTCACCGACAGGGGTGAGGCCCTCGAGCTGCGCAGCAGCTCGATCGGCAGTGGTGGTTTCCGGCAATCGATGCGCGTCGGCAGTGATGGCGTGCTGCAGTTGCAATCGATTCGCCTGAGCACAGGGGAGCAGCTCGACAGCCTGAGCTACCGGACAATCACCGTTGGTTTTCTGATGCTTACCGTTGGCATCGTCAGTGGTGCGGTTTGGGCCAATGAAGCGTGGGGGAGCTACTGGAGCTGGGATCCGAAGGAGACCTGGGCGCTGATCTGCTGGTTGGTTTACGCGGCGTATCTGCACACCCGTCTCAGCCGGGGCTGGCAAGGGCGACGTCCGGCCCTGGTGGCCGTGGTGGGCCTTGTGGTGATCGCGGTTTGCTACATCGGTGTGAACCTTCTGGGCATCGGGTTGCACAGCTACGGCTGGTTTTTAGGCTGAATTAGATTTGACAGCAGCGCTGTGGTTTTGCCAAGCGCCGTGGCTGCCGGAGATGCGGTCCGGCCTATCGCCCGGTGGATGCGCGCCCTGTGGTGACGGCAGTGCTGATCGGGCTGGCGATGGTGATGCTGGTGGCTCTGTTCGCTCTGCTTTGAGGTCTCCATAAAAAAAGCCCCGGCTGAGGCCGGGGCTCCTAGGGGGTCAGGACTGGGTCCGACTCAGACCAGGACAGCTTCCTTGCTGCTGCTGTTGCGAATGCCCTTGATGGCCTCGGCGTAGTCCGGCTGGTTGAACACACCTGAACCCGACACGATGGCGTTGGCGCCGGCTTCGATCACCTTCCAGGCATTGCCGGCTTTGACGCCACCATCCACTTCGATCCAGGGATCCAGGCCCCGCTCGTCGCACATGCGGCGCAGGTCGCTGATCTTCTGAACCTGGTTCTCGATGAAGCTCTGACCACCGAAGCCGGGATTCACGCTCATGATCAGCACCAGATCACAGAGCTCGAGGCAGTACTCCAGCGTGTCCAGGCGGGTGCTGGGATTCAGCACAGCACCAGCCAACTTCCCGAGATCTTTGATCTGGGCAAGGTTGCGATGCAGGTGGGGGCAAGCTTCCACCTGAACCGAGATGATGTCGGCGCCGGCCTTGGCGAAGTCGGGAACGTATTTTTCCGGCTCAACGATCATCAGGTGAACGTCGAGGGGCTTCTGGGTCACGGGACGCAGGGCTTCAACGATTAGGGGTCCGATCGTGATGTTGGGGACGAAGCGTCCATCCATGACGTCCACATGGATCCAGTCCGCGCCGGCTTCATCCACAGCTTTCACTTCATCGCCGAGACGGGAGAAATCAGCCGACAGGATCGACGGAGAGATCACCAGGGGCTTGGTGCTCATATAGAAGTAGCGCGGAATGCGCGGTGATTTTAGGGACCTCGGCAACCACTGATACAGTGAGCCGCGCTCAGGCGTCGAGATCCATTGCGGCAAGGGCAGATTGCTCACCCTGATGGAGTCGCCAGCCCCTTCACCCCACCATCCGGAGTCCCGTGGACCAGACCCTGATTCAGGAAATTCTCGAGGTCGTTGAGCAAGCCGCCATCGCCTCCGCCAAGCTCTCCGGCAAAGGCCTCAAGAACGAAGCCGACGCCGCTGCTGTGGAAGCCATGCGCAAGCGCATGGGCCAGATCCAGATGCAGGGCCGCATCGTGATCGGTGAAGGCGAGCGTGACGAAGCCCCGATGCTTTACATCGGTGAGGAAGTGGGCAGCGGCACCGGACCGGGCGTTGACTTCGCCGTCGACCCTTGCGAAGGCACCAACCTCTGCGCCTTCAATCAGCGCGGTTCCATGGCTGTTCTGGCCGCTTCCGACCGCGGTGGCCTGTTCAACGCCCCCGACTTCTACATGAAGAAGCTGGCCGCACCCCCGGCTGCCAAGGGCAAGGTGGACATCCGCAAGTCCGCCACCGAGAACATCAAAATTCTCAGCGAGTGTCTCGGCCTTGCTGTTGATGAACTCACCATCGTTGTGATGGATCGTGCCCGTCACAAGGATTTGATCGCTGAGATCCGCGCCACCGGCGCCCGCATCCAGCCGATCTCCGACGGTGACGTTCAAGCTGCGATCGCCTGCGGCTTCGCCGGCACCGGCACCCACTGCCTGATGGGCATCGGCGCTGCTCCTGAAGGTGTGATCTCCGCTGCTGCCATGCGCGCTCTCGGCGGCCACTTCCAGGGCCAGCTGGTGTACGACCCTGCGGTGGCACAGACCTCTGAGTGGGCTGACATGACCAAGGAGGGCAACCTGGCTCGCCTGGCAGAAATGGGCATCACCGACCCCGACAAGGTTTATGAGGCCGAGGAGCTGGCCTGTGGTGAGCACGTTTGTTTCGCTGGCAGCGGTATCACCGATGGCCTGCTGTTCCACGGGGTTAAGTTCGAACGCGATTGCACACGAACCAGCAGCCTGGTGATCAGCAACCTGGACAACACCTGCCGCTTCACCAACACCGTGCACATCAAGGACGGCGCCCAGAGCATCGCTCTGAGCTGATCGTCACGTTTCGGTTGAAAGGAGAGTCTCCATGCACATTGCCGTCGTCGGCCTCAGTCATCGCACGGCACCGGTGGAGATCCGGGAACGGCTCAGCATCCCTGAGCAGACCATGGAGACCTCTCTTCAATCGCTTCGAGGTCATGAGCAGGTGTTGGAGGCTTCGATCCTCAGCACCTGCAATCGCCTTGAGATCTATACCCTTGTTCGTCATCCCGATCTCGGTGTTTCGGCCGTCAGCGAATTTTTGAGCGGCCATTCCGGGCTTGCCACCGGGGAACTGACCCCCCATCTGTTCAACTATCACCACGAGGACGCGGTCGATCACCTGATGCGGGTTGCCGCTGGTCTCGACAGCCTTGTTCTGGGCGAAGGCCAGATCCTCTCCCAGGTGAAGAAGATGATGCGCCTGGGCCAGGAGCACAAGTCCCTGGGTCCGATCCTCAATCGCCTGCTGACTCAGGCCGTCAGCACCGGTAAACGGGTGCGTAGCGAAACCAACCTCGGCACCGGTGCGGTCTCGATCAGTTCGGCTGCTGTGGAGTTGGCGCAATTGAAACTGGGCCAGTCCCGTGGTCTCGATCAGCTGGTCACGCTGGAGAGCGAGCAGATCGCCGTCGTAGGAGCCGGGCGCATGAGCCGCCTTCTGCTTCAGCATCTGCAAGCGAAAGGAGCCTCCGGGGTGGTGTTGCTCAACCGCACTGTTCAACGTGCTGAGTTGCTGGCGGCGGACTTCCCAGACCTACCCGTGCAGTGTCGCCCCCTCACAGACCTCGACCAGTGTCTGAGCACTTGTTCTCTGGTGTTCACCAGCACGGCTGCAGACGATCCGATCATCGATGCAGCGAGGCTTGAACCTCTTAATCGACGCAGCAAACTGCGTCTGATCGACATCGGTGTGCCGCGCAACATTGCTGCCGATGCTGCCGCTGTGGACGGCGTGGAATCCCACGATGTGGATGATCTTCAGGAGGTTGTGGCCCGCAACCAGGAGGCTCGTCAGGCCATGGCCCGCGAAGCCGAGCAGCTCCTGCAGCAGGAGGCTCAGCAGTTTCTGGAATGGTGGGACAGCCTCGAAGCCGTTCCCACCATCAACCGCCTGCGCTCGTCGATGGAGACCATCCGCGTTGAGGAACTGCAGAAGGCTCTCAGCAGGATGGGACCGGACTTCTCCGCGCGGGAGCGCAAGGTGGTCGAAGCCCTCAGCAAGGGCATCATCAACAAAATCCTGCATACCCCGGTCACCTCGCTGCGTGCACCTCAAGGCAGACAGGAGCGTCAGCAGGCCCTGCGCACGGTTGAGCGGTTGTTTTCACTGGGGGATGACTGAGTTTCAGCAGCCAGTCCCGTCTTGATTCGCACCAATCTCGTCGGATCTGCAGGGGGGGACGTTCGAACCAGGTGAAACTCCGGTAAGTTCTTGCGGCAACACCGATCTGGGGTTACGGCATGAAGCGGGTTTTGGCCATCATTCTCGGCGGCGGTGCCGGGACTCGTCTCTACCCGCTCACCAAGATGCGCGCCAAGCCGGCCGTCCCCTTGGCCGGTAAGTATCGACTGATTGATATCCCCATCAGCAACTGCATCAACTCGAACATCAACAAGATGTACGTGATGACGCAGTTCAACAGTGCGTCTCTCAATCGTCACCTCAGCCAGACGTTCAACCTGAGCGCATCCTTCGGTCAGGGATTCGTCGAGGTGCTTGCTGCCCAGCAGACGCCTGACAGTCCATCCTGGTTTGAAGGCACTGCCGACGCTGTGCGGAAGTACCAGTGGCTGTTCCAGGAATGGGATGTCGATGAATACCTGATCCTGTCCGGTGACCAGCTGTACCGGATGGATTACAGCCTGTTCGTTGAACATCACCGCAGCACTGGTGCTGACCTCACCGTTGCAGCCCTTCCTGTGGACCCGAAACAGGCCGAGGCGTTCGGCTTGATGCGCACGGATGGTGACGGAGACATCAAGGAGTTCCGCGAAAAGCCCAAGGGTGATTCTTTGCTTGAGATGGCGGTTGACACCAGCCGATTTGGACTCAGTGCGAATTCGGCCAAGGAGCGTCCCTACCTGGCGTCGATGGGGATTTATGTCTTCAGCAGAGACACTCTGTTCGACCTGCTCGATTCCAATCCTGGTTATAAGGACTTCGGCAAGGAAGTCATTCCTGAGGCCCTCAAGCGTGGCGACAAGCTGAAGAGCTATGTCTTTGACGATTATTGGGAAGATATCGGAACGATCGGAGCGTTCTACGAGGCCAACCTGGCGCTCACCCAGCAACCCACACCCCCCTTCAGCTTCTACGACGAGAAGTTCCCGATCTACACTCGTCCCCGCTATTTACCCCCGAGCAAACTGGTTGATGCTCAGATCACCAATTCGATCGTTGGCGAAGGCTCAATTTTGAAGTCATGCAGCATTCATCACTGCGTTTTGGGTGTTCGCAGTCGCATTGAAACCGATGTGGTGCTGCAAGACACCTTGGTGATGGGCGCTGACTTCTTTGAATCCAGTGATGAGCGTGCCGTGCTTCGCGAGCGTGGTGGTATTCCGGTCGGGGTGGGCCAAGGTACGACTGTGAAGCGCGCCATCCTCGATAAAAACGCTCGCATCGGATCCAACGTCACCATCGTCAACAAGGATCACGTCGAGGAAGCTGATCGTTCCGATCAGGGCTTCTATATTCGTAATGGCATTGTTGTTGTTGTCAAGAACGCCACCATCCAGGACGGAACTGTGATCTGAGGGATCCATCCCTCATTCCTGACAGAAGCTGTCGGAAATACAGCCGGATCTGGCTTTGCTGCTCACACTGACGTCAGTCGTCAGTGGTCCCAAAGGCCATGTCCCAGTCGCACTTCGGTTTAATCGGTCTCGGCGTGATGGGGGAGAACCTCGTCCTCAATGCCGAGCGCAATGGGTTCTCGAGCGTTGTCTACAACCGCACCTACGCCAAGACTGAGGAGTTCCTCAACGGTCGCGGTCAAGGGCGGAACATTCAGGGGGCGACGGATCTGCAGGATTTCGTTGGCAAGCTGGAACGTCCTCGCCGGATCCTGATGATGGTCAAGGCAGGTCCAGCTGTGGATGCTGTCGTTGACCAGATCTCCCCATATCTCGAGGAAGGCGATCTGCTAATCGATGGTGGCAACTCGGATTATCACGACACCGAGCGCCGGGTGAAGGAGCTCGAGAGCAAGAGCTTCGGCTTCATCGGCATGGGTGTGTCCGGTGGTGCTAAGGGGGCTCTGGAGGGCCCCAGCATGATGCCCGGCGGCACCAAAGCCTCCTACGACGCCATTGAGAGCCTGGTGAACAAGATGGCGGCTCAGGTGGATGACGGCCCCTGCGTCACTTACATCGGTCCCGGTGGATCTGGCCACCTTGTGAAGACCGTCCACAACGGCATTGAGTACGGCATCGAGCAGATCCTGGCGGAGGGCTATGACCTGATGAAGCGGGTCAAGGGCATGAACGGGGAGCAGATGGCCGATGTGCTTGCCCAGTGGAATGCCACTGAGGAGCTCTCCTCCTATCTGGTGGAGATTACAGAGGTTTGCCTGCGCACGAAGGATCCTGAAGACGGCGCAGATCTCGTCGAGAAAATCATGGATCAGGCTGGCCAGAAGGGCACCGGTCTGTGGACCGTGGTCACCGCCCTGCAGATGGGTGCATCCGTTCCCACCATCTACGCATCACTCAATGGTCGGGTGATGAGTTCCCTCAAGCCTGAGCGGGTGGCAGCCGAATCCATCCTCAAAGGACCAGTCATCAAGGATTTCGACCTCGGCACCCCCGACGACGCCATGGCTCCCCTGATGGATGCCACGGTGCTCAGCTGCATCGCCAGCTATGCCCAGGGCATGGAACTGCTGCGCATCGCCTCCCGGGATCTGGACTACAGCTTGCAGATGCCCTCCATCGCCCAGATCTGGAAAGGCGGCTGCATCATCCGTGCCCGCCTGCTCCAGCGGATTCAGGATGCCTTCGCTGCCAATCCTGATCTGACCAACCTGATGTTGGATCCCTGGTTTGCCGATCAGATCAACCGGCGTCTGCCCGGTTTGGCCAAGGTGGTGGCCGGCGCCGCTGAATCCGGCATTCCCGTGCCCTGCTTCAGCAGCACCCTGGACTACATCAACAGCTACCGCACCGGTCGCCTTCCTCAGAACCTGGTGCAGGCCATGCGCGACTGCTTCGGGTCCCACACGTACCAGAGGGTGGACAAAGAGGGCGCCTTCCACACCGAGTGGCTCGGCTGAGCGCAACGCTGATGACCTACTACCGCATCGAGCGGGCAAGTGATGCTGAGTCGCTTGCCCGCATGGCATCGGACACCATTGCAGCCCAGATCAGCCTGGTGCTTGATCAAAGCGATTGCTGCAGCATCGCACTCTCCGGTGGCAGTACCCCTGCCAGGGCCTATTCCTTTCTTGGTCAGGACCATCTTCCCTGGGACCGTGTCGATGTGTTCCTCGGTGATGAACGCTGGGTCGCTGCCGATGATGACTCCAGCAATGCCCGAATGCTGCGTCGCACCCTGCTGGCGGATGGGCCTGGACGAGCCGCCCGTTTCCACGCCGTTCCCACCGTGGAGTTGGCGGATGCCGAGTCCAGCGCAGCGGCTTTTGGCGACCTTGTTGCTCAACACTGTCCCGGGGAGCCGCCAGTGTTTGATCTGATGCTGCTCGGACTTGGCGATGATGGTCACACCGCCTCGCTGTTTCCGGGAACCGAAGCACCAACGATCACGGATCGCTGGGCGACAGTTGGCCGGGGGAAGGGTTTGGACCGCATCACACTCACGGCGCCGGTGCTGAGTGCTGCCCGGCAGGTGATCTTTCTGGTAAGTGGAGCGGGCAAGCAGGAGGCCCTGAGGCGGCTGGTGGATCCCTCTGAATCCTCCGAACGCACCCCCGCCCGCCTGGTGCAGCCTGCTAGTGATGTTCTGATCCTTGCCGATCAGGATGCAACCGCCAGCCTCTGAGCAGATCATCGTCCAGGGCAGCGGTTTCGCTGACTGGACCAGTCTCAACGACACGATCATGGGGGGAAGCAGCCGTGCCGGCTGCCGCGTCACCCCAGAGGGCCTGTTGTTGGAGGGGGAGTTGATCGAGGCCGGTGGTGGCTTCGTCAGCTGCCGATCACCGCGTTTGCAGCCCCCTCTGGATCTCTCACCGTTTTCTGCTCTGCAGCTGGAGGTGGAGGGGGAGGGTCGAACGCTCAAGATCGCTCTGGG
This sequence comes from Parasynechococcus marenigrum WH 8102, assembly GCF_000195975.1. GTDB lineage: Bacteria > Cyanobacteriota > Cyanobacteriia > PCC-6307 > Cyanobiaceae > Parasynechococcus > Parasynechococcus marisnigri. Next base: position 1,114,611 of record NC_005070.1, read on the forward strand.
CTGCCGTGATGGTGCCCTTGGGCTCACCGAATTGATTCCCGGAGGTCTGCGCTGGGTGATCGATGTGCCCACCCAGGCTGAGGGAGTCACCCGTGTGCGCATTCCCTTTGCGGATCTGCGCCCCACTGTCCGCGCCAAGCCCGTCGGATTACCGCTGCGGTTTGATTCGGTAGGAGTCACCCGGATTCAGGTGCTGCACTCCAAATTTGGTGATGCCGGCGAACTCAATCCGGGATTTCGAGCCGGCATGATCCGCCTGCTGATCCGCTCGATCCGAGCCCTGCCCTGAGTTCATGGATCTGTTGGTTCTCATTGCCAAGGCGGCGGATGTCTGCCGCAAACCCTTGAGTCATGCGGTGGTGTCGATCGATCCCTCAGCGCCGTCGCAGCTGGATGACCTCAATGTGCGCATCGAGTGCCGCGACGTCGACGGCATCCGTCACCCCCAGCACGACCTAGATCTGGAGATCTATCGCAGCGGGCGGGAGATCAACCTGATGCTCAGCTGGTCAGATCAGCCTGAACGGCCGATGCTCTGGCATGGCCGTCATCCCGTCTGGATGGATGGATCCTTAGGCCAACGCACTGCAGCACCTGAGGATGCTGCGCCGCTGGAGGCACTGGGACGGCGGCTGCGGTCCCTTTTGCATCACGACTGACTCAGTCGGGCTGGTCGGTGACCGCTCCACGGCTTGAACTGGACACCAGACGGGCGTACTTGCCCAGAATCCCAGTGCGATAACGGGGTTCCGGCTTGCTCCAGGCTGCCCGGCGTCGCGTGAGTTCCGCCTCATCCACGTTGAGTTGCAGCAGCAACTGGTCGGCATCCACGGTGATGCTGTCGCCTCCCTGCACCAGGCCGATGGTTCCGCCGACAGCGGCTTCGGGGGCAACGTGACCGACCACCAGGCCATAGGTGCCGCCGCTGAAGCGGCCATCGGTGATCAGAGCCACCCTGTCTCCCAGGCCTTGCCCGACGATGGCGGAGGTAGGGGCCAGCATTTCGCGCATGCCCGGACCTCCCACGGGCCCCTCATTGCGCACCACCACCACATCGCCGGCCTTGATCCGTTGATCCAGGATGGCGGCGAGGCAGTCTTCCTCGCTCTCAAATACCCGGGCGGGGCCGGTGAGCACTGGTGTCTTGACGCCGCTGATCTTGGCCACACTGCCCTCACTGGCCAGGTTGCCCTTGAGGATGGCCAGGTGGCCTTTGCCGTAAAGGGGATTGCTCAGTGGACGGATCACGTCTTGATCGGCCGGTGGCACGGAGGGCACATCCGCCAGCACCTCACGCAGGCTTTTGCCCTCAACGGTGCGGCAATCGCCATGCAGCAGCCCGGCATCGAGCAGCAGTCTCATCACCTGGGGGATACCGCCAGCGTTGTGGAGATCCACCGTCACGTAGCGGCCGCTCGGCTTGAGGTCACAGATCACCGGCACGCGCTGACGGATCCGCTCGAAGTCGTCGATGCTGAGGGAGACCCCAGCCGTACGGGCGATCGCCAGCAGGTGCAGCACGGCGTTGGTGGATCCACCCACCGCCATGATCACGCTGATGGCGTTCTCGAATGCATCGTTGGTGAGCAGATCCAAGGGTCGAATGTTGGCCTTCACCGCGTCCAACAACACCTCTGCTGAACGAGCGGCATTGTCGGCCTTCTCTTCGTCTTCTGCCGCCATCGTTGAGCTGTAGGGCAGGCTCAACCCCATCGTTTCGATGGCTGCACTCATCGTGTTGGCGGTGAACATGCCGCCGCAGCTGCCGGCTCCTGGGCAAGCGTTCTTTTCGACAGCGGTGAGCTGGTCTTCGTCGATGTTGCCGCTGGTGAGCTGACCAACTGCCTCAAAGGCGCTGACCACGGTGAGATCACAGCCGCCGAGTTTCCCCGGCTTGATCGTGCCGCCGTAAACGAACACAGCCGGAATGTTCATCCGCGCCATGGCCAACATGGCGCCGGGCATGTTCTTGTCGCAGCCGCCCACCGCCAGCACGCCATCCATGCTCTGGCCATTGCAGGCGGTTTCAATCGCATCGGCGATCACCTCACGGCTTACCAGGGAGTACTTCATCCCTTCGGTGCCCATGGAGATGCCATCACTCACCGTGATGGTTCCGAACATCTGTGGCATGCCGCCGGCCTGACGGGCAGCCTCTTCAGCGCGCCGGGACAGGTCGTTCAACCCGACATTGCAGGGTGTGATCGTGCTGTAGCCGTTGGCGATCCCGAGAATCGGCTTGCCGAAGTCCTCATCTCCGAATCCCACCGCACGGAGCATGGCGCGGTTGGGGGAACGCTGGATCCCCTTTGTGACGGCGTCGGAACGAAGCATGGGCCGGAGCTCTGGACCTGTGACGATCCGGCCAACCTACCGAGCGCTCAGTCCTCCGATCCCAGGCGTTCCAGCTGGGCACGTACCCGGGCGATCTCTGCGTTGAGCTTCTCAACCCGCTGTTCCAGCAGTCTGTTTTCATCAGGCTCGAGCACCTCGGAGCCGTCCTGCATCCGCGGGGCATGCAGCATCGACCGCTGCCGACTGATCCGGCTGCGTCGTTCCGCTTCATTCAACAGCCACCAGGCCAATCCGGCGGCTCCGATCACGGCGCCTGCCACCAGGGTGGTGAGGGTGCCTGAGCCGGTCTCGTGCTGATGTCCCATTCACTCAACCTCCTGCATTGAAATCTAGTCGCGGCCTGCGGACCTGAACCGCAGCCGTTGCACTGGATCACCGATGCCGGGAACGATGGCTCCGTCAGTGTTCAGGCTTTCATCGATGCAGGCGGTGTGCAGCGTCAGATCCGGGACGGCCTCCCCCAGCAGCTTCAGACCAGGGCTGGCGCAAAGCGCCGTGATCAGACGGATCCGCCGCCCGTCTACCCCCTGCTTCTGCAGCTCTTGCATGGCCTTCAGCAGACCCTCTCCATCACTGATCTGGTCGACGAACAGAATCACGCCGGTGTTGGCCGCGATGTCGTTCGGGACGCCATCAAGACAGAGAGCGGCATCAGGAAGCACATGGCGACCTCCCTGCCAAAGTTCCAGGCCTGCGGGCAGGATCGGCAGGGCCAGCAGAGGGATGCCCGCTTCCACCACCGTGGACTCAGCCTCACCTTGTTCCGTTGGGATGCGTTCCTGGCGATGCGGCAACCAGTCCCTCAGGGCTTCGTAGGTGAGCCAGCGGCCCAGTTCCTGCATGGCCGTTGCGTAGAGGGCTGACGGTGTCTCCCGATGGCGGAGCATCGCCAGCCAGTGGCCGATCAAAGGATGAGGTGGCACCACCACCCGCAGACTCATGGCCATCTCGCGTCGCTCCGCCGGCAGTTGCCATAACGTGAGCGCTCAAATTACTGGTCCCATGCGCGCCCTTCTCCGTCCTGTCTCCCTGGTGGCGGCGATCCTGGTGGTGGTCAGCACCTTGCTTTGGACCAACTCTGCCCAGGCGATCACGGCCCCTGAACTGCGGGGACAGCGTGCGGTGCAGGAAATCACGGCTGACATGCACGGCCTTGATCTCAAGGAGAAAGAGTTCCTCAAGGCTGATCTACGTGAGGTCAACCTCAGCGATACCGATCTACGTGGGGCCGTGATCAACACTTCCCAGCTTCAGGGTGCGGATCTGCGTGGTGCCGACCTGTCCAACGTGGTGGGGTTTGCCAGTCGATTCGACGGTGCTGACCTAAGAGGTGCAACGTTCACCAACGCGATGCTGATGCAGAGCCGCTTCGCCGATGCCCGCATTGAGGGTGCTGACTTCACCGATGCGGTCTTGGATCTCCCCCAGCAGAAGTTGCTTTGCGCAACGGCCGCCGGGGAGCACCCCGTGAGTGGTGTATCGACCCGTGAGAGCCTGGGCTGTCGCCCCTGAGTTCCATGAGTCGACGTCTACCGGTCACCGTGATCACCGGTTTCCTTGGTGCCGGTAAAACAACCGTTCTGCGCCATCTGCTCACGCGCAGTGGTCAGCGTCTGGCCGTGATGGTCAATGAATTCGGCAGTGTCGGACTGGATGGGGATCTGATTCGCAGTTGCGGTTTCTGCCCCGACGATGAGGTAGACGGCCGTCTCGTGGAGCTCAACAACGGCTGCCTGTGTTGCACGGTGCAGGACGACTTCCTTCCGACGATGGAACAGCTGCTGGAGCGGGCGGATCAGCTGGATGGAATCGTTGTGGAGACCAGTGGTCTGGCGTTGCCGCGTCCGTTGCTGCAGGCCCTGGACTGGCCGGCCATTCGCAGCCGTGTGCACGTGAACGGTGTAGTGACTCTGGTGGACGGTGAAGCCCTGGCCACAGGTAGCCCCGTTGCGGATCGGGAGGCACTGGAGCAGCAGCGTCGGGATGATCCCAGCCTTGATCACATCACTGCGATCGATGAGTTGTTCCGTGATCAGCTTCAGGCCGCGGATCTCGTTCTGCTCAGCCGTGCCGATCGGCTGTCGCCATCGCAGCTGGATGCGCTGCAAACCAACCTGAAAGAAAAGACCAGGCCGGGCACGGCACTACTCCCAGTGGCCCATGGCGCCGTGGACACCTCGGTGGTGCTCGGTTTGGAGCATCACGCCGGCGAGCCAACCGACCATCACAACCACGACGACCACCACCACTACGACCACGACCATCACGGCCATGACCATGACCACGATCATCACGATCACAGCCATGTCGCGATGGTGAGTGGCGGTCTTCGTCTGGAGGGGGAATTTGATCGGGCTGCTCTCGAACAACTGCTGCCCCGAGTGGTGAGTGAGTTTCAGGTGCTGCGGCTGAAAGGACGCGTCTGGCTGCCGGGCAAGACCCTGCCTTTGCAGCTGCAGATGGTGGGCCCACGGCTCAACAGCTGGTTCGAGGCTGCTCCGACTGCAGCTTGGCGACCCGGCAGTGGAGCGGGCGTGGATCTGGTGGTGCTGTCTCTGCAGGAGTCAGCCACCGCAACGATCGAGCAGGCGCTTCAGACGCTGCAGGCCACCCCGGCCACCGCCAGCACCGCAGCCAGGACCCCACGGGGCTGAATTGGATCCCCTTCGAATCGGCCTGCGATTAGTGCCATCACTGGCGCCGTGCTCATCAGCGTGACGCCAGGGCCGACGGGCATGGTTTGAAATACCAATTGCTGCAGGGCGATGCCCAGATTGGTGCCCAGGCCGGTGGCCAGCACAATCCGCAGCGTTAGACCGGATCGAATGCTGAGGTGCGACCCTCTGGCACGAACGAGTGGCAACAGAGCCAGCCAACCCCCCAGCAGCCTGACCGCAGCGGTCTGGAGCGGCGTCAGGTCGCTGCTGATCAGCACCTGTCTCGCCAGAAAGGCGCCACTCAGGCCGCAGAGCACCGCCATCAGACCCAAGGCAAGGCCCTGACGATCCCTGTGCAGCGGCACGTCGCTGTCCGCCACAAGCACCACGGCTCCCGCCACCAACAGAGCACCCACCCAGGCCCTTGCGCCGAGTCGCTCCCCCATCAGCATCACGCTGCCGAGGCTGGCCAACACCGGACCCACCGCTTCCAGCGTGAGGGTTCGGCGGGTACCCAGCCTTCGCAGGGCGGCGAGATAGAAGCTGTCACCGGCGGCGATGCCCACGCCGCCGCTGAGCAACAACATGGCGATGGCTGCAGCGTTGTCCTGCCATGGCAGCAGCGCCAGCACAGGCAGGAACAACAGAGTCGCCAGTCCGTTTTTCAGGGCATTGAGCTGCAGGGCGGAACCCTGATCCGACAACGACCGCCACATGCCGCTGGCGGTTGTCCAGGCCAGGGCTGCAGCGAGTGCAGCCATCACGCCGATCATTGGCATCTAAACAACAAGCTGTTCACTCACCTGCCAGAGCCGCGCTGCCTTGGCCTCATCGGCGGCTTCTGCCGAGGTTTCGGCGCGTTCGAACCGATGACGCCCAGGAGCAAGCAGCGTGTTGCTCCAGTAGCTGAATCCCGATGGCATGGCGGGATCCAGCACCAACCGCTCCAACAGTTCAGCTGCCCGCTGGGGATGTTCGGTGAGTCGTAACAGATCACGTGCCACGAAGCCAAACAACGCCTGGCCCAGGGGGTTGGCCTCGCGGCTGTTGCGGAAGAAACCATCACGACCCCGCGGAATCACCAGGCCGGGACTCCAGCAGATCACGGGCAACTGCGGATGCCGCTCTGCCAGATGCCTGCCCATCAACAGGTTGCAGAGCTTGCTGTCCTTGTAGGCCTTGTCCGCATCAAAGGGCCGTTCACCGTTCACCATCTCTGAATGCTTCTTCAGTCCGGAGAGATCGCCGAGGCCGGCGGGGCGTCCCACCCGTCCGCCGCCACTGGCCGGGTTGTGCACCTCCGACGCTGTGATGACCAGCCTTGGAGCATGGGATCGCAGCAGCAGTGGCAGCAGATCCATCACCAGCCGCTGATGCGCCAGATGGTTGACGGCGATGGTGAGTTCCAGACCCTGGGCACTCCAGCGCACCTGCCGATGGCCGGCGTATTGCAAACCGGCGTTGAGCAGCAGGCCATCCAGGGCTTCATCCTTTTCAAGAAGCGCATGTCCGATGGCTTGAACCTGATCAAGGTCGGCCAGATCCGCCAGCAGCACGCGGCTTTCTCCCGTCAGCCAGCCGAGGGTCTGATCAGCTCGCTGCTGACTGCGGCAGATCACGGTGAGCCGGTGCCCCTGCTGTTGCAGCCGTTCGGCGGCGAGACGGCCGATACCGCTGCTGGCTCCGGTGATCAGCCAGTGCTGTAGATCAGCCATTGGTGTGGATCTTGAAGACGTACAGCCTCCCGTCCCGCTCGCTCACCACGTACAGGCGATTGCGGGCAGGGTCGATCGCCACACCTTCCGACTTGCGGATCCGTTTGGGCTTGTTGTCGGCTTCGATCACCAGATCGAGGCGCTGCAGCACCTGATCCTGTTCCCAGTCGTAGTGGTTCAGGCACTGTCCTTTGTCACTGGTGATCCAGATCGTGTTGCGTTCGGCGTCGTAGCTGAGGCCTGAGAAATCGAGGTTGTCCGGACCCACGGTTGGGTGCACAAAGCCATTGGTGGCGTTGAGCAGTCGGGCCTGGAGGATGCTGTTGCCTTCCGCATCAAGCTCGATCAGCAGCCCTGGGCGCCCTTCCTTCACCACAAACAGATGCCCTGTGCGGGTGTTCACGGTGATCCCTTCCAGCCCTTTGTTGTCCGGTGGATCGGGGAAGAAGCGCTGAATGCTCTCGTAGTTGGTCATGGCCGCCAAGGGACGACGGCTGAGTTCGCGCCGTGTGGCGATGTCGATGGTGATCAGCGCGTTGGTCTCTTCCTGAACGGCATGGAGTCGGCTGCCATCGCCATTGATGGCAATCCCTTCCAGATCGTCGATGCCGATGAAAAAGGACTCGGTGATAGACAGGCGACCCTTCAGATCCAGACGGAACACCGCCTTGGTGTCATCACTGACGGTGTAAAGGGCGCTGCCGTCGTGGTTCAGGGTCAGGCCGGAGGGTTCGTTCAGTCCAGCCGCCTTGTCGAGAATTCGGTGTTCGCTGATCAGGCTGAGGCTGAGTGTGGCGTCGGTCATGGCAGTGCCCTCGCTGGTCCAAGGATTTCAGGGCGTGGGCTCTGGTGGGGTCTGCTGGAGCACCAGGGTCGAGAATGAAAGGCTTCTGGCACGGGCAAGCGATGCGACGCCTCGCGGTCTACTGCGGATCCAGATCTGGCCACGCGCCGGAGCATGGTCAGGTCGCCACGGCATTGGGCCGCGCCATGGCCCGTCGCGGTGTGGGGTTGGTGTATGGCGCCGCCCAGATTGGTCTGATGGGCACGATCGCCGATGCAGTGCTGGCTGCTGATGGGGAGGTGATCGGCGTGATCCCCGAAGCGTTGATGGATGCCGAGGTTGCTCACCATCAGCTCACGCGCCTGGAGGTCGTTGCCGACATGCATGTCCGCAAGGCGCGCATGATCGAATTGGCAGATGCCACGGTCGCGCTGCCGGGGGGGCTTGGAACCCTGGAGGAGTTGTTTGAAGCACTCACCTGGTTGCAGCTGCGCTTTCACGGCAAACCCTGTGCCTTGCTCAATGTGTCCGGCTACTACGACCATCTTCTCCAGTTCCTGGATGGAGCGGTGGCCGATGGTTTCGTGGCTGAGGAGCACCGCGGGCTGCTGAAGGTGCATCAGGACCCGGAGCGGCTCCTGGATGAGCTGTTGCAACACCCCTGATGTCACGCACGGTTCTGATCACCGGTGCCAGCCGCGGTATCGGCCGGTCGGTGGCCGAGCATTTTCTGGCAGAGGGGCATCGTCTCTGCCTGGGTCTGAGGGATCCGGAAGCCGTGAAGGGAACACTGCTGGACAACGCTCATGTGCTGCCAGTCGCCTACGACGCCAGCCAACCTGAGCAGGCTGCGTCTTTGGTGGATGCTGCAAGTTCCTGGGCAGGGGGTGTGGACGCGCTGATCCATTGCGCGGGGATTCTGCATCGCACACCACTGTTGTTTGAGGACGGTCAGGACGCGGAGTTGGAGGAGCTGTGGCAGGTCAACGTGATGGTGCCCTGGTGGTTGACGCGAGCGGCCTGGCCGCATCTCCGCTCCTGTGGTAACGGCCGGATCCAGGTGATGGTTTCAATGAGCGGTAAACGGGTGAAAGGTCGGATGGCGGGGTACCCCTTGAGCAAGTTCGGCTTGATGGCGTTATGTCAGTCCATGCGGAATGAAGGCTTTGATCACGGCATCCGGGTGACGGCGATCTGCCCGAGCTGGGTGAACACCGCCATGGCCCTGTCGGTGAGCTCCGTACCTGCGCAATCCATGACGCAGCCAAGGGATCTCGCCTGCCTGATGGGACGTCTTCTGGAGCTCCCTGATGCAGCCGTGCCCTTTGAAATCGCGGTGAACTGTGCGCTTGAGACTTGATGGCGGGCTTTGGGTGGCTGTCCAGAACGGTCACCGGAGTTACCACTCGGGCAGAAGATTCTTCGGCCATGTGCCTGTTCGCTGCACTCGGATTGCTGGCGCCACGCTTGATCCTGGTGCTGATGTGGCTCTTCAACAGCAGCTTTGTGCTGCAACCGTTCGCGGGCATGGCGGTTCCGAATCCCGTGCTGCCCATCGCTGGTCTGCTGCTGCTGCCCACCACCACCCATGGTTTCTGCTGGGCCACGTCCGCCTTCGGTGGCGTGTCGTCCTTCAGCGGAATGCTGGTGGTGGCCATCGGTGTGATCATTGATCTCGGCCTGATCGGCAATGGCCGCGGTTTGGCCAAGCGCTGATCCTGATCTGCCCTTGATGACTGAAACCTGCGGCATCTGCCACTTGCACCAGGATCCGCCGAGTCGCGAGCGGTATGAGATCAGCCGTACTGATCTGTGGGTGCTCCGCCACCATCCGGATCCAGCTCCTCTTCCGGGCTGGTTGCTGTTGGACAGTCTTCGCCATTGCGGTGGGCCGTTGGCCTTCGAACCCCGAGAGGCTGAATCATGGGGGCTAGCCGTGCGCGATGCCAGTCAGATGGTGCAGCAGATCACCGGCTGTGATCGCGTCTATGCCATCGCCTTTGGTGAGGGTGCTCCCCATCTGCACCTCCACCTGATCCCACGATTCGCCGATGATCCAGCCACTAGCGCCTGGTTGGTGGCAGATCATTACCGGGCAGTGCAGGCCTGCCAGCGAGAAGCATCTCCTGCAGCTCAGGTGCAGGAGATGGTGGAACTGGCTCGTTGCATCAGCGGATCACGATCCATCTGCTGATTTGACCTGGCGGCTACCCACGCTGAAAGCGTTTGCGGGTGTTTTTGGAAACACGAAGGCTGCGCAATCGTCCTAGCGGCCAACCCAACTGGTGGAGATGGGCCAGCGTGGAGGTTTCGGCATCGAAGCAGCCCTCGCAGTAACTGCTCTGAATGCCGATTTCCTTGAGGGTGAGCAGCAGCAGGCGCTCCTCCCGGCGGGTGCCGCGCCGGGCTTCCATCAGCTCAAAGCCCCGTTGCTGATGCTCGGTTGTGGAGGCTGAGAGGGTTTCGGTGTAGCCGATCAGAAGGGTCTGATCGATGGCTCGATAAGCGGTGTAAACGACGCCTTCCGGGTTGGCTTCCAGGGTCTGAACCCGTTCGCTCAGGGCGATCACGGCTTCCATGGTCGGGGCCTGCAGGGCCTTTTCAAACAGCTCGATGGAGCTTGTCATGGTCAAAGACCTCCAATGGCCAGTCGTTCGTCGCAGGCTCCCTCGTAAGCACGAATCGCTGCCGAAGGGATGGAGCCGTTGCTCTTCAGCTGCCGGATCGAAAGCTCCACGCATTGCAACACGACGCTGGTAAGTTCCCGGCCCTCGCACAGTGCCCAACTGCGCAGCAACACATGCAGGCTTGGCGGCACGGAGACCGTGAGCTTCACCTGGTTTTCCCGCGTCGCCGCTTTGATCATGGCCAGGGCCTGTCGAGCAGCTCAAGAGTAGCCTTGAAGGAACTCTAGGGCAACTACAGGGTTGCTGTGCAGTGCATTTGCTGTTGCTAAACGGTTGCAACGGGGCGTCTCTCCGATTGCTCTGATCGATTGCTCCCCATCCTTTTCGCTGTGAAGACGCATCACAGATTGTTGATCGGCCCTATTGGTTCAGACATTGTGATCAGGATTACATGGGCCCTATGAACACACCGACCGGGACGTGGAGTAACAACCAACCTCCAGCCACATTCGAAAAGCTTTGGCGTGGACTAATTCTTGTTGGTGCGATTCACCTCGGCGGCATGCTTGTCAACGTTGTGTTTCAGATGCTTGGAAACCACAGCCTGGATGGCATTCCCGCCAAGTTCTTAGGCCTGTAATTGAGCAGAATTTATTTTAAGTATGACGATCACAGGTGTTCCCAGCACAGGATCACCTTTGATTTCTTGAACTCATCCGTAGCGATCATGACATTTTCGCAAACAACTTTTTGTGGTAATCAACGACGTCCTGGCAGCCGATCACCGGCGTGAATTCCATCTCAATTCCAAACTGAGCACGCCAGGGCGCAAAGTGCTCAAAGATCTGCGCGTCGCTCTCAGCTTTAAACAGTAAGGTCACACGACCGGCGCCGGGAGCATGGACGCGAAAGAGCATTTCAAATCCGTCAGCGTTATCGGCTTGAGCCATTTCGCCTGAGTCCCAGAGCTCACAGAAACTTTTGTAGGCAGCCAATTGGCTTTCAATATCAGGAAAGATGCAGTCTGCTAGGTACATTTGCATTGTCGGGGTGAGCGAGGGTCAATCAAGTGCTATCAACGCTTGTGTTTCTTGTCCTCTTCTGCATCCTTTCGGGCGTTGTACGATTATTTCTCGATGACCATCCGATCAGAGTTGTGCCTGAGCTCTGCGGATCCCTCTGTCTGATGAATGACAGAGTGACTGAGTTGTTGTGGGAATCATTGTGAGTTGTTTTTTTGAAAGACGGATTGGACTTGGATTTGACGGCTCCACGTCTCTATTGATGCTCTTGTTAAAAATAGATTGATCGGGTGCGTTGCCAGCAGTGCTCCCTCAGTCGGACGAATTTCCAGCCAGAATTGATGCAACAATCTTCTTCTCGCATGCGGTTGTTGCTAGTCGCGGTGATGTCCATAACAGCCCTTGCTGTTGTGCTGATTGCTAGGGCCAGTGGTTCCCAGGACTACACAACGCATATTGGACTGCGGGTGCCACCTTCTGAAGCGCGCTGCGTCAAGACAGGCGAGCTCAGCACTGACGACGACAAACGGCTGAGTATTTTCCAGTGCCCTGTTTGATCAGGAGTCTTGAGCCAGCTGAAGGCAAGGTGAGGAACAGGGTTTGCACGAGCCAGCATTGAGACGTTTGAACAACTAGGCTTACTGCTTTGTTGGTGAGCAATGATTCCAGAGCCGCACGAGCTTTTCGATATCGACAAGGGTGCCGACAAGTTGTTCTTCATTGGTACCACCTGGATCGTATTGTTTCTATTTTTGCTCTAAAAGGCATAGTCCACTATCACTCATGGTGTTTGAAAATAGTCCGCTAGGGAAAGGTTTACGCAGAGAAAGATTCTCCTCTTGCAAGCTTTTGTATCGAGTTAATGTCGCTTGATCCGCTATAGGCCTTAGTGAACCATGTGCAGATCTTGCTGATAACCGCTGTTCTACCAGGCAGCTTGGAAAATTGGAAAAATTGCGTCAAATCTACCAAGTAGTACGTAAAATTCAGATACGATATCGAAATTACTCGATTTGAAGTCGTTTTCTTGATGTATTAGTTTTGTTTTATCGCATGACATTTTCACAAGAACCTGTTGGTGCTGCAAATTACTCAAGCTTAAACATCATCGACCTCAATAAATAAGCTGTGCCCGTAATTAGTCAGATTCAGTTAATCACTTCCAGGGCGTTGGCAGTGGGTTTGTCTATTGCTCATTTGTATTGAGAGGCTCATAACTTCTGATAAACTCACCATTGCTGTTTTTAATTTTGCCTGCATCCCACGACTGAGGGATTGATTTGGATAGGGGTCTCCCTCAAATGGGTGAACTCGTCATGCAGCCAAAGCAAAACAGGACAGATTCAGCGGTCAATGCACAAACAATGATGTGGAGCCGCCGATTAAGACTCGATCAACTAAAAATTGATAGGTCCTGCCGCCAACTGGACAGGCTTCATTCTGTTTTAACGGAGAGGGTGGGATTCGAACCCACGGTACCCGTGAAGACACGCTGGTTTTCAAGACCAGACTTTTTCATCACTAAACCATTGTAAATACTGGATTCTTGCGTGCCCTAAATCGTGAGTGCTCTAAAACGTGCCCTAAATCCAGCTGGAGCTTTTCTCGAAGGTTGCACGGAGCCGCCAGCCGTACTAGTACTGGTGTATTGGGAAGAGGAATGTGTCGGTTGATCATGCGAGCGCCGTTGCAGCGCCAAAGTCGGATCCCGTCTTTCTGCACGTCAAAGCAGGCATGACCGTGATCGTCACTGACACGGATGGGGCCTGGCGGATGGCTGATGTGATTTGGGTCGATGGCGGTGCCAGGAACCCAAAGGTTCCAACGTTGTTTCAGGTGGCTGACGTCGATACAGGCGTCATCAACTGGATCAACGCTGACTTAGTGACTCACATCGTCCCCAGGGTCTGATTTGAGTGGATAGGGTCCACGGACTCTTAAGTCCACTTCTCATGAACCGGTCCCCAAATTTCGCCTTCATTGGCGGCACCGTGATCATCGCGATCATGGTCATGACTGCCTTCGCCAATTTGGCTAACGCTGGCGGCTGCTCTTACAGCAAGTCAGCCGAAGCAACCCCCGAGCAGGTTGAGCAGAAAAAGAGCGAGGAGCCTGGGGTAGAGGCTTGATCGCTTAGGACAAGCCACAAGCTGTCCTCGCCTAACTGGCACAGTGACAGTTGGAACGCTTATGATCCGAAAGTGAGGAAAAAATCTCACGGGTTGGAAACAAGGACACAACCCCGTGCGGTTTCGGGACCCCTGCCTTTGGCGGGGGTTTCTTTTTGTGTAGGGACGCCGTCGCCTGCCATCGCACACCTATTGTCAGCTTGTAGCAACAGCTACAAAACGTTCACCCCTCTTTCGGGGGGCGCAGACACTCCAAGCCACGGAACGGGGACTTGGAATTATCTGAGGAACTATCCGATGACTGCTCTTCTTTACAGAGGCCGTCCTTACACGACTCCACAAGCCTCACCCAAATCTTGCGTTGAGCTGACCTATCGCCGCGGTCACTACAACACCTGCCGCGAAGAAGTGGCTCGCAACGTTCATCAGAGCTTGACTTATAGAGGCGCCACCTACAACAAGTAATCAAGGCACCGTAAGGACATGGCCCCTGCTACGGCGGGGGTTTCTTTTTGACATCCGTTGCCCACAGGGTTAGTGAATCAAAATTTTGCCTGGGGCTCGCAAAAGCCGCTCATGGCACCATCCCTAGTGCTCTAGGGCACAAAAAAACCCGGTGTGACTTGCACAACGGGCTGGGTGATGGGGGAAATCTAAATATGGCTTAGCCGCCAAGTACTGACCAGTCCCACATATGGTGTCACCCATTACTGGTCAGAACTTCGATACACAATTAAGGAGTTCCACGGGGCACAAATGATGTGGCACAAATGAGTCCAATGCGGCTAGTTTTGTCGGGTCCGGCCGGGTGATGGGGATCAGCCGAAAGGATTGAAGGCCTCGGGGATCTCTCCGGGGTTTCTTTTTGGCCGCCTCAGTCGCCGCTCTGTCCTGGTTCGGAAGTGCTGACCGTAGGTATTTGTACTGCTAGCCATAAGCCCGCGAGTGCTTATGTTTCGACCAATCAGCTGCTTGTAGGCCCCCTTTCGACGGCTCTTGGCCTTGCGCCTGTCGCCTTGGAAACGCCGATCCATGACTGACCGCACTCTCAGCATCGCCACTGCACTGCGTGAAGCACAGCTGCAGTATCTTGAGGCTTCTCTTGCATCAAAGTCAGATTCCAAGCCTCAGCCCCTGGCTCAAGCTCCCAAAGACAATGACGAACTAGACGCGACTGGTCGTTAACGGTTGCTCTTCAGTCTTGATCAGCACGTCATTTTGAGACAACCCGGCTCCTCGAGATTGTCTCTGGTGGCTTTTGTTGGGGCGATTGTCTCAATAGCCCTGGGCGTCTTGCTCGCCTGGTTCACTTCCAGAATGACTGTCTGGTTTTTCAGTCCTGACCGGTATCGGCGTTAGGGCTTTTCAGAAATTTGAATCCTCATCACTCATATCTGCAACGCCATCGGGCACTACATGTCGATCGCTCTGCCCAACTCCAGTGGGTATCCCAAGGCAGCCCCTTCTATTTGTTGGGCTGACTCACAGCCGTTGACCAAATCAATGATGTGGGACCACGGAACCGCGAGGAAAACGATGTTTGCCCCGAGCGATGCGATTACGTATAACAAAGCTCGCAACGGCACATACCTTTGAGTCAAATACTCCATGTGTTTTAAGACATCTAAAGATCGCAGAAAGCTCTCCCTGGTAATCGCTCGTGCCAAGGAGGCTTTATCTGCCAGCTGCCGGGTCGCTCTCCCGGTGCTGCCTGGACAGTTACGCGTTCAAGCGTTGTCTGCATGGACCCCAAATATGGGGGCAAGCGAGGGAGATGGCAGTGTCTTTTTCTACAGGTTTTAGTTTCCGGAAAATCATCCGTGAAACTCTATTCAATGGTATCACGGACTACTGACGAGACGCCCTCCCTGCTCCCACCTGGAACCGTTTAGCACTGGTTTCAGCCGTCGATCACATTGGGCGCCCCACCTCGATCTGTTGTTGGGGGTGACCTAATTGATCAGCTTTTCGTCGATACCGTGTTCGCGAGCGCATTCGACTTTGTCGCTCGTATCACTCACGCACTGCCCATAATCCTTCCATTGCTCTTGGCTTGGTCCGCAAGATGCCAAGAAAATGCCGGTTGCAGTTCCTACAGCTACTAAAAGACGACGCTTAGAGGTAATGGTGGTACTCATCGTGTCGGGACCTCGGTCGACCTCAGTTGTATTGATCTGACGTTATCGAGAACAAAACTTCTATCAACATGTCTGTGGTCTTAAACGTCGATCATGATTGACGTTCCAGATTTAGCAGCCTGCGCCTTGCTTGAGCGTCCTCTTGCTTAGCCTCTTCTGCCTCGGCGCGTAGAAAACGCTTCCTTTGAGCGGATTCATAGCCACTCATGTCTGGCTGCTTCTCCTCGGCTTGTTTGGGCTTTGGCTTGGGAACTGGCTCGGGCTTATCCAAACCCATCAAAAGTGGGTGGATTCCTCTACGACTCATTTGTTTGATTTGCTACGTGGTTGTCGCGACGTGATCTTCCTGACCCAATCGGACCAGTAGATCATGTTGAATCCAAATTTGATTCGTGGTGTTGATGAAGACATTTGAAGACAACTGTCGACAGCTTTGCGTTTGGGGCTCGGTTGATGGCTTCGCTCTGCTCTCTCTGGTACTGGTCCACCACTGTTTTTGGAGGATCTTGAACGCTTCGGATGTATCCGAGAGGCGTCTGACCCTTCCCGCGGTCTTCTAGGTTGAGTGGGATAAGACTCTCCGCTAGCCGTAGCCACTACTGTCTTGATCGACCTGGCGACCTAAGTCAAAACCCTCTAAAAAACCTATACAGGTTCGGTGTAGCAATAGCTCTTCCCAAGTGGGACACCATGACTGACGAGAGTCAGGCAATGGTCAAGAAGGTCGGCCTCATCGGTGGTGGAGGCCTCCTCCTGCTTGCCTTCAGCAAGATGCTTTTACCGCTGGCCCTGCTCGGCGGAGGTAGCTACGTCGCCTGGCGTTCCCTCAACAATAAGTAGGGGGCATGGAAGACAGCACCAATAAGGCCAGACGAAGACTCTTCATCTGGGCCATCAGCATCAATGTCGTCGCTTGGGGCGGCTACTTGTTTTTGACCAAGGTCATGGGATTTGACTACGAGCTGATGAGACAGGCCAGGCTGGACGGCTAAGGATTAGAACACGTCGGGCCTGACGCTGATTACCTTTTAGGGTCTTTGAGTAGGGATCAGCAGCTGCCAGCCCTTCCCCTTTGCTGGGGGTTGATTTCGTAAACACCCTGATGTGCCCGAATCATCGACCGATTGCTTAGAAGGCAGTTGCTCTGTCAGTGGTGCCATTGCTTTTGAGGTGTTTTTTCGTGCTTGCACGGAAGATTGATCTCATCCCTGCCCGTAGTTCTCGGTAGTTGCACAAAGCCACCTTCCTGTACTAGTACTTGCGTACTAGCGGCCATGGCGATGGAGGAGTGGGATTTTGTTGACGATCGCGACCTGCAGGGCTGGAAGGGTGGTGTCGTTTGCATTACATGCCAGCACTTCGCCTATGGCGTGGATCGTCACTGCCACACGTTGCTGGCCTGCAACCTCAGGCGACGCCAGCTGGCGCAAGATGATCACCTAAAAAAGCGCTGCAAGCTTTGGGCTCCTACGTCTTGAGATCAATCTTTTGTGTCCGTGAGAGTGGCGCAGTTTGGTAGGGCGCTTGCTTTGGGAGTAAGCCGTGAAACCAGCCAAAGCCCCTCTGGCACCTTGAAAATCTTCTTCCCAGTTATTGAGACTGGAGACACTTGGAGACAAACCTCTCCGAGGCAAGAAAATTGCTTGCCTATGAAGCAAGCGCGCTCTTCGGGACAGGCGGCAAAGCGTCTACTCGAAACTGGCACAGTGCCAGTTGGTAGAAGTAGGTTATGGAAGTGAGGAAAAATCTAACGGGTTGGAAACAAGGACACAACCCCGTGAGGTTTCGGAGCCCCTGCCTTTGGCGGGGGTTTCTTTTTGAACTCAGTTATCCACAAGGTCAGTGGATCCAAACCTTGCCTGGGGCTCGCAAAAGCCGCTCATGGCACCATCCCTAGTGCTTTAGGGCACAAAAAAACCCGGTGTGACTCGCACAACGGGCTGGGTGATGGGGGAAACCTAAATATGGCTTAGCCGCCAAGTACTGACCAGCCCCACATATGGTGCCACCTATTACTGGTCAGAGCTTCAATACACAATTAAGGAGTTCCACAGGGCACAAATGATGTGGCACAAATGAGTCCAATGCGGCTAGTTTTGTCGGGTCCGGCCGGGTGATGGGGATCAGCCGAAAGGATTGATGACCTCGGGGATCACTCCGGGGTTTCTTTTTGGCCGCCTCAGTCGCCGATGTCGTTCCAGGCAGCCCCTTCTACAGGCAGTGCTTACAAGCCAGCTACCTGATCAAGGAAAGGACTGCAGAGACCGCGAGAAGAGCTTGCTCTTCCCGAGCGATGCGGTGTCTGCACACACAAGCTCCTCCTGATACGGAGCCATGCGTCGTATGCACTGACTCTTTTCAGCATTCCGTTGCACAGAACGGTGTCCCCCGCGATCGCTCACGCGGGAGACAGGGGGTTCTGCCAGCTCTCAGATCGCTCTACTGAGGCCGTCGCGTGTGGAAGAACTCCCCATGTCCGCGCCCAACAAATATGGGGTCAAGCAGCGTGTTCGGCAACACGTCTTTTGGTCATTTTTTGATTCCAGAAAATTTTCCGTGAAGGCCTGTGAATCTGGTAATCGGCAACACCGACAGCAGGACGCTCATCCTCCAAATCACACTTCACGACTGACTTCTCATAAGGTCGGATGATGTGGGTCATCAGCTATGGCCAACCGTTAGACGTCGATCACGTCGGTCGTTCAGCCAGCCTCCCTGACCTCGTCATCATCTGCCTCGGCACGAAGGAAACGCTTGCGTTGGGCTGACTCATAACCAGTCAGCTCGGTTTCCTTTTTCTCGGTTTTGCGAGCAGGCTTATCAAGCCCCATCAGGAGGGGGTGGATTCCTCTTCGGCTCATTGGTCTGGACCTTTATTTGGATCTCGCGTCGTGGTCTCTCGGCCCATTCGCGTGTGGCACTCTCGCGAAAAAACGTCCATACCGCGATCGGCGACACAAAACGATCAAACGTCGATCACGTTGGGCGTTCCACCGAAGGCTCTGAGGCCAGCTGGCCCAGGGCGACCACCTCAAGAGGAGATGCAAGCTCTGGGCACCAACGTGGCGTGCTGAAGCTATCTAGTCAGTCAGGCCTGAGCTTCCAGCAGCTCAAGCTCGATTTCACGTCCTTTCAGCCGGTTGAGCATGTCTTGGCTGTGATCAATGGGCGTTCCGTAGTACTCGAACTCCATCTGGTACTGCGGCAGGACGGAGCGCAGTCCACGGCGTTTCTGCCGAGCCAGATAACGATGAAAGCGGTTGTATGACCTTGATCGACTCATGGCACCTCCTTCAGTTGTAAGTCAGTTGTAAAGCTCCTTTAGGGGTGTGGACTGTGTTGGAACGAACCATCTGGAAAACTTCAGCACGAAGAAAAACCGCTGAACGCTTTGGTCTCCTACGTCCCAGTCGGCCATGGGTTGGGCTCCTGAGGCTGGTTGAGCCGCAACCGCTCTCCCAAAACGGGATTTCCCGTAGTGGAACTATGCAGAAATGCATAGTTCAGCCGTTCCTGTTCTTGGCGGATGTAGCGCTTGCGTTGGGCTGAGCAGAGCGCATCGGCCTCCTCAAGGTCGACGTGCCAACCAGCGGCTAGTCGATGGTCGGCTTCTTCATGCGTCATGAACCTCCACCGGCATCGGCACTCGGCCCTGCTGACCGTTGATGGCCTCTTGCTTCGACTGCAGCAGCTGCTCAGCTAGTTGCTCTGGTGTTGGCGTATTGGCAGCACGCTCAGCAGCTTCAGCCTTTCGGTTCTCGTTGATCTAGTTGATGGCACGTTCCATCGCTTCCTGACGCATCTGCTCATGCAGCTGTGGCCGCCGAATCTTCAACTCGCGATCCAGGTCAACCGACAGCGCTTCACCAGCCTCCATGGCGGCTTTCAACGCCAAGCTCAAAGGACCACCCAGCAAGATTTCCGCTTGCTGAGCCACCGCAGGGTTTAGTGCGCGGTAGTTGGAGCGCCACGACATTGCGCGTGGATCGTCCCAGGTCCATGGATTGACGTCACTTGGGATTTGCTGCGGATTGAGGCCAGACATTTCGGCAGCGCGAATCAGCTCACGCAGCTCGAACTCAACGGTGTTGTGGGTGGTGGTCATTGCTTTGAGAAGGCAGGGTTAAACATCGACTGCCTTTCCGTCTTCGATGGCTTGAAGCGTCCTGCGAATCTCTTGCAGCTGCTTCCGTTGCTCAGCTTCCAAGACGTTCTCGCGTAGAATCTTGAAGCTTTCGCTGATGGCCTGGGTTCTGGCGTAAGCCTTGACCTTGGGATCCAGCGCAATCTTGATCAACTCGTCAGCCAGCCTTGGCGCGGCTGAAGTCAGAAGGTTGTTGGCGACGTTGATGTTCTCGCGTACCAGCGATTCGATGAACTCTTCAGCCCTGCTGTCTCGATACCACTTGCGAAGACATGGTGCTTTGACCCCAACAGCAGCTGCCGCATCTGCCCAAGTCGAGCCATTGGCGCAGAGCGTCAGCCCCTTGATGATGTGCGGCGGGATTGAGTCGTAGCGGTTGATTTCGGTATAACTCATGACGCTCCAGGGTGAAATCCACCAGCAATAAGTTGTTTACGCTTTCTTAACCTTGCTGTGGTGCTGAGGTTAGGAGCCCTGCGGTCCCTAAGTTCTTCTGGATAAATGCCATCTATCATCCAGTGCTGATATGCCAGTCGCGCAAATTCGTCTGCATCACGCTTATTTCTGCTGAACCACTGCTTTGCCATACGATTGCAACGTGACATGACGATCCATTCGTCCGTTGTCAGGTTCCAAGTCATCATCAAAGGCATCTTTCTTCAATACTAACGAATAGTTTTTTCCATGCGGCTGTGCTACAATAGTGATTAAGATAGTTCAGAATTGTTGCTGTTTCAGAGGGTTCCCTGACTCCTGTTATAAGCAACAGAAAAAATGAACCCTGCCCCCTTAGTAGTCAGCAATACTGATAGCAATAATAGTTATCTAAGCAGCGATAAGCATAAGAAATAATCACTGAAGATGCCGGAACGTTGGTGATAGCCAAACAGGAACATCGCGTAAAATACTAATAAGACGCTGTGGCAAACCAGCACTGCGTTCTTAGCTATTACAACTAAACAAATGAAGTCCAATCGCCACGGTCAGAGTCGTGTGCTGGACACGAACCAGCTCGACCTGCTCATCTCAAATCTTTCTGATCAATACCACCAGCTGGTGGCTGAAGTGTGTCGCCGCACTGGCTGCCGCGTTGGTGAAGCAACGCAACTGACCTGGGGCATGGTTTCGGAATCTGCCATCACGTTCCAGCGCGGTATTACCAAAGGCAAGCTGGCCTCAAGGTCTGTGCCGGTTACGCCAGTGTTGTGGGAAGCCCTGCGCGCCTGGAGAGATGTCTGGGTAGTGCGGCAGGGTCGTGATCCTGTGGCTGGTGATTACCTCGTACCAGGACAATTTGCTGGTTCGTGTCTCAGTACGCGAAGCTTTATGGATGCTCTTGAAAAGGCGGCTGCTGAATCGGGCCTAGAAGGCGTCTCAAGCCACAGTTTCCGGCGTTCGGCACTAACTAGTGCTCACAGTGCTGGAGTGCCTCTGAGGGTGCTTATGGCCCTGTCTGGGCATAAATCCATGTCAGCCCTGCAGCGTTACTTAGAGGTGACGCCGGCTCAACGTGTTGCTGCCGCTGCTGCCTTTGCATAGGGCCTTTACCTAACTACACAAATAGGTGTAGTTGCGTGACGCTTTCAGTTGCCAATTGCTCTCGTTTTTTAGCTTCGACGTAATTAATTCTCTGGCCCAATGTCTTTTGTATCTTCTCGCCAACAAAAGGTCACGAATGCCCTCCTCGAGCATTTAGCGCGTGAGGCTGAAATTGAAACCAACAGACGACGATTGGAAATCATGGAAATGCGGCGGCTGCAATCTTGGCAATTCAAGGCAGAGGCTTCTGGCTCTGGCTCGTGACTGCTTCAGTGCAATGGGCAGAGCTTGCCGATGGGTTTGCCGGTGTCACCGGCTGGCCTTTTGCCATCGACATGGATGACGATCCAGGGCTCGTAAGTAGCGACACCATCAGGTGGTTCAGGAACTTGCTCGCCTTCGAAGACGCCAGTGACAAGCCATAGCGGCGGCTGCGTTTTCGCCAAGTGTATGTCCTGCGCTTTGCGCAACAGTCGAGCCAGCTCGCGTGAGTTGTCCATTCGTTAACCCCCGTTGAGAGCAATTACTAACGGTCTACCGTTTTCCATTGACGCTCGCTTGCAGAGGCGCATCATTCAGCCATGACAGGCTTGGTTTGCGGCATCACTGCTCTTTGGATGCACTGGTGGTGGTGCTGCAGAACGACGAACTCCCCTGCGCTCAAGAGAAGCTGGCCGTATCCGCGCCAGTGGAAAGCTGCGGCTGATTTGTATGAAAGGCCCTGCCGGCGGCATCGCCACCTCAAAGCACGAACCAGGCTGAGTTATCGCAGCCTGCGCACTCCATCAGCGGCCTAAGTATTTCTCTCAGCTCGTTGGCGAAGCTTGTTCAGTTGATTGTTGAGGCGGAACTTCAGTTGACGAAGGTTTTCGAGGTTGGCGCGGTATTCGCCGGCGCTCCAGTGCTGTGGATGCGCAACTCGTATTTCCAGCTCTCGTAAGCGTGAGCGATCAGATTGCATTGCGCGCATCAAGAGGGAATACCAGCGTGTCGTCGACTGATCAGCGGTGGCATGGTTATTTTTCCCTATGGAGATACGCGGCTTCGACAACGTGAATTTCTTGAGGTTGCCACCCTCTGCCACCTACTTGTCACCACTTTGCCACCTCAAATGCCACCCATATATCCCAGTCGTATCAATCGATTTGCGGGATAGCTGATCCGAATTTGGGGGGCCCCCAGTGTGTTGCACAAACCGGCGGCTTAATACTCAACAGTGATCGCACCAGCCTTGAAATATATGTGGGGGGGTATCAATTCTGTATCTCTACTGCTTCTAATCCGTCTCTACCACTGTGATTTGGGGGTGGCATTTGAGGTGGCAAACCGGTGGCAAACGGGTGGCAAGTGGGTGGCACGTCTAACGAACCACCCGGATTGACAAGCCGCCATCAAACACTTGGACTAAGCCACGGCTTTGCAGCATCAGCGCCATTTGCTTTAGTACGGCAAGTGTTGGTCGATCCTTACTGCTCCAGCTTTTGCGGATTGAACTAAGTGCAACACCTCGACCTGGCGCTTTGCCTTGCTTCTTACGAGCTTTCTCCAGCAGCTTGTCGGCGAGCTCAAGCATCGGATTCCTGGCACGTTCGTGAAGCTCAACTGCCCTGGTTTTGCCGGCCATCACCAAGTTGGCGGCCAGCTGGAGCGAACGCTCGGAAACAACCGTGGCGGGTTGCACCATGCCACGCTCCACCAGTTCTTCTTGACCGGTGGCAATACGGATGAAATGGATTGCCGCCGCTACTCGCAGCACCTGCCCAGGTCCCTTCGCCCACAGTGCTTCAACCTCTTCACTGCAAGCCTGCAGCGATAAATTCTCAAGCTGGTTGAACAAGCTGGTGAAGAGTTGCTCTGCAACTGCTGACAGCACGTAGGCATGGTTCCCGTCTTGGAGGGCAGCCAAATAGAGATTGCCAAGAACAGCTGAAAGTTTCTCGGTGTTTACGTCACCGTCCACCAGCTGACGACGTGAACGAGGTAGGTGAACAAACAACGGCCTGGAGTTGAAGCCATTGGCGTTACCCGCCTCTAGTTGATCCAAAAATACCTTGGGTTGGATGCCGCCGATCACCCCCAACTTCCCCGCACGAACCTCGCGGGATTTCTTGGCATCGGCAAAGACGTCGTTGCTGTAGGCACCGTCGTAGCTCGACAGCCAGAACTCAACATCACCCACACCAGCACCACCCTCATCAGCCATCTGCTTAAGCCAGCCGTTTAACTCATCACGCACCAGCAGCCCTGGTACGTCTTCGCCATGGATCGCAAAATCTGCACGGATCCCTTGGGTCGATGGCGCGGTGTAGATCAAATTGCGTTTTCGAAAAGCCGGTAGGTCTTCACCATCAGCAGCAGCGGTTTTGCGTCGTTGCTGCTCACGTTCGTTCCAGCCATCAATGAACGCGATGGGCTTTGCCATTGGGCCGTTAATCAGCCATTGAAGCAACACAGATTTGGCCGTGCCACTGCTGCCGATGTGGAACACCCACACCGTGGGGATTTCCTCCATCGACCGACCACGGATGCGAACCTGAGGCGGCAACATCGCGGCGACGCCGGCCATCAACGTCATCACGATGGCCTCATCACTGAACTTCAAGCCATCCCGCAGAACGCGGAACATCGGTAGCCAGTCGGCTGGAACGTAATCCGCCAAATGGATTTGGGGTGGCTCGCCACGAAGCAGCAGGTCATCAAGTGCATCAGCAATATCCTGTTGACGCTCCAGCGACTCTCGATATTGCTCCGCAAACTTTGCAAGACCAAAGCCGTTTGATCTAGTCCCGTATTGATTGACTAGCAACTGCACTTCATCTGCACTTGCACCCTGTTGTATTGCCTCTTTAATCTTGGTGTGTGCATCGTTTTCGTGCTGTTCGAGCGTCTCTATTGCTGACTTCCCCTTTGGCGTCGTTAGGCCATGACGTGCTAATTCCACTCTGGCCAGGTATTCATCAACTAGCTCATCAATATTACGGCGATTAAACGGCTTGATAATGTTTGCCCACTCTTCTGCAGAGCAGTTAATAGGTTTTTCCCACTGATCCTTTGGAAGCAGGAATAAATTAGCATTTTCGTGCTTTCCTCCCTTTCTAAGCTTTTTAGCAGTCCTTAAATTACGAACAAGTCCATGGCAAATACCTGGTTCACCGTCTGGATAGATGTGATGCTGTAGCTCCTCGCTCAGCAAAGTAAGCTCATAAAAGCGTGACCGCCACGTATTTGCCTCTACAAATTCGAATTGCATCAAAAGATCAATGGCTAGTGTGGCGAGGTCTCCACCACGTCGAAGAGAAAAACGATCATATTGCTGCCAACCTTGCTTAAGTAGATCAATGCAGTCACTTATCCATTGATCAACATCAATAGATAAATTCCTGGCATTGTCGCACTTAGCCTGGATTTTGTCGAGCGCAGACTGTGATGCCCACCACCGTTTATCTAAGACATCCCACAGCCAACAGGCCATTGGATGAAGTGGTGTGTAGTTTGGCTCTGGTTCACGATCGTCGTGGCCAAGCCATACGTCAAACAGATCACTTGCATAGTCCCAATGCTTAACGTTCCAGCCATAAGTCTCTTTGAGCTTCTTAAGCCGTTCAATCTCGGCATAGATAGGAGAATCGTCCTCAGGTGCTGAAGACTGCTGGACTGGTGCGTGCGCCACGGTAAACTCCGGGTGTGGACGGAAAAATGCTGGCGAGCTTTGCGTTCAAAGAGAGGGCCACCGTTCCAGCGGTGGCCTTCTTTTATGAGCAGTGTTCCGAGAAACCCTGCGCTGTTGCCCACTGCTCCAGGGCAAAACGAAGAACTGTCGAGTCACTGACACCCTCAACGAGTGCAGTGGTCTTCACGAAAGAAACAATCGGCTCTGGAAACCGCGCGTGTAGCGCAGAAGTCATTGGCCCTTGATGTTTCTCCCGCTTGGCAAATGCCTGGATCGACATGTCTTTAAGAGCAGAAAACTCTGTTACACTTATTCTATCAGCTGTGGCTTAATTAGACCCGCTTAAGTATTCACTACTGTGCTTCATTAGTTGGCTCCTCTTTCGATATCAGTAACAGCATCTTTGTGGTGATAAAGCCAGTCAGTTCGCCGACCTCACTTCACCGGCTTGATGCTGCTGGATCGAAACTGCCCTGCCAGCCTCCACTTCGTGAGAGTCTCGCTTGTGACGCCTAGCCTTCTCGCAAGCTCACGCGGCGGCAACCACGCACTTGCTGTGGTTGGCGAACGATCCAGCAGCAGATTGATGTCATGACGCATTTGCCGCACTTCTGCGGTCAACGACGCCAACAATGAGGTTTCAGACATGAGGAACACCCAAGAGGAACTAGTCGTTAGTTCGCAAAGGCGCTGACGCCCGGGGCCTTGGATGAACCTCTCACTGCCATAAGACGGCTTGCAAATTCAGTTTAACCCGTTTCTACTGTTCGCGCATGGGTGCTCCTCAGGCTTGTTAGTGGTTTAGAGATTTTCAGCAGCTCTCAGGATGTCTCTCTTCTGCATCGCAGCTGCATAGGTCCGCATGTGGATGCTGATGTCGTGCCCTGCTGCTTTGGCTGCCACTCCATCACCAAGCTGGCTTTTCAGGATGGAGCGGATGCACCACGAATGTCTCAGGTTGCTGTTTTCGAGTTTCACCGTTCCACACCATCGGCTCTGAAGCCACTTGTTCATGCGATCGACGTGCCCTTTTGTTTTGTTGCTGTCGTAGGCGACAGGGTCAAGAAACTCATTTGGCCTCTCAACTGTGCAGATTTCGAGGGGTTCAATCCACTCTTTCGGCAACGCCAGGGCTTCTCGTTGCTCTGGTGGTGCGTTTTTTTGCTTGATACCCAGGACTGATGCAGTCGCACCAGTTTCTGATGGCACCAAGCTGAACACCTCTGACACCCGACATCCGTAGACCAGCAGGGCTGCGAAGCACCAGCCATAAATGCTGGAATGACGGTTGTTCAACGCAAACTCAAACAGCTCTTCGTCTAACGGAAGCTTCGGCACCCTGGTTAGATACTTCGTATGGACCTTGTCGAGTTCTTTAGTTGGCAGCTCGGCAAACTTTGCCAATGCCTTGGCTTTCTGGCAGAACTCGTGGCGCGCCTTGCTCGCTGCTGGTAGTGACTTGGCAACCGCAACAAGTGCCTCAATCGTCAGCAGATCAGACGTGTCAGGATTTTTCTTGAACGATGCCTCGATTCGATCCCACGTTCGCTTCGCTTGAGACTTCTGGGCCGTAGTGCTGACGTCCCGCTTTTCGTACCAGTCGGCTTTGAACCTCGCTGTCCATGCACCAATGGTCTGGCTTTCAGATGGCTCCTCTGGCGCTTGGGTCGTTTCGCCCGATTGAAGCCAGCCGTCCCAGCTGAAGGTGCCGAGCTTTCTGTCAGTCGAAAGCTTGATCGCCAAAGTCTTGGCGCGATTCAGCCCTGCCTTGGTCGCATCACAACCGGTTGGGACGTCGTATTGAACCTCGTGGTTGCTCCCATCTTTGTGCGGCAAGACGGCTCTGAGGCAAAGCTTGTTGCGCCGTTGCCGGATTGAGACGCCAGCTTTTTCGGCCTTAAGACCTTGGTTGACGGCTTTGACGAGATCGCCAACTTCAGACAACGAAGCGCGCCCGAAAAGCTACCCCGTTTGCACCGTTGCACAAGGTTCTGGCCAGAGCTGCGATAGCGGCTGTGTCGGCGGTGCTTCATGCGGCACTTCGCGAGATCCCCTGCAGCGCAATAAAAAACCCCGTCAACGACGGGGCTTTGAAGCGGTGGTGACTATCTGAAACGGAGAGGGTGGGATTCGAACCCACGGTGCCCGTGAAGACACGCTGGTTTTCAAGACCAGAGCCATAAACCACTCGACCACCTCTCCAGGGTGTCAGCGCCTGAGCGATCAGACGCTGTTCAACTTTAAGTCAGCCGGATGCGACGATCAGCTTTCCGGTTTGGCCAAGGGAAGCAGGCACTTGTCGGAATCACAGCCGGCCGGTCCGGCTTCCTTCAGTTCTCCGCTGTCGTAGCGCTGCAGTGCCTCGAAGAAATCGCTGCTGATGCGGCGTTGGATCACTTCGGATTGCAGCCGTTCGTAGGTGGCCGCATCGATGGGCTCAAACGGAAGGCGGGGGAAGGTGGCATTGGCATCAAACCGGGCCAGCAGTGCTGCGGAGATGTAGCCCTCGCCGTTGTCCATTGCCTTGTGCAGCGCTTCCGCCAGGGGCTCGATTTCGTGATCGCGGAATTCGATCGTGGCGGAGGTGTTGTGAGCGGTGTAGTGCGTCTGCACCTGCATGTAGAAATCGAATTGGGCCATGGCTGAGAAGCCGTTGATTTCCACCGCATCGGCGCCAGGCAGATTGGCCCAGCTCACTTCCGTGGGGATCTCCACCAACCATTCGGTGCAGCGGGGATCGAATGGATCATCGAGCAGACGCCCCTGCTCGTCCTTGTCGGACTGGGAGGGCACCACGGTGTAGCCGTAGTCCATGCAGGCCATGGCTACAGGGTCGTTCTTGCGGAAGGTGATGCGGCGAATGAACCGTTGCGCCTTGGGGGGGTGCCAGCCGGGGGCTGCTCCGGTCAGCAGGCTTTTGGTGCCAGCCGGCTGCACGGTGGTGCAGCGGTTGGGGCGGCGCAGGCCATGGCGGTCGCAGTAATCCCAGACCGTTTCATTCACCACTTGCTTCCAGCGGCTCAGGTAGTCAGCTTCCTTGGCCTTGAAGGCACGGCCTTCGTCGGTGTCGGGTCGGCCGGCTTCCCACCAACGCAGCCAGTCGCTGCCGAAGGCATGCACGAAGAAATCGAACAGACCGGTGAAGCTGACGCCCACGATCGGATCCCATTCGCGGCTCTGGCGGTAGCGCTCCACCTCGAAGCGGTGGTTGAGCAGACATGCCACCGACAGGGCTGCAGCCCGGAAGGCATCGGCCTGTCCCTCCTCGTCGCTGGGATCGATCTGGTTGAGATGGATTTCCGCCAGGTTGCAGTGGAAATCAGCCCCCAGAATTTCACCGCAGGGGTTGAGGCCATAGCGGCTGAGGCGGTGCTCCAGCTCCGCTGGGGCGATTGGTCCGTGGTTGGTGCTGAGCCAGCGACCGGCTTCCTCCTTGCCCTGATCGCAGTAGATCTCTATGAACTCGCTGCGCAGTTCGGGGGTGCTGAGCAGATCGGCGTTGGAGCGAGCGATCGCTTCCGGGGCGAACTGGATGGCTCCTTCGCCAGAGTGGAACTGCTTGGTCACCGCGGCCAGCACCACCTCTTTGCTCGGACGTGAGTGGTAAACGCGGGTGTGGTTTGCCATGCGCAGGGCATCCCGTTCCGGGTCGATGCGCCAGTTGCCATCCTCATCCTGTTGCCAGAGGTTGTCCTTGGCGGACGATGCCGCGCTGTCATCAGCAGCGAACTGACGCATGCCAGCACTCCGGCGGATGTTGCCGGCCACGATGGTGACGGCGGCTTCATCGATCAGCAGGCAGCACTCCACAGACGTCAGGCGACGTCCGATGGCTTTGTTCAGCAGTCGGGCCACGCGGGCGTAGAGGTCCTTCAGCTTCACGGGGTTGGCCATGCCGCCGAAGCCTTTCAAAGTCTCGCCGACGGGACGAACGTCGTTGAGGTCCACGTCGATCTCAACGGTTCCGCCGTTGAAGCGGGGATCACTGCTCAGCTCCAGCATCAGTTGGTAGCTATCCACCCACCCCCGGCGGGTGTCGCCCACCTTGATCTGAACGCGGTTGCCCTCGATGGTGTGGGTGCAGTCGTTCTGCCGTTGTTCGGCTGCCGTGATGCCGATGTCGGAAACCGACAACACCTTGAGGGTGTTGCGCACCACCGGCAGCCGATCGATCAGGTGCGGCTCGATGATGGCGCCGGTGCCGCAGCCCATCATCGCCAGGTCCATCATCAGACCAAAGGCCTGCCAGTCCACCAGGTTGGTGGAAGTGCAGTTGTAAGCACCGGAGAAGTTGACCGACTTCTCAATCCAACCGGTGCCGCCGATCCAGAGCCAACGTCCGGATGGCAGGGCTTTTTTCTCGCTCTGCATCCGCGCCAGCAGCGCAACTTCCTCATCGTTCAGTCCACCCAGCTGCCGCAGGCCTCCAAGATTGCGCTCGCCAACCTGGCTCCAGCTTTCACGGCCATCAGCGGTTTTGCGGCTGTAGGTCCGGTAAAAAACAGGGTTAGCGGCTGGAGCGGTGTCGGGAAAGTCGCTGAAACGGGCGCTGTCGCTCGCAGCGACCTCCACGCGATTCGGGGTCAGGGTCACGTGCGGTAGAGCACAGATGTTGTCGAAACCCTAACGCCACAGATGGGGGCAGCAAGGGGTGCTCGCCACCATTGGCAGTGTCCCGAGCAGACTGTTGGTTGACGTAAGGCCTCGGATGCAGCGTTTGCCGGAACCCGAGCTGATGGTCGACCCGGCGCAGGTGTTGGCCTACGCCGCAGCCGATTTCAGCGGCGGTGATCAACGCACTCTCGATCGGATCGAAGCTCTGCTGAGTTCCGCTTCAGGTCGCGCTGCTTCTGATCCTGCCGTGATCCTCGATTTGGGCTGCGGGCCGGGGAACATCAGCCTCCCGCTTGCCAAACGGTTTCCTGAATCGCAGGTGATCGGTGTGGATGGTTCCCGAGCGATGCTTCAGGTGGCCAGGGACCGGGCGAATCAGCAAGGTCTTTCGATCGACCTGCGCTGCAGCACCCTTCAGGATCTGGCGCTGGAGCCCGTCGATCTGATCGTCAGCAACAGCCTTCTCCATCACCTGCATGAGCCAGGGCTGCTCTGGGGACTCACCCGCGAGCTGGCGGCTCCGGGTTGCCGGGTGCTGCACCGCGACTTGCGCCGTCCGGCCGCGTTGGCGGAGGTGCACCGTTTGCAGCAGCTCCATTGCTTTGATGCCCCGGCGGTGTTGATTCAGGATTTCTGTGCCTCCCTGGTGGCTGCCTTCACGCCTGAGGAGGTGCAACAGCAGTTGGCGCTGGCGGAATTGGACGGACTCACTGTGGAGATGGAGGACGACCGTTATCTGGTGGTGTCAGGCTTGGTGGATTGACAGCGAGCGATGAGCGGCACGACGGCGACTGAAACGGACCTTGCCGGATTGGTGGCGCAGGCGGTGGATCGTCGCCGCAACTTCGCGATCATTTCCCATCCGGATGCTGGCAAGACAACCCTGACGGAGAAGCTGCTGCTCTACGGCGGTGCGATTCAGCAGGCCGGTGCGGTGAAGGCCCGGGGCGAGCAACGCAAGGTGACCTCCGACTGGATGGAGCTGGAGAAACAGCGGGGCATCTCGATCACCTCGACGGTGCTGCAGTTCGATTACGACACCACCACGATCAACCTGCTCGACACGCCTGGTCACCAGGACTTCTCCGAGGACACTTATCGCACCCTGGCGGCGGCCGATAACGCCGTGATGCTGGAAGACGCCGCCAAGGGCCTGGAGCCTCAGACGCGGAAGTTGTTCGAGGTGTGTCGGATGCGCAACATCCCGATCTTCACCTTCATCAACAAGATGGATCGTCCCGGCCGGGAGCCCCTGACGCTTCTGGACGAGATTGAATCGGAACTTGAGCTGACCCCCTGGGCTGTCAACTGGCCGATCGGCAGCGGTGAGCAGTTCCGCGGGGTGATCGATCGCCGCAGCCGTGAGGTGGTTCTGTTCAGTCGGGCTGAACGGGGCAAACAGGCCGCGGAACAGAAATTGTCCCTGGATGATCCGGCCCTGCGGGAGCTGGTGGAGGAGGAGTTGTTGGATCTGGCGATCGAGGAGATGGAGTTGCTCGATGCCGCCGGAGCTGAGCTGGACATCGAAATGGTGCATGCCGGTGAGCTGACACCGGTGTTCTTCGGCTCAGCGATGACGAACTTCGGGGTGAGGCCGTTTCTGGATGCCTTTCTGGAAATGGCCCAACGTCCGATCGCCCGTTCCAGCAGCGAGGGATTGATCGATCCGCTGCGGGAAGGGTTCAGCGGCTTCGTGTTCAAGCTTCAGGCCAACATGGATCCCCGTCACCGGGACCGGGTCGCGTTTGTGCGCGTCTGCAGCGGTCGCTTCGAGAAAGACATGACGGTGAAGCACGCGCGCACCGGCAAGGCGATCCGGTTGTCCAGACCGCAGAAGCTGTTCGGACAGGACCGGGCGGTGGTCGAGGACGCCTACCCCGGCGATGTGATCGGCCTGAACAATCCGGGAATGTTCTCGATCGGCGACACCCTATACGTGGGCCCGAAAGTGGAATTTGAGGGCATTCCCTGTTTCAGCCCGGAGATCTTCAGTTGGTTGCGCAATCCAAACCCGTCCGCCTTCAAGAACTTCCGCAAGGGGGTGAATGAATTACGGGAAGAGGGTGCGGTTCAGATCCTTTACGACACCGATGAGAGCAAACGCGATCCGATCCTCGCGGCGGTCGGTCAGCTGCAGCTGGAGGTGGTTCAGCACCGTCTTGAAAATGAATACGGCGTTGAAACGCGGCTGGAGCCCCTTGGTTTTCAGGTGGCGCGCTGGGTCGCCGGCGGTTGGTCGGAACTGGAGAAGGTGGGCAGGATTTTCAACTGCAAAACCGTGCGCGATGCCTGGAACAGGCCTGTGCTGTTATTCAAGAACGAGTGGAACCTCAATCAACTGAAAGAGGACCATCCCGATTTTGAGCTGAGCAATGTGGCTCCAGTGGTGAGTGGGGTGGAGCCGATCAGCCTCTGAGGATTCGTCAGCTGGAGCTGAACCGCACCGCCTGCTTCGTGCCCCAGAGATTGCGTCGTCGCTGTTCGGCTTCGTGGATGCAGCGCTGCGCTTCGGCGCGGGAATGGCAGGTTCTGGCCTTTTCCTCCACGGCCATCAGTGCCAGCAGTTCATGCAGGGTGTTCAAAGCATCAAACCCAAGTGATTCATCATTAACCATCCCTTAACCAGATGCAAGTTGTTGCCGGTTGACAGCTGGTGCGCAAGCCCTCACCTGCTCGCGGGGGTCGCGTCTGATCGCCAGACTGCATTAACTGAACCGTGACGATCACTTGGAGAGTCTCTGGCTTGTGCGAGGCACGGCGGACGGCGGCACCGAGTACGTCTGCTTCCGTTCCACCCGCGAATCTGTGGAGATGCTGGAAGGATTTCACCTTCCCCCGCAGATGCCTCTGATCAAAAAACGGCGTTGGTTGAATCGTTCCGAAGCCTTGAGTTGCCGCCAGAAACTCGAGCGTTCTGAGGGTTTCCGTCACGGCAGCGCTCTGTTCTGAGCCGGTCTCGATACGCTCTTGTCATGTTGTTGCTGAAAGGACATGGCTGCCGTCGGTGAATCCGGTCCTTCGTCCGAATCAGACGATCCCTATGGCCGTCTTGGCCTCAGCCCCGGGGCAAGCTTTGACGAGGTTCAGGCGGCCCGCAGTCGTTGCCTGGCGCAGACCGAGGATGACCCCCAGGCCAAGGCGCGGGTTGAGGCGGCCTATGACGCTGTTCTGATGGCCCGCCTGAGGGACCGTCAGCAGGGACAGGTCAGTGCTGCAGCTGCCTCGGCATCCCAGAAGGAAGAATCGGCAGCATCGGGTAACCCATCACTGCCTGGCGTCAGTGTTCTGCAACGACTGAGGCCCCGCCTGCCCCAGTCACCGCCGTCGTTGTCCGGGATGTCCCCCTCCTGGTCTCTCGCCGAAGGTCAGGGTCTTGTGGTCCGCCTCGTGGCTGGTGCAGCAGCGCTGCTGCTCTTGCTCTTCTCTCCCGGTGCCGGTCAATTGGTTCTGGCACTGGGTCTGATCGGCTGTTTCCTCAGTCAGATCCGACGGGGCCGTCGGCCGCTTCCCTCCCTTGGATGGTGCTTGCTGGTGCTTGGCCTTGGATTGGTGGTGGGCAGTGTCCTGACGGCGTCGTTGTCTCCCACCGCCTTCAGTCAGTTGAACCTGAGTCTTGAACAGGTTCAGGCTGTACCTGCTGCGCTGCTGCTCTGGCTCGCGGCACTGCTGCTGGCTTAGCTCGCTGCAGCTAGCTCTGCGATAAGCCCTTCCAATTCTGGTCCGCTCACCACATAGTTGTTGCTGCAGAAGTGGCAGTTGAGTTCTGCTCCCCCGTCTTTTTCCAGCATGTCGGCCAGCTCGGTGCGACCCATGAGCAGCAGTGCCGCGACGCTGCGCTCACGGGTGCAGCGGCAGTGAAAATTCACAGATTGACTGGCGTCAGCGTCTTCGAGGGGGCGTGGATCCAGATCCGGGAAGACATCAACGAGCAGGTCTTCAAGCTGGTCGCCGCAACGATCCAGTCGTCCGCTGAAGTCTTCAATCTCGCGGCAGCGCTGATCGAGTAGTTCCACCAGTGCGGGCTCTTCCGCCGCTTTGGGCAGGATCTGCACCAGCAAACCTCCACTGCTGTGCAGTTGCTGGCTGCTGATCCGTTCACCCACAAACACCGCTGATGGTGTCTGCTCCGAGTGCAGCAGGTAGGAGGCGACGTCATCGCCGATGCCACCGCTGACCAGTTCGACGGTGCTGTTGAACGGCTCCCCCTTGCCGTCATCCCGCATGACATGCAGGTAGCCGGTGCCTGCAGCGGCCTTGAAGTTGAAGCTGTGGTTGCCATCGGCGTCGATCACCGGATCCAGCTCCAGGGTGTTGTCACCCACGTATCCCCGCACCGTCCCGTCCCTGCCGGCGTCCACCATCAGCCCGCGCAGTGGGCCATCCGAACCGAGTCGGAGATTCACGCGTCCATGCCGCACTTTCATCGAGCTGGCCAGCATCAGGCCCGCTGCCATGGCCCGGCCCAGCATCACCGTGGACAGGAAGGAGAGGTCGTGGCGTCGTCTTGCCTCCCGCACGGTTTCGGTGGTGGACACCGCCACCAGTCGGATGCCACCGCCGGCGGCCGTCGCTCTCACCAGGCGGTCGGCCATGGTTGTCCTTCAAGCTGCGGGCAATGTAGTCACCGGTTCCAATCGTCCGTTCCGCAGTTGATAGCGCTCGCAGCTCCAGTCGTGGAACAGCTGCGGCTCATGGGTCACCACGATCAGCACCCGCTGCTTGGAGAGCTGGCTCAGCAGGTTCAGCACGTCAGCGCGCACGGACCAGTCCAAACCAGCCGTTGGTTCGTCCAGCAGCAGCAGTTCTGCGCCCCGCAGCAGTTGCACCGCCAGGGCCAAGCGACGTTGCTGGCCGCCACTGAGCCGTTCCGGCGCGTCACTCAGTCGAATGTTTGCCAGCCCAACGGTGTTCAGAGCTGCCTGCTGTTGATCGCCACCCAGTCTTCGGTGCCCTAAGCGGAGCTCCTGGGCGATGGTCAACCCCAGGAAATGGCGTTCCGGGAACTGGAACACCATGCCACCGAGCCAGCGGCGCTGCCGTTGGCTCAGTTCCTGCCCTTTCCAGCAAATGCTGCCCCGTTGCTGGCCACTGAGGCCGGCGATGACTTCCAGCAGGCTGGTCTTGCCGCTGCCGCTTGCACCGGCCACCAGCACTGGCCGGCCGATGTCGGCCTTGAGGGCGACATCTTGCAGCAACGGCCCTGAAGCGGTGGCTGGTGCGTAGTTGAGGGCCTGAAGTTCCAGCATGGACCTCAGCTTGACCGATGATGACTCCACATCACTGGTCCCTCCATGGACGTTCGTTTCCGCGAGGTGGATCCGTTCAACTGCTGGATCTGGCTGCGTTTCGCTTCACCGCCGAGTCAGGGGGAGCGCAATTACGTCGATGGCATCTTCGACAGCTGGTATGTGATCGGTCGTCTCGGCGGCTTCAACGCTGAAAACCTTCAGGTTCATGAGGAGGGGGCCGATCTCAGCTGGATGACCTACGACAACGACGAAGCCGATTCGCTGATGCCGGCGTTGATGCACAACATGGGCCAGCTGGAATATCAGGCCGAATGGGGCCGTTGCTGGGTCGATATGGGCACCAGTGATGGCGTCGGAATCGATGTGCTGATCAATGCCCTGCGCCAGCTCGATACGGATGTGGTGCAGATCGAAGAGCTGGTGATCGGCGGTGTCAACGAGGATTGGCCTGTGGAGGATCACCCCGACAGTCTTTTCCCGTCAGGTGGCTGAGCGGCGACGGCTGCTGATTGCACCCCAGCGTCTGGCAGCTGTTGAGACCGGCGATCCAACCGTCCCGTTGGAACGCTCCGAACAGCACTACCTGCGACGGGTGCTGCGTTGCCGCGTTGGGGACACAATCGACGTGGTCGATGGCTGCGGATCGCTCTGGCAGGCGCAGTTGATCAGCGCTGATGCTCTACGGGTCTCGGTGCCAGCCGATCAGATTGAGCCTGTAAGAGTCCCGCGACTGGGTCTTGGCCTGTCCTTGATCCGTCGCGGCTTTGAAGACGCGCTGCGCATGGCCTGTGAACTCGGCGTGGATGAGATTCAGCCGCTTCGCGCCGACCGCTCCACGCCCCAGGCCGAGCATCGCCCCGAGCGCTGGGCCACGATCCTGCAGGAGGCGGTGGAGCAGTGCGAACGGCTGTGGTTGCCCACCTTGAAACCAGCCTGCAAGCTTGCTCAATGGCCCAACAGCAGCGACCCCGTGGCTGTGGGTGTCACCCGCCGGGCTGATACGCCTGCACTTCGTGATTGGCTCAATCAGACCACGAACTGCAACGGCATGGTCTGGTTGCTGGTGGGTCCTGAGGGGGGGTGGAGCAACGCGGAGGAACAGTTGTCCATCACCAGGGAGTGGCAACCCGTGCATCTGGGCAGCTCAATCCTGCGCAGTTCAACGGCTGCCGTGCGCGGCAGCGTTGAACTGGTCCAGTGGCGAGATAGATGAACCTGACGCCAATCAGCTTTTGAACAGATCGCCGGCGATGGTCATGAACCCCTTCATGCCAGCACCCGGGCGACGCTTGCGAGCCCGAAGCCCGGTACCGGCCACCAGATTGGCCGGGGCATAGGTGCTCATCGTGACGACTGGACGGGCGGCCTGGGTTGCAGCGAGTTCTGTAGCGATGGCCTCAGCGGTGGTCTGCACCGCAGCTACTGCAGCAGCCCCTTCATCAACAGCCTTGGCCTCGCTGGTTGTGGCCTCGCTGGCGGCGGGGGCTTTCACGGCTGCCACGCCAAGAGATGGCTGCTCAGTCACTGAGGCGTCAGCAGCGGGCTCTTCAACTGCGGCTGCTTCGGGCAAGTCCAGGCTGACCGGCTCGGCGGTTTCGTCGAGCGTCAGGAAGAAGCCCTTGTTCTGGTTGAACAGCATGCCGAGAGTTCCACTCACAACAGCGATGATTCTGCGATGCAAGGCCCTGTTCAGGACCTTTGCTTACGGCACTGCAACACGGCATCAATGATCTGGATTCAAGCCCTGCTGCTCAACACCGTCCTGATTGCTGTGGCCCAACGCGCCCCTCTGCTCACCCTTGCCGGCTGGGTTCATGCGGGTGCTCTGGGCACGATTCTCTGGGGTTGTCTCGGCTGGCGTGGATGGGTGGCTGTGGTGGCCTATCTGGTGCTGGGCAGCCTGGTGACCCGGCTCGGCCTGCGCGAGAAGCAGGAGCGTGGTCTGGCGGAGGCCCGAGGCGGCCGGCGTGGACCGGAAAATGTCTGGGGATCGGCAGCCACCGGTGCATGTCTCGCCCTCCTGATCGGCGCGGGTGTTGAACCCGGTCCATTGCTGTTGGTTGGATTCTCGGCAAGTTTTTCCGCCAAGCTGGCCGACACCTTCGGCAGCGAAATCGGCAAGCGCTGGGGCCGGCGGCCGGTGCTGATCACAACCCTGCGTTCCGTGCCGCCTGGCACGGAAGGAGCCATCAGCCTGGCGGGAACCCTGGCCAGTGCCGCCGGCAGCGTGCTGATGACCCTGGTGATGTGGCAGCTGCAACTGCTGCCATCGATCAGCGTCAGCCTGGTGGTGATGCTGATCGGTCTCCTGGCCACCCTGGCGGAGAGCCTGCTTGGGGCCCTCGCACAGGATCGGTTCCGCTGGTTGAGCAATGAACTTGTGAATGCTCTGCAGACCTTGCTGGCCGCCGTTATGGCGATGCTGTGGCTTGGCGGCAGGATCTGAGCGGCAGCAGACCGTCCTGCTCCGCCCAGTGCTGCAAGAGCTCGATCGCGTTACGGATGGACTTGCGCAGCTGGTGTTGCGGCACGCCGGTGGCTGATGCGATGCGTCGCACACTGTCCCCTTCGATGAAGTGCCGCTGCAACAGCTGCCGTTGCTGTGGCTTCAGCAACGCCAGGCCACGGTCCAGCCAGCGGTCCTCAAGATCGTCGTTCACCGGGTTGGTGGCCTGCTCATGGATGGCGCTGATGGGCACCATGCGTTGCGCTTGCTGACTGCTGCAGGCTTCCTGCCAGCGCTGAATCGTGATGTTGAGAGCGTCCGCCAGACGAGCGTCCGACAGGGCCGGCCCACCACGTTGCATTTGCTCCTGCTGCATCGCCTGGCCTTTCACATAGGTGTCCCGCAGCCGCCTTCAGAATGAAGCAGTTCGTGGTGGCTTTGGTGAAGACTGGAAAGCCTACGCTACAAAGAAGTTCCGTGAGGAAGTGACTCAATCATTGGTTGGTAGTCCAACTATTGGTATTGGTCAGAAAGGGCTAGTTACTGGTCCGTCTAAGCAAGTGGGTTCTAACTATGCCTGCAAGTGAAGACGAGCTGTATTTGACCTGCAGCGCCTGCGGTTCCATACACACTATCTCAGATGCTGGAGACCTAGAGCTTGTAGAAGATAAGCGACCAGGTGCATCTGGTATTAATGGAATCAAGACTACAACAGTAGGTGGTGATACCTGGCAGCAGGATAAATACATCGCTTCGGAACCACAGCAATACCAACCACCTATCACGATGATTGCTGGTGTCGCTGGTAAACAAAACCAAATCAAAGCAGACCAATCACTGCTAGAAGCATCAAACAAAGATTGGAAATCAAAGAATATCCCTACTGATTTAAAATGACTTTTAACGACAACCACGATGCAGACAATAACGCTACTGCTAATCGAGTTCACTTTGATAGCCAGCTACCCGACATTAATCAACCTAAGAAAAGGAAGTTCACTGATGTCCTGCCTATCTTGCTGTCCTGTCGTGTTCGTTTGAATGATACACAACGGGAACAGCTGAAGAAGGTATGGCGTGACATTAGGGCTAACGAAGCACCACAGCCTATGTCCAATCCAGGCTCCACAGTCCGTAGCTACTCAGCAGCTACTACCACCTCTGCTGAAAAGGCATTGAACACAAGTAGCCTTATCATCTCTGACTTAATCAGCACTAGAGATACCATTGCATTGACTACCATCATTGAGTTGGAACGAGTGTTTGGTATTGAGTTACTTAGCAAGGAAGCATTTATGGCTGCAGCCGAGAACTACTATCAATACAACAAAGAAGGTAGGTATGAGTGATAACTACGGGAGTTCTTCTTATAGGCAGTTCAAACCTATCTCATCCACGCTGAAGGTATCAGCAGGTGAGGCTAAGAACCCTACTGCTAAGCAGCACCTCAATAAGCTGGACTTGCAGCCTCTTACAGAAATAAAGAGAGGAGATAGGTCTAGCACTCTTTGGAGTAAAAGAAAAGAACTTCAAGCCAAAGGTCAAAGCCTTGGCACCATTGAAACATCATCTATGTATGAACCCGATGCTCTAATTTACGAATGTGAGCCAGATGACAACCATATTGATGAAGCAGTGTTCTAACTCTGCTGGAGAGCCTAGCCTCCTCCTTGAATCTTATCTACGGATTCTAAATTGCTCAAGGCAAACCATTCAGGTTGGTGCATATACACTAACTAGATACTTGAACCTTTAGACTGTACATTCGCAACGTCCGGGATAAGGGTTCTTCAAAGCAGGGTATAGATACGGACTGAGGAAGGGTGGACCTCACGCTGGTAAGTTTTTTTCTAATTGTCTTGCCATATTTCTTCTAGGTGCAATTCCTAGACTTGCTTTTAAATACATACACACCAAATGAATACCTACTCATACCTTAAAGCTAATATCGATTCACTATCTCAGCGTTGGCATGATGGACTGAAAGACTTACAAGATATAACGCATCCACCATCGAGAGCAGAGCATATCGATTATCTAAATGAAGTTTATATTGAAGCCGCTGAGCTACATGAGTTATGCAGCCAAGAGCTTCACCCTGTTCTATTAACAAAGCTTGGTCATATTATCTCTAGAGACTTTGATCAACAAATCCAACTATACAAG
This sequence comes from Parasynechococcus marenigrum WH 8102, assembly GCF_000195975.1. Taxonomy (GTDB): domain Bacteria; phylum Cyanobacteriota; class Cyanobacteriia; order PCC-6307; family Cyanobiaceae; genus Parasynechococcus; species Parasynechococcus marisnigri. Next base: position 1,153,866 of record NC_005070.1, read on the forward strand.
AAAGTAACTAAAGCCAAATGAACTATCAACAGCAACAGCAACCATTCCCTAAACAATCTAATACCTCTGAAGTTGATGAGATCCTTACCTTTGGTGGCAGTCAATCGTCAGCATTGCTCCAACGTATGCGTCAACAAATGCTTGAGAAACTCTCCCAAAAATCAAAGTATTAATCATGTATAACCAACCTTCCCGACATACAGGCAAACTCAAGAAAGCTGCTTCTAATCCCTTCATTGGATCTGCATCTGGTGGTAGTTCACAAGAGATCAACACTGATGCTAATGGCATGATTTCAGCTTCTAATCCACGTCAAACGCCTTTCAGTCCTGCATCAGAGCGTACGTTTGATATGTCTCAGTCAAAGGGTATGAACCAAGCTCAGCAATCCCGTGCAGCAGTTTCAATGCAAACACGTCATCAACAGCAAACGGATCGATATATTCCTAAATTATTTCGACACGCTGGCTCTATGCGAATGAAACAGCATTTCTAAAAAAACAAGTACATCGTTAGATTGTTTCGCCTACAAACTAATATCGATAAGCGCCTTAAGCAGTCGACCAGGCGAATATAAAGGAATAAGGCTTTGTGGCTAATGAATTACTTTCTAGCATTAAAAATAATCTAAAAACGAAGCCTTCACAGATCTACCAGTTTCTCAAGCTCTGCCAAATAAATTCAAAAAACAGTTCAAAGAACTGAAACGCATTTAAAACCTCCAAAATTTCTTTAAAAATAAAGACTATCTTTTAGGCAGCAGATCTTTGAAAGTAAGAGGTTGATAAAATTCACATTTTTTGCAAGGCGAAAGTTCTCCGCTGCTGAAATCATTAAGCACACTTTCTCTCCATTTACGCAAGGATGCGCGAAAGTTTTCATTATTTACGTTGCAAATTACCTGACTCAAGGAATAATCATGGCAACATATATTGACATTGCCATTACCCAGCACAACTGGTTGGCTGCCAAACTTTTTGACAATACACTTTTTGGCAGGCAACGGAATCTCGAGCAGAATAATAGGCCTAAAAAATACATAGATTCGCTTCAGCGATTGTTTTATCAGCGTAGCTACTTGAGACTTAGACTTATATTTCCATAACTTTCTAAAATAGAGTGAATCTACACCAGAAGACCTAGAGCTAAGTTTTCGATGGCGAGACATACCAGCAAAGAGATGAGACTTGTTGGCGAGTATTTCTTCTATTTGTGGATGAAAAGATGGTCCAAAAGTTAGAGCTCTTAGCTCTACTCCATTATGGCTAGATCTTTCAAAGTCGTCTAAAAATCTTGCCAAAGTAGTCAAGTAGCTATCATCAACTTGCAGCACGCCATCTTCCATTAATCCAGCATCATCAGGAAGATGCAAGCCAATACTTTTAAAAAAAGAAGGGTTATTTGCTATGAAATCTATATTATACGGAAATCCTGTAAGAGTGGTAGAAATTTGCTGCTCGAGCTTAAGATCTGCACAATGTTGAGCCATAGCCGAGAAGTCCTTATTAGCACAGGGTTCTGAATAGCCAGTCCAATGGATATTGAGTGTGGGATAATCATGAAAATTTTTCAAGTAGCATTTAAAATTATCTAAAGTGATTGACTTATTGTTTATATTTTTGAACTTAAGGCTGGATTTGCGCAATGTCTCCTGAGGACAATATTTACACCTAACACCACAAGCAGGTGTTGTTGTAAACTCAATATGATATTTACTGTCTTCATCTGAATCAATAGAATGTTCTAAACTTTTTTGGCGAATGAAAGAAAGAATTTTTTCCTTCATGACTATCCTTTTTACATATCATACCATTCGTCAATAGTTCTAGACGGGCAGGATAGACAATTCGGTAACTGTAACCTTGTGCGTAGAGAATACAGCAGGCTCTGGCACCCACCTATGACACCTTCTGGCACCTTAGAGACGGTATAGTAATGGCATACGGGAGCAAGCAACAAGCTAAATATCAATAATGCACTGGCACTACTCAACGCAGATACTGCACATCAAATCACTACAAACCATATTGACATATTGACCACCAAACACAGCAAGAACTTTCTAGGGCGGCTGGATAATTAGTATAAGTTAGTTGCACGACACGAGCTTAAAAATAACGCCGAATCCTAGGCATCATTCAATTCAGCAAGCAGTGCGATTACAGCACTCATAGACAAGCTATGATCAATGCATTCGCTGTCTTGCCTGATGCCTCATATACAACATAAGTGCATATGGAGTATAGACAAAAGCTAATCAAGCTACTAGCTGAACTACAAGCTAATAACAAATCTCCTGACATTATTGCGTCTGTTCAAAAAGCAATAGCAGAGATAGATAAGAGACAGAACGACTGACACTCCTGGCATTGAGAGTCTTGCTCATCTAAGTCCAGGCATGGCAGTGAATGGCTGAAGGTTCGATTCCTTCCACTGCTGTTTTTCAAGACAAGACAACCTAATAACAACGACTATTTACAATAAAGAATACCTCAATGAGCTAATTAATTCTGGTATTGCTCTTAACGATAAAGAGACTGCAATTATAGAACAATACCTTTTCGACAACTCCGAATACTATTACCCAAAAGGCTACTCCATACCTTCTGATGTATTGAGCGATAAACGGCTCAAACCACTGGCATCTGGTGCTGTTAAAAAGGCTAGGAGGCGTTGAAATGAAGAAGGTAATAGATACTGTTACTCATACAGATAAAAAAGGTAAAACAGTTAAACAACACATTATTCAGTGTGATTCTTGCGGTAGACATACCAAGGCTCCAACCACTCCAAAAGCTCTAAGGAATAAACTTAATTCTCGTTGTGTTTGTGGTGTCCTTGGTTCAGCACCTCAATCCATACCTGAATGTCGCGGTCAAGATGGTAGAAGTTATCATCCTCTATATAATACTTACAAGGTCATGATTCAACGTTGCTATAATGAATCAGCTTTCTGCTATGAAAGATATGGTGGACGTGGTATCACTGTCTGCCAAGAATGGCTTAACGACTTCTGGATGTTTGTTTATCATATGGGTGAACGACCTGAAGGAAAAACTTTTGATAGAGTTGACAATGACTATATCTATTGTCCTGAAAACTGTCGTTGGGCTACTCCATTAGAGCAGGCTCATAACAGGTCAAATCCGCCAATGACTGATGAAGAAGTAGAAGCTGCTATAGCACGTCAACGCCAATCAAAACGTGAATGGTAGGAACGTAGCAAACATCTCTACGAATGGTGTCCTCATAAAAGAACTTACATCAAGCTGTAGAAGCTCCTGTAAGGCTGTTTAGAGTGGTCTCTAGGGTATTTATCCTGTTGACCACTTTTAACGGCTTCTAGGCTTATTTATGCACCAATAACCTAGTAAAAATACCAAAAAAAATAATTTCAAATGAAGTCGATAAGATTTGCCAGAGATGCGTCAGCCCATATATCGATGGTATTGGGCGCAATTTCCTCCCCATGCACCCATCTAAGCGCTGGAGATTGGCGACTTGGGTGAAAACACACCTATGTATCGCGCGAGTGCGCCTGCGATATCTAGGCGCGGCTGAAGAGGTAACTAAATCAAACCTAGCCTTACGGACGGAAGTCACTACTTCTGCAGCTGGTGGTGGCTGCACAGCTGTAGGATTTTTTTGCACGCCAGACTGACAATCTAGGCGTAACTAGGTAGGCTTCAAGCTATGACTGGTTTGATTGATCAGCACATACTCAGTCACTGATCAATCCATACCAACATGGGTTGAGATAGCAGTGATGCAGTGAGCTGCTGCACTCACTATCGGACTGGTATGAATCAAGGGATGTAGGCACCGTGCTTACTGCTCATCCATGCTGTAGATGCCAAGCGGAGTTACGCACGGAGTGCAAGTAACGGAGCGGATACAACACTGTTGATATCTATCTAATGATTGTTATTATCTACTTATATTGATTGCATCTGGTTTTATTGCTAACTGTTTTGTGCAATATTTATACTAAACCGTGCAATTTACGTGCCTTTTGCCCATATTTTAGTAGTGCATCGGTAGCGAAAGAATAGAGAGCTAAATACTTGGCAAAGTATCACTAACTGTTCATTGGAAAACTAAAGAGTATTCATTCAATCCAGATGCACCGATCCTTGCTGACCTTGTATCGGCTTGGTATAGAGGCTCATACCAACATTGACATATTAACAGGGATCGACATACCAAGTCCATACCAGGCAGTGGGTATGGTGCAAACGACAGACTGTCACTAGGGAGCTTGAAAAGCCAGGGCACCCGAATCGTGACGGCCCGATCGCGCCGGAAGTGAAGCACCTGTCCGTTGGTGGCCGTGCTCAGGAATGTTGAGAGTTTAAGACCGCGCCGTGGATCAAACCGCTCCCAGCCACGAATCAACCCAACACGGGCCTCCTGCTCGAGATCGTCCCGCTCCTTTGGTCCCCGTCGGGTCTGGCGCGAGGCAATCATCCCGGCGATGCCGAGGTGATTGAGAACCTTGATGTTGCGTTGGCGAACTGCAGGGGGAAGAGCCCTCCGCAGCTCACGTCGCTGCCATCCGGATGTGGTCATGGTGCTGAAGCAACTGTCTTCAGCGTTTGTTGTTTCGGGTTCTGCGACCGCCCACCTGGGTGCCTGATTCCGGCACGAAGGTGCCAGATATGGTCGCGGTGTTGAACAGCTCTGACCCATGGATTGGCACCCAGAGGCCTTAGCCGCCTTGAAGAAGGACGTGCCGTTCTTCGTTCGCCCTGCCGTTCGCCGGCGGGTTGAGTCGATGGCCAGCGAAGCTGGCCGCAGCAGCATCGACCTCAGCTTCTACGCCGAGGCGAAGGCGAGCATGGCGCCCAGCTGAGGCTCAGGGGGTGTCCAGGTCGCAGCGATTCAGCTCCGGCTGGGTCAAGCGATCAATGATGCGGGCCATGTCGATCGAAGTGAGTTCACCGTTGTCGTCCCACTTGAGGGTGGTCTTCCGCTGAGCAGGAGGCTGCTGTGCAAAGGGCTGTCCTGTTGTTTGCTCGAAGGAACGATCGGCCACCACATCCGAATGTCAGGGTTCGGAGATATTAGCGATCCTTGTGGCTTCAGTCACCCAAGGACAGGTGTTGTTGTGGTCGGGGCAACAATTCCGCCCAGGTCTGCAGGGCCGTCCAGCCGCGGATTCGCCGGTGGATGAAGTGGTGCCCCTCGCCATTGAGATGAAGGCCATCGGGTTCCATCCAGGTCAGCCAGTCCGGCTCCTCCAGCATGGATCGGTGCAGTGGCAGAAAGGGGATGTCGGCGTCGCGACAGGTTTCGGCCAACACGGCTTCATGGGCCGCCACATCCTCATTGCTGCACCAGAGACAGTCCGCAAAGGGCATGACGTGCTCATCCACTGGCGTCAGACCGATCACCAGCACCTGCGTCTCCGCTTTCATCTCGTTGAGCAGCTGCCCCATGCCGAAGCCATAGGCCTCAAGGTTCAGTTGCTAGCGACCATCCGGCCGACCCACCCGTGCGGTGTCGTTGAGTCCGACGGCCAGCAGTACACCCTCCGGGGTCTGACGCCGCAGCTCGCCGCGACACTGCCACTCGCTACGCCAGCGAGCGGCCACCCGTTCCAATCCATCGCCACGGATGCCCAGGGGGTAAACCACCGGAGCCGCCTGCAGCTGCATCCAGTTCCTGCGCAGACGCTCGCACCATCCCCCGGCCTCTCGATCTCCCCAGCCGTACACCCCGCTATCCCCGATCACCAGCAGCTGCTTGGGTTTCATGCCGCCTCCTGGAGCCGTTCGCAGACCAGCTCGCCGAGCAACGTCAACGCGGCATAAACCATGACCAACCAGGCCACCAGTGGCCAGTAAAAGGAGGACAGTGCCTCCATCAGCTGCCACCCCAGGCCGGCTCCCCCCACCAGACCGACGACGGCCGTATCCCGGAGGATCACATCACTGCGGTAAGCGGCGTAAGCGAGATACCTCTGACTCGCTGGCGACAACACACCGAACAACCAGGCGGAGCGGGGCGGAGCGCCCAGGGCAACCATGGCCTGTTGGTCACGGACATCCACGCGCTCGAGCCCGTCCTCCAGCACCAGCCCCATCACACCGCTGTGGTGCAGGCCCAAGGCCAACGCCGCCACGGCCAGGGTCGGTTTGCTGGCCAGCATGAGCAACAACGCCGTCAGGGGTGGCGGCAACAATCGCATCAGCGTCCAGCCCGCTTTCAGGATCCAGCCCGCAACAGGCCCTGGAGCGATCAACCGCAGCAACGGTGGCAGGCCGATGGCAACTCCGGAGGCCAGCAGGGTGATCAGGAGGGTGGCACCAATCAGCTCCAGCCATGGCGTCTCCATCCATGCCTGACTCAGACCTTCACTCCACAGTGCGGGCGGAGGCCACGGAGTCCCCTCAACCCAGCTGGGTGCTGAGAGATCGTGGTTCAACCCGCTGCTCCAGGACGGCGTGACCAGCGGCAGCATCAGTGCCAGCAGCAGCAGGCCATGGCGGGCGGACAGGCGCCGGATCATCAGATTCACCGCCACCAGCAGCAGCGCCATCAGCCACAAGCCGCTCCAGAGTTCACGAAAGCGCAGGGATTGCAGGCTGAGCATCAGCTCGGTTCCCAATCCCCCAAGGCCGAAGATGCCCAGCAGCAGGGAGGATCGCAGGGCACAATCCAGCCGATGGCCGATGTGGTCGCGCAACGCTGTGGCCAGGGGGGGCATCAGGCTGGTGCACAGATTGATCACGGCAGGAACACCGGCGCATTGCAGGGCAATGAGAGCCGGTGGTTCATGGCGATCCAGCTGGTCTGCCAGAACCCTGGCCAGAAGTGCCGAATAGGGAAGAACAATGGCCAGCACGGCCACCCAGCCGTTCAGGCCGAACAGCTGAAGCAACAACAACCCCCAGATCAGTTCATGGATTGATCGCAATGGCGCCAGGCCACGCCGCACCACCAGGGCCGGCCAGCGCCGCCCCATCAGCGTGGACCAGATCGTGGTGGAACAGATCAGCCCAAGGATCAGTCCAATCAGACTGCTCAAGCTCCAGGCCAGGAGAGCCGTCAGGGCTGTGATCTGCAGCCCCATGAGCTGATGCTTCAGCAGTGACGGCTCCAGGGATGGTTGCAGGGCCGCCAACCAGAAGCGACCGATCTGTTCGGCTCCACCGCCATGGAGATCGTGCAACAGCACCATTCCAAGAGGCAGCAAAACCAGCGCTGGAGCCAGAGCCATCAGTGCGGGAGCTGGCGTCAGTCCTCGCTGTAAAGCCATGCCAGGGTTGCTTCGGTGATGGCTGAGGGGGAGGCGTCCAGCACCAGTTCACCCTGACGCAGTCCCAGCACCCGTTCGAAACGCTGCATCAGGTCGGGCCGGTGCAGGCTGACCATGCAGGACGGCTGCTCCAGCAGCAGGTTGAGCACATCATTCGCCAGGCGCGGGTCGAGGGCAGACAACGGTTCATCCGCAAGCACCAGCGTCGGTTGCTGCCGCAACAGCCGTGCCAGCGCAACCCGCTGGCGCTCTCCGCCTGAGAGCCCTGCCACCCGATGATTACGAAGCGTGTTGCTGAGTCCGACCTGGCGCAGGATGGCGTCTCCAAGCTCGGGTTCCAGTGGCTGCAACAGGTTGCGCAGGCCCCAGAGCAGTGAATGGCGGCCGAGGGCACCGGTGTTGATGTTCTGGAGAACGGTCAGTTCCTCTACGAGCCTGAGGTCCTGCCAGAGCGTTCCGATCTGCCGGCGCTGGGCTGGGCGGCAGCGTTGCAGGTCGTGTCCTCGCCAGAGCACACGGCCCTGATCAGGGGACAGGCTGCCGTTGCAGAGTCCGATCAGGCTGGACTTGCCGGCCCCGCTCCGCCCCAGCAGGACAGTTCTCTCCCCATGATCAATGGTGAGGTCGAGGGGTTGGAGCCGACCGGTCAGCCCAGCCCGGCGCAGCTCCAGCACAGCCATCAGCGGATTTTGCCCAGCTGACGGCCCACCGCTTCGATCTTGGCGTAGGCCTCGTTTTGAGCCGGGATGAACCGCTTGGCACCGAACAACTCAAGAACCAAGGCACCCCGTTCCGTTGCGGGTGTCAGCGACAGCAGGGAACTCTGCACACGATCGGTGAATCCTTTACCGAAGCGCGCATCCAGATCGGGCCGGGCCACCCAGTGGTAATCCACGTAGGGCGCAGTCCTCCAGATCACGGCCACCTTGTCGGTATCCACGCGGCCTTCGTCCACATTGCTGCGCCAGACCTGTTCGTTCAGGGCACCCACCTCATAGGCCCCGCTCTCGACCACAGCAATCGTGGCGTCGTGGCTGCCGCTGAAGCCGGGGGCACCTCCCGCCAGATCGGCCATGGTGACGCCGCTCTCCCCGAGGAAGTACTGGGGCATCAGCCGACCGGAGGTGGAGCTTTCGGAACCGAAGGCCAGACGGCGGCCCTTCAGCTGCACCAGTTGATCGGCACTGGTGATGGGCCGGAGTCCGCTGGCTCCGTTGGCGATGAACACACTGGTGAACTTGGCATCGATGTCTCGCTGGGCGAGCACCATGGCCCCTGGGGTCTGCAGACGGGCCTGCACACCGGTGAGTCCACCAAACCAGACCAGATCAAGACTGCCGCTGCGGAAGGCGCTGACGGCGGCCGCGTAGTTGCTGACGGGTACGTACCGCACCGCCACATTGAGGGAATCACTCAGTTCGTCCGAGAGGGAGCCGTAGAGACGGTTCAACTTCTCGGGGTTCTGATCCGGGATGGCACCGATCCTGAGAACCTGATCTGCGGAGGGTGGTGCACTGCTGCAGCTACTCATGGTGGCCGCGAGGGCAACACCGGTGATGAGACCGGCGACCTTCACGGCCGGTTGTTCTCGTCCAGGCATCAAGTCAAACGTTGAATCGGAAAAGCTCAGGTCTCGTCTAGCAGTTGCGTTAGCCGTGACAGGCCATCCCTGATCGTCTCACGGGACACAGCGCAGGACAGACGAATGCAGCGGTCGTTTCCGAAGGCCAGACCGGGGACGACGGCGAGGCCCGCCTGCTCAAGGGCGCGACTGCAGAAGTCCATCGAACCACCAGCCGATTCCGGCAACTGCGGGAAGGCATAGAAAGCACCCCTTGGTTCAACGAGGGTGATTCCTTCAATCGCTTGCAACCCCTCCGTGAGCAGCTGCCGGCGGCGGTTGTAGCTCTCCGCCATCGCTGAAACGCAAGCACGCGGGCCCTGAATGGCCGCAAGGGCCCCTCGTTGAGCAAAGCTGCAGACATTGCTGGTGCTCTGGCTCTGCAGCGCAGCGGCAGCCTTGATCACGTCCTGGTGTCCGGCGAGGTAGCCCAGCCGCCAGCCCGTCATGGCCCAGCCTTTGGCGAAGCCATTGACGGTGAAACAGCGATCGGCGAGATCCGGGGCGATCGCCGCGAAGCTGTGGTGCTGTTCCCCCTCCGCCAGCAGGAACTCGTAGATCTCATCACTCATCACCAGCAACTGGGGATGACGGCGCACCAGCTCCGCCACGTCCTCCAGCTCCTGGCGCTTCATCACCCGCCCTGTGGGGTTGCCGGGGGAGTTCAGCAGCAGAAGGCGACTGCGAGGGCTGATCGCTGCCTCCACAGCTGCGAGATCGAGACGGAATCCCTCCTCGGCCTGGGTGGGAATGAGCTTGACCTTGGCACCGGCCAGTGCCGCCATCTCCGGGTAGCTCAGCCAGTAAGGAGCGGGCAGCAACACCTCATCGTCAGGATTTAGCAGCACTTGAAACAGGTTGTAGATCGCCTGTTTGCCGCCGTTGGTGATCAGGACCTGCTCGGGGGTGATTGCGATTCCATTGCCGCTGGACAACTTCTCCGCCACGGCTGCCCGGAGCTCGGGGTCACCAGCCGCCGGCCCGTAGCGGGTGATGCCATCACGCAGGGCTTGCCGTGTGGCCTCAACAATGAAGTCAGGCGTGTCGAAATCCGGCTCACCTGCACTGAGGCTGCAGATGTCTCGCCCGGCTTGCTGCAACGCCTTGGCCTGGGCTCCAATGGCTAGCGTCAGAGACGGCTTCAGGCCCACGGCCCGTGCGGAGAGTTCTGGAGGGCGTGGCATCAGCAACGCACCTCCCCGCGGCACGCGTAAAGATCACATCCTGCCTCACGTGGTGTCCCAGACAACCTTGCTTGTTCTCCTGTCATGAGTTCCCCCAACCTGAGCTGGGTGCTGGCGGCAGAGGATCCGCAGCGATTAGCCGGTTTTTACGCCGCTTTGTTGGAGTGCCCAAAAGAACAAGGCTTCTCTGGCTCCCACTGGATTGTCGATCTGGCTGGAGGTTGTCGTCTGGAGATTTACAGGCCATCCCGTCAGCGGCCGTTCCCGCAGCAGGGTCGGGCCCTGGCCCCCTGCCTACGCCTAGCGCCCAGTCAAGCCCCCCTGAAGCATCTGCAGCAGCAGTTGCCCGCCTGGATTGCCCTGGGGGCCACACTGATCGAGCCGGCTCGGCTGGAGGCCTTTGGTGCCGAGGTCTGGCTGGCTGATCCCGAGGGCAATCCCGTGCTTGTGGTGCAACCCTTTGCCCATGCGACCTTCTGATGGCGATGTTGGAGCTGCGTGACTGTGAGCAGTGCACCGGCTGTGATCTGGCCCTGACGCGTGAACGGGTGGTGATCAGCCGCGGTGCAGCGACAGCACCATTGATGTTGATCGGTGAGGCACCGGGTGCCCGCGAAGATGCCCTGGGCCAGCCCTTCGTCGGACGATCCGGACAGCTGCTGGATCGCCTGCTGCAGGATGTCGGTCTGAATCCAGAGAGCGACCTCTACATCTGCAATGCAGTGAAGTGCCGTCCTCCACAGAACCGCCGACCGAAACGGGCGGAATTAACCGCTTGCAGACCCTGGCTGGATCATCAGATCGATCAGGTGAATCCCAGGGTGATCGTCCTGCTGGGTGCCACTGCTGTGGAGAGCCTGCTGGGCATCAAAGGCGGCATGACCCAGCTCAGGGGGCAATGGCTCAGCTGGGATGGCCGGGATGTGATGCCGATCTTTCATCCCTCGTATTTGTTGCGCAATCCCTCCAAGGCCTCCGATGCACCCACGGCGTTGACCCGGAGTGATCTCAGCACAGTCCAGCAGCGACTGTGCGAACGTTGACGCGCTCTCGGCCTGGCCCGCCATGACCGCCCTGGATCGGCGTTACGACACCCAGATCCATCGCCGCATCACACGCACCGTGATGGTGGGTGATGTCGCGATCGGCAGTGACCACCCCGTGGTGGTGCAGTCGATGATCAATGAGGACACCCTGGACATCGATGCAGCCGTCGCTGGCATCGTCCGACTGGCGGAAGCCGGCAGTGAAATCGTGCGTGTCACCACGCCATCGATGGCCCATGCCCGGGCGATGGGTGAGATCCGTGCCGCCGTACGCGCCCGTGGATGCACGGTGCCATTGGTGGCGGACGTTCACCACAACGGCGTCAAGATCGCCATGGAAGTGGCGCAGCACGTCGACAAGGTGCGCATCAACCCCGGGTTGTTCGTCTTTGACAAGCCGGATCCCAACCGTCAGGAGTTCAGCGATAAGGAATTCGCGGCCATTGGCGCACGGATCCACGAGACCTTCGAACCTCTGGTCACCCTGCTGAGGGATCAGAACAAGGCCCTCCGCATCGGTGTGAACCATGGTTCATTAGCGGAGCGGATGCTGTTCACCTACGGGGATACCCCCAAGGGGATGGTGGAGTCGGCGATGGAATTCGTACGCATCTGTGATGAACTCGACTTCCACAACATCGTGATTTCGATGAAGGCGTCGAGGGCGCCGGTGATGTTGGCGGCCTATCGCTTGATGGCGGACACGATGGACAAAGAGGGGTTCAACTATCCCCTCCACCTCGGCGTCACCGAAGCCGGTGATGGTGATTACGGCCGCGTCAAGAGCACGGCGGGGATCGCGACCCTGCTCGCCGATGGCCTTGGCGACACCATCCGGGTGTCGTTAACCGAGGCTCCGGAACGGGAAATCCCCGTCTGCTACTCGATCCTGCAATCCCTTGGGCTGCGCAAGACCATGGTCGAGTACGTGGCCTGCCCCAGCTGCGGCCGCACCCTGTTCAATCTCGAGGAGGTGCTGCACAAGGTGCGGGACGCGACGTCCCATCTCACAGGGCTCGATATCGCCGTGATGGGGTGCATTGTCAACGGCCCGGGCGAGATGGCGGATGCGGACTATGGCTATGTCGGCAAGACCCCGGGTGTGATTTCGCTGTACCGGGGACGGGACGAGATCCGCAAGGTGCCTGAAGAGGAGGGCGTCAATGCTTTGATCCAGTTGATCAAAGAGGACGGGCGCTGGGTGGAGCCGGCCTGATCTCGTTAGTGTGAAGAATCAGGTTTATTAGGCCATGCCCAGCGCCAAAGGTTTGCGCGGCGTTCTGCGTTCAGGTCCGCTTCTGCTGATGCTGGGGCTCGGGGGCATGGCCGTTTCGATGGCGGGTCCAAGCCTTGGTCTGACGGGGGCGAGCGGCGGTGCAATCACCGATAGCCCCAAGGAGGTGATAGATCAGGTTTGGCAGATCGTGTTCAGGGATTATCTCGATTCCACCGGCGCCTACAGCGATGCTCGCTGGCGTCAGCTGCGTAAGGATCTGCTTGCTAAGTCCTACGCCGGAGACGAAGAGTCATACGAAGCGATCCGAGGGATGTTGTCCAGCCTGGATGACCCCTACACGCGCTTTCTTGATCCCAAGGAATTCAAGGAAATGCGGATCGATACTTCAGGAGAGCTGATGGGGGTCGGTATCCAGCTGAGTTTGGATAAGGACACCAAGGAGCTGATCGTTGTGTCCCCGATTGAGGGGACGCCGGCATCCCGTGCTGGGGTTCAACCCAAAGACGTGATCGTCAGCATTGACGGTGCCCCCACCAAGGGGATGACCACCGAGGAAGCGGTCAAGTTGATCCGCGGACCGGAAGGAACAGAGGTCATTCTGGGACTTCGTCGCAAGGGTGTTGTCCTCAATGTTTCTCTGACCCGTGCGCGGATCGAAATCCATGCCGTCAAAAAAGCCCTGAATACTTCAGCTAACGGCAGTAAGATTGGCTATATTCGATTAAAACAATTCAATGCAAATGCATCCCGTGAAATGCGGGCGGCAATTCAGGACCTCGATGAGCAGGGTGCTCAGGGATATGTCCTTGATCTGCGCAGTAATCCGGGCGGACTTCTTGAGGCCAGCATTGATATTGCTCGTCAGTGGTTGAACGAGGGGACAATCGTCAGCACAAGAACGCGGGAGGGAATTCGGGATGTGCGACGGGCCACCGGTAGTGCCATCACCGACAAGCCAATGGTTGTGCTGATTGACCAAGGATCAGCAAGCGCGAGTGAAATTCTTTCTGGTGCATTGCAGGAGAATAAGCGAGCTCAACTCGTCGGTCAAAAAACCTTCGGTAAAGGCCTTGTTCAGGCTGTTCGGGGATTGTCCGATGGCTCAGGGATGACAGTGACGATTGCCAAGTATCTCACTCCAAATGGCACTGATATCCATAAAAACGGAATCAAACCTGACGTTGAGGCTGCAATGTCGGAAAAAGAGATGAAAGATTTCAAGATTGAAAATCTTGGAACCTCGAAAGACAGTCAATACCGTGTTGCTGAAACAACCTTAATAAAAGTACTCAGAATGCAAAAAAACGAGGCTTACAGGCCTGGAAGCGCCAATCTCAAAGCTGCTTTGTAGAAGCGAAGTCAAAAAAATCAGGCGACCGGTTGCATCAGACCGCCACCACCGCCGCCATTGGAGTCGTCATCATCAGAGGCCGGCTGAAGCAGGGCATACAAGCCAAGAGCAGCAGTGCAGACCAACCCGCTGATGAGTTGCAGTGGGAAACCACCTGCGTTGAGATCAATGATTTCTCCCATGCTGCAACCGTCACTTGAGTCAATGTAACGAAGATTTGCGCAGCTGTGGAAATTTTCTCAGAAATGCGACTACGCCCTCACACCTGTAGCACCGCCTCGTTTCGTTGCCCCTCCGCCTCCAGACGCTGCGCTTCGGTGGTTCCGTCGGCATCGGGAATCTGCGCCGCCATCAATCGCAGCCACTCCATCAACTGCTCGAGTTGCTTGTCCATCGGCAGCACCCCAAGCCCTCGAGCCATCACCTTGTGTTGAAGGGCCTTACCGCTCTGGTACACCAACCGACCATGCAGGTGTTGAGGTAAGCCCTGCCGAAGCAGCCGGAACGCTGGTTCCTCCATTGGCGTTTCCAGCACGATGTTGGGTTTCTCCGGTTTGATGCGGGCGACACCGCAACGTTTGGCCAGCAGTTTCAACTCCATCAACTGCAGCAGGGATTGCACCGCCGCCGGCAGCGCCCCATACCGATCGGCCCAACCGGCGGCCAACTCCACCAGGGCCTCGCCGGAGCGACAGTCGGCCGCAGCGCGATAAGCGGCGATTTTTTCATCGGGATCCGTGATCCAGTCCGCGGGCACAAACGCTGTAACGGGAAGGTCAACCTGTGTGTCGTCGACACTGGGAATGTCCTGGCCCTGAATCTCTGCCAGGGATTCCTGCAGCATTTCCATGTAGAGGTCAAAGCCGATGGTTTCCATCTGGCCGCTCTGCTCCACGCCGAGCAGGTTGCCGACTCCACGGATCTCCATGTCGCGCATGGCCAGCTGGTAGCCACTGCCCAGTTGTGCGAACTCCTGGATGGCTCGCAGTCGTTGCCTTGCGTTGTCACTGAGCGAACCATTGCCGGGATAGAACAGCCAGGCATGGGCCTGAATGCCACTGCGCCCCACACGACCCCGCAGTTGGTAGAGCTGGGCCAATCCGAAGCGGTGGGCATCCTCGATCAGAATCGTGTTCACCCGTGGAATGTCGAGTCCGCTCTCGACAATGGTCGTGCAGAGCATCACATCGGCTTCTCCTGCGTTGAAGGCCACCATGGCGCTCTCCAGTTCACCCTCCGCCATCTGGCCGTGGGCCACCAGCAGCTTCAGGCCGGGCAGCATCTCCCGCAGTCCGGCGGCCACGTCCTCGATGCCCTCCACCCTGGGCACCACGTAAAACACCTGTCCCCCGCGATCCAGTTCCTGGCGGATGGCACTGCGCACCGCTTCCGGATCCAGGGCTGCCAGGTGGGTTTTGATCGGACGACGCAGTGGCGGTGGTGTGGTGATCAAGCTCATCTCCCGCACGCCTGACAGGCTCATGTACAGCGTTCTGGGAATCGGTGTCGCCGACAGGGTGAGAACGTCGACGTCCTTGCGGAGCACCTTGATCTTTTCCTTCTGGTTGACGCCGAAGCGCTGTTCTTCATCGACCACCAGCAGACCAAGCTGTTGGAACGAGGCCCCTTTGCCCAAGAGCTGATGGGTGCCGACCACCGCATCGATGGTGCCTCCCTTGAGGCCCTCCAGGATCGTCTTGCGTTCCGATGCTGTGCGAAAGCGGTTCAACAGCGCCACCTTGATCGGATACGGCGCGAAGCGTTCACTCAGGGTGCGCCAGTGCTGCTGCGCCAGAACGGTGGTGGGGGCCAGCATGGCCACCTGCTTTCCAGCCGTGATCGCTTTGAAGATGGCGCGGATGGCCACTTCCGTCTTGCCGAAACCAACGTCTCCGCAGACCAGGCGATCCATCGGCTCCGCCTTCTCCATGTCGCGCTTTACATCGGCGGTGGCCTTCAGCTGATCCGGCGTCGGTTCATAGGGGAACGATTCCTCAAGCTCGTTCTGCCAGGGACCATCACTGGGGAAGGCGAAGCCATTGGCCTGATGCCGCTCCGCGTAGAGCTTCACAAGGTCCATTGCCACCTTGCGGACCGCTTTCTTGGCTCGCTCCTTGGCCTTGGTCCAGGCAGCACCGCCCATCTTGCTGAGCTGTGGCGGCGTTTCACTGGTGGCCCGGTAGCGGCCGAGACTGCCCAGTTGATCCGCTGCAACGCGCAACAGTCCGTCGGCGTACTGCACCACGAGGTAGTCGCGCACATCGCCTGAGACGGCCAACTTCTCCATCGCTTTGAACCGTCCGATGCCGTGGTTGCGATGGACGACGAAGTCGCCTGGCCGCATCTTGTTGGGGTCCACCGTGCGGCTGGCCGCCTTGCGGCGACGTCGCACGTAGCCACTAGAACCCAGGGTCTGTTGGCCGAAGAACTCACGGTCGGTGACCAGAGCTAGGCGCCAGGCCGGTAGTTGCAACCCCTCCAGCTCCGCCGTGCCGGCGGATTTCAATGCAACGGGCGTGTTCTGTTCAATCAGCCTTTCAATCGCCGGCGCATCTGCTGGATTGGGAACGAAGCGGCCGATGCAGTCGTGTTCCTCCAGCAAGGCCACCGCCCGGCTGGGTTGAGCAGAAATCAACCAGACCGCGGTTTTCTCCTTCTGAAATCCTTTGATGAGCTCGCCGAGTTTGCCGAACTGATTGGGATACGCCGGCATCGGACGACTGGCGAGGTCAAAGCTGTTGGGATGGCCGTCCTCCTCCAGCAGCTCTGCCATGTCAAAGCCATGGAATGCCTCGGCCAGGCCATAGGCCTTGTCGATCGTGCGCTGCAGAACAGCTGGCCAGAGCAGATCACGTTCCTCCTCCGATAGGCCCAGTTCGCTGGCCATGTCGCTGTAGTGGTCGATGGCGTGATCCAGCCACTGCTGGCCGTGGGCGACTCCGTGACGGCGCTCATCGATGACCACCGCAGCGGAGGCCGGCAGATAGTCGAGCAGGCATGCAGGTTGTCCCCAGGCCAGTCCCATCAGGCGTCGTAACCCCTCCGGCGTGCCTCCCTCCAGCAGTTCTTCTGTGGCTTCGTCCCCCAGCAAGCGATCCAGCCCTTCCGGCATCGACTCCCGCAGCTGATCGGCCACCAGGGGGCTAAAGCCCGTGGGGGTGAGCTGCAGGCGATCCACCGGGTCCAGTGAGCGCTGGGTGGCTGGATCAAATTCTCGAAGTTTGTCCAGCTCCTCTCCGAAGAACTCCAGCCGCACCGGCAGTTCGCTGCTCACCGGATAGATGTCAACGATGTCGCCGCGTCGGCTCCAGGTTCCTTCCTGGTCGATGGTGGACATCCGTTCGTAACCGAGGCGAGCCAAGGTTTCGGCTAGCTCGTCCAGGTCGAGCTCGTCACCCTTTTTCAGGGTGCGACAGGTGGCCTCGAGTGCCTGTCGCGGTGGCAGATGGGGTTGAAGACAGCGTTCGGTGGCCACGATGGCTTTCCCCGCTGGATCGTCGGTTCCAATCAGGTCACTCAGCACCTGAAGCTGTCCCCAGATGATTTCACTGGTGGGATCGAACGGTTCGTAGGGCGATCCCTCGCTGGTTGGGTACAGACTCGCGCTGCTCCACCCCATCAATTCCAGAAGCGCTGTCCAGCGACCGGCTTCCTCCAGGGTCGGCACCACCAACAGCAATGGCCTTCCTTCTTTTTGTGCCAGGGCGCTCGCCACGAGAGCACGACTGATCCGACCGGCCCCCCGCAACAACAGCCGTGCATCACGTTCGGTGCGCTGCAGCAGTTCGCCAGTGAGGGCTGCTGAGCGCAGCTGTGTCACCAGGGAACGCAGGGGCATGGCGGGACGGAATCGGCAAACGCTGATCTTCGCAATAGGGTGCGACCAATCGCGTCAGCACCATGCCGCGCTACCGCTGTCCATCTTGTTGCTGTGGGCCGGCCGTGGTGTTGAAGCCACCAAGGGGCGCGCTGCCGGTTTGTTTCCGTTGCGGCGAGCTCATGGAAAAGCAGCCACTCGTCCGTCCTTTCCCGTTGGTGGTGCTTGTTGCTGTGGGCAGTGTTTTGGTGATGTCGTCCATTCCCTTGATGCAGGGCCCGACTCCACCTCGACCGATCAATCCAGAGCGAAGCGCATGATTTAAGACGTTCAAATGATTAGTGATTGAAAATCACTTTTGTTTTGTGTGCTTCGTCGAAATAAACATCTCTAAAACTTTTTCATGTCTAACGTTGAAGGGCAGTCAGTCCTTGGCATACGGCATGCAGAGGATCGAATATCCATGCAATGCTTTGATGCCGTCAGCAAGCTGTTTGTGGGCAATGTATGTACTAGAACCTAACGAAAGTTGTCGTTGCGAAAAATGGAGACTCTTAAGGTCGGACCGTCGCTGGCTATTGGTTCACTTCCAGCTGGAATCAACTCTGTTGCCCATTGATAAATATCTGCATCAGGATTGAACCCTCGGAAGACAACGTTGGCTTGCTGGCCTGGTTGAATCGCTGGATCAAAGCGAATACTCAGCTCGTCGTCAGTTTGTGACATTGTTGCCTCACCAAGCCCGGGTTCGCCACGACGACGAAGGCTGTATTCACCGAGATACACCTCTGGATTCTTGGGTCCCCATGTCCATTGGTCGAGACTGGTCAGCTGAGACAGCACCAAACGCTCCAACTCGGCCCCAGCATCCTCTGGAACGCGGACACTGATGGTGGTTCGATTGCGTTGACCTTCCGTTGAGGAGGGATTGTGGATGCTCACCTTTGTTGGTGGTCTGCGGAAAAAGGTCTGTGCCAATGCAGGCCCACTGTTCATCAGCAGGACAAGTCCGGACAACAGCCAAGAGGTGAACCAGGTCACGTGGTGGTTTGTTCGATCGTTCAAGGCTAGAAGCAACTCAGAATGGGTTCCAGTGCCGATTGCCGCTAGCTCATCTCATCTCTTCGAAAGGAACTGCTGCATCAAGACTTGGCTATGGCCTGCTCCTCCAGGAGCATATTTTTTGCTTATAACCCTGTTGCTGCAGGGGGTCTGAGGCTAAATGGTAATTAGTGTGCGCATAAAAGTGCGCAAAGGCTGAGTCCTGCCAAAGGGCGCTTTACCAAGGCCAGCACTGGGATGTCGGCTTTTTTCAAGCTTAGCCGGGAAAGCTTGATTATCAAATAAGGACCACCGAGGCGGTCCCTATCTGCTGCGCTGAGCCACCAGTCCACCGTAAAACTGGCTGTTTTCATAATACTCAAAACAGCTAAGCTGTAAGTATCTCAAATACGCGTTTTAGTGCCCAAACGTTAGCTACCTATTCAGGCTGACCTGATCATCAATCGTCTTCGTCTTGAAGCCAGCATTGAACGTCAGCGTGCAGTCTTTGAAATTGATGATGACGCACCACATGTGCCGTCCTACGACCCACTAGCAAATCCCCAAAGCCGTCGCATAGCAACCCATGTCAGCTGAATTTCAATCAATCGACGATCAGATCAAGGCGTCGTACCAATCTGCATCACAAGTCGAAACTCAGGCCCGTCAGCTTGAAGCCAGAATCGCCAAGATCGATGGTGCAAAGCGATACCTGCCATCACGTCGTTACGGTCAACCGATCGACATAGCAAAAATCAGGTCAAACCTGACACTTACATCGCTTATTGCACAAGATTCCGCAGAGCTAGCTCACTTTTGCGGTATCCACCCTGGCATTCGTCACCGTATGGACGAGGAGAAGGAGGCCAGAGCCCTTGCAGCGCAGGCCCTGCAGATGCGCACTGAAGCTCTCCGCCAGCAGAACCAGCAGCGTCAGCAGCAGGTGCAGCAACGTTCTCAACTCTCTCCGTGGCAACGCGGTTACGGGAGCGTCTGATGCTTGCTCGTCCTCATCCCGCCCTGGGCTGGCTGCACATCAGCCCCGCCGACACCAGACGTGTCATGGATCGTCTGCTCACTGAACGTGATGCAGCTCTCGAAGTCGACCCAACCTTCAGTGGTGTGCCGCAGTCGTTCATCGACTGGACATGGCAAACATGGTTGCCATCACACCTGCATCGCTACGAGCAGCAGGTGCAGGAACACCTCAGCTACCTCAACTTCAAGATCGCTGAGCTGAACGGTGATCTTGAAAAAGCTGCTGGCGGCATCCTCGACAGCCGTGATGAAGCCGTTGATCTTCGTGATCGCTTGCAGCGTGAGCTTGATGCTCGGGAGCTGCCGTCATGACTCGCTCAGGCCTCTAACCAACGCAATCGCCATGGATGCCCCTACTGCCAAGAAAAAACTGTTTCCATGCCCGAAAACCAAGTGGCAGCAACGTATTCCAATCAGCAGCTACCGCCGATACAACCGCTACCCATGACCAACATCCTTGATCACGTCTCACCAACACCAGTCCTTGAAGTAGACGTCTGGCCACGCTCAGCAACGCGCAAGGAATGGTTCGCCATCACCAGGCGCATCATTCAAGACACCATCGCTGATATGAACCTCGATCCTGCTGCTGAAGCAGAAGTGATCGAGGCCTTCAAAGGTGCAGGGCTGTTGTGAATGATTGGGAGCTGACTAACTAATGGTCGTGCAGCTGCAGCTCAATCTCTCCATAGAAGAGAGCCTAGCGCCAACGATGGCCACGCACAGGGTGGTGGTGAGTAGCAGTTCATTGAGCATCTTTTCCTCGTTGTCTCTGTCCTTGGTCTATGACAAATAGTCAGCACTTGTAGCTCTTGTTACAAGCCTGAATGGAGTGAAAACCAGCCAGCAAGAGCTGCAGGCTCAGTCACTAGGCACTGCAGCGGATTTCTAAGATATCTTGCAAACCAGCGAAAATCACCTGCCATCACTAATTACAGAAAGCCTGAAAAATGACCTGAAGCAACCAATTCAATTAGCTATACTGTTAACACCAGTTGCACGGGAGGAGTTGGGGGATGTTCAGCGCAAAGGGTATTAGGGTAACTTGATCATTCCTACCATCATTGACCTCCATAATTAGAGCATCACGTCCAAATCAAGAAATGCACTGAAATCATGGAATACGTTGATTTTCTAAATAGCAACGCCAGGATCGTTCACAATCAGGTAGTCAAGGCTGGGTATCAGATAATAGAGAACTCTCCCTATTGCCTTATGGCAAAACAGATATTGGCATTGCACAACGGAAGAGAAAAAAAGATTTATCTATGCACACAAAATCTCAAAAATATCTTGGTTTGGAGTGCTCCGACGGGTCCGAGAAATGTGTTCGCAAAGTCTAAAGTAAAACAAGCAAGATTTTATATGAGCAAGGCCCTTACACATGAAGCTGTTCATGCAGCCCAGTATTGCAATAATAATAACCTAATTGCCCCAGAAAGATCATCTTCTGTTGTTACCGATTTCAAAAAACAAGCTATACAGCTCTCCCTTGCTGTTGGAGGAACAAAACAAAGGGAGGAAGAGGCCTACCTACTAGAAACAAACCCAGCATTCGTTGTAGCGGCACTTAAGAGATTTTGTTTTTAATTTTTGCAGCCCTAAGCATTAATTGTTAACCGCTCTTTTTTTGCATGCATTTTAAATCATTATCCCAGCTCTTCCAGCAACGCATTACAGTGGAAGCTTCCGCCTCTAGCTACCTCAAAACTAAGTTTCTTACTGCAATGCCGTAAGGAATGGCTTACAACGTGCTGCCATTAGTGAATAAGAGAATTTACACGAAACTCCTAAGTCGAAGCCTATACGACTACACCGCGAAATTAGCGCTAGTCCATGTTAGGTGCGAATAGAACATAAAAAGCCTTTCAGCCGATAATTTGCCGTCCTAGTAGTACACATAAACTATATGCAAGTACACTGGTAGTGCCATTTGTTGCATTGGATGCAGCTTATCAAGTTAAAATTTGTCATTATTTATTTTTATAAAAATGTAAGTGCTTCTTAAACTACTTGTTTCGTTGACGACTATTTCATTTTCAAACATTGTGCAATTGCAATTATTAGTTCCATCGATTTGCACGACTCATTACGGATACAAAGAGCCGCTTTCTGCGGATTGGATCAAGATCGGCGAGGAAACCGGTAAGGATGGAATCACTACGCCAATTTTTACCGTTTGCAAGCCAGCTTAATCAAATTGAGAATAGTGCTTGAAATTATATACTCAAATTTCTAAATTAGAATTATTTACCATTGATCGTTCTTCACAATCGTCATCATTCCTTAACATCAAGTGAACTAATCAAAGAATTTGAGGGCATAGCCGCAAATTTGATTGATTGTAATGATTTGCAAGCCTTTTGAACTATAGGCCCGATACTTGTATCATTTGCTTCTCAAATTTGATTGCAAACATCGGCGACAATCCTGGACTCGTAAATATTCACGGGAATCTGCCATTCTTTCCACTGACCTTCAGAACCTGTGGAATTAAAAAGCCTGTCTTGGCAATAAACACCAATAAAAATTCTCTGATCTTTATTGTTCTTAGCAGGTATAACAACAGCAAAATCATTTTTGCGAGCATATTTGAAATCTAAGCGAAGGGGACCATACTTTCTTTCTTGTGCAATTGCATTAGATGCAAGAGAAACGACGCATAAAAATCCGAGAAATCGTTTCATACATGAAAATAGTTGGGAGGCTGCATAATTTTTAGATTTTGCAGGCTCTGGCTGTAGGAGTTCAATGTTGCGAAAAGGGGCCATAATGGTGGCAAGCCTGCGGGTCTGAAGGAATAAATTCCTCTCTGTAAAGTAGCAGTCGATAAATGTCGATATGTTGTTTTAGGTACCAACCCACTGTCAACAGAGCCCACTAATGTAACCATGCCAAGTACTCCTGGCGTATGCAAACATTTATCAGGAAATGTCTGGAACTCAACAAATAACTCTTAAATAAGTGACATTTGAGCAATAGTTTAGCCTAAATCAGCTTGTAACTAGTGACAGCGACTTAATCCCACAAGACTCTCGGTTGGAACCTGCCATTACGGCGCTCATCAAGTATAGCTTCAGCAACATCAACTTCACAAGTAATGCTTTCCAGTGGGCAGGCCAAAGCGCGAAAAGGCCTATGTGAGCCTTCAGCGATGAGGCTTCCAATTGATTGGGCGTTGGTGATGTGGATCGTCATTTGTTAAATCCTATTCTCTTAGGTCTAAACCTGCTCCGTCGGAGGTAGTCGTATCACATCTCACCAAACAAACGCCCAAGCCACACCAACGTCAACTGTGATTCTCCTCCAATCACTTAGGTGATTTGAAGAAACCCTCACTCCAAGCTGCGGTGGCCCGCAGAGGCTTGAGAAGCTCCGTCAGCGTGACAGTAGATACAGCACTCATTGATCGTCGCTCCACAAACTTGACGCGGCAAAACGCCAAGCGATGATTGAACTTGCAGAGGCACCGAACGCGAGAAATGCGATCATCATCTGGGAAGTATTCACGGGTAACATAAGAGAATGCTTCCAAGCTACTCACTAACGACTAACGCTGTTGTTACCAATTTGCAGCAGCAACAACTGGTCACGTAATACGCGCGTCATCTCAGCAATGCCGCTGACCCAATAAATCGCCGCTGATCACCATGGCAAGGACTACCGCGAAAGAACGTTTAGCCCGAAGGGAACATGCGTTGGCGTTGCTTGCTGACGGCAACAGCTTTAGAACAGTTGCGGCGCTTGTGTCGGGAAAGTACGGGGTGTCTGAGAAGACTGCTCAACGGGACTTGACTTGGGCGAGAAACAGACTGGTAGGAGAACTGAGTTCGACGGAAGTCAAAGAGCTGTTGGCATGGTTCTGCCATAGAACTCAGACCATCGTTCAGAAAGCCGAGAAAGCAGGTGCTTACGGTGCTGCTGTTGCTGGCATGAACCTGATTTACCAAGCGGTGCTGTCGCGCGAGCTGGACAGTATTCACAGCAATCGGCATCGGGGATACGGCAACCGACACGGGAACTACAAGGGTTAAGGCCGAGTTGCGCACTATTTGCGCACAATGATGCCCTTGATATCAGGTATACCAGCCAGCAAGGTCTATCTCGGCTCCTGACATGCTCCTGATGTGGGAGATCAGGCATGGATTCTCCTTTCAAGGTCGTTGTCTCTGAGTTGGCTTTCAACCCTTTCAACCCTTTCAACCCAGTGCTGTTCATCCCAAAAAGAAGAGGTTCAGCAGTTGGCTATGCAATAGGAAAGGGTCGAAACCCTAGAAAGGCGTCAGGCACACCTCCTGCTTTTTAGCGGTTGAAAGGAAACCACCTTTCCGCGCTTGTGGTCTGAACGGGTGAGCTTCTCCACCAACCTTTTGTTGGCCAAAGCATCCAGCGCCTGCAGAGCCTTCTGACGGGCGTTGTCCCCCAGCTCTTCAGCCATTGCCTTGGCAACCTCAGCTGGCTCCATGGCCCGGCTAGTGAGCATCCAGTGCTCTTCCACCAACGACAGCACTTCACTGTGCCGTTCGGTGAGTTTTGCCCTGACTTTGCTTAGGTCCAGCTGTTCGCTGATGGTGTTGCTGTCGCCGTGGCAGGACCAAATGGCACGGTCAACCTGTTCAATCACGCAGTCCACCGACTTGCTGCTGCGCCCCTCTGTGGTGAGCCGCACCCAATTGTCTTCTTTAGCGTCGGGGTTGAGCCAATGCAGGTTCACCACATGACTCGCCATTCGGCTGAGCCCCCTTCCTGCTGATGCGTTGGAGGCACGTTCATGTGCCCGTGATTTGGAACTGTGGTGCAGCAACACCGTGGTGATGTTGAACGGCGCGATGCTCTCCAGCAGGTTCTGAAGAGGCTGGACAGCAGCGTCACTGTCGGAGTCCAGACCAAGCGGTCCAATCAGCGACAGAAAGGCATCTAGTACCAGCACTGCCCAGGGGTTTTGTTCGCAGTCAGCGGTGATTTTCTCAATGCCTGCCTCATCAAGATGCAGCCCGTGTTCACGGGTGTAGAGCCGCACAACGGGATCACACACCCTGTAGTTGTCCAGGTCGGTGCGAATCATCAACCCGTTGGGCACCATCACCTCACGCCAATCAGCCAAGGGTTGATCGGTGCCAACGATGATCACCTTTGGGCATGGTGGAGCCAGGCTGAAGCGTTCAAGGAACTCACCTCTGCCCTTGGCCAGTTCGCCAAGGATGTTGCACACCACAGCCGACTTGCCGACCTTTTGAAGGGCAACCACCAGCGTCAGGGTCCGCGCTGCAATGAGGTCCTGAGCTAGCCAACGCTCCTCTGGAATCTTGAACACGTCATCTGGGCTGATGCCCTCTGACTCCCCGCGCAGGTTGGCGCGAGCCGTTGCCACCACAGCCGCCAGATCCTTGCCGGTGAGGCTCAGCCCTAATTCACCAGCCTGTGCCCGCAGCAGGATGTTTCGCTCATGCCACGGGGTCTTGGCGACTAGGTGGTGCTCCGCCGCATCGTGCAG
This sequence comes from Parasynechococcus marenigrum WH 8102, assembly GCF_000195975.1. GTDB lineage: Bacteria > Cyanobacteriota > Cyanobacteriia > PCC-6307 > Cyanobiaceae > Parasynechococcus > Parasynechococcus marisnigri. The sequence continues at coordinate 1,178,956 of NC_005070.1, forward strand.
TTGAGCCAACGCATCAACCCTGTCGCTAAGGGCTTTGGCCTCTGGTCGTTTTGATGGATCAGCGGCCTCAACCTGATCAACGATTGCGTGTAGTTCAGCGTGCATAGCGGCTCCATCCGTGTTGCTTGGCGTGGAAAAACAACGTTCCTGCACCGATCTGTTCGCCACCAGAACGGTCAACTTGCACAACGTCCCAACCGCATGAATGGCTAGGGCTGTGAGCCTCCATCAGGTCAATGGCTACCTGTTCATCGACGTCAATGTCTCGGCAGGCCGCCATCAAGCCCCACAAGATGTCGCGGTAGTCGGCATAGGTGCCTGAACCTTCAACACGCTGTGGGATTGCTTCCAGTGCGTTGACGATTTCCCGCAGTGGCAGTGAGTTGTGCCGACCGCTGGTAAACCGCTTCCTGGCAGCAGGTTGCGGCTTTGGCACCGGCAACTGTGGCAGCACTGCATCCAGCTCTTCAGCTGAATAACGCGGGCCGTCCGCACTGATGATTTGAACCTGACCCTGGGATTCACCACTTCGGTTGATGTAGTGGCTCCCTGCCATCCGCATCATGCGGTTTTTGCCTTTACGGGAGCGATCACACCCTTCAGCTGCGATGTGCAGCCTTTCCATCAGCACGGTCCAGAGCGCCGGTTCAATGGGGCTCTTCAACCCCAGATATTGGTGGATGCTCTTGCCTTGTGTGTCGATCTGGAAGGTTGGCTCCAGACCAAGGAGTGATTCGCACAATCCAACCTGTTTAGACCGTGGTCGGTCATCGTGTTCAAAGAACAAGGTGCTGCAAAGGCTGATGTCCTTTGCTTTGGTGCCGCCGATGTTGGGCTGCAGGTAAATCCCGTAGCCCTGGTTGTTCAGATCCTGGAAATGTTCCAGGTCCATGGCGAAGTTGCCATTGATGGCTCCACCGGCTTTGCCTTTGTATGGGATGGCACGGATGTGGACATCACGTTCATCCCTGCCAAGCAGGTCCAGATGCCAATGGGGCTTGGGCTGCATCAATGATCAGTTGCGCACCACCTTGCGCACTGACGCCCCGGGAGGCGTAACTTGCTTCAGTAGTGCCAGTGCATTTGGATGCAGCAACCTGCTGCTTGTATAGCAGTTTGGGGCTTAGCCTTGAGGTATCACGGGCCTCATGGCTGCTCAATTTTTGGGCAGTCATTTTTTTATACCTCGCGGTCTGCTTGTTTCTTGAACCGGCGGTAATCCCGCATGTGGTGCTCAAAAGAGTCCTGCCACATCTCTCTGTTGTCTTGGCTGCGGTGCTGTTCCTGTGCCCGTTCGGCGCACACTGATGCGTGACGCGCAGACTGCAGCATTTTTTCCTGCGCGGTTAACTTGAACGGCACTTTCTTGCCGTTGTCATCAAAGGTTTGGCGCTGCATCAGACCAACTCCTTAATCAGTTGTTCTGCCTGCCGACGAAGCTGACCGCGTCGGCTCAGCAGCTCCTGAATTGCTGCAACTTCCCAGCGAATCGGGCTTTTAGGAGTTGGCCCCGAAAACCAGTGCTCACCTTCGATTAAGGGACCACCTTGAGAGTCCTTTAGTCGTTGGAGATGGCCCTGCGACAGGCAGAGCATGGGGGCTGCAGCTGATGTCTTGAACAGCTGCCGAATACTATCTGGCATGGAAATAGGCGCACGAAGGTAACGTGCAGCGCCCCCTTGTCTCGTCCGGAGCAACTGCGACCCGTTCCAGAGCCTTCGTGTTTGGGCAGTACCCCTAACCGTCGCCTAGCCGGTTAGTGCTTTGTTCCTTTGCAGGATTCCGACCGTCACATGATGCTGTGATCGCTGGCAAGCCAGAAATGTCGGGGCCGAACTCAGAGAATTCCTTCGTGGGCAGGGTGAAGAGTTTCGCTTACCAGCACGGTGAAGTTCAAATGAACATCACGTTCATAATGTAACCACATCCATTCGGTTCTGCGCAACCCTGATGTATTTACATCTCTGAATTGACCCGTTCAACCTCTGCTTTGAGGCTGGCGGCGTCAATCCAACGGCCATACCAACGTTGATGCGTCACCAAATCGTGGCCCATCAACTTTGCTGCAGCACGGTGCGACATCTTCGTGTCTCCGTAGTTTGCGCGCCATGCAAATCCGTGCCGCAAACTATATGGCGTGATGTCTTCCGTTCCAGGGTTGGATTTCAAATTTTTCCATGCTCTGCATCTAACGCAGAGCATTTGCCGGAACTCCACCCCGACGTAACTGAATGAATCAATGTGGTTCGGATGGTCAGGCTTCATCCTGTCAATTTGAACCTGCAGTGCCGCTGGTAGTTTCGCCTTGCCTCCAAAAAACTGCTGCAGGACTTTGGCACCTTCACGATTGCGCCCTTTGATTTCCAGGGGAAAGATGTCCCTGGCCTCAGGCGGATGCTTCATCTGTTTTGTGTTCCGCTTGGTGCTGACAACCCTTGCCTGACCATCAACCTGGTGCAGGGTTGCAAGTTCGCTTGGACGGATGCCGCAATATCCAACAATCGCCACGGCAACATATTCACGGACCCTGCCCTCTTCCAGCAGGTCATCCAATAGTTCAACGAACATATCTGGCTTGATTGCCGGAGTGAGTGCATGTGTTGTTGAAACTGTCTTAAACCCCACCAGCTCTTCAATCTGCTTTCTGTCCGGCGGTAGATACCTTTTCGGCATCCCGCAAACATCAACGGCGAATTTTAAAAATCTGCCGATGTCGTCCAGGCTCTTTTTGCGACCGGATGCACCTGCCTCAATCTGAGCGCCTGGTTTGTGCTCCTCACCATTAGGGCCAAGGAAGTGGACTTCCTTATATGCCTGCATCAACCCCAGACCAGTCCTGGGCTTTGGTTTGTGGTGGTTCAGTAGAGCCATGGCCCGCTCCAGCCTGTAGTCGTAGTCCCGCAGGGTTTTCCAGCGGCAGCTTGATTTCGACTTGAGGAATTTTTCCAAGACGGCATCCCAGCCTTTGTTCGTCGTCAGGCCATGGCCGGACTGAGCTTCCGCTTGCTCATCAAGGGTGTCGGCGTTGATCTTGGCAACTTCGTTCAGTTCTTTTTGAGGATCAGCCTGAAGCGCCTTGGCTATGGCGATGACCTTGTTGAGGATCTGGCGCTTGCTGGATGCCTCCCAAGGGAACGGCAGCATCACGCTGCTGCGACGACCGTCTTCAGTCCTGTGAGTCAGCTTGCAGGAGCCAGACAAGTTGCCGTCGCTGCGCTTATGGCCGCAGACGTTCCAGCCCAAGCCGATTTCGGTCTTGATGTCTTGCCGCAGGCTCTTGGCCCACTCCTCACCAGACCGAAGCTTTGGCATCTCCTGGGTGCTGCCCTGTGCGCATTAGTGTGCGCAAAAACATGGATACAAGCAACCACAAGTGATCACATTTGTGCGCAACCTCGCCGGTCAATGCAGCGCAGATCAAAGGCTGGGCCTGTGTTTATGAGGATTCTCAGGCGACTTATGAGTTTTTCAGCGACTGCTCCTCCAGCAGCATGTTGAATTGCAGGAGCTGTTCGTCGGTAAGTTGCTGACGGCTGCTGGCCTGCAGATGCTCCTGCAGAAAGCCTCGAGCCTGCTCTGCCTTCCAGCCCAGCTGTTTGAGCATTTGATCGCCCTGTGTGATCAGATCACTGCGGCGAATCGGAATGTGGGCTTGATCCGGCTGCTCCTGGGGCTGCAATTGCCGTAGCTGGCGCAGGTAGGCCACCAGATCTGCATAGCGGGTCAACCGATGGCGACTGGCATGGCCGAAGGCCCGTTCGAGGTAAACCCGTTCCTGATCTCGCCCCCAGCCAATGCGCTTCAGCTCCAGATCGATGGCGGTGAGTTCTTCGCTCCAGTCCTCCGGATCTGTCGGTGTTTCTGATGGTGGATCCGATGGGGGAGCGATCAGTTGCGGTGTCTCTGCTGCAGGCGGCTGATCCACCGCGACCGGCTTCGCCATTGCCCTCGGTTGTTTGATCGGTGCCGGTTGAGAACGGGATTCCGCCACCCGAGTCTGAGGAGGCGTTGGCTCTGGCTTTGGTTCGGGGGCGACCTGCGGCTTGGCATCAACCCCCGCAAGCTTCTCTTGCAAGCGCCGCCGGGCGCGCTCTTCTGCGTCTTCCGCATTGGCAGCTTCGCCCAGGCAGCTGGCGATGCAGCGCTCACCATTCCAGGCCTCGACGCGCACGATGCAGCGCAGGGTGTCGACGTGACACAACTCGGCTCGTACCTGCATCCGTCTGGAACCTTTGCGCTCTTTCTAGGCTGCCGCCATGGACATCACGGCGCTTCCCTCTCTCACCGACGTTTTTGAGGGCGCAGATCAATGGGGCGAGGTACTGGCTTTACTGCCTGTTCTTGTGATGTTGGAGCTCATTCTCTCCGCTGATAATGCCATCGCACTTGCGGCGATTGCCCGTTCCAGCCGCAGTCCTGAACAGGAGCGTTTGGCCCTGAACATCGGCATCGGCCTGGCGATGCTGCTGCGGGTTGGCCTGATCGCTCTGGCTCAGTGGGTGTTGCAGAGCGCATGGGTTCAGCTTCTCGCTGCCGCCTATCTGTTCTGGCTGTTCATCAATCACCTGCGTCAGTTTTCTCAGGACAACGCCGATGACGCGGCTGCGACGGTTGTGTCGACCCAGGCCAGGAGCCTGATGCAGACCGTTCTGCTGCTTGGTTTCACTGATCTGGCCTTCTCGATTGACAGCGTTGCGGCGGCAGTTGCGGTGAGTGACCAGCTCCTGTTGATCAGCACGGGGGCCGTGATCGGAATCATTGCCTTGCGCTTCACGTCCGGGCTGTTCATCCGCTGGCTGGACGAGTACGCACGGCTCGAGACGGCCGGGTTTCTGTCCGTTGCTTTTGTGGCCCTGCGTTTGCTGGTCCACGTTCTGATTCCACAGTTCAATCAACCGGATTGGTTGACCATGCTGGTGGTGTTCTTGTTGTTCGCCTGGGGCTTTTCCGTCCGTTCGCCGATGGAGGCCGATCATGCTGGTTGAGCTGCGTCAGGCCGGTAGCGAAGCGCTGCTGGATCGACTGGACCTGGAGAACGCGCCCCAGCCAGGGCGCTGGCTGGAAACGGAGGAGCAAAGTTTTCTGGTGTTGCAGCGACGTCATCGCTACACCTTGCGGAATGGCCGTTATGAAATTTCGTCGGTTGCCTTATTGGTCAAACCCCAGATCAGGCCCGCCGATGCCCAGCGTTGGCGGCATGGCTGGGTGATTGGCGACCCCGACTGCCGCTTCAACGCCCGTAGTCCTTTGCTCCGTTGTGCTGTTTGGCCGGAAGGGCCCTGCGACAACTGCACCCATCGGGAGTTGCGATGACCCAGGACGGCTGGATTCGCACCACTTTGGTGTGCGGGCATGGCGTGGCCTCTGGCTGTAGCACAACGTCCCCCTATCCGGAGGGAACCATTGCCATGCAGCGACCGTTGTTTGCCCAGCTTGGGCTCGATCTCTCTGACTGCTGGCCTGGAACGTTGAATCTCAGCGTTGCGCCACTGGAAGTGCAACTTCGCGATCCCGACCACACGTTTCCCCATCTCCACTGGACAGACCTGCACCCACCGGAAACCTTCTCTTTCTGGCGCATCACCGTCCAATCAGCTGCTGATGACGAGGTTCCAGCCTGGATCTATTACCCCCATCCGGAAACGAAGGAGCGACACCAGCAGCCCCGATCCGTGATGGAGGTGCTAGCACCAAGGCTGAACTCGGCTTGGCCTGGTACCGAGCTGCTGCTTTGCGACTCCATGCAGCGCATAGATTGCGTCGATGGTCTGCGGCTGCGGGCTCAGTTGCTTGAGTTTTTGAAATTCCGCGTGCTCGCCGCCCAGGATGGATTTTTCGTGGAGTCCAGCGTTGAGGAACGCCGGGCCTGGCTTGCTCAACACCATCCCCAGGCGCTGGTGTTGAACGATGCTTCCCTGCAGATGGTGTGGGACCGAGCCCACGTGCTCTACACCGAGTCGTGAGGGCCAACGCCACACAAAGGCCAGCCTTCTTAATATTTGTTCATTCGAACGGGTTCAGTTGATGGCGCCTGAAGATGCTTTCCAGCGCGAGGTCTTCCGCCGCGAGCTGGATGATGAAGCCGATGCATCGCGTCTGCGGGCGCTTGCGCTGGAGCTTTACGACCTGTGGCAGCGCCAGCGCTCGGTGACGAATCAGCTGGTTCTGCAGGACATCCGTCAGTCCTGATCTGGCTCAGTTATCTCCAATGGACTGCTGTTCGGCGGCAGCCATTTGTTGAACGAGGGCCTGGCCACGGCTTCGGGACTTGCCCTCCAGTTGCGCCTCTCTGATTAATAGCGGGCAGCCGGAACTGCTCACCACAAGACCCAGGTCCTGAATGCAGGCCAAAACGGTGCCACCGGCATGACCTCCTGTGGGCCACTGACCGACGAGCTCCTGAGCCTCTGGGCTGAGTTGATCCTTCAGACGATCGATGAGGGGTTCTGTCTGCGTCAGCTTCAGACGTTTGCCGTTCCAGCTGGTCTGTGCGCCGGGATAGAGCCCCATGACCTGGCGGTGGATGGCCAGGGCGGAGTTGCTCCAATCGATCTGGTAATCCTGTTTGCAGAGCATTCGGGCATAACAGCTGGCTTCGGCCTGGTGCTGCACGCCGAGCCGATGCAACCGTTCATCGGTTGGACCCGCACCAACTGCTTCGATCAGCGGCATCGCCTCCACCATCAGCTCCGCCGTTAGGCCACTGAGTTTTTCCGCCAGTGCATGGGCATTGTCCTGAAGCCCGATGCTCAATCGGCGTTCCAGCAGCACCGGACCAGTGTCCAGGCCTTCCTCCATGGCCATCACGCCGACGCCGGTTTCCGCATCACCGTCGAGGATCGACCATTGAATTGGGGCCGCCCCGCGCCAGCGCGGCAACAACGAACCGTGACCGTTCCAACACCCCAGTGGCGGTTGTTCCAACACCTCGAGCGGCAGGATCTGGCCGAAGGCCACCACCACAGATGCATCAGCTTTGAGGGCTGCCAACTGCGCCTGGCAGTCAGAATCTTTCTTGATCCGTTCTGGCGTGAACACCGGCAGGTTGAGGTTCAGGGCCTCTTGTTTCACGGCCGAAGCCACAAGCTGTTGCCCCCGCCCTCGGCGGCGATCCGGCTGACTCACCACCCCAACGATCGTGTGCCCGGCCTGATGAAGCTGTCTCAGGGTGGGCACGGCATAGGCCGGTGTACCCCAGTAGAGGATGCGCAAGGTCAGGCTTCCCCAGTGATGGAGAGGCCCTCCACCCAGACGTGGGGCGCCACACCACGATGGGTGACCTCCTGTATTGGTTCCAGGTGAAGAATCGATATCAACAGGCTGCGGATGTCTCCGGCAACTGTTGCTGCCTCCACCGAGATCCTTTCCCCGCCTTTCACCAGCCATCCATCGAAGGGGAGCGAAAACGATCCCTGGGTGGCTTTGACCCCGGCATGAAGGGCGGAAAGATCTTCGATCAGCACAAAGGTGTCGGCTTCACGGGTGTGATCCAGCTCTTGGCCGCTGGTTTGCCCCGGGGTGGTGCCAACGACGAACCAATCGGGACCGACGGAGACCTTGGCTCCAAGGCCGGCATGGCCGGTGGGCTTCACCCCGAAGGCTCTGGCCGTGGCCTCTGAATGCAGGAAATTACGAAGACAACCGGACTCGATCAACGACAACCTTTGAGTGGGTGTGCCCTCGCCATCGAAGGGAGAGGCGCTGATGTGATCCGGGTGCAAGCCATCGTCCTCAAGCGATAGGAACGGGACTGCCAGGGTCTGACCAAGGCTTTCGCGGGTGCTGAGGCTGACTCCATCGAGGACGGCCCTCGCACTGAACATGCTGCTGAAGGCACCGATCAGGGAGAGGAAGGCTTCCGGTGTGAAACACACGCGATAACTGCCGGTTTCGATCGGCTGGTAGGCCAAATGACTGACGGTTCGTTCAACCGCTTCATCAATGCATCCCTGGATGTCCAGGTCGCTGCTGCCGAGGGCCATGCGGATGGCACCGGAACTGCGGGGCTTGCGGCCGCTCTCCTCAGCCCGGGCATAGAGATACAGGCTGGCCTGGGTGCGCTCCATCGTGCGGATGGCACCATCGCTGTTGAGATAAAGGTTGGTGGACAGCGACTCGGCAAGACCGTTGTAAGGAACGGTTTGGATGGCTGGATGACGGCTGAGCAGCTCCGCTTCCGCTGCACGCAAATCCTTGAGCAACGGCAGGATGCCCTGACGTGGCATCAGGGGACGATCCAGTTGCGGCAATGGATCCGTTGCCATCGGTGAAAACTGCGGCACATCATCGGGATTGCCGAATGCACTGGCCTGTTGGGCCCCTTCCAAGGCACGGGCCAGCCCGGAGTCCGTCAAATCAGTGGTGCTGGTGATGCCCACCAGGCCATCACTGTTCCAGACTCGCACCGTGATCGAGCTGCGCTGAGCAGCCTTCAACTGTTTGGCTTCGCCGCGGTCCACCTGGACTGAGCAGTCATCGCTGCAGGCGGCTCCAAGATCCCACTGACGGATACCAGCGGACGTTGCCAGCGTGTGAACTCGATTTCTAAGCTTGCCCGCATCGAGGGTGTTGTTGGTCATGGTCAGCGACCTCCCACCGTGATCGAATCCACCTTGATGTGGGGTTGCCCGACGGTGACGAAAATGCTGCCGCTGACGGAGCCGCAGTAACCGGCGGCAAGATCCAGATCATCGGCACACATCGAAATCCGAGGCATCACGTCCTTGGCATCACCAATCAGCGTTGCTCCCTTCACCGGGCGGGTGAGATTTCCGTTTTCGATCAGGTAGCCCTCCTCCACAGAGAAGTTGAACTGACCAGTGGGACCCACACTGCCGCCACCCATCGACTTGCAGTAGAGGCCCCGTTCCACAGAGGCGATCAGGTCGTTGGGTTTGTGCGGCCCTGCATCGATGTAAGTGTTCCGCATCCGGCTGGCGGCGGCGAAGGCATGGCTCTGACGACGTCCGCTGCCCGTGCGCTGATGACCTGTGCGCAGTTCACCGGCGCGATCACTGATGAAACGCTGCAGAACGCCGTCCTTGATCAGCACTGTGCGCTGGGGCTCCATACCCTCGTCGTCCATGGATAGCGACCCGAAGGCACCACTGCTCAAACCTTCATCAATGGCCGTGACGGCTGGATGGGCAATCAGCTCACCCACTTGCTCCGCAAAGGGTGTCGTGCCCCGTTCGATCTGGGTGGTTTCCAGCAGATGTCCGCAGGCTTCGTGGAAGATCACACCACCGAAACGGTTGGCCAGTACCACGGGCATCTGTCCAGCTTCCACGTAGTCGGCGCGGAGCATGGTGCCGGCGCTCTCGCAGACTTCAGCAGCGCTGGTTTCCACGTTCCAGGTAAAGAGATCATCTGGGCGATCAGTGCTGCCGTAGCGACGACCCACGCTGGAGCGATGGTCACCATCTGCCGCCAACACGGATAGACCCGTCGACTGGTGCAGACGGATATCACGGGCGAACGTGCCATCGGAGGCAGCCACCAGAACCTCCTGCCAATCCCGTGCGTAGCTGCCGCGACGCACCTGAAGGTGCTGACCAAGCCGTTCAAGCTGGGATGTTCCCTCCAGCAAGCGGGAACTGGCATCAAGCATCGTCGGGCATTGCTGCAGCCAACTGGTTTTCTCGAGGGCGTAATCCTTGAGTGCTCCGAGGCCTTCAAACGTTGACTTGCCAGCCAAACCGTTGCCTTCCAGGTTGAGCATGGCCAGCGCCTGATCCAACGCCCGGGTCAAGCCGTCAACGCTCAGATCATTGGTGCTGACGAATCCATCCCGTCCGTTGAGAAACACACGGATGCCAGCCCCACGGGCAAAGGTGGGATTGACGCTGGTGATCCGCTCCTGCTCAGCCAGGAGACCGAGGTGATCGGTGTGTTCCAGGAACACTTCCACCAAGTCAGCTCCGGCGCCGCTGCCGCGCTGCAGCAGGGCCTGAAGGGTGGAACTCCAGGCCTGGGAAAAGGATTCAGTCAATGATCAACGCACGGCGGGCTGGAACTTGGCGCTGTCAATCGGAGACATCAAGAACAACTTGGCCATTTCGGCACCATTGCTGATCCAGCGGGGAAGTTTCTTGAAGAGCTTCAGGGGGGCAGGGCTGGAGCTCCGATCGGCAGCCTCGAGAGCTGCGTTGTTCTCAACCAGACGTTCAAGACGTGTCCAGAATTTGGGATTATTCACATCGAGAACAACAGGGAAGACCCGGGCTGTTGTTTCGTTGGTTTTTTCGATCACCATCTTGTCGTAGGTGCGTGCATCGAGCCCGAGTGCCTCGTAAAACTCCTTGCGGGCCACATCACGCACGTACATGGTGGCGAACACGGCAAGCAGGAAGAAGCGACACCACAGCTTCGCGATCGGACCACGCACCGTGTCGGGCTGAGACTTCATCAGGGCATCAAAGAAGTCGCCGTGACGGTTCTCGTCCTGACACCAATTCTCGAAAAAGTTGAAGATCGGGAAGATTTTGCTCTCGGGATTCTTCTCAAGGTGGCGGTAGATGGCGATGTAGCGCCAGTAGCCGATCTTCTCGGATAGATAGGTGGCGTAGAAGATGAATTTGGGTTGGAAGAAGGTGTAGTCCTTGTTCGCGGTGAGGAAGCCGAGATCCAGCTGCATGCCGAAATCACTCATCGCTTTGTTGAGGAATCCGGCATGGCGGGCTTCATCCCGTGCCATGTGGGCAAAGCATTCAGCCAGCAGGGGGTTTTGCTGCTTGATGCGACGGCTCAGTTCCTTGTAAAGGAGAAAACCAGAGAATTCCGACGTGCAGCTCTGTTCCAGGAATTCAACGAAGACCCGACGGGTCTCGGGGTCAAGTTTGTCTGCAGCACCGTCAAAGTCGTCGTTGCGAACGAAGTGATGGCGGTTGTAATCCTTGCGGAATTCCTCGCAGATGGCCTCCAGTTCTGCCTCGTTGGGACGCAGATCCATGGCAGCCATGTCATCAAAGTCCGTGGTGTAAAACCGCGGTGTGAGGATCGTGTCTTTGACAGGATCCTTCGTTGCAACGGCGTTGGCTTCTGCGACGGCGGTTGGAGGGACCATCGGCTCCGATTTCACGTGGAGACCAATGTAGGGCTGACAGTGCGGAGTTCGAGCTGATCAGTTACGTCCGAGCCATTTCTGTCCATTCAGCCGTTGCAGCAGTCGTGACACCAGCAGTGGCAGCGACATCCGCTTTTCGTCGATCAGGAACGACTCCAGCAGGGTCGGTTCACTGCCGGCTTCAGCCAGGGCGATCAGCTTGGGGCTGGTGATGTCGGCGCTGCCAAAGCAGAGCCAGAAGCGCCTGCCGCCTGGCAGCTCACCAATCACCATCGGACAGCTTCCCCCGACCACCGGGCGCTCCCCCTCAACGCGCTCCAGACGATCAGCCTGGATGCCGTTGTCCTCGAGCTGCTTGCTCACCGCAGGGATGAACAGGGTGTCGATGAACTCCGGAAAGGGCTTGTCTTCCGGTTTCGGGGGTTTCGGCTTCGGCTTGGGGGCCGCTTTTGTGTCCTCTTGGGCCGCAGCAGAGGCCGTATCGGGAGTGTCGCTCACCGGGTCCTGATTTCTAGGTGAACTGTAGTCAGCGTTGGTCGCGTCTCACCAATCAAGATCCGGATCAAGGCCCCAGCCGTCTGAGCTTGAGGGGGGGTGATCAACCGCTCGCGATGGGGGGGAGGGTTCTGATGGGGTGGCTCGTTTTTCGGAGTTCGGTTTCTGAACAATCCTGTAAGGAACGGCCACGGTGGGGGCTGGTTCGCGCACATCCCGTTGGGGCGGTGGTGTGACCACCTCACGCATCTCCGGTTCAGGTCTGGGTCGCTCCAGCGGTTGATGCCGTTGTCGTCGAAGCGGCGGGGTGGTGGGCACCAGCAACAGAACAGAGACAGCGCTGAGTCCAGCTCCTGTCAGCCCGGCTAGGGCTGTCCAGGCGCCGATGGGGAGGGGTGGCGACCGCCAGATCAGCAACTGCAGCCGGGTGTTGCCGGAGCTGTTGAAGGCTGATGCCAGCAGCACTGCCGCCAGCGGAGCCAGGCATGGCACGAGCAACCAGCGCTGGAGGGAGCTCATTTGATCGGTCCAGTCCAGCGCTGCAGGGGAGCCAGATCATCCTCGAATCCATCGAGCAGGCGAATCACGATGAAGTCGACCATCTCCTCGAGGGTTCTGGGTTGGGTGTACCAGGCAGGAATCGGTGCGGCAATGCGTGCGCCGGCTTCCGCCAGCGCCGTGAGATTGCGCAGGTGAATCAGGTTGAAGGGCATCTCACGGGGAGCAATCAGCAGCGGGCGCCCCTCCTTGAGGTGAACGTCAGCGCAGCGTTCAATCAGATCCATCGCGACGCCGGCCTGGATCCGCCCCGCGGTTCCCATGCTGCAGGGCACGATCAACATGCCACTGGTGCGAAAGCTTCCGCTGGCGATGCCGACACTCTGGTCATTCCAGCGATGGCAGAACAGCTCTCCTTCGCTGCAGTTCAGACGCTCACGCCAGAAGCTGGCCTGACGCTCGGGATTCACAGGAACCTGCACCCCCTGCTCCGCCTGGAACACCGCATAGGCGCCTCTGCTCAGCACCAGATGGACACTGCGACCTGCCTGCAGGAGCAGCTGAAGGGTGCGTTCGGCCAGCGGCTGGGCGGAGGCACCTGTGACAGCCAGCACATAGGGATGCATGGTCAGATGCCGCTGAGGGTCACGGCCATCGGCTGCTCAGGGCTTTCGACGGTGCTGCTGTCTGCGTTGTTGTCCCCCTCATCCGCTGTCGGCTCAGGAATCACCTCGAGATCGATCTGATTGCGGAGCACGTCAACCTTGATCACTCGTACGCGAACTTGGTCACCTAGCTGATAGGCCCGTCGGTTCTTGCGGCCGACAAGGCGGTTCTGCCTGGAGCGGTATTCGTACCAGTCATCGTTGAGAGAGCTGACGTGAACAAGTCCCTCAACGCGGGTCTCTCCCACCTCAACAAAAAAGCCATAGCTCTGCACGCCGCTCACATGACCTGCGGCTTCCTGACCTACCAGCGGTTCCGCCGATCTGGCCTGGACCATGGCCAGCAGATCCCGCTGAAGCTCCAGCACCTGACGCCGCCGGCTGTTGAGCCGTTGAACCAGGCGCTGACTCACGATATTGGTGAGTTTCTCTTCCTGTGCGCCAGTGAACAGGGACCACTGGAGATCATCAGCACAGCCACGTCGACCAAGATTGAGCCGCTCCTTCTGACGGACATTGGGACGGTCCTTACCGTCGTTCAGCAGCATCTGGATGACCTGCTGGTTGGCCAGCTGGGCGTAGCTCAATGATCCGCAGCACCAGGGTGTGAGTGCTGCGCTCATATCAGTTGTGTCGTCGTCGCTTGTCTCCGGTGTCTTGAGTTCGGCCTGAAATTGCGGTTGGGCCAATGCATGGCTCAGTTGCTGCTCCAGCACCCGACGCTGGTCGGACTCCGCGAAGACCGTGATCAATTCCTGCGCCGTAGGGCTTCCGTCGTCATCCAGTTCGAGGGGGAGATCAAGGGCAACAGCGGTCTTCGCCACATCGGTGAGCACCGTGGCATCAGGCTCGCTGCTGATCCAGGCGATTCCTGGGAGCTGGAGTGCGGCACGGTGTTGTCCCCAGGCGCGATCGGCGGCCCGGAGCAGCGGTTGAAGAATGGAATTCGGATCGGTGCGATCGATCACATCGGTCCAACGGTGCGCTTGACCACTGGGATCGGCCCAGCGCAGATCCCCGAGCGCGTCAATCTGTGGGGGACGTAAGTCGAGGGCAACGGCTCCTGCGGATTGCTCATGGCCCATCAGGCAGTCGGCGCAGAACATCAGGGTCTCCAGCTGCCCAAGCTGATCTTTGATCGGTTTCAACGCCGCGGGGATGCTGCGCGACTTGGGTTTGCGCTCTGCCAGGGCCCGGAGCTGCGCGGTGCTGATGTCGGCGACCGGACGGATGGTGCTGAGCATGAACTCCCAGTCCGTCAGATGGCCATTGGCATCAATGTCGAGTCGCACCGTCAGGGCGTCGCTGGATTCGCCCGCCTTGAGCCGACAGGCCTTCGTAAGAGCGGGAGTCAGTAGCGGTTGCCAGTCCTCCCCCAGACAAATGGCATCAGCTCGATCCCTGATCCAGAGATCAAGACTGTTGCCCTGGCCAAAGCGTTCCGCAACCGACGGTGCATGCAGCCAAAGGCGACAGCCGCCATCTCTTGCTTCCACATACACCGCGGGCAGGGGAGGGGCATCCCGGTGCTGCCAGCTGCATAGCAACAGCGATGGCTGGTCAGTCAGGTCGGTCCGCCCTTTGCTTGGTGGGGATTTGACGGAGGCACGCGGTGCCGCAGGCCGTTCGTGCAGACCGGCTTTGGTTAGCAACAAATCGCGGTCGGCTGCTGGTCCGGCATTCAGAGGCAGGGGACGAGCCACATGCCCCTGAGCTGGATGCTGGGCGATTGGATAACGATCGATCTTGACCTCGACCACGGTCGTTGCTGATTCCTCCGATACGTGCACTTCCGCATCTGCGGGGAGCTCGATGCTGGTGAGCATGCGGTCATCCAACGGTGCCGCCACCAGCCGCTCCTGCTGCCGTTCAACCTGGGCCAGCAATGACTGGGTGCTGCGTTCGAGAATGCATTGCACACCGCCTTCCGGAGATCGTCGTCGACCGCCTTCCCGGGTCACCCGGACCAGGACGCGATCGCCATTCCAGGCGTGATTCAGCTGATGGTCGCGGATGTAAACGTCATCTCCACCGTCATCCCGGATGGCAAAGCAAAAACCTTTGCTGCTGCAACGCAGCCGCGCGTCAATAAGATCCTCAGCTTGATAGCGCACCAGGCCTTCGTCTCCCTGACGGCTGAGGACACCGAGCTTGCTCAACCCGTCAATGGCCAAGTCCAGACGTTCTTTATCAGCTTTGTTGGACAGCTTGAGGATCTTGGCCAGCGTGGTCTGGAGAACCGGCTGGTCGTAGGAGAGCTGATCCAGGAGGTCAGCGACCGAGAACTTCATGGTGTGTGGATCGAATCCGGCCTTCATGGCCGGGAGAAGTTCAGAGCGGCCATAGGGAAGCCAGGCCGTGCAGAGAGCTCTGAAACAAGTTCACTTTATGAGTCGACCAAGTCGTCCTCCGCACTCCCATCGCTGTTGCGACGCAGCAGCAGCTGGGATCCGATGATCAGAAAGCCAACAGCTGCCACCAGCTGCAGCCATTCCGTTGGGATCAGGCTGGCGATCGATCCGCCGGCCATCGCGCCCAAGAGGCTGGCCAGAACAAGGGCGGATGATGAGCCGAGAAACACTGCCAGCGGCCTGTCGGAGGTTCCGCTCAGGGCCACCGTCGCCAGCTGGGTTTTGTCCCCCAGTTCGGCCAGGAACACGGTGAGAAATGTCGAGATCAGAAGCGAAAGATCCATCGTTCAGGCTCCGGTTGTATCCAACATCAACGTCTGAATTGCCTGTGCTCCCAGCCAAAGCCCCAGGGCCACCATGAGAAGGCCGGCCATGGTTTCCAGTCGCTCTGGTGGAAGCGTGCGAGCCAGCCACTGACCCAGAAGCACGCCGACCAGGCTTGAGCAGATCAGGGCCAGGGCGGCTCCGAGAAACACAAGCCAGGGCGATCCGGACTGAGCCGAGAGGAGCAGTGTCGCTAACTGGGTCTTGTCCCCCAGTTCGGCGATGAACACCGTGCTGAAGGTGCTGAACACCACGGCCGCAAAACCAGGGCGGCTGGATTCCTTGATCTCAGCCATGGAACTCAGCCATCGGGACGGCGTTGGGCGCGGTTGAACCTACGCATCTCCCGGCTGCGACCGCCATACACCGAACGGATTTGCTGTTGGCAGCACCCGATGGCGAAGGCATCCAGTTGGTCCGGTTCAACACCGAAAAGCTGATCCATGTTCCGGACCCGGCAGAAGCGAGGCCGTTCGTCGTAAATCCGGCAGCGTCGACCACCGCTGTCGTAGTGGATGCACCAGCCGTCCTTCCCCACCATCGCCAAGTAGGTGGCCTGGTCCTCGTCGTTGAGGGCTTCGAGGGCTTCGGGACGTTCCTCCGGTGCCAGGCGGCAGCAGGCTCCGCACTGGGAGATGCACTGCCATTGAAGAGGCTGGCTGCTCATTGCTGCAGCTGTGACAAGCCGTCACAGTGGGTGCATGCCGAAAGGCGACTCTGAGCAAAGGCCCCGTAATCTGTTGACTGATCCGCAACGTGTGAGCGCTTTATCGCTATGGGCATCGACTTCCATCTGATCGCCAATTTCGGCGCCCTTGCGTTGATCACCCTGGCTGGTCCTGCTGTGATCTTCATCCTCTTCTACCGCCGCGGAGCCCTCTGAGCTGCTTAGGCGCGTAATCCAAGGGCCAGGGCGGCTTCCTCCAAAAGGGTCTGGATCCTCGAGTGGCTTGCACGTTGGTCTTTGCAACTCACCGTCTGATCTTTAGTGATTGATGCATCAAGGTGATCTCCACCGGCGTTGGTCAACCCAAAGGTGACTGCGTTGTCATCACCCAATTTCCTGCTTGCCAGATAGCTCCGTTCGCCGCAGCTCAGCCTCACGGTGTCCGTGTGCTCCCGAATGGACTTGAGTTCGAGTTGGAGCCGGCGCTCCCCCCGCCAGACGTTCAGTTTCAGTTCGTAAGCAACATCGACCCGCTCCGGCATCGGAGTCAGGGGGGAGCATCGCCATGCCACTGCTCGCCGTTGGTGTGTCCCCTGCTGCAGGGTCACCGCCAAGTGCCCACCGTTCAGGGTTCGCCAGTCCGCCACCTGGCATCCCCGGGACCAGAACAGGGGTGCTGGATGCCCCACACCATGGGGGGTCAAGGTTTCGAGGGCAGCCCAGAGATCCCAGTTGATTTCGTTCAGCTTCAAACAAGCCTCAGGGCGAACCGGTCGTCCTGCCCCCTCCTGATCCAGCCACGGTTGGGTGAGCTGATTCAGGCGGTCATGCAAGGCGTGCACTTGGCTGGCCTTCACCGTGAATCCACCCGCAGCCGGGTGGCCTCCGAACCGCTCCAGCAGATCCGCACAGGTTGTTAGCGCCTTGTCAACGGCGAAACCCTGGGGCGCCCGTGCTGAGGCTCTCAACAGACCTTCACCATCCCCGGCCAGCAGCGCCACAGGGCGGTGGTAACGCTCCATCAGTCGTGCGGCGACAATGCCGATCACCCCGTGATGCCAGTGGCTCTGGGCCAACAGTAGAAACGGTGGAATCAGCCCCTCAGCATCCGATTCCACCAGGGCAGTGGCTTCCGCTTCGATGGCATCGCAGAGATCCCGTCGCTGACGATTGAGATCGTCACAGCGGCGCGCCAAAGCCATGGTTTTGCCCGGATCTGATTCGGTGAGCAGGTCCACCACCAGCACGGGATCACCGAGTCGTCCGACCGCATTGATCCTCGGGGCGAGTTGAAAACCGATGTCTTCGGCGGTTAAGGGCGTCTCGCCCAGTCCCGCCAGACGCTGCAGTGCCACGACCCCTTCACAACGGCTGCGGTGCAGGGTTGTCAGTCCTTCCAGCAACCAACGTCGGTTGGCTCCGGTCAGCGGTGCCATGTCGGCCACGGTGCCGATGCAGAACAGGTCGCGGGCCACCTGAATCGCATCCATTCGCCCCAGCCGTTCGGCAACGCTGCTGGCGAGCACGTAGGCCAGCCCCACACCGGCAAGACCTCTGTAGGGAGATGCTTCCGGGGTGGTGGCTGGATGCAGCAGTGCGGTCATCCATGGACGCGGTTCTGGAATGGAGTGGTGATCGGTCACGATCACGTCCATCGACAGCGTTCTGGCCCGTTGGAGGGCCTCCACCGCCGCCACTCCGTTGTCCACGGTGACCAGCAGTCGGATGCCTTGGCCATGCAGGCGATCGACCATCGCTGGATTGAGGCCATAGCCCTCCTCCATCCGGGAAGGGATCGCCGGCTCCGCCTTGGCGCCGAGTGGTATCAAGGCTCTCAACAGAAGAGCTGTGCTGGTCATGCCATCGGCGTCGTAATCGCCGCAGACCGCGAGAGCTTCTCCCTGTTCACAGGCGCGGCAGATGCGTTCAACCGCTGCTTCCAGATCTGGGAAGTGTCCGCAAGCGTCGGGCAACTCCTGTGGTGTGATCAGTTCAGCGACATCCTCTTCGCTCAATCCCCGACGAAGCAGCAGGGTCCTCAGGGCCAGTGGTAACGGCAGTTGAGGCAGCGGACTGGCATCCACAACAGCCGGAAGCACCCAGGTATGCGGTGAGGTGGCACTCATGAATCAGCATTGTGCCCGTTCCTGACGGTGGCGATGACCTGGTTGAAGGGGGTGTTCTGGGATGTGGATGGGACCCTGGCTAACACGGAGATGGAGGGACATCGCCCCGCCTTCAACCGTGCCTTTGCCGACCTGGGTCTTGCGATCAACTGGGAGCCGGAGTTGTACGCCGATTTGCTGTCCATTCCCGGTGGGATGAGGAGGGTGCAGTGGTACGCCAGCAGCAGGGGCATCAGCCTCACCGAGGCTCAGCTCAACGCGATCCGCGACCGCAAACGTGTTCACTACACGGCACTGGCGAGATCAGGTGCTGTGTCGCTTCGGCCAGGGGTCCATCGACTTCTCAAGCAGTTCAAGAAGGCCGGGATCCGTCAATGGATCGTGACCTCAAGTGGCTCGGCTTCCGTTGATGCGTTGCTGGACAGCACTCCGGATCTCAGGACGATGTTCCAGGGCGTCGTCACTTCAGACGACGTGGAGGAAGGGAAACCTTCACCACAGGGGTATCGCTGTGCATTGGATCGCTCGTGCCTTTCGGTGGATCGGGCGATCGCGATCGAAGATTCAGAAGCCGGACTGGGGGCCGCGCTGGCAGCAGGCCTTCCCTGTCTGCTGACCCCTTCACCCTGGGACCATGGTCTGAAGGAGCGTTTCAGCGAGGCCATCGCTGTCTTTGATCATCTCGGCGAGGCGGGTGATGCTGCACCACAGTTCAGCGGCCCCCCTTGCCGCGACGGGATGGTGACGTTGGAGTACATGCAGACCCTTGGACCGACATCGGGATGAGCTCCCTGCAGCAGACCCGGCTCTCCCGGATGCAGACCCGCTTCGGACGCAGCCTTGAGGAGGGTTTTGCCGGTCCGTGGTGGCGCCGCAGTCTGCTGATCATCAGCTTGCTGGGGGGGTTTCTGGTTGGCAGCAGCCTGACGGAGCATCTGGCGAATGCCGTTGGTTCCCGCACGATTTCAGCGCTTACAACGTTGATCGCCTGTGAATTGCTGGTGCTGCTGCGTCGACGGGTTGTGACGTCACCCATGGCGTTCCGATGGCGTCTGTTGGACCACCTGCGCATCGGGTTTGTCTACGCCGTTGTTCTGGAGGCGTTCAAGGTTGGATCCTGACGGGCAACGCGATCTTCCAGTCGTCGATCAGCAGCGTCTGCTGCACCACCTCGGTGTGGCCGACCCCATGGCCTGGGAGCAGCAGTGTCGAAGCAGCGGGCTGTTTGAGACCACGTTGGATCTCTGGCCAGCCAGTGCCTCTCCCGATTGGCTCTGGTGCCTTGGATTGCCTCTTCTTACAGAAGCTGCGAGGGATCAAACCCAGCGACATCTGATCGGGTTGAGCGCCCTCCCGGGATGTGGCAAAACCACCCTCGGCCACTGGCTTGAACGTGCCGCCCAGCAGCTTGGTCTCCCCCTTCAGGTGGTTTCGATCGATGACTTTTACTTCGATGCGGAGCGGCTGGATCAGGCGATGCGCGGCAACCCCTGGGGTGTGCCCCGTGCTCTACCTGGCAGTCATGACCTCCCCCTGCTGTGCCAGACCCTGAGCCGCTGGAAACGTG
The DNA here is from genome assembly GCF_000195975.1 of Parasynechococcus marenigrum WH 8102. Lineage (GTDB taxonomy): Bacteria > Cyanobacteriota > Cyanobacteriia > PCC-6307 > Cyanobiaceae > Parasynechococcus > Parasynechococcus marisnigri. The sequence goes on from NC_005070.1 coordinate 1,198,774, forward strand.
GCGAGCATGTGGATTTGCCGCAATTCGACAAATCCCTGCGACAAGGTCGCGGGGATCGCTGCGGCTGGCGCAGCTGTTCAGCGCAGATTCTGGTGTTGGAAGGTTGGTTTGTGGGTTGCCAACCGTTGCTGCCAGGCGAGTCGATTGAGCATGGCTGTGAGCATCTATCCCCGCCGATTCGTCCAGACGAGCTGGCCTCACGGGAAGCCGTGCAGGAGGTGCTCGGCACCTATCGCCCGATTTGGGCTCTACTAGATCGCCTTTGGCAGATCAAGGCCCAGGACATTCGTTCCCCCCAGATCTGGAAGCAACAGCAGGAAGATCAGATGCTGCGGGAGCAAGGCGTTGCTCTCGACAACAAGAGTCTCCTGGGCTTCATCCGCATGATCCTTACGGCAATTCCGCCGCAGAGTTTTGATCGGATTGACGCTGATGTGCGCGTGGACGTCGATCCGGAGCGTCGGCTTCGCCAACTCCGGATCCGTCGTCAATCTCAGGACTCCTCGTCGTCGGCTTCACGCACGGGGTAGACGAAGCCCTGGGCGCGTCCACTGAGAACAGATTTACCGATGGACATCGCTCGCTGAGCAGCCACGGCAGCCTTGCCTTTCCATGTGGCACTGCGCTGGTTGCGCTTGGCCTTTGAGGTTTTCTTCTTCGGGACGGCCATTGCGCCTGGTCAACTCCAAACGGGAATTGTCCGTTGTCAGGACGCCTTGCGTCAAATCGCTAAGGTCAAGGCAATTCAATGTTGTTGTGACTTCAGGATCGGAAGGGTCGGAGAAAACGTTGTCTCCTCAATCGTTAACGAGCTTGTTCGGAGAGAAACCGAAGTCCGTCAGTTACTCGAGCTTGCTGGAACAGATCCGCAACGGTGATGTCAGCACGCTTGAACTGGTTCCAGCACGCCGCGAAGTGCGGGTGACCTACCCCGATGGAACTAAATCCACCGTCAGCATTTTTGTTAACGATCAGCAGATCCTCAGGGCCGCCGAGGCTTCGGCCACACCTCTCACGGTGCGAGACATCCGCGGTGAACAGGCCATGGCCGGTCTGCTGGGGAACCTTGGACTCGTCCTGCTCCTGGTGGTAGGGCTGTCGTTCCTGTTGCGTCGATCCGCCCAGATGGCCAACCGTGCCCTTGGTTTCGGCCGCAGTCAGCCACGGCTGAAGCCACAGGAGGATCTTCAGGTGCGCTTTGAGGACGTTGCCGGCATCAACGACGCC